>NZ_JAGGRI010000035.1 GCF_018612875.1 Lysobacter sp. ISL-50 | reverse complement strand
GCGCCGGGTGGGCGCGACGGCCGTCCGGGCGAGCGCGGCGCAGCGCCCGCGGCCGGCGGCCCGTATCGCAACAGCGGGCCTCGCACTCGCGAGGCCACGCCCGCCGCCGCGGACGCGCCACCGCATCACGGCGGTCACGCCCATCCGCACGATCGCTCCGAGCGCCGCGAGCAGCGTCATCGCCACGGCGACGACGTGCGCGATACGCGCGAACGCAGCCATCACGACCGCCCGCCGCGCGCCGAGCGCGCCTATCGCGAACGCGACGACGAATTCGCCTTGCCCCTGGGCGAGGACGGATTCGATTCGCCCTCGCCGTCGCGCGCGCGCCGCGACGCGGAACTGCGCTTGTACGGCATCAACGCCATCCGCGCGGTGTTCGCGCGCCGTCCCGAGGCGATCCGCAAGCTGTACCTGGACGCACCGCGCATTCCGCAGCTGCAACCGCTGCTGTCGTGGTGCGTGGCCAACCGGGTCGGTTATCGCGTGGTCGAGTCGCAGGATCTGGACAAGCTCGCCGCCAGCGGCCATCACGAAGGCGTGGTCGCCGACGTGCTGCGCGAAGAACCGGTGTCGTTGTCGGAATGGCTGCGCGATCTGGGCTCGGGCCCGCAACTGGCGATCTGGCTCGACGGCGTCGGCAATCCGCATAACCTCGGCGCGATCCTGCGTTCGTCGGCGCACTTCGGCGTGGGCGCGGTGCTGTTGCCGAAGGACGCGCAGCTGAGCGTGTCCGGCGCGGCCGCGCGGGTCGCCGAAGGCGGCGCCGAGGCGGTGCCGATGGTGCGCATGGGCCGCACCGACAACGCCCTGGCGCAGTTGCGCGGCGCCGGCTTCGTGCTGGCCGCGACCGTGGTCAGCGGCGGCGAAGACGTATTCGCCGCGACGCTGCCGCAACGGTTGATCTACGTGCTCGGCGCCGAAGGCGCGGGCATGGACCGCGAACTCGCCGCCGCCTGCGATCTGCGTGTGTCGATTCCCGGCAGCGGCAAGGTCGAAAGCCTCAACGTCGCCGCCGCGACCGCGGTGCTGCTGGCGGCCTGGAACGCGCGGCGCTGACGGCCGCGCGCGTTCGTCAAACCAGGTGCTTGATGATCTGCAGCAGTTCGGCGTAATCGCCGGCATGCTCGGGCGATTTCAACATCGCCTCCAGACACACCGCGGTCGCCGCCGCCTGCTGCAACTGCATGCGTTGGCGATGCTGGGCGTCGGACACCTGGCGCAGGCCGGCGACGAAGGCCTCGGTGCAGGCGCGCTGGGCGTAGGCGACTTCGCCGGCTGAGCCGAGCACTTGCTGATTGCTCAGCTTGATCGCCTGTTCGACCTGTTGACTGATGCCGGAATACACCGGGTGGCGGTCGCGTTCGGCTTCGATCTCGGCCCGCAGCCGTTCCACCAGCGTGGCCGGATCGGCGTCGGGCTGGGGTTGCGAATCGTCGGGTTGGGCAGCGGCCCTCGACGCGATCGTCGGCGCTTCGGCCACGTTATTGAGGCCGGCCGCGAGCGCGCGCGGTTCTTCGTTGCCTTGGCTCATGTTCGTCTCCGGGCGTTGCGCGCCGTCGCCGGCGGCGGATGAGTGGGCGTAGAGCCGGGCGACGCCTTCGGCGAGCGAGGCCGTCGCCAGTTGCTGTGCCTGTTGCTGAGCGGCGACGGCGTTCTGGAACAGGATCGAGATGGCGTGGGCCAGCGCCGTGTAGATCGTCGCTACCGCTTGCGCCGGCGCTTCGCCGATGACTTTGACGTTGCGCTGGGTGACTGCGTCGGTGATCTGCGTGTTGATACCGGAAGGGGAGGCGGCCTGATCCATGGGCGGTGTCCTGTGCGAAGGAATGAAAGCGCGGCGGGTTTGCGCCCTGCGTTGCCGATACAACGCAATTCGCCGGCGAAACCGGGCGCCGCGCGCCACCCATCGCGATCTATGCGATGCGGCTCCTGTGGGAGGGCCCTTCAGGCCCGATTCTTGTGGGAGGCCTTCAGGCCCGACGCCCTCCGCTCCAATGCCGCGACCCAACACAAAAGCCAAAAAAAAACCGCCCTTTCCCATGCCCGGAAAAGGGCGGCCCTATCAGCCGCTGTACATCACGCCGCGATCATTCGTCCGGCGGCGTGACCTTCTTGGCTTCGCTGCCGAAATCGCCGTCGGCCGACGCGGCCAGATAGGCGAACACCGCGTACGCGGCGACGTTCTGCGCCAGCGCCTTCGGATCGATCTTGTCGAGCGTGTCGTCGGGCGTGTGGTGGTAGTCGAAGTAGTCCGTGCCGTCCTGCGCCAGCCGCGCCCAGGCCATGCCGCCGGCCGCGGACGGGCCGATGTCCGGGCCCGGGCCGCCCTTGCCCGGCGTGTGCTCGATGCCCAGCGGCGCCAGCGCCTGCGCGATCTGCGCGTCGGCGGCCTTGGCGTAGTCCGGGGCCGAACTCGAATACGCGTAGATGCGGCCCGCGCCGAAATCGCTCTCGGCGCCGATCTGATGCTTCTTGACGTCCGGCAGGTGCTTGGCCGCGTAGGCCTTGCCGCCGTACAGACCCTGTTCTTCATTGGCGAAGGCGACGACGCGGATGGTCCGCGCCGGGCGCAGCTTGCTCTGGCCGATCAGCTTGGCCGCGGCCATGGTCAGGCCCACGCCGGCGCCGTCGTCGATCGCGCCGGTGCCCAGGTCCCACGAATCCAGATGGCCGCCGATCACCACCACTTCGTCCGGCTTGCTCTTGCCGCGGATCTCGCCGATGACGTTGTGCGAACTCGCCTGGCCGTCCCAACCGCAATCCAGCGCCAAGCGCACGCGGATCGGCGCGCCCAGCGCGACCAGGCGCGAGAGTTGCTCGGCATCGGGCGCGGACAAGGCGGCGGACGGGATCGGCGTGAGGCCGTCGTCGAAGCGGGTGATGCCGGTGTGCGGCATGCGGTGCGAGTCGGTACCGGCCGAACGCATCAGATAACCGGCGGCGCCGGCGCGGATCGCCGCCGACGGGCCGCGGCTGCGGATGCGGCCGCCCGGGCCGTAACCGGCGCCGTCTTTGGCGCGCGGCATGGCGAAATCGATGAAGGCGATCTTGCCCGCGAGCGAACCGGCCGGCGCGGCTTCCAGCGCGGCCAGATCCTTGAAGCGCGCGACCTCGCCCTCGACCGTGCCGCCCGGGCTGCCGCCCAGCGCGGTCAGCGTCAACGGCTGCGCGTGCGCGCCGATCACCGCGGCGTGCTCGCTGCGGCGTTCCCATTTCGGGAAGGTCACCGGTTCCAGCCAGACTTTGTCGAAGCCCAGGCTGCGGAATTTCGCTTCCGCCCAGGCCACCGCGCGCGCATCGGCTTCGCTGCCGGCCAGGCGCGGGCCGACTTCGGTGGTCAGCGACTCGACGATCTTGTAGCCCAGGTCGCTGTCGAGCGCGCGTTCGCGCAACTCGGCCGCGGCCTGGATCGATGCGTCGGGTATGCGGGTTTCGCGCGTGGCGGCCGCGGCCGTGATCGAACCGGTGAACAACACGGCAGCCATCGCTGCCCATAACCGTGCGCGCATTCCCCATCTCCTCAAGCGAGCCCGCCGCGCGGGAGGTCGGCGGCGAAAGCGAAGCGGCGAGCTTAGCAACCCGCGCGCGGGCCGCTACCTGAGAAAAGTCACATCGGCCTTGAGTGTTTTTTGTCGCTGACTATCGCGGGGCTTGAGGCGGTGGGCGCGCGGCTTTGCCGTTCCTGTTGTTTCGGAATCTTTTGTGGGAGGGGCTTCAGCCCCGATGCTTTTCTTTCAGTTCGCGGCTATCTGACCGGAAAGCATCGGGGCTGAAGCCCCTCCCACAAAAAGGCCTCCTCCCACAAAAAAAGCCCCTTCCACAAAAGGCCTCCCACAAAAGTCCACCCACAAAAAGCAGAACGGCCGCGCGAGGCGGCCGTTCCGGGATACCGGCAAGCGCCGGGCTTACTTCTTCAGCGAATCGCGAATCTCGCGCAGCAGCAGCACGTCTTCCGGCGTCGCGGCGGGCGCGGCGTCGGCCGGCTTGCGCAGCTTGTTGTAGCCCTTGAGGACGATGAAGATCACGAAGGCGATGAGGACGAAATCGATCGCGGTCTGCAGGAACATGCCGTACTTGACCGCGACTTCGGCCGCGACTTCCTTGCCCGCCGCGTCCAGCTGCGAAGGCTTGAGCACGTACTTCCAGTCGGTGACGCTGACGCCGCCGGACAGGTAACCGATCACCGGCATGACGATGCCATCGACCATCGCGGTGACGATCTTGCCGAACGCCGCGCCGATGACCACGCCCACGGCCAGATCGACCACGTTGCCGCGCGCAATGAACTCTTTGAACTCGCTGATCATGCCCATCGCATGCTCTCCCTGGTTATCGACGACCGGTACCGGACCGGGCTTGGGCGCGGTTGCAAAGCGCCGGGGCCGGACTATACCGAGGCCTAAGTGATGTGTCCGTGCAGTTCGGCCACGCCTTCGAGCACGGCGCGGTAGCGGTCGCCGGGCTGCAGGGGACCGACCCCGGAGGGCGTGCCCATGTAGACCAGGTCGCCGGCGCGCAGCGCGTACAGGCGCGAGAGTTCGTGCAGGATTTCGGGCACGTTCCAGACCAGATCGTCGAGCGAGCCGCGCTGGCGCACTTCGCCGTTGACCTCGAGGCTGAGCGCGCGCGAATCCAGCGGGCCGACGTCGGCGGCCGGCACGATCGCGCTGATCGGCGCGGCGTGATCGAACGCCTTGCCGGTGTCCCAGGGCAGGCCCTTGGCCTTGGCCTGCGCCTGCAGGTCGCGGCGGGTCAGGTCCAGGCCGACGGCGTAGCCGTAGATCAGCGCGGAGGCGGCCTCGACCGGCAGCTCGCCGGCTGGCGCGTCGCGGCCGATGGCGACGACGAGTTCGACCTCATGATGCAGTTCGGTCGTCCCCGGTGGATAGGGAATCGCTTCGCCCAGCTCTATCGCATCGGTTGGTTTGAGGAAGAACACCGGCCGCCCACGGTCGGCGTTCGAGGTAGGCACCGCCGCGCCCATCTCGCGCGCGTGCTCGGCGAAGTTGCGGCCGACGCAATAGACGCGATGCACGGGGAACGTGGCGTCCGCGGCGATGCCTTGGCCGCGAACCGGAATGCGGGTGGCCGGCGCGGCCTCGATCACGTCGCCCATGCGGTCAGCGCGCCGAGGTCGAGCGGTGTTCGATCGTCGTCGCATCGACGACGTTGAACTCGCCTTCGACCACGTCGGGGCGATGCTTGGCGCGCGCGGCCATCGGCTTGCCGCGGCGCTGCCACAGCTTGTACGCCAGGCCGACAGCGATCATCGCCGCGCCGATGACGACGCTGAAGAACACCAGCAACACCAGCAGTCCCAGCCCGACCAGGCCGAGCACGAAACGCAGGAGGCGGTGGCGCGGCTTGCGCGGCTCGAAAGCGTTGCGCACGCGCGACTGGAACGCATTCCATTGCGGTCGGTGATCGGCAAATCGGAAGGTCTGAGCAAACATTTCAGGTGTCGTGAGACAATAGGGCCTGAGCCGGACACATGAGTATCGTTCCAGGCATGAGCGAGGGTGTGAGAACTTCGTTAAATCATCCGGGCGGCGGCGAAGCGGGCGGTCATGCCTTGATCGAGCTGCAACGCCTGGCCGACGGCGCCTTCGCCGAGGTCGAAGCGACCATCGACGGCGACGCCGAATCGCTGTTGCTTTACCGCGACGGCGACGCCGTGCGCGCCTGGCTCAACATCTGCCCGCACGCCGGACGCCGATTAGATTGGGCCCCGGGCCAGTTTCTCAAGAGCAAGGACGGGCTGCTGGTGTGCGCGGCGCACGGCGCCAGTTTCGAGCTGAGCGGCGGCGAATGCGTCGCCGGGCCGTGCCGCGGCGAATCGCTGCGCGCGATCGCGGTGAGTGTGCGCGATGGGGCGGTTTGGCTGGGGTGACGCGATCGGGCGGGGTGGGGCGGGTGCGTGCTGGCTTTGCGCATCTGACTTACTTGATGGGGTGAGCAAAGCGCGGACGGAATTGCTATTTCTGCGGGAGGCGTCGCGGGTGTTTCTTCTGCGACATTACTTGCCCCAAAACAGAATGTTGACCATCAACACCGTCACCACCGTATAGATCAACGACAACGGCCCGCCGATCCTCCACAGCTCCTTGCCGCTGTAGCCGGCGGGCCCGGTGATCATCGAGATCACCGGGTTCGACGCGGTCATGAAATTGTTCGACGCCGACAAGGCCACGATCAGCGCGAACGCGGTCGGATTGCCGCCGGCCGCCAGCGCCAGATTGACCGCCAGCGGCACCACCACGATGGTCGCGCCGACGTGGCTGATCACCAGGGAAAACGCCGTGGTCAGCAGCCCCACGAATATTTCCAGCAGCCACACCGGCGTCCCGCGCGGCAGCCGCTCGATGGTGTGGCCGGCGATCCACGCCGCCGCGCCGCTGGAATCCATCGCCCAGCCCAGCGGAATCAGGCAGGCCATCAGGAACACGGTCTTCCAGTTGATCGCCGAATAGGCTTCGTCGATGTTGATCACCCCGGCGATCAGCATGCCGGCGACGCCGGTCATCAGCGCGATCGACACCGGCAGGCGCGAGGACAGCGCCAGCAGCATCGCCACGGCGAAGATGGTCAGCGCGATCTTGAGCTTGTGCGGGCGCTGCTCGCCCTTGGGATAGTCGGTGACCACGACCAGGTCCTTGCTCGCCGCGGCGCTGGCCAGATCGGTCCAGATGCTGTGGAACACCAGCATGTCGCCGGCGCGCATCGGAACGCTGCGCACGTTCTCGCGCAGCACGCTCTTGTCGCGGTTGATCGCCAGCAGGCTCAGGCCCGATTGCTTGCGCAGGTGCAGGTCGCCGGCGGTCTTGCCGATGTAGCCCGAGGTCGCCGGCACCACCGCTTCGGAAATGCCGGCGCGGCTGGGATTGAACAGGTCGGCGAAATTGCGCAGCCGCGAGGACAGGCGCAGGAAATGGTTCTGGGCGAAGTCCGACACCTGCTGCTTCGGCCCCATCGCGCCGAGCACGCTGCCGACCCAGATGCGGGTGTCGGCCGGCGGCGCCAGGCGCGAGTCGTTGTCGCTCTTGAGCGCCAACAGCAGCGGTGCGCCGCGCAGCGTTTCGGCCTCGCCCAGCGACATGCCGACCAGCGGGCTGTCGGCGGTCACGGTCAACTCGTACACGTCGCCGTCGATGCCGTAGGCCTTGGCGAAATAGCTCTGCGTGCGCGCCGGCGTGGCGCCCTTGTCGGAGTCGTCCTTGAGCAGCTTGTCGCCGAAGAAATGGAAATACGCCAGCGACGCGGCGAGCAGGGCCACGCCGATCGGCAGCGGCGCGAACATCTTCAACGGCTCGATGGTCGCCGCGCCCGAGGGCAGATTGCTGTTGGCGTTGAGCAGCAAGTCGTTGAGCAGGATCAGCGGCGAGTTGCCGACCATGGTCAGCGCGCCGCCCATGACGATGGCCGCGGCGATCGGCAGCAGCAGGCGCGGCAGCGACAGGCCGGTGCGCGAGGACAGGCGCGCGGCGACCGGCATGTACAGCGCCATCACCGACGGGTTCTGCATGAAGGAGGAATTGAGCCCGGCCACCGCGGTGGTCAGCAGCAGCAATCGTTGCTCGATGCCGTGCGCGCGCCGCAGCAGCCAGGCGGCCAGGCGGTTGAGCGCGCCGGTGCGGTCCAGGCCGGCGCCGAGGATCATCGTCGCGATGATGCTGATGACCGCGTTGCCGGAGAAGCCGTTGAACAGTTCGTCGGGTTCGACCAGGCCCGACAGGCCGAGCAGCACCAGCACCACCAGGGCGACGACGTCGGCGCGGATGCGCTCGAACAGGAACATCGCCATCGTGAACACCACCAGCCCGAGAACGAGCTTCATGTCGGTGGTCAGCGCGAGGGCGGTGTCCATTTACGGTCGGTAATCGGGAATGGGGAATCGGGAATCGGAACGGCAAGAGCAGGGCGCCGCGTCGCTACCGGGTTCGGCGCCGACAAGTTGTCGCGAATGTTCGGTAGCTAGCATCCGATTCCCGACTCCCGATTCCCTATTCCCGGTTCTTGTCGTACAGCAAATCCCACACGCCGTGGCCGAGCTTCTGGCCGCGGGTCTCGAAATGGGTCTGTGGGCGCCAATCTGGACGCGGCACGCTGCCGCGCGGACCGGCGCGGTTGGCGAGCCCCCCGGTTGCGTCCAGGACGTCCCACATCTGTTCGGCATAGTCCTGCCAATCGGTGGCCAGGTGCAAGCGACCGTTTCGCGCGAGCTTGCGCACCAGCAGATCGGCGAACGCGGGCTGGACCAGGCGGCGCTTGTTATGGCGCTTCTTGTGCCACGGGTCGGGGAAGTAGATCCGGACCTCGTCCAGCGAACCGTCGGCGACTTCGTTGTTGAGCACCTCCACCGCGTCGTGGTGGTACAGCCGCACGTGGTCGCTGCCGTCCTCGGCCAGCGCGTTGAGCAGGCGGCCGACGCCGGGGGCGTGGACTTCGATGCCGATCAGGTCGCGGTCTTTGTCGTGCTGGGCGGCGAAGCGCAAGGCCTCGCCGTTGCCGAAGCCGATTTCGAGCACGCGCTTGGCGTCGCGGCCGAAGACCGCGTCGTAATCGCGCGCGCTGCCTTGGTAGTCGATGCCGAAGCGCGGCCACAGTTCGTCGAACGCGCGTTGCTGGGCCGGGGTGAAGCGGCCCTGGCGCAGCACGAAGCTGCGCACCTGGCGGCGGCCTTCCTCGACGGTGAACGGCTTGGGCGGGGCCTTGGCGCCGTCGCTGGCGAACGGATCGGTCATGTCAGCCGATCAACCCGTCCACGGGCGAGGACGCGCTGGCGTAGCGCTTGCGCGGAATGCGCCCGGCCTTGAACGCGGCGCGGCCGGCTTCGATCGCCAGCTTCATCGCGTGCGCCATCAGGATCGGATCGTGCGCGCCGGCGATGGCGGTGTTCATCAGCACGCCGTCGCAGCCCAGCTCCATCGCGATCGCCGCGTCCGAGGCGGTGCCGACGCCGGCATCGACCAGGATCGGCACCTTGGCGTTTTCGATGATTTCCAGCAGGTTGTACTTGTTCTGCACGCCCAGGCCCGAGCCGATCGGCGCGGCCAGCGGCATCACCGCGACGCAGCCGATTTCTTCCAGGCGCTTGGCCAGGATCGGGTCGTCGGAGGTGTAGACCATCACGTCGAAGCCGTCCTTGACCAGGATTTCGGCCGCGGCCAGGGTCTGGACCACGTCGGGGAACAGGGTGCGCTGGTCGCCCAGCACTTCCAGCTTGACCAGCTTGTGGCCGTCGAGCAGCTCGCGCGCCAGGCGGCAGGTGCGCACCGCGTCGTCGGCGGTGTAGCAGCCGGCGGTGTTGGGCAGGAGGGTGTAGCGGTCCGGCGGCAGCACGTCGAGCAGGTTGGGCTCGCCCGGGTTCTGGCCGATGTTGGTGCGGCGGATCGCCACGGTGACGATTTGCGCCCCGGCGGCCTCGGTGGCCAGGCGGGTTTCGGCCAAGTCCTTGAACTTGCCGGTGCCGGTCAACAGGCGGGAGCGATAGGTCGTGCCGGCGATGACCAGCGGGTCGGAAAAGGCGGTATCAGTCATCGCGCAATTATGGCCGATCGGTACTGAACATGTCGGGCCGCGCGGGTGCCGTTCGCGGCGATTCGGGGCGCGGGCGGCGATCGGGCGGGCGGGCGGCCGCCGGCCGGCGGATTCACGACGCCGCAGCCGTTCGAACCGCGACCCGGGCGTGGAAGCAAGCAGGGCCCGTTGCATCCAGATCGCGATTCTTCGGCCGCTGTCACGAATCTTTAAGCGGCAACGTTCAGGATTCGAATCGGCTGCCGGGCGCCATGCACGGCTTCGGACGGAACCGACGGCAGCGCCCCTTTCCTTCCGAATGCCGACGCCATGCCCTCTTCCTACCGCCCGCTCAGCCAGGCGATCCGTATCGCCCTGGCCGCCAGCCTGCTCGCCGCCGCCCAGGCCCACGCCCAGGACGCCACGCCCGCCGCCGCCGCCGCCCAGACCGGGCAGAACGCTTCTGCCGCTCCCGTCGCCGCTGGCGACCCCTCCGCAGCGTCCGCGATGGCGTCTGAAGCCGCGACAGCAGGCCGTGCGGTTGATCTCGACAAAGTCGTCGTAACCGGTCGCTCCGGTACCCGCCAGCGCAGCAAGGCCGAGACCAGCTACTCGATCACCGCCATCGACGAAGACCGTCTGCGCATGCAGGCGCCGACCTCGGTCACCGAGGCCCTGAAGTCGGTGCCCGGCTTCTGGGTCGAGGCCACCGGCGGCGAGGCCAGCGGCAACATCCGCGCGCGCGGCATCCCGGTGGACGGGTTCGGTTCGGTGACCCTGCTCGAAGACGGCATCCCGGTGCAGCACGATCCGGCGCTGGGTTTTCTCAACGGCGACCAGGCCTTCCGCCTGGACGAAACCATCGAACGCATCGAAGTGGTGCGCGGCGGCCCGGCCTCGGTGTTCTATTCCAACGCGCCGGCCGGCGCGATCAACTTCATCCCGCGCGTGGTCGGCGACAGCGCCGAGGGCGCGGCCAAGATCACCTGGGGCGATTACGGCCTGGCCCGCTACGACCTGTTCTTCGGCACGCCGATCGGCGGCGGCTGGAAGCTGGGCCTGGGCGGCTTCTATCGCAGCGACGACGGCATCCGCAATCCGGGCTATCCAGCCAACGACGGCGGCCAGTACCGGATCAATCTGTCGCGCGCGTTCGAGCACGGCAACCTGAGCTTCGACTACAAGCGCGTGGACGATCGCGTCGCCCTGTACCTGGGCGTACCGATGCGCACCTACGCCGACGGCAAGATCCGCGGCGTGCCCGGCTTCGACGACAACCACGGCACCCTGGCCGGCCCGGAAACCCGGCGCGTGCCGATGATTCAGGGCGACGGCGGCCTGTACGACTTCGACAACGCGCTCGGTACGCAAGTGAAGCGCGACCAGTACAGCGTCAAGTTCGATTACGAATTCGGCGGCGGCTTCAAACTCGCCCAGGCGCTGCGTTACAGCAAGACGAAAACCCAGCGCAACGGCGTGTTCCCGCTGACCTTGCAAAGCGGCGACAAGTTCTTCGCCGATGCCGCTGTGAAGAAGTTGATCGCCTCCGTGCCCGGCGCGGTCGGCGGGCAATTGCGTTACGTCGATGCGCCCGATCAGGTGTTCGGGCCGAACCAGAACGGCAACGGCCTGATGACCATCGGCGGCCTGCGCGGGGTGACCATGCCGGTCAGCGAGCTGATCAGCGACACGCGCCTGATGCGCCGTTTCGATTTCGGCGGGCAGAGCCACGACATCACCGTCGGCTATTACTTCGCCCGTTTCGATCAGGACTTCGACCGCTATTCGTCCAACGTGCTGACCGATGTGCGCGACAACGCGCGCCTGTTGAATCTGGTCGCGGTGAACGCCGCCGGACAGCCGTTGAAAACGCTGGCCGACAACGGTGTGTATCGCTACGGTTATGAGTGGGAAAACGCCAGCGGCCGTTCCACCACGCAGGCGGTGTACGTCTCCGACGAATGGCAGGTGACCGACAAGCTGCGCATCGACGCCGGCGCGCGCTGGGAGCAGGTGCACACGCAAGGTTGGACCGAGATCCGCAAGCAGGTGAATCTGGGCACGCCGGCGACCTCGGCGATCCTGACCGGCTCGGGCGTGTTCGTCGATTACGACGAGAAGTTCGACAAGATCGGCTGGACCGTCGGCGCCAACTGGCAGTTCGATCCGCATCAGGGCGTGTTCGCGCGCTGGACCCCGGCGTTCCGCCTGCCGAGCCTGTCGAGCTACATCACCAAGTTCTCGAATTGCGACGTGGCCAAGCTGCAGGCCTGCCTGAACGATCCGAACGCGCGCCCGATCACCCAGACCATGGACCTGGGCGAAGTCGGCTACAAGTTCAGCAACGAAAGCTTCGACCTGTTCGCGACGCTGTTCTACACCAAGTACGACAACGTCGGCTTCAGCAACTACGTGTTCAACCTGGGCAACGGCGCGTCGACCGTGCAGCAGGGCTTCGCCGACACCAAGACCACCGGCCTGGAGCTGGAAGGCTATTGGACGCCGACGCGCTGGTTCGACCTGCAACTCACCGCGACGGTGCAGGACCCCAAATACAAGGGCCTGCGCTACACCGAGCTGGTCAACGGCGCGCCGGTGCTGCGCGATTTCGTCGATAACCAGTTGATCCGGGTGCCGAAGAACAGTTTCCGCGTGGTGCCGGGCCTGAATCTGCTCGACGACCGCCTGCGCCTGCAGGTCGCCTACGAGTACCAGGGCGAGCGCTTCGTGGACACCGCCAACTCGGTGAAGCTGCCGTCGTATCACGTCATCAACGCCAGCGCGCGCTACGAGTTCGTGCCGGGGCTGACCCTGTTCCTGTACGCCGACAACCTGACCAACTCGCGCGGCCTGACCGAAGGCAATCCGCGCGCCGGCGAGCTGCAGAGCGCCGACGCCGGCAGCAACACCTTCATCGCCCGGCCCTTGCTCGGCCGCGCCTTCCGCGCCGCGCTGATGTACCGGTTCTGAGCGCGTATCGTTGCCTGCTTTGCTGCGGAGTCCGGGTATGAAACGTGCGGGTTTGCCGAGGGTGTTGTCCACGACCGTGTTGGCCTGCGGCCTGATCGCCGCCGGCGCGGCCGCTGCGCAGACCGCCGATACGGCGTGCAAGCTCGATGCGCCCGACGCCGCGCAGTCCGGCCCGGACTGCGCGGCGGCGTGGATGGATCGCAATCTGCATCTCAACGATGTGCAGGCGATCGGCACGCACAACAGTTACAAGATGGCGATCCCGGCCGAGGAACTGGCCGCGCACCGCGCCCGCGACGCCGCCGGCGCGGATTCGCTCGACTACGCGCACGAGCCGCTGCATCAGCAACTCGAACTCGGCGCGCGGGTGCTGGAACTGGACGTGTACTACGACCCGAAGGGCGGCCGTTACGCGCATCCGCCCGGCGCCTCGCGCCGCGGCTACGGCGAGGCGGGACCGTGGCCGGCGCCGGTGGCGGCGCAGATGGCGCAGCCCGGGTTCAAGGTCATGCATCTGGCCGACATCGACTTCCGCAGCCAGTGCATGGTCTTCGTCCAGTGCCTGCAGCAGATCCGCGCGTGGTCGCAGAACCATCGCGAGCATGCGCCGATCCTGATCCTGATCAACGCCAAGGACGGCAAGAGCGGCCCGGGCGCGGCCGCGCCGCTGGCGTTCGACGGCAAGGCCTTCGACGCGCTCGACGCCGAGATCCGTTCGGTGTTCGCGGCCGGCGAGTTGATCGTGCCGGACACGGTGCGCGGGCAGGCGAAGACCTTGCGCGAGGCGGTGATCGCCGGCGGTTGGCCGAGCCTAGGTGAGGCCCGCGGCAAGATGGTGTTCGCGCTCGACGAAGACGCGCGCAAGGTCGGCCTGTACCGCGGCGCGCGGCGTTCGCTGGAAGGCCGGGCGATGTTCGTCAACGGCGACGAGAACGCGGCCGATGCGGCGTACCTGACCCTCAACGACCCGATCGCGCAGGGCGAGCGCATCGCCCGCGCGGTCGAGGCCGGGTTCCTGGTGCGCACGCGCGCCGACGCCGACACGGTCGAAGCGCGGCACAACGATTCGCGCCGGCGCGAAGCGGCGTTCGCCAGCGGCGCGCAGTACATCTCCACCGATTACCTCAAGCCGGACCTGCGCTTCAGCCGCTATCGGGTGACGTTCCCGCGCAGCGAAGTGGTGCGGTGCAATCCGCTGCGGGCGATGGACCGGTGCGGGCAGCGGGCGATCGAGGCGGCGGAGAAGCACGATTGAGCGGTGCTTGCTGTCGAAGGCATTACCGACACCCCCAGACCGTCATCCCCGCGAAGGCGGGGAGCCAGGGCTTTAGCGAGGTAACTACATGAAGTCCGACGCCTTTGCCTTTGCCCGTCATTCCCGCGAATGCGGTAGTCCAGCGACTTCAAGCGTTCTCGCACGAAAGGCACTGGATTCCCGCATTCGCGGGAATGACGAGCAAAAGCGGGACAAGCAAAGGCAGTGGCGGGAGCCGAAGCCGAAGCGAGAACAAGAGCGGATCGCCGCGCGCGCCAAAGTCCTCGCCCTTCGCCTGATTTGCACCTGCGCCACGCTGGCGGCGCTCGCATCGCCCTTCGCGACGCATGCAAACGGCAACACCACCCGCACATCCACTGCAACGCCGATCAACGCGGCAAGCACCACCGCGCCCGACCTGACGCTTGAAGGCCACATCACCGGCCGCGACAACAAAACCTACCGCGAACTTCCGTTCCAGGTGCCCGAAGGCATCGCCCGCATCACCGTGGAGTTCGACTACGACCGCGCCGACAAAACCACCATCGACCTCGGCCTGATCGGCCCCGGGCCGTTCCTCGGCCGCGACGGGTTTCGCGGCTGGAGCGGCGGCAACAAGCGCGTGTTCACCGTCAGCGCCGCCGATGTCACGCCTTCGTACTCGGCCGGCGCGGTGCCGGCGGGCGAGTGGAAGGTGTTGCTGGGCATTCCGAACATCCGCGCCGACACCCAGGCGAGCTATCGCGCGCGCATCCGCTTCACCCGCGCCGACCGGCCCGATGCGATTCCCGCCGTGCTCGCGCCGCCGCCGTTGCGCGCCGGCCCGGGCTGGTATCGCGGCGATCTGCACATGCACAGCGGCCACAGCGACGGCAGCTGCGTCTCGCAAGCCGGAGTGAAAGTGCCGTGTCCACTGTTCCTGACCGCGCAGGCGGCCAGCGCCGCCGGCCTCGACTTCATCGCCGTCACCGAGCACAACACCGTCTCGCATCTGGCCGACTTGCGTCAGCTGCAGCCGTATTTCGATCGTCTGCTGCTGATTCCGGGAATCGAGATCACCACTTTTCAGGGCCACGCCAACGTGTTCGGCACCTACGCGCCGGTGGATTTCCGCGTCGGCAGCGCCGCGGTGCCGGACTGGAATTCGCTGCTGAGCACGCTGCAACAGCGCGGCGCGCCGGTATCGATCAACCATCCGATCCGTCCTTCCGACGAGCGCTGCATGGGCTGCGGTTGGACGCCGACGCCGGCCGCCGACCTGTCGCGCGTGCAGATGGTCGAAGCGGTCAACGGCGGCGACGCCGACACGCCGGGCTCGGGCATCGCGTTCTGGCAGCGCGAACTCAACGCCGGCCATCGCCTGACCGGTGTCGGCGGCAGCGACAATCACGATGCGCCGACCCAGGCCGAAGAACCCTTCGGCGCCAGCCGCATCGGCCGCCCGACCACGGTGGTGCGGGCGCGCGAGTTGTCGATGGCGGCGATCCTCGACGGGTTGCGCGCGGGCGAGGTGTTCGTCGATGCGCGCGGGACCAAGGATCGCGCCTTGAGCCTGAGCGCCGCGCATGGCGCGCGCGAGGTGGCGATGGGCGGCGATCTGGCGCTGAAGTCCGGCGAGGAGGCGCGGCTGCGGTTGCGGGTGAGTGGCGTGGCCGGCGGCAAGGTCGAGGTGATCGTCGATGGCGTGGCGGCGGCGCTGATCGCTCAGCCGGCGATCGGATCGGCCGAGCAGAGCTTCGATTTCCGCTGGCGCAGCGACGGCGCGCGGCATTGGTTGCGGGTGGATGTGCGCGATGCGCAGGGGCGTCTGGCGTTGGTCGGCAATCCGGTTTATTTCAACTGGCGCTGAGGCGTTGCTTGTCAGAGCCGCAGCTTCAGCTTTTGTGGGAGGGAGCTTTAGCCCCGATGCTTTTGGTACAAATCGCCGCGACCTGAGCGAAAAGCATCGGGGCTAAAGCTCCCTCCTACAAAAGATTTCGGGGCTGAAGTCTCTCTGAGAGAAAGACTTCGAGGCAGAAGCTTTCTCCCACACAAAAGCATCGGGGCTAAAGCTCCCTCCCACAAAAGACTTCGGGGCTGAAGTCTCTCAGAGTAAGACTTCGGGGCAGAAACTTTCTCCCACACAAAAGCATCGGGGCTGAAGCCCCTCCTACAAAAGATTTCGGGGCTGAAGTCTCTCTGAGAGAAAGACTTCGGGGCAGAAACTTTCTCCCACACAAAAGCATCGGGGCTGAAGCCCCTCCTACAAAAGACTTCGGGCATTCGGCGGCGAAAGCCTTAGCCGCCGCCCAGCGCGTGAACGATCTCCACCTTGTCGCCTTCGGCCAGCGCCGTGTCCGCGTGGCGGCCTCGCGGCACGATCTCGCCGTTGATCTCGACCGCGACGCGGCGTTCGCGCAGGCCTTCGGCGTGCAGCAGGTCGATCACAGTGGTCGGCGCCGCGAGCGAGCGCGGTTCGCCATTGAGCAGGATATTCATGCGGCCATTGTCGCTCGCGGGCCGCCATGCGGCCAGCGCTCGCGAGCCGACCCGGACACAGCCGCCCATCCCGCGCCCACACCCCGAGACCTGTGACGTCTGGCCCCGGCGGCCCCGTCCCGGGACAGCGATAATCGCGTGGTCGCGGTCCGCCGCGGCCGCCCCCGGAACCGGCGCGAAAGCCGGTGCGAGGCCCGCGCGACGCCACCGCTTTGCCGCGCTGCGCCTTGCCTTGCTCGCCGGGCGCGTGTTTCGATTCGGCCATCCGCCGGCGTATGTCGATGGAAGGCGCTCTTTTCGGCGGTCGCTGGCTCCGGTTCCGGAGCCGTCGGCCCGCCGCCACCGTTAGTTCAATCAGGGAAGTTCATGATGAAACCCGTTCGTACCGCGCTGGCCGCCGCTCTCGTGCTGGCCGCCGCTCCGGCCTTCGCCGCCGGCGATCCCTATTCGCAGACCGTCTTCATCGGCGACAGCCTCACCGACTCGGGCCACTTCCGCCCGGCGCTGATCCAGGCGGTCGGCCCGAACGGCGCGCTGATCGGCCGCTTCACCACTAACCCGGGCCTGGTCTGGTCGGAATGGCTGGCCGACTACTACGGCACCAACGCCACCAGCGACAACCAGGGCGGCACCAACTACGCCGTCGGCGGCGCCCGCACCGGCACCAACACCAGCGGCGCGCTCGGCACGATTCCGTCGCTGGCCACGCAGACCGCCAACTACCTCGCCGCCAACGGCGGCCGTGCCGATCCCAACGCGCTGTACACCGTGTGGGGCGGCGCCAACGACCTGTTCGCGGTCGCCGCCGGCGCGCCGGCGCAGTCCACCATCACCAACGCGGTCACCGCGCAGATCGGCGTGATCGGCGCGCTGCGCAACGCCGGCGCCGAATACATCCTGGTGCCGACGGTTCCCGATCTGGGCGTGACCCCGCAGTTCCGCGCCGGCGGCCCGGCCCAGCAGGCGGCCGGCACGCAGCTGGCGTCGACGTACAACACCGCGCTGTACGGCGGCATCGCGTCGGCCGGCCTGCGCGTGATCCCGCTGGACACGTTCAACCTGCTGCGCGAAATCACCAGCAACCCGAATCCCTACGGCATCGGCAACGTCACCGGCACGGCCTGCAACCCGCAGATCACCGGTTCGTCGCTGACCTGCAGCCCGACCAACACCGTGCCGGGCGGCGCCGACACCTATGCCTTCGCCGACGGCGTGCATCCTTCGAGCAAGTCGCACCGCATCCTCGCCGACTACGCCTTGTCGGTGCTGGAAGGCCCGCGCTTCATCGCCGTGCTGCCGAACTCGGCTTCGACCGTTGGCCGCGCGCGCGCCGACCAGGTCGCCAACCACGTCGGCGAGCGTTCCGACGGCGAGGGCATGCGCTGGTGGGGCAACGTGCGCGGCGACTTCCAGCGTTACGGCCACGGCGACCTGTACGACGGCGCCGGCCCGGCGCTGACCGGCGGCGTGGACTGGACCCGCGGCAATCTGGTGTTCGGCGCCTTCCTCGGCTACGGCCAGCAGAAGCAGGACTTCGGTCTGCGCAACGGCGAGTTCGAACAGAAGGACACCAGCATCGGCGGCTTCATCGGCTGGTACGGCCAGCACGCCTGGGTCAACGGCCAGCTGAGCTACACCAAGCTGGACTTCGACATCGACCGCAACGCCAACCTGGGCGCGGTGACCCGCGTGCATCACGGCTCGGCCGACGGCAAGAACGTCACCGCCGCGTTGAACGCCGGTTGGGAATTCGGCGAAACCCTGCGTCACGGCCCGGTGATCGGCATTTTGTCGCAGCGCATCGACGTGGACGGCTTCGCCGAAAGCGAACCGACGCTGTCGACCTCGCTGGCCTATCCGGACCAGAGCTTCGATTCGCTGATCGGCAGCATCGGCTGGCAGGTCAACTACGCCTACAGCGAAGGCTTCCGTCCGTATGCGCGCCTGACCATCGACCGCGAGTTCGAAGACGCGCCGAAGAACGCCTACGCGCGCCTGCAGACCGTGCCGGGCCTGGGCTACTACGCGGTCAAGGGTCGCGAGTTCGACCAGGACTACGGCACCTTGCTGCTGGGCGCGCGCACCAAGCTGTTCGGCCTCGACGCCAACCTGGGCGCCAGCGTCACCGTCGGCCAGGGCGCGGGCAACAACACCACGGTGTTCGCGCAGATCGGCAGCGGCTTCTGAGCCGTCGCGGCCATGGCGTTTCGCCGCGGCCGCGAGGTTTAGCGCTGGGATGAAACGAAAGACGCGGCGAGCGATCGCCGCGTCTTTTTTGTGGGGCACCTTCACTTCGGGCCCGATGTGACGGCCTTGTGGAAGGCCTTCAGGCCCGGTGCTGCAGGTTTTTGTGGGAGGGCCTTCAGGCCCGATGCTTTTCGTTCCGATCACTGCGACCTGAAAGAAGAGCATCGGGCCTGAAGGCCCTCCCACAAAAGTGTCGAGCCTACGCAACCTGCTCCGGATCCAATCCGCCCCGGCTAGCGATGCACCTTCGTGCCGGCGCTGACGCCGCGCGGTCGATCGCAGGCGTGCTTGTGCGCGCGGGCAAGCCTTCAGCGGGCCGGGCAGCGTGCGGATCGATGGCGGCGCCGTGGTCGCCGACCGACCGGCCGGCGTTGCCGCCATGACGCGCCGGCGCACGCCGCGTTGCCAAGCCGGTACCCGGGCGCATAGACTTTCGGCGACGCGGGTGTAGTTCAATGGTAGAACTGCAGCTTCCCAAGCTGCTAGCGTGGGTTCGATTCCCATCACCCGCTCCAATTTTCGACAGGGACAAGGCTGAACACCTTGTCCCTTTTGCTTTTCCGGGCCGCGGGTGCGCCCTGGGGCGCGTCGATCCCAATGCGGATCGCACCTGTTCATCGCGCGGGACGTTCGGTGCCGGCGGGCATGGGCCGCCAGCTTCGCCGCCGCTCTCTCGCAAGCGCAGCCGCGGAATAGCCAATGATCCCAAGCGCTACTTGGTCGCGTTAACGAACCCACCCAGATCATCAAGCCGATGCGCCCAGAACAGCGCAAGGCTCTGCTGGTTCTGCGCATGGGCGAGGTGCCGGGTCTTGAACACGCCCGACAGCATGGCCGCGGGTACGACCTGCGATACGCCGAAGGCTTTGATCCAGTGCGCGGCCTTGGCGGCGGCATCGTTGTTCAGGCGCTTGACGCTGTTCAAGGCGCTGTTGGAAACCTTGCACTCGATCAGAAGCAGGCGGCCGTCGTGCAGGGACACCACGATGTCGGCCTTGCGGCCGTCCACTTCCGATTCGCCGCAGAACGATCCGGGCGCAGGCGTGTCGCGCATGGTATCGATCTTTCGCGGCGGTTCTTCGCGCAGTCCGAGTACGTCGCGAAGGTAGGCCTTCACCGCGCGCTCTTGGTCGTCTTTGTCGGCGTTGCGGCGGATGGTGGCGACGCGCTGGTAAGTCAGCAGCGACGCGGTGGCGACGATCGCGGCTTTCCATTCGGCCGGGCTGGGGCGTCGGGCGGTAATCACCCATTGAAACCGGAACGGGTCGAGCGTCTGCTGGATCGTCCGCAGAACGCTGCGCGCCTGCGAGGGTCTGCGCAGCGCGGCGCCGCTCAGCGTGGAGTCGGCGAGCACCTTCAAGTCGTCGGCGGAAATCGGCGGCGCGGCGAGGTAGCGCAGGGCGTCGCCGAGCTGCATGCGGTAAAGCCGGGCGATTTGCCGGGAGTGGATGCGCCTGGGCGCGCGCAGGTCGAGTTCGCGGAAGACCGCGCGCACTTCGCGCCGGCTTGCGCGAAACGTCGCTTTCCACAGCGCCAGCGGTTCGCCCAGCCGCGCCCATCGGAAGGCCGCGACCGCGGCCTCGACGTCTTGCGCCATTTCGGACGCCGTCCACTTCCGCGGCGTTGCCGTCATGCGCCCAGGGCGTCCAGGTTCGGAACCAGCACTCGCTCCAATTCTTTCGGCTCGAATTTCGTCAGGCCGCCGGCATAGGTGCGGCCGTCTTCGGTGATGACGTTGTGGCGCAGCCAGCTCGCGAGCGCGTCGAGTTTCGCCGCCGGCATGTCCTGGCGCGGGTAAAGCCCGTGGGCGATATTGATATGGCGCGCATCGCACAGGTTTCGCACGAAGGCCGGCGCGCGCCGCGCCATGTAGGTGGACAGGATCGGGGCGGGCTGTTTCAGGCCGACCGACCACCAGGCCTTGCGATGGCGGGCGATGTAGGACTGGTCCGCGCCTTGCTGCCGCGCCCAGGTCAGGAAGCGCTTGACGGCTTTTCTGGCCTCGGCGTCGAGCACGTCCAGGTCGGCCGGAAGATCCACCACGCAACGCAGCGGCTGCGCGTTATCCAGTCGCGCGCCGGCGGACAGCAGATCGCGGGCGCGGGTGATGGTCGGGATCAGCACGCTGCCGGGCAGACGGCGGGCATGCTCGCCCGCGATCCAGACATCGTTGCTGCCGGTCACCTGGCCGCGATGCACGCGGCACAGCTCGCCCAGTTCGACATAGCCTTCCGGAACGACCCGCGCCGGCTTGAACAACGGCGACCAGCGCGCCGCCTTGCGCACGCTGTCCCACGGCACGACCTCGCCCTTGCTCAGGCCGTTGAGCGTCTCCATCGACTCGACCGCGCGCACGCGCAAGCCTTGCGAGGGGTGGCCGATCTTGAAACAGGTGATGGCGCCGGTGGTCGCGGTGTTCTCGAACGGCATGGCGCGCGCGTCCAGTACGTGGACGGCGACGCCGCCGAGTTGATCCGCCAGCAACCGGCGCAGCGTGGCGCCGTAGTTCACGTCCAGCCATTCGGCCGAGGTGATGAAAGCACCGACGTCGTCCGGCTGCGCGAGCTGCAACACGCGCAGGAAGAAATGGATGTGCAGCCCCGCCAGTTTGCTCGCGCGCAGCCCGTAGGAATGCGCCGATTCGGCAAACCAGTGTTTCCACGCCTCGCCGATTTCATGATGGCGAACGTAGGGAGGATTGCCGATGAACAGCGTGCGCCCGTCGATCCGCTCCAGCGCGGCCTGGCGGAAGTCGTCCACCACGATGGTCGCGCGCTCGATGCATCCGTGCACGGTGAGGTTGGCCCGCAGCATCAGCGCGGCGACCGGGTCGAGTTCGACGCCGATCAGCCGGGCTCGCGGAAACCGCAGCGCGGCGGCCTTCAGGTAGCGGCCCGAGCCCGCGCCCGGATCGATCACGCGCTCGGGCGCGCCTTGCTCGGCGCACCAGCTCAGCATCGACTCGACGATGGGCGCCGGGGTGTAGACCGCGCCCAGGCGACGGCGGACTTCGGACGAGCGCAGGCGCAGGAAGACCCCGCCCAGCGGATCGGAGCCTTGCCCGATCAGGCTGCGCGCGCGCTCGACCATGCTGCGGTCCGCCATCGGCGCGATGCCCTTGGCGGCGGCGCGCTCGGCGGCCGACAACGACGCGCCGCGCCCAGCCAGCGCCAGGCACAGGGCGATGAGTTCGCGTTCGTTCTGGATCAGCCGAGGCTCCTGCGGATGCCCCCTGCGCGCGGCTGGGGCACGGCGGACATCGGCAGGTTTCTTTTTCAGACCTGTCATGGCCATTCCCGTGCGATGGCCCGGCAGCGAAGATGCTGCCCGGGCCGACCTCGTATTTTTACCATGGGCGTCTCATGCAGTGATACGGGCGCGCTTGCCGCGCGGTAACGCTTCGGCGGTCGCGGTGGGTTCGAGCCGATGCGCGACGGTGATCGTTACTTCGGTTTTTCGGCGGCTCGGGTTGGCTCGCGACTCGTTGCCAGATGCCACTGCAACGAGGATGGATCGGGTCTTTCCGTTATGCCTTCGTTAGTCATCGGCCATCGCGCGCAATCGCGCTTGAACACGAGCCAAGCGCTAACCTGGCCGATGCCGCGAGAGGGCGGGATTTGTGCGCACACTCGCCGCGCCAACATTCAGTAAGGACAGGCGGGATGAGGCAAGGAATCCGTTCCCGGAGCGCGACCTCGCGCCCGGAACCGAGCGCCGTATGACGATCCAACCTCCTTGCGCGCGATCGCGCCGAACGCGGCGCCGCCGCGGTCTTCGTGCTGGCGTTGCACGCAGGCCTGTTCTGGTTCGGCGAAAACCTGCTTGCGCCGCTGCCGCGCATGGCCGCTGCCGGTGAAGACACGCTGCTGGTGCTGTTGCCGCCGCCGCGCATGCAGACCGTGGCTCGATTCTGAACCCTTAACGCGCGGCATGCCCGCGGTTTCGCGGTGTAAAAAAATCATTGTTCCGCGCCGGATACGCACAGCGCCGGCGGACGCATCGACGCTCGCGCCGCCCGCGAGTTAGACTGCGCGCCCGGTTCCGCAGCGGACCGTCGCGCATCGCTTCGCAGCCTCCGGCCGGGTCGATCCGCGCCCGCTGCGATCCGATACGTACGGCGGCCGCGAGGTCGCCGTTTTTTGTCGCCACGGCGACGGCCTGGAATGAACCGCGCCCGCGCGGCGCGGTCCAAGCCGCGTCGAAGCCACGCCCACCGCAATCGCCACATCGGAGGTGCGATGTCATCCAAGATCGTCCTGGGTTGGCGCGAGCTGGCGGTGTTGCCGTCGCTGGGCATCGCCGGCATCCGCGCCAAGATCGACACCGGCGCGCGCAGCTCGGCGTTGCATGTGGACGCGCATTGGCGTTATGTCGAAGCCGGCGAGCCCTGGGTCGGATTCCGCCTCAGTCCCGGCGCGGTCGGCGCGGGCGAGGTCGAAGCCGCCGCCGCGGTGTTCGACGAACGCGAGGTCACCGACTCCGGCGGCCATCGCACCCGCCGCGTGTTCATCCGTACCGTGCTGAGTCTGGCCGGCGCCGAACGCGAAATTGAAATAAACCTGTCGGATCGTCGCGGCATGCGTTTCCCGATGTTGCTGGGCCGCACCGCGGTGGCGCAGGTGTTCACGATCGATCCGGCACGCTCGTTCCTGCATGGACGCGCGCGGCGCCGGGCACCCCGCAGCTGAGCCGGCGCGCGACCGCGATCGCGCGACGCCATCTTCCTCACTTCCAGCCGACCTTTCCTATGAAGCTCGCGATCCTGTCGCGCAACACCAAGCTCTACTCGACGCGCCGGCTGGTGGAGGCCGCCCGCGAACACGGCCACAGCGTGCGCGTGCTCGATCCGCTGCGCTGCTACATGCGCATCGCCTCCGACGGTTTCCAGATGCACTACAAGGGCCGCGAGATCGCCGGTTATCACGCGGTGATTCCGCGCATCGGCGCCTCGGTGACGCGTTACGGCTCGGCCGTGCTGCGTCAGTTCGAGCTGATGGAGACCTACACGCCGAACACCTCCGACGCGATCCTGCGCGCGCGCGACAAGCTGCGCAGCCATCAGCTGCTGGCGGCCGAACGCATCGGCCTGCCGGCGACGGTGTTCGGCGACAACCCCGACGACACCGCCGACCTGCTGTCGATGCTCGGCCCGCCGCCGCACGTGATCAAGCTCAACGAAGGCACCCAGGGCGCCGGGGTGATGCTCACCGAGAAGCTGTCCGCGTCCAAGGGCGTGATCGAAGCCCTGCGCGGGCTGTACGCGAATTTCCTCGTGCAGGAGTTCGTCGCCGAGGCCAAGGGCGCGGACCTGCGCTGCTTCGTGGTCGGCGGCAATGTGGTCGCGGCGATGAAGCGGCAGGCGCCCAAGGGCGACTTCCGCTCCAACCTGCACCGCGGCGGCACCGCCAAGGGCGTGCGCGCCAGCGCCGCCGAGCAGGAGGTCGCGATCCGCGCCGCCCAGGTCCTGGGCCTGGGCGTGGCCGGCGTGGACCTGATCCGCTCGGCCCGCGGCCCCCTGGTCCTGGAAGTGAACGCCTCGCCCGGCCTGGAGGGCATCGAGGAGGCCAGCGGGGTGGACGTGGCCGGGGAAATCATCCAGTACGTGGCCGGCCGTTTGAAGGCCAAACCGGCGCGTCGCACGGCCGCGAGACGCTGAACGGGGCCCCGGCCCGGGGCCGGACTTGCCCGATTTCCGGCAAATGGCAAGCCGGGCAGGTCATCTGCCGGCGACCCGCCGAACGGCAGGTTCCCGGCGCGGAAGGGCTGGGCCGGCCCGATCGCAATTTCAAGTTGCTATTAACTTTTATTTAACATCATTTTTAACGACGGTTTAATCGAAATCCGCGTAGCGTTACCCGTACCGAAGCTCTGCCGATCTTCCAAGTCACGCTCCTCGTCAGAACGTTACGGATAGGGATCTGGTCGTACGCAGGTTACGGTAATCGGGGCAATACCCTTTTGGCCCAGGCGCGGTGGCCCCGCGTCTGGGCCTTTGTTTTGCCCGCTTTTCAGGCTCCGGCGAGGCCGCCGGCGCCGGACCTGGCTGAGGCGCGCCCCACCGGCGCGAGCGGGCCGTGACTTCCGGCCCATTCGCCGCGGCGCGCTTTGGCCGATCCCTGTCTCACGCTTCCACTTCCCGTTCATTTTACAAACGCTCTGGCAGAATCCTCTGCTTGCCGCCGCTGCGCATTCGCGCAACGGCACCAATGGAACCCGGGCGCTCGATCGCGGTCGAACGCCAACCTACTGGGACGAGCCACATGCGCATACTCGTGATCGAAGACAACCAGGACATCGCCGCCAACCTCGGCGATTTTCTCGAGGACCGGGGCCACACGGTGGATTTCGCCGCCGACGGCATCACCGGCCTGCATCTGGCGGTCGTGCACGACTTCGACGCCATCGTGCTGGATCTGAACCTGCCCGGTCTGGACGGCCTGGAAGTCTGCCGCAAGCTGCGCAACGAAGCGCGCAAGCAAACGCCGGTGCTGATGCTGACCGCGCGCGACAGCCTGGACAACAAGCTCGCCGGTTTCGATTCCGGCGCCGACGACTACCTGATCAAGCCGTTCGCGTTGCAGGAAGTCGAAGTGCGGCTCAACGCGTTGTCGCGTCGCGGCCGCGGCGTGCAGACGCGCGTGCTCAACGCCGCCGATCTGGAATACAACCTGGACACGCTGGAAGTACGCCGCCAGGGCAAGCTGCTGCAGCTCAACCCGACCGCGCTGAAGATCCTGCAGGCGCTGATGGAAGCCTCGCCGGCGGTGGTCACGCGCCAGGAACTGGAAACCCGCGTGTGGGGCGAGGAACTGCCCGACTCCGACAGCCTGCGCGTGCACATCCACGGCCTGCGCGCGGTGGTGGACAAGCCCTTCGATACGCCGCTGATCCAGACCCGTCACGGCATCGGCTATCGCATCGCAGCGCCCGAAGGCAACGGTTGATCGCGTGGCATCAGGGGACCCGGCCGCGACGCGGCTGAAAAAGAAGAAGCGCTTCCGGCGGCGGTTGCGCAGCCGCATCATCTTGTCGTTCGTGCTGCTGGGCTTCGGCCTGACCGCGATGTTCGCCTTCGCCACCAACTGGACCCGCACGCGGGTGGAAAGCCAGTTGGTCGAAGACGTCATGAACCGCAACATCGAGAAGGCCGCGCAGCAGTTCGAGCTGGACCCGGCCAATCCGCAGTTCGGGCTCGATCAAGTCCGCGCGTTCGTCTATACGCCGGACAAGTTCGAGTCGGTGCGGATCAAGCGGCCGGAGTGGTACGAACTCAAGGATGGCATCGTCTTCGTCACCAACGAGGGCGACACCAGCATTCCGTTCGACTACTACATGCTGGCCGTGCGCAAGACGCCCAACGCCTGGTTCTTCCTCGCCTACGACATGACCCAGTCGGCGCGCAGCGAGGCCAAGTTCAATCGCGCGCTGTATCTGTCGGTGCTGGTGTTCACCCTGTTCTCGCTGCTGGTCGGCTGGTGGGCGGCGTCGCGGGTCATGAGCCCGGTGTCGGAGCTGGCGCTGCGGATCAAGCGCTCGGGCCGCAGCGCGCAGGCCGAGGCCTTGGCCGCGCATTTCCCCGACGACGAAGTCGGCCAGCTCGCCGAGGCGCTGGACGATTACGCCGAGCGCCTGACCAACGTGGTCCAGCGCGACCGCGAGTTCAACGCCGACGTCAGCCACGAGCTGCGCACGCCGCTGGCGGTGATCAAGGGCGCGGTCGAACTGCTGCTGTCGCGGCCGAACCTGGAGGACAAGACTCGCAACCGGTTGTTGCGTATCGAGCGCGCCGAGCAACAGTGCACCGACCTGATCAGCGCGCTGTTGCTGCTCTCGCGCAGCGAGCGCGGGCACGGCGCGACCGACATCGCCAAGCTGTCGGAACAACTGCTGGAAGCGCATCGCGCCCAACTCGGCGGCAAGGCGCTGGCGCTGAGCGTGGAAGGCGCGCGCGGCCTGGTGGTGGACGCGCCGGAAGCCGCGGTCGCGGTGGCGCTGGGCAATCTGATCGGCAACGCGGTCAAGTACACGACCGAGGGCGAGGTGGTGGTGCGCTTGCACGATCACTCGGTGGAGGTGATCGACTCCGGCCCGGGCCTGAGCGCCGAGGACGCGGCCAAGCTGTTCGAGCGCGGCTACCGCGGCACCCACGCCGGCCACTCGCAGGGCGGCGGCATCGGTCTGTCGATCGTGCGGCGCTTGTGCGAACTATACGGCTGGGATGTGCGAGTGAAGCCGGGCGAGACCCGCGGTGTGGTGGCGACGCTGACGTTCTCGCGCGCGGCCGCGGGCTAGCCTGGTAGCGGCCGCGGAGCACTCGCGGCCGTGCTGTCAGCGCGTCGGCGCCTGCGTGTTTTCGACGGTGGGATTCGGCGCGACCAACGCCGCCGCTTGCGTCGCCGAACGGATTACCGAGCCGGGCGACCGCGCGACGACTACGTAGGCTTACCTCGCCACGCACCGCCGCATGTCACGGCGACGGTGCTCGCTCAAAGCACCTGTACCCGCTTCACGCACCGCCGGCCGGTGCTTTGGCCGGACGCGGACGCATCGCCTTGCGGATACACCGCCACGCGCATGCCGGGGCGGTCGAACCCGTCGCTGATGAAGCGGCCGTGTTCGCCGTGGTAGGGCGTGCGCTTGAAGCCCATGGCTTCCAGCCGGGCGGTGAAGGCCGGGTAATCGAGTTCGCACAATTCCGCGATCGGCGGATCAGCGTCGGGCGCAGCAGGGTCGAAGCTGAAATTGAAGCGCGCGCCGATCGTGCGTTGCAGATCGACTTCGAAATTCTGGTTCCAGTGCGCGTTGAGCGCCTCGCCGTAGCCGTAACGCTGCGATTGATCGCGTGCGCGCCGCACCTCTACGCCCATCGCCTGGGTCAGGCGCTCGGGCGTGAACTCCTCCACCCGCGTGGTGGTGCGGATCAGCTCTAGCAGGCGCGCGAGCATCGGTTGCGCGCTGAGCTGGGGCGCGGCGGCGGAGCTTGCGTCCGCCGGGGGCGTGGTCGTCATCGTGGAGCGCTCCTGGGCCGGTTGTGCGCGCGGCCGCGTGTCGGCCCCGGTATGCGCGCAAGCGCTGACGGCGAGCGCGGCGACTGCGGCGAGACAGGGAACTGCGTGGCGGACGGACATGCCGGCCTCTCGGGCGAATGCGCTCAACGAGCTATACGCGCGCGGCGACGGCGCTGTCAAATGCATGCGGCGAGGTTGCGATGGGCGCCGCGCTCGCTCGGCGGCGTCCATCGAGGCGCCAAAAACGAACGACCCGCAGGACAGGCCTGCGGGTCGTGGGGGCGCGCGCGGTTGCGGCATCGGCCGCGGCGATGCGATCGCCGCGATCGCGCGCTGACGCGATTACTTCACCGCTTCCAGCCAGCCGTACTTGTCCGCGGTCTTGCCGTTGAACAGGCCGAAGAACAGCTCCTGGATGCGCTCGGTCACCGGACCGCGACGGCCGGTGCCGACCTGGCGGCCATCGACCGAACGGATCGGGGTGATCTCCGCGGCGGTGCCGCACATGAACAGCTCATCGCACAGGTACAGGTATTCGCGCGGCAGATCGCGCTCGATCACTTCGATGCCGACGTCGCGCGCCAGGGTGATGATGGTGTTGCGGGTCAGGCCGTTGAGCAGCGCCGCACTCACCGGCGTGGTGTGCAGCGCGCCGTTGAAGACCAGGAACAGGTTCTCGCCCGCGCCTTCCGACAGCAGGCCGGTGGAGGCCAGCGCGATGCCTTCGCCGAAGCCCAGGCGCCGCGCTTCGCGCGCGACCAGCTGGCCCGAAAGGTAATTGCCGCCGGCCTTGGCGCCGGCCGGAATGGTGTTGGGCGCGAACCGCTGCCAGCTCGACACGCAGGCGTCGATGCCTTCTTCGAGCACGCTGGCGCCCAGGTACTGGCCCATCTTCCAGGTCGCGACCGCGACGTCGGTCGGCGTGTCGGCCGACAGGCCGAAGCCACCCAGGCCGCGATAGGCGACCGGACGCAGATAATCGGTGGTATTGCCGTTGGCCTTGATGACTTCGTGACAGGCGTCGTTGAGCTGCGCCAGCGAATACGGAATGCCCATGTCGTAGATCTTGGCCGACGCGAACAGACGGGTGTTGTGGTCGTTCAAGCGGAAGATGATCGGACCGTTCGGCGTGTCGTAGGTGCGAATGCCTTCGAATACGGAAGAGCCGTAATGCAGCGCGTGCGACATGACGTGGGTGGTCGCTTCGGCCCAGCGCTTGATCGCGCCGTTATGCCAGATCCATTCGGGGTATTGCATCGTCGGCTTCCGTGGTCGGGTGGGGAAACCGCTATTGTGCCCTGCGCCGGTACTCCGGCCCAACCGACGCCGAGGTATGTGCTTTGCCGCACGAGGGCGGCGCGCCCGTTCAGCCTTTGATCCACCAGCAGCCGAAATGGCGGGTCAGTCCGAACACCGTGCGCGACGGCGTGACGCCGTTGCCCAGGGTTTGCTCCAGACGCAGCGCTACCGGTGCGCGACGTTGCGCGACCGGCGCCGCGGCTTCGCTCTGGTCGGCGGTGGCGGCGGGCGGTGCGGCCTCGGCGTCCATCCCGGCCGGACGGCCCAGGCCGGTGGCCGGCGGCGGCGCGGAGGGGACCGGCGGCAACGGCGCGAGCGCGGCATTGGGCGCCGCCGGCGGCAGGGTGGTCCATTCGCCGGCCGCGGGCGCGGCCACGGGCACGGCCGGCATCACCGGCGCGATGTCGAGCAGCGGCCGTTGCGCGATCGCATCCAGGCGCTCGATCACCGAATAGGCTTTCGCGTCGGACATGCCGGCCCAGTGATACACCGAGGCGAGCTTGTTGCCGTCGTGCGCGTCGATGGCGGTAGTGATCTGGCCGACCAGATCGCGCAGATTGCGCGCGCAGCCGCCGGTGTAGGCCGGTGGTTGCGCTTGCGCGGCGCCGCGCGGCAGGCGATCGACGCCGCCGACCGTGGCGCAATCGCGATCGGTGTAGACCGAATTGCCGCGCGTGTCCGTGCAGCGGCGGATCTGCGCCTGGGCGGCGCCGGGATGCAGCGCGGCCGCGGTCAAGGCGAGCGGAGGCAGCAGGGACAGGCAGAGTCGGGCGAACGAAGGCATCGGCGAAGACTAGCGCCGGGGAGCGGTCGTGGACAGTGCGCAGGCGTGGATTTGCGGATGGGGTGGGGAGGTGCGGGAAGGCGCTCGATGGCTTCGAGGTAAGGCTTGAAGCGAAAGTTTCTGGTGATTTGAATGAAAAGCATCGGGGCTGAAGCTCCCTCCCACAAAAGCCTCCCTCCCACAAGAAACTTCGCGAGCGGGAAGGCTTTTGTGGGAGGGAGCTTCAGCCCCGATGCTTTCCTATCAGATATTACGAACCCCCAAAACAAACTCGCCGCCGCAAACACCGCGGCGGCGAGCTTCACACAGAACATCGAGCGGACGCAGCTACAACCCCACGCCCCGCGCGATCGCAACCATCATCAGCGGAACGCCGCCACCGTGGTCGCGCGTTCGTTCAACACCCGGGCGTTGTTGCTCTTGGCCGCGGTGCCCATCGGCGCGCCGTTGTAGGTGATGTTCGGATTCGACCAATAGTTCAGACGCGGACAATTGACCGGGCAGTTGTAGGCCATGATCGTGCGCCAGGCGTTGCTCGGGCCCCAATAGCCGTGGCCGTAGGGATAAACCGTGTTGGTGCCGTTGCTGGGATCGTGGTGCGCGCCGAAGTTATGCCCGATCTCATGCGCGAAGCTGTAGTAACCGGTCATGCAGCTGGCGCCGACCACGCTGAAGGCGCTGGCCGCGTTCGAGTTCAGATAGCCCAGGCCGCAGTACGCCGGATCGGTGATGACCAGGACGCTGACGTCGGCGGTGATGCTGTTGCGGGTGGCGTGATAGCTGTCGAGGTAGCCGTCGCTGGTGCCGCGGAAGCGGCTCAGGTCGGTGTCGAAACCGGCGGTGACGTAGCTGTTGGTGTATTGCCCGGCCAGTACGAAGCGCACGTTGACCGCGCTGTTGGCGAAGCTCTGGTTGCTCTCGGTGATCGCCAGGTTGGCCTTGGTCAAGGTGTTGCCGACCGCGTTGGCGGCGGCCTGGGTGTAGACCACCATCACCCGCACGGTCGAGATCGCCTTTTCGCCGGCCGCGGCTTCGTCGAACTTGGGATCGTTGAGGAACGGCACGATCGGCTTGGCGGTGTAAGCCGCGGCCGGGTGATCCGGCGGCATCAGCGCTTCGTTAATCAGGCTGACGGTGTGGCCGCCGTTCTTGAGCGGATCGATGCGATACAGCTTGCCGCCGCTGCGCACGGTGCCGGACATCTGGTCGCCCTGGCGCACGATGATGGCGGACTCTTCCGGATTGTCGATCAACTCCGCGCCGGTGAACTGATTGATGCGCTTGAGCTGGGCCTTGGGATCGCCGACCAGGCCTTGCCAGATCACGATGCCGTCGGGCTTGCTTTGCGCCTGCAGCTTATGCGCTTTGAGATTGACGCCGGGAGCGAGGTTGAGCAGCAGTTCTTCCTGGTTCACGCTGATCTGCGCGGTGTCGGCGCGGACCAGATCGACCTTGACCGCGGCGCGCTCGGCCTTGACCGCCTTGTAGGCGGTATCGGTGTTGGCGCTGCGCAGCACGGCGTTGGCGGGCGAGGAGAACAGCGGTGCGGGCGAGGCGGCCGAAGCGGCGCCGGCGAAGCCCAGCGACAGAGCGATGGCGAGATTCAACGGCAGCAGTTTATTGCGTGCGGACATCATGATGCTCACTCTCCATAGAGGACCGCTGCGCGCCGCGAACCCGTGGCCTGGGTCCGCGACGGCGGTCGCGAGGGCATCGCTCGTCGCGGCGATGCATCCTGCAAGCAGTGAGCTACCGCGCCGTCTCGGCGCTCAAGACCGAACTTGTCCTAGGACAAGATCAAGGTGAGAACTGCCTTAGCAGTTCGTCGCAGGTATTAGACCTGGATATTATTTTTTGTGACGAACCGCATCCGTTTAAATGTACATGAACGGCTGTTTCGCGGCCGCCGCGGGCCGCCTCAGGCGATGCGCGACAACACCGTCAAGGTCGGCTTGGCCAGATTGAGCGTGTAGAAATGCAGGCCCGGCGCGCCGCCTTCGATCAAACGGCTGCACAGTTGCGCGACTACGTCGGCGCCGAATTCGCGGATGCTGTCGGCGTCGTCGCCGTAGGCCTGCATGCGCTGGGCGATCCAGCGCGGAATCTCCGCGCCGCACATGTCGGAGAAACGCCGCAACTGGCTGAAGTTGGCGATCGGCATGATGCCCGGCACGATCGGAATATCGATGCCGGACGCGCGCACGTCGTCGACGAAACGGAAGTAGGCATCGGGGTTGTAGAAGTACTGCGTGATCGCGCCGTTGGCGCCGGCGCGGACCTTGCGCTTGAAGTTCTCCAGATCCGAATGCGCGTCGCGCGCTTGCGGATGGGTTTCCGGATACGCGGCGACTTCGATGTGGAAATGGTCGCCGGTTTCGGCGCGAATGAATTCGACCAGTTCGTTGGCGTAGCGCAGATCGCCGGCGCTGGCCATGCCCGAGGGCAGGTCGCCGCGCAGCGTGACCAGGCGCTTGCAGCCGATGTCGCGATACAGCGCCAGCAGTTCGCGGATCTCCACGCGAGTGCCGCCGACGCAGGACAGATGCGGCGCGGCGTCGAGCTTGTGCTTCTGGCGCAGCCGGCGGATGGTTTCGGGCGTATAGCTCAGGGTCGAACCGCCGGCGCCGAACGTGCACGAGACATAGTGCGGCGTGTACGGCTTGAGCTTGGCCGCGGTCTTGTCGAGCTGGCTGCGCTGATCGTCGGTCTTGGGCGGGTAGAACTCGAAGCTGATGGGCAGCATGGGCGGGGCCGCGGCGGCGTGGGCGAGAAGTATGGGGATAATATCTCTTTATCGCGATGAATCAAATTTGTTTTGGCGGGGTTGGTTGCCGCGGAAACGGGGCGGGGCTGAGCTGGGAAGGGGCGGCGGGGTCACTCCGTGGCATCGCGTGGCGAGTACAGGGGCATGCAAGCGCGGCCTTGCGGGCCCGAAGCGGCCTGATGAGATCGAACCGCCGCCTGGGCGGACATGCCTGCCCATTCGGCCGTGCCGGCTGCGTTCGCCGCGCCACTGCGCTATAGATTCCGCATCTCCGGTTCGAACCGCGCGCCATGCCCGACCACGTCCTCGATAACCCCATCTGGCAATCGCTGAGCACCCGTCATCGCGACCTGGCCCTCGGCCAAGGCGACGCCGCGCGCTACCCCGCATCGATCGCGCCGTTTCTCGGCGTCGCCCGCCACGGAGAAGCGATGGACGCATCGCTCGCCGCCCTGGTCCCGCCCGGCGACACCGCGCTGCTACTGGGCCGCGCGCCGAGCGTCGGACCCGGCTGGGAACTGCGCCACATGACCGACCTGGCGCAGATGATCTGCCCCGACCCCATCGCCGCGGCCGACGCCACGAACATCGTCGAACTCGGCCCCGGCCAGCGCGACGACGTACTGGCCCTGACCGCGCTGGTCTACCCGCACTACTTCCGCTCGCGCACCATGGACCTGGGCCGTTACTTCGGCATCTACCAAGGCGATCGCCTCGCCGCGATGGCCGGCGAGCGCATGGGCACGCACGACTGCACCGAACTCAGCGCCATCTGCACCCACCCGGATTTCCTCGGCCGCGGGTACGCGCGCCGGTTGCTGATCTTTTTGTCGAACGACAACCACGCACGCCGACGGATTCCGTTTTTGCATGTGAGCCACGAGAACCCACGGGCGATCGAGTTGTATGAGCGCAATGGGTATCGGTTGCGGCGGGATATTCCGTTTTGGTCGTTGCGGCGCAGTGCATAGGGCGCGGTGGATGGACAACGGGCGGGTGAAGCAAATCCCCCCTGCCCCCCTTTTTCAAAGGGGGGAACAGCAACGGCAACGGCGATTGGGGGCGCGAACCGTCGCCTCTGTGAGAAGTCGCCCCCTTTGAAAAAGGGGGCTGGCGCCTGCGTGCTGCGTCTCGGACGAATCCGACTGCGCCGGGGGATTTGCTTTGCCATGTCGCCCCAAAAAAACGGGCGCCCGAAGGCGCCCGTCTGTCATCGCACTAACCCGCCCGACGGCGGAGCCGATCAGTAGCGGTAATGATCCGGCTTGTACGGACCGTCCACCGACACGCCCAGGTACTTGGCCTGGTCGTCGGTCAGGGTGGTCAGCTTCACGCCGATCTTTTCCAGGTGCAGGCGCGCGACTTCTTCGTCGAGCTTCTTCGGCAGGATGTAGACCTTGGCCTCGTAGCTGTCCTTGTTCGCCCACAGGTCGATCTGCGCGAGCGTCTGATTGGAGAACGAGTTCGACATCACGAAGCTCGGGTGGCCGGTGGCGCAGCCCAGGTTCACCAGGCGGCCTTCGGCCAGCAGGAAGATCGAGTTGCCGTTGGCGAAGGTGTACTTGTCGACCTGCGGCTTGATGTTGAGGTGCTTGGCGCCGGACGCCACCAGCGCATCGACCTGGATCTCGTTGTCGAAGTGGCCGATGTTGCAGACGATGGCCTGGTCCTTCATGCCCTGCATGTGGGCCAGGGTCAGCACGTCCTTGTTGCCGGTGGTGGTGACGTAGATGTCGCCGCGGCCGAGGGTGCTCTCGACCGTGTTGACTTCGAAGCCTTCCATCGCCGCCTGCAGGGCGTTGATCGGGTCGATCTCGGTGACCACGACGCGGGCGCCGTAAGCGCGCAGCGAGTGGGCCGAGCCCTTGCCGACGTCGCCGTAACCGCACACCACCGCGACCTTGCCGGCCAGCATCACGTCCATCGCGCGCTTGAGGCCGTCGGCCAGCGATTCGCGGCAGCCGTACAGGTTGTCGAACTTCGACTTGGTGACCGAGTCGTTGACGTTGATCGCCGGGACCAACAGGCCGCCGGCTTCGGCCAGCTGATACAGACGGTGCACGCCGGTGGTGGTTTCTTCCGACACGCCCTTCCAGTCGCGCACGACGGTGTGCCAGAAGCCCGGACGCTCGGCATGCACGCGCTTGAGCAGGTTCTTGATCACCTGTTCTTCGTGATTGCCCGACGGGGTGTTGACCCAGCCGTCGCCGTTTTCGAGCTCATAGCCCTTGTGGATCAGCAAGGTGACGTCGCCGCCGTCGTCCACGACCAGCTGCGGGCCGAGGTGCTTGTCGTTGCCGCTGCCCGGGAAGGTCAGCGCGGCGAGGGTGCAGTCCCAGTATTCCTCCAGCGACTCGCCCTTCCAGGCGAACACCGGGGTGCCGCTGGCGGCGATCGCCGCGGCGGCGTGGTCCTGGGTCGAGAAGATGTTGCACGAGGCCCAGCGCACGTCGGCGCCGAGGTCGCGCAGGGTCTCGATCAGGACCGCGGTCTGGATGGTCATGTGCAGCGAGCCGGTCACGCGCACGCCCTTGAGCGACTGGGCGACGGCGTACTTCTTGCGGATCGACATCAGGCCCGGCATTTCGTGCTCGGCGATGTCGATTTCCTTGCGGCCCCAATCGGCCAGGGAAATGTCGGCGACCTTGTAATCGCCTTCGGTCGAGAAGGTCTTGGGTAGTGCGTTCATTGGGAGGAGCTCCAGTTCTTTGGGGAGCCGGCGGGATGCCGGGTCCGGCGAGCCTCGGCAGGGAACGCCGATGGACTCAAACCGGGCGCCGTTGGGGCCTACACCTCGCCGAGCCTGGCCGTGGCGTTCACGGTCGCAGCGCCCCTCGGCGGGTTGAGCGGACAGTATATCGCGGCGCCCATGGCGGCCGCACGACACCGGCCGCGCGGGCACGCTGAATCCGCCCCGGAACCCCGCGCCGGGCCGTCCATCGCCCACGCCAAAGCCCGCGCCGGCAACGGCTTTGCATGGTCTGCCGGCATCGGCGCATCCGCCGCCGCCGGACCTGCGGGCGGCCCCAATGGCATACGCCGGCGGTCGCGGCCGCGGGCTAAGCTCGGGCGGGCGCTGCGCACGCCCGGCGGTCGCGCCGGCCGTCGCGCGGGGCGCAGCCGACGTTCATTCCTTGAGGATCGCAACGATATGAAATCCAACGCGCGACGTTCCGGCCGCGACGGCCTGCTTCCGCCCGCTCCGCGCCGCCGCGGCCTGCTGCTGAGCCTGCTGGCGCCGGCCCTGGCGCTGGCGCTGCTGACGCCGGATGCGTCCGCGCGCACCGCCAAGCCCGCCGCCGCGCCCGCACCGCAGGCGATGGCCGACGGCTACCAACTGCCGCCCAAGCCGCTGCAGGCCATCGTCGATGCGCCGCGTCCGCCGACGATGTTCCTCAGCCCGCGCCGCGACACCGTGGCGATGGTGCAAACGCCGTCGCTGCCGGGCATCGCCGTGGTCGCGCAGCCCGAGCTCAAGCTCGCCGGTCTGCGCATCCACCCGCGCGTGCACGCGCAAAGCCGCTTCAGCTTCGGCGCCGGATTGAGCCTGCTCGATGTCGAAAGCGGCAAGCGCCTGGAGATCGAAGGCCTGCCGTCGCCGCTGTCGCTGGCGACCCTGCAGTGGTCGCCCGACCAACGCTGGATCGCTTTCAACCGCGTCGATGCCGCCAGCGGCGCCAACGAGCTGTGGCTGGTCGAACGCGAAACCCGCCACGCCCGCAAGCTGGCGTCCGGGCTCAACACCGTCGGCGGCAACGGCTATGCGTGGATGCCCGACAGCCGCCGCCTGCTGATCCAGTTGCAGCCGCAAGCGCTGGGCGAGCCGCCCGCCGGCGATGCCGCTCCGAGCGGCCCGGCCGCGCAGGAAACCCAGGCCAGCCAGACCGTGCGCCAGATCCGCACCTACCAGGATCTGCTGCGCAACGAAAACGACGCGCGCGTGTTCGAGTACTACCTGCGTTCGCAACTGGCCACGGTCGATCTGACCGGCCAGATCGCCAAGGCCGGATTGCCCGCGCTGTACACCGAAGCCGCGCCGTCGCCGGACGGCCGCCACGTGCTGGCGATAAAACTGGAGCGACCGTTCTCGTACCAAGTGCCGGCATCGATGTTCGCCCACCGTATCGAAGTGCTGACTCCCGACGGCAAGTTCGAACACGAAGTCGCGCGCGTGCCCTTGATCGACGGCCTGCCCACCGGCAACGACGCGGTGCCGGTCGGCGTGCGCGATATCGACTGGCGCAGCGACGCGCCGGCGACCCTGGTCTGGGCCGAAGCCCAGGACGGCGGCGATCCCGCGCGCGCGGCCGAAGTCCGCGACGCGGTGTTGATGCAGGCCGCGCCGTTCGAAAATCCGCCGCAGACCATCGCGCGCCTGGGCTCGCGCTTCGAACGCGCGCGCTGGAGCGACGGCGACCTGGCGCTGATCGACGAATTCTGGTGGAAGACGCGCAAGATCCGGCAGTGGCGGATCGCCCCGGATCACGGCGACCGCGAGCCCGAGCTGGTGTTCGAAGGCTCCAGCGAAGACCGCTACAACGCGCCCGGCGACCCGCTGATGCAGCGCGATGCGAACGGCTTCGAGCGCCTGCTGCGATCGGCCGACGGCGCCAGCCTGTACTACGCTGGCGACGGCGCATCGAGCGAGGGCGATCGTCCGTTCGTCGATCGCCTGAATCTGGCCGGCAAGCAGAAAACCCGCCTGTTCCACTCGCAGGCGCCGTACTACGAAAAACCGCTGATGCTGATCGACGACGCCGGCACGCGCCTGCTGACGATGCGCGAGTCGCCGACCGAACCGGGCAACCTCAACCTGCGCGATCTGAGCCAGGCCGACGCCAAGCCGCGCGCGCTGACTCAGTTTCCGCATCCCACCCCGCAGCTGCGCGATATCAAGAAAGAGCAGATCCGCTACAAGCGCAGCGACGGCGTCGAACTGACCGCCAACCTGTATCTGCCGCCCAACTACGACGCCAAGCGCAACGGCCCGCTGCCGATGCTGATGTACGCGTATCCGGCCGAATTCAAATCCGCCGACGCGGCCAGCCAGGTCACCGGTTCGCCTTATCGCTTCAACGCGGTGAGTTACTGGGGCCCGTTGCCGTATCTGGCGATGGGCTATGCCGTGCTCGACAACCCGTCGATGCCGATCGTCGGCGAAGGCGATCGCGAGCCCAACGACACCTACATCCAGCAGCTCACCGCCGACGCCCAGGCGGCGATCGACGAAGTGGTGCGGCGCGGCGTCGCCGACCGTAACCGCATCGCCATCGGCGGCCATTCCTACGGCGCGTTCATGACCGCCAACCTGCTCGCGCACACGCGCCTGTTCAAGGCCGGCATCGCCCGCAGCGGCGCCTACAACCGCACGCTGACGCCGTTCGGCTTCCAGTCCGAGGAACGCAACTACTGGCAGGCGCAGACCACCTACGAGGCGATGTCGCCGTTCAACTTCGCCAACCAGATCAAAGACCCGCTGCTGTTGATCCACGGCGAGCAGGACAACAACTCCGGCACCTTCCCGATCCAGAGCGAGCGCCTGTTCGCCGCGATCAAGGGCCTGGGCGGCAAGGCGCGGCTGGTGATGTTGCCCAACGAAGCCCACGCCTACCGCGCGCGCGAATCGATCATGCAACTGCTGGCCGAGACCAACCGTTGGCTGGATCTGTATGTGAAAAATGCCAAGCCGGAAGCGCCGGCCTCGACCAAGAGCGCATCGTCGGCGGCGAAATAAGCGCATCGGCCGCGGAGTGCATTCGCGCTCCGCGGCCGCGTCAGCCGATCGCCTGCGCGACTTTTCGCGCCGGCGCGCTGCCTCAGCGCGTCCGTCGCGCCGGCGCGCGCAGCAACTTGCGCAGGCCGGCGACGATCGCGAGCAGCGCGCCGGCGAAGATCAGCAGCCAACCGATCGGCAGCAGGCCGAAGGGCTCGTGCAGGAAGCCTTGTTCGTCGATGGTCGAACCGATCGAAGCGAACGCGAGCAAACAGCCGCCGCCCAAGGCGAGCAGCGCGAGCGACAGCGTGGACAGCGAAAATAAACGAGTCATTGCGGGTTCCTGCGAGTGGGGACGTCGGATCGCGGCGATGTCGGGGCTCAATGCGACGACATCGGTATCGCGATGCCTCGCAGGTTGGGTGGCGCTTGTGGGCTGGGGATGAAGCCAGGGTGAGGCGGCGCGGCGACGGTTCATGTGCGTCGTGGCCATGCAATCGACTCGTAACGGCGGAGGCTACGGGCTCGCGGCGCCGACATCGCGGTGGAGCAAAGCCGTCATCGAGCGGCGATGACGGCTTATCGCCCGAGCCGCAAAAAAAAGCAGCTTTCGTGACGTTTTTTTTACAGCGATACAGCCTTCGCAAAGCGAATCGAACCTTCGCAACTGTGACGCCGCGCATGAGATCCGAATTATGACAGCCACGACCTAGGGCCTCTCCCAGGTTTGACGATGGGCCGCGCTTCCTACACTGCGCGCAACTCATCCCCCCGAGGCTTTCCCCATGAACATGCCCGCAATCGATGGCGGCGGCGGTCCGGTTTATCAGCCGCAGACGCAGCCGAGCACGTACAAAGTCGGTTACAACGAAACCGTCGCCGAGATCGCGGACAAGTTCGGCATCACCCCGCAGGCGCTGCGCGAGGCCAATCCGCAGTTGTTCAGCGACAAGGCGCGGCGCGACGAAGCCCGGATGACCGGCCAGGCCGATCCGATCTTCCACGGCGACGACCTCACTATTCCGGCCGCGCCGCAGAGCGTCACGCAAGATCCGATGTCGAGCCCGTACAAGGCGACCCACGGCGCGCCGACCAGCGAATACAGCGCCGGCAACGCCAACGGCAGCATCACCTGGAATCCGGGCGCGGGCAGCGTCAAGCTCACCGGCAAGCTCGATCACACGCCCGCCGGGCAGGACGGCAACAAGGTCCAGTTCAAGGTGAAGGCCGAGGGCGAACTCGCCATGTCGATCGCGAACAAGAACGGCAACACCGAGATCCAGGTCACCGGCGCCGAGGTCACTCTGCTCAGCGCCAAGGGCGGCGTCGGCGGCAAGAACGCGATCGAAGGCGAAGCCAGCAGCGGCGAAGGCTTCCGCGCCCGCTACAAGGTGATCCTGCCCGGCGAAAACCAGAACCCGGCCACGGCGGCGACGATCAACCCGTTCGATCCGACCACGATCCCGAAGGGCGCGACGGTGATCATGGACGGGCAGGATTATCAGCAGACCGAACTGGCCGGCTCGTTCCGCCATATCGGCTTCGAGACCAAGATCAAGGACGGCGAGGGCGTGAGTTACTCGGTGACCAAGGTCGACGACACCCACGTGCAGGTGATGAGCGGGCCGAACAAAGCCTTCGAGGCCTTCAACGGCGCGGGATTTCGCTTCGACAAGGGTTCGGTGATGCTCGGCCGCCAGGACAACCTGGGCGAGTCGAACGTGCGCACCGCGACGTTCGATCTGGCCAATCCCGACGGCCAGGCCGCCTACGCGCATTTCAACGCCACCGGCGAAGTCGCGCACCAGACGCCGGGCGTGAGCGAGGTGGCCTCGATCGAACGCTTCGACTTCTCCTCGCAGGGCCGCCTGCAGGCCAAGATCAAGCCGTTCGGCAGCGCCGAGTTGAAGGCGGACATCGCGCTGAATTCGCCCAACACCGGCACCTTCACCCAGACCACTTACCCGGACGGCTCGGTGGCGCTGACCAGTCAGGTCAAATACGGCGACAACGTCCCGCTCAACCTCACCCAGCGTTTCGATGCGCAGGGCACCGAGATCCTGTCCGAGCGCACCTACCAGTTCACCGTCAACACCGGCGGCGCCAACGGCGCCAACGTGGCCAAGATGCTCAACTGGGCCGCCAGCGGCGGCGCCAGTCAGGACGGCGCCATCCATGCCAATCAGACCGTCAAGCTGACTTTCACCGAAGCGCAGATGTCCGCCCTGAACCGCCAGGCCGACAAGGCCGGCGACACGCTCGGCGGCATGAGCCAGCCATCGCTGATGGCGCACGACTACGACGGCAACTCGATCAGCAACTATCAGTTCTCGGTGTCGATGGCGCGCAACCTCAACCAGAACGACTACGGCTTCGCCAAGGGCCTGTTCGAGATTTCCGACGGCGCCGACGGCAACATCGCGCAGCGCAATTACGAGCGCATCGATATGGACGTGAAGACGTCCTGAGCGACACGGTTCGCTCACCCAAGCTCACCGCCGCTCGCGCGGTGAAGGAAAAAGGCCGCCGATGCGGCCTTTTTCCGTGTTGGTGTTGAGGCTCGCGAATCCTCGCCGGATTACCGGCGCGATCGCGTTGCGAACTCCACTTGAATACGCGAGGGCAGGATGACCAACAAGGTCAAGGTCGGCATAGACGAATGGTTGGCGGGCGATGCGGGTCGGGTCAGCCTGATGACCGATGGTTTGAACGGTTGCGTGGCGGTGGCGCTGGCGGGCAACGGCAAGGTCGCGCTGTCGCACGTGTCTTCGGACTGCGACAGCGAGGCGCAATGGGCGAAGTACAAGCCCAAGCTCGACAGCGCGCTGGAGGCCTCGGGCCTGGGCACCTTGAGCGGACAGTCGGCGGTGCTGGTCTGCAAGCAGGGCGGCGATGCGACCGGTAAGGAAGCGTTCTTGCCCGGCAAGCTCAAGACCTGGCTTGAGAGCAAGGGCATGAATGTGGAGGTTCGCCAGGACGCCGGTTGCTCCATCGCCGCGGCCGGCTGCGGCTTGAAGAAGTACGCGAACGGCGACGACTATAGCTACGGCTATCAGAACTCGATGACGCCGGGCGTGGAGTTGTCGCTCGACGGTCGTTTGATCAGTCCCATACCCGCCGGCGAAAAAAAACCGCTGCCGGTGGACCTCGCGTACCGCGGCACCCATCTGGACGCCGCGCCCACCGCCGAGCGGATCGCGCATCCGCAGCATGCGTTGTACGAGCAGATACTCAGCAAGATTCCGCCCGAGCGGGTCAACGAAGAAAGCGCGGAAGACCTGAAGTTTTCCGAGCACGGCCGCAATCTGGCCGCGGCGCTGACAGTGGAATGCGTGCGCAACGGGATCGGCTCGGTGGATAGCCTGGCGTTTTCGGGCGAAGGCAACTACACCCGGGCTTTTGCCGTCAACGGCAGCGCCGAGAGGCCCGAGCTGATGCGTCAGGTCAGCGTCGATCTGAATGCCACCATGGAAAAATCGATGGCCGCGCTGAGCGGCGAAGCGTCCCGGCTGCATAACGAACGGGTGCAGCAGGTCGCGCCGACGCCGACGCTTACGCCGACGGTGGAAGTGGCGACCTCGAGCAAGACGATGTAGGCGCAGCCCACGCTGTCGGGCAGGCGCGACATCGCATCCCGCGCGACGAAAAAAAAACGGAGCGCCGAAGCGCTCCGTTTTCGTCGATCGGGCAGGGCCGGGCGGCTTACTTCTTCAGCCCGGCATCCTTGCGCAGATCGTCGGCCTTGTCGGTCTTTTCCCACGAGAACGCGGTCGCGGTGTGCTTCTTGCCGGCGGCGTCGACGTAGCTGACTTCCTTCGGCTTGCGGCCGAAGTGGCCGTAGGCGGCGGTCAGCTGGTACACCGGGTGGATCAGGTCGAGCATCTTCACGATGCCGTACGGACGCAGGTCGAAGTGCTTGCGGATCAGTTTCTCGATCTTGTCGTCGCTGATCTTGCCGGTGCCGAAGGTGGTGACCGAGATCGAGGTAGGCTCGGCCACGCCGATGGCGTAGGAGACCTGCACTTCGCACTTGTCGGCCAGGCCCGCGGCGACGATGTTCTTGGCCACGTAGCGCGCGGCGTAAGCGGCCGAGCGATCGACCTTGGACGGGTCCTTGCCCGAGAACGCGCCGCCGCCGTGACGGGCCATGCCGCCGTAGCTGTCGACGATGATCTTGCGGCCGGTCAGGCCGCAGTCGCCGACCGGGCCGCCGATCACGAAGATGCCGGTCGGGTTGATGTGCACCTTGCTCTTGGGCAGCTTGTCCAGCCACGCCTTGGGCAGCACCGGCTTGAGGATGTGCTCGTACACGCCCTCGACCAGATCCTTCTGCTTGATGCCCGGATCGTGCTGGGTGGACAGGACCACCGCGTCGAGGCCGGCGACCTTGTGCTCGGCGTCGTAGCGCAGGGTGACCTGCGACTTCGCGTCCGGACGCAGCCACGGCAGCTTGGAGTTCTTCTGCTTGCGGATCTTGGCCTGCTGCTCGACCAGGCGGTGCGAGTAGTAGATCGGCGCCGGCATGTATTCCGGAGCTTCGTTGCAGGCGTAGCCGAACATCAGGCCCTGGTCGCCCGCGCCTTGTTCTTCCGGCTTCTTGCGATCGACGCCGGCGGCGATGTCCGGCGACTGCTTGCCGAGCATGTTGATGATCGCGCAGGTGTGGCCGTCGAAGCCGACGTTGGAATTGTTGTAGCCGATCTCGTTGATGACCTTGCGGGCCAGGCCTTCGATATCGACCCAGGCGCTGGTGGTCACTTCGCCGGCGACGATGGCCGCGCCGGTCTTGACCAAGGTTTCGCAGGCCACGCGCGCGCGCTTGTCCTGGGCCAGGATGGCGTCGAGGACGGCGTCGGAAATCTGGTCGGCGATCTTGTCCGGATGGCCTTCGGATACGGACTCGGAAGTGAACAGGTAGCTGGACATCGGTCGAATATCCTTCGATTCGGATAAAAAGATGGCCGCCAATGATACAGGCTCGGCCGGGAGCGCGCATTGTGCCGTGCCTTTGGGTTGTCCGGGCGTTAAGCGGTCCCTGAACGCCTGACCGGATTCGGCCTTTGGGGGGAGGCTGGATGCGGTGGCGCATGGGAAGCTGTCCGGGCATGCCAGGAAGGCGCGTCGATCGGCGTTTTTTGTCCTTCCAGGCGGCTTTGTTCAGGCCGGGTCAGGGCTGTCATGGGACTGACCCGAAACCGCCATGTGGCTGTCGCCGCGCCCGCTCAGGCTGCGCGGCATACCGCCGCCCTTGATGCGACGACACCGATGCTGCACTTCGAACGCCGACTGGAAGAACGCTTCCCCCAATGGTTCCGTGGTCGCCGGGCCGTGCTTACCCGACCCTTGATCCGGACCATCGGGCGTTGGTCGAAATTCGACCACATCGACCAATTCCTGGCCGAGACCACCCACCTCAAGGATTTCGCCTTCGTTACCGCGTCGCTGGACTTCGTCCAGGCGCGTTACCTGGTGGAACCGGCCGAACTGCAGCGCATCCCGCGCAGCGGCCGGCTGCTGATCGTGGCCAACCATCCCTCCGGCGCGGTCGATGCGCTGGCCCTGCTCGACGCGGTCGGGCAGGTGCGCCGCGACGTCAAGATCGTCGCCAACGACCTGCTGCTGGCGCTGGACGGGCTGCAGGGCCTGCTGCTGCCGGTGCGCATCCTCGGCGGCCGGCCCAGCGCCGAGAGCCTGCATGCCATCGAGGCGGCGCTCAACGAAGAACAATGCGTGATCGTGTTCCCGGCCGGCGAAGTCGCCCGCCTGGGCCTGCGCGGGGTCACCGACGGGCGCTGGCAGCGCGGCTTCCTGCGCTTCGCCCGCCGCACCGACGCGCCGGTCCTGCCGGTGCGGATCGAGGCGCGTAATTCGGCGCTGTTCTATGGCGCCTCGGCCCTGTTCAAGCCGGTCGGCACGGCCTTGCTGGCGCGCGAGATGTTCGCCCGCCGCGCCCGCCGCATCGCCCTGCGCATCGGCCGTCCGCTGCATCTGCCGGCCGACGGCAACCCCAACCAGTTGCTGCGCGAGGTGCGTTCGGAGCTGCATGCGATCGGCACGCCGCGCGAACGCGCCGCGCCGGTCGGGCCCGAGCCGCTGATCGATCCGGTCGATCCGGTCCAGGTCCGCGCCGGCGTGGAGGCCATGGAATCGCTGGGCCAGACCACCGACGGCAAGCAGATCCGGGTCGGCACCCTGCGCCCGGGCGCGCCGCTGCTGCGCGAGATCGGCCGCCTGCGCGAGCTGACCTTCCGCGCGGTCGGCGAGGGCACCGGCCAGCGCCTGGACGTGGACATCTACGACAGCTGGTACGAGCACATCGTGCTGTGGGACGAGGCCGAGCAGAAGGTCGCCGGCGCCTACCGCATCGCCCGCGGCGACCGCGTGCTGGCCGAGCGCGGCCTGGCCGGGCTCTACACCGCATCCTTGTTCCGCTACGCCGACGACGCGGTGCCGCGCCTGGCCCAGGGCATGGAACTGGGCCGCAGCTTCGTCGCGCCGGAATACTGGAACAGCCGCAGCATCGATTATCTGTGGCAGGGCATCGGCGCCTATCTGCTGCGCAACCAGGGCGTGCGCTACCTGTTCGGGCCGGTGTCGATCAGCGCCGCGCTGCCGCCGGACGCGCGCGAGCAGATCGTCGCCTACTACGCGCGCTACTACGGCAACCTGGGTTCGGAAGCGTTCTCCAAGCAGCCGTTCGTGTATCGCGCCGCGCCGCCGAAGTTCGACGAGCTCGACGCCGCCACCGCGTTCCGCGTGCTCAAGAACAATCTCGATGCGCTCGGCACCAGCGTGCCGATGCTCTACAAGCAGTACACCGACCTGTGCGAACCCGGCGGTGCGCGCTTCCTCGCCTTCGGCGTCGATCCGGCGTTCAGCGACGCGGTCGATGGCCTGATCGAAGTGGACCTGCAGTTGCTGCGCCCGAAGAAGCGCGAGCGCTACCTCAGCGCCGCCTCGCAGCGCGCCGAAGCCAACGCGCAATCGGACGCCGCCGTAGACACCTGACCCCGCCGCCAACGAGAACGTGTCATGAGTCCTGCCTCGATCACTCAGTTACCGGTACGTCGTCGAGCAGTATTCGTTTCTGATGTGCATTTGGGGTCCAAGCATTGCCACGCCGCGGAATTTGCTGATTTTTTGCAGAATCTGCGCTGTGATCGCTTGTACTTGGTCGGCGACATCGTCGATCTGTGGTGGATGGCGCAGCGGCGCGCGGCCTGGGGCGCGGCGCAGTACCGGGTGGTCGAGGCGCTGCACGCGCTGGCCCGCGCCGGCACCGAGCTGATCTACGTCCCGGGCAACCACGATCGATCGGTGCGCCGCTTCTGCGGCCTGGTGCTGCCGCGCATGCAGGTGCGCCGGCGCGCGATCCACCTCACCGCCGACGGCCGCCGCCTGCTGGTCACCCACGGCGACGACTACGACACCGTGACCCAGTTCGGCGGCATGCAGGAGAAGTTCGGCGACTGGCTGTACGACCGCATCCTCACCAGCAACCAGCTGACCAACCGGGTGCGCCGCCGTTTCGGCCTGCGCTACTGGTCGCTGGCCGATTTCCTGAAACGCCAGAGCGGCGCGGCCGAGCGCTACATCTCGCGTTTCGTCCAGGCCGGCTTGAGCGATGCGAAGCAACGCGGCCTGGACGGCATCGTCTGCGGCCATATTCACCGCGCCGCGCTGTTCGAACGCGACGGGTGCGTGTATGCCAACGATGGCGACTGGGTCGAAAGCCTGACCGCGCTGGCGGAAGACCCGGATGGCACCTTGCGCCTGCTGGCGCATACGGGCGAGACCTTGGCGATGCTGCCGGCGCGGCCGTTGCGGATGGTGGCGGCGACGGAGTTGCCGCATGCGGCTTGAGTGGGGTGGGTGGGAGTTGTTGCGGCTCAGCTGAGCGGGATCTGGAGGTCTTCGGGTCTGCGGCGTCATTCCTCCAGATCGTCATTCCCGCGAGGGCGGGCTCTGCTTTACTTCGGCGAAGCCGAACATCCAAAGACCTTCAGCGCCATCTCTCCAGGCCGTCATTCCCGCGAACGCGGGAATCCAGAGACTTCAGCGCCATCTTCCAGGCCGTCATTCCCGCGTAGGCGGGAATCCAGAGACTTCAGCGCCATCTTTCCAGACCGTCATTCCCGCGAACGCGGGAATCCAGTGACTTCAAACGTTCTCGCACGAAAGGCACTGGATTCCCGCGTTCGCGGGAATGACGACCTGGAGAGAATCGCGGTTTTCTGGACGATGTGACAGGTAAGGCGCCACACCACGCCGGATCGGGTCGAGTCGGGTCGAGTCGCACCGCATCACATCACACCACATCACACCACATCACATCGATCAGTTGCCGGCAGGACAACCACCCCGCGTCCAACTCAACCATTCCCGACGGCCCGCCGCAACGCCGCCCTGGCCAACAACCGCGTGGAATCCAACGTAGGCAGCGACGAATTCGCATCGTCGATGATCAACGGAATCTCCGTGCAGCCCAGCACCACCGCATCGCAGCCCTGCGCCTTCAGGCCGTCGATCACTTGCTGGAAATACGCCACCGTCTCCGGCTTGAACTCGCCGTACACCAACTCGTCCATGATCAGCCGGCCGATCCGCTCGCGCTGCTCCGCCGGCGGTCGCACGAATTCCAGGCCGCGCGCACCGAGCTTGTCCGGATACACCTCGCTCTCGACCAGCCACTGCGTGCCGGTGAGGCCGATGCGGCGAAACCCGCGCTCCACCGCCGCCTGCGCCACCACTTCGGCGATATGCAGCCACGGCAGCGGCGAGCGCGGCAGCACGTAATCCATGGCCTGATGAATGGTGTTGTCCGGACAGATCAGAAACTGCGCGCCGGCCGCGGCGAGCTTGCGCGCCGAAGACAGCATCAACTCGCCCACGCCGTCGATATCGCCGCGATCCAGGCACACCACGTAGTCGGCCAGCGAATGCGTATGCAGCGCGATCTGCGGATGCCCATGCGGCCCGAGCAGGCGCGCGCCTTCGCTGCAAATGGTCCGATAGCACAAGGCGGCGCCTTCGGCCGAACAGGCGACGATGCCGATGGAAGCGGGGTCGGACATGGGGACTCCTGAAAGAGGGAACGTGGATTCGCGTGCACGGCCATTTTGCCGAAATCCCTCGCGGGACGCGGCGCAAGACGCGGCCGCGGGGTTTCGTTTACGTCGCCGTGGAGATGCCGCGGTCGCGACTTACGCCGCTGCGACACGAGGAAAACCAAAGGAATCACCGCGGAAAACGAAAAACAAACGCCCGTTTCGAGCCGCCCCGGTAGCATTCGCGGATGGATTCACTGACCCAGATCGTGCTCGGCGCCGCGCTGAGCGCCGCCATCGCCCCTGCCGGACATCGCCGCGCGGCCCTGCTCGCGGGGGCGGCGCTGGGCACCTTGCCCGATCTCGACATCATCCCCGTCAACCTGCTGACCGACGATCCGGTCGCGCGCATGACCTGGCATCGCAGCCTCAGCCATTCGCTGCTGGTGCTGCCGTTCGTGGCCTGGGCGATCTGGGGCTGGTGCCGCGCGCGCGGCGGTCGTGTCGCGCAATCGCCGACGCGCTGGTTCTGGGCGATGCAGGCGGCGCTGCTGACGCATCCGGTGCTCGACGCGTTCACCGTCTACGGCACCCAGTTGCTGTGGCCGTTGCCGCTCAAGCCGGTGATGTGGTCGAGCATCTTCGTCATCGATCCGCTGTACACGGTGTGGTTGCTGATCGCCTGCATCTGGGCCTGGTTCGCGCGCGAGCGCCGCTCGGCGCAGCCGGCGCTGGTGCTCGGGCTGGCCTTGAGTTCGCTGTACATGGGCGGCTCGCTGTGGGCCAAGCACCGGGTCGAACACGACGCCGAACAGGCGCTGGCCAAGCTGGGCCTGGAGGACGCGCCGCATTTCTCCACGCCGATGCCGTTCAACACCTTGTTGTGGCGGGTGGTGGCGATGACGCCGGACGGCTTCGTCGAAGGCGAGCGCTCGCTGGTGGCCGATCGCGGGCCGATGCAGTTCCGCGCCTACGCCTCCGACGCAGCGGCGTACAGCCAGGTCAGCGGGTATCCCGCGGTGCATCGCCTGCAGTGGTTCAACCACGGTTTCATGAAGGCCGAGGAACGCGATGGCCGCCTGGTGTTGAGCGACCTGCGAATGGGCGCCGAGCCGGACTACAGCTTCCGCTTCGCGGTGGCCGAGCGTGAGGGCGAGTCCTGGCGCGAGATCGCTCCGGAGCAACTCGAATGGCCGTGGCGAGCCGCTGGCAAGCTGCCGGCGATGTGGCCGCGGATCTGGAACGAGCCGCGGATCGTCGCCGGCACCGCCGCGGACGTGCGCGAACTGGGCAACGCGACCGCGATGCGCGGCCACGGCCACGGCGCGGCCGAAACGAACCGACCCGCGAGCCTGCGCTAGACCGAAAGCGAGCCGATGCACCGGCGCTCGCGCCCCGCCCCGCCCTTACCAGGGCAGCGAGTAGGTCTTGGTGTTGGTGAAGCTTTTCATCGCTTCCAGCACGCCTTCCTTGTAGCCGAGGCCGGAATCCTTGATGCCGCCGAACGGGGTCAGCTCCAGCCGGTAGCCGGGCACTTCGCGGATGTTGACGCTGCCGACTTTCAGCTCGCGGATGCAGCGGGTGATGTAGTCGAGCCGGTTGCTGCACACCGAGGACGATAGGCCGTAGGCGGTGCCGTTGGAGATGCGGATCGCCTCGTCGATGTCCTTGAAACGGATCACCGGCGAGACCGGGCCGAAGGTCTCGTGCTTGACCACGGCCATTTGCGGATCGACGTGATCGAGCACGGTGGGCGAGTACAGCGCGCCGCGGCGGATATTGCCGTAGCGCAGGCGCGCGCCGGCTTCGACCGCCTCGCCGACCACGCGTTCGAACTGGATCGCGGCTTCTTCGTCGATGACCGTGCCCATGTCGGTGGCCGGGTCCATCGGGTCGCCGTACTTCAGCGCCTGCGTCTTGGCCAGCAGCCGCTCCACGAACTCGTCGGCCACTGATGCGTGCACCAGCATCCGCTTGATCGCGGTGCAGCGTTGCCCGGAATTCTTGTACGAGCCGCTCGCCGCCAGGGTGGCGGCTTCTTCCAGGTCGGCGTCTTCCATCACGATGATCGGATCGTTGCCGCCCAGTTCCAGCACCTGGCGCTTGTACGCGGCCTTGCCGGCGATGTACTTGCCGATGGCCACGCCGCCGGTGAAGGTGACCAGATCGACGTCCTCGTGGGTGAGCATGGTGTCGGCGATCTCGCGCGGATCGCCGGTGATCACCGACAGCATCGGCGGCGGCAGCCCGGCTTCGTACAGGATGTCGGCCAGCACATAGGCCGCCAGCGGCGTCTTCTCGCTGGGCTTGAGCACCATGCGGTTGTTGCTGGCCACCGACGGCGCCACCTTGTGGATGACCTGGTTGAGCGGATGGTTGAACGGGGTGATGGCGGTGATCACGCCCAACAGCGGTTCGCGCAAGGTGTAGACCTTGCGGCTCTTGCCGTGGTGGGTCAGGTCGCAGGAAAACACCTGGCCGTCGTCCACCAGCGCCTGGTTGGCGGCGAACAGCAGCACGTCCGACGCGCGCCCGACTTCGTACAGCGAATCCTTGCGGCACAGCCCCGATTCCAGGGTGATGATGCGGGAGATTTCGTCCAGCCGCGACGCGATGATCTCGCCGGCGCGCATGAGGATCTTGTAGCGCTCGAACCGGGTCAGCGTCGGCTGGTATTCGCGCGCGATCCGATAGGCGCGGCGCACGTCCTCCCGCGTCGCCTTCGGTACCGTGGCGACGACCTCGCCGGTGTAGGGATAGGCGACTTCGATGACTTCGTCGCGCTCGACCTTCTCGCCGGCGATGCGCAGCGACTCGCGGCGGATCTGGGTAGCGTTGAGCAACGTATTCAATGCAGTGTCCTTGCGTGGAGAGGGGTTCGTCGATGCGATCAGCGGCGGATGAACACCGCGATCGCGGCGCTGATCACGCAGCTCGTCGCCACGATCGGGAACACCAGCGCGGTATTGCCCGATTGGTCCAGCAGATGGCCGATCAGCGGCTCGGCCAGGCCGGCGAGCAGGTAGGAGAAGAAATTCAGCACGCCGGTGGCGGTGCCGGCGCGCTTGGCGCCGACCAGGTCGGGGCACAGCGCCCAGAACGAGGAGGCCGGCCCGTAGACGAAGAAACCGGCCAGGAACAACACCATCAGCGACGCCCCGCCGGCCGGCAGCAGATACATGGTGCCGGCGGCGATCGCGCCCAGCAGCATGTAGAGCATCACCGCCTTGCTGCGGCTGGAGCCGAACAGCCGGTCGGAGATCCAGCCGTTGGTCAACGCGCCCAGGGCCATGCCCACCGGCAGCGCGACGGCGATCCAGGTGCCCAGCGGGGTGTGCTTGGCGGCCGGGCCCAGGTAGTGCACCGGCACCCATACCAACAGGCCGTAGCGCGCGGCGTTCTGGAAGCCGATGGACAAGCCGGCGATCAGCAATCGCGGATTGCGCAGCACGGCCTTGTAGCGATCCCACGAGCGCTCGACCGCATCGTCGGCCTTCGCCGCATCCCCGGCCTGGGCCGCGTCGGAGGCATGGGCGATGCCGGTGTCGGGCGAGGCGAAGCCCAGGTCCTGCGGACGCTCGCGCACCACCAGATAGAACGTGATGCCGCCCAGCAGCATCAGCAGCACCGGCATGCGGAAGATCCAGCGCCAATCGAGTTGCAGGGTATCGACGACGATCATCGAGGTGACGAAGGACAGCACCGACGCGCAGCCTGCGGCGAAGGTGTAGAAACCGTAGACCTTGCCGCGCTCGCTCAGGCCCCACCAGTTCGACAGCAGGCGGCTGCCGGGCGCCCAGCCGAGCGCCTGGAAATAACCGTTCACGCCCCACGGAACCACCAGGCTCTTGAAGCCCACCGCGAAGCTCACCACCCAGTTGGCGATGCACGACAAGATCGCGCCGGCGGTCATCACCCGGCGTCCGCCGAACTTGTCGGCCAGGTTGCCGTTGATCGCCTGGCCGACCGCGTACGACCACAGCAATGCGGTCGATGCCCAGCCCAGGGTTTCCTTGCTCAGGCCGAATTCGCGTTGCAGGCCGGGAATGGCGAAGCCGAAGGTCTGCCGTCCGGTGTAGAAGAACAGGTAGCAGAACATGGCGGCGAACAACATCCGCCATTGCGCGCGGCGGAAAGACTGTGCGACGGGCGCTGCATGAGCCCCCGACAAGCGTTCGGCGGATTCCATCGTGATCTCCTGCTCGGCGGGCGGCCGGCCAAGGGGTTGGACTGACGAGCGCGGCGGGATCGCCGCGCCGGAAAGCGCGGCGGCGTCAGGCCGGTGCGACCGCGCCGATGAAGTTCCTGCCGCGCGCGCCTTCCATCGCGCGCGCGATCATCGCGTCGGCTTCCGCCGCGTCCACGCCGTAATCGGCGAACTCGGTCTTGACGCCGAGCGAGCGCAGAAAATCGCGCAGGCGCCGCGTGGCCGAATCCAGCGAAGGGCCGAACAGGCGCTGCAGCGTGCGATCGCGGTCGGCGCGCTTGGACCAGGCCTTTTCCAGCACCAGCGGCAGGGTGAACGAGCAGGCAATGCCGTGCGGCAGGCCGTGGCGCAGAGTCATCTCGTAGGAGATCGAATGGGCCAGCGCGGTCTTGGTGTTGGAGAACGCGAGCCCGGCCTTGAGCGCGGCCAGCGCCATGCGCTCGCGCAGGTCGAGATCGCCCAGCTCGAGCATCAGCTTGGGCAGGCAATCGAGGATGTCCTCGACCGCGGACACCGCCAGCGCGTCGGACACCGGATTGCCGTTGACGTTCCAGATCGATTCCAGCGCGTGCGACAGCGCGTCCAGGCCGGTCGACACAGTGACGCCGGCCGGAACCGAGAGCATCACTTCCGGATCGACGATCGCGGTCTGCGGCCAGGTCGCTTCCAGGTGCAGCGAATACTTCTTCTGCTGGGCGGCGTCCCAGATCGTCGCCCACGGAGTGACTTCGCTGCCGGTGCCGGCGGTGGTCGGCACCGCGATCAGCGATTTGACCTTGGCCGGGGTGAAGCTTCGCCCTTGTGCGAGCAATGCGATGAGTTCGTCGAACTGGCCGCTGTCGGTGCCGACCATCAGCGCCTTGGCGGTGTCGATCGCGCTGCCGCCGCCGACCGCGACGATCGCGTCGCAATGGTCGGGCGCGGACCAGAAGCGGTTGTAGGTGTCTTTCAACCGGGCCACGTCGGGATTGGGCTGCACGTCCTCGATCACCGCCGCCAGGCGATCGCCCAGCAACTCCTGCAGACGCGAGACCAGGCCGAGCGCGCGCGCTTCGGGAAAGGTCACCACCACCGCGCGCCGCTGCGCCAACACGGCGGGCAGGCGCTCGAGGCTGCCACGGCCGCACTCGATGGCGACGGGATTGCGATAGGCATGGATCATCTGGGTACTCCGGTGGATGGCGCGCGTCCGCGTCGAGCGGCGCGGCTGTCTGGCGAGTTCGCTGACACGCATCGATTGCCTCGTTGCTCGCCATCCCCGGTCGTATCGGGCGGGCCGCGTGCGGTTGCATGCCGGCGCCGAGATTGGTGGATGGAAGAACGCTGCGTCCAATCGCAATTTCGACGCGCGTATGCGGCAAAACCGATGGATGCGAGGTTGCGGATGTCACGGCGAAGTGTTCGCCGCCGGTGCTGCATTGCAGAACGAATATCGGCGCGGGGCGTGGATTCCGGCGCGCATGGCGCGGTATTCGGCAAGTGTGGGAGACTCAGGCATTCATCGCTGGCATGCAGCGCCACACAGCGAACGCGCGATGTTCCATCAGTATTACAAGTGGATTCGTTGTTTCCAGGCCGTCGCGAAAACCGGCGGATTCACCGCCGCGGCACACTATCTGCACATCGGCCAGCCGACCGTGACCGACCAGGTCAAGGCGCTGGAGCAGCGTTTCGGCGTGGAGCTGTTCTTGCGCGGCAGCCGCAGCGTGCAACTCACCGATGCCGGCGAACGCTTGTATGCGATCACCCGCGGCCTGTTCGGGTTGGAGGAAGAGGCGATCGCGTTTTTGCAGGACGCGCACAAGCTCAAGGCCGGACAGGTCCGGGTGGGCGCGGTCTCGCCGCCGATCTCGCTCGAACTCGCGCGCAGGTTCAAGCGCGCGCATCCATCGCTGGACATCGCGGTGACCGTCGGCACCGAGGCCCTGGTGTTGGAGCGGCTGCTGGATTTCGATATCGATGTCGGCCTGCTGGCGGAAACCGGATCGATCGACGGCATGCATATCGCGCCGTATTGCCGCGAACGGATCATCGCGGTGGTGCCCGAGGGACATCCCTGGGTCGGCAGGAAGTCGGTTTCGATCCGCGACCTGGAAGGCCAGAACATCATCCTGCGCGAGATCGGCTCGAAAACCCGCGACCGGCTGGAGCTGGCCTGCCGGCACAACGCGGTTCCGCTGAACTGCACGATGGAGATCAACAGCCGCGAGGCGATCCTGCACGCGGTCGCCAGCGGCATGGGCGTGAGTTTCGTCGCCCAGATCGAGTGCATTCCGCTGCCGGGCCTGGCGATGGTGGCCATCGATGAGCCGCTGCTGTCGATCGACTATGCGCTGTGTTGCCTTCAAGTCCGGCGCGAGCGTCCGCTGATCAAGGCGCTGTTCGATGCGGCGCTGGACCGCGGCGGCTAGGAGCCTGCGCGGCAGGCTCCTCGTGGTCCTTACGCCGCGTGGTTCAACGCCAAGCGCAGGATGTCGAAATTGCGCAGGCGCCGTTCCGGCAGCGCCTGCAGCTTGCGGTTGAACAACAGCGGCACCGCCTGCTCGGACAGGCCGCCGTGCGAGCGCAGCGGCACGTCCAGGCCGCTCAGATCGTGGCGGTCCGGCGTGGTGCCGATCACCGTCAAGCGCTCGCTGACCACGACCAGGTCGCCGATGCGATCGGGCGGCAGTTCGAAGCGGTCGGCCGCGGTTTGCTTGTCCAGCACCACCTCGATGCCGGGCAAGCCGGCGATCGCCTCGTGCACCGCGCGCCGGTCCATGCCGCCCGGCACGTACACCGTGGCGTAGGAACCCAGCGCGCCGTGATGGACCACATACGGATCGGTGATCGGCAGCAGCACGCGCACCGCGCCGGTGCCGAAACGCTGGTCGAGCACTTGCTGCAGGAACACGATATTGGCCTTGCCCGCGGCGTCGGTCTTGGCGTTCATGCCGTGGTCGGCGGTGACGCCGATCACCGCGCCGAGTTCGTCCAGGCGCTGCAGGTAACGGTCCATCATCGCGTAGAACTCGTTGGCGCCGGGCGTGCCGGGCGCGTGCTTGTGCTGGATGTAGTCGGTGGTGGACAGGTACATCAGGTCCGGGCGCACGGTTTCCATCAGCATCACCCCGGCGGCGAACACGAACTCGGACAGGTCCGCGCTGTACACCGACGGCAGCGGCTGGCCGACCTTGGCCAGCACATCGTCGATGCCGTTGTCCTGCACGGTGGCCTGATCGGCTTTCTCGGCCGAGAAGCAAATGCCCTTGAGCTCATGGCCGAGCAGCGAACGCAGCTTGTCCTTGGCGGTGACCACGGCCACCGAGGCGCCGGCGTTCGCCGCGGCGGCCAGCACCGTCGGCGCGCGCAGATAGCGCGGGTCGTTCATCAGCACCTCGGCGCCGGCGTCGGCGTCGTAGAAGAAATTGCCGCAGATGCCGTGCACCGAGGGCGGCGCGCCGGTGACGATCGACAGATTGTTGGGATTGGTGAACGAGGGCACCACGCAATCGCCCGCGAGGACGCTGCCGCGCTGGGCCAGACTGGCGAAGAACGGCGCCACGCCCGCCTGCACGGCCAGATTGATGTACTCCTGCTCGCAGCCGTCGACGCAGACGATGACCGTCGGCTGGGCGGGCAGGCGATAACGGTGGCCGTTGACCTGAATCTCGGAACGCATGGGAACCCTTGTAAGTGGCTGGAACGGGGCGGAGGGTGAGGTGGCCACGATCCTAATTTATGAATTAAACTGCCACAAACGAGTTTAATTCGCAGATTTCGTCAGAAAAGCTCACATATGCCGCATAAGCTGCCCCCGCTCAACGCCTTGCGCATCTTCGAGGTCGCCGTGCGCGCCGGGAGCTACTCGCTGGCCGCGCGCGAGCTGAACCTGACCCACGGCGCGGTGAGCCGGCAGATCGAAATCCTGGAGTCGTGGCTGGGCCAGCCGCTGTTCCGGCGCGAGGGCCGGCGCATGGTGCCGACCGTGCACGCGCAGGCGTTCGGGCGCGAGATCAGCGAGGCCTTCGACCACATCGGCGCCGCCTCCGAACTGTATGGCCGGATCGCCACGCGCAAGGTCATCCGGGTGAACGCGCCGGCGACCTTCGCCATGCGTTGGCTGATTCCGCGGCTCGACGGCTTCCAGCGGCGGCAGCCCGAGGTCGATGTGCGCGTATCGACCGCCTTCAGCAACGAGGCGGCATTGCACGGCAATTTCGATCTGGCGATCCGCCGCACCGTCGAGCGCGACGGGCAGTTCGAGGTCGAACCGATCTTCAGCGAGACCCAGACCGTCATCGCCAGCCCATCGTTGCTGGCGCGCGCGCCGCTGCGCGATCCGCAAGACCTGCTCGACGGCGTGCTGCTGTACACCGAGACGCGCCCGGGAACCTGGGAAGCGTGGTTGCGCCAGGCCGGCCACGATTCGCTGCGGCCGCTGCGGATGCAGCGTTTCGATCATTTCTTCGTCACCCTGCAAGCGGTGGTGGACGGGCTGGGATTCGCCATCGGCACGTTTCCGACCCTGGAGGTGGACCGCGCGGCCGGACGCATCGCCACGCCGTTCGCGGACATCCGCGCGCCGGGAAGCCGCTATTACCTGCTGCGGCCGCGCGATGGCGACAAGCCCGCGCACCTGCGCGCCTTCGTCGATTGGCTGCTGGCCGAAGGCGCGGCGGGGGCGGAATGATGCACGGCGAAATCGCCTGGTCCGGCCGCGGCGGCATTGCGCCGGTGCGGCGGCTATGGCCTGATGCCTGCGCGACGGCGAGCCGTCGCGAAAGCGCGCCGATTCCTCCGAGGTCTGTCCCCCATGCACCCCCTTCTGCGCCGGCTCGCGCCGGCGATCGCGATCTTGCCGGCGCTGGCCGGCAGCGGCTGCGCGACCTTCGCGCGCGGCTCCACCCAGGCCCTGACCATCGACAGCCTGCCGGGCGGGGCGACCGTGTCGCTGTCCAACGGCGAGCGCTGCACCACGCCGTGCACGCTCAAACTCAAGCGCAAGCATCCGGTGGCGGTGGAGCTGTGCAAGTCCGGTTACCGTCAGGCGACGGCGCAGGTGCGCAGCGAAGTGGGCAGCGGCGGCGCGGCCGGGCTGGCCGGCAATCTGCTGATCGGCGGATTGGTCGGCGCCGGCGTGGACGCGGCCACCGGCGCGACCAAGGATCTGAATCCCAACGTGGTCGCCGTGCTGTTGCTCGAAGAAGCGCCCGGCTGCAGGGTGCCGCAGTTCCCGGCCGTGCCCCAGCACGGGCAGACGCCGGACGAGTACGCCAAACAAAAGAACAAGCACAAGAAATAAGCGAAGGCGCGCCGAGGCCGCCGCTCGCGATTCAGGCCGCGGCCGACAGCTCCGGCGTCACCCCGGCGACCAGCGCGTCGAAGTAATCGCGCGTCAACCGCAACTGCAATTCCGCCGAATCGGCGCGATTGACCACCGCGCGGAACGCCGCGTTTTCGGGGCGGTCCTTCGCGTACCAGCCCAGGTGCTTGCGCGCGATGCGCACGCCCGACAGCTCGCCGTAGAACGCGTGCAGATGCTGCAGATGGCCTAGCAGGATGTCGCGCACCTCGCTCAGCGACGGCGGCGGCAGTTCTTCGCCATGCGCCAGGAAATGCGCGATCTCGCGGAAAATCCATGGCCGGCCCTGCGCCGCGCGCCCGACCATGACCGCATCGCAACCGGTCTGGGCGAGCACGAAGGCGGCCTTGCGCGGGCCGTCCACGTCGCCGTTGGCGATCACCGGAATCGACAGCCGCGCCTTGATCGCGGCGATGGTGTCGTATTCGGCGGTGCCGGTGTATTGCTGATCGCGGGTGCGGCCATGCACCGCCAGCGCCTGGATGCCGGCGTCCTGGGCGATGCGGGCAATGAGGGGCGCGTTGCGCTGGTCGTGATCCCAGCCAGTGCGGATCTTCAGCGTGACCGGAACCTCGACCGCCTTGACCACCGCTTCCAGGATGCGCGCGACCAGGCCTTCGTCGCGCATCAGCGCCGAACCGGCCCAGGCGTTGCAGACCTTCTTGGCCGGGCAGCCCATGTTGATGTCGATGATCTGCGCGCCGTGATCGACGTTGTAGCGCGCCGCGTCGGCCATGATCCGCGGCACCGTGCCGGCGATCTGCACGCTGACCGGGTCCGGCTCGCCGTCGTGGTCCATGCGGTGGCGCGACTTGGCCGTGCTCCAGAAGCGCGGATCGCTGGTGGTCATCTCCGACACGCACAGCCCGGCGCCCAGGCGCTTGCACAGCACCCGGAACGGCTTGTCGGTGACCCCGGCCATGGGCGCGAGGATCACGCGCGGGGCGAGGGAATAGGGGCCGATGCGCATGGCGGCATTGTAAGCCAGACCAGTTGAAGGCTCGGTGGGTCCCGGTGGCATGGCGCCGGGCCGGTGCAATCGGAGCCGACGGAGCAGCCACGCTAATGATCGTAGGGCCGGTTAAGGCGGCAAGCATAGCCTGCCGCCTCCTGGTCTGCGTTTCCGCGTTGCGCGCGGAAACGGAGCAATTCAGACCGTATTGTCTTCCAGAGTCTGTGACGGACCGTTTTCCTTGACCGAGGCGATACCGTTTTCGCGGCTGTCACCAGCCTTGTACAGCTGACTGGTGCCGATCACCTGGCCATTGCTTGCGATCAGGACGAAATATTCACGGCCGTCAGACGCGGTCTTGCTTTGATAGCGCCCGTCGATCTGGCTGTTCTTGCGTACCGAATCAATACCTTCGATGCAGGAGGCCTTGGCCTTGTAGCTCTCGCTGCTGAGGATGACTTGACCGTTGCCGGCCTTGAGAACGAAGTGGAATTCACCGTTGCTCTGCTTACTGATGACGTACTTGCCTGCCATGTTCGATCCCTCGCTGTGGCCGCCTTGGGGCGGACGGGTATGACTTCCGAGTTACACGTTCTTAAAACGCGGTTGTGAAGCCGAACCGGTCGAGGGGCAGGTTGCGGTGCGTTGCGCTCAGGTGTCAACGGTTCCGGCGGCGCCGCCAGAACAAGAACCCGGTAATCAGCAAGAACCCAGGCAGCAGCCCGGTCAGCGCGATCAGCGTCTGCCACGCGCGGCCGCCGACGAAACCGCCATGCAACGGATAGATCGCATCGAAGGTGCGCACGCCGCGCTCCTGCGCGGTGGCGTCCAGCGTGCCGATCACATCGCCGCGATACGGGTCGATCCAGACCATGCTGCGTCCGACCGGGTGCCATTCGCCGACCGCGCGCGCACGCAGCGCGATCAGGCCGCTGCCGGGTTTGGGCAGGCTGATGCGGCGCAGCTGCGCGCCGGGCAGGCCGGCGTGCGGCGCGGTCGCAGCTTCAGCCGCGCGCAGCACCCCGCCCCAATCGATCGGCGCGTCGCGCGCGGCGAGTTTCGGCGGCTTGGGCGGCGGTTCGCGGTCGCCGAACGCAGTGCTGAGCGCGCCGCGGGCGACATCGTCGTAGACCATCGACACGCCGGTCAACACCGCGAGCAAGGTCAACGGCAGCAGCCACAGGCCGATGCCGCGATGCCAGCTGAACCAGCGCCGCGTCGGCGGCCCGCGATACCACTTCAGGCTCGCCGCCAGCGCCGACCAGCGCGGCCACCACAGATACAGGCCGCTGAGCAGCATGAACAAAGCGAGGATGCCGACCACGCCGAGCACCTGTTCGCCGGTCTTGCCCGACAGCAGATGGATGTGCAGATCGCGCAGCCACAGGACCAGATCGTTGTCGGTGTTGCGCGTCAGCAGCAACTCGCCGCTGGCCGGATCGAAATAGCGGCGTTCGTTATCCGGAAAATAACCTTGCCAAACCGGAAACTGCGGCGAGGGCAGATCCAGCGAACTCATGCCCTGCGTTTGCCACTGGCCGACGATGCGGGCCAGCGCGCGGCTGCGTTGCTCCGGCGTGGTCGCGGCGTCGCGCTGCAATTGCGGGTACGCCCACAGCGCCAGCTCGCGCTGGAACGCGAGCACGGTGCCGGCCAGCGCGACGATCGCGAACACCGTGCCGGCACTGAGCCCCAGCCACAGATGCAGCCATTTCAAGGCCGAGCGCAGGCGCGGCTTGGGTCGTTGCGATGCCTGGCTCGTGCTCATGCTGGGCGATGGATTCGTGTGGGCGGTTTAGAAGCGATGCGACCAGCTCGCGCTCAACACCCGGCCGCGGCCGGCAACAAAGGTGTCGTTGCGCGGCGTGCTCTGCGAGTAATAGGTCACGTACTGCTCGTCGAACAGATTCTCCACGCCGACGCTCAACTGGCCCAGCGGCAGCTTGAAACGCGCCTGCAGGTCCACGGTGGTGTAGCCGTCGGTGCTGGCCACGCGCACGCCCTTGAGATCGAAATCGCGATCGAGCGCGCGGCTGCCTTGCAGGCGGGTGGAGACGGTGTCGCTCCAGGTCTGGTCCCAGAACGCGGTGATGCGGTCGGGGCTGATGTTGATGCCCGGCAGGTCGCTGTCGACGCGGTCGTCGCCGTCGCTGTCGTAGCGGCCGTTGGCTTGCGCGTAACCCACGCCGATACGGCCGGCATCGGAGAACTGGAAGGCGATGTTGCCTTCGATGCCGCGGATTTCGGTGCGTTCGCGTACGACGAAATAGCTCTGGGTGTTGCGGTCGAAGGCCAGGCGCGAGCCCAGGTCGGAATCCGACCAGTACCCGGCCAGATGCGCGAGCCAGCGGCCGTTGTCGAAGTCCACGCCGATTTCGCGGTTGTCCGACACCACCGGCGACAGATCCACCAGCTTGTCCACGCTCTGGTTCGGCGTGGTGATGCCGCGCAGCACGCGGCCGATGTCGGCCACCGTATAGCCTTCCGAGTACGAGGCGTAGAACTTCAACGCATCGGTGGCTTCGAACACGATGCCGTAATTGGGCAGGGTTTCGCGGGTCTTGGGCGAGCCGCCGCGGACGAAGCGGCTGCCGCCGGCGTTGGCCGGAATGGTGGTGAAATCGCCGACTTCCAGCGTGCCGCGCTCATGCCGCACGCCGCCGGTCAGCATGACTTTGTCGCTGATCCACCATTCGGCCTGCACGAACGGCGACCAGGATTCGTACTGCGTCTGCGGCACCCACTTGAGCTTGGCGACGACCAGTTCCTGATAGGTCTTGTCGCGGTTCCAGTCCAGGCCCAGGGTCACGCGCAGGCGCTGGTCGAACAGATTGTCGCGCGACCAGCTGAACTTGCCGCCGGTTTTTTCCGAGACGTTCTGCGACTGGTCCCACCAGTGCAGGTCGCGGCCGTCGCGCCAGAAATCTTCCCAATCGGTGGCGCCGTACAGGCCCTTGAAATCGACCCAGAACAACTGCGCGTTGAAGAAACCGCCGCCCAGCGCCTTGTCGGTGTAGTCCAGCACCAGCGAGGTCGAGCGGTTGCGCGCGCCCTGGCCTTCGCGGCTGCCGCGCGCCGACGTCGCCAGCAAGCCGGTGCGAATATCGCCGTTGACGGTGATGTAGTCGTTGTTGCCCTTGAGCTCGTAGCGGTTGGCGGTGAGCTGCAGGCGGCGGCGATCGTCGATGTCCCAACCGGCCTTGGCGAACAGGTTGTTGCTGCGCGCGTCCATCAGGTCGCCCTGGATATCGTTGACCGCGATGGCATGGCCGCGGCCGTCGTAGTACAGGCCTTCGCTGGCGTAGGAGACGCCGCCGACGAAATCGAACGCGCCCTTGCGGGTGCCGAACAGATACGACGCGCGATAGCCGACGCTGTCGCCGCGGTTCGGCAGCGCGGTGCTGGCGCCGATGCTGACGTCCTGGAAGGTTTCGCCGTCTTTGCGCGGCGCGCGCTTGGTGATGATGTTGATGATGCCGCCCGACGCGCCCAGGCCTTGCAGCGCGTTGGCGCCGTGGATGACTTCGATGCGTTCGATCATCGCCGGATCGACGGTATGGCCGTCGCGGCCGCCTTCGCGCAGCGGCGTGGATTGCGGCACGCCGTCCACTAGGTACAGCGGCTTGCGCCCGCGCAGGGTTTCGCCGCCGTTGGTGAGCTTCTGCCGCGAGGGCGAGAACGACGGGATCAGGTTGGCCAGCACCTGCGAGATGTCCTGCGTGACCGACAGCTGCTGCTTGAGCTGCTCCTGGTCGATCACGGTGATCGTATTGGCCAGCGCCGCCTCCGAATTGGGCGTGCGGCTGGTGCTGGCCGAGACGGTGACGCGATCGATGTCCTTGGCCTCATCGGCATGGGCGATGGGCGCGGCGAGGGCGGCCAGCAGGGCGCTGGCGAGAAGCTGGGGGCGGGGCATGGGGAGGCGGGCCTGAAAACTGCGACAGGGTTGGCATGCTAATGCGAACCATTCTCAATTTAAAGGGGCGGGCGGGTGGGCGGCGCGATCTGAGCGAAAGGCATCGGGGCTGAAGCCCCTCCCACAAAAGACTTCGGGGGGCTGAAGCCCCTCCCACAAGAGGCTTCGAAGCTGGCGAGGTCTTTTGTGGGAGGGCCTTCAGGCCCGATGCTTTTGTCTCAGACGCGGTGAAAGCAGCCCGCGAACCAGCAGCCCACCGGACACCAAACTCAGCCGAACCGCGCCTTCAACTCGGCATCGCGCGGCATCGCCGCCGCCGCGCCCGCGCGTTCGGTGGACAGGCCCGCATAGCGATTGGCATAGGCGACATGCTCCGCGAACGCGGCATCGCCGCCGCGTGCCAGCGACGCGGCCAGCGCGCCGTTGAAGGCATCGCCCGCGCCGGTGGTATCGACGGCGCGCACCGCCGCCGCCGCGACCCGATAGCAGGCCTGCGCATCGCCGCGCAGTGCGCCGTCGGCATGCGAAACGAAGCAGCCGGACTGGCCCAGGGTGATGACGACGCTGCCGTCCGGCAGCAACCGCCGGCAATGCGCATGCAATTCGGCGTCGGCCAAACCCGCCAACGTATCCGGGTCCAGCCGCGTATCCGCATGGCGCTGCAACTGCGCACAGAACTCGGTTTCGTTCGGCGTGATCACATCGGCCAGCGCCCACAGCGCGGCGCTGGCGACGGCGTCGGCCGGCGCCGGATTGAGCAGGGTCAACGCGCCCGCGGCGCGCGCCAGCGCGAATGCGGCTTCGGCCGATTCGACCGGGGTTTCCAGTTGGGTCAGCACGACCCGCGCCCGCGCCAGCGCCTGCCCGTGTTCGCCGACGAAGGCCGGCGAGAGTTCGGCATTGGCGCCCGGGCCGATCACGATGGTGTTGCGGCCCTCGGCATCGACGTAGATGCCGGCGGTGCCGGTGGGTTCGTCGCTGCGCAGATCGCGCAGGTCGATGCCGTCGCCGGCGGCGAGCGCGTGCGCCAGCTGTCCGCCGGCGTCCTCGCCGAGCGCGCAGACGAAACTGACCGCCGCGCCCGCGCGCGCCGCCGCGGTGGCCTGATTGAAGCCCTTGCCGCCGGGCCCGGTGTGATAGCGGCCGGCCAGGGTTTCGCCCGGGCGCGGCAACGCGGTCAGCGCCCAGACGTGGTCGACGTTGAACGAGCCGACGACGACGACGCGGCCGCAATGCAGGTCGCTCATGCGAACTTATCCGGCGAAGTGAGTGAGTACGCCGGCGATGGTCGCGGTCATGAAGGTCGCGATCGAACCGCCGAGCACGGCGCGCAGGCCGAACCGCGCCAGATCCTGGCGACGTTCCGGAGCCAGTCCGCCAATGCCGCCGATCTGGATCGCGATCGAGCTGAAATTGGCGAAGCCGCACAGCGCGTAGGTCGCGATCAAACGGCCTTCGTCGCTGAGCGAGGCGCCGGCGACCTTGCCGTTCACGATATCGGCCAGATGGGTGTAGGCGACGAATTCGTTGAGCACGACCTTCTCGCCGATCAATCCGCCGACCAGCGTCGCGTCCTGCCACGGCGTGCCGATCACCCAGGCGATCGGCGCCAGCAGGTAGCCCAGAAGGGTGGACAGGTCGGTGGGCTTGCCGATCGCGGCGGCCAGGCCGGTCTGCTCGCCGACCCAGGTCAGCGGCGCGTTGACCAGCGCGATCAGGGCGATGAAGGCCAGCAGCATCGCGCCGATGTTCAGCGCCAGGCGCAAACCGTCGCCGGCGCCGGCGGCGGCCGCGTCGATGATGTTGGCGGTGTTCTTCTCGACTTCCATCTTGACCGTGCCGCGGGTCAGCGGCTCGCCGGTCTCGGGCACGAGGATCTTCGCGATCACCAGCGTCGCCGGCGCGGCCATGATCGAAGCGGCCAGCAGGTGCTTGGCGTAGAACGCCTGCGATTCGGGATCGCCGGCGCCGAGCATGCCGACATAGGCCGCGAGCACGCCGCCGGCGATGTGGGCCATGCCGCCGATCATCATCGTGATCAGCTCGGATTCGGTCATTTTCGGGATGTAGGGGCGCACGGTCAGCGGCGCCTCGGTCTGGCCGATGAAGACGCTGGCGCAGACGCTGGTGGTCTCCGCGCCCGACACGCGCATGACCTTGGTGATCGCCCAGGCCATGCCGCGCACCACCGCCTGCATCACGCCCAGGTGGTAGAGCACGCCCATCAGGGCCGAGAAGAAGATGATCGTCGGCAGCACCTGGAAGGCGAAGATGAAGCCGAACTGCTTGACGTCCATCAGGCTGCCGAAGATGAAGCCCGAGCCCTTGCCGACGAATTCCAGCACGTGCACGAAGCCCTTGCCGATCGCGTCGAACACGTCCTTGCCGCCCGGCACCAACAGAACCAGCGCGGCGAAAGCGATCTGCAAGGAGATGCCGATGCCGACCAGCTTCCAATCCACCGAGCGGCGTTTCACCGAGAACAACCACGCAATGCCTACGAGCACCGCCAAACCGAACAGGCCGAAGGCCACGCGCGAAATCGAATCCACTCCACTCTCCCCGGCGCCGGAGCACCGGCGGCTTTTTGACGTCTAATTAGTCGGCGCAGACTAGAGGCTGGCCGCCCCAGCGGCAAGCCGCGGCGCAGCGCGCGGCCTCAAGCGCAGCGCGGAAAAGACGCTTGAGGCGGTTTTTGTATGGAACGCGACGGCGAGACAAGGCCCGCGCGGACGGCGGATTGGAGGGCCGCGGGACCGACACAAGGCCCGATCGCGGCCCCGGATCGTTCAGATATCCCGCGCCACCACCCGGTTGCGCCCGGACTGCTTGGCCCGCTGCAGGCGCAGATCGGCGCGGCGCAGCAGGCGCGACAGGTCGCCGCCTTCCTGCGGAAAGGTCACCAGGCCGGCGCTGAAGCTCAGCCACAGCGGCTCGGCGCCGCGGCCGGGCTCGAACGGGCGCTCGGCGACGGTGCGGCGGATCGCATCGACCTCCTCGAAGGCGGTGCCCAGCGGCTTGCGCATCACCAGCAGGAATTCGCCGCCGCTCAGCCGCACCAGCCATTCGCTGGGCTCGGACTGCTCGCGCAGCACCGCGACCAGATGGCGCAGGCTGCGGTCGCCGAGGCGGTGGCCGTAGTCGTCGTTGATGCGCTTGAAGTGGTCCAGGTCGATCAGGGCCAGGGTCAGGCTGCCGCCGTCGCGGCGCACGGTGTCGAACAGGCGCGGGATGCGGTGGGTCAGCCAGGTCCGGTTCGGCAGCCGGGTCAGGCCGTCGGTGCCGGACATCTCGATCAGCCGCTGCATGCGGTAGACCACCATCGAGGTCGCCACCGTCATCATCGCCAGCAACACCAGGCGCTGGGTCTGGGAGCCCAGGGTGACCGCGCCGTAATCGCTGGACATCAGGTCTTCGGGCGAGCCGGCCACGGCGAACACCCACACCACCAGCAGGCCGTATTCGACCAGCGCCAGCACGCCGGCGAACAAGGTCACCCGGCCGTCGCTGCGCAGCGCGGTCATCAGGATGGCGAGCAGATAGCCGCACCACACGATCAGGCTGTTGAGCCCGGCCGGCAGGTGCTGCACCGCCAACGCCGCCAGCACCAGCGTGGTCGCCGACACGTCGAAGGCGGCGGTGGAGAAGGGCAGCCAGCGATAGCGGCGCTGACGTCGCGCCAGCGCCAGCCACAGTTGCGAGAACACGTTGACGAAGATCGCCCCGCCCAGGCCGATCATGGTTTCCTTGACGCTGCCGCCGCCGATCGCGTTGAACAACGGCAACAGCAGCAGCATCGCCGCCAGCACGGCGCGCAGGCGCGCGACCAGCAGTTCGCCGCCGGCGCCGATCTCCAGCATGATTTCATCCGGCCGCGACAACAGCGCCACGATCACGTTGCGTATCCGACCGCCCACGCCTTGGTACATCCCGGTTCCCGTCCCTGCGGCATGCCGCCGCGACGCGAGCATAGCGCGAGAGCGCGGCCGGCTAGCGCTCCAATCCCCATCCAGGGCGCAGGAATACGACGCCGGTCGCCGATGGCGGCGACCGGCGCGTGGCGCGATCAGCCGATCCCGCGCACCGCCGCCCACAGCGCCAGCGCCGCGAACACCGCCGCGGCGAGGTAGCGCGCGGTCTTCAGCGGCAGGCGGTCGGCGAAGCGGCTGCCGAGCAGGGCCACCGGCACATTGGCCAGCAGCATGCCGACGGTGGTGCCGAAGATCACCGCCCACAGCGGTTCGTAGCGGGTCGCCAGCAGCACGGTGGCGATCTGGGTCTTGTCGCCGATCTCGGCGAAGAAGAACGCGATGGTGGTGGCGATGAAGGCGCCGCGCGCGGAGAACTGCGCGTCTTTCTCATCGAGTCGATCGGGCTTGAGCGTCCACAGCGCGACCGCGAAGAAGCTCGCCGCGACCACCCAGCGCAATACTTCGGGCTTGAGCCAGTGCGCGACCAGCGTGCCGAACCAGGCGGCGAGCGCGTGATTGAGCAAGGTCGCCAGCAAAATGCCGGCGATGATCGGCAAGGGTTTGCGGAAGCGCGCGGCCAGCAGCAAGGCCAGCAACTGGGTCTTGTCGCCGATTTCGGCGAGCGCGACGGTACCGGTGGAGACAGCACTGGCGACGACCCAGGCCGGAAGGAAGGACAGATCCATGACAACTCCGGGGTCGGGCATTCGCGTGGACGCGAAGGCGGACGCCGCGCGGCCCGACCCGGGTTTCGCGCAACGCCTGCCTTCGGTCTTGCCCGTGGTCGCTGGCGGCGATCAGGTTCCGGCGCTGGGCCTGGAATCGCGATCGCTCGCTGGCTGCCGCTCACGCGCCATGGCCGGTGGGCCAAGTGTGTTGACGCATGTCCCCGCGAAACGGGCCGGTGTATCGGGCCGGTGCGCGGGTGGGCTACTCCCCGGAGGAGGAAAGTGCCGCGATTGTAGCGGATCGGCCGGCGCGCGCAGCAAATGAGAAGCTTTCGCCGTTGCGCGCATAGCGCCGCCCGGCCGGCTTGCGTCGGCGCCTTAAGGCGCGGCGCGGCCCTTGCGCCTGGCGCGCGATCGGTTCATTGCGAACACGGCGGCGCCTCGGTGCCTTCGTCGGCATACAGCGAAGCGAAGCCCGCCGGCATCACTCGCGGCAGCTTCTCCATCGGCGGCTTCACCGTGGGGAAGTAGTCGCGCTGCCACTGCGAAGCCAGCGCGGTCGCCGCCGGTTCCAGGCTGGCATAGCGCGATTCCGGGCGATCGGCGGGTTTGCCGGACAGGCGGCCGATCAACAGCCGCATCGCCCGCGCCTTGGTCGGATCGTTGGCGATCATGCCGGTCAGCGGCGAGGAATCGTCGCTGTAGGCGACCATCAGATCGAACACCGACGGCAGATAACCGGCCTCGAACGAGAGCTGCATCATGTTGCCGGCCTCGGCGCGCCAGCGGTCGAATTCGGGCGTGCTCATGTGCGTGTAGTCGATCAGCACCGAATCGCCGCGGGCGTAGCGGTACATCGCCTCGGGCTCGCCAGCCAGCGCGGCCTGGCGCAGATAGTGATTGCCCTGTTTCCACGAATCGGCCGGGGCGTTGCGGCATTCGGCGAGGACACGGCGGGCGCGGTTCTCCAGCTTGGTCATGTAGCCGCGCTGGTCCGGCGGCAGATCGGGGCGCGCGTTTTCTTCCGCCGCGGCCAGCATCTGTTCGGCCGCCGAAGTGTCGGTGCAGCGCAGCAGTTCCATGCCGAGCTGGCACGAGGCGCGGCTGTCGCCGGCGTCGGCGCGGTTCTTGATCTCGGCCAATTGCGGATTGCGGTAGTCGTCGCGGATCGGTTCGATCTTGCCGGCCGTGTCGGCTTGCGCCGCCGGCACGACGGGCGACGGCCGCGGCGTTTGCGCCTCAGTTGCGACCGGCGCCACGGTGGCGGGCGCGCGCGAACGCCACAGCTGCCAGCCGAGCAATGCGACGGCGATCGCGATCAGGCTCACGATCAGGCCACGGGTATTCGAACTCATTGCCGCCTGCCGCCCTTCGTGTCGCCGATCATCGGCGTAGCATGCCCGCAATCAACCGTTCGATTGGAGCGTTCGCATGCAATACCGCCGATTGGGTTCATCCGGCCTCCAGATTTCGGCGCTGTCGTTCGGCGCCTGGGTTACCTTCGGCGCGCAGATCGGCCGCGACACCGCGCGCGAGCTGATCGCCGCCGCGTGGGATCACGGCATCAACTTCTTCGACAACGCCGAGGGTTACGCCAACGGCGAGGCCGAGCGGGTGATGGGCGAGGCGATCGCCGATCTGCGCCTGCCGCGCGATGGTTACTGCGTGTCGAGCAAGGTCTTCTTCGGCGCTCATGAAGAACCGCGTCCGACCCAGAAGGGACTTTCGCGCAAGCACGTCAGCGAAGCCTGCCACGATGCGCTGCGCCGGCTGCGTGTCGATCATCTCGATCTGTACTTCTGCCATCGACCGGACCCGGATACGCCGGTGGAGGAAACCGTGTGGGCGATGGACGCGCTGATCCGCCAGGGCAAGGTGCTGTACTGGGGCACCTCGGAGTGGCCGGCGCCGTTGATCCGCGAGGCGCACAAGATCGCGCGCATCCATCATCTGCACGCGCCGACGATGGAGCAGCCGCAGTACAACCTGCTGCATCGCGAGCGGGTCGAACTGGAATACGCGCCGCTCTATGCCGAGTTGGGGCTGGGCACGACGATCTGGTCGCCGCTGGCCTCGGGCCTGCTGACCGGCAAGCACCGCGGCGGTTTCGCCGGCGACAGCCGCCTGGGCCAATCGGACAAGGAGTGGCTGCGCCGGATCGCGGTCGGCAGTCCCGAGCAGCGGCGGTTCGAGCGGGTCGCGGCCTTTGCCGCGGTCGCGGCCGAGCTCGGGGTCGCGCCGGCGCCGCTGGCGATCGCCTGGTGCCTGCGCAATCCGCATGTGTCGAGCGTGATTCTCGGCGCCAGCCGAACCGAGCAGTTGCTGCAGAACCTGGAGGCGCTGGAGCTGGCGGGGCGGGTGGATGAGGGCGGCTGGCAGCGGGTGGAGGCGGCTGTGGGTTGAGGAGGGTGCGGCTGGGGCTTGGGTTGTCTGGAGGGGTGGGGCTGGCGCGGTGGCTGCCAGTACTACGCAGCGCCTGCTTTTCGCCGCTTGGTCGGGACTTTGCTGTTTTGGCGGGTGATCACAAATTTCCGCATTTGCGTGTTGACTGGCAAATGAGAATCATTATCATCATTCGGGAGCCCACCCCCGAACGAGTCACCGCCATGTCTCTGCGCAACCCCGTGCTGCAGCTCAAGCCCCGTACTGATCGTTCCCTGAGCGCCGTCGCCGCGCCCGTCGCCGCCGTGGCCCCGGCACCCGCCACGGCCGCCATGACCTCGGCCGTCGTCGCCGCCGCCCAGGGCGTTCTGATCGAAAGCACCGCGCTGTTGCGCGGCGCGCGCGAGGTGCTGATCCGCCATGGCGGCGAGGTCTACCGCCTGCGCCACACCCGCAACGACAAGTTGATCCTGACGAAGTAACCCCGCGCACGGCGCGTCCTGGCCACGCCCGCTCAGCCCCTTCCCTCCCCACGCCGTCCGCATCGCCCGTTCGACGCCCGGATCTCTCCAGTCCGCCCCACGTCCGAACCCGATCGCACCGGCCCGCTGAGCGTCCGGCCACCGCGCCCATCGCCCTGCCGCGCCCTAGCTTCGGGGCGCGGCGGGGCGCGTCGGCCCTGCGCGGCCCGCCAGCACCTTCTCTCTCCAAGGCTGCCAGCCCTTGTCCGTCACGGATGCCAGCTCGCCTCGGCCCAATCGCCATCATCCGAGTCGAAGAATGTCCCGCGTCCATACCCAGGCTGCGCCTGCACGTTCCATCCGTAATCCCGTCCCCGCGCGCTGCGCGCTGGCCATGGCGTTGACCCTGGCCCTGCCGGCCGTGGCCAGCGCCGCCGATGCGGCCGATGCCGCCGGCGCGGACGTCAACGAACTCAACCGCGTGGTGGTCAGCGCCACCCGCACCGAGCGTCAGGTCCAGGACGTGCCGGCCACCGTCGGTGCGATCGATCGCGAGCGCATGGACAACGAACTGGTGCGCGACATCCGCGACCTGTTCCGCTACGAGCCCGGCATCGAAGTCGGCGCCAACCGTGAACGCTTCGGCCTGGGCGACATCCGCATCCGCGGCCTCGGCGGCAACCGCGTGCGCGTGCTGGTCGATGGCGTGTCGGTGTCGGACAGCTTCGCGATCGGCAGCTTCTCCAACGCCGGGCGCAACTCCGTCGATCTGGACACGGTCAAGCAGGTCGAAGTCGTGCGCGGCCCGAGCAGCGCGCTGCTCGGCTCCGATGCGCTCGGCGGCGTGGTGTCGTTCGTGACCAAGGACCCGAACGATTACCTCAAGGACGGCGCCAAGACGTACTTCGGCCTCAAGCTGGGCGCGGAAAGCCAGAACGAAGGCCTGTACGGCGGCGCTACCGCGGCGTTCGGCGGCGAACGCTGGTCCGGCTTGGTGGTGGTCAATCATCACCAGGGCAAGGAGACCGAAAACCAGGGCGATAACGATGCCCACGACGGCACGCGCACCCGCGCCAACCCGCAGGATTTCGACGGCCGCAGCGTGCTGACGAAATTGGTCTACGCGCCCAGCGAAAACCAGCGCTTCCGCCTGACCGTGGAAGGCAGCGAAGAGCAGACCGACACGCTCGTGTTCAGTGCGCTCGGCCTGGTCGCGCTGGTTCCGGGACAACCGCCGAATTCGCCGCGCACGCGCGTGGCCTCGATGTCCGGCGACGATCGCCAGACCCGCGCCCGCGTGTCTTTCGCGCATGAAATCGATTCGATCGACAGCGTTCTCGCCGATTCGCTGCAGTGGCAGATTTATCGCCAGGACAGCGAAACCACCCAGCGCACCCGCGAGCAGCGCGTCACCTTGTCCAACAACCCCAATCCGACTCTGCGCCTGCGCGAGTTCAACTTCGACCAGCGCGTGTACGGCGCCGAAGCCACCGCGCACAAGAACTTCGCCACCGGTTCGGTCGAGCACACCCTGACCTACGGCTTCGAATACGAGAACACCGAATTCCGCCAAAAGCGCGACGGCCGCGCGGTCAATCTGACCACCGGCGCGGTCAGCAACGCGATCTCGCCGGACACCTTCCCGGTGCGCGATTTCCCGGTCAGCAAGACCCGCAACGCCGGCGTGTTCGTGCAGGACGAAATCCAGTTCGCCGACGGCAAGTTCCGCCTGGTGCCGGCGGTGCGCGTGGACCGTTACGAACTGCGTCCGCGCAAGGACACGATCTGGAACGGCGACAACCCGGGCGTGAAGATCAGCGACCTGAGCAAGACCAGCGTGTCGCCCAAGCTCGGCGCGGTCTGGCATTTCGCTCAGGACTGGTCGTTGTACGGCGGCTATCAGCGCGGTTTCCGCGCGCCGCCCTACAGCGACGTCAACCTGGGCTTCACCAATCTGCAGTTCGGCTACACCGCCATTCCCAACCCCAACCTCAAGCCGGAAACCAGCGACGGTTACGAACTGGGCCTGCGCTTCAGCAACAAGGCCGTGTACGCGCAGGTGGCGGCGTTCTACAACGACTATAAGGACTTCATCGAATCCAGCCGCCAGGTCAGCGCGCCGCCGCAGACGCCGCTGATCGTGTTCCAGTCGCAGAACGTGGCCAAGGCGCGCATCCGCGGCGTCGAGCTGCGCGGCGGCGTCGATTTCGGCGAACTGTCGGACGCGCTGGCCGGCTGGTCGACGCGCTTCGCCGCGGCCTACAACAAGGGCGAGGACAAGACCGCCGACCGTCCGCTGGAATCGATCGCGCCGCTGACCGCGAGCGTCGGCGTGGCCTACGACCGCGACACCTGGGGCGTGGAGTTGGCCGGACGTTTCGCCCGCCACAAGACCGACCTGCCGGCGCCGAACCGCTTCGCCGCGCCGGGCTACGGCGTGCTGGACCTGCTGGCGCACTGGGAGTTCGCGCCGGGCGCCCGGTTCAACGTCGGCGTGTTCAACCTGGGCGACAAGAAGTATTGGGACGGCGGCGATGTGCCGGGCACCTTGACCGTCAGCAGCGCCGTGCTGGATCGCTACACCGCGCCGGGCCGCAACGTCGGCGCCAGCGTGGCGGTGAGCTGGTAACGCATGCGCGCGCCGTCGCCCGCCGCGATCGCTTCGGGCAGGCCGGCCGCCGTGAGCGGTCGCGCCGGCCTGCCGGCGCCCGAGCGATTGGCGGCGGTGGCGACGGTGTTGTGCGTGTACCCCAGGCGCCATCGCGATGCGCTCGACGGTTGGCTCGCGGCCGACCGCGCCGAAAGAGTCAGCCGCCAGGACGGCGAGGACGTGCGCGAGGCGCTGCTGTTCCGTGATGCCGCCGGGCGCGCGTGCTGGCGCTTGTATCTGCTGCCCGACAGCGATTTTCTCGCCTGGGACGATGCCGCCGCGGATCTGCCCGTGCATCACGGCGCCGAGTCGCGCGGCGGCGTGTGGGCGAGCCTGCGCCGCCGCTGGTTGCGCCGCTGGCGCGGTCGCTGGTGCGCGCAGGTGCTGCGCCTGCAGGTGCTGCGCGACGCCGCCGGCCATTGCGTGCTGCTTGCCGACGGCGCCGAGTTGTCGCCGCTCGGCCACGCTCACGCGCGCCGCATCGCCGCCGGCGAGGGCGCGCGCCTGAGCGCGCAGGTGCACGTGTGCTGCTGCATGGCCTCGGGCTTGGGCGACGGCGCCGGGCCGGCGCAATTCGCCTGACTTCTTTTAAAGCCGCAATCGAATGCCTTCTTCTACTTTCAAAGCCATAGAGCCAACGAGTTCAGCCATGACCCGAATGACTTACCGCGCCAGCGTGCTGGCGATCTGCCTGATGTCCAGCCCGCTGGCGCTGGCCCAGTCCGCCGCCGCGCCGTCGCCCGAGCGCGACCGCGCTTCGATCCTTTTGATGCAGGGCGAATACGTCGTCGATTTCGCCTTCGACGAAACCGTGCTGCTCAAGCCCGGCTACGAGCGCGCGCCGGCGATGCGCAGCGGCGGCAACGAAACCGTCATCGTGGTCGAGAACACCCCGGCCAAGTTGGTGCTGCAGCACATCCTGGTCGACGCCAAGAGCGGCCACGTGACCAAGCATTGGCGTCAGGACTGGACCTATGAAGCGCCGCAACGTTTCGAATTCAGCGCCGACCAGACCTGGCACGTGCGCAAGATTCCGGCCGATCTGAACCGCGGCGCCTGGACCCAGTGCGTGTTCGAAGTCAGCGACGCGCCGCGCTACTGCGGCACCGGCCGCTGGGACTACAAGAACAATGTCGCCACCTGGACCAGCGATGCGAGCTGGCGCCCGCTGCCGCGGCGCGAATACACCAAGCGCAGCGACTACAACGCGGTCGCGGCGATCAACCGCCACACCATCACTCCGAACGGCTGGACCCATGAGCAGTTCAACACCAAGGTGCTGCGCAAGCCCGACGGCACGCAGGAGGAACTGGCGCGCGAGTTCGGCTTCAACGACTACCAGAAGACCCAGGACGTCGATTTCAAGCCGGCCTACAAGTACTGGGACGCGACCCAGGGTTACTGGGCCAAGGTGCGCGCGCATTGGGACCGTTACCTCGGTCAGGCGCCGGGCGTGCTGCTCAAGACCAAGGTCGATGGCATGGCGATGATCGTTCCGTTGTTCGAACAGGCGGGCAAGCTGGAAGCGGGCAAGAAGGTCGCCGACAAGGACATCGATGCGGTGTTCGCCAAGTGGGTGACTAGCGCGCCGGCGGAGTAGGCGGAACAGGCCGGGCAGAATGCCAGGCCTTTTTGTTTCTTCAAGGTGTTCGCAAGTTGCGATGAGGGAGTTGCGTGATCGGAAAGGAAAGCATCGGGGCTGAAGCCCCTCCCACAAAAGATCGCGTGGCGACGAAGTCTCTTGTGGGAGGGGCTTCAGCCCCGATGCTCTTCGCTCAGCCGCGAACAGGCATCAGCAAGCGCAGCCACTGAAAAAAAGAAGGGCTGGCGATGACACATCCGCCAGCCCTGCTAGGAAAACCGGAACTTCGCGAACGCGTCGATCAGTCCACGCTATGCACGCGGACATGCAGGCCTTCCGCCATCGCCCACTGCGGCGGCACCGGTGCGATGGGCGGCTGCGGCGCCACGCTCACTTTGTTCGGGATCGGCGGCGGAGGAGGCGGGGGCGGCGGCGCTGCCGGCGACGGAGGCACGGGCGGAACAGGAGGCGCCGGAGCATGCGGTACCGGAGCGTGCGGCGGAACCGGCGGTACGGGCGGCACAGGCGGAACCGGCGGCACCCAAGCCACCGCCTTCGGCAGCGTCAGCTTGACCTTGGCGGCGGCGCGATCGCGCAGATAGCCGATCTCGACCTGATTGCCTTCGGCCTTGCCGCGCAAAGCCTCCATCGTCTGCCGCGGCGTATCCACGCGGCGGCCGTCGATGCTCTGGATCACGTCGCCGGCTTCCAGCCCCTTCAGCTCCGGACCGGCGCTGAGCACCAGCACGCCGCGATCGGTGCCGAAATAGCGCCCCAGCTTGGTGTCGAGCGAGGCCAGATTCAGGCCGTTCCAACGCAGCGCTTCGCTGATCAGCGGCATCGGGCAGGGCCTGCCGCCGCAGTCGTCGTCCGGACCGATGCGATAGATTTCCGTGCGCACGCCCGGCGCGACCGCCACGCGGGCCGGGATGTGCTGCACGGAGTCGCTGCTGACATCCATCGTGCCGTCGGCCGAACGCAGGATCTTGACCCGGCCGCTGCTGATGATCTGCGAACCGTCGGCGTTCTCGAACACCATGACCCGTTCGCCGACTTGCGGCGAGACATCGGCCGTGGCCTCGCGGCCGTCGCGCAGGTAGCGGATGCGCGTGGTCTTGCCGGCTTCCAGTTTGCCGAGCAGCGCGCGCGCGTTGCCCAGGCGCGCGCCCGGCTCCTTGCCGGCGACCGGCGTGCCGTTGATGGCGATCAAGCGGTCGCCGCTGCGCAAACCGACCTTGGCCGCGGCGCTGCCGGGCGTGACCGCGATGATGCCGACGCCGCTCCTGTCGTCCGGCGCCAGGATCACGCCGAGCTGCGGACCGCGGATATCGTCGCGGATCAACACCGGCTTGGTCACCGGATCGGGCATCGCGTTCGGAATCGTCGCGGTGCCCGGCATCGGCAGCAGGTGCGGACGGGCTTGCGCGAACAGCAGCGGCGCGTCGCCGGGGTGGCGCTGGATCACCACGGTGCGCGTGCGCGCTTCGGCGGGCTGCGCGTCGGTCGCGGGCGCGGCGGTCGGCGCGAGCGCGCTGCCGATCGCGGCGAACAACAGCGCGGGAAGCAGGGAAATGCGGGACATGACGGTCTCCGGTGCAGCGGATGTACGAATTGAGGAAGGATTAGTCGACGCGCACCAGCGCGTCGTCGTAGCGTTCGCCGCGCGCGGCGAACCAGCGTTGGGTGCTTTCCACGCCGGCCAGCGAGCGCAGCGCGCCGACCCGTTGCCGCCACAGCGCCAGGCGCTGTTCGGCCGGCAGCGCGGCGTCGGTCAGGGCGGTGTCGATCAGGCTCAGGCGTTGGTCGAGGTCGGAACTCATCAGCGCCGCGGTGGCGCTGGCGACGCGATCGTCGCGGGTCAGCGTCACCAGCGCTTCGAGCTGCGCCGATTCGGTCTGCAGCTCGCGCAGTTGCGCGGCGACGGCGGTGTCGCGCTGGCCGCCGGACGCGTCGGCGACGAGCGTGGCGGCCTTGGCCGGATCGGTGTCGCCGCCGCTGAGCGCCGGCGTGGCGTTCGCGGTCGCGGCGATGCGTTCGGAGGCGGGCGTGTCGGCGCGGGACGGTGTCGCACGCGTCGCAGCCGCTCGCGTCGAACTGGGGCGTTGAGTGCTCGCCACAACGGCGGCCTTCGGCGCCGCGCGCTTGGGACCGGCGTCCGCGGGTTCTATATGGAGTGGAGTGGCCGGATTCGGCTGGACCGCGAGCGAGTCGCTGCGTTGAGTATCGGCATGGGCCGGGCCGACAGGCACCGCGTCACCGCCCGGACGAATGCCCGGCGCCGCGGGACCGCCGTCGCGCGCAGCCGCTTCGTGCGCGATCGGGCCCGGCGATTGGATTTCGAGCGTCGGTCGCTGCGCCCGCAGGCTCAGCCACAACCCCAGCGGCAGCGCGGCGGCGAGCATCGCCGCGATCGCCCACCGCCGCGCCGGATGCGCCGCGCTGCGACGGCGAGGCGAGGGGTCGATGCGCGCGGCGGGCGAGGGCGGCATGTGCGCCGGGGCGCCCTGGCGCGCGGCCAAGGTCGCGGCCATGCGCGCCCAGCCGTCGGCCGGCGGCGTCTCCGCCGGCAGCTGCGCGAACGCCTCCGTCCAGGTCCGCGGCGGGTTGGGATTGCGATCAGGCATGGGCCTGCTCCGGTTCCAGCAGCTGGCGCAGGCGGCGTCCGCCGCGCGCGAGTTGCGATTTGGAAAAACTGGTCGATCGCTGCATCAGCGCGGCGATCTCTTCGTGGGTATAGCCCTCGGCGTGGTACAGCCACAGCACGCTGCGGGTCGGCGCCGGCAACTGCGCCATCGCCCGGCCCAGCGCGGCGGCGTCGGCGGCCGCCGGCGGGGGCGGCATGCGGTCGTCGGCGAGGTGTTCGTCGTCGGCTTCGACCGCGTGCTCCAGGCGGCGCCGGCTGCGCAGCCGCATCAGCGCTTCGTTGACCGCGATCTGCCGCAGCCAGCCCCAGAACGGCGTGCCGCTGCCGTCGCGGTGGCCGCGGAAATCGCCGATCCGCGTGAACACCTTGAGCATGGTCTCCTGCAGCACGTCGGTGGCCTCGTCGCGATCTCCGGCGATCCGCACCGCCAGGGTGAACACCGGCCGCTCGAACCAGTGGTAGATCTGCTCGAACGCCGCGCCTTCGCCGGCGCGCACGCGCGCCAGCAGCGTCTCGGGGACGTCGATGGCGAAGCTCGACAGCGGCCGGTCGGAGGCGGGCGCGGGCGGCGGCGATGAGGTGATTTGCGGTGGCATTCCCAGACAAGGATGCGGCAGGGGCGTGAAGGGTCGCAGCCGGGTGCAAGGCCTATACTGCGCCCAACGGACACAAGGAGGGGGACATCATGGGCGGGACCTTGCTGGCGCTGGTATTGATATTCGCGGGCGTAGTGCTGCTGTTCAAGACCGTGCGCATGGTGCCTCAGGGCTACCAGTGGACCGTGGAGCGGTTCGGCCGCTACACCCACACGATGGACCCGGGCCTGCATTTCCTGATGCCGGTGATCTACGGGGTCGGGCGCAAGATCAACATGATGGAACAGGTGCTGGAGGTTCCCAGTCAGGACGTGATCACCAAGGACAACGCGGTGGTCAAGGTCGATGGCATCGTGTTCTTCCAGGTGCAGGACGCGGCCAAGGCCGCGTACGAGGTCGCTACGCTGGAGATCGCGATCCTTAATTTGGTCATGACCAACATCCGCACCGCGATCGGTTCGATGGACCTGGACGAGTCGCTGTCCAAGCGCGACGAAATCAACACCAAGGTGCTCAACGCGGTGGACGCGGCGACCCATCCGTGGGGGCTGAAGGTCAACCGCATCGAGCTCAAGGACATCCAGCCGCCGCGCGATCTGGTCGATTCGATGGCCCGGCAGATGAAGGCCGAGCGCGAGAAGCGCGCGAACATCCTCGAAGCCGAGGGCTTCCGCCAGGCCGCGATCCTCAAGGCCGAGGGCGAGAAGCAGTCGGTGATCCTGGAAGCCGAAGGCGAGAAGGAAGCCGCGTTCCGCCAGGCCGAGGCGCGCGAGCGCCTGGCCCAGGCCGAAGCCAAGGCCACCGAAGTGGTGTCCAACGCGATCGCCTCGGGCAACGTGCAGGCGATCAACTACTTCATCGCGCAGAAGTACATCGAGGCGTTCAAGTCGCTGGCCGAAGCGCCGAATCAGAAGTTCGTGATGATGCCGATGGAGTCGGCCGGCATCATCGGCTCGCTGGCCGGCATCGGCGAGCTGGCCAAGGACGCGCTCGCCACCCAGCAGGCGGCGCGCGCTCCCGCCGCGACGCCGCGCAGCGGAGGCTGAGCCATGTCGTGGAGTTGGCAGACCATCGCCTGGGCCGCCTTCGCGCTGCTGCTGTTCGCGGCCGAGGCGCTGGCGCCGGGTGCGTTCATGCTCTGGCTCGGCCTGGCCGCGGCGGCGGTGTTCGCGCTGGTGCTGATGTTTCCGGGCTTGTCCCTGCTGGCCCAGGTCGCCGCGTTCGTGGTGCTCAGCTTCGCCGCGATCCAGGTCTACCGCACTTGGTTCCGCGGCCGCGAGCGGCAGAGCGACCAGCCCTTGTTGAACCGTCGCGCCGAGCAACTGGTCGGCCGCGTGGTCGCGCTCGAGCGCGGCATCGTGCAGGGACGCGGGCGGGTGCAGATCGCTGATGCGTTCTGGGACGTGTCCGGCCCGGACCTGGACACCGGCGCGATGGTGCGCGTGGTCGGCACCGACGGCATGACCCTGCGGGTCGAGCCGGCCGGTTGAACGATGATCGCCCTGCGCGCTAAGCGGCTCCTGCGCGCATCGGCGATGCTGACGTGGCTGGCGGCGGCCTTCGCCGGCAGCGGCCACGCCGGCACGCCGCAGGCGGCGGCGATGCCGGCCGCGCAACCAAGCCAGACCGCGCCCGCGCTGGTGCGCGCCGGCGCGCGCGGCGGCGAAGACTGGGTCGGCAAGGTCGTTCCGCCGTACCCGGACGGCTACAAATCCAACACCGGCGGCTGCGTCGGCAGCGGCCGCAGCGCCGAGCAAGTCTGCGCGCGCAGCATCGGCACCATCGACGACGCCGAGGACCGTTCGCTGAAGTTCTACGCCGCCGAACTGGTCGGCCGGATCGGCAACGAGGCGCGCTGGAAGATCACCGACGTGGTGCCGTATCCGAAGCTGCAGCACGGCGAGCGGGTATCGATGTCAACCTGCATGATCGACGGCGTGACCGACCCCGGCGTGATCGCGATCGTGGACACCGCGGTGGAAGGCGCCGCCGCGCGCGAGATGTTCGACGCGGTGCGCTGGGCGGTGAAGCTGGATCGGCGCAAGGGGAGGTTCATCGAGGTGAAGCCAACCGAAGTACGCTGTTACAACGAAGGCGCCGAAGGGGAATAGAGTCGGCCGCGCCACGCGCCCGTTCGCAGAGCAAGCCCGAAGCCCGACCACTCGCTTCCCCGACCCACCCGGAAACGACAGCAGCGGCGCAAGCCGCGACCGCGCGCATCCCGAGCCCCGGCCCCACACCGCGATCCGCGCAATTCGCAGCCGCCACGCTCACCGCAGCCCCCAAAATCCGCGCCACCCCTCACACCATTCGCCCGCGTACCGAAATCCGGCAAATACGCGCGACACGCGCATGAGGGATAATCGCCCGCTCCAAACCCCCACGAGCAGGCAGCGCCCCATGAGCCAGAAGACCATCCTCAACGACGCCCACCGCGCACTCGGCGCCAAGATGGTGGATTTCGGCGGCTGGGACATGCCGATCAGCTACGGCTCGCAGATCGAAGAACACCATCAGGTGCGCCGCGACGCCGGCATGTTCGACGTCAGCCACATGACCGTGGTCGATCTGCGCGGCGCGCGCGTGCGCGATTTCCTGCGCAACCTGGTCGCCAACTCCGTGGACAAGCTGCAGAAATCGGGCAAGGCGCTGTACACCTGCATGCTCAATCCCGACGGCGGCGTGATCGACGACCTGATCGTCTATTTCCTCGATGAGCAGTACTTCCGCCTGGTGGTCAACGCCGCCACGCGCGAGAAGGACCTGGCCTGGATCGGTGAGCAGGCGCGCGCCTTCGACGTGTCGGTGACCGAGCGTCCGGAACTGGCGATGATCGCCGTGCAGGGCCCGAACGCGCGCGAGAAAGTCGTCGGCCTGCTGCGCGAGGAAGACCGCGCGCGCATCGGCAAGCTCGGCAAGTTCGTCGCCGGCGAAGCCCAGACCGGCGACGGCATCGCGTTGTTCATCGCCCGCACCGGCTACACCGGCGAAGACGGTTTCGAAGTGGTCGTGCCGGAAGACCGCGCGGTCGCGTTGTGGGACGCGCTGCTCGCCGTCGGCGTCAAGCCTGCCGGCCTGGGCGCGCGCGACACCCTGCGCCTGGAAGCGGGCATGAATCTGTACGGCCAGGACATGGACGACACCGTGTCGCCGTTCGAAGCCGCGCTGGCCTGGACCGTCGCTCTCGACGAAGGCCGCGACTTCATCGGCCGCGGCCCGCTGGAACGGCAGAAGGCCGCCGGCGCGCCGCGCCAGATGATCGCGCTGGTGATGGACGAAAAGGGCGTGCTGCGCCACGGCCAGAAAGTGCTGACCGCGCACGGCGATGGCGAAATCCTCTCGGGCACCTTCTCGCCGACGCTCGGCAAGTCGATCGCGTTCGCGCGCGTGCCGGCCGGCGAGATCGCGCTCGGCGCGGGCGGCAACGTGCGCGTGGACATCCGCGGCAAGGAAGTGCCGGTGCGGGTGGTGAAGTTCCCGTTCGTGCGCGACGGACAGGCGCAAGACGGCGTGATCGCCTGAACGGCGCCGCGGCCATGACCGTCATTGACTATTACGTCAGCCTGATCTCGCCCTACGCCTATCTGGGCCACGCGCCGGTGCTGGCGCTCGCGCGCGAGACCGGCGCGCGCCTGGCCTACAAGCCGGTGCGGATCTTCGAACTGTTCTCGGCCAACGGCGGCTTGCCGCTGGGCCAGCGCGCGCCGGCGCGGCAGCGCTATCGCCTGGTCGAGCTGCAGCGCGCCCGCGCGCAGCGCGAGGTGCCGCTGAATCTGGCGCCGAAGTTCTTTCCGGTCGATCCGAGCCTGGCCGATCGCTGCGTCATCGCCCTGTGCGAGGCCGGCCGCGATCCTTCCTCTTATATGGACGCCGCCTTCCGCGCGATCTGGGTCCACGACCAGGACCTCGCCGACCGCGACGTGCTGGCGCGGCTGTTGCGCGATCACGGTCACGATGCCGAAGCGACCTTCGCCGCGGCGCAGAGCGAGGCGGTGGGCGCGATCTACGAGGCCAACACCGCCGCCGCCATCGCCGCCGATCTGCCGGGCCTGCCCGGCTACGTGCTGCGCGGCGAACCGTTCTGGGGGCAGGACCGCGTCGAAGCGCTGCGCGAGGCGCTGCGCAGCGGCCGCGAGCCGTTCCTGATCGACGCGGGACGTTAGACCGATGCGAGTCCGCGGCGATGCCGACCGCCCGCACGGCGCGATCCGCGCCGCGTGGGCGCGGGTTCTCGCCGGTTCTGCGATGGCCGTTCACCTCATGCCATCGATCGTCTCCTTCGCCGCCCCCCTCCCACGACGCTCCAGCATCGTTAAACTACGCGCCATTACCCGCCGCTCCCCGCAACGTCCGAGGCCCCTGCCATGAGTGAAATTCCCGGCGATCTTAAGTTCATGAAGTCCCACGAGTGGGCCCGCGTCGAAGGCGACGGCAAAGTCACCGTCGGCATCTCCGACCATGCCCAGGGCCTGCTCGGCGATCTGGTCTACGTCGAACTGCCCAACATCGGCGACCGCGTCGAGGCCGGCAACGCCAGCGCCGTGGTGGAATCGGTCAAGGCCGCTTCCGACGTCTACGCACCGGTCTCCGGCACCGTGACCGCGGTCAACACCGCGCTCGCCGACAAGCCGGAAACCATCAACGAAGACGCCTACGGCGAAGGCTGGATCTACACCGTCGAAATCGACGAGCCCGATCAGCTCAACGAGCTGCTCGCGCCGGACGACTACGCCGAACTGCTCGAAGAAGACGACCACTGATCCACCCGCCGCGGCCGGCCACGGCCACGGCCGACGGGGAGCGCAGCACCGAACCGCGACACGCGGCACCGGACTGGCTCCCCGTTTTGTTGCGGCGAACCGATCGTGTCGCGGGTTGGTTCCCGACACGGCCCGCGGCGGGAGGCGGTGACGGATGGTCGTCGATGCCCGAGGCTGACACCGACACCGACACCGACACCGACACCGACACCGACACCGACACCGACGCTGACGCTGACGCTGATCGATGCCGCGGGTCGGAGTCGAAGCCTCCTCCACCGATGGTCGCGGCAGCGGCAACCGAGGGGTGCACTGCGTTTCGCCGAATGCGAATCCGAGGTGGCAACACGAAGGACTATCACGCGTCGGCGTCTGCCGCGACCGCGCGCTCGCTACGCACAAGCTCACCCGCGCTCACGGCCTCGACTGCCCGCCGACGCCTCGACCGACAAGCGTCGATCCGCGCATCGGCCGCGTCCTCACCCGACCTCGCAGAGCGGGCGCGCTTGTGTTCGCACGGCGTGCCGATGGAGTCGCGATGCGCGCGCGAGTCCGGGTCTGCGCAGCCGCGCATCCAGCCCGCGCGTTTCGAAAATCCAGCGGGAAAAAGCGTGATATCGAAATGCGATCAAGGCGCGCGCATAGCCGTCGCCGACGCGACCGCAGCGCAACCCGGCAGCGCGGCAAGGCGCCGCGCGAAGACGTCGATACGAACTCGATCGACCCGCCGCGGTGCCGGAAAGCGAGCGCGAAGCCGGCCGCGTCGTCGCGCGATTCGTGCAATCGGCGTGAAGACAGAACCCGGCCGGCGAACGCCGGCGACAGTTCCGCGTCGAGCCGCTCCGCCGCGCCGCGCCACTTTCGCGTGGGCGATTTCACTCGTTCCAAATCCGTCGTCGGGAGAGCCGACGACAGCATTCCGGCATCGCCCGCGCGCGTTCGCTCACGCCGCGAGCACGAGTTTGACCGCCGTCGGCGTAAACGCTTTCCCGACCGATGCGTGCGCGTCGCGCGGCGTGGACGCAGCCACGCGCGGTGCACGCGGCGAGGTCGGCGCGCGCGTCGCCGGCCTCCGCGGCTGACGAACGGTCGCTTCGCCGATGCGGTCGCGCGCGCCGCGAAGCCATCGCCGACACCGCCAACGATGCCGACGCCGACCCGTCGCGAGCGTGCGCGACGGCCGTCGAGCGCCCGCGAGGGGCAAAAAAAGTTCGCGCACTTTCGCGCATTCGGGCTTGTGCGACGCGAAATCCGGCACCCTCGCGGAGAGGAATTTTTTCTTCCGGTACAGGTCGTCGCGGACGCCTGCGAAGCGTTCGCGAACGCGCGCGCGCATCGACGAAAAAACTAAAACGAAAAACGACGATGCTCTGAAACCCGCGCCACGCTTAGGTTTCAGCGATGTAGTTGCGAACGCATCGCGAACGCGTCGATGCGCGCGCGCGTTCGGCGCCGCCGCGCGCGTCGGCGCCGACGGCGACGTCCGGGCTTGCGGCCCCTAAAAAAAATCGCCGGGGTTGTTGACAGTCAGAAAAAGCGTGATTAGGTTTCGCCCAGCAGACGCTTCCTGCCAAGAGAGTGAGAAAACACAGCGCGACAACATGCAGCACAATTCGAACCTCCGCCCGGACAATCAAAACGGTGGACGCAGGGTTCGCTTCCTCTGCAGAAATGTTGGCCACGCTCTCTTCGCCGATGACATCCAAATCCCTGATGACATCGCTGGCGTCCTGCTTTATGCAACCCGGTTCGCGTTTGGCGGCCCGGGTTTTTGTTTGGTCGCCCCGTTTCGCGGCCAGCCACACCTGCCCTTTGGGCGGGTACGCCATCGGTCCCGCCGCCGCCACGGCCGGACGCGATCCCCGATCCGTTCCGACGCGCCACGCGCGCCGGCGGTTGCACGCGGGTCCGACTCCCGCGGCTCTGCCACCACAGAGTTCCTTAGAACTGGGCTTACCGCACCACCACTGATCATCCCTGATCATCACTGACGAGGAGCCATCCCATGGCCGTTAAGAAAGCTGCTAAGAAGTCCTCCGCCAAGAAAGCGACCAAGAAGGTCGCCAAGAAGGCCGGCGCTAAGAAGGTTGCCAAGAAGGCCACCAAGAAGACCGCCAAGAAGGCCGTGAAGAAGACCGCCAAGAAGGCCGTCCGCAAGACCGCCAAGAAGGCCGCCAAGAAAGCCGTGAAGAAGACGGCTAAGAAGGCTGCCAAGAAGACCGCCAAGAAGGCCGCCAAGAAGACGGCTAAGAAGGCCACCAAGAAGACCGCCAAGAAGGCTGCCAAGAAGACCGCCAAGAAGGCGGCTAAGAAGGCCCCGAAGAAGGCCGCCAAGAAGGCTGCCAAGAAGACTGCTAAGAAGGCCGCCAAGAAGGCCCCGAAGAAGGCCGCCAAGCGTGCCCGCAAGCCGAAGGCTGCTGCGATGCCCGCTACCCCGGCACCGCTGATCTAATAAAAATCCCCGATTAGCCGTAATCCAGCTCTCTCCCCGCAGCCCAGGCGGGGAGAGAGTTTTTTTTTGCGCGGACGAATCCCGCGGCAGGCGGACGAACGGCCGTTCGGCCGGACCGCGGCGGCCGGCGAGACCTGCGGTCACGACATCGGGCTGCGCCAGCCACGGCGCCAGCGGGCGCCGGCGCATCGCCTCTCGTCGGCAACACGCCGCCGCCGCGTTCCCGTCACGGCGGCAGCGGTTAGCATCGCGGTCAACACACCGCCAGGGACGCGCCATGAAGACTTTGCTCAAGGGCCTGCTGTACCTCGTCGTCCTGCTCGCCGCCGTGTTCGTGGTCGGCGGCTTCCTGTTGCCGTCCAGCAGCCACGTCGAGCGCTCGATCACCATCGATCGGCCGCCGGGCGAGGTGCACGCGATGCTCGACTCCTACAAGCGCTTCAACGAGTGGTCGCCGTGGTTCGAGATCGAGCCGACCGCGAAGTACGCCTACAGCGGCCCGGAGTCGGGTGTCGGCGCGGCGATGAGCTGGGAAGGGGCGAAGGTCGGCAAGGGCAGCCAGCGCATCACCGAGTCGGTGCCGCAGCAGAAGGTGGTCAACGCGCTCGACTTCGACGGCACCCAGGCGACCGGCATCTTCGGCCTGCAGGTGCAGGGCGCCGGCACGCGGGTGACCTGGACGCTGGAGAGCGAGCACGGCAACAACCTGGTCTCGCGCTGGTTCGGCCTGCTGCTGCTCGACTCGATGGTCGGCAAGGACTATGAGAAGGGGTTGGCTAAGCTGAAGCTGGTGTTGGAGAGCGAGCCGAGGTGATTGTTGCCGGGAATCGGGAATTGGGAATCGGGAATCGTTAAAGCGGCAGGCATCGCGGCTTGCGAGTGCGACTGAGACTGGCAAATAAATGAAAAAACCCGCCAATGGCGGGCCTTTTCGTTTCATGCTTTTCCCGATTCCCGATTCCCGATTCCCGATTCCCGATTCCCGCCCCCTCAGTGCGGCGCCGCGGTGGACTTCTGCGCGTTGCTGCCGGTCGGGTCCTGCTGCGGGTTCACGCCTTCCGATGCGTACAGGCCCGGGTCGTCGAAGCCGTCCACGTCGAGCCAGCGCTGCACCGGCATGCCGATGGCGCGATCGAGCAGGGTCGGCAACAGGCCGGTCGGCAGGCCGCTCTCGCTGTTCCACAGCACGGCGATGCCGAGGTCGCGCTCGGGCAGCATCGCGACCATGCCGCGATAGCCCTGCACCGCGCCGGCGTGGAAGACCACGCGGTGGCCGGCGTAGTCGAACACGCGCCAACCCAGCGCATAACCGGCCGAGCCCAGGCGCTGACGGCGCCAACTGGAGCCGCGGATCTCGGTCGGCGTCTCCACCAGCGGCTGATGCAGCGTCGCCAGCAGCGGCAGCGGCAGCACGTCGGGGCGATGCCCGGTCTGCGCGATCAGCCATTGCGCCATGTCGCTGGCGCTGGCGTTGACGCCGGCGGCCGGCGGCAGTTGGTAGTAGGTCGGCTTGGGCGTCAGCGACGCCCAGCCGCCGCGCGCGCGCACGTGCGGCTTGGCCCAGCGCGCGGCCGAGGTGATGCCTTCCAGGCCCAGGCTGGCGTCGTTCATGCCAAGGGGCTTGAACAGGCGGCGTTGCACTTCCTGGCTGTAGAAATCGCCGGTGGCGGCGAAGACCACGTCGCCGATCAGGCTGAAGGCGATGTTCTGGTAGCCGTAGCAGGTGCCGGGCTGGCAGCTCATCGGCGCGTAGGCCAGCTTCTGGGTGAGCACGCGGTAGTCGGCGTAGTTTTCCAGATCGCGGTCGTAGGTGTTGTGGGTCAGGCCGACGCGATGGCTGAGCAGGTCGGCGACGGTGACGGTGCGCGCGGCGTTGGGATCGACCAACTGGAAGCTGGGCATGTAATCGACCAGCTTGCTGTCCCAGCGCAGCGTGCCGTCGTTGACCAGCAGTCCGGTCAGGGTGCCGGCGAAGCTCTTGGACAGCGAGGCCAGGCGGAACACGGTGTGGGCGTCGATCGGCTCGGCGTTGCGCACGTCGGTGATGCCGTAGCCGCGCGCGCTGAGGATCTGGCCGTTGTGGACGATGGCCATGGCCATGCCCGGAATGCGTTGGTCGGCGACCAGCGCCTGCGCCATCGCTTCGAACTGGCGCACGTCGAAGTCGGCGGCCAGCGGCATCACGCGCGGATTGAGGTTGTTGGAGTTGGAACCGATCTGCAGGCCTTGCGGCGCGACAGTGCCATCGATGCCTTGCGAGCGCGCCACGTCCGCTTGCGACACGGTGGGCTGCGATGGATCGGGAGTGTGCCAGCGCAGCGACGTCTGCGCCGTGGACCCCAGGGTGAGCGTAAGCAGGGCAGCGAGTGTGCCCAGGCGCCAGGGGTTGAGTGAGCGTCGGGAGGAGTCGTGTTTCATCGCTCGCAGCGCCTGCGTGGACCGGGATGAGCCGATTCTAGCTCCGATCTCAGGGAATTGAACAACAACCGCATTCAGGATTCTGATTTTTCAGGGATTAATGGCCGGGCTGAGGGCCGATTGCGCAAACGTTGGCAGTGCCGGCAAGCGGCCAGTGGAGGGAGGTTTTGGTGTAGCCGGCCCGGATAATTCGCCCCCTTTGAAAAAGGGGGCTGGCGCCTGCGTTGCTGAGGCAGGCGAGAAGCCGGCTGCGCCGGGGGATTTGCTTCGGGGTGCGGGAAGATCAAAAGCGAATCCCCCCTGGCCCCCCTTTTTCAAAGGGGGGAATCGTTCTGGCGGGGGCGCGGTGAAACTTGCTGCGATTCCCGATTCCCGATTCCCGAAAATCAACCCCGCCCGCGAATCAAATCCGAAGCGCGCTCGGCGATCATGATCGTCGGCGCATTGGTATTGCCGCTGACCAGGCTCGGCATCACCGAGGCATCGATCACCCGCAGGCCGTCGATGCCGCGCACGCGCAGTTGCGAATCCACCACCGAAGCCGCGTCGTCGCCCATGCGGCAGGTGCCGACCGGGTGATACACGCTCTCGGCCTTGGCGCGCACGAACTCGGCCAGCTCGGCGTCGCTCAGATCTTCGCGCGCGGGAAAGATCGGTTTGCCGCGGTACGCATCGAAGGCTTTTTGCTTGAACAAGGTGCGCGAGAGCTTGGCGCACTCGACCATCATCTTCATGTCGAAGCCTTCCGCATCGCTCAGATAATTGGCGTTGATGCGGACTTTGTCGCCGGCGCTCGCGCTGACCAGTTCGACATGGCCGCGGCTGCGCGGATGCAGGAAACAGGCATGGGCGGTGTAGCCGTCGCCGCTGAGGCGATGGCGGCCGTGATCGTCGAGCATCGCCGGGACGAAATGGAACTGCACGTCGGCGCGATCGTCCGGCGCCAGATCCGAGCGCACGAAGCCGCCGGCCTCGGCGATGTTGCTGCTGCCCGGGCCGCTGTGACCGCGCAGGTAATAGTTGAAGGCGACCACGACGTCGCTGAGGCGATCGTAGGTGACGCGCTGGGTGGAGTGCTGCAGCGTGCAGATGTCCAGATGGTCCTGCAGGTTCTGCCCGACCTGCGGCGCGTCGGCCACGACCTCGATGCCGTGCCGGCGCAGCTGATCGGCGGGACCGACGCCCGACAACATCAGCAACTGCGGCGAATTGATCGCGCCGCCGCTGAGCAGCACTTCGCGCTGCGCGTGCTGGTGATAGGCGCGGCCGCCGCTGCTGTAGACCACGCCGGTGGCGCGGCCGTTTTCGATGGTGATGCGGCTGACCAGCGCCTTGGTGACGATGTGCAGATTGCGGCGTTCGCGCGCCGGGTCCAGGTAGGCGACCGCGCTGGAGCAGCGCGCGCCGTTCTTCTGCGTCACCTGGTAATAGCCGAAGCCGTGCTGGCTGGGGCCGTTGAAATCGCTGTTGGCCGCATAACCGGCCTGGCGCGCGGCTTCGATGAAGGCGGCCGACAACGGGTTGGTGTAGCGCAGATCCGATACGTACAACGGGCCCATGCTGCCGTGCAGGGCGTCGTCGCCGCGGCTGTTGCGTTCGCTGCGGCGGAAGTAGGGCAGCACGCTGTTCCAGTCCCAGCCGCTGGCGCCGGCGGCGGCCCAGCCGTCGTAGTCGCCGGCCGCGCCGCGGATGTAGCACATGGCGTTAATCGAACTCGAACCGCCGAGCACCTTGCCGCGCGGCCACCACAGCACCCGGTTGTCCAGGTTCGGCTCCGGCGCGGTGTCGTAGTCCCAGTTCACTCCCTTCTTGTTGACCAGCTTGGACACGCCGGCGGGCATGTGGATGAAGGGGTGCAGGTCGCGCGGACCGGCTTCGATGAGCAGTACCCGGGTATCGGGGTCTTCGCTGAGGCGATTGGCGAGCACGCAACCGGCCGAACCGGCGCCGATGATGATGTAGTCGAACTCGGTGGGCACTGGTGCATCCCGCAGGGGCGCGGCATCGGTTGCCGCGCGGATCGGGCGACCGTAAGCGGCAAAACTAGAGCAAATGCTCCCAACAGCGGACGCGCCCGGTTCCGCCACACGCCGTGGTGGCGGCCGCCGACGCCTTGGGCTACCGTGCCGGCAAACCTGCACGGCCGGCAGTGGCGGCCGCGCAGGCGACGACGGGAACGCATCGCGACGGCTCCCGCGCCGCTGATCCGCAATCCACGATCTGCAGAGCCGACCGGCCTCCGGCGGTTCACTCACGGAGCGACGCGATGTCGGCAGTTCAAGGCGCCAGCCTGTCCACCGGACGGGTCCATACCGGCGAATGGCGCGCGGTGGCTTTATCGGTGGGTTATTTTTTCTGCGTACTCACCGCGTACTACGTGATCCGGCCGGTGCGCGACCAGCTCAGCGCCGTGGTCGGCTCTACTCAGTTGCCGTGGTTCTACGCTGCCACCTTGCTGGCGACGCTGGCGTTGACGCCGGTGTTCTCGGCCCTCGTCTCGCGCTATCCGCGGCGGGTGGTGGTGCCGGTGGTGTACGGCTTCTTCATCGCCTGCCTGATCGGTTTCGTGCCGCTGTTCGGCGCGCACGGGCCGCTGAGTCCGCGCGTGCTCGGCACGGTGTTCTTCGTCTGGATCAGCGTGTTCAATCTGTTCGTGGTGTCGGTGTTCTGGAGCTTCATGACCGACATCTGGAACGAAGGCCAGGCGCGCCGGCTGTTCCCGATCATCGCCGTCGGCGGCACCGTCGGCTCGCTGGTCGGGCCGGCGTTGACCGGGCGGCTGGTCGGCGTGATCGGCGTGGCGCCGCTGCTGGTGGTGTCGGCCTCGCTGCTGGCGCTGGCGCTGGTGTTCGTGATCCTGCTCGGGCAGTGGTCGCGCGTGCACGGCACGCGCCGTTTCGAGAGCAGCCACGAGGCCGCGATCGGCGGCGGCATGTTCGACGGCATCAAGCAGGTCTTCGCCAATCCGTTCATGCGTTCGATGGCGATCCTGCTGCTGCTGGGCGACTGGATCGGCACGGTCAACTACGGCCTGGTCGTGGATTATTCCAAGGCGACCTTCACCGACGCGGTCTCGCGCACCCGCTTCGCCGCCGACCTGGACCTGATGACCAACATCGTGGCGCTGAGCGCGCAGGTGCTGTTGACGCCGTGGCTGCTGTCGCGACGCGGCGCAGCCTCGGTGATCGGCGTGTGGTCGGTGGTGACGGTGATGTTCCTGACGCTGTCGGCCTCGGTCGCCGATGCGCACGCGCCCTTGACCGAACTGTTTCCCGCCTACGGCGCCTTGATCGCGTCGTTGCCGGCGGGCATGGCGGCGATGATCGGGCCGCTGCCGGCGGTGGCGATGGCGCTGGTGGTCAGTCGCGGACTGGCCTACGGCATGGTCGGTCCGGCGCGCGAGAGCCTGTTCTCCAGCGCCGCGCGCACCCTGCGTTACAAGGGCAAGAACGCGGTCGACACCGCAGCCTGGCGCTTCGGCGACGTGGCGGTGGCGACGACGATGGTCGGCCTGCGCAGCCTGGGCGTCGGCGTCGCCGGGCTGGCCGGCATCAGCGCGGTGGTCGCGGCCGGCGCCGGCGTGATCGGCTGGAACGTCGCGCGCTGGGTGCAGCGCGGCGGCGCGTCCGAAGCGGGCGAGAGCGCTCGCGCATGAGACGTGGCTGGCGGCCGTGGCCGCGTCAACAATGGTTGCAGCGCTTGTTCGTCACCCTGGTGCTGTGCGCGCTGGCGTGCCTGGCCTGGGGATTCTTCTGGGAACCGCGGCAACTGGTCGAGCGCGACTACGTCTTCGCCTTGCCGCACTGGTCGCGCGAATGCGAGGGCTTGCGCCTGGACGTGGTCGCCGACCTGCACACCGGCTCGCCGCATAACGGCCTGGACAGGCTCGACGACATCGTCGCCAGGCTCGCCGCCAGCGATGCCAGCGCGGTGCTGATGGCGGGCGACTACGTGATACTCAGCGTGCTCGGCGGCACCTACATCTCCGCCGACCAACTCGCGCCGCATCTCAAGCCGCTGACCGCGCGCAAACCGGTCTACGCCGTGCTCGGCAATCACGATTGGTGGAAGGACGGCCACAAGGTGCGCGCCGCGTTGGAATCGGCCGGCGTGATCGTGCTGGAAGACCAGGCCCAGGCCGCGCAGTTCGGCGCCTGCCGGGTGTGGATCGTCGGCATCGGCGACAAATGGGAAACCCGTCACGACGTCGCCGGCGCCTTCGCCGGCGTCAGCGACGACGCCCCGGCGATCGCGTTGACCCACAACCCGGATCTGTTCCCCGACATTCCGCCGCGCGCATCGCTGACCATCGCCGGCCACACTCACGGCGGCCAGGTCAGATTGCCGTGGATCGGCACGCCGGTACTGCCGGCCGAACAGCGTTATGCCGGCGGCTACCTGATCGATCACGGCAAGCATCTGTTCGTCTCCACCGGCATCGGCACCAGCATCCTGCCGGTGCGGTTCGGGGTGCCGCCGGAGATTTCGCGGTTGACCTTGCGCGCGGCGGCGAGGGAACCGGCGCGGCGCTGATCTTCGCGCTAAGGTGGCCGCGCCGGCTGACGGATATGGAGCACAGGCAGATGGACCGCAATGCGATGCTGTGCGCCGTTGTGCTGATGCTGGCCAGCCTGTGGCCGTGGCGGCCGGCGCGTGCCGATCTTTTCGAGCCGCCGCACGTCAAGACTTACCTCTCCGGCAACGGGCGCTATCGGCTGACGGTGACGCCGTCGGCGGACCCTGCGCCGCGCGAGCGAAAAGACGTTCCGCCGGAAAAGGCTGCGCAAGCCCGCATGGAACGCCGGGAAGGGGCGGGCTGGGTGCAGGTATGGCGCGGACCGCTGCGCAATCCGGTGGCGCCGCCCTGGCTCGTGGTGTCGGACGACGGTCGGACGGCGACCTTCAACGACTGGTACGGCGCCGGCCACGGCCCACGCGTGGTCGTGCTGTACGACACCGCCGGCCGCATGGTGCGCTCGCTGGGCCTGGAGCAATTGCTGCCGGCCGATTATGTGCGCGCCTTACCGCGCTCGGTCAGCTCGATCGGCTGGGGCCGCGAGCACAGGTTTTCGGCCGACGGGCGCCAGGTGCTGCTGCGCGTGGCGATTCCCAACAACAACGACCGCAGCTACGAGCCCGCCGGTTATGTCGAACTGGCGCTGGATGCAACGACTGGACGGCGTGCATCCGGCTATGAGACCGCACTGCGGCGCGCTTATGTCCAAGCCGCGCCGGCCATCGCCAGAGAGCAGGTGCTTTGGGAGGCGACGAAGGCGGTCCGGCGCGCGCCGCTGCTGGCGCCGGCGACGGGCGATTACGGCGACTGGAATCACTACCTGTCCGAGGCTTGCCGTCGGCTCGATCCCGACGCAGGCGAGCGTGAGCCGGGGTTGCGGCGGATCCAGATGCAAGCCGGCCGCGCGGACTTGCCCGAATTGCGGCAGATCGTCGAGACCTTGTCGAACCCCGACCGCGAAACCGGGGCATTGGTGTTCGCAACGGCGTTCGACCCGCGCTCCGAACAGGACGCGCTGGTCGCAGCCCTGGCCAAGGCGGCGCAGGAAGCTCCAGCGGGACGCCTAGCGGGGCGCCGGGTGTGTGTGCTGGTCGACGACCAGCGCTCCGCCGCGGCGGCCGCGGCGCTGGCGCGCACCGGCGCGACCTACGTGCAGCTCGATCCGTCCCGGCCGATCGCGCAGCGCCCTGAGGTGCTGCGGGAACTCGAGCGGAACTGAGCAACGCATCCGCGGCCTGTGCCAAAGGTCGGGATGACCATCCGCAGACGCCGCCGCTTTGAGCGCGGCGCTAGCTTGTGTGTTGGAAAATGGAGCTCAGGATCATGCGCGAACCGTGCCTGCGGTGCGGATGCGAACGCGTGCGTGTGCCATCGGGCGCGGTGCGCGGCGAATATGAAACCTCGTATGCGGGCGATCGCGGAGCGCGCGCATGAGCGGATTGCGCAAGGCGCTGGCGCAGACGCCGCTATGGTGGTCGCTGCTGTACTTCTTCTGCCTGCTGTGCGGCTACTACGTGCTGCGGCCGGTGCGCGATGCGATGGGCGCGTCCAGCGACGCGGCCACGGTGTTTCCGCAAGCGATGATCCAGTGGGCGCAGGCGCACGGGTTCGCTCTGAAGGACTTCGTCCTGCAGGTGCTGTTCACCTGCACCTTCGTCAGCATGATCGTGCTGCAGCCGGTGTACGGCGCCCTGGTCGCGCGGTTCCCGCGGCGGGTGTTCCTGCCGGTGGTCTACGGCATCTTCATCGTCTGCCTGTTCGCGTTCCACTGGGCCTTCCACGCCCAGGTGCCCGGACGCGGCATGGTGTTCTTCGTGTGGACCGCGATCTTCAATCTGTTCGCGGTGACCGTGTTCTGGAGCTACATGGCGGACGTGTTCGACGACCGCCAGGCGCGCCGGGTGTACGGCTACATCGGCGCCGGCGGCACCGCCGGCGCGGTGATCGGGCCGATGTTGACGCAATGGCTGGTGCAGCCGTTGGGTGTGGCGAATCTGCTGCTGGTTTCGGCCGGATTCCTGTCGCTGTGCGTGCTGTGCATCGTGCGGCTGCGGCCGTGGGCGATCCGGCGCGCGCATGCGCAAGGGCTCGACAGCGGCGAGCGCGCGATGGGCGGCTCGGTCTGGGCCGGGCTGAAACTGGTGTGGCGGCGGCCGGTGCTGCGGGCGATGGCGGTGACCTTGTTCTTCAGCGTCGGCGCGGCGACCTTGCTCTACAACCAGCAGGCGGCGATCGCGCGCGAGTTCTATCCCGGCGCCGAAGCGGCGACGGCTTATTTCGCCCGCATCGACAGCGCGGTGAATCTGCTCGCGATCCTCACTCAACTGCTGCTCACGCGTTGGCTGCTCGATCGCCACGGCGTCGCCCCCGCGTTGCTGATGCCCGGGCTGATCCTGCTGCTGGGCTTCGGCGTGCTGATGGCCTCGCCGCTGCCGGTGATGGTCGCGATCGTGCAGGTGCTGCAACGCGGCAGCGAATTCGCCCTGGCCAAGCCGGCGCGCGAAACCCTGTACACGCGGGTGGACCGCCCGTCGCGCTACAAGGGCAAGGCGGTGATCGACACCGCGATCTTCCGCGGCACCGATCTGGCCTTCGTGTGGATTCACAAAGCGATGGCGTTGTTCGGCACCCAGGCGGTGTTCGCGGCCGGCGCGGTCGCCGCCGCGGGCATGACCGCCGGCGCCTGGAGCATCGTGCGCGCGCAGCGCGGCCTGCCCGGCGCCGATTCTTCTTCCGATAGCGCTTTCGACCGACAACCCGCACGAGGTGAATCATGACCATCAACCGCCGCGATTTTCTCGCCGCCGGTGCCGCTGGCGCCGGCCTGCTCGCGATGCCTTCGTTCGCGCGCACGATGCTTCAGCCCAAGCCGCGCAAGATTCTGGTGATGGGCGGCACCGGATTTCTCGGGCCGCACTTCGTCGAAATCGCGCGCAAGCACGGCCATGCGCTGACGTTGTTCAATCGCGGCAAGACCAACCCGGACAAGTTCTCCGGCGAGGAGTACCACGACATCGAGCAACTGCACGGCGACCGCAAGACCGACATGAAGGCGCTCGAAGGCGACCGCCAGTGGGACGCGGTGCTCGACACCTCGGCTTACCTCCCGGCCGATGTGACGCGTTCGGGCAAGCTGCTCGCGGCGCGGGTGAAGCAGTACGTGCTGGTTTCGACCATTTCGGTGTACGCCAAGAACGACGTGCCGGCCGATGAAACCTCGCCGGTCGCGACGTTGGCCGATCCCAACGTCACGGAAGTCACCGGCGACACCTACGGCGGATTGAAGGCGCTGTGCGAGAAGGCCGCCGAGCAGGAACTGCCCGGCCGCACGACCGTGGTCCGGCCGGGTTTGATCGTCGGCCCGGGCGACAACAGCGACCGTTTCACCTATTGGCCGGCGCGCGCCGACCGCGGCGGCGAGATCCTCGCCCCCGGCAGCGAGCAGGACCCGACCCAGTTCATCGACGTGCGCGATCTGGCTGCGTTCCTGCTGAGCACGATCGAACACGGCCATGTCGGCATCTACAACGCCGACGGCGTGCCGGGCGCGCTGACCATGGGCGCGGTGTTGCGCGAATCGCAGCGCGCCTCGGGCAAGAAGTCCAGCGTGACCTGGGTGCCGGCCGATTTCCTCGAAGAGCAGAAGGTGCAGGCCTGGAGCGACATGCCGACGTGGATTCCGGCGCGCGGCGAATTCGCCGGCTTCGGCCGCACCTCGGTGAGCAAGGCGAAGGCGGCGGGGCTGAGCTACCGGCCGTTGCGGGAGACCGCGCGCGATACCCTGGCTTGGTGGCGGACGCTGCCGGAAGAGCGCCGCGCGAAGCTCAAGGCCGGCTTGAAGCCTGAGCGCGAGGCCGAGGTGCTCAAGGCCTGGCATGCGAAGGCGGAGGCCAAGGGCGGTTGATTTCGCGGGGCGTCGTGCGGGGTGACGGACGCGATCTCGCGGTTGGTCCCAAGCCGTGGCGCGGATCTCGGCGCCGGCCGTGCGAAGCCGTATGCTGCTCGCTTCGATCTCAGCTTATGGAGCACGCCCGATGCATTGGCTCGCCATCGTCCTGATCGCCGTGGTCGCGTTGCTTCATCTGTATTTCCTGGTCCTGGAGATGTTCCTGTGGACCAGGCCGCTCGGCATGAAGGTGTTCCGCAACACCCCGGAGAAGGCCGAGATCACCCGGGTGCTGGCGGCGAACCAGGGGCTGTACAACGGCTTCCTGGTCGCTGGTCTGGTCTGGGGATTGGTGTGCGCGCGCGTGGACGTGGCGACGTTCTTCCTGGCCTGCGTGGTGGTCGCCGGCGCTTATGGCGCGGCTACGGTCAGCCGGCGGATCTTCTACGTGCAGGCGGTTCCGGCGCTGGCTGCGCTGGCGGCGGTGTGGTTGCTTTAGGTCTCTTTCAGGGCGAGAGCGAATCCCCCACGCTCCGATTGTTGGTCTGAAACGAAGCGGTCGCCGGGCGTCAGCCCCCTTTTTCAAAGGGGGCGCGATTTTCGTGCTTCGCCCCCGACAGCGGCGAAACCTTCCATCTTGCGTACCGTTCCCCCTTTGAAAAAGGGGGCTAGGGGGATTCGCTTTTCGCTCCTCCCTCGACCCTCATCAACTCACCCGTGCAGCTTCTTAGCCGTCTCAGCGACCTCGCGCCCCTGATAACGCGCCGCATCCAGTTCGTTCTCGGTCGGCTGCCGCGAACCATCCCCGCCGGTGATGGTGGTGGTGCCGTAAGGCGAGCCGCCGGTGACTTCGTCCAGTCGCATCTGCCCGGCATAACCGTAGTTGAGCCCGACGATCACCATGCCGAAGTGCAGCAGGTTGGTGATGATCGAAAACAGCGTGGTTTCCTGGCCGCCGTGCTGGGTCGCGGTCGAGGTGAAGGCCGCGCCGACCTTGCCGTGCAACGCGCCCTTGGCCCACAGCCCGCCGGCCTGATCGAGGAAGTTGGCCATCTGCGAGGACATCCGCCCGAAGCGGGTGCCGGTGCCGACGACGATGGCGTCGTAATGCTCCAGGTCGGCGATCTGCGCGACCGGCGCGGCCTGATCGAGCTTGTAGTGCGACTTGCGCGCGACATCCTCCGGCACCAGCTCCGGAACGCGCTTGATATCGACCTGCGCGCCGGCCGCGCGCGCGCCTTCGGCCACGGCTTCGGCCATTTTTTCGCAGTGGCCGTAGGCCGAGTAATAAAGCACCAGCACCTTCGCCATGATCTTCGCCTCGCGCGGTGGACAGGGCGTCGAGCCTAGACCGGCGATGTTGCAAACGGTGTGACCGGTTGCGCGTTCATCGCAACGAACGCACCGAAGCCGGCACGCGGCCGGGACCAATCGGGCGTCGTCGATAACGCGCCGGCCAACATGCCGCATCCGCGCGCGCGCGACTAGTTCGCAATCCGGGATTTACAGTCCCGAACCGACGAAAACCCGCCAAAGCCCGCAACCGCAAGGCCTGCGCGCAGCGTCCGGGATTCGGAACAATGAAAGCGACGCAGCGCGGTTTATCGATGCCGCGGCGTTTTCTAGAGTGAACCCATGCGCCGGCACACGGCGCGCCCTCCGGCTTCCTCTGCATTCCCCTCGATGGTTACGTCGCTACGGCTCGCGCCGCGCGGCGGCGACCGTTCTTTCTTCAAGGAGCACCCCGTGCTGTTGCCCCTCATGTTGCTGTCGGCGGCCGGTTTCACCGTGCTGACGACCGAATTCATCCTGGTCGGTCTGTTGCCGTCGCTCGCGCGCGATCTGGGCGTGAGCGTTTCGCAAGCGGGTTTGCTGGTGACCTTGTTCGCGTTCGCGGTCGCCGCCAGCGGGCCGTTCCTGACCGCGTATTTCTCGCGCTTCGAACGCAAGCGCTTGTTCATCGTGGTGTTGCTGTTGTTCGCCGCCTCCAATCTGCTCGCGGCGATGGCGCCGAATCTCGGGGTGATGGCGCTCGCGCGATTGATCCCGGCGTTGGGCGTGCCGGTGTTCTGGGCGCTGGCCAGCGAAACCGCGGTCGATCTGGCCGGGCAGGAGCGCGCCGGGCGCGCGATCTCGGTGATTTCCTTCGGCGTGATCTGCGCGACGGTGATCGGCGTTCCCACCGGCACCTTGATCGCCGACGCCTTCGGTTGGCGCGCGGCCTTCGTCGCGCTGGCGATCGCCTCGGTGCTCAAGGCCACGCTGCTGTTCGTGTTCCTGCCCGACAGCCGCTCGGCTCAGCCGCAGATGAAATTGCGTCATCAGTTCCAGGTGCTGCGCGACCCGCGCGTGGGCGGGCATGTGCTGTTGTCGGTGATCCTGTTCACCGGCATGTTCACCGCCTACACCTATCTGGCGGACATGTTCGAGCGTCTGGCCGGTTTCAACGGCTCGGTGGTCGGCTGGGCGCTGATGGCCTTCGGCGCGGTCGGCCTGATCGGCAATACGCTGGGCGGGCGCATCGTCGATCGCAATCCGCTGGCGGCGTCGTTGATCTTCAGCGTGCCGATGGCGATCGGTCTGGTGCTGGTGGTGCCGGCGGTGCAGTCGCTGCCCTTGTTCGCGGTGACGCTGGCGCTGTGGGGCATCACCCAGGCGGCCTTGTTCCCGGTCAGCCATGTGCGGGTGATGAAGTCGGCGCCGCAGGCGCCGGCGTTCGCGGCGTCGTTGAATATTTCCGGGGCGAATCTGGGCATCGGCGTCGGTGCGATCGTCGGCGGTCAGGTAATCGATGCGATCGGTGTCGGCGGGTTGGGTTACGCGGCCGCGGGCATCGTTGCGGTGTCGGTGCTGCTGGGTTTCGTGCTGATGTCGGCGGGTAAGCCGGTCGCGCCGGAGGCGGTGGCGGCTGCTGGTGAATCGGAAGCGGAACCGGCGATGGATTGCGCGTCGTAACCGCAGCGCGAAATCGGGGCCCCCTTTGAAAAAGGGGGCGAGCGCCCGGCGAAAGCCGCGTTGTCGATGGCGAACCGCGGCGCGGGGGATTTGCTTTTGCCTTGGTGGCATTGAAGCAAAGCAAAAGCGAATCCCCCCTGGCCCCCCTTTTTCAAAGGGGGGAAGCAGGGCTTGGGGATTGTGGTTAGGGTTGAAAGTGCGACGGATCTAGAGAAATAACGGCACCGCGAAAATCACCGCGCCCAGCACGAACAGCGCCGTCAGCGCATGCACCAGCGGCCGGTTGATCCGCAGGAACACGAATTGCTCGATCGTCCTGCCGACCCAGAACAACGACATTCCCGCCAGCACCGCGCGCCCCATCGCGGTGCCGTGCAAGTCGTCGGCGAAGACGAAGCACAGCGCGGCGATGCACAAGAACACGTAGATCAGCCGCAGGTTGAGAATCTGCAGGATCGCCCGGTCGGCCCGGTTCGCGGCCTTGAGCGATTGCCGCCAGCCGAACAGCTTCCAGAACGCCATGTGGAACAGCGCGAAAGCCAGACTGTGGGCACCGCCGATCCAGATCCAGGCAGTCGCGTTCATGGCATGGCTCCTCCGCGCGGATTCACTCGCGCTTGGGCTTGGGCGAAACCCGCATGGCGATGCGCGCACGGAACACGGGCTCGCCGGCGGGGTTGGTGACTTCGACGTCTACCGGCAGATCATAACCGCGGTCGGATTCGACGATGGGCGCGGCCGGCGTCGCCACCGCGCGCATGGTGCCGACGGCTTTCTTCAGGTACTCCACGCTCATGCCGACCGGGATCCAGCGCATCGATTTGGGGATGCTGGCGTCGGTCATCACCCCACCGGTGAGTTCGGCCAGATTGCACATGGCGATGGCGTGCACGGTGCCCAGGTGATTGGTGATCGCGCGGCGGTGGCGCATGGTCGCGCTGCAACGGCCGGGTTCCAGCGACTCGAAGCGCGGCGAGATGCTGGCGAAGTACGGCGCCTTGAAACACACCGCGCGGGTGAACAGCCAGTGGCCGGCGGGGTAGCGGGTGATTTTCTTGTACAGGGACAGGACGTTGGCGCTCATGGGCGGGTCCGTGGTTGTGTGGGCGGTGAGTCGGATGGGGCCGGGTGGGTGCGTGTGTTCCCGGCCGCTATTCCCGCAAATGCGTGCGTCTCTTCCTGCCCGTCATTCCCGCGAACGCGGGAATCCAGTGCCTTTGTCGCTGCTGCACGAAAGTCGCTGGATTCCCGCGTTCGCGGGAATGACGGATAGGAGGGATTCGCGAAAAACTTGATTGGCAAGCCCCAAACAAAAACGGCGGACCCGAAGGCCCGCCGTTCCGATTCAAGCATCGCGTCGCATGCGCGCGATCCGCATCACGCCGCGGCGCGTGCGTCGGTAGCGCCGTGATCGCGCTCGTGCAGCGCCTTGTAACCGGCCGAACGCAGCTCGGCGGCGTCGAAGTCGTCGACGCTGATCGCATCGATGGTCATCTCGCGCAGCTCTTCCAATTGCTTGCGTTCCTCGGCCGTGATCCAGCCCTCGCGCACGCCTTCGTCGAGCTGACCGGGGAAGTCCAGTGCTTCGATGTCGCTGTTCTTCAGCGCCTTGAGGAACTTGCGCTCCACCGGCTCGGCCAGGATCACCTTCTGCAGGTAGCTGTTGATGCGGCCGGCCGGGTTGTTGGCGCACGGCGTGGTGAACACGCCTTCGGCCAGACGGTCGCGGGCGTCGTTGGGCGACATCAGCAAGGACGCGGCGCGGTGGCCCAGGCGATCGCTCGGCGCCTGCGCGCGGCGGCCCCAGGGGAAGATCAGCATCCACAGCAGGTAACCGACCGGACGGATCGGGAAGTTGCGCAGCGCGCCCGACAGCGCCAGTTCGATCTTGTGCACGCAGTCGTGGAAGGCCCAGGCCAGCAGCGGCTGATCGCCGGCCGGACGGCCCTGGTCTTCGTAACGCTTGAGCATGGCGCTGGCGATGTACAGCTGGCTCAGCACGTCGCCCAGGCGCCCCGACAGGGATTCCTTGAACTTGAGCTTGCCGCCCAGCAACAGCATCGAGGTGTCGGCCATCACCGCCAGCGTCGCCGAATAGCGGTTGAGCTTGCGGTAGTAGCGGCGGGTATAGGCATCGCCCGGGGCGGCGCCGACGCGCGCGGCGGTCAGGCCGAACCACCAGCTGCGCACGGCATTGGAGATGGCGAAGCCGATGTGGCCGAACAGGTTCTTGTCGAACTCGCGCAGCGCTTGCGCCTTGTCGGGCAGCATCGCCGCCTTCATTTCCTTGAGCACCCACGGATGGCACAGGATCGCGCCCTGGCCGAAGATCATCAGCGAGCGCGTCATGATGTTCGCGCCTTCCACCGTGATCATGATCGGCAGCGCCTGCCAGTTGCGGCCGGCGTAGTTCTTCGGGCCGAGGATGATGCCCTTGCCGCCGTGGATGTCCATCACGTCCTTGGCCACTTCGCGGGCCATCTCGGTGCAGTGGTACTTGGCGATGGTCGAGGGCACGGCCGGGTTTTCGCCGCGCGCCACCGCCGCGGCGGTGGCCTGCGACAGCGCGCTGATCGCGTAGGCGTGGCCGGCGATGCGGGCGAGGGCTTCTTCCACGCCTTCGAAGCGGCCGACCGACAGGCCGAACTGCTTGCGGATGCGCGCATACGCGCCGGTGACGATCGCGCCCATCTTGGCGCCGCCGCTGCCCGAGGAGGGCAGGGTGATCGAGCGGCCGATCGACAGGCATTCGACCAGCATCTGCCAGCCCTTGCCGGCGTAGGCTTCGCCGCCGATCAGCTGGCTCAGCGGGATGAACACTTCCTTGCCGTGGATCGGGCCGTTCTGGAAGGTGCAGTTGAGCGGGAAGTGGCGGCGGCCGACTTCCACGCCGGCGGTGTCGCGCGGCAGCAGCGCGATGGTGATGCCGATGTCGCGCTTGTCGCCGATCAGGCCGTCCGGGTCGTACATGCGGAAGGCCAAGCCGATCAGCGTGGCGACCGGCGCCAGGGTGATGTAGCGCTTATCGAAGGTCAGCTTGACGCCGACCACGCGCGCGCCGTTCCACTCGCCGGTGGTGACGATGCCGTAGTCGGGAATCGAGGTCGCATCCGAACCGGCCCACGGACCGGTCAGGCCGAAGCACGGCACTTCGCGGCCGTCGGCCAGGCGCGGCAGGTAGTGGTCCTTCTGTTCCTGGGTGCCGTAATGCATCAGCAGTTCGGCCGGGCCCAGCGAGTTGGGCACGCCGACGGTGGAGCTGACCACGCTCGACACCGACGCCAGTTTCTGGATCACCTTGTGATTGGCCAGCGCGGAGAAACCCAGGCCACCGTACTCCTTCGGGATGTTGAGGCCGAAGAATTTGTTCTTCTTGACGTACTCCCACATCTCCGGCGGCAGATCGGCATCGATGTGGGTGATCTGCCAGTCGTTGGTCATCCTGCACAGCTCTTCGGTCGGGCCGTCGAGGAAAGCTTGTTCTTCCGCGCTCAGTTCCGGCTTGGGCTGCGACAGCAGCTGCTGCCAGTCGGGCTTGCCCGAGAACAGCTGGCCTTCGAAGCCCACCGTGCCGGCTTCCAGCGCGGTGCGTTCGGTTTCCGACAGCGGCGGCAGGATCTTGGTGTAGAAGCCCAGCAGCGGCTTGGTGATCAGCGGCAGGCGGATCGCCGGCACCAGCAGCGGGACCGCGATCAGGGCCACCAGCACGGCGGCGATGAGGGTCGCGGTGGGGCTGGCGCCGAGCAGATAGCAGGCGACCAGCGCGGTGGCGGTCAACGCGGCCCACACCGGCAGACGCAGGCGGTGGTACGCGGCGATCGCGCCGATGAGAAGAAAGGTAAGGAAGGGGATCGCGATACTCATCAGAGCGCTCCAGAGGATGCGGCTGGACTCAGGCTAGTGGGGCTCGTGTGATGTCGGCGCTGAATTCGGCCGGATCGGCTTGCGCAGCCGGTCCGATCGACATTCAAACGCTGGCATCAAACGGGTAACATACGGCCGAGTATGGAATTGCAATCCGGTGCTGTCAACCGAGCCGGCCTTCGCTTCGCTAGACACATGCGGACACCGCTCGCATCAAGGCGTTGCGGCGTTTCGCCCCTTGTTTTTCTGCTGCATTGCAGCATTAGCCCGCGATTTTCCCGCTGTTTTTCACGAATCCCGATTCCCCGATCTCGAATCCCCGCTTTTTGCTGCACTGCGTACTGTTCCCGACCCTGCCGTATGGTTAAACTTGTCGTCCATGAACCAGCCCGCCTCGAACAAGCCCGAGCCGAAGCTCGACGCCCCGTCTTCCGCTGCGCCGTCCACCGGCGACGCCAAGACGGATCACAAGCCCGAACGCAGCGGCCGACTCAGCGCCGACGATTGGGCCCAGGCCGCGCTCGACCTGATCGCCGAACAAGGCGTCGCCGCGGTCGCGGTGGAACCGCTCGCGCGCCGGCTCGGCGTGACCAAGGGCAGCTTCTACTGGCATTTCCCGTCGCGCGACGCGCTGCTGGTCGCGGCGTTGGAGCGCTGGGAGAAGGTCGAGCAGGAAACCGTGTTCGGCCAGCTCGAACCGATCCCCGATCCGCGCCAGCGCCTGCGTTCGCTGTTCCACCTCGTCGCCCACGAGGTCAAATCGCACGTCATCTATTCCGAGCTGCTCAAGGCGCTGGACCATCCCGCCGTGCAGCCGGTGATCGGGCGCGTCTCCGAGCGCCGCCTGGATTACCTCACCGCTTCCTTCCGCCAGGCCGGCCTGAGCCGCACCGACGCGCAGCATCGCGCCCGCCTGCTCTACGCCGCCTACGTCGGCTTCCTGCAGCTGAACTTGCAGCTGCACCAGACCCGCATGCAACACGACGAGTTCGAGGCTTATGTCGAACACATGATGGCCACGTTGATTCCCTCGTCGTAACACCCGTTCCCTTACCGTTGTCCCCCGGCTGGAGACCATTGCCGTGAATGCCATTTCCAAAGACGCTACCCCCATGACTGCGGCGCTGGGGAGCGCCGGCAGTTCCCTTGCCGCATTGAACGAGTGGGTGGCCCAGGTGGCTGCGCTGACGCAGCCCGACAAGATCCAGTGGTGCGACGGCAGCGATGCCGAAAACCAGGCGCTGATCGCGCAGATGCTGGCCGACGGCACCCTGGAACCTCTTAACGAACAAACCCATCCGGGCAGCTATCTGCACCGCTCGCATCCCGACGATGTCGCGCGCGTGGAGCACCTGACCTTCGTGTGCACGAGCGAACGCGAGGACGCCGGCCCGAACAATCACTGGATGGCGCCGCGCGAGGCGCACGCCAAGATGGACGCGCTGTTCGAAGGCTGCATGCGCGGCCGCACCCTGTACGTGATCCCGTATTGCATGGGCCCGATCGATTCGCCGCTGGCGCGTTGCGGCGTGGAAATCACCGACTCGCCGTACGTGGTCGCCAACATGCGCGTGATGACGCGCATGGGCGCGCCGGCGCTCAAGCGCATCGAGCGCGAAGGCAAGTTCGTGCGCGGCCTGCATTCGATCGGCGAGCTCGATCCCGAGCGCCGTTTCATCATGCATTTCCCCGACGAGCTGACCATCAAGTCGTTCGGTTCGGGCTACGGCGGCAACGCCTTGCTCGGCAAGAAGTGCCACGCCTTGCGTATCGCCTCGCATCAGGCGCGCAGCGAAGGCTGGCTGGCCGAGCACATGCTGATCGTCGGCATCGAGAACCCGCAGGGCGAAACCCATTACGTCGCCGCGGCGTTCCCGTCGGCCTGCGGCAAGACCAACCTGGCCATGCTGATTCCGCCGGAAGGCTATCGTCAGGCCGGCTGGAAGGTGTGGACCGTCGGCGACGACATCTGCTGGATGCGTCCGGGCGCCGATGGCCGCCTGTACGCGATCAATCCCGAAGCCGGTTACTTCGGCGTCGCGCCGGGTACTTCGACCCAATCGAACCCGAACGCGCTGGCCTCGATCCAGACCAACACCATCTTCACCAATGTCGGCGTCACCGCCGACAACCAGCCGTGGTGGGAAGGCCTGGACGACGGCCAGACCCCGGTCACCGATTGGCGCGGCAACGCCTTCGACGCGGCCAAGGGCCCGGCCGCGCATCCGAACTCGCGCTTCACCGTGTCGGCCAAGCAGTGCCCGAGCTATTCGGCGCAAGCCGAAAACCCGGCCGGCGTGCCGATCTCGGCGATCGTCTTCGGCGGCCGCCGCGCCTCGCTGGTGCCGCTGGTATTCGAAGCGCGCGACTGGACCCACGGCGTGCTGGTCGGCGCGGCGATGGGCTCGGAAACTACCGCCGCCGCGACCGGCGCGGTCGGCGTGATGCGCCGCGATCCGATGGCGATGAAGCCGTTCTGCGGCTACAACTTCGCGGATTACTTCGCGCATTGGCTGTCCTTCGACGGCGCCGGCGCGAAGCTGCCGAAGGTCTTCCATGTCAACTGGTTCCGCAAAGGCGACGATGGCAAGTTCCTGTGGCCGGGCTTCGGCGACAACCTGCGGGTGATCGAGTGGATGATCGGCCGGGTCAAGGGCGAGGCCGGCGCGACTCAAACGCCGATCGGCCATCTTCCCAAGGCCGGCGACCTGAACCTCGACGGCGTGAGCTTGAACGAAGAGGCCCACGCCAAGCTGTTCGGCTTCGACCATGCCGGCTGGAGCGCCGAGTTCGACAGCATCGGCGAGTACCTGCGCGAATACGGCCCGCGCATGCCGCAGGCGCTGCATGACGAGCAGCAGCGCATCGCGGCGGCTTTGAAGGCTTAAACAGCCGCTGTTCCCTTCTCCCGTTTGCGGGAGAAGGAGGCCGATAGAGCCTGCCCCCGCGAAAGCGGGGGCGGATGAGGGCGGGCGCCGATGGATGCTCTGCGTCATTGGCGCAGCACCGCGTGCCCTCACCCCAACCCCTCTCCCGCAAGCGGGAGAGGGGCTTCAAGAAGCCGAGGCCTGTCCAAGAGCCTTCGCGCCGGCGCCGGCACTGCCGCTCAACGCCCCAACTCCCATCCCAGCCCCCTTAAACCCTGAGCCCCGACCCCGCATCGGACTCAGTATGCTGACCGCCGTGAACGACTCCATGCCCGACGCCGCACTAGCGACCGAAGTCGATGACGACCGCGCCCTGGTGGCCGCGGCCGCGTCCGGCGGGGTCGCCGCCTTCGAGGCGCTGTACCGCCGCCACGCCAGCCGCGTCCATGGCGTCATCGCCCGGCTGGTCGGCTACCACGGCGCCCGCGCCGAGGATCTGACCCAGGAAGCCTTCGTCCGCGCCTGGCAGGCGCTGCCGAACTTCCGCTTCGAATCGGCCTTCGGCACCTGGCTGCACCGGCTGGCGGTCAACACCGCGCTGATGGAACTGCGCGGCCGCCGCAGCCGTCCGTTCGAAGACAACGACGAAGAAGTGTTCGACACCCTCGGCAGCGCCGATTCGGCCGGGCACGTCACCGCGCTGTCGATGGATCTGGAACGCGCCGTCGCCAGCCTGCCGCCGCGCGCCCGCGCCGTGCTGGTGCTGTACGACGTGGAAGGCTGGAAACACGAAGAGATCGCGGTCGAACTCGGCATGGCGGTCGGCAGTTCCAAGGCACAGTTGCACCGCGCGCGCAGCCTGCTGCGCAGCCGGCTCGGAGAACAGGCATGAACGACAACGATCTCAACCAAGACCGCGCCCCGGAAGGCGAACTGCCCGACGCGCTGCGCTGGCAGTTGCGGGCGATGCGCCGCGAGCTGCCGCCGTCGCGCGATCTGTGGTCCGGCATCGCCGCGCGCCTGGGCGAACAGGCGCCGCCGGCGGAACTGCCGTCCGCGCCGCTCGCGCCCCGCGAGGAAACTCCGGCGGTGATCGCGATGCGGCCGCGCGAGGTATCGCGCCATCGCTGGATGGCGCCGCTCGCGCTGGCGGCCAGCGTCGCCGCATTGGCGATCGGCATCGGCAGCCAGTTCCGCGCTCCGCATACCCCGGCCGATCCGGCCCAGGGCGCGGTGGCGACGGTCGACGGCGCCGCCCCGGCCACCTTGATGCAGCGCGAAGCCGACGGCATGACCCGCCAGTACCAGGCGGCGATGCGCGAAATCGCGCCGGCGACCCAGCAGGCGGTCGCGCTCAAGCCGGCGTTCGACGAACTCGACCGCAACGCCGCGCTGATCCTCGACGCGCTGGCGCACGACCCCGATTCGCGGCTGCTGTTGGAGCAACTGCGCCGCACCTACGCACGACGCCTCGCGCTGGCTCAGCGCGTGGCTTACACCTGATCCAAGGAGAACGCCCCATGACAACCGTCCGCCACAGCACACGTAGCCGCGTTCTCCGCCGCCTGCCCGCGATCGGCCTGCTCGCCGTCGCCCTGGGCGCCGCGTTGCCCGCATTCGCCGGCACCCCGATCAACCAGACCCGCCCGCTGGACCCGCTGGGCAGCGTCGAGATCGACAACGTCAAGGGCCTGATCCAGGTCCGGGTGTGGGATCGCCCCGAGGTCAAGATCGAAGGCTCGCTCGGCGAGGGTGTGGAAAAACTCGACATCGAAGGCGACCGCCAGCAGTTGTCGATCAAGGTCCGTTATCCCAACCGCGGCAGCGGCATGGGCTTTCTGGTCGGCGGCGACAAGAGCGAGCCGACCGACCTGATCGTGACCGTCCCGCTGCAGGCCGCGCTGGATATCGACGCGGTGTCTGCCAGCGTCGATGTCACCGGCGTGGCCTCGCGCGAGCTTCAGATCGACAGCGTCAGCGGCGATGTGACCGTGGCCGGCGCGCCGCGCTCGGCGGAAATCGAGAGCGTCAGCGGCGACCTGCACCTGACCCTCAACACCCGCAAGATTTCCGCGCAGACCGTCAGCGGCGATCTCGACCTGCGCGGCCGCCTCAACGGCGAGGCGCATCTGGAAACCGTGTCGGGCAAGGTGGAGATGGCCGCCCACGAGTCGCGCTTGAGCAAGATCTCGGGCAATTCGGTCTCCGGCGATCTGCGCATCTCCGCGGCGCTGGCCGACAGCGGCGAGATCTCGCTGGAAACCGTCAGCGGCGATGTGATCCTGTCGATGCCGCGCGGCTTGTCGGCGGTGGTGCGCGGGCAGAGCTTCAGCGGCGATCTGAGCGCGCCGGACGTGGAAGTCCAGCGGCCCAAGCACGGCCCGGGTTCGAGCTTCGAGCATCGCTACGGCAGCGGCAGCGGCAAGATCAAGATCGAGACCTTCTCCGGCGACGCGTCGCTGGAATTCGAATAAGCCGGCCGGCGCCGCGAGGCGGGGCTGAGCGGCGCTGCGGTCGCCGGGTATCGGCGGCGTCGCCTCGGATGAGGTAAGCGCGTCGAGACACCCGTCGCGACGTGTCAGAGGCAATCGCGGACGTGGTCAGCGCGCAAGCGCGACCGTATGCTTCCAGCCATCGCCGGCCGCGCCGGCAGGTCGCCGCAGGGCCGGAGACGGGGCTTGAACGAACAGATCAACCAACTGGTCCAGGCCGCCGGCCTGGCCTCGCGCGCGGGCCGCTGGCAAGAGGCCGAGCGCCTGTGGATGCAGGTCCGCGCGATCGCGCCGCAGCACCCGCAAGCGCTGTACAGCCTGGGCATCCACGCGCTGCAGCGAGGCGATACCGGCGGCGCGGTTGAACTGCTGCAGGCCGCGCACAACGCCGCGCCCGACGACCCGATGATTCTGCTGTCGATCGGCATGGTCCAGCGCGAACGCGGCAACAGCGACGGCGAATGGCAGGCGATCGGCGCTGCGCTCGCGATCGACGCTTATTTCCTTCCCGGCCTGTTGGCCAAGGCCGCGTACCTGGAACGCCAGGGCCACGCGCGCGCGGCCGCGCAGGCCTATCGCAACGCCTTGACCGTCGCGCCGCCGCCGCCGCAGTGGCCGGACATGCTCAAGCAGCAGTTGATCCACGCCCAGGCCAAGGTCGATCAGTATCGCGACGAGTTCACCGAGTTCCTGGCCCATCGCGTCGGCGGGCCGCGCGCGGCGCTGGAAGCCGGCGCGATGGGTCGCTGGGACGAAGCGGCGTCGATCATGGTCGGCCGCAGCAAGCCGTATCACGCCGATTGCAATCAGCTGTGCGTGCCGCGCTTGCCGGCGATTCCGTTCTTCGACCGCAGCCAGTTCGCCTGGGTGCCGGAGCTGGAAAGCCGCACCTTTGATATCCAGCGCGAAATGCGCGAGGTGCTGCGCAACGAGCAGGCCGAGTTCACCCCGTATATCGAGTACCAGCCCGGCGATCCGGTCAACCAGTGGCGCGAGCTCAATCATTCGCGGCGCTGGAGCACCTACAAGCTGTGGAGTTATTCCCAGCCCGTGCCCGAGCATCTGGCGCATTGCCCGAACACGCGCGCGGCGCTGGAGGCGGTGGAGATGGCGGCGATCGCCGACGTCTGCCCGAACGCGATGTTCTCCGCGCTGGCGCCGCATACGCACATCCCGCCGCATCACGGCGAGACCAATGCGCGCCTGGTCGTGCACCTGCCGCTGATCGTGCCGGAGAAGTGCACCTACCGGGTCGGCTTCGAACGGCGCGAATGGACGGTCGGCGAAGTGCTGATCTTCGACGATTCGATCGAACACGAGGCGCGCAACGACAGCGACGAATTGCGCGTGGTGCTGATCTTCGACGTGTGGAACCCGCTGTTGTCGCTGGCCGAGCGCGAGATGGTTAACGCGATGATGAGCGCGCACCGGGATTTTCTGGCGAACCGCTGAGGTTAACGTCGCCGTCAGGCCCGGCGATCAACGAGCAGCACGCGCACGGCGAGGCCCCTCTCGCCCGAAGCCATGCCCGCCGCTTTCGAAATCCGCGGTCGTCGCCCAACCAAACCGCAGACAAAAAAAGGCGGGCCGAAGCCCGCCTTTAATGACTCGGATTACGTGTTTCTTATCAGAAGCGCATCGTGATGCCCATGGTGTAGTAGCGACCCAGGGTGTCGTAGTACTGCGGGAACGTGTTGCCGCTGTTGAAGCCGGTGCTGCCGATGTTGCTGCCCACGACCGGCGGCTTCTTGTCGGCGACGTTGTTCACGGTGAAGTTGATGCGCGCATTCCACGGCAGCTCGTAGGCCAGGGTCAGATCGAAGTAGTCGTAGGCGTCGATCGAGGTGTAGTCCGGGAACCACTCGATCGGGCCCGGCTCGACGTCGACCGCGCTCAGGTGGCGCCAGTTGAAGCCCAGCTCGAAGTCCTTGATCGACCACACCGCGCGGAAGTTCGACTTGTAGTCGTACACGATGCCGGCGATGACGTTGCACGAGACGCCGTAGACGCCGACGCAGTCGTGCTTCGGCACCAGCGGGTCACCCTGGTAGTCGTACTCGTCGGTCTTGGTCAGATCCAGCGAGAAGTCCAGGCGGCCCCACTCGTTGGCCAGCGGGATGCCGTAGCGAACGCCCAGATCCCAGCCGCTGGTGGTGATGCGGCCCTTGTTCGAGCGATCCAGGAACGGGCCGCGCGCTTCGCCGTTGAGCGAACCGTCGCCGGCTTCGCGAGCGCCGATCATCAGCTGGCACATCGGGTTGTTGACGCTGAGGGTCGGGTTGAACTGCCTGTCGTAACAGCCGAACAGCGCATCGCCGAGCACCGGACGGGTGATCGCGTCCTTGATGTCGATTTTCCAGTAGTCCAGGGTGATCGACAGATCTTCCAGCGGCTGCCAGACCAGACCCAGGGTCTGGGTGTCGGCCTTTTCCGGGCCCAGGATCGGATTGCCGCCGACGAACGCGTTGGCCTGGCCAGCGCTCGGACCGTCGACGCCGCCGAACTGGTCCAAAATCGCCTGCGGCACGCCGGTGGCGACGCACAACGCCGCGACCTGGCCGGTCACGCCGCCGTTCAGCGCCAACTGACCGGGTTCGCAGGGATCGACCGCGGTGTTGTCCAGACCGGTGACCACCGGCTGGAACAGCTCGTTGACGTTCGGGGCGCGGGTCGCGCGCTGGAACATGCCGCGGAAGCGCAGCGATTCGATCGGGGCCCATTCCAGGCCGTACTTGTAGCTGCCGTAATCGACGTCGGTCTGGCCCGACTTGAACTCGCTGTGGCGGTAGCCGGCTTCGAAGTTCAACGACTGCGCGCCGGTCTTGCCGCTGATCAGCGGAACGATGGTTTCGACATAAGCCTCACGCAGCGTGAAGTTGCCTTCCACGTCCGGGTTGGCGCCGCCGGAGCCCTGCACTTCTTCCGGATCGCGCGAAGCGGCATCGGCCTGATTGCGCGCATCGACCTTGCGGCCTTCCAAACCGAACGCCAGACCGATCGGGTAATCGGCCCACGGGCTCTTGAAGTTGTCGCCCAGGTCGCCGTCGATCGAACCCGACCACACTTCCTGTTCGACGCGCTGGGTGGCGAAGGTCAGCACTTCGAGGAACTTCTTCGAGTCCTTGCTGATCGAGCCTTCCGGACCCCACAGGTTCAGCGGGATACAGCCATTGCTCGGATCAACGCAGTTGACGCCGTCGGTGGACAGCAGCGCCTGCTGGGTGCGGGCCTTGGACAGGAAGCCGGCCGAGACGGTCAGCTGATCGGCTTCACCGTGCGACCAGTACGCGTCGTAGCGCCAGTTGTCGTTGATGTCGCCGCGCACACCCACAGTGGCCTGGAAGACCTTGTTCTGGAAGTCGGTGGAGCGGGTGCCCAACTCGGTGGTGCGGCGGTTGAGCGTGGTGTTGATGGTGGTCGGGCTGCCGGCGACGCAGTCGGCTGCGGCCACGTTGAACGCGGTGCACATCTGCTGACGGGCGGCGTTGGGGATCAGCGGGTTGCCGATGCCCAGATCGAAACGGCCGCCGAACAGGCCACCCGGAGCGATCTGCGAGAACACGTTGGAGCGCGTGTACAGCAGCTGGGTATAGGCCTCAGCGTGCTTGTTGATCTCGTAACGGCCCAGCGCGGTGGCCTGCCAGCGATCCAGCGCGGTCTGGTTGAAGTTGTATGGGTTGTAGTTGAACGGCGTAACGATGCCGTCGAAACGGCCGGTGGCCGGATTGATCTGGCCCAGGCCACCGCCGACTCGGGTCGGAATCGAGGTGCCCGAACCGCCGGCTTCGCCATTGGTCGAGTCGAGGTTGAACTCGGAGAAGCCGCGCGAACCCTGCAACAGCGGATCGTTGTCGGTCTTGCCCAGGCTGATCACGAAGTTGCCGCGACCCTCGTCCAGGTTCATGCCCATGGTGACGGTGGTGTTGCGGCGGTCGCCGTCCTGCTTGCTGGACTGGCCGTAGCTGGAGTTGACTTCGATGCCTTCGAAGTTGCGCTTCAGCACGAAGTTGACCACGCCGGCGACGGCGTCGGCGCCGTACACCGCGGATGCGCCGCCGGTGACCAGGTCCACGCTGTCGATCAGCGCGACCGGGATGACGTTGGTATCGACCACGCCGAACAGGTTGAACGGAACGACGCGGCGGCCGTCCATCAGCACGACGGTGCGGTTATCGCCCAGGCCGCGCAGATTGATCGTTGCGCCGCCGTTGGCGCCGTTGTTGGTGCCGGGGCCGATCGACGGGACGGCGCCCGGTACGATCTTGAGGAAGTCTTCCGCGGTTACCGGCTGGTTGCGGGCGATTTCTTCTTGGCTGACCGTCATCACTGGGCTGTTGGTGGTCAGACCGGGGATGGAAATGCGTGAGCCAGTGACCTGGATGCGATCCAGGGTGGTGGCGTCTTCAGCGGCCGGCGCGGCGGGTGCCGCAGCGTCCTGGGCCGAGGCCAAGCCGGTACCGGCAAGGCTGGTCGCGCCCACGCACAACGCGAAGACGATCGCGTCGCGCAATTTGGTGGTCTTCAGGGTCATCTCTCTCTCCAAGTCTGTCCTGAACGAACGGGTCCCATGCAAAGGGGCTGGCCAAACGGCGCATAACTGAAGGCCTAAATTGGCAAAGCCGGCCCGATAGTAGACGGCTTGGAGGAATAATTAAAGTGTTGTTAAAGCCTGATTGAAGTCGCATGACGGCATGCGACTGGGGTCGCGCAGACATAAAAAAACACGGCCCCCGAGGGAGCCGTGTTTGTGTTGCGGTGCAGCAGAAATGCTTAGAAGCGCTGCTGGTACTTCATGTACACGAAGCGACCGATGTCGAACTGGCCCGAATAGGCCGTGCTCGAACTCGGTGCGCTGTATAGGGTCGGGCCGAGGTGATCGAACACGTTGTTTGCGCCGATCGCCACGGTGGCATTCCACGGGGTGGCGACGCGGAACTCGAGGTCGTGGAAGGTGTTCGAGCCCAGCTTGTTGAGCGCGCGAACCGAGCCGCCGGTATCCGGAGCACGGTGGGTCGGATTGTCGCACTCGCTCGGGAACAGCGCCGCCGACAGGCAGGCTTCCTTCTGCGACGAGTAGTAACGCGCGCCCCAGGTTGCGCTCAGCGGCCCCTTCTCCCAGCTCAGGCTGGCATTCGAACGCACGCGGAAGGTACCCAGGTTGCTCTGGTTGACCGCGTAACCGACCAACTGGATCGGCTTGCCGTTCGGGTTGGTGTCGGTCTTGATCTCGTCGCCGACGGTGTAGGTCGTCTGCCAGTTGAGGTTGAAGTTACCGATGCTGGTGGGCAGGCGGTAGTTCAACTCGAGGTCGTAGCCTTCGGCTTCACGATAACCGGCATTGATGCTGGTGAAGGTCAGGCTGTTGACATAGCCCAGCACCGGATCGCGGGTGAAGGCGGTGCAGCGGCTGGCGTCGTTACGCACATAGCAGTCGTCGAGCATCTGCGTCGGCGAGTCGCCCACGATGGTGTCTTCGATCTTGACCTTCCACCAGTCGAGGCTGACGTTCAGGCCTTCGACGAATTCCGGGCTCCACACCACGCCCAGGGTCTTGGACTTGGAGGTTTCCGGAATCAGGTTCGCGTTGGAACCGGAGAAGAACGCCACCGGCGTCTGCGGGCTGGCCGTGGTCGAGGGCACGAAGCCCTGCTGCAGCTGACGGAACGTCGCCGGATTCGGCACGCCGCGCGCGCCGCAAGCGGCTTGAATCGTCGGGTTGCCCTTGGCCGCGCCGAACACCGTGTCGCAAGGATCGGTGAAGGACGCGAAGGTCTGCGAGCCGCCGCCGTACAGGTCGTTGATGGTCGGAGCGCGGAAGCCGTCGGCGTAGGTGCCGCGGAACAGCAACGAGTCGATCGGCTTCCACTTGAAGCCGAACTTGTTGTTGACCGTGTCGCCGAAGGTGCTGTAGTCCGAATAACGGCTGGCGACCGAGAAGCTCAGCTCCTTGGCGCCCGGCAGATCGGCCAACACCGGGATAGCGAGTTCGACGAAGAACTCATCGACCGAATAGCTACCGCTGGTCGGGCCGCCGGCGAGGGTGGTCGAGTTGCCCGTAACCGCCTGAGCGTCGGGAATGAAGCGACCTTCTTCCTTGCGGTGTTCATAGCCGACCGCGAAACCCAGGTCGCCGCCTGGCAGGGCGAACAACGAGCCCGACAGGTTGGCGCTGTAGACGTTGGTCTTGGTTTCGCCGCTGGAGTTCAGGCGCTGGAACAGGAAATCCTGCAGCGCCTTGTTGCCGGTCAAGCCGCCGTCGCCCACGCGGCCGAACGGGATGTACGGATTCCACGGGGTGCACTGGGTCAACGGGATCGGGTTGGCGGCGCTGCCGCACTGGACCACACCGTTGGCATTGAGGAACGACGGGCCCACCGCTTGCTTGGTGCGCTCGATGTTCAGGTTGCCGTAGTTTTCCTGCGTGACCTTGTTGTTGTTGAACAGGTAACCCACGTCCCAGTCGAAGCTGCGCTCGCCGATGTCGAAGCTGCCGTCGAGGCCGGCCGAGAAGCGCCAGGTGGTCGAGGTGGACTTATCGACGCGCGGCACTTCCCAGGTACGGCGCCAGAAGTTGATGTCCTGCGCGGTCTGGCCGTTGGCGGGGCCCCACAGGGTGCCGACCGGGTTGTAGTAGCTGTCCTTCGACATCTTGAAGCCGCCCGGAACCGGGCCGGCCGAGCCGCTCTGGAACGGATAGCCGGCGACCTGACGCTCGGCATCGCGCGACGAATACAGCATGTCGCTGCGGAAGCGGACCTTGTCGGTGATGTCGAACACGCCGTTGACGAACAGCGAACGGCTTTCCAGCGGCGTACGCAGGTGCGTCTGCAGGTTGGTGTTGCTCTTGTCGACGGTCGAGCCGGCGGTGTTGGCCGCGGTGCCGCCGGTGTCGGCGTTCTGCGCGTGATAGTTCGAGAGCAGGCGCCAGTTGCCGTCGGCGTTGAGCACGCGGTTGCCGCCGGCGGCGGTCGGCAGATTCAGCACGCCCCACTGGCTGACCGTGGTCCAGCCGCGGTCGGGATGCATCGGGCCCTGCGGATACGCGCCGAACTCGCGGTCGCGCGCGAAGACTTCGTCTTCCTTGCGGTATTCGACGGCGGCGGTCAGCGAGCCGCGATCGCCGGTGAAGCCGAGCACGAAGTCGGCACGAGTGGTCGCGCCGTCGCCCTGGCTGTACTGGCCGAAGTAGGCATTGGCCGAAGCGCCTTCGAAATTGGTGCGGGTGATGATGTTGACCACGCCGGCGATGGCGTCGGAGCCGTAGATCGACGAGGCGCCGTCCTTCAGCACTTCGATGCGCTCGACCGCGGAGGTCGGGATCAGCGAAATGTCCTGCAGGCCGCTGGTGCTGATGCCCAGGCGCTTGCCGTTGACCAGGATCAGGGTGCGCGTGGCGCCCAGGTTACGCATGCTGATGAACTGGCCGCCGACGTTTTCGCCGGCCAGCAGCGGCTGTGCGCGGCTGATGGTCGGAGCGCCGGTGGCGGAGATGTTCTGCAGGATGTCGGCGACGGACTGGAAGCCCTGCTTCTCGATGTCCGCGCGCGTGATCGACAGTACCGGCTGAGCGGTTTCCAGATCGACCTGACGGATACGCGAACCGGTCACCTCGATGCGGTCGAGCGTGGTCGCTTCCTTGGTGGCGGGGGCGTTCGCTTCCTGCGCTACGGCGGCGCCGGCGAGGGCCGTCGAGCTCACTGCGAGCGCGAAGGTGATCGCGTCGCGGAGCTGGGTGGTCTTGAAAGTCATTCTCTCTCTCCGAAAATCGGTCTGATGTACCCGTGTAGCCCGGCCGGAGGTGTCAAATAAGACGCCAAGACCAGCAAGGTTTGCCGATGCTAACCGTGAGTCCTCAAAAATTAAAGTGTCGTTAAGTGTCGGTTTGTGACGTGGGGGCAGTACCGGCTCCCGCCCGCGAAGACCGTACTTTTGCGTATTTTTGTGTGGCGTCGGTGGAGGGTGCGGCGGAATCCGCAGGAAATCCCCTGTTCATTTATCGGTGTCGCTGGCCTGGCCGTGGATGCCGGCGACCGGCCATAGCCGCAAATGCAGGCGGCAGCCTGCCGTGCCAGCACCTACGTACAAAAACACACAATTTCTGCTGTCCGCGGTCGAGTGCGCTGCGCGGTGCGCAAACCGGGCGATACGCATGCGAATTCGAGTGCGACATTGCGCGGCAGGGTCGATGCAGCGGCCTTGATCAGGGCATCGAAATGCTTGATCGGGGCAAGCCGATTCGTTAGCCGTGCCCAGGTGCGGACAGGCTATTGGCGGGGATGACAGGCAGCGAGACCGGGACTGGACTCAAGACTTCGCGACGAGATCGAAGCTCACGCCAGTGACGTGCGCGCAGGGCGGGCGCCCTTGAACTTTCCGCCGGTGCGGCGAGGCATTTATGCGGATTACGGACTCAGGGCCGAGTCCGGACAGACGCAAGATTCGCCGAAGCAGGGTCCGACGCGGGGATCAAAGATCCTGTTCGTAACGGACGTAAGGCACGGTGCCCTCGTCCTTTTCGCCGTTGCCCGGCGCGAATGGATTCTTGCCGCGGGTGACCACGTTTTCGGCGCCGACGGTGAGCTGGCCGCTCCACGGCGTGCGCCAGGTCAAGCCGACGCCGAGGCCTTCCCACTGGCCGGGCTGCCCGGGCGTATCGACCACGCGGCCGATGATATTGGCGCCGAAATTGCCGTAACCGGCGCCGATGGTGATGCTCTTGCTGCTCCAGCGATCGGCCAGGCCGGGCATTTCGCCGGCCGGGATCAGCTTGGCGCGGGCCCAGGTGCCGCCGATGGAGACCATCGCTTCGCGGCCGATATTCTTCTGGCCGTAAACGGTGAGGGTGTTCTGATCGACGCGGCTGGCGCGGTTGTTCGGGCTGAGCCAGCCGGGCAGGCTGTCGCGGCCGGAACCGATGGACACGCCGACCTTGCCGCCGGGACGGCTGAGGCTGACGCCGGCGCTGAGCTGACGGCTGTCGTCGTGGCCGTCGTCTTCGTCGAGCGCGGCCAGCATGCAGTGATTGGCGAGGTTGCCGATCGCGCCGGCCAGGCCGGTCTTGCGATCGCAGACCAGGCCCAGGCCATCGCCGGAATCCAGGCCCAACGTGGCATCGAAGGTGTTGGCGCCGGATTTCCAGCGCGCGCCGGCGGCTTTGTCGGTCGGCTCGAGCTGCAACAGGTATTCCAGCTTGCCGTTGTTCTGGTTCCACACCGGCAAATAGGTGGTGTCGTGCTTGGCTTGCGCGTGCGCACCCGCCGCCACGCCTAGGGCGAGCGTCAGGACAAGCGGCAACTGGCGCAGGTGCTTGAGCATTGAAATAGTGTTAAGCGCGGACCGTGGTTAAGACCGGATGAAACCGGCCGAGTTCCCCATTTCTTCGACCCGACTATAGCCGGTTTATGTTTATTTAACAATCTGAAAACGGTCCCAGAACCGTCTTCGGCCGACCGTCGGCAACCTCACTGTACTCGCTGCGGGGCCTGGATTTCCGCGGCCGCGGCCGCGAACAGGCCGGCAATTTGGTTGCGATCGAAACGATAGCTCTGGCCGCAGAACTCGCATCGGATATGGGCCTGGCCGTCGGCGGCGGCGGCATCGGCCTCCTCACGGCCGAGCGAGACCAGCATGGCCTCGACCCGCTCGCGCGAGCACGAGCAGGCGAAGCCCAGCGGCTTGCCGCCCAGCAGTTGCACCCCGTCCTCGTGGAACAGCCGGGTCAGCAGGGTGCCGGTCGGCAGCTCCAGCAATTCGCGGGTGTTCAAGGTGTCGAACAGGGCGCCGACCCGGGCCCAGCCGTCGTCGTCGCCCTCGTCGCCGGGCAGCTTCTGCAGCATCAGGCCGGCGGCGTGGCGGTCGTCGGCGGCCAGCAGCAGGCGGGTCGGCAATTGCTCGGACTGGCGGAAATAGTCCTCGAAGGCGCCGGCCAGGGTGTCTGACTCCAGCGACACCAGGCCCTGGTAGCGGACCGGATCGCGGCCGTTCAAGGCCGGGTTCTCGATGGTGATGGCCAATACCGCCTGCGGGCCCAGCTCGCGCAGGTCGCGCGAGACCTCGCCGCCGTCCTCGGCCAATTGGACGATGCCGCGCAAGGTGCCGGCCGCCGTGCATTCGGCGAACAAGGTGCGCAGCGCGCCTTCGCCGCGCAATTGCACCGACAAACGGCCATCGACCTTGGCGTGGCCGGTGAACAAAGCCGCGGCCGCGGCGGCTTCGCCGAGCATTTCCGCGGCCGCGGCCGGATACTCGGCGCGTTCGCGGATCTGCCGCCAGGTGTCGTGCAGGTGCACGCGCACGCCGCGCACGCCGGCGGTTTCGATCATGAAACGGGTCAGGCGGTCGTGGTCGTCGGGCGCGGCGGCCTGGGGCGAAGCGGTATCGGTCATCGTCGTACTCTGCGGTTACGGCGCGCAAATCACGGGTCGGCGAACGCGGCGGTCGCGGCTTCGCGGATAATGCGCAAGTTCTTGTGAAGGGGGAGGTTGAGGCAATGCGGTGGGTATCGGAGCTTGGTTCGCCGACACGGGCAATCCGCCTTGCGGCAAGAGTGGGGACGGGGGCGCTGGGGTGCAAGGCTTGAGCGATCGCGTATCCGCGCCGGCCATGCCGCCGCGGGCGGAAGCCGCGCCGCGTCCGCGCCGGCTGCGGCGCTGGTTCCGCTGGCTGCTGGCCCTGCCGTTCCTGTTCGCGCTGGCCTCGATCCTGCAGGTCGCGACCCTGCGTTTCATCGATCCGCCGTTCTCGGCGTTCATGCTGATCCGCCAGCTGGAGGCCTGGGGTTCGGGCGATTTCGATTTCCGCGTGGCCCACGACTGGCGCGATCTGGACGAGATCTCGCCCAACGTGCCGGTGGCGCTGGTGGCTTCGGAAGACCAGAACTTCGCGGAGCATTTCGGTTTCGACCTCAAGGCGATCGAGAAGGCGCGCAAGAACAACGAGCGCGGCCGCAAGGTGCGCGGCGGCAGCACGATCAGCCAGCAGACCGCGAAGAACCTGTTTCTGTGGAGCGGACGCAGTTGGGTGCGCAAGGGCATCGAGGCCTGGTACACGGTGCTGATCGAGGCGATGTGGCCCAAGAGCCGGATCATCGAGGTCTACGCCAACATCGCCGAATTCGGCGACGGCGTGTACGGCGCCCAGGCCGCGGCGCGGACCTACTACCGCAAGGACGCCAGCCGGCTCGGCGCGGCCGAAGCCGCGCGCATGGCCGCGGTGCTGCCCAATCCCAAGCGCTACAGCATCGCCAAGCCGGGCGCGTATGTGCAGCGGCGCGCCGGGGCGATCCAGCGGCAGATGCGGTTTATCGGCGGGGATGGGTATTTGAAGCAGATTGAGTGATTGGGGAATCGGGAATCGGGAGTCGGGAGTCGGGAATCGGGAATCGGGAATCGGGAATCGGGAATCGGGAATCGGGAATCGGGAGTCGGGAGTCGGGAGTCGGGAGAGGTCGGCGTCGCGGCCCGCGCTTTAGAAAAACCGGCGTTCGTGGATAGCGACGGGGACTCCCAAAGCCCGTCATTCCCGCGAACGCGGGAATCCAGTGACTTTCGTGCAAGACACAGCCAGACCGTCATCCCCGCGAAGGCGGAGATCCAGGGCTTTTCGTGCGAGAACGTTTGAAGTCGCTGGCTGTTCGGCTCCGCCGTAAGTAAAGCGGAGCCCGCGTTCGCGGGAATGACGACTGTTGGGTGCCTAGGCCCAAGACACCCCGACGTGTCTTGCCGTTCGCGGGCAACGAACATCGTCGGATCCCAACCGACGTCCGCCACAGCGACCGCCGCACCGACCCCCTCCACACCCAGCCACCACATCACGCCGTTACTATTGATCCCATGACCCGCGATCGCGTCACCGTCGTCCTGGCCGCCTTCGACGAAGCGCAGAGCCTGCCCCTGCTGCAGCCGCGCATCGCCGCGGCGCTGGACGCGCTCGCCGCCGACGATGTCGAAGGCCGGGTGCTCTACGTGGACGACGGCAGCCGCGACGGCACCTGGGCGATCCTGCAATCCTTCGCCGCGCAAGACCCGCGCGTGGGGCTGTTGCGGCTGTCGCGCAATTTCGGCAAGGAGGCCGCGCTGACCGCGGGACTGGACCGGATCGACACCGGCGCGGCGTTGATCCTGGACGCCGACGGCCAGGACCCGCCCGAGCTGATTCCGCAGTTCGTCGCGCGCTGGCGCGAAGGCTTCGACGACGTCTACGGCACGCGCCTGGAACGCGAGGGCGAGAACTGGCTCAAGCGCAGCACCGCGCACGCGTTCTACCGGGTGATCGGCCGCCTCTCGCGCACGCCGATCCCAGCCGATACCGGCGATTTCCGCCTGCTGTCGCCGCGCGCGCTGGATGCCTTGCGTCAGCTGCGCGAACGTCACCGTTTCATGAAGGGCCTGTTCGGCTGGGTCGGCTACAACCGCGTGGCCTTGCCGTATCACCGCGAGCCGCGGGTGGCCGGCAACAGCAAATTCAATCTGTGGCGGCTGTGGAATCTGGCGCTGGAAGGCATCACCAGTTTCTCCACCGCGCCGCTGCGGCTGGCGACGTACCTGGGGCTGGCGACCGCACTGGTGGCGTTCGCCTTCAGCGCCAAGGTGGTGTTCAAGGCGCTGCTGTTCGGCGACCCGGTGCAGGGCTGGCCGACGATGATGGCGGTGATCCTGTTCCTGGGCGGCGTGCAGTTGATCGCGCTGGGCCTGATCGGCGAATACCTGGGCCGGCTGTACGAGGAATCCAAGCAGCGGCCTTTATATCTTGTCGACACCTGGCAGCCCGCGGCAGGAGTATCCTCGGCCCAGAACCGGTTCCCCCCGCTCGCGGAAGGAGATGGCCGTGCGCACAGTAAGGCAACTGTTGGAAGCGAAAACCGCTGAGGTATTCGCGATCGGCCCCGATGCGCCGGTGATCGACGCGATCCGGCTGATGGCCGAAAAACGCATCGGCGCGGTTCTGGTGATGGAGGGCGCACGGCTGGCCGGCATCCTGTCCGAGCGCGATTACGCGCGCAAGATCGTGCTGCAGGGACGATCGTCCGCCGATACGCCGGTACGCGACATCATGACCGCGCAAGTGGTCAGCGTGAATCTGAACGACAGCGCCGAGCGCTGCATGCAGATCGTGACCGACAAGCGCATCCGTCATCTGCCGGTGGTGGAGGGCGGGGAGGTGGTCGGTGTGGTGTCGATCGGCGATCTGGTCAAGGCGGTGATCGAGGACCAGCGGGTGGAGTTGGATCAGTTGCAGCGGTATATCGCCAGCTGATCTTTCGCTGGGCTTCGGTTGATCTTGCGCTTTTCTTGATGGCGTTGCCGTGGCGGCGACGGCCGCTTTGGCGGTCGGGTTTTGCTGGCGGCATTTCTGTTTGAACCAATGCTGGTGATCCGTTGCTTCGAGGTTGGTCTCGTTGTGGCGGCTATGTGCTGTCCGGCCTTTCGTGCCGCCGACTCCGGGGTTGCAGTTGCTGTTGCCGAGATTTTGCTTTGTCTCGACTTTGCTGTGCTTCGGCTTTGTTGTTGCCGTTGTTGGGCGCGGCTTGTTACTCGCGAGACCAGGGACACCCGAAGGGCGGCGCACATGGACGTGCGCCGGGTGCCACCTTGGGCAGGATGCCCAATGTGGGACCTGCCTGCGTCGGCTACCCACTCGTGGCTTTTGACTCGAAACAGCTAAAGCCTTTTCTTTGGTTACTTTCTTTGTGGCTTTGGACAAAGAAAGTGACCCGCCGCTCCATGGCGGAAGCTTTAGGCGTTTGATCCTGCTTTTAGCGTTTTTTCTTTGGTGGCGTTATGGCCAACGCCACCAAGGCCCTGACGTCCCGCAAGATCAATAAGCGCGACA
>NZ_JAGGRI010000034.1 GCF_018612875.1 Lysobacter sp. ISL-50 | reverse complement strand
GGCGCGCTGCGCCGCGCGTTCGTCGGCGCGGCGTTGCAGCCGTTGCGCGCGGGCGCGGTAGCGGTCGCGCGCGGCCAACGCGGTCAATCGATTCGCGCGCGCCTGGCCGATAGCGAGCGCGCACGCGGGCGTGCAATGCGCGCAGGCGAGGGTCGGGTCGGCGTCGTCGTTCAACAGGCCCAGGGCGATGGCGCGATCCAGATCGTCGCGCGCCAGCGCGCGCGCGATCGCATGCGCCGCCGCGCCGCGCGGATCGGTGCAGCCGCACGCGCAGGCGGCATCGCCCGGCGCGTCGTTATCGGATTCGCGATGGCCCGATGCGCTCACGCCGGACTCAACGGCCGTGGAACGCCGGCTTGCGCCGTTCCAGGAACGCGCCGGTGCCTTCGCGCATGTCGTCGGTGGAGAACATCAAACCGAATTGCGCGGTCTCGTACTCCAGGCCTTCTTCGATGCCGCATTCGCCGCCGACCGCGACGCAGTCGAGCACGCCGCGCAACGCCAGCGGCGCGGACGCGGCCAGTTGCTCGGCCAGCTTGAAGGTCTCCGCTTCCAGCTCGGCCGCGGCGATCACCCGGTTGACGATGCCCAGTTCCTTCGCCCGCGCCGCGTCGATCGGCGCGCCGAGCAGGCACAGCTCCAGGGTCGCGGCGCGGCCGGCCAGGCGCAGCAGGCGCTGGGTGCCGCCGAAACCGGGGATCAGGCCGAGGTTGATCTCGGGCTGGCCGATCTTGGCGCTGTCCGCGGCCAGGCGCAGATGGCAGCCCATCGCCAGTTCCAGGCCGCCGCCGAGGGCGAAACCGTTGATCATCGCGATCACCGGCTTGGGCATTTTCTCGATCCGGCGCATCAGTTTCTGCCCGCGCAGGGAGAAATCGCGGCCCTGGACCGGGGTCAAGGTATTCATTTCCGAGATATCGGCGCCGGCGACGAAGGCCTTCGGGCCGGCCCCGGTGAGGACCACGGCGCGCACCGCCGGGTCGGCCGCGGCGGCCTCGAAGGCGGCCAGCAGGGCGTCCAGGGTGGCCGCGTTGAGCGCGTTCAGCTTGTCCGGACGGTTCACGCAGATCTGGCGCACGGCGCCGCGATCGGCGATCAGCAAGGGCGATTCGGTCATGTGATGGCCGTAGGGTTCTCGAAAATTGCGGGGAGTGGGGATTGCGACCGCCGTTGAACTCCGCGGTCGCGGCGCTGTCATAGGCGGGCGGCGTCAGTGGCGGTTAAGCGCTGCCGCCGGTATCCTAACCCGTCCTGTCCGGGGCTTTCGACCGCAGGGCTTTACACATTGGGGCATTGGAAAGTGCTCCCAGCTGATCGGGGCGGCGAAGGTCGCCCCGTGCCATTACCGGAGGTTTCACCGAATGAAGTTGCGTTTGATTGCTGCCGCCGTCGCGGCCCTGGCACTGACCGCCGGCAACGCCGTCGCGCAGGACACTTCTTCCGAGAAGGGCAAGCTGAGCTACGCGCTCGGCTACGACCTCGGCAGGAATGCCGTGGAAAGCGGCGAGCAGGTCGATGTGAACACCATCATCAAGGGTCTGCAGGACGGTTATTCCAAGAAGCAGCCGTCCGTGCCGGTCGAGCAACTGCGCACTGCCGTGCAGAACATGCAGAAGCGCCAGACCGAGCGCGCCAAGGCCGAGTGGGACAAGGCCGCGGCCGAGAACAAGACCAAGAGCGAAACCTTCATCAACGCCAATAAGTCCAAGGCGGGCGTGAAGGTGCTGCCGAGCGGCGTGCAGTACCGCGTGATCGACAACGGCACCGGCGCCAAGCCGACCTCCTCGAGCACCGTGGCGCTGGAAGTGGCCGGCCCGTTCCCCTGGGGCGAGCGTCCGGCGCAGGCGCGTCCGGCCAACTCGATCCCGTCGATTAAGGTCAGCGACATCGAAATGAAGGCGATGCAGGAAACCCTGCTGCAGATGCCGACCGGTTCCAAGTGGGAAGTGACGCTGCCCTCGGCCCAGGCTTACGGCGCCGATCCGCGCACCCCGTTCCCGCCGAACGTGGCGGTGCAGTTCGAAATCAAGCTGGTCAGCGTCAAGTAATACGACCACGAAGCTCGAACGCAGTTGTGTGACGCACTTGCGCCGGCCCGTCCGGCGCAAGTCGTTTGTGGGGTCCGGCGGCGCATGCCCGGCATGGCGCCGATTTTCCGTTCTGCTTGCCGCCCGCGCGGCGAGGCTTTACCCGGCCGGCCCGCCAGGCAAAATGGCGGCATGGCCCCGGTGGACGATATGACGACTTTTCGCGCGGTGCTGAGCCCCTGCATCGGCGTATGCCAACTTCGCGACGACGGCCTGTGCATGGGCTGCCATCGCACCACCGCGGAAATCGCGCGCTGGTCGCAAATGAACGACGACGAACGCCTGCGCCTGATGGAAGACGTGCTGCCCAAGCGCGAGGCGGGCCTGCGGTGAGTTCCGAGGCCGCCTCCGGTTCCGCCGCGTCCGCGTTCGCCGGAAATTTTCTCGACGGCGATTCGCGCGCGCGCACGCGCCTGCTGGCGGCGCTGCATCCGCTCGACGCCGCGCCCGAGAGCGACGGCTGGAATCTCGACGATGTCACCGACCTGCTGCCCGACAACGCGCTGCACGCGCAGGCCGCGGTGCTGGTCGGTCTGGTGCCGCGCGGCGAAGGCGTGCAGGTGCTGCTGACCCGGCGCACCGACGGATTGCGCCAGCACGGCGGGCAGGTCAGTTTCCCCGGCGGACGCATCGAGCCCAGCGATGAAGACGCGGTCGCCGCGGCGCTGCGCGAGACCGAAGAGGAAATCGGCGTGCCGGCCGCGTTGATCGCGCCGTTGGGGTTTCTCGACCCGCTGGTCACCATCACCGGTTTTCGCGTGTTGCCGCTGGTGGCGGTGATCGACCCGGCTTACGTGGCGCGGCCCGATCCGGGCGAGGTCGCGGAAGTGTTCGAAGTCCCGCTGACCTTCCTGCTGGACCCGGACAACCTCGGCACGCGCACGCTCGAGTACAAGGGCCGCGCGCGCCACGTGCTGGAATACCGCTATCCGAGCCAGCGCATCTGGGGCGCGACCGCGTCGATGCTGCTCAACCTGCGACAACGATTGGAGGCTGCGCGATGACCGCCTGGACCACCCTGGTATCGGCCGAGGATCTCGCCGCGGCGCTGGGCCGCGAAGATCTGATCGTTATCGACACCCGCACCTCGCTCACCGATCGCGCGGCCAGCGAGAACGCCTACCGGCAATCGCACATCCCCGGCGCGCGTTACGCCGATCTGGATCGCGACCTGTCGGATCATCGCAAGACCTCCGGCGGCCGCCACCCGTGGCCGGACGCCGCCGATTTCACCGCCACCCTGGGCCGCTGGGGCGTCACGCCGCAGCATCAGGTGGTGGTGTACGACGCCGCCGACGGCGCGCTCGCCGCTTCGCGCCTGTGGTTCCTGCTGCGCGTGCTGGGCCATCGGCGCGTGGCCGTGCTCGATGGCGGCTGGCAGCGCTGGAGCGCGCTCGGCTTGCCGGCCGACGCCGGGATTCCGGCGCCGCAAGCGACGCACTACCAGGCGAGCTTCGACGCGCGCCGCCTGCTCGACGCGCAGGACGTGCGCGCCTTGCTCGATTCCGGCGGCCTGCTGATCGATGCGCGCGCCGGCGAGCGTTTTCGCGGCGAAGTCGAACCGCTCGACCGCGTCGCCGGGCACGTGCCGGGCGCGAGCCATCGCGCGTACTCGGCCAACCTGGCCGACGGCCGCTTCAAATCGCCGCAAACCCTGGCGTCGGAATTCGCGCCGTTGCTGGGCGGACGCGAGCCGGCGCAAGTCGCGGCGATGTGCGGCTCGGGCGTGACCGCCTGCCATCATCTGCTGGCGATGGCGCACGCCGGTTTCGACGGCGCGGCGTTGTATACCGGTTCCTGGAGCGGATGGATCGAAGATTCGCAGCGGCCGATCGCGACCGGCGAAGGCTGACGGCCGCGTTGCCGGCGTTCGATCCGGCCGGATGGCGCGCAACTGTCTGTGTGCGAGGCGCTTTCGGATGGTTCGTTCGCGACGACAGTTGCGACGCGAATTGGCGCCCGCATCGTTTTTAAGCCGCGAATTGCGCGATTCCCGCACGCGCGGCGCGTTCGCGCAGCACAACCCAACTGTGCGCAATAAGTCGATCGCTTAACGTTATCGAAGTGACGCGCGTCGCGTAACGGTCGCGTCACAGGCCGCGCCCATCCTTCGCGCAATTCGCACAGGGGGAGTGCGCGCCATGCCGCGTGCCGTCGTTTCGCCGTTCTTGTTGGTTTTTGCCTTCGTCCTTTCCGCCTTCGCCGCTCCCGCCGCCGCACAGGACGCCGAGCGCGTGCGCATCCGCGGTTCCAACACTCTGGCGCATGCGCTGGTGCCGGCGGTCGCGCAATCGTGGTTGCGCGATATCGGCTACAGCGGCATCCGCGTGGACCGGTCGAAGCCGGCGCTGACCGAAATCCACGCCACTCGCGACGGCCAGCCCTTGATCGTGGAAATCGGCGCCAGCGATTCGGCGCGCGGTTTCAACGATCTGATCGAGGGCCAGACCCAGATCGCGATGATGACGCGGCGCCCGAACGCGGCCGAACTCGACGCCGGTTGGCAGCTCGGCGACCTGGGCACGCCCGACCAGGAATTCGTGATCGCGCTCGACGGCGTGGCGGTGGTGGTCAATCGCAACAACCCGGTCGTGCGCCTGAATTTCAATCAACTGCGCGCGTTGTTGTCTGGGCAATCGCGCGACTGGCGCGAACTCGGCGCCGCCGGGCAAGTGCATCTGCACCTGGATTCCAGCGCCGGCGCGGTGCGCGATCTGATCAACGAGCGGGTGATGCGCGGCGCCGCCTTCGCCGAAGCGCAGCAACATGCGAACGCGCGCGAACTGATCGCCGCGGTCGCCGCCGATCCGCTCGCGATCGGCCTGATTCCGCTCGGCGAACATTACGGCGTCGGCACCAGGCCGCTGGCGATCGCCGACGGCGGCCGCGCGATCGCGCCGACCCGCACCGAAGTGTCGAGCGAGGACTATCCGCTGAGCCGGCGCCTGTATCTGTACGGCGGCCAGATGATGGGCGCGCTCAGCCGCAGCTTCGCCTTGTATGCGATGACCCGGCCGGGTCAGCGCGCGGTCGCGCGCAGCGGCCATGTCGCGGTGACGCTGGTGCCCGGACGCGAACGCCGCGTCACCCTCGGCCCGGGCGAATACCGTCAACTGGTCGATAACGCCGTGCGCCTGCCGCTGAGTCTGCGCTTCAACTTCAACGGTCCCAGCGAAAGCGGCGTGGCGGCGAGCGTGTACGACAGCCGCGCGGTGCGCGACCTCGACCGCCTGCGCGCGTTCATGCAATTGCCGCCGAACCGCGGCCGGCGCCTGCTGGTGATCGGTTTCGCCGACATCAGCGCCGGTTCGACGATGGCGGCGATGATGATGAGCAACGACCGCGCCGACCTGATCGCGCAGGAACTGGTTTCGCGCGGTCTCAAGGTGCAGCAGGCGCGCGGCATGGGCACCGCGCTGCCGGTGGCCGGCCCGCGCGACGCGGCGGCGCGTTATCGCAATGAACGCGTCGAGGTTTGGCTGCTTTGAAGCGAGGAACTCGTTTCTACGCTCCTGCCCATCACTTGCCCAGCTTAGCCACCAGCGCCTTCAACGCTACCTGCGTATCCAGCGAATACCAGGATTCGACGAAGCGATCGAGCTCGATATGCTCCGGCCGCAGGGCCTCGATCAGATCCGCGCGGGCCAGGGCGCGGGTTTGCAGCATCGCGCTGCGCGGCAGGCTCAACAGTTGCTGCAGCCATTCGCGCGCGCGCTCGGAGACCGCGTCGATCTCGACCAGTTCATCGACCAGGCCGATGCGCAGCGCGTTTTCGGCATTCACCATCGCGCCGGCCACCAGCAGGCGTTCGGCGCGATAGGTGCCGACCACGCGCCGCATCAGGCGCTGGATGCCTTCCGGCGCGACCAGGCCGACCTGGGTTTCGTTGAGGCCGATGCCGTAGTCGCCCGAGGCCATCACCCGGTAATCGCAGCACAAGGCCAGTACGCAGCCGCCGGCCGGCGCGTGGCCGGCGATCGCCGCGACCACCGGCACCGGCGAGGACGCCAATGCGCGGCTGAGGCCGAAGAAGGCCTGCCAGGCCAGCAGCAGATGATCGCGCCGATCGCCCAGCGAGATCAGGTAGGGCACGTCCAGACCCGCGGAGAACACCTTCGGACCGCCGCTGAGCACGATGCCGTGCGCGCCGTGCAGCACCGCCTGTTCGATCGCTTCGCGCGCGGCGTTGCACAGCGCCGGATTGAGCGCGTTGACCGGCGCGCGCGCCAGCTTGATTTCGACGATGTCGCCGTGGGTCTGGGTTTCTACGCAATTCATGGTTTGACGTCCTGGGGCCAGCGATAGCGCACGGTGTAGGTCAGCTTGGTTTCGCCTTCGGCCGGCACGGGCACCTCGAACTGAGCGTGGCGCGCGTCCTTCTTCTTCGACGGCAGGCTGGAGGACACGATCTCCCAATCGGTCCAGCGCGGCAAGGGTTCGGTGACGCGAACCGTGGCGAGGTTCTTCTTCGCGTTCTTGACGGTGATCGCGAACGATTCGGTGATGGTCCGTCCGGTACGGTCGAGCTGGAACGCGGTGGCTTCGCGCTTGCCGCTCAGGTCGAAGACTTTGCCGAGTTCGAGCTTGATGTCGGCGCCCGACGGGGTGTGCTGGAGTTGGGATTCACCGAGGAAATCGCCGCCGTCGAAGGCGCGCACGCGGCCGGCCGGCAACGGCAGCCCCAGGCCGGAGGCCTTGTCGTTCTTGAACTCGACCTTGGACACCACCGGGATGTCGCCGGTCTGGCCGCCGTAGTCGCGATCGATCAGCGGCGTCGGCGGCTGCCAGCCGTTGTCGCTGGCTTCCAGCGAGTAGATGCGTTCGCAGGCGACCGCGTCGTTGCGCGGGAACAGCGCGATGCGTTCGGTGCCGCCGTTGTTCAGGCTGGCCGGTTGCGACAGATCGTAGGCGTGGTATTCGCCGGCGGCGCGCTCGAGCGGCATCGGCGGTGGCGGCGCGGCCGGCGCGGCTACCGCGTAACTGTCGGCCTGGATGCGTGAGCCGGTGACCTGGACGAAGTCGAGATTGCGCGTGCGATTGGGCTCGCCCGCGACCAGGCTCAGGCGCACGTCGTTGAAGGCGCGGCCGCTGCGATTGGCGACCAGCGCCGCGCCGTCCAGCGCCAGCTTGCAGCCGCCGCCGGAGGCGAGCGTGGCGCGGTATTCGGCGCGCCAGGCCATGCCGCCCATGGGGTAGCTCAATACGAAATCGGCGTTGCCGGCCTGCGCGGCATTGACCGTCCACTGCAGCGCCGATTGGCGCGGCAGCACGTTGTCGTTATCGACCAGGCTGAAGCTGTCGTAGCTGCGGATGACCTTGACCCGGCCGTCGTCGAGGGCGAGGGTGAGGCCGTCGCCAGCCGCCAGCAGCACGCCGCTGTCGGTCTGCTTGGCGCCGCCGGCGGTGTGTTCGACGCTGACCTTGCGGCCGATGGCGACGCCGACCACGTTCTGCGCGCCCGAGACCGGCGCGATGTAGCGCTGTCCCACCACGCTGACGCCGGGGCTGCGCGGCTGCAGCACCGCGGCCTCGACGTCCATCGACGGCGGCAGCGGTTTGTCCGACAGCGAATTGCCGCCGCGCTTGAGATCGAAGCGCAGCGGGCGTTCGACCAAGGCGTAGCCGGGCATGCCGGCGCTGGCGCTGCGCACGTTGGCGAGCGACTCGTAGTCGCCGCTGTAGACGGTCAGGCGGGTCGCGCCGCCGCTGTGCGCATCGGCGCCGTCGGCGTCGGGCGACGCGGCCGGCGTGGCTTTGCCGGCGGGGTCGCCGGAAGGTGAGGAACAGGCGCTCAGGGCTACGGCCAGGGCGAGCAGGCTCAGCTGTTTCATCGTCAACTCCATCGATGCTCGGGGGTTATGATAGGCCGATGAACGTATCGAGCATCCGAACGGGGTTGGCGCTTGCGGCTTTGATCGCCGCCGGCACGGTATTCAGCGTCGCGGCGAAGCAGCCGCCGAAGGCCGCCGCGGCCACGGCCGGCTGTCTGGCCCAGGTGCGGGAGGGTTGGGTGCGCTTGCCGCCGATGCAAATGCCGATGATGGCCGGGTTCGGCCGCATCGAGAACCGTTGCGCGGCGCCGGTGGTGATCGTCGGCGCCAGCAGCGCGGCCTTCGCCGACGTGTCGCTGCACGAGACCCGCATCGTCGATGGGATCAGCAAGATGCGCGCCTTGCCCGAACTGCGCATCGCCCCGGACGGCGCCGCGGTGCTCAAGCCCGGCGGCATGCATCTGATGCTGATGCAGCCGCATGCGCCGCTCAAGGAAGGCAGCCGCGTGGCGATCGAGTTCCGGCTCAAGGACGGCGGCTCGCTGCTGGGCGAGTTCGAGGTGCGCAAAGCCGCGCCCTGAGGCGGTTGCTGACGCGGCGATCTTGTCGCTATCGGTCTTGGAAAGAACGCGAAACCCGTTACCCGGTGCCCCCTTTGGAAAAGGGGCGAGCGCACGGCGCGAAATCGAAGCCGGGAAAATCTTCAGCGCGGGGGATTCGCTCCTGCCCGCGCGGTCATCAACCCAACGAGCAGGCCGTGCGCACGGGCTCGGGCAACGCCGCCGGTTGCCCGGTGTCGCGATGTATCCACACCAGCACGACGTTGCCGTCGCAATAAATCGCCGTTTCGTCGTGGGCGCCGACGATGCGATGGCCGATGCTCAGGCTGGTGTTGCCCAGGCGCTCGACGAACAGTTCGACATCGATCTCGTTCGGCCATTCGATCGGCCGGCGATAGTTCAGATGCGCGGCGGCGACCACCGGCGCGACGTGTTCGTCCATGCCGTGGCCGGGCAGGGTCACCATCCAGCGCAGGCGCGCTTCCTCCAGATAGCTGAGGAACTGCGAATTGTTGACGTGGTTGAAGGCGTCCAGGTCGCGCCAGCGCACCGACAGCGGGACGCGGATCAATGCGGGCGGGACGGCGGGCGTCGGCGCCGCGATTGCGGTTACCGGCGCGTTGGAAGCCGTGGGCTGGGTCGCCTGCGCGGTTACCGCGCTGTCGGTAGCCGCCGCCGCTTCGGTCTGCTTGCGCGAACGCGGACTGCGCTTGCGCGGTGCCGGCTTGGCCTTGTCGGCGTCGCCGCCGGCCGCCGGGGCCTTCTTCTTGGTATCGCTCATGCAGCGGATTTCTTCTTGGCGCGCGCGGCCGGCGCGTCGGATTTCGCCACCGGTTTCTTCTTCGCAGGCTCAGCGGGCTTGGCCTTCTTCGGCGTGCCCAGCAGCGGTGCGAGGAAGTGGCCGGTATGCGAATGCGGCAGCGCGGCGATGTCTTCCGGCGTGCCGGTGGCGAGGATGGTGCCGCCGCGATGGCCGCCTTCCGGACCCAGGTCGATGACCCAGTCGGCGGTCTTGATCACGTCGAGGTTGTGCTCGATCACCACCACCGTGTTGCCGTCGTCGCGCAGGCGGTGCAGGACCGCGAGCAGGTGCTCGATGTCGTGGAAATGCAGGCCCGTGGTCGGCTCGTCGAGGATGTACAGCGTGCGCCCGGTATCGCGGCGCGAGAGTTCCTTCGACAGCTTCACGCGCTGCGCTTCGCCGCCCGACAGGGTGGTCGCGCTCTGGCCCAGCTTGATGTAGCTCAGGCCCACGTCCATCAGCGTTTCGAGTTTGCGCGCGATGGTCGGCACCGCTTCGAACAGGCTCAGCGCCGCTTCCACCGTCATCGACAGCACGTCGTTGATGTTGTAGCCCTTGTACAACACCTCCAGCGTCTCGCGGTTGTAGCGCTTGCCGTGGCAGACGTCGCAGGGCACGTACACGTCCGGCAGGAAGTGCATCTCGACCTTGATCAGGCCGTCGCCCTGGCAGGCCTCGCAACGGCCGCCGCGCACGTTGAAGCTGAAACGGCCCGGCGAATAGCCGCGCGAGCGCGCTTCGGGCACCTGCGCGAACAACTCGCGCAGCGGCGTGAACAAGCCGGTGTAGGTGGCCGGATTGGAGCGCGGCGTGCGCCCGATCGGCGACTGGTCGATGTCCACGACCTTGTCGAACAGCTCGATGTTCTCCACCGCCTTGTACGGCGCCGGGGTTTGCGAAGCGCCGTTCAACTCGTTGGCGGCGATCACGTACAGCGTGTCGTTGATCAGCGTGGACTTGCCCGAACCCGACACGCCAGTGACGCAGGTCAACAGCCCCGCGGGGATGTGCAGATCGACATCCTTGAGGTTGTTGCCGCTGGCGCCGCGCAGATGCAGGGTGGTCTTCGGGTTCGGCTTGTGCCGGATCTTGGGAATTTCGATCTTGCGCTTGCCGCTGAGGTACTGGCCGGTCAGCGAACGCGGCGCTCTCAGGATGTCGGCGAAGTGGCCCTGGGCGACGATCTCGCCGCCGTGCACGCCCGCGCCGGGGCCGATATCGACGATGTAGTCGGCCAGTCGCATCGCGTCTTCGTCGTGCTCGACCACGATCACGGTGTTGCCCAGATCGCGCAGACGCGTCAGCGTGCCGAGCAGGCGCTCGTTGTCGCGCTGATGCAGGCCGATCGAAGGCTCGTCGAGCACGTACATCACCCCGACCAGTCCGGCGCCGATCTGGCTGGCCAGACGGATGCGCTGGGCTTCGCCGCCCGACAGCGAGTCGGCCTTGCGTTCCAGGGTGAGGTAATCCAGGCCGACATCGACCAGGAAGCGCAGGCGATCGACGATCTCCTTGACGATCTTGATCGCGATCTCGCCGCGCCAGCCCGGTAGTTCCAGGCCCTTGAAGAAATTCAGCGCTTCATCGACCGGCAGCACCACCAGGTCCGGCAGCGGACGCTCGGCGACGAAGACGTTGCGCGCGGCGCGGTTGAGGCGCGCGCCGCCGCAGTCGGGGCAGGGACGCTGGCTGATGAACTTGGCCAGTTCCTCGCGCACCGCCGCCGATTCGGTCTCGCGGTAACGCCGCTCCAGGTTCGGCACGATGCCTTCGAAGCGATGCTTGCGCTGGCTGCGGCCGCCGTTCTCGGTGATGTAGTTGAAGCTGATCTGCTCGTCGCCGCTGCCGTACAGCACCGCCTGTTGCTGGGTCGCGGTCAGCGACTGCCACGGTGTATCGACATTGAACTTGTAGTGCTTGGCCAGCGACTGGATCAGTTGGAAGTAGTAGGCGTTGCGGCGATCCCAGCCGCGCACCGCGCCGGCCGAGAGCGACAGTTCCGGGTGCACGACCACGCGCGCGGGATCGAAGAATTCCGCCACGCCCAGGCCGTCGCAGGTCGGGCAGGCGCCGACCGGCGAATTGAACGAGAACAGCCGCGGTTCGAGTTCGGGCAGCGAGTAATCGCAGACCGGGCAGCTGTACTTGGACGAGAACAGCAACGGCGCGGTTTCGGCGTTGTCCAGCGACTGCACCTGGGCCATGCCGTCGCCGAGCTTGAGCGCGGTTTCGAACGATTCGGCCAGGCGCTGCTTGATGTCGTCGCGCGGACGGAAGCGATCGACCACCGCCTCGATGGTGTGCTTGACGCGCAGGGCCAGCGGCGGCACCGCGTCGATCTCGTACAGCTGGCCGTCCACGCGCACGCGCACGAAGCCCTGCGCGCGCAGTTGCTCGAATATCTGCGCGTGCTCGCCCTTGCGTTCGCGGATGACCGGCGCGAGCAGCATGTAGCGCTGCTCCGGGTCGAGCGCGATGGCCTGATCGACCATCTGGCTGACGGTCTGCGCCTCCAGCGGATAGTGGTGATCCGGGCAGCGCGGCGAGCCGACGCGCGCGTACAGCAGGCGCAGGTAGTCGTAGACCTCGGTGATCGTGCCGACGGTCGAACGCGGGTTGTGCGAGGTGGATTTCTGCTCGATCGAAATCGCCGGCGAAAGGCCTTCGATGTGGTCCACATCGGGCTTTTCCATCACCGACAGGAACTGCCGCGCGTAGGCCGACAGCGATTCGACGTAGCGGCGCTGGCCTTCGGCGTAAATGGTGTCGAAAGCCAGCGAGGACTTGCCCGAGCCGGACAGTCCGGTGATCACGATCAGCTTGTCGCGCGGCAGATCGAGATCGATGTTCTTGAGGTTGTGCGTCCGCGCGCCGCGGATGCGGATGTAGTCCAGCGCCATCGGGTGCCTGCAAGGGGGAGAGTCGCCGGCGCGAAAGGCGACGGCGAACAGGGGAGCGTATCGAGTGGGGAAGGTGGGGGCAAATCCGCCGAACCAAAGCGCGCGGGGGCGTCACCGGCGATGTCATGCCGGGCCCGTGGGGCTTGGGATTCAGGCGCTGGCGCCGGGCGGGCCCGGGATCGCCGTGAACGCCGCGGACTGATCCGGCAAAGCCGACTGCGCGAACTGGGGCGGGGCGAGGCGGCTGTTGTGGGAGGGGCTTCAGCCTTAGGACGGCTCTTGTGGGAGGGACTTCAGCCCTGGGATGGCTCTTGTGGGAGGGGCTTCAGCCCCGATGCTTTTCGCTCCGACGCAGCGATCTGAACGAAGAGCATCGGGGCTGAAGCCCCTCCCACAGTCTCACTCGATCAGAACGAGGGGCCGAAACCCCTCCCAAGCCTCACTTGACCACGCTGAAGCGCAACGGCGTAGTCGTGGTACCCGGTTCGCCGCGGGTATCGAGCGCACCCGGGTTGACCCCGTTGACGATCAACTGGACCTTCACCGCCTCGGCGCGCTGCCGCGACAGGATTTCGTTGTCGGCGGCCTGGCCGGCGCCGCCGCCCGGGCCGACGATTTCGAAGCGCGCGTCCTTGGGCCCGGCCGCGATGGCCTTGGCCGCGCGGCTGAGGATGTCCAGGCTGGCCGGGGCGATGCGCGCGCCGCCGTCGTCGAAGCGCAGGTTGATCTGGTTCAGCGCCTTGGCGATGTCGGCGGCGCCGGACTTGCCCGGCTCCAGCGCGGCCAGGGCCTGGGCCGCGGCGTCGCTGGACGCGGCGGTGCCGCCGACGCCCTCGAACAGGCCGCCGTAGCTGAAACCAGGGAACAGGGTCTTGGCCTTCTCCAGCAGCACGGCGCGGTCGGCATCGTTGACCTGACCGCTGAGCTCGATCTTGTTGCCTTCGAAATTCACCGCCACGCCCGGCATGGTCAGCGCGGCGGCGAACTGCGGCAGCTTGTCCTGCCACGGCGCCGGCTTGGCGGCCTTGTCGGCGTTGAGGGTGCCGGTGATCTGGCCGGCGTAGGCCTGGGCCAGGGCGATGGTCAGGGTCTTGCGCGTGGCCTCGCTATCGACGGTGCCGTCGTAGCGGATCGCGCCGTTGTTGTTGACCAGACTGAGCCTGGCGTCGAAGCGCACCACCGGCGCGGCCGCGGCGGCCGGAGCGGCGCCATCGGCGGGCGCGGTATCGGTGGAGGGCGCGTTGCGGTTGCAGGCGCTCAGGCCGGCGAGCGCGGCCAACAGCAGGCCGCCGGCGAGAAAGGAGGAGCGGGGCGTGCGGGAAACGGACAGGGCGGTGCGCATGGAGTCTCCGCTGGGATGGGGCTTGGGGGAAACGAGGTGATGCGATGCGTGCAGGGGCGGCGAGGCGTCGTCGCGCGGGCTGCCGACAGTGGAGTGCGAAAGCGGTCCTCAAGTTCCGGTGAATCGAATGCCCGATTGCGTGCTTCTTCGCTCGTCGTTCCCGCGAACGCGGCAACCCGGCGGTTTTCGCGAAAACCCGCGAACTCCGCCGATGCTCGCTTTCGCGGCAATCACCAACGACAAACCGCTGAACAATCCGCCGCGGCAAACCTCAAGAAAAACGAAGGGCCCGGCGCACCGGGCCCTTCGTCCTTGCTTACGCTGCCATCAGCGGCTGGAGTTGTACGTGATCGAAACCGGATCAGCGCATTCCTGCGTACCGTTGTTGCACAGCTTGTAGCTCATGGTGCCGCTGCCGATGATGCGGAAGGTATCGGTGTTGGCGCCGGTGTTGCGCACGGTCTTGAGGATCGCGCCGTTGCGGTACACGTCGATATTCTTCTTGCCCTTCTCCCACGACAGGTTCACCGAGGTGCGGTGGTTGGACATGGCGCTGGCCTTGGCTTCGACGCGACGCGGATAGTTGGCGTCGACGAAGCTCGGGTACAGCGACATGCCGGCCGAAGCGCGGTAGCCCTTGACCTGGACGTACCACACGCCGCCCTGCGGGGTCGGGAAGAAGCAGGTCTCGTTGTTGGACGAGGTGAACGGACGGCAGTCGTAGGACGTGCTGGTCGGTTCCGCGCCGTACTTGACGTAGATGTCCGAGTCGCCGGTACCGCCGTACATGGCGAACAACAGGTTCGACGCGCCGTTCGGAACCAGCAGCTGGTACTTGATGATGCCGTTGGCGCCGACTTCGATGTTGGTCACGGTGACGCCGTTTTCCAGCTCGATCGCCGGTTCCGGTTCCGGCGGGACCGGATCGGGCGGCAGCGGTTCGGTGCCCTTGGCCACGGCGACGGCGTAACGCGCATCGACGATGCCCGCGCCGCACCAGTTGGCGAAGCTGCAGCCGCCCGGCTGACCGCCGACGTGGGCGGTGTTGACCAGGATCTTTTCGATCTCGGCCGGGGTCTTCGGCGTGGTCACCGCCGACTGCATCAGCGCGACCACGCCGGCGACGTGCGGCGCCGCCATCGAGGTGCCGGCCATCCACGCATAACCTTCGCCCGCTTGTTCGTGCGCGCCCAGGTTCAGGGTGGACAGGATGTTGTCGGCCGCCGGCACCACGCCGGAGCCGCCCGGTGCGGCGACGTCGATCTTGGGACCGAAGTTGGAGTAACCGGCCAGGGCGCCGGTCGGACCGACCGCGGACACCGCGATCACGTTGTCGCAGTTGGCGGGCGAGAAGTTGGCGACGTCGCCGCCGGAGTTGCCCGCGGCGATGACCACCGTGGTGCCGCGCGCGCGCGCATCGGCGAAGGCCACCTGTTCGGCCGCCGAGCAAGCGCCGCTGCCGCCGAGGCTGAGGTTGATGACTTCGGCCGGGGTGGTGTTGTTCGGAACGCCCGCGACGGTGCCGCCGGAGGCCCAGACCACCGCATCGATGATGTCGGAGGTGTAACCCCCGCACTTGCCGAGCACGCGTACCGGCTGGACCTTGGCGCCGTGCGCGACGCCGGCCACGCCGGTGCCGTTGTTGGTCGCCGCGGCGATGGTGCCGGCCACGTGGGTGCCGTGCCAGCTGCTGTCGTCGGGCTGGCCGAACAGATCGCATTCGCCGTCGTGCCAGTCGCCCGGATCGTTCGGGTCCGCATCGCGGCCGTCGCCGTCGACGCTGACTTCCGGATCGACGATGAAGTCGTAGCCCGGAATGATGTTGGCGTTGAGATCGCTGTGCGGGGTGATGCCGGTGTCGAGCACCGCGACCACGATGCCGTCGCCGGTGGCGATGTCCCAGGCCGGTTCGAGGTTCAGGCCGCCCGGGCCGTTCTTGTAATGCCACTGCTGCGCATAGCCGGGGTCGTTGGGGACCATCGTCTTGTGCTTCAGCGTGTCGGGAATGACTTCGATGATGCTCGGGTCCTGCTTCATCAACTCGATCGCCAGTTCCTTCGTCGCGGCGGCGTCGAGCGCGGTATCGGTCTTGATCAGGTTCGAGCCGGTGGCGAGCGTGCGCAGCGGCATGATGCCCAGGCCGAGCGTGCTGGCGGCCTTGGCGTAGACCTGGCTGCTGGAAACGGCGGCCTTGCTGGAGGCGCCGGCGGCGTGGGTGATGATGAAGCGCCTATGCGTTTCGGTGGCGGCCTGCTTGGCGGCTGCCTTGGGCGCGACCACCTTGGCCACATGCGCCTTGTTGACGGCTTGGAACTTACCGCTGGAGTAGGCCACCGGCGCGATAATCGCCGCCGTCGCCAGCGCCAGAGCGGTCCATTTCAACGAACGTGCTTTGCGAGTCATGACAAACATCCTTGATCCTTCGTTTCGCATGATCCCCTTCGCATCCCCTGTCTAGCGTCGGGCCTTGGTCCGCGGCAGGCGTGCCGTTCTACCTCCGCGGGACTTCCTGGCGCAGCGCGCCCGGCGCGCATCGGCGCCGGCGTGCTGCAGGGTTGGATCGCGGACGCACTCTCCCGTTTCCATGCGCGATGGGCGACATGGAAAACCAGAGCACGTGCATCCGATTGCGCGCGGCAAAGCCGCTGCGCCGTAAACCGGTTTGACCGACGACTGCAAACCACATGCAGAGAATCCCCGAAGAACGCGACCGCCTCATCCTGGCGCGCATGCGTCGCATACGCTGCGCATCGACTCGGCTGTTCCTTGTCGCGCGACCCCCTGCAAGTCGCTCGCGTTCGAAACTAATTGAGCGCGCCCGGTGCGTGCAAGTGTCATCGAAGCTGTGATAGCCGCATGAATGCGACTGAGCGCACATACACGCACAATGCATACAGATGGTGCGTTTTTTGATGCTGGCGGCGGAGCCTGGAAAATCAGTCGTTTTTATCGATCGCGGCGGCTTCGCCGCGGGGCGCGGCGGTTTTCACGCTTGATCAAGTTTCTTTCAGAACTGTGAACTGAGTCGGTCTATTTTTAGCGGGCGCGTCTGCGGTTTTTATGAACTGCTAGGCGATTCTTCCGCGGCTTTGCGACGCGACGCGATTTTTGCGCGGTCGGGGTGAAGAGGCTTCACGCGTTGGAAACTTGCGGTGTTGCAGGGGCGAAACATGGTGGGTGCGGTGCGTGCGAGTGTGTTTCAGCGATGCTTGCTGGTGAATTCGCAGCTGCGGATGTATGTGCGGGCTGTGGAGCGCGATCGTCGTCATGGTCTAGAGCGACGCCTTCGGTAAGAGCATGCGCGTTGGGCACGACGACCACAGGCCTTCAAACAATTGCCGTCATTCCCGCGAACGTGGGAATCCAGCGACTTTCGCGCGAAAGACTTCGAAGTCGTAGCGCTCCCGCTCTTGCCGTCATTCCCGCGTTCGCGGGAATGACGAGCAAAAAGCGAGGGGAGCAAGGGCGGGTTGTTTAGATTCCCCAGGTGCCGTAACCGGTGGTGCGGGTTGAAGTCTGTCGGAGAGGGCGATCGCCGCACGCTGGTCGCTGAGCCGGCGCCCCGGCAGGCCACCCAGCCTAGTTCGCCGAGCTGCCGGCCATGCCCTGCCGGGCTGGCGGACGAAGCCAAGACCAGGCCGAAGTCGGCCTGGTGCGCCAACGTCTGCCCCGAATGCCTCGGATCGTCCTGGGATTGATGCAACTAGTTGATTTTAAATTAATAATTTCCGACGGGCGTCGTCGCCGCCCGGTCCGGCCGCAGCCCCCAGGCCCGCCCCCGGCACCGCGCGACTTCCCCATAGTTGCCGTAACTCGCTGAAGTCCCTACAATTCCGCTTCTGTCCGCCCGCGGTTGGGCGTCGGCAGGACCAAAAATAACTACAGAGGAATCTGGTCATGTACGCAGTACTGGTCACCGGCGGTAAGCAATACCGCGTGATGCAAGGCGAGACGCTCCGCGTCGAGCTGCTCGATGTCGAAGCCGGCAGCGAAATCAAGTTCGATACCGTCCTGATGCTCGGCGACGGCGAAGGCGTGAAGCTCGGCGACGCGCTCAAGGGCGCCAGCGTCACCGCGAAGGTCGTCGGCCACGGCCGCGCCGACAAGGTGCGCATCGTGAAGTTCCGCCGCCGTAAGCACCATCGCAAGCAGATGGGCCACCGTCAGCACTACACCGAAATCGAAATCACCGGCATCGCCGGTGGTGACAACAAGTAAGGAGCAGCAGCCATGGCACATAAAAAGGGCGTAGGTTCCACCCGCAACGGCCGCGACTCCAACCCGAAGTACCTGGGCGTGAAGATCTACGGCGGTCAGGCCATCGAAGCGGGCAACATCATCGTGCGTCAGCGCGGCACCCAGTTCCATCCGGGCGCCGGCGTCGGCCTCGGCCGCGACCACACGCTGTTCGCGCTGGTCGATGGCAAGGTCGAGTTCTCGACCAAGGGCCTGAAGAAGCGTCGCACCGTCAGCGTCGTCGCCGCCGAGTAATTCCGGCGCGATGTCCTGCGAGGAGCCCCGCTTCGGCGGGGCTTTTCGTTTGTACGCCGGGAATCGGGAATGGGGAGTCGGGAATCGTTGAGCCGACAATCCCTTCCGTTCTCGGCGACTCAGGTGCGAGGCGCTAAAATCGCATCGAACTGCTGTACCGATTCCCCATTCCCGATTCCCCATTCCCGGCTCTTATGAAACTCGTAGACGAAGCAGAAATCCAAGTCATCGCCGGCAACGGCGGCAACGGCTGCATCGGCTTCCGTCGCGAGAAGTACATTCCGCTGGGCGGGCCGGACGGCGGCGACGGCGGCAGCGGCGGCAGCGTGTTCATCGTCGCCGACGAGAACGTCAACACCCTGGTCGATTTCCGTCATCAAAGGCAGTTCCGCGCCCAGCGCGGCGAGAATGGCATGGGTCGCCAGGCCTACGGCAAGGGCGGCGAGGATCTGGTCATCACCGTGCCGGTCGGCACCGTGGTCACCAATGTGGAAACCGACGAAATCATCGGCGACCTGACCGCGCACGGCGACCGTCTGCTGGTCGCGCGCGGCGGCAAGGGCGGCCTGGGCAACATGCATTTCAAGAGCTCGGTCAACCGCACGCCGCGCAAGGCCCTGCCGGGCCTGCCGGGCGAGGAGCGCGAGCTCAAGCTGGAGCTGAAGCTGCTGGCCGACGTCGGCCTGCTCGGCTTCCCGAACGCGGGCAAGAGCACGCTGATCCGCGCGGTCTCGGCGGCGACGCCGAAGGTCGCGGATTATCCGTTCACCACCTTGTATCCGAACCTGGGCGTGGTCAGCGTCGAAGCGCATCGCAGCTTCGTGATCGCGGACATTCCCGGCCTGATCGAGGGCGCGGCCGACGGCGCCGGCCTGGGCGCGCAGTTCCTGCGCCATCTGCAGCGCACGCGTCTGCTGCTGCACCTGGTCGATATCGCGCCGATGGAAGGCGGGGTCGAGGGCGTGAGCCCGGCCGAGCAGGTGCGGGCGATCGAGAACGAGCTGCGCAAGCACGATCCCGAATTGCTGGCCAAGCCGCGCTGGCTGGTGCTCAACAAGGCCGATCTGCTGCTGGAAGAAGAGCAGCAGGCGGCGGCGAAGGCGATCATCGATGAACTGGGCTGGACCGATCGCTGGTATCTGGTCTCGGCCATCAGCCGTGACGGCACCTTCCCGATCATGCAGGACGTGATGGCGTTCTTCGACCGTCAGCGCGCGGACGCCCTGGAAGCGGCGAACGCTGCCGGCGAACATGTGCCCTGAGCCGCGGGCTCGGCGTTATCGCATCGTCATCGGCTCGCGGCGCGCAATGCGCCGCAGCGCCGGGGCTCGCTCGGCGGAACCGGCCGGGGCCGGCTTCAATCTGACTTCACACGCCGTGCCGATCATGCGCGACGTGCCGCACGACCGCCTGCGTTCCGCATCCGCCTCCCGTGCCGCCGCGCGGGCAGGGGCGTGCGCGTTCGCGGCTCGCACCGGCGGCGCCGGACAAAACACGCACGCAAACAAAAGCCCGGCCGAAGCCGGGCTTTTGCATGCACAAGTCCTTGCGGACTGCGTATCAGGCGGCGGACAGCGCCTTGATGCGGGCCGTCAGACGGCTCTTGTGGCGGGCGGCCTTGTTCTTGTGGATCAGGCCACGGGAGCTGAAACGGTCGAGGATCGGCTGAGCGACGTCGAACGCGGACTTGGCACCGGCGGCGTCGTTCTCGCCGAGGGCCTTGAGCACCTTCTTGACGGCGGTACGCAGCATCGAACGCTGACTGGCGTTGCGGGCGTTACGCACGACAGTCTGCTTGGCGCGCTTCTTGGCGGACTTGATGTTTGCCACGGGTGGATTCCTGAAAAATTTAGGCTGTTAAGCGTTGAAGAAACTAAGCGAGGAACTACGGTTGAAAAAGCGGTTCAATTCGCAGTTGCGGAAAATCAGACCCAAAAGTATGGCCGATTCAGTGGGTTGGGTCAACTGGCTGGAGGCGCGGGATGAGTAAGGGCGGCGGTTTGTTGCGCTCCTCGGTCATTTTCAGCGCCATGACCCTGATCTCGCGGGTCTCGGGGCTGGTCCGCGACCAAGTGTACGCCTGGCAGTTCGGCGCCAGTCCGGCCATGGACGCGTTCTTCATCGCGTTCAGGATTCCGAACTTCATGCGCCGGATCTCGGCCGAGGGCTCGTTCTCGATGGCCTTCGTGCCGGTCCTGGCCGAGTACAAGGAAAAACAGGACCACGCCGCGGTCAAGGAACTGGTCGATCGGGTCGCCGGCACCCTGACCGCCGCGCTGCTGACGATGACGGCGGTGGTGGTGCTGGCCGCGCCCTGGGTCATGCAGTTGTTCGCCCCGGGCTGGGACCCGTTGAGCGAGCAGTACCGGCTGGCGACGCAGATGCTGCAGATCACCTTCCCGTACGCCTTGTTCATCTCGCTGGCCTCGCTGGCCGGCGGCATCCTCAACAGCTACGAGAAATTCGCGATCCCGGCCCTGTCGCCGGTGCTGCTGAACCTCTCGATGATCGCCGCGGCGGTGTGCGCGGTGCCGCTGACCCAGCCGTTCAACGTCAACCCGGTGCTGGCGCTGGCCTGGGGCGTGTTCTTCGCCGGCATCCTGCAACTGGCGTTCCAACTGCCGGCGCTGGCCAAGCTCGGGCTGTTGCCGCGGCCGCGCTGGGGCGGGACGCATCAGGGCGTGCGCAAGATCATGCGGCTGATGGTGCCGACCTTGTTCGGCTCCTCGGTGGCCCAGGTCAATCTGCTGCTGAACACGGCGCTGGCCTCGTTCCTGATCGTCGGCAGCGTGAGCTGGCTGTACCTGACCGATCGCCTGCTCGAATTCCCGCTGGGCATGTTCGGCGTGGCGATCGGCACGGTGATCCTGCCGCACTTGTCCAAGCGCCATGCCGCCACCGACACCGACGGTTATTCGAAGGGGCTGGATTGGGGCTTCCGCCTGTGCCTGCTGATCGGCGTGCCGGCCTGCCTGGGTCTGGTGCTGTGCGCCGAGGCCTTGATCGCGGCCTTGTTCCAGTACGGGCGACTGCATGCGCACGACACCGAGATGATCCGCCTGAGCCTGATGGCGCAATCCACCGCGGTGCCGGCGTTCTTGCTGGTGAAAGTGCTGGCGCCGGCGTTCTATTCGCGCCAGGACACCAAGACGCCGGTCAAGTCGGCGGTGGTGTCGGTGCTGGTGAACCTGGCTTCGACCGTGCTCCTGCTGCTGGCGGCGCTGTATCTGACCGACGCCGGCCAAGCCGCGCTGGCCAAGACCGGCGGCGATCCGCGCGAAGCCCTGGGCGAAATCCCCGGCGCGCATGCCTGCCTGGCGGCGGCGATCGCGATCGCCGGCTGGACCAACGCGCTGCAGCTGGCCTGGTATCTGCGCCGGGCCAAGGTCTATCGGCGCCAGCCGGGCTGGGGCCGGTTCCTGCGCCAGATCGGCGTGGCCAGCGTGGCCATGACGGTGGTGGTGCTGAGCCTGCTGTGGCTGTGGCAGGGCTGGACCGTGTGGCCGTGGTGGGAGCGCCTGATCAAACTGGCGGTGGTGGTCGGCGCCGGCGGCGGCGCCTACGGTGCGCTGCTGTGGCTGCAGGGCATCCGCCTGCGCGATCTGCGCGGCCACTGAGGCCATCGCCGCGGCGATGGCGGCCCGCCGCCGCCATCGTCGGCGATTGACCGTTGCCGGTGCCGTTGAGACTTGCGGGCGGCGGCTATACTTCAGGGCTAGCAGTGAGTTCAGAGGGGTGAGAAACGAGAAAAGCTGGGCTTTTACTCACTCCTCACTCCTCTGAACTCATTTCTCGCCCCCAATCCTCCGAGCATGTCCCGGGTCAGCCCGGGCTCCCACGCCAGAATCTTGATGAGCAGGCTGTTTCGTGACGTCGATAGCGGGCCGCGTTGCCCGCACGGCAGTGTGGTATGTATCGGCGCCTTCGATGGCCTGCATCTCGGGCATCGCGCGCTGGTGCGCCACACGGTTTCGCGCGCGCGCGCGCTGGGCTTGCCCGCGGTCGCGCTGAGTTTCGAGCCGTTGCCGCGTGAATTCTTCGCCCCCGGCGCGCCGCCGCCGCGGCTGCTGTTGCCGCGCGCCAAGGCCGAGGGGCTGTTGGCGCTGGACGCCGATCAGGTCGGCCTGCTGCGGTTCAACAAGCGGCTGAGCGGCCTGAGCGCGGAAGAATTCGTCGAGCGCGTGCTGGTCCGGCGATTGGCCGCGCGCGAAGTCTGGGTCGGCCCGGAGTTCCGTTTCGGCAAGGCGCGCGGCGGCGATATCGCGCTGCTGCGGCGGATGGGCGAAAGCGCCGGCTTCAGCGCGCACGAAATCGAACCCGTGCACCTGGACGGCGAGCGCGTGTCCAGCACCCGCATTCGCGAAACCATCCTGGCCGGCGATTTCACCGCCGCGGCGCGGCTGCTCGGCCGCCCTTATGCGATCGGCGGGCATGTCGTGCACGGCAAGCAGCTCGGCCGCACCCTGGGCTTTCCAACCGCCAACCTGCGCTTCGGCGGCAAGACGCCGGCCTTGTCCGGCATCTACGCCACCTGGGTGCACGGCGTCGGGGACCAGCCCTGGCCGTCGGTGTCGAGCCTGGGCACGCGGCCGACCGTGGCCGGGGTGGAGCCGCTGCTGGAAGCGCATCTGTTCGATTTCGACGGCGACCTGTACGGTCGCAGGATCGAGGTCGAATTCGTCGCCCACCTGCGCGCCGAGCTCAAGTTCCCCGACCTGGCCTCGCTGACCACGCAGATGCACCGCGACGCCGCCCAGGCGCGCGAGCTGCTGCAACTCGATGCGCAGCGCCGGCCGCCGTACGCATCGCCTGTTTCGCAACACGACCCTCGACGTGCGTCTACGTCGCCAGCTCAAGCCGCAAGCGCGGCCGAGAAAACTGCCTGAGACCCGCTGTGACCAACGACCCGAGCCAATCCGCCCCCGGCAATCCGTACAAGGCCACCTTGCTGCTGCCGGCGACCGACTTCCCGATGCGCGGCGATCTGCCCAAGCGCGAGCCGGAAACCCTGGCGCGCTGGGAGAGCGAAGGTCTGTATCAGCGAATTCGCGCGAAAACCGGCGGCCGCGAGCGCAGCTTCGTCCTGCACGACGGCCCGCCGTACGCGAACGGCGAGATCCACGTCGGCCACGCGGTCAACAAGGTGCTCAAGGACATCGTGGTCAAGTCCAAGCTGCTGGCCGGCTTCGACGCGCCCTACGTGCCGGGCTGGGATTGCCACGGCCTGCCGATCGAGCACAAGGTCGAGAAGGAATTCGGCAAGGTCGGCGACAAGCTCGACGCCGCCGCTTTCCGCGCCAAGTGCCGCGAATACGCCACCACCCAGATCGACTTGCAACGCCGCGGCTTCAAGCGCCTGGGCGTGACCGGCGATTGGGACAACCCGTATCGCACCATGGATTTCCGCTACGAGGCGGACATCATGCGTTCGCTGGCGAAGATCGTCGAACGCGGCCATCTGCTGCGCGGCTCCAAGCCGGTGCACTGGTGCTTCGACTGCGGCTCGGCGCTGGCCGAGGCGGAGATCGAATATCAGGACAAGGAATCCACCCAGATCGACGTGGGCTATGTCGCCAAGCACGCGCGCTCGCTCGCGGCGGTGTTCGGCGCGGCGATCGACGACGACACCCTGATCGCGGTGCCGATCTGGACCACCACGCCGTGGACGCTGCCGGCCAGCCTGTCGGTCACCGTCGGCCCCGAGCTCGACTACGTGCTGGTAGACGGCCCGCAGCGCGCCGACGGCGGCCGCCGCCTGCTGGTGCTGGCCGAAGCGCTCGCGGCCAAGGCGCTCAAGCGCTACGGCATCGAAGACGTGGTCGTGCACGGCCGCGCGCGCGGCGTCGAGCTCGAAGGCCAGCGCCTGCAGCATCCGTTCTACGCCGAGCGCGAACTGCCGGTGCTGGTGGACAGCTACGTGTCGGCCGAAGACGGCACCGGCATCGTCCATAACGCGCCCGGCCACGGCCAGGAAGACTATGCGGTCGCACTGAAGTACGGCCTGCTCGATCACTACACGCCGGCGCAGTTCAATCCGGTCGATGGGCGCGGCCTGTACCTGCCGTCGACGCCGCCGGCCGATCAGCATGCGCTGGCCGGCGTGCACATCTTCAAGGTCGATCCGATCATCCTCGAAGTGCTCAAGGCGCACGACGTGCTGTTGGCGTCGGGCCGGCTCAAGCACAGCTACCCGCACTGCTGGCGCCACAAGACGCCGGTGGTGTTCCGCGCCACGCCGCAATGGTTCATCTCGATGGATCAGGCCGGGCTGCGCCGCGACGCGCTCGACGCGATCGGCGGCGTGTCGTGGGTGCCGGGCTGGGGCGAGGCGCGCATCTACAACATGATCGAGGGCCGTCCGGACTGGACGATCTCGCGCCAGCGCTACTGGGGCGTGCCGATCGCGCTGTTCTTCGATCGCGAAAGCGGCCAGCCGCATCCGCGCACGGTCGAGATCATGCGCCAGGTCGCCGACGCGGTCGAACGCGAAGGCGCCGACGCCTGGTACGCGATGACCGCCGAGCAACTGCTGGGCGATGAGGCCGGCAACTACGAGAAGGTCAACGACATTCTTGATGTCTGGTTCGACTCGGGCACCAGCCACGAGTGCGTGCTCGCGCAGCGTCCGCAGGACGGTCTGCGCAAGCCGGCCGATCTGTACCTGGAAGGTTCCGACCAGCATCGCGGCTGGTTCCACAGCGCGCTGCTCAGCGGCGTGGCGATGGACGGCGCGGCGCCGTACCGGCAGGTGCTGACCCACGGCTTCACCGTGGACGAGCACGGCAAGAAGATGTCCAAGTCGATGTTCAACGCGCTCGCGCCGGAGAAGGTCACCGACACCCTGGGCGCGGACGTGCTGCGCCTGTGGGTCGCATCGACCGAGTTCCGCAACGAGATGACGGTCTCCGACAAGATCCTCAAGCAGAACGCCGACGTCTATCGCCGCATCCGCAACACCGCGCGCTTCCTGCTTGGCAACCTGAGCGGGTTCGATCCCACCCGCGATCTGGTCGGCCTGGACGACATGGTCGCGCTGGACCGCTGGATCGTGCATCGCGCCGCCGAGCTGCAGGACCGTATCGCCTCGGCCTACGAGCGTTACGACTTCGCCGAAATCGTGCAGGCGCTGTCGAATTTCTGCAGCGTCGATCTGGGTTCGCTGTACCTGGACGTGACCAAGGACCGCCTGTACACGATGCAGGAAAACTCGCGCGGCCGGCGTTCGGCGCAGAGCGCGATGTACCGCATCGCGGAAGGCTTCGTGCGCTGGATCGCGCCGATCCTGGCGTTCACCGCCGACGAAATGTGGCGTCACCTGCCGGCCAACACCGAGCACGGCCCGCGCGAAGACAACGTGCTGTTCACCACCTGGTACGACGGCCTGGCCTTGCTGCCGGCCGATGCGGTGTTGTCCGACGAAGACTTCAAGCGCCTGCTCGCCCTGCGCGACAGCGTCGCCAAGACCCTGGAGCCGATGCGCGCCGCCGGCCAGATCGGCGCCGCGCTGGAAGCGGAGATCTCGCTGCGCTGCGGCGTCGCCGATCAGAACTGGCTGGCGCCGCTGGCCGATGAGCTGCGCTTCCTGTTCATCAGCGGCGACGTGGACGTGATCGCCGACGACGACATCAAGGACATCGCCGTGCTCGCCACGCGCACCGGCAAGACCAAGTGCGTGCGCTGCTGGCATCACCGCGCCGATGTCGGCGTGGACGAGCAGCATCCGGACCTGTGCGGCCGTTGCGTGAGCAATGTCGCGGGCGAGGGCGAGGACCGTCGCTGGTTCTGAGTTGCGCGCACCCGCGCGCGGCTTCGAGGCCGCGCGCATTCCGGTTCCATTCTTTTCTTCGCAGATCCAGGCCCGATGACCGATACCGCAAGCAAACCCGGCAAGAACGCGCTCGTATGGCTGATCGTCTCGGTCGTGGTGATCGTGCTCGACCAGCTCAGCAAGGCCTGGGTGCTGGCGTCGCTGCCCGAGTACACGCCGGTGCCGGTGATCGACGGCTTCTGGAACTGGTATCGCAGCTACAACACCGGCGCGGCCTTCAGCTTCCTCAGCGACGCCGGCGGCTGGCAGAAATATTTCTTCATGGTCCTGGCGGTGGCGATCAGCGGCTTGCTGGCGCGCTGGCTGGCGCGGACCGAGCGCAGCGACTGGAAATCGGCGTTGCCGTTCGCCCTGGTGATCGGCGGCGCGATCGGCAACGTGATCGACCGCATGCTGCACGGCCACGTGGTCGACTTCATCCAGTGGTACGTGGGCGATTACCACTGGCCTTCGTTCAATATCGCCGACTCGGCGATCGTCGCCGGCGCGATCGGCATCGCCATCTACGGCCTGTTCCCGAGCCGCACCGACGCCAAGCGCCGGGCGGGCGAGGGCAAGGCCTGAGCGCGCGAGTGAGTGAAGAGGAGCGAAAAGTGAGCGAAAGCTTGGCTGTTGCTCATTTTTCGCTCCTGTCTGCCCGTTTCTGCCCGCTGCCGCCCGTCCGCGACAGGAGTACAATGGCCTCATGGACGTCCTGCTAGCCAACCCCCGCGGCTTCTGCGCCGGCGTCGATCGCGCGATCGAAATCGTCAAGCGCGCCATCGAAACCCTCGGCGCGCCTATCTACGTGCGCCACGAAGTCGTGCACAACCGTTTCGTCGTCGATGATCTCAAGCATCGCGGCGCGATCTTCGTGGAAGAGCTCGACGAAGTCCCCGACGGCGCGACCGTGATCTTCAGCGCCCACGGCGTGTCCAAGGCCGTGCGCGAAGAAGCCGAACGGCGCCAGCTCAAGGTGTTCGACGCGACCTGTCCGCTGGTCACCAAGGTGCACCTGGAAGTCTCGCGCCACTGCCGCGCCGGCCGCGACGTGATCCTGATCGGCCACGCCGGCCATCCGGAAGTCGAAGGCACCATGGGCCAGTGGCGGCGCGAAGCCGGCCTGGGCCGGATCTACCTGGTCGAGGACGCGGATGACGTCGCGCGCCTGCAGGTCGATCAGCCGGAAAACCTCGCCTACACCACGCAGACCACCTTGTCCGTGGACGACACCCGCAGCGTGATCGAGGCGCTGCGCGGCAAGTACCCGGCGATCCAGGGCCCGCGTCACGACGACATCTGCTACGCCACGCAAAATCGCCAGGACGCCGTGCGCGAACTGGCGGCGAAGTGCGATCTGGTCCTGGTGGTCGGCTCGATCAACAGTTCCAACTCCAACCGCCTGCGCGAGTTGTCCGAGCGCGAAGGCGTGCAGGCCTACCTGATCGACGGCGCGGTCGAAATCGATCCGCAGTGGGTGGTGGGACGCAAGCGCATCGGCGTCACCGCCGGCGCGTCGGCGCCGGAAGTGCTGGTGCGCGGCGTGATCGAGCGCCTGCGCGAACTCGGCGCGCAGCACGTCGCCGAACTCGACGGCGAGCCGGAAAACATGGTATTCGCGCTGCCGAAAGAACTGCGCCTGCAACTGGTCGGCTGAGGCTTTCGCGCGTCGGCCGGGCCAAGCCCCGCCGATGCGACTTCACACGTATTCGTAGCGCGCCTGCGCCGTAGCGGCGCGGCCGCGCAGCATCCAGCGGAACAGCGGGCCGGTCAGCACCGTCGATAGCACCGCCAGCGTCACCAGCGCGGCGAAGGCGTGTTCCGACAGCAGGCCTTTGTCGCGCAGGATCGTCGCCGCGACGATTTCCATCAGCCCCTTGCACTGCAGCAGCGCGCCGACGGCCAGGGCCTCGCGCCGCGGCAGGCGCGCGATCGGCGGACACATCAGCAACGCCGCCAGCTTGGCCGCGACCGACACCAGCAGCAGCGCCAGCGCCGCTTGCAGCGAGGCCCAGCCCAGCACCTCGCCATCGATGCGCAGACCGCTGTGGCCGAAGAACAGCGGCGCCAGGCCGATCAGCGCGTAGCCGCCCAGTCGTTCCAGCGGCAATCGCCGCGCCCAGCTCGGCGCCAGCACCGCGCCGGCGAAGTACGCGCCCAACAAGGCGTGCAGGCCCAGTTGCGAACTCGCCCACGCGCCGGCGGCCAGATACAGCGGCAGCGCCAGCCACACCGCCGTGCGCGGCGGCGACGGATAGCGGCGATGCAGCCACGCGCCCAGCGTCGCCAGCGCGATCATGGCCGCCACCGCCAAGGCATCCAGCCCGCCCCAGCCGCTCAGGCCGGTGCCTTCCGCGAGGAACAGCAGCACCGCCAGCCCGATCCACAGCACCGCGTCGTCCACCACCGCGATCGCCAGCGCGACCTGGGTCAGCGGCCGATGCAGCGGCCCGAGCTCGCGCACGATCCCGATCAGCACCGGCAGCGCGCTGACCGCCACGCACAGCCCGATCGCGACCGCGCCCAGCCAGCCGTCGCCGCGCGGCGCGGTCCAGCCGGGTAATTGATTGAAATAGCCGTAGGCGGCGAGGGTGCCCACCGCGAACGGCAGTACCAGGGCCAACCCGGCGCTGAGGGCGAAGCGCGAGACCGACCGTCGCGCCCGCACCGGCCCCGCGGCCGGCAAAGACGGCACCGGCGTTGCCTCGGCCTCCGGCTGAGGCCGGTAGTGGCTCTGCCGCGTCTCCAGCCCCGCGCTGAACGCCAGCGCCAGCACGCCGACCCAGCCGAGCTTGTCGCCGATCGCCGACGGCACGCCCAACCCCGGCGGCAGCCAGCCGCTGGCGGCCAGCACCAGCCCGATCACGATCGGCAGCACCGCCAGCGGCACCGAGCGGCCGAGCAGGCGCCACAGCCCCCAGGACAGGAGAACGAAGATCAGCGCATCGGCGCAGGCGGCGAGGATGGGGGGCATGAGGCGGATGATATCGCCGTCACGCTGCGCGCCGGGCGGATCGCGGGCCTTGCAAGCCGGCGCGGCGGGCATGTGCGGACGGCGCGGATCGCAGCTGCGCGGCGCTGCGGGAGGTCGCCGCCGCGACCCAGGACAAGTCTGAATTGACCGCCCGGGGGGCAGCCGCCTAGAATTGCGGTCCTTCGCCGGAATAGCTCAGTTGGTAGAGCGGCGCATTCGTAATGCGTAGGTCGTAGGTTCGATTCCTATTTCCGGCACCACGTAAATCCGAGAAGAAAACAATCGCCCGGCCACCAATCCAACGGCCGGCACCTTCCCGGAAAAAGAAAGCCCCGCCACTCGCGGGGCTTTTTCTTTAAGCCGAACCCTCAAGGTTTGCCGGCGTACCAAAGCCCGACTACCAGATCAGTTCGCCCGTCGTGCGGCGCTGAGATCGGCGCACGGATCGGCCGGCACGTGTCGCCGGTCCGATTTGCACGGATGAATTCCGTGAGGAAAAGCGGCGTTGTACGGGTTGCTAACGGCGCCGGTACTAGCCTGAAACCGGCGTCGGCTGGCGTTGTCTCTGACAGTTCACAGATGTGAAACCGAGGAGGAACCATGAAACGCACGTGGACCATCATCGGCGTCGCCGATGTCGCTCGCAGTTTCGGCTGGTATCAGTCGCTGTTTGGCCAGGCGCTCACCGCTCCGGCGCACGATTACTTCGGGCAGATCCTGGACACGGACGGGACGGTGTTGATCTGCCTGCATCGATGGGGCGATCACGAACACCCGCCCTTGGCCGATCCCGAGCGCGCCGAACCCGGTAACGGGCTCATCCTGTTTTTCCGCGTGGATGATTTCGAGCAGGCGCTGATCAGGGCGCGGTCGCTCGCCTCCAGGCTGGAAGAAGAGCCGCACTTGAATCCCAGCACCGGGACGCAGGAATTCGCGCTTCGCGATCCGGATGGGTAATACGTCATGGTCAGCGCGCTTGCCGAGGGCTGAGCGTTAATTCAAGCCGAAGTGGATGCGCAGTGGTTTGACTCAGGGATTGGGTTCCTATGCCGAAAACTTTGCCGCACGCGCCGACATTCTCGGCTGCGCCAGGATGCGGCACGGAGTTCAGGCTTATCGTGAACGGCCTCTGCGCCTGCACGATCATGGGCTAGCCGCGTCTGAACCAGCCATTCGAACCCACGCCCCGTATCGTCCCTACGGCTACGTTGCGACACGGATGCGGTTCGATGGCTTGGTTCCTTCGCATCTGAGATTTCGCACGACTCGGGCGCGTCGCGCACCGCGCCGCCGGGAAAGCCGGTTTCGATCCTGTCCGGCGCCACCGAAGTGTGCCGCCGGGGCGCCCGCCGCCCGCTTCCCTGATCGCAGCCGATGCGACCACCTTCATACAAACTTTGCGTAACCCGGCGCTTGTTATCGCCGTGCATAGAACGTGAACCCAAACTACGCGTCGGCGGCGTCTTCACCAATTCGCCATTCCTTTTTCACTATTTTTTATCGGGCCGATCGACACCATGCGCCGGCTTGCGGATCAACAGCAAAGGCAGTGACGAAAATGCGCGTAGACGTATTCGTGGTGGGCGAGGACGAGGGGTTCGTGGTGGCGCCTTCAGACAGTTGGCTGCCCCTGGACGAGATGAAGGCGCTGGGCGGATTGCGGTTCGGCTGGACCATCGATACCGCGATGGCCATGCCGAAGCTGGACTGGCACGCGATCGCGAACGATATCGATGCGCGCGGCTACAGCATCGTCGCGGCCAACGATGTCGGCGGCTTGCTGGCGCGGCCGCAGCAGCATCTGTATGCGATCTATCCCGAGCAGCACCGGCCGAACCGGCCGATGGCGGCCTGAGGCCACCGCGCGGATGAATCCGTCGGCCGGGGTAAACGCCGGCCATCCCGTTAATCCGGTCCAGCCGGCCTCTTGCAAACTGGCGCCGGCATGGCCGGGCCCCGGTCCGGCGGCAGGCGCGGCGTAAGCCGCGATGGCGATCTCGGCCTGCACCGCAGGCGTGTTTCGCGGTCGCGGCTTACGCGGTGCCTGCCGAACCGCCAGCGCCGCACGGCGCGATGTAGGACTTTGCCGCGACAGCGCCGCCACGTCTCGCACGATGCGACCGGCAGCCGCTACAGTGCGGTTCCGCTCCATCGCAGTGCCGCCCGCCGTGTCGAATCTTTCCAAACCGCCCGCCAAATCCGCCGCCTCCAAGGCCCGCACCGCCTACGTGTGTTCCGAGTGCGGCGCCGACTACAGCAAGTGGCAGGGCCAGTGCGGCGAATGCGGCGCCTGGAACACGCTCAGCGAATTCGTGGTCGAGCCGGCGGCCAAGGCCGGCGCGGGCGGGGTCGCCGCCAGCCGCCGCAGCAGTTGGGCCGGCCGCGCCGACGCGCCCGCGGTCACCGCGCTCAAGGACGTCAGCCACAGCGAGGAATCGCGGGTCAGCACCGGTATCGGCGAGTTCGACCGGGTGCTCGGCGGCGGTCTGGTGCATGGCGCGGTGGTGCTGGTCGGCGGCGATCCGGGCATCGGCAAATCGACCTTGCTGCTGCAAGCGATCACGCGCATGGCCCAGACCCTGCCGGGCCTGTACGTCACCGGCGAGGAATCGCTGTCGCAGGTCGCCGGCCGCGCCTCGCGCCTGGGCTTGCCGCTGGACGGCGTGCACGCGCTGGCCGAGACCGGGGTCGAGCGCATTCTCGAACACGCATCAAAGATGAAACCGGCGCTGATCGTCGCCGACTCGGTGCAGACCCTGTGGACGGAGCAACTCGCCGCCGCGCCCGGTTCGGTCAGCCAGGTGCGCGAAAGCGCCGCGCGTCTGGTGCGTTACGCCAAGGAGACCGGCACCGCGGTGTTCCTGGTCGGCCACGTCACCAAGGAAGGCGGCATCGCCGGCCCGCGCGTGCTCGAGCACATGGTCGATGCGGTGCTGTATTTCGAAGGCGAGAGCGGCAGCCGCTTCCGCGTGTTGCGCGCGTTCAAGAACCGCTTCGGCGCGGTCAACGAGCTCGGCGTGTTCGCGATGAGCGACAAAGGCCTGCGCGAGGTGCCCAATCCGTCCGCGATCTTCCTTTCCGGCAGCCGCAGCCCGCAGCCGGGCAGCTGCGTGATGGTGACGCGCGAAGGCACCCGGCCGCTGCTGGTGGAAGTGCAGGCGCTGGTCGATGCCTCGCCGCTGTCCAACCCGCGCCGGGTCGCGGTCGGCATGGAACAGAACCGCCTGGCGATGCTGCTGGCCGTGCTGCACCGCCACGGCGGCATCGTGGTCGGCGACCAGGACGTGTTCGTCAACGTGGTTGGCGGCATCCGCGTGCAGGAAACCGCGGTCGATCTGCCGCTGCTGCTGGCGGTGCTGTCGTCGTTGCGCGATCAGCCGCTGGCCGAGCAGACCGTCGCCTTCGGCGAGGTCGGCCTGTCCGGCGAGATTCGCCCGGTGCCCAACGGCGAAGACCGTTTGAAGGAAGCCGCGACGCACGGCTTCAAGCGCGCCATCGTGCCCAAGGGCAACGCCCCGCGCGGCGGCCGGATCGGCGAGATGGAAGTGATCGCGGTCGAGCGGCTGTCCGAGGCGCTGGACGCGGCGTGAGCGGCGGCGAGCGCGGCGATTCGTCCAAGCCTATGCGGGCCGACGCGCCGGATGGGACAGGCGAAGCCGCGGCGCCGGTTGGCGTGAAGGGCGGATTCGATCGAGAACCGGGCTCGGGTCCGGGTCCGGGTGCCGCCGCGGACGCCGGCCAGGTGGCGCGGCCGGAACGCGGCGGGTATCGCCTCGCACGTGCGGTGTCGGTTGTCCTGCATCCGTTCGCGGTGTTCGCGCTGCTGACGTTGCGGACGGTGCAGTTGCTCGCGCCGCAGGCATCGGTGCATGCGCTGATCGGCGTGGCCGCGGCGATCGTGGTGACGTGGTTGTTCGTGATCCAGCGGCGCCGATCCGGGCGCTGGGGCACGGTGGACGCTTCGCATCGCAGCGAGCGGCCGTTGCTCTATGCGGTGCTGTTGTTGGTTCTGGCGATCTGTTGGTGGTGGATGCGCGAGCGCGCCGCCGCGTTGGCGCCGGGCATCGTCGCGGTCGCGGCGATGCTGGTCGTGGCGGCGTTGTGCAATCGCTGGATCAAGTTGTCGCTGCACATGGCCAGTCTGACGTTCGCGGCGGTATCGCTGAGCGCGTTGTCGCCGTCGTGGGCGCTGGCCGGCGCAGTGTTGCTGCCGCTGCTGGGTTGGGCGCGCGTGCGCATGGCGCGGCATACGCGGCCGGAAGTGATCGGCGGAACCGCGCTCGGCGCGGTCGCGGCGCTGGCGTTGCAGGTATGGGTGGGTTGAGCCGGCGTGGCCAAGCGGCGGCGGTGTCGCGACGGCGCACGCCGCGAAGCGCCGCAGCGCAGGCAGCAGCGCGAGCACGTTGAACGCATCGAACAAATCAAAGGGCCGCGGCGGGCCGCTAATCGCCGCCCGCCGATCCGCTGGAGTACCCAGGCAGCCCGACCAGGCCGCAGGCTTGTCCGCTCAGTACCGAAGCGGCCCGATCAGGCCGCCGGCTTGGCCTTGGCCTTGCCGTGGGTATTGAGCAGCTCGACGAGCTTGGCTTCGTTGTAGCCGCGCATGCTGCTGTCGCCGATGAAGATCACCGGCACGCTGTTGATCTTGAGGCCGTCGGCTTCCTTGCGCGCGACTTCGTCCTTGTCGATCACGCGCTCGACGAAGCTGACGTTCTGCTTCGCCAGCAACGCCTTGGCCTGCTGGCAGAACGGGCAGGTGGACAAGGTGTAGACGACCACGTCGCCGCCGGTCTTGGCGTAGATCGCCGAGTAATCGCCCTGGGTCACCTCCACGCCGCCGCCACCTCCGCCGCCACCCATCAGGCCGCTGTGGCGGACCAGATAACCTGCGCCGACGCCCAGGCCCAGCGCCAGCGCAATCACCGCAAGGGTGGTCAGGATCGACTTGAAGTTCATTCCTTGTCCTCAGATAGGTCGTCGGTGTGTCGTCCGCGATCGCTCGCGTCGAGAGTGGGTGCGGATCGACCGCGGCCGCACGCGCCGATCGATGAGCGCTAGGGTTATAACACCGCCGAAGTGCCTCGCCACGGCCGCGGATGGCGGCCGATGTGACCGGCGTTACGGAATTTGCGTGCGCTGCGCGGCGGCGCGGTTCGCGACGGCACGCACATCGGCGCGGCGTGCGTCGGTGCTGCGCGGATCGCGGCGAATTCGTTGCGCCGCCGCACGACGTTGCGCGTCACCCGGGCCGGCGAAGCGGGGAGCGCGCGCTCCCCGCCGTGTCCGCCTCAGGGAATCTGGCAGCCGCAGGCGCGGCCGCAAGCGTTGTAGTTGATCAGGCACACCGAGGCCGGCGTGCCGGCGGCGCGGCAGGCCACGCGTTGGGCGAAGCAGCTTTGCCAGCACTCCTCGCAGGTGGCGGCGAACGCGCTGAGCGAAAACGCCACGCCGAAACAGAACGCGCACATCGCCAGCATCCGGTTGTTTTTGCGCTTGAACATCGACTTCTCCTTGGTCGGTATCGACAACGCTCGGCATGAGCGCGATGGCCACGCGCCGCGCCGCCGCCGATGCGCGGCATCGGCGGCGAGCGCATTCGACGCAGGCGCGCGGCCAGGGCGGCCGTCGCCGCGGCGTGCGCGCGACGGCTTCTGACAACGCAATACCCGCCAGTCAACGGACACGAAATCGGCGCCTTCCGACGGCGCGTGCAAGGAACAGCGATACCCGTCGAAAAATCGAAACCCCGTTGCGGTGCAGCAGGAATTTGTGATCTCCGCTCATGTTTATGAATACGTGTTGGCACACATTCGATCCTTCGTCGTGACGAAGGAGCGTGCGATGTCGCTGCGGATTTTGTTCCTGTGCACTGCATACAACGGACTGGCGCAGCGCGCCTGGGCCGAGTTGACCGACCTGGGCCATCAGGTATCCGTACAGATCGCATCCGATCCCGACACGATGCGCGCCGCCGTCGCCCGCGAGCGGCCGCAGCTGATCGTCGCGCCGATGCTCAAGACGGCGATTCCGGAAGACGTGTGGCGCCGCCACACCTGCCTGATCGTGCATCCGGGCATCGTCGGCGATCGCGGCCCGTCCTCGCTGGACTGGGCGATCCTGGAAGGCGAGCACGACTGGGGCGTCACCGTGCTGCAGGCCGCGGCCGAGATGGACGCCGGCGACATCTGGGCCAGCGCCGGCTTCGCCATGCGCGGCGCGTCCAAGAGCCAGCTGTACCGGCACGAAGTCACCGACGCGGCCAGCCGAGCGTTGTTGCAGGCGGTGGAGCGTTTCGAAACCGGCGGCTACGCGCCGCAACCGCTGGACTACGCCGCGGCGAACGTGCGCGGCCGCCTGCGCGCGAGCATGCGCGCGGCCGATCGCAGCCTGGACTGGGAGATGGACAACGCCAGCCTGCTCGCGCGCATCCGCAGCGGCGACAGTTTTCCCGGCGCGCGCGGCGAAATTGCCGGCGTGCGCTGCCATGTGTTCGGCGCGCATGAGGAACCGTCCCTGCGCGGGCGTCCGGGCGAGTTGCTGGGCCGGCGCGAAGGCGCGATCTGCATCGGCACGCGCGACGGCGCGCTGTGGCTGAGCCATCTGCGCGAGAAGGACGGGATCAAGCTGCCGGCGACCCTGGTGCTGGGCGAGAAGCGCTTGCGCGAAGTGGCGCAGCGGCCGCTGCGGCCGGCGACCTCGGTGGCCGGGCGGCGCGATCACGCCTACCGGCAGATCCGTTATCGCGAAGCCGGCGCGGTCGGTTATCTGCATTTCGATTTCTACAACGGCGCCATGTCCACCGCTCAGTGCGATCGCCTGCGCACCGCATTTTTGCAGGCGCGGCAGCGGCCGACGCGGGCCATCGTGCTGATGGGCGGCAGCGACATCTGGTCCAACGGCATCCACCTCAACACCATTCAGGCCGCGTCCGATCCGGCGCTGGAATCGTGGCGCAACATCCTGGCCATGAATGCGTTGGTGCGCGAGATCGTGCTGACCGATTCGCACCTGGTGATCTCGGCGATGCGGGGCAATGCCGGCGCGGGCGGAGTGATCCTGGCGCTGGCCGCCGATCAGGTGTGGGCGCGGCGCGGCGCGGTGATGAATCCGCATTACAAGAGCATGGGCGGCTTGTACGGATCGGAGTACTGGACCTATCTGCTGCCGCGCCGGGTCGGCGAGACCTTGGCGCAGGAACTCACCGAAGGCCTGCGCCCGATCGGCGCGGCCGGCGCCGAGCGCATCGGCTTGATCGACGCCGCGTTCGGCGCCAGCGCGGCGGATTTCGTCGCGCACGTCGAGCAACGCGCCGAACGCGCGGCCGATCCGGTCAGCGTGCGCAAGGCCCTGGCCGGCAAGCGCCGCCGCCGCGCCGCCGACGAGCGCCGCAAGCCGCTGGAGAGTTACGGCGCGGAGGAGTTGGCGCACATGTACCGCAATTTCTTCGGCAGCGATCGCAGCTACCACGAGGCGCGGCGGCGTTTCGTGCTCAAGTGCGCGGCGACGGCGTGCGAGGCCTTGCCCGAGCAAAGCGCGCCGCGGCGTGCGGAGGTTTCGGCTTGAGCGCTGGTGGGTGATGTAGTGTCTTGGCGAAAAGCATCGGGCCTGAAAGGCCCTCCCACAAAAGACCTCGACGGCCCGAAGTCTCTTATGGGAGGGCCTTTCAGGCCCGATGCTCTTCGCTCAGCAACCGCGCTACGGACCACGGCCCGCAGCGTGGATCGCCTCAAAGCACCGCGCAATCGCAACTGCGAACGCAAGCCCGATAAGTCGCCCCACAGCCGGCTTCATCGCCGACCACCTGCATGCATTCGGCGTATTCGATCTCGCAGGTGCGCTCACAGGTCGCAGCAGCGTCGCCGGCGCTGGCGCCGAACGAGAACGCAAAGCCGAAGACCACGGCCGCCAATGCATACATGCCGAGCTTGTTCGATTCCTTTCTCACGATGTATTCCCCGGTCGCCCCGAAGCGGGGCGCGAGCATCATGCGAAGCGCGGAAGGCGCCGGTCAATACGTGGCGAAGCGGAAACCGTCGTGCGCCGACGGGGCGGCGCCGTGGTCCAGGTCGAACCTGCAACAGGCAGGCCTGAAGGGGCAGGAGCGCCGATGCCACGACGCAAGCCAAAGACCGCGGCTAGCGCCGCCTCCACCCTCGATACATCAGTGCCCGCCAGCCGCCGCACCGCCCGCGGCCTTGGCGCTGAACGGCGGCTTGGCGAACCAGACGAATACCGTCACCACCAGGAACAGGATGCCGATCAGATGCAGCATCTCGTTGAAGCCGATCTGCGCGGCCTGCTGCGAAATCATCTGATTGAGCACCAGCGCGCCGCGGGTGGCGTCGCCGTTGCCGAGCGTGTTGACGGTCTGCTGGATCGCCGGATCGTAGGCGCCGATATGCTCGGTCAACTGCGCGTGGTGGATGGTGCTGCGCTGGCTCCAGGCCCAGGTCGTCAACGACGCGGCGAAGCTGCCGCCGAGCGTTCGCACGAACGTCGCCAGGCCCGAGCCCGCCGCGATCTCATGCGGCTCCAGGTCCGACAGCAGGATGGTCAGCACCGGCATGAAGAACAGCGCCACGCCCAGGCCTTGCCACAACTGCACCAGGGCGACGTGCTGGAAATCCACGTCGAGATTGAAACCCGAGCGCACGAAGCTGGTGAAGGCCATGACGATGAAGGCCGCGCTGGCGACCATGCGCAAGTCGAAGCGCGCGGCGTACAGGCCCACGAACGGCGTCAGCAACACCGGCAGGATGCCGATCGGCGCGGTCGCCAGACCCGCCCAGATCGAGGTGTAGCCCAGGTTGCGCTGCAGCCACAGCGGCACCAGCAGGCTGATCGAGAAGAACGCCGAGTAGGCCAGCACCATCGCCAAGGTGCCGCTGGCGAAGTTGCGATGGCGGAACAGGCGCAGGTTGACGATCGGATCGCGTTCGGTCAGTTCCCAGATCACGAACACCGCCAGCGCGATCACGGCGACCACGGTCAGCACTACGATCTTGGTCGAGTTGAACCAGTCCTCGTCGTTGCCCAGGTCGAGCATGATCTGCAGCGCGGCCACGCCGATCACCAGCATCGCCAGGCCCATGTAGTCCATCTTCGGGTTTTCCAGCCGCTCCGGCCGGCCGCGCAGCTGATTGGCCACCACCAGGCTGGCGAAGATGCCGATGGGAATGTTGATGAAGAAAATCCATTCCCAGCTGTAGTTGTCGGTGATCCAGCCGCCCAGGATCGGCCCTGCGATCGGCGCGACCACGGTGACCATCGCCAGCAAGGCGATGGCTTGCCCGCGTTTGTGCGGTGGATAGATCGAGATCAGCAGCGCCTGGGTGACCGGATACATCGGCCCGGCGACGAAGCCCTGCAGCGCGCGCGCGGCGACCAGCAGGCCCATGCTGTTGGCCAGGCCGCACAGGAAGGAGGCGATCACGAACAGCATCGTCGCCCACATGAACAATTTGCGTTCGCCGAACTTGCGCGTGAAGAAGCCGGTCAAGGGCAGGGCGATGGCGTTGCTGACCGCGAACGAGGTGATGACCCAGGTCGCCTGGCTGCTGCTGCCGCCGAGGTTGCCGGAGATGGTCGGCAGCGAGACGTTGGCGATGGTGGTGTCGAGCACCTGCATGAACGAGGCGAGGGCGAGGCCCAGCGTCGTCAGCGCGATATTCGGCGGCCGGAATGCCCCGGGGGCGGCGGGCGCGGCTCCGGCGTTGGCGGTGGTGGCGGACATGGATCTGCCTGTCGGTTCGGGTGGGCCGCGCGCGGGCGCGGGACCAAGAGCGGAGGTGAGGCCTTCCTGGGTCCGTCATTCCGGCCTTGGCCGGAATGACGGCTTCGGAGCTCGCGTGGCGTCGTCGGGGGAGGTCGAGGCAGCGCGCATGGCGCGCCGGCTTCGAAACGATGCTTTGCGAACGACAGAAGAAGAACGACGTGGGGGAGGCGCTTCGTCTTTGCTGCGGGGCGAAACTTTCAAGCGGGTTTGCAGGTGAAGCTTGGCTTTTGTAGGAGGGGCTTCAGCCCCGATGCTTTTCGGTCAGATCGCGATGTCGGAGCGAAAGGCGTCGGGGCTGAAGCCCCTCCCACCAAACTCGCTCCCACAAAAAACCGCTCCGACCCGCGGCGATCAACCGTGCTGCAGGCCCGGCAAATTCTCGCGAACGATCTTCTCGATCATCGCGTCGGCATCGTGCAACTGCTTGGCGTAGGCATCGGTGCTCAGCACGCCCTTGGCCGGCGGCGCGCCGGCGAGCACGGCGCCGTTCTGATCGCGGATGGCGACATCGACGTGCATGCTCAGGCCCAGGCGCAGCGGATGATCGGCGAGCTGCCTGGGTTCGATCTCGATGCGCACCGGCACGCGCTGGATGATCTTGATCCAGTTGCCGCTGGCGTTCTGCGCCGGCAACAGCGAGAACGCGCTGCCAGTGCCCAGGCCGAGGCTGACCAACTTGCCCTGGTAGCTCACCTCGGAGCCGTATAGATCCGAATGCAGTTCCACCGGCTGGCCGATATGCATCTTGGCCAGTTGGGTTTCCTTGAAGTTGGCTTCGACCCAGACCTGATCCAGCGGAATGATCGTCATCAGCGCGGTGCCCGGCTGCACGCGCTGGCCGAGTTGCACGTTGCGCTTGCCGATGTAGCCGCTGACCGGCGCGAGGATCGCCGAGCGCTGCAGATTCAAGTACGCCTGACGCAACTGCGCGGCGGCCGCGGCAACTTGCGGTTGCTTGGCGACGGTGGTCGCATCGACCAGGGCGCGATTGCGGGCCAACGCGCCGCGCGAGGACGACATCGCCGCTTCGGCCGAGGCCAGTTCATCGCGCGCATGCGCCAGTTCTTCCGCCGAGACCGCGCCGCCGGCGACCAGTCCCTCGCGGCGCTTCACGTCGGCGCGGGCCTTCTGCACCGCGACTTCGCGCGCCGACAGGTCGGCCTGGCCGGCATCCACCGCGCTGAACAAGCCGCGCACCTGACGCACGGTGTTGGCCAGATTCGCCGTGGCCTGATCGTAGGCGACCTGCGCATCGTTGGGATCGAGTTGCACCAGCACTTGCCCGGCGCTGACCTTCATGCCGTCGTCGGCGCCGATGCTGACCACGGTGCCCTGGACTTGCGGGGTGATGTTGACGACGTTGCCCTGCACGTAGGCATCGTCGGTGTCCTGGTGCCAGCGCAGCACCAGCAGGTAATACGCGGTCCATGCGACCGCGGCGACCACCACCACGGTCAGCAGGATCAACAAGGCCTTGCGGCGATTGTTCTTCGGCGCCGGCGCGGCGGCGGCCGTGGCGGCTTGGGGATTGACTTCAGTAGTCATGGCGTGGGGGCCTTGGCGATAACGTTGCTATTGGAAGATTCGTTGGGAACCGTGGACGCGACCGGGTCGGGCGAAGTCAGTTCGAGTCCGCCGCCGAGCGCGCGATCCAGGTCGATCTGCGTGGCCAGGCGCTGCGCGCGCAGGCCGGCGAGCTGCTGATCGAGTTGCAGCAGCGGACGCTGCGCCGACAGCACATCGAGCTGCGTGCCCAGGCCGGCGCGATACCGGGTGCTGGCGATCTGCCAGGCCTGCTGCGCGGCATCGCGCGCCTGCTGCGCCGACACCAGCTGGCCGTCGAGCGAACGCGAGGCCTGCAACGCGTCGGCGACTTCGCGCAGCGCGCCGACCAGATTCTGGTTGTAGTTGGCGACGGCGAGGTCGTACTCGGCGTCGCTTTGCGCCAGTTGATTGCGCAGACGGCCGCCGTCGAAGATCGGCATGCTGATCGCCGGGCCGCCTTGCAGCAGCTTGGCGTCGCTGGAGAACAGATCCGACAGATGGCCGCTGCCCAGGCCGACGATCGCGCTGAGGTTCACGGTCGGATAGAAGTCGGCCTTGGCCGCCTTGATGCCGTGCGAACTGGCTTCCACGCGCCAGCGCGCGGCGACCACGTCGGGACGATGGCCCAGCAGTTCGCTCGGCAATACCGCCGGCACCGCCGGCGGCTTGGCCGCGAGCAGGGTCGGGCGGGCGATATCCAGGCCGCGATCCGGGCCCTTGCCGAGCAGCGCGGCCAGCGCGTTGCGAGCGGCGTCGATCTGCTGCTGCGCCGCCTGGATCTGCTGGTCGGCGCTGGCGCTCGCGCTCTGCGCGTTGCGGATCTGCAACTGGTTGTCCAGGCCGGCCTTGACGCGCTGCTGGCCCAGGCCGAGCAGGCGCTCGGAGCGTTGCTTCTCCGAAGTGGCCACGTCCTGCGCTTCGAAGGACTGCGCCAGCGACACATAGGCGCGGGCGATGTTCGAAGACAAGGTCAGGCGAGCGGCCTGCGCTTCGACTTCGGCGGCGCGCGCCTGGCCCAGCGCGGCCTGCCAGCGGGCGCGCTTGCCGCCCCACAGGTCCGGGCTGTACTTGAATTGCAGCATCAGCACGTGCGCGCCGAGGTACTTGCCGCCGATCGGTTCCGGCGCCAGCGTCTCGGGCAGTTCCACGCCGGAGTACTGCGCGTCGCCGCCGACGGTGGGCTTGCGCGCGGCGTCGGCGAGGCCGGCCTGGGCGATGGCTTGGCGCACGCGCGCATCGGCGGCGTCCAGGCTCGGCGTGCCGGCCAGGGCTTCATCGATCAAACCGCTGAGTTGCGCGTCGCCCAGCGCCGTCCACCAGTCGCGCTTGGGGAATTGCGCCGCCGACACGTCGGCGAGGCTGCGCTTGGCTTGCAGGCTGTCGGCGTCGAGCGCGTGGCCGGCGGGCTGCAGGCCGTGGGTGCTGGCGCAACCGGCGAGGATCAGCGCGGCGGCCAGGGGAGTAAGCACGTAAAGCAGCCCGCGGCGCGGGCGAGTGTCGAGACGTGACATGGCTCAGGAACCGGAGAGAGTGAGGTTGTCGCGAACCTGTTCGAGCAAGCGGTACAACTGGTCGCGATCGGAATCGCTGAGGCCGGCCATGGCGCGCTCGCGCACGCGCTTTCCGCACTGGTCGATGTCTTCCCAGATCGCCGTACCGGCTTCGGTCAGGTGGATGTTGAGCGCGCGGCGATCGTCGGGATCGGCCACGCGCATGACGAATCCGCGGCTTTCCAGCTTGTCGAGCAGGCGGGTCATGGCGCCGGGATTGAGCTGGGCCGCGCGCGCCAGTTCGGTCACCCCGGCGGTGCCGATCGCCAGCTCCTTGAGGGTGATGAACTGGCTGAAGGTCAGATCGTGGCCGGCCTGCGCCAGCTCGCGTTCCATCTGCGCCCACATGGCGTCGCGCACCTGGCGGAACAGCAGGCCGAGGTTGGACGTGGAGCAAGGCTGGTTGGGGGTCGAGGTCGTCATGGCGCGGAATAATCTGCGCCCGCGCAATAGTTGTCAAGGCAAATATTGATCTGGCAAGGGCCTGTTCAGGCAAGTGCCAGAGAGGTGTGGAATCCGTGTAGATCGCGAGCGCGCTGGCACCCGTTCAGCCGGCCACGGACAAGGCTCGGGGTCGAGAAGGGCATACGCCAGCACTAGCGGCCAAAGCCGACCGGTGCGCGCCTACAGCCAGGCGTAGGCCAGGGCCATCGGCACGATCGAGGCCACCCCGGCGCTGCCCTGGTACAGGTGACAGGCGATGCGGATCGCGGTGCTGAAGTGGATCGCCGCCCACGTCGAGCGCTTGTCGCGCAGGGCGGCGATCGGATAGCCGCGGACCAGGGCTTCGTCAGACCCGTTTGAGGATCACTTCCAGCACGAACTTGCTGCCGAAGAAGGCCAGGATCAGCAAAGCCATCGCGCCCAGGGTCCAGCGCACCGCGACCACCCCGCGCCAGCCGTAGCGCCAGCGGCCCAGCAGCAGGCCGCCGAAGGCCAGCCACGACAGCACGCTGAGCACGGTCTTGTGCATCAGGTGCTGGGCCAGCAGGTTCTCCACGAACAGCACGCCGGTCAGCAAGGTCGCGGTCAGCAGGACGAAGCCGACCGCGATGGTGCGGAACAACAGGCTTTCCAGCTCCACCAGCGGCGGCAGCGCGCGCAGCCAGCCGTGGAACTCGCGCCGGCGCAGCGCGCCTTCCTGCACCCACAGCATCAGCGCGAACAAGGCCGCGACCGCCAAGGTGGCGTAGGCCAGCAGCGCCATCCAGGCGTGCAACTGCAGGCGCCAGTCCAGCGGCTCGGGGTGCTGGACGTGGCCGTACATCTGGTAGCCGACCAGCATCAGCGCCGACAGCGGAAACACCAGCACGCCCAGCGCGGCCATGCGCCCGGAGGCGCCGACGATCGCGGTCAGCACCGACATCCCCAGCCCGACCAGCGACAAGGCCGCGAAGAAATGCAGGTCGGCGCCGCCGGCGTTGCGCCAGGCCAGGAAATGCGCGGCGCCGTGCAGCAGCACCGCCAGATTGGCCGGTGCCAGCCACAGCCGCGCGCTGCGGCCGCGGTCCTGGCGCACGGCCGAAACCAGCAATCCGGTCGCGGTCAGGTAGAGAACGACGGCGATGAGAACGATTGTCATCGCAGGAGTGTCGCATGAGGAGTGAGTTCAGAGGAGTGAGTAAAGGCGGGCGTCCGGCCCTTGCTTCCGCTTTTGCTCACTCCTCTCAACTCACTCCTCTGAATGCACTCCTCTGAACTCGCTCCTTTGACTGCCTCCCATCCGCCCCTCGCCCCGCCAGCTATACTTGCCGCCCCTGTCGTTCCGCGATCACGACCACGCCATGTTCGAATCACTGACCCAACGCCTCTCCGGCACCATCGAGCGCCTGCGCGGCCGCGGCCGTCTGACCGAGGAAAACATCCGCGAGTCGATGCGCGAAGTGCGCATCGCCCTGCTCGAAGCCGACGTCGCGCTGCCGGTGGTGCAGGCGCTGATCGAACGCATCAAGGTGCGCGCGGTCGGCCAGGAAGTGCTCAAGTCGCTGACCCCGGGCCAGGCCCTGATCAAGGTCGTGCGCGACGAGCTGACCACGGTCATGGGCTCGCAGGCCGCCGACCTGAATCTCAACGTGCCGGCGCCGGCGGTGATCCTGCTCGCCGGCCTGCAGGGTGCGGGCAAGACCACCACGGTCGGCAAGCTGGCCAAGCACCTGAAGGAACGGCGCAAGAAGAAGGTGATGGTGGTCTCGGCCGACGTTTACCGTCCGGCCGCGATCGAGCAGCTCAAGCAGCTCGCGCAGCAGGTCGATGTACTGTTCTTCGCCTCCGACGCCTCGCAAAAACCGGTGGACATCGTCCGCGCCGCGATCGCCGACGCGAAGAAGTCCTACGTCGATGTGCTGCTGGTCGATACCGCCGGCCGCCTGGCCATCGACGAAGCGATGATGGCCGAGATCAAGGCGCTGCATGCCGCGGTTGCGCCGGTGGAAACCTTGTTCGTGGTCGATTCGATGACCGGCCAGGACGCGGCGACCACCGCCAAGGCCTTCAGCGAAGCGCTGCCGCTGACCGGCGTGGTGCTGACCAAGACCGACGGTGACGCCCGCGGCGGCGCCGCCTTGTCGGTGCGTTACGTCACCGGCCGTCCGATCAAGTTCATCGGCGTGGGCGAAAAGCCCGACGGCCTGGACGTGTTCCATCCCGATCGCGTCGCCAGCCGCATCCTCGACATGGGCGACGTGTTGTCGCTGGTCGAGCAGGTCGAGCAGCAGGTCGACAAGGACAAGGCGCAAAAGCTCGCCGAGAAGGTCGCCAAGGGCAAGAAGTTCGACCTCAACGACATGAAGGATCAGCTCGAGCAGATGCAGAACATGGGTGGCCTGCACGGCCTCATGGACAAGCTGCCGGGCATGGGCCAGATCCCCGAGTCGGTGAAGAATCAGGTCACCGGCAAGGAAGTGCCGCGCATGGTCGCGATCATCAACTCGATGACCAAGAAAGAGCGCCGCAACCCGGGCCTGCTCAACGGCTCGCGCCGCGCGCGCATCGCGAAGGGTTCGGGCCTGACCCCGGCCGACGTCAACAAGCTGATGAAGCAGTATCAGCAGATGGAGAAGATGATGAGCAAGCTCTCCGGCGGCGGCATGAAGGGCTTGATGCGCGGCATGAAGGGCATGATGGGCGGACGCGGCGGCATGCCGTTCCGTTGATTGCGCCGCGGGCGCTGCGAATCCGAACGGCGGCCGATGGCCGCCGTTTTTCGTTCTGGGGCCGGTATCGCGCGCCTTGATTTGTCTCGGCTTCTGTCTCTGCCGTCATCTCCGCGAAGGCGGGGATGCAGAGACTTCAGAGTCATGCCTCGATAGAGCCCTGGGTTCCCGCCTGCGCGGGAACGACGGTAGGCAGGTTGCGCGGCGTAAGTCGCCCAAGCCGGAGGAATCCCCCAAGCCGAGGAATCCCTCCAAGCCGAGGAATCCCTTCAAGCCGTCATCCCCGCGAACGTGGGTATCCAGCGACTTGAGCGCCATGCCTCGACAAAGCCAGGAGTTCCCACCCGCGCCGGATGGCGGCAAAGACAACGGGGCAGACCCGCAAAAGTACCGGAGCGAGCAGGCGGAGAGGCCGGCCAGCCGCGCCAAGCCAGGGGACCTCGGCCCCCAAAATCCAGGCAAGACCAAGCTTTCCGAGCCGCCGCAGGGCCCCCGGCCGGGCGCCCGAACCCACTCGGGTTTGCTCAAGCCACGGAATCGGTTAAACTTTTCGGCTTACCCCGTCATTCCGACGGCTGGGCAACACAGGAAAAAGACCCCATGGTCAAGATTCGACTGACCCGCGGCGGCGCCAAGAAGCGTCCGTTCTACCACATCATCGTCACCGACAGCCGCAGCGCCCGCGACGGCCGCAACATCGAGCGCGTCGGTTTCTACAACCCGGTCGCCGCCGGCGCCGAGAAGCGCGTCGAGCTCGACCTCGAGCGCGTCAAGCACTGGGTCGGCCAGGGCGCTCAGCTGACCGACAAGGTCGCCGATCTGTACAAGCAGGCCGTCAAGGCCGCCCCGGCCGCCTGAGCCGGTGGGCCGCGCGCCGCTCCCGACGGGGCGAGCCGCGCGGCCTTTCCATCGCACCTATGAGCGATAATTCGCGCCGCATCCTGCTGGGCAGGGTGCTTGGCGCCTTCGGTATTCGTGGCGAAGCCAAGCTCGAGTCGTGGACCGAGCCGCGCGCGGCGATTTTCCGCTACCAGCCCTGGATCGTGCGCGACCCGCAGGGCCGCGAGCGCGAGCTGTCGGGCGTGCGCGGCCGCCAGAGCGGCAAGTTCCTGATCGCCACCTTCCCCGATGTCGCCGACCGCGACACTGTCGAAGCCATGCGCGGCACCGAAATCTACGTCCCGCGCGCGGTGCTGCCGCCGCCCAAGGACGGCGAGTACTACTGGGTCGATCTGGAAGGCCTGCGCGTGGCGACCACCGAAGGCGTTTCGCTCGGCACCGTCTCGCACCTGTTCGCCACCGGCGCCAACGACGTGCTGGTCGCCCGCGACGACGAGCGCGAGCGCATGATTCCGTTCGTGATTCCGCAGTACGTGCTGTCGGTCGATTTCGAGGCCAACCTCGTGACGGTCGATTGGGACCCGGATTTCTGAGGAATGAGTCGAGAGCAGCAAGAAGCGAGCGAAAGCCGCTTCCACCCCTGACTCGTTCCTCACTCCTCTCAACTCACCCCTCGCTCAATGCGTATCGACCTCATCAGCCTGTTCCCCGAATTCGTCGCGCAATGCGCGGCGTTCGGCGTGGTTGGGCGCGCGGGCGAGCGCGGGCTGCTGTCGTTGCACGGCTGGAATCCGCGCGATTACGCCGAAGGCAATTACCGCCGCGTCGATGAGCGTCCGTTCGGCGGCGGCCCGGGCATGGTCATGCTGATCGAACCGCTGCGCGCGGCGATCCGCGCCGCGCGCGCGGCCGATCCGGCGCCGGCGCGGGTGATCTACATGAGCCCGCAAGGCGCGCGGCTGGATCAGGCCAAGGTCCGCGAACTGGCGGGCCACGAGCGCATGATCCTGTTGTGCGGCCGTTACGAAGGCGTCGATGAGCGGCTGATCCAGGCCGAGGTCGATGAGGAAATCTCGATCGGCGACTACGTGCTGTCCGGCGGCGAACTGGCCGCGGCGGTGATCGTGGACGCGGTCGCGCGGCTGCAGGAAGGCGCGCTCGGCGACGCCGAATCGGCGGTGCAGGACAGTTTCGAGGACGGCCTGCTGGACTGCCCGCATTACACCCGTCCGGTCGAGCACGAACTGGGCCCGGTGCCGGCGGTGCTGATGTCGGGCAACCACGCCCACATCGCCCAGTGGCGCCGGCAGCAGTCGCTGGGCCGGACCTGGCAGCGCCGGCCGGACCTGCTGGACGAGGCCGCCCTGTCCAAGGCCGACCGCAAATTGCTGGACGCCTACCGGGCCGAACTGGCCGCCCGCCAGGCCGGGGAGGGTGGTCAGGGCACGCCGGAAACCGTTTCCAGCGCCGCTCCGGCCTCCGGATCGGGCAAAACCCCCGAGTAAACGCCTCCAGGCCCTAGCCACACCGGGAAAAAGCTCGTTATAATTAGTCGCTTAGCTGTACCCCTTTGCTGTACCGATGCCATGACGCGGGTCCACGTGCACTCGCGCAACAACTAATCCAACAGGCCGTAAACCATGAACAAGCCCTCTATCCACACCCTGCTGCAGAATTTCGAAGCCGAGCAGATCACCCGCAAGCTTCCCGACTTCGGCCCCGGCGACACCGTCGTCGTCAACGTCAAGGTCAAGGAAGGCAACCGTGAGCGCGTCCAGGCCTATGAAGGCGTGGTCATCGCGATCAAGAACGGTGGCCTGAACTCCTCGTTCACCGTGCGCAAGATCTCGCACGGCTTCGGCGTCGAGCGCGTCTTCCAGACCCACAGCGCGATCATCGACTCCGTCGACGTCAAGCGCCGCGGCAAGGTCCGCTCCGGCAAGCTGTACTACCTGCGCGGCCTGGAAGGCAAGAAGGCGCGCATCAAGGAAGACCTGGCCGCTTACGCGCGCGCAAAGAGCGCCGCTGCCGCCGCCGAGTAATCCCCGCGTCGCGCGCAAGACGCGCATCGCAACGAACGGCCGCCGCAAGGCGGCCGTTTGCGTTTGTGGACGCGGTCGCGTCGGTCGTCCCGCGGCATGCGATGGTTCCGCGGAAACACCGCGCGCTGCCGCCATCGCTTTGCCGGGCGCGCGACGCCAAGCCGGCGATCGATCCGGCTGAGCGCGGGCGACGCCAACGCACGCTGCCTCGATGAAACATCGCGCCACGGCCGGCCCGCGGACGCGACCGCGTATCCCTCGATATGGCCGTAATGGCCCTGTCGATTGGCCGGACCGGCGCTGTGCGCCGCGCCCGGTTCGCGCTAGATTCGTGCAGGATTCGCGACGCGGCCCGGCCGCGTTCGAACTCGCCCCCGCGGCAGGAGAGCAACGTGAACCCCGGTTTGTCCGAAGGCGATATCTGTACGTATTTGCGCAGCGATGGCAGCTGGGGATTCTTCTGGGTCCAGCGCATCGATGCCTTGCCCGACGGCCGCGACGCCATGTCGCTGCGCAAGTTCGATACCCATACCAGCGAGGAAGTGCTGCTGGAGCACGCCGCCGACGTAGCCGAACTCAAGACCGTGCGTCTGCTCGGCCATTTCCCGATCGTCGGCACGCGCGTGGCCGAAGCCGGGCCGCGCGTGATCGGCTGGATGCCGGTGCGCGAGGAAGACCTTGAGGGTTACCGGATCTGGCGCGAGGCCTTCGACAAGGGCGAGGCCGGAGTGTTCACGCTGGCGCTGGAAGAAATCTAGTCGGGCCTGAACACATCCGTGGTCGCCGCGCTCATCGCCGGAGTCATGATCATCAGCGTGGACCAAGTCCGCGCGATTGTTCCTCCGGCGACATATCCGCCACCGGCGCCGGCGGTTGCGCCGGCACTTCGGCCGGCATCGCGATGCTCTGCGTCGCCACCGGCGCCGCCACGCGCTCGGGCGCGGCCATCATCCGCGCGCGGCGCCAGCCGCCCCAACGGTAATACGCCATCGACATCAGCATCGAGCACAGCGCACTGACCGGGAAACTCCACCACAGCGCGTCCATGCCGATCACCGGCTGCAGCAAGGTCGCGAACGGCACGCGGATGCCCCACAGCGCGAAGCCCAGGATCAGCAGCGGCGGTACCACCGCGCCGGTGGCGCGGACCACGCCGGAAATCACGAAGGTCACGCCGAAGAACAGGAACGACCACACCGCGATGTGGTTCAGATGGCGGGCGATTTCGAACGAAGCGCTGCCCTCGGGCAGGAACAGCGCCAGCGTGTAGCGGTCGAACAGGATCAGCGGCGCGATCAGCGCGCCGGTCATCAGGAAGTTGAACAAGGTACCGGTGCGCGCGGTCGCGCCGACCCGGTCCCAGCGTCCGGCGCCGACGCTTTGCGCGGCGATCGACGAGCACGCCGCGCCAATCGCCATCGCCGGCATCTGCACGTAGGTCCACAACTGCAGCGCGGCGCCGTAACCGGCCGCGGTGGTGGTGCCGTGGGCGTTGACCAGGCTGATCATCGCGATCATCGCCAGCGAGATCAGCACCATCTGCAGCCCCATCGGCACGCCCTTGACGATCAGCGCGCGCAGCACGCTCAGATCGATCTTGAGCAGGTGCGCATCCTTGCGTCCGAGCCACAGCACATGGCGCTTGCGCCGCAGGTGCAGCAGCATCGCCGCCAGGCTCAGGCCCTGGGCGAAGAAGGTGGACATGGCCGAACCGGCGATGCCGAACGCCGGTACCGGGCCCCAGCCGAAGATCAGCAGCGGATTGAGGACGATGTCGAGCGCCACCGACATCAGCAGGAAGCGGAACGGCGTGCGCGAATCGCCGGCGCCGCGCAGCGCCGCGGAGATGAAGGCGAAGGCGTAGATGAAGGGCATCGACAGGAAGATCACTTGCAGGTACTGCTCGGCCAGCGATAACGCCGGCGTCGGCGTGCCCATCGCGCGCAGCACTTTGTCGGCCATGAACCAGCCCAGGCAGGCGATCACCGCCGACAGGCTGATGAAGAACGTGGCGCTGGTGCCCATGATCTGGCGCGCCCGCGCGGTGTCGCGCGCGCCGATGGCCTGTCCGATCAGGATCGTCGCGGCCATGCCGATGCCGAACATCGAGCCGATCAGGAAGAACATGATCTTGTTGGCGTTGGCCGTCGCGGTCAGCGCGGCTTCGCCGAGGTAGCGGCCGACCCATATCGAGTTGATCGAACCGTTGAGCGATTGCGCGGCGTTGCCGGCCATGATCGGCAACGCGAAGGAGATCATGGTGCGGCCGATCGGGCCTTCGGTGAGCAGATGGCTGCCGCGAGGGGAACTGGAGGCCATGGCGGGGTCCGGGCGGGGATGGCGCAGTATGCCGGGATGGTGGGTTAGCGGACCGTGGTGTGTGCGGATGGGTGGGGTTGCGCGAAGAGCGAATCCCCCGCGCTGTCGGTTCGTCGCGGCTTTGCGGTTGCGCAGGGCGCTCGCCCCCTTTTTCAAAGGGGGCAATGTCCAACGCATGGTCGAAAAGAAAACCGAAACCACCTGGCCATTCGTCACCACCACCCAAGACGAATAAGTTCCCCCCCTTTGAAAAAGGGGGGGCAGGGGGGATTCGCTCTTACTCTTCCTTCATCAACCCCACCGCAAAAAAATCTCTCACCAGCGGCACTATCTATGGTGGGTTCGCGCGAAGAGCGAATCCCCCGCGCTGTTGGTTCGTCGCGGCTTTGCGGTTGCGCAGGACGCTCGCCCCCTTTTTCAAAGGGGGCAATGTCCAACGCATGGTCGAAAAGAAAACCGAAACCACCTGGCCCTTCGTCACCACCACCCAAGACGAATAAGTTCCCCCCTTTGAAAAAGGGGGGCAGGGGGGATTCGCTCTTGCTCTTCCTTCATCAACCCCACCGCAAAAAAATCCCTCACCAGCAGTGCTATCTTTCGTGCAGATGCCCCCTCAAGACCCAACCCCGCCCGCGCCGCAAACCGCCTCGGTCCGTCTCGACCTGTGGCTGTGGGCCGCGCGCTTCTTCAAGACCCGCAGCCTGGCGCGGCAGGCGGTCGAAACCGGCAAGGTCGATGTCGGCGGCCAGCGCGCCAAGGCGTCGCGCGCGTTGCGCGTCGGCGACACGCTGCGCATCGCGCGCGGCGAGGAAATCTTCGAAGTCGCGGTGACCGGTCTGAGCGATACCCGCGGCCCGGCCAGCGTGGCGCAGACGCTGTACGCCGAAACCGAAGCCTCGCGCGCGGCGCGCGAACAGGCGCGCGCGATGCGCGCGGCCGAGCGCAACGGCTACCGCGCCCCGGAGACCAAACCCGACAAGCGCGCGCGGCGCCTGATCAAGGCGCTCGGCGATATCGACGCGTTGTAGCGGCGCTCGCGCGCGCGACAACGCGCAATCGACAAGCACAAACGAAAACGGCTGCGCATCAGCGCAGCCGTTGGGGTTTCGCGAGGGATGAGTCCGGTGGTCAGCGCTGTCCGCCGCCGCCGAGCAGGCCGCCGCCGATCTTGAGCAGATCGCCCAGGCCGAGCTGGCCGTCGCCGTCCTGATCGAGCACCGAGCTGAGCAGGCCGCCGGCCGAACCCTGTTGCTGGATGCGCTGATGTTCCTGGCCGAGCACGTCGCCGAGTTGCTGCGGCGAGGCCGCGGCCTGGCCGCCGCCGGAGAACATGCGCTGCGCCAGATAGGACAGCACGATCGGCGCGAGCATCTTCAACAGCGCATTGGCTTGTCCGCCCTCCAGGCCGGTCGCCTGGCCGAGCCCCTGCGCCGCGGTCTCCTGACGGCCGCCGAAGATATGACCGAGGATGCCGGCACCGTCGGTCTGCGGGCTGCCGCCACCGCCGCCCAGCACCGCGCCGAGCACGCTGCCCAGGTCCAGGCCGCTGCTGGCCGCGGGCGCGGCATGGTCGCGCTGCAGCGCGCCGAACAACGCTTCGGCGCCCTGCGGCTGGCTGGCGTTGCGGCCGAGCGCGCCGAGCAGCAACGGCAGCGCCGCGCTCACCGCGCTCTGCGTCTGCGGCTGCGACAGGCCGAGCTGGCTGCCCAGTTGCGCCAGCGGCTGGCCCTGGAGTTGGTTGAGAAGATCGTCGGTCAGCGAGGCGCTCATGAAGGTAATTCCGGGTGCGAGGAACGCTGATGCTAGCGCCGGATCGTTAGTGCCGGGTGATGCCGGCCGCGACGCGGATGGGACGCCGCGCGCGGCGGTGGCGGGACGGTGTCCGGGCGATGCAACGCCGGCGCATCGATGGTGCGGGCCGGTCGCGGCGACGGCGCGTTCGCGCGCCGCGGAAAAAAAGACGCCCGGCCGATTCCGGCCGGGCGTGAAAGTCACACAGGGTTCGTCGAGATCAGTTCAGATCGAAGCGATCGGCGTTCATCACCTTGTCCCAGGCCGCGACGAAGTCGTGCACGAACTTCTCCTGCGCGTCGGAACTGCCGTAGACCTCGGCCAGCGCGCGCAACTGCGCGTGCGAACCGAAGATCAGGTCGGCGCGGGTGGCCGTCCACTTGGCCTGACCGGTCTTGCGGTCGCTGCCTTCGAACACGTCCTGCGCATCGGAGGTCGCCTTCCACTGCGTGCCGATGTCGAGCAGGTTGACGAAGAAGTCGTTGCTCAGCGTGTCCGCGCGCTGAGTGAACACGCCGTGCTTGCTCTGGCCGGCATTGGCGCCGAGCACGCGCAGGCCGCCGACCAGCACGGTCAACTCCGGCGCGCTCAGGTTCAACAACTGCGCCTTGTCGATCAGCAGGGCTTCGGTGCTGACGCCGAACTTGCCCTTGACGTAGTTGCGGAAGCCGTCGGCGAGCGGTTCGAGCGCTTCGAAGGAATGCACGTCGGTCTGCTCGGCGCTGGCGTCCATGCGGCCCGGGGCGAACGGCACCTTGACCGCGACCCCGGCGTTCTTCGCCGCCTGTTCGACGCCGGCGCCGCCGGCCAGCACGATCAGGTCGGCCAGCGAGACTTTCTTGCCGCCCGATTGCGCGGCGTTGAAATCTTTCTGGATGCCTTCCAGCACGGACAGCACCTTGGCCAGTTGTTCGGGCTGATTGACGTCCCAATCCTTCTGCGGCGCCAGGCGGATGCGCGCGCCGTTGGCGCCGCCGCGCTTGTCGGAGCCGCGGAACGTCGACGCCGACGCCCAGGCGGTGGACACCAACTGCGACAGCGGCAGTCCCGAGGCGAGGATCTTCGCCTTGAGCGTGGTGATGTCCTGCTCGTCGATCAACGCGTGATCGACCGCCGGAATCGGGTCCTGCCAGATCAGCACTTCGGCCGGAACTTCCGGGCCGAGGTAACGCGCGCGCGGGCCCATGTCGCGGTGGGTCAGCTTGAACCAGGCGCGGGCGAAGGCGTCGGCGAGCTGATCCGGGTTTTCGAAGAAACGCCGCGAAATCTTTTCGTAGGCCGGATCGAAGCGCAGCGACAGGTCGGTGGTGAGCATGGTCGGCGCGTGGCGCTTGTTCGGATCGTGCGCATCGGGAATGCTGCCCGCGCCCGCGCCGTCCTTCGCGATCCACTGGTGCGCGCCGGCCGGGCTCTTGCTCAGTTCCCATTCGAAGCCGAACAGATGGGTGAAGAACTGGTTGCTCCACTGCGTCGGCGTGCTGGTCCAGGTGACTTCCAGGCCGCTGGTGATCGCGTCGCCGCCCTTGCCGGTGCCGAAGCTGCTGGCCCAGCCCAGGCCTTGCTGGGCGATGTCGGCGCCCTCGGGCTCGCGACCGACGTGCGACTCGGGGCCGGCGCCGTGGGTCTTGCCGAAGGTGTGGCCGCCGGCGATCAGCGCCACCGTCTCTTCATCGTCCATGGCCATGCGCGCGAAGGTCTCGCGGATGTCGCGCGCCGCCGCGATCGGGTCGGGATTGCCGTTGGGGCCCTGCGGATTGACGTAGATCAGGCCCATCTGCACGGCGCCGAGCGGGTTCTCCAACTGGCGGTCGCCGCTGTAGCGCTTGTCGCCGAGCCAGGTGGTTTCCGTGCCCCAGTACACCGCGTCTTCCGGTTCCCACACATCGGCGCGGCCGCCGGCGAAGCCGAAGGTCTTGAAGCCCATCGACTCCAGCGCGACGTTGCCGGTGAGGATCAGCAGATCCGCCCAGGAAATCTTGTTGCCGTATTTCTGTTTGATCGGCCACAGCAGGCGGCGCGCCTTGTCGAGGTTGCCGTTGTCGGGCCAGCTGTTGAGCGGGGCGAAGCGCTGTTGCCCGGCGCCGGCGCCGCCGCGGCCGTCGGCGATGCGGTAGGTGCCCGCGCTATGCCAGGCCATGCGGATGAACAAGGGGCCGTAATGGCCGAAGTCGGCCGGCCACCAGTCCTGCGAATCGGTCATCAGCGCCAGCAGGTCCTGCTTGACCGCGGCCAGGTCGAGGGTCTTGAACGCCTGCGCGTAGTCGAAGTCCTGGCCCATCGGATCGGCTTGCGGGGTTTGCTGGTGCAGGATCTTGAGATCGAGTTGTTCCGGCCACCAATCGCGGTTCGACGTACCGCCGCCGGCGGCGTGGTTGAACGGGCACTTGCTTTCGTTTGACATGGGTTATCTGCCTTTGACGGTTGGATCCAACGACTGGGTTCGGTTGCGGGGCGCGGACGGCCGCAGCGGGCGGCCGACGCCGGCAGGCCGGCATGACGGCCCGCGCGGGCGCGAGGCTCAGGAGGGCGCCGGGCGGCCGGGCGGCCGATCGGTGCATGGCGCAGGCGAGCGGTGCCGGACGTCGCGAACCGAGGGGTCGAAGACCGCGGTGGATGCAATCGTGTGGCGTTCGTCGGGCTGGCTCATCGCTGGCGCTCCGTGTCACGAGGGGACTACGGGACGATAGATCGGGTCGATCCCTATGTGAAATCGATCCTTTCGACGTATCTGATAGGGGAGGGCTATGGTTGCGGCTGCGACGCCCATCCGCGCCGCAGGGGCGATGATGTAAGCCCGGCGATTGCCACGGTGTGACCGTGCGCGGGAATTGCGACTGATCGTTTAAGGCGACAGCGTGGTGCTTCGCAACATGCGCGGCGGGTTCGCCGCGGTGCGCCGCGCCGCATCAGCGAATGCGGGAGCGGCGCGAACCCCGGCTGGCGCCGCAAACAAAAGATCCCGTCATCGCGGCGCGAACGAACGCCGCCTCAGCTGCCCTGGATCACGTCGAATTCGCCCGCCAGCACGCGATCCAGGCGGCCGCTGCGCCAACCGCGCACGCCGTCGCGCACCAGCGGCGAGGGCGACTGGCGGTAACGCCGACAGATGCGCTTGTCGCCGTCGGACGCCGCCTGCGTCGCGCGCGCGCGGCCGGGCAGGTCGGGCGCGACCTGCACCGACAAGGTCACGCGGCGGGTAACGCCGTCGTCGAGTTCCTCGAACACATGCAGGCCCGATTCGCCGCGCAGCAGGTCGTAGGCGCCGAAGCCGCTGACCGCGAGCCAGGCCTTGCAGCACTCCGCGTCCTGGCGCAGCACTTCCACGCGCATGTTGCGGCGTTGCGCCCAGCCCAGGTACATCGACAGCAATTGCTGCCACCACAGGCGCAGGTCGGCGCCGAAGCGCAGATGGCCGGTGTCGTCGGTGTCGATCTCGATCAGCGCGTCCTGCGGCGTGTGTTCGCGCAGGCCGTCCACCGCCAGTCCGAGCAGGAACAGCAACTGCGCCATGCGTCCGGCGAATTCGTCGCTGCCGCGGTCCTGGCGCAGGCGCTGGCGCATGCGCTGGGCGGTGTCGAGCGCGCTTTCGATGCGGTCGCGGCGTTCGATCCGGTCGAGCACGCCGTGGCGATCGGCCGCCGACCAGAAGTCGGACTCGGCCATGCGCGCGTAATCGGCTTCGCGCGCGGCCACCCACTGCAGCGATTCGACCGTGGCGTCGAGTTCGTCCAGGCGCGCGTTCAAGCGCGCGATGGCTTCGGCGGACGAAGACGGCGCATAGACCAGATCGCGCAGATCGCCGGCCAGCGCCGGCGCGATGGTGTCGTCGGCGGGCGCGGCTTCCAGCGCCTGCGGCGCGTTCGGATCGATGAACACCACATCGAGCTTGTCGCCGGCGCTGCGCACGAACAGGAACTGATCGCCCTGCGGCGCGCGGTGTTCGACGATGCTGCGCGCCAGCGGCGCCAGCAGGTAGTGCTCGATCGCGCGCCGCAGCGGGCGCGCGCCCAGGTCCGGGGTGAAGCCGCGGTCGAGCAGGAACTCGATCGCCGACGGCTCCCATTCCACCGCCCAGTCGCGATTGCGCAGGCCGCGCCGGGTCAGCACCCGGCCCAGTTCCTTGTGCAGGATCTCGCGCATCAGGCTGCGATCGAGCGGATTGAACAGCACCACCCGGTCCAGGCGATTGATGAATTCGCGGCGGAAGGTTTCGAACAGGGCCTTCTCCACCGCGTCGCGCGAATACCCGCCGCGCACCGAGGTGAAGCCCGGGCCGGCGCTGCGCGAGATGGTCGAGCCGACGTTGCTGGTGAGGATGATGATGCTGTGGCGGAAGTCGGCGGTGTGGCCGCTGCGATCGCTCAGACGCGCATCGTCGAACACCTGCAGGAACAAGTCCCAGACCTTCGGGTGGGCTTTTTCGAATTCGTCCAGCAGCACCACCGAGAACGGCTGCTCGCGGATGCGCGAAGTCAGCGAACGCACGCCGCCTTGTCCGCCTTCGTCGGCGGTCAGGCGCCAGGCCGAGTCTTCCGACTGGAATTCGCTCATGTCCAGGCGCAGCAGGCGCTCGTCGCTGCCGAACAGCAATTCGCCCAGCGCCTTGGCCAGCTCGGTCTTGCCGGTGCCGGTGGGGCCGGCGAACAGGAACACGCCGATGGGGCGGCCGTTATCGGTCAGCCCGGCCTTGAGCATGGCGATGCGGTCGAGCAGGGCATCGACGGCTTCGTCCTGGCCGATCACGCGCTGGCGGAAGAACGCGCGCAGCCGGTCCAGGTCCAGGCTCTGGCGATCGTCGATGACCTCCAGCGGCAAACCGCTGCGCTGGGCGATGGTGGCGAGCAGGCGCTCGGCGTCGAGCGGCAGTTGCGCCGGCTCCTGCGCGCACGCGGTCTGCAGCGCATCGCCGAGCAGACGCAGCAGCCGGCCGGGTTCCTGCTGTTCGGGAAAATACTGCGCGGCCATGCGCGCGGCTTCGGCCAGCGTGCGCGCGTCGGCGACCGCGCGGCCCAGGCGCGCGCTTTCGATGCGCGCCCATTCGGCCGCGATCGGCTCCAGCGCCGGCGCTTCGGTCGGAGCCAGGTTGAGAATTTCGAAGTGATGCTTGATCACCGGCCGCGCGACCAGCAACTGGGCGAGCTGGCGCGGCGTGATTTCGCCGATCACGCGCAAGCGGCCGCGTTCGATCGCCGGCAGCACCAGATCGAGCAGGCCGCGCGGATCGCGCGAGTGCGAGCCCTTGGCCAGCAGGTCGAAGAACTCCGGCGCGCGCCACAGCGCGCGCTTGCGGTCGAGCACCGACAGCATTTCGCGCACGCGTTCTTCCAACTCGCCGATGTAGCTCTGGCCGGACAGGATTTCGGCGGCCGAAGCTTCGAACACCAGCCAGCCGTCGGCGAGCAGACGTTCGCTGAGCAGGTCGATCAGCACGCTCTTGCCGACCCCGTGTTCGCCCGACACCAGCACCGAGGCGGCGTCGTCGCCGCTGAGCAGTTCGTGCAGGCGTTCGAGCTGGCGCGCGAGCGCGTCGTGGGCGATGCGCACCTGCGGTTTGGGCGCGGCGTTGACCCGGCCGAAGGCGCCGAGCACGCGGCCTTCGCGGCGCGCGCTGGCGGCGCGGTCCACTTGCTCCAGCAGCGGCTGCAGCGCCGGCGAATTGAAGCGCTTGAGCGTCTCGCGCAACTGGTTGGCCTGGTTTTCCTCGATCTCGTCGAGCGCCGGCGCCGCCGGGGCGTCGCCGAACTGCTCCGCCCACTGCAGGTAGTCGCGCACTTGCTGGCGCACCGGCGCGAAGTCCCACCACCACGCCTGCGCATGCCGCATCAGCCGCGGCAGCGCTTGCGCGTCCTCGCGGGTGCGCAAGTGTTCAATCAGGAAGTGCAGCGGATAACCGCCGAACTGGCCGGCGTGGTCGATGATCGGGTCGAGCGCGACATCGCCGCGGCGCGGCAGCGCCTTGGTGATCATCGACTGCAGCACGTAGCCGGTGCCGCTGAGTTGGCGCAGCAGTTCGTCGGCGTCGAAGGCGCCGCTGGCGATCAGCTCCACGCCCTGGTGGAACTCGGGCAGGGCGAGCAGATCCTGCGGGCGCTGGATGCGATCGTCGACGGCGTCGATTTCGCGCACCAACCGAAAAAGTTGATCCTGAGAAGATTCGATCGTTTCCGAAGCCGTATCGACCGGTGCCTTGGCTTCATCCAGCCCCGATCGCGAAGACTCCTCCGCCACAGGCGCGGCCGTGTCCGCGACCGCCGCTCGAGTCTCGGGGCGGTAAAGACGAGCGAGGATCAGGCCGGTCAATACGCCGACGACGAGCAACAATGCTTCCACACAACCTCCCGGTCTCCATTCCGGGCGACAGTTTAGCGGGTCGCTCGCGGGCGGGATTGGGACGCAGAGCCGATCGGCGATCGGGTACAAAAGCGTCGGGGCTGAAGCCCCTCCCACAAAAGATCGCGAAGCCGCGAGGTCTTTTGTGGGAGGGGCTTCAGCCCCGAATGCCTTTCGCTCAGATCGCTTCGCAAGCCAACCTCAAGCCAGCGCCCTGATCCGACGCCGCTCGGGCATCGGGGCGATAAAGACGAGCGAGAATCAGGCCGGTCAATACGCCGACGACGAGCAACAATGCTTCCACACAACCTCCCGGTCTCCATTCGGGGCGACAGTTTAGCGGGTCGCTCGCGGGCGGGATTGGGACGCAGAGCCGATCGGCGATCGGGTACAAAAGCGTCGGGGCTGAAGCCCCTCCCACAAAAGATCGCGAAGCCGCGAGGTCTTTTGTAGGAGGGGCTTCAGCCCCGAAAGCCTTTCGCTCAGATCGCTTCGCAAGCCAACCTCAAGCCAGCGCCTTGATCCGACGCCGCTTGGGCATCGGGGCGACAAAGACGAGCGAGGATCAGGCCGGTCAATACGCCGACGACGAGCAACAATGCTTCCACACAACCTCCCGGTCTCCATTCCGGGCGATAGTTTAGCGGGTCGCTCGCGGGCGGGATTGGGACGCAGAGCCGATCGGCGATCGGATACAAAAGCGTCGGGGCTGCTGAAGCCCCTCCCACAAAAGATCGCGAAGCCGCGAGGTCTTTTGTAGGAGGGGCTTCAGCCCCGAAAGCCTTTCGCTCAGATCGCTTCGCGAGCCAACCTCAAGCCAGCGCCTTGATCCGATACAAGGCTTCCAACGCCTGCTTCGGCGTCAGCTCATCCGGATCGACCTCGGCCAAGGCATCCAACGCCGCGGACGACGCCGGCGCGAACAGGCCGAACTGCTGCGGCGCATCCAGCGCGGCCTTGGCGAAGGACGGCTTGGGCGTGTCGCGGCCCTGTTGCTCCAGTTCGATCAAGCGTCCGCGCGCCTGCTTCACCACCGACTTGGGCAAGCCGGCCAGTGCGGCGACCTGCAGGCCGAAGCTGCGATCGGCCGGGCCGTCCTTGACCGCGTGCATGAACACCAGTTGCTCGCCGTGCTCGACCGCGTCCAGATGCACGTTGGCGATGCCGTTGCCCGGTTCGGCCAGCGCGGTGAGTTCGAAATAATGCGTGGCGAACAAGGTGTAGGCGCGGTTGCTGTGGGCCAGATGGCGCGCGCAGGCTTCGGCCAGGGCCAGACCGTCGTAGGTCGAGGTGCCGCGGCCGATTTCGTCCATCAGCACCAACGACTGGTCGGTGGCGTGATGCAGGATGTAGCTGGTCTCGCTCATCTCGACCATGAAGGTCGATTGGCCGCGGGCCAGATCGTCGCCGGCGCCGATGCGGGTGAGGATGCGGTCGATCGGCCCGAGCACCGCGCGCGCGGCCGGGACGAAGCTGCCGATATGCGCCAGCAGCACGATCAAGGCGTTCTGGCGCATGTAAGTGGACTTACCGCCCATGTTCGGGCCGGTGATGACCAGCATGCGGCGTCCGTTGTCTTCATCCAGGATCAGGTCGTTGGGTTCGAACGGTTCCTTGCGCACCGCCTCCACCACCGGATGGCGGCCGCGCTCGATGCGCAAGCCCGGCGATTCGGCCAACTCCGGTCGCGACCAGTCGAGCGAAGCGGCGCGTTCGGCGAAGGCGCACAGCACGTCCAGTTCCGACAGCGCGCCGGCGCAGCGCTTGAGCGCTTCCAGGCGTTCGTTGAGCGCGTCCAGCAGTTGTTCGTACAACAGGCGCTCGCGCGCCAGCGAACGCTCGCGCGCGGACAGCACCTTGTCTTCGAACTGCTTGAGTTCTTCCGTGATGTAGCGCTCGGCGTTGCTCAGGGTCTGGCGGCGGGTGTAGTGCGTGGGGGCTTTGTCGGACTGCGCCTTGCTGATTTCCAGGTAATAGCCGTGCACGCGGTTGTAGCCGACCTTGAGCGTCGGGATGCCGCTGCTGGCGCGTTCGCGCGCTTCCAGATCGACCAGGAACTGGTCGGCGTTGGTCGACAGCGTGCGCAGTTCGTCGAGCTCGGCGTCGAAGCCGGCGGCGAACACGCCGCCGTCGCGCGCCAGCACCGGCGGCTGCGGCACGATCGCCTGCGCCAGCAGATAGGCGTGTTCGTCGTGTTCGCCGAGCGAGGCGCACAGTTCGTTGAGGCGCGGCGCGTCGAGCGGGCTGAGGATCTTGCGCACGTCGGGCAGCAGGCCCAGGCCGTCGCGCAAGGTGGACAGGTCGCGCGGACGCGCGCTGCGCAGGGCGATGCGCGAGAGGATGCGTTCCAGATCGCCGAGCGCGCGGAAGCGCTCGCGCACGTCGTCGCCGGCGCGGCTTTCGATCAGCGTCGCCACGGCCTGATGGCGATGGCGCAGCACGCCGCGCTCGCGCAGCGGGCGATGCAGCCAGCGCCGCAGCAGGCGTCCGCCCATCGGCGTGACCGTGCTGTCGAGCACGCCGAGCAAGGTGGTGCGGCTGTCGCCGTCGATGCGGCTGTCGAGTTCCAGATGGCGGCGGGTGGCCGCGTTCATCGCGATCGCGCCGTCGCCGGATTCGATCGCGATCGAGGTCAGGTGCGGCAGGCGCTGCTTCTGGGTTTCTTCCACATAGCCCAGCAGCGCGGCCGCGGCGGCGGTGGCCAGCGGCTTGTCTTCCAGGCCGAAGCCGGACAGATCGTGCAGGCCGAAGAAGCGCAGCAACTGGCGGCGGCCGCTGTCCACGTCGAACAGCCACGGCGGACGCCGGCGCATGCCGTTGCGTTCGGCCAGGAACGGGGCCCAGCCGTCTTCGTCCGGCATCAGCACTTCGGCCGGTTCCAGGCGGGCGATTTCGGCTTCCAGCGCGTCCTCGCTGGCGACTTCGTTGACCAGGAAGCGGCCGGCGGCCAGATCGGCCCAGGCGATGCCGTAGCCGTGCTTGCCGCGCGAGACCGCCAGCAGCAGGGTGTCGCGGCGTTCGTTGAGCAGGGCTTCGTCGGTGACCGTGCCCGGGGTGATCACGCGCACGACTTTGCGTTCGACGATGCCCTTGGCCAGGGCCGGGTCGCCGATCTGTTCGCAGATCGCCACCGATTCGCCGAGCGCGACCAGACGCGCCAGATAGCCTTCGGCCGAATGGTGCGGGACGCCGGCCATCGGGATCGGCTGGCCGGCCGAGGCGCCGCGCTGGGTCAGGGTGATGTCGAGCAGTCGCGCCGCCTTGCGGGCGTCGTCGTAGAACAATTCGTAGAAATCGCCCATGCGGAAGAACAGCAGCACATCGGGGTGCTCTGCCTTGGCGGCGAAGAACTGCTTCATCAGCGGGGTGTGCTCTTCGGACCCCGAGGCTGAGCTGGCTTTCTGGTTTTTTTGCATCTGATTCAAGGTTTTATGATTTTTTTAGTTCGGCGCAATGCACGCAAGTATGGACAACCGAGGGCGTTTAGACACGCCGCCGTGCAGCGCCGGTCCAGCAGACGGCAACGTCGGGGTGATGATAGGGAACATGCAGCTACCCATGGAAAGTACGCGGTCCATCAAGGCGGTGCTCAACGCGGCCATGATCGAGGAACCGCTTTCTTTCGCCCGTATTCCTGTAATCGGCGGCACGGGCAAGATCGTCAATTCTGCCCCGAATACGGGGCACAAGCGCTATGCGATCTTCGATAGCCATCGGGAGCGCACTACGAAGCAACGGCGCACGCAACTCTCTACCTAGGCCGCGGCTATGGACTTCGGTCTGCGTGGGTGTGGACTTGTTGCGCTCGGTTGTAACGCGTTGGTGACAGCCGTTATCGCGCGCTCGCTTTCCTGAGCCTGATACGGGCTGAGTGGGAGATGCGAGCTTCGGAATGCTCTGGTGTAATGTTATTATGTTTCATCTGCGGCGGGTGGCTGCGATGGGCGATCGACTGCCATCGCGCCAGCAGCCTGCCTCCCAACCATCGTCTGAGTACCTGTTCCAGTGAGATTCCTCCTTTGCATGCCGGTCCTCCTGGCCGGCCAATGTGCGACCTTTGCCCAGGCGCAGGCCCCGTCCAGCGATTCCGCCATCACCTTGGGCAATGTCGAGGTCCGGCATGCCGCCAAGGGGCCGCTGCAGGCCCATAGCGTGCTGACCTCGGTAGATGTCATGGGGCGCGACAAGGTGGAGGACAAGAACGTCCTCAACAGCTGGGAACTGCTGGGGCAGATGCCCGGGGTGCAGCTGACCGAAACGCGCCAGGGCGCGGAGTCTGGCAAGGCCACGTTCCGCGCCTTCAACGGCGAGGGTTACATCAACGGCATCAAGACCTTGATCGACGGCATTCCCAGCAACGTCAACAGCGGCAACCAGCGCTTCATCGACATGGTGTTCCCGCTGGAAGTGGAATACATCGAAGTCGTGCGCGGCACGAACGACCCGCGCTACGGGCTGCACAACATCGGCGGCAACCTCAACTTCGCCACGCGGCAGGGCGGCGATTACCTGGAGAGCCGCCTGACCTACGGAAGCTTCGACACCCGCGAAGGGCAGGTGGCCTTCGGCAAGGAAGGCGGTGGCTTCGCCCAGAACTACTTCGTCGGAATCCAGGCCTCGGACGGCTACCGGGATCACGATACCTCGCGCAAGCACACCCTGTCGGGCAAGTGGTTCTACACCAGCGACGATCAGGCGCTGCGCGCGGGTTTGATCGCTCGCTCCTACCACCACGAGGCCGATGAACCCGGGTTCCTCACCGCCAGGCAGATCGCCGCAGACCGCCATCAGTCGCCGGCCAAAAACGCCAACGATGGCGACGACCGCGACATGTGGCAGCTCAGCGCCCATGTCGATCTGGCCTTGAGCGACCGGCTCAGCCTGAGTACCAAGCTATACGCCAACAGCTACCGCGACGATCGCAAGGTGACCTTCAGCGACTACCCCGTCGGCAACGCGCCGCGGCAACGCCGCCAATGGGATGAAAAACAGCTCGGCTGGATCGGTTCGGTCACCTGGATCGCCAGCGACTGGATCACGCTGGAAGCCGGCGCCAACATCGAGCAGCAGGACAACGAATACCGGCGCTACCGCTATGGCTTCAACATCCCGACCGAGTTCGACGCCGCGCCGGCGCGCGTCCAGAACGACGACCGCTACACCCTCGACAACCTGGGCGGCTACGTCCAGGCGGTGCTTCGGCCATTCGAGGCGTTGAAGGTGGTGCCGGCTTACCGCGTGGACCGATTCTCGGGCGACACGCAGTTGCCGGGCGGTGTGAGCGCGCCGCTGCAGCGCTATGGCTGGATCCGGCAGCCCAAACTCAGCGTCGTCTATGCGATCGGGCCCAAGGCCAACATTTACGCCAACTGGGGGCGGACGTTCCAGGTTCTGACCGGTTCCACCGCGCCCGCCTACCTTAGCCAGGGGCAACAGACCTACCGGCCCTCGATCAACACCGGCAGCGAGCTCGGGCTGAAGTTCAAGCCCGCGCCGGGGGCCGAGGCGCGGCTGGCGGTATGGCGGCAGGATGCGACCGACGAGGTCGCCAACATGCCCGCCACCGGCACCTCGGTCGGGCTGGGGCAGACCCGCCGGCAAGGCCTGGACCTGCAAGTGTCGTCGCGAGTCCGCGAGCGCTGGACGCTGTGGGCCTCGCACGCGTTGCAGGAAGCGAAAGTCGTCAGCGCCTACACCGTCGGCGGCGTACCGTTGGCCGGCAAGGAGGTGTTCGCCACGCCGCGCTGCATCAGCAACCTCGGCGCGGATTACCAGTGGAACGACCGGCTCAAGCTGGGTCTGCAGGCCCGCATGCAGGGCGACTACTACATCGAAGAGCTCAACCGGCAGGGAAAATACGGCGGTTACAAGGTGCTGGACGTCAACGCCCGCTACCAGGCCTCCGAGCGGCTCAGCGTGGACTTCCAGATCAAGAACCTGGCCAACCAACGCTACGAGTACGTCTGGTACGACAACTTCTTCTGGGGCGGTAACGACCAGGCCATGTTCTCGGCGGCGCCGGGACGCTCGGCTTACTTGTCCTTGAACTTCAAGATGTGATCGTGGCCGCGTCGTCTGCTGTCCCTGCGGGTTCCATAACCGGTGCGCCGAGCCAACGGTTGCCCGCGATCGATATCCTGCGCGGCGTGGTCATGCTGCTGATGCTGCTCGACCACGTGCGCGAGACCTTCTTCTTCCACCATCAGGTCAGCGACCCCATGGACGTCGGATCGGTGGAGCCGGCGCTGTTTGTGACACGGATGCTGGCCCATCTATGCGCGCCGGCGTTCGTGTTCCTCACTGGAATGTCGGCGTTCCTGTACGGTCGCAAGCAACCGGCCCCGCGGCGCGCGGCCAGCGAGTTCCTGTTGCAGCGCGGCGCGCTCCTGATCGTGCTGGAGCTGAGCGTGGTCAACTTCGCCTGGACCGCGGAATTCCCGCCCAGCGTGGTCTACCTTCAGGTCATCTGGGCGATCGGCATCAGCATGGTGGCGCTGGCGGCGCTGCTTTGGCTGCCGCGGCCGTGGTTGCTGGCAATCGGCGCGGCGTTGGTGGCGGGTCACAATCTTCTGGACGGCTACCAAGGCGGCGCGCCCGGTCCCGCGCACACGCTGTGGCTGATCCTCCACGAGCGCGGCTGGTTCGAGATCGCCGGCGTTCGGTTGCGGACCTCGTATCCGGTCCTGCCGTGGATCGGCGTGATCGCGTTGGGCTACGTCGCGGGCGCCTGGTACGCCTCGGCCGGCGACGCCGCGAGGCGGCGCGGGCTCGCGATGGCCGGACTGCTCTTGCTGGCGGGCTTCTTCGCCGTGCGGGGTGTTAACGCCTATGGCGACGCGCCGTGGCGGTGGGGCGACAGCCTGGCCGCGACCGCGATGAGCTTCTTCAACGTGACCAAATACCCGCCGTCGCTGCAATTCGTGTTGCTGACGCTGGGCGTGGGCGCTTGCCTGCTGTGCCTGTTCGAGCGGCCCAGGATCGCTCGCGCGTTACTGCCGCTGGCGACTTTCGGCGCCGCGCCGATGTTCTTCTATCTGGTCCACCTGTACCTGTTGAAAGCGCTGTATCTCGTCTCGCTGTGGTCGTGGGGCCCTAGTCAAGGCGCCGTGTTCGGCGTCGGCACGGTGACCGCCGTGTGGGGCATTACCGCCGTTGTCGCGCTGGCGCTGTGGCTGCCCACGCAGGCGTTTGCCAGACTGAAAGCACGACGTCGTGACTGGGCCTGGCTACGGTATCTGTGATCGCATCCTTCCAGGAACAGGCAAGGCCGGCGCAAGGGTAGTGCTTACCGGGCGCAGAGGCCGTTCCACAAAAACCGTCCTGCATCGCCGGCATCTGCGCCGCCTTTGTGCGGACTTCCGCGCCCCAGCAGGGGAACCGTCGCTATTCCGCGTTCGCCGGCCGGTGCCAGCATTCGGGGCCGGCAGGCGCGTCGCGGGGGCGACGGCCGCCACCACAGCGGGAGACGCAATGAGCCTTGTCGCGCGCATGAGCCGACGCAAGTCGGTAGAGCTGTTGCAGGCCGAAGCAATGACGCGCGGCGAATTGAGGCGGGTGTTGGGCCTGTGGCATCTCACCGCGATCGGCCTGGGCGGGATCATCGGCGTGGGCATCTTCGTATTGACCGGCACGGTCGCGGCCGGAACCGCCGGGCCGGCGGTGGTGCTGTCGTTCGTCCTGGCCGGCATCGCCAGCGCAGCGGCGGCGCTGTGCTACGCCGAGTTCGCCGGGCTGATCCCGGTGTCGGGCAGCGCCTACACCTACGGCTATGCGGTGCTGGGCGAATTCGCCGGCTGGCTGATCGGCTGGGATCTGTTGCTGGAGTTCGCCTTGATCGCCGCGGTGGTGGCGGTGGGCTGGTCCGGCTACGTGCAGGCCTTGCTCGACGCCGCCGGCGTGAACCTGCCGCTGTGGGCGCAGGGCGGCTGGTTCGGCGGCAAGACCGGGCAGGTAGTGAATGTGCCGGCGGTGTTCGTGTCGCTGGCGATCACCGCGCTGCTGGCGTTCCAGACCGAATGGGGCGCGCGCTTCAACACCGTGGTGGTGGCGATCAAGATCGGCGCGGCCGTGCTGATCATCGTGGCCGGCGTGGCCTACGTCGATCCCGCGCGCTGGCAGCCGTTCATGCCGTTCGGCGTCGGCGGCGTGGTGGCCGGCGCCTCGATCGTGTTCTTCGCCGTGTTCGGTTACGAAATGATGACCACCGCGGCCGAGGAAGCGATCGACCCGCAACGCGATCTGCCGCGCGCGGTGGTGCTGTCGCTGGCGATCGCGATGACCTTGTACGTCGGCATCTGCCTGGTGCTGACCGGGATCGTCTCGTATACCACGCTGGGCAACGACGCGCCGGTCGCGAACGCGTTCGCCGCGATCGGCCTGCCCAAGGTCATGGTCGCGATCTCGCTGGCGTCGATCTGCGGCATCACCAGCGTCATCTTCGCCAATCTGCTGGCGGGCGCGCGGATCTGGTTCGCGCTCGCGCGCGACGGCCTGCTGCCGGCCTGGTTCGGGCAGGCGCATCCGCGTTGGCGCACGCCGTGGCGCACGACCTGGCTGATCGGCGCGGTCGCGGCGGTCGCGGCCGGGCTGTTCTCGCTGGAAGAACTGGCCAAGCTGGTCAACATCGGGGTGTTGTGCGCGTTCGTGGTGATCTGCAGCGCGGTGCTGGTGCTGCGCTACCGCGCGCCGGAACTGCCGCGGCCGTTCCGCACGCCGTGGTCGCCGCTGGTGCCGCTGATCGGCATCGGGTTCTCGTTGTGGCTGATCTCGGGCCTGCCGTACATCACCTTCGAGCGCTTCGCGATCTGGCTGCTGATCGGCTGCGCGGTCTATTTCGGCTACGGCATCCGCCACAGCAAGCTGGCGCGGGCGCCGGCGGGCTGAGCGGGGCGCCGCCGCGGGTCAGCGGCTGCGCGTGTTGTTGCTCGATTCCGGCCGCGGCGCCGGCCGCGCGAGCGCCGGCGTCGGCGCCGGTTTGTCGGCGCGCTTGGCTTGCGGCGTCGCGCATTCGGCAGGCTTTGCTGCCGCGGCCGCATCGAAGTCGGCCACGGCGGTGAGTTGCGGAGGCTCGGCCGCGCCCGGGCCGCGCACCTGGCACGAGGGCATGAACGCGGCCGCGAGCACGCACGCTCCCGCGATCAACGCAGCCGCAGACGGAGGCGTAAGCGCTACGCCGAGGGTCGTTTTCATGGAGTCCCGAGTCAAACTGCCGCGCTGGGCGGCGATGCGCACTTAGGCGCTAATCGTTATGTGTTGCTGTCGGCAAGCCGCACCGGTCCGCCTTGGTCCGTCTGGCGTTAACCCGGTCACGCTGCGCGGCATTGTCACGATACTGCAGCGTGTGGCGCCAGCTAGTAGTAACCCTAGCAACACTGCCGCGCGAATGCGAGGGCCGCTGTTGCGAGTTTGTGTTTTTGCGGGACGAACGCCGCGGATGCGGGGACGAGTCGCGGGCCAAGGTGGCGATGTGCGCGGGTGGATGCGCGCTGGGTCCGACACTGCGCGATCGACGTCCCGTGGACATCGGCGGACGCAGGCATGCGATGGCGGCGGACTTCCTTGATCCCGGCATCGCGCCGGGCGTCGGCACCGTGGTCGCGGGCGGGCCCAACTATCGCGAGGCGTAGTTGGCGATGGAGATGATCGTCGAGAGCGGGCGGGGTCGCTGGACATCGTCGAGCTCGATTCGATCCTGGATCGCGATAACGGCACTGCGTTGGTGGCGATCAATCTGGTGGAGAGTCTGTTCGGGAAATCGACTCTGGTTCGGGATTGGGTGGGGCGGCTGAAAGAGTCGCTGACGAAACCGCGTCTTCTCCCTCTCCCTCACCCCAGCCCTCTTCCCGAGGGAAGTCGCCTTGGGTGGCAAGCGGGAGAGAGGCTGTTCGACGCTTCTGTCGTTCACGTAGCTTGACTGGCGGCCCGATCCGATGGCTCGCGATTGCGCGCTCGCGATCATCACGAATAGACCTCGTTGCCTATACGAACAAGCGAACTCGCGCCGCTTCGATCGATGCTGCCTACAGGCAGCTAAAACCCGAACGTTCGTTCGTTTATCCCGCCGAATTCGCCAGCGCAATTACTTGCCGACACAAAGGTGTTGCGACGCCGCATGACGTGTGCCGTCGTCATGCTAATTTCCGGACGCACATTCGATACCCGCCTCGCACATCAAGGCCGCATCGCGCGTGGATTGCGTATGCGACCTGGACGCCTGGCGCGGCGCGTGCCGGATGGGAACCGGACACAGGCAGGCCGCATCACCGTCATCGCATCGCAGACATCGAAGTCCGAACGTTTTCGACGAAACGTTTTCACATGGGGGAATACCAGATGATCGCTCGCTCGCCGGGTCGCAAGTCCTTGTCCTTGGCCATCGCGTTCGGCTTGGCCGCATTCGCTTCGCAGGCGCAGGCGCAACAAGCCGCCGCGCCGCCGCAGGAAGAGGAAGCCAAGACGCTCGCCGGTCTGACCGTCACCGCGCAAAAACGCGAGGAGGCGATGCAGGACGTGCCGATCTCGATCACCGCCTTGCCCGAGCAACTGCTGCGCGACACCGGCGTGCGCGACGTCAAGGACGTGCAACTGCTGGTGCCGGGCCTGACCGTCAGCAGCACCCAGAGCGAAGTGCAGACGGTGGCGCGCATCCGCGGCATCGGCACGGTCGGCGACAACGCCGGTCTGGAATCCTCCGTCGGCGTGGTCATCGACGGCGTGTACCGCCCGCGCAACGGCGTGGGCTTCGGCGACCTGGGCGAGATCGAGCGCATCGAAGTGCTCAAGGGCCCGCAGGGTACGGTGTTCGGCAAGAACACTTCGGCCGGCGTGATCAACGTGATCACCCGCCGCCCGAGCTACGACACCACGGTCGAGGGCGAACTCACCATCGGCAACTACGGCGCGCTCGGCGCGGCCGGTTCGCTCAACACCACGATCGGCGAGAACGCCGCGTTCCGCATCTACGGCGCCAAGCGCAAGCGCGACGGCTTCACCGATGTCGAAGTCGGCCGCGGCCCGCGCGGCGAGCGCGAGGACGGCGACCAGAACTTCCACACCTTGCGCGGCCAGTTGTTGCTGGAGCCGACCGAGAACCTCGACATCAACCTGATCGCGGATTTCACCAGCCGCGAAGAAAACTGCTGCGTCGGCCTGACCACGGTGCGCGGGCCGACTTCGGCGATCGTCAACGGCCTGGTCGGCGGCATCGGCGTGGCGCCGGTGGCCGACCCGTTCGCGCGCCGCGCCTGGAGCAACCGCCCGACCACGCAGGACATCAAGGACAAGGGCGTTTCCGCCGAAGTCAACTGGATCACGCCGTGGTTCGGCGGCGCCACCCTGACCTCGATCACCGCCTCGCGCGATTGGCAGGCGATCAACGGCCTGGACTTCGATTTCACCACCGCCGACATGATCTACCGCGACGCCGATCCGGACGAATCGTTCACCGGCTTCAAGCAGTTCAGCCAGGAATTCCGCCTGACCGGCGCGACCAACAAGCTCGACTGGATGGTCGGGCTGTTCTATGCCGACGAAGACCTCGAGCGCAACGACTCCTACAGCCTGGGCGCGCACTACGAGCCGTATCTGTCCACCGCCGTGCTGAGCCAGATCGCCGCGCGTTTCCCGGCCGGCATGGTCAACACCGCCAACGCCGCGACCTTCCTGTCGCAGGCGGCGGGGCGTCCGTTCGGCAGCAGCTTCGGCGGCCTCGGCGCGCTCGACCGTTATCAGCAGAACAGCAAGAGCGTGGCCTTGTTCACGAACAACACCTGGCACGCGACCGATCAGCTCGATATCACCGTGGGCCTGCGCTACACCAAGGAAAACAAGGAACTCGACTCGGTCTACAGCAATCCCAACGGCGGCCTGGGCTGCGGCGCGGCGCTGTCGAACCCGGCGCGGGTCGGCCAGGCGCTGGCCGCGCGCGGCGTGCCGGTCGCCGCGCTCGGTGCGCTGGTGCCGCAGGTGGTCGGCTTCATGTGCCTGCCGTGGGCCAACACCTTGCACAACGGCCGGGTGACCAATCAGGAACGCGACGAGAAGGAATGGTCGGGCACGCTCAAGGCCGCGTACCGCTGGAACGAGCACGTGATGGGCTACGCCTCGGCCGCGCGCGGCTACAAGGCCGGCGGTTTCAATCTCGATCGCGTGCAGTCCTCCAACGGCCTGTCGGCGGGCACCGCCGGCATCGCCCCGGTCAACGACACCTCGTTCCCGGGCGAGTTCGTCGATAGCTATGAGGTGGGCGCCAAGACCACCTGGGCCGGCGGCAACCTGTTGCTCAACGCGACCTTGTTCCACCAGACCTACACCGACTTCCAGCTCAACAGCTTCCTCGGCACCAGCTTCGTGGTGCGTTCGATTCCGGAAGTGGTGTCGCAGGGCATCGACACCGAAATCCTCTGGCAGACCGGCCTCAAGGGCCTGATGCTGCAGGGCGGCGTGATGTACGCCGACACCAAGTACGGCGACGATCCCTTGCCCGACGCCGACCTGGCCAAGCTGCCCGGCGCGCGCGCGAGCTTCGCGCCGTTGTGGTCGGCCTCGGCATCGGTGACGTATCAGTGGGATTTCGGTTCCGACCTGATCGGCCGCTTCAACATCGGCGCGAAGTATTCCTCCGACTACAACACCGGTTCCGATCTCGACCCGGAGAAGTCGCAGGACGCTTACACCGTGGTCAACGCGCGTCTGGGCTTCGGCGCCAAGAACCGGCGTTGGATGATCGAGGCCTGGGCGATGAATCTGTTCGACGAGGAATACAAGCAAGTCGGCTTCGATGCGCCGCTGCAGACCGGTTCGTGGAATGCCTTCCTCGGTGCGCCGCGTACTTATGGCATGACCTTCCGGGTGATGTACTGAGGCTTGGGGACCGGCGATGCTCCCGCCGCCGCGCATGCGGCATGGCGGGAGCGGGGCAGGCGAATCCTTCGCGGAGTTTCGTCGGGCGCGGCAGGGGTGGCGCAGGTCCACGCTCGTCATCCCCGCGAAGGCGGGGGTCCAGGGCTTTGTCGCGACGAAGCTTTCGGGTGGAGACGCGGTCGTCTGAAGTCAGGCGGCATCGCTCCCGATTGGTTGGCGACCCGGCCAGGGCTGGCCGCCCTGGCGTTCGCGGATGCGCGAGCCCGTGGCTCGCAAGCGCATCCGCTCACTCAGCAAAGCCGCGCCGCCTTCGCCCGTTATAGTGGGCGCCATGACCGTAGACGCCTCCGACATCGCCTTGCAGCGCCTCGCCCAGCAGATCGGCGAGGACGCCCGCCTCAATCACCACATGCTGGTCACCGCCGAAAGCTGCACCGGCGGCTGGATCGCCAAGACCCTGACCGATATCGCCGGTTCCTCGGCCTGGTTCGAGTGCGGGCTGGTCGCGTACAGCTACGAGGCCAAGCAGGCCCTGCTCAGCGTGCGGCCGCAGACGCTGGAACAGTTCGGCGCGGTCAGCCGCGAGACCGTGATCGAAATGGTCTCCGGCGCCCTGGCCAATACCGGCGCGACCATCGGCGTCGCGGTGACCGGCATCGCCGGACCCGGCGGCGGCACCGAGGACAAGCCGGTCGGCACGGTCTGGATCGCCTGGAAGCGCCGCGGCGGCTATCCGCGCGCGGAAGTTTTCCACTTCGACGGCGATCGCGAGGCGGTGCGCCGCCAGACCGTGGCCGCGGCCTTGATGGGCATGCAGGCGCTGGCCGCCTGAGCCCGCCCGCGAGATTCGGCGCGCCTCGAAAGCGCGCGCCGCGATCAATCCAGCTCGCGCGTCCACACCTGCCCGACCAGATCGTGGCCGAAGCTGTGGTGGCGCTCTTCCTCGATCAGCTTGAAGCCGCAGTCTTCGTAAATCCGCCGCGCCGAGGTCAACAGATCGTTGGTCCACAGCAGCATGCGCCGGTAGCCGGCCGCGCGGGCGAATTCGATGCAGGTCTGCACCAGCCTGCGACCGACACCGAGTCCGCGCGCGCGCGGATCGACCAACAGGCAGCGCAGTTGCGCGGTATCGGCATCGTCCTCGTTGCGCACCACGAACACGCAGCCGATGCGTTCGCCGTCCAGCTCGGCGATCCAGCAGCGCTCGCGCTCGGGATCGTGCGCTGCGGCGAAGCGCGCGAACAGGCCCGCCACCAGCGCTTCGAAATCGCCGTTCCAACCGTATTCGTCCGCGTACAGGCGGCCGTGGCGTTCGATCGCCCAGCCGATGTCGCCGATCCGGTGCGTGCGGATCCGCACCCGCTGCGTCGCCGGCAGCGTCTGCGGCGACAGCGCGAGTTCGGCTTCTCCGATCGCGCGCAGCAGGCGGTCGCGCTCTAGCGGCGACAACGCCGCCAGCATCGCCGCGGTGGCCTCGTGCGAACTGCGGTCGAGCAGGGCGAAGGCCTCGCGGCCCTTGGCCGACAGGGTCAGCACGAAGCTGCGCGCGTCGAGCTCGGAGCGGGTTTTCTCGACCAGGCCGGCGTCGGCGAAGGTCTGCAGGATTCGGCTCAGATAACCCGGGTCCAGGCCCAGCGTGTCGCCGATGTCGCGCGCCGCGACCGGTTCGCGCTGGGCCAGTTCGAACAACACCCGCGCCTGGGTCAGCGGAAAGCGGCTGTCCAGCAAGTCCTCGTGCAGCACGCCGATACGCCGGGTGTAGAACCGGTTGAAGGCACGGATGGCGTCCACTTCGGCGGTTTCGATATCGCTGGCCATGGCGGCGTCTCGATAGGGCAGAGCCGCAGATTCGGATAACTGTTTGACTATGTCAAATAAATTTCCGCCTCAACGGCCTTGCCGTCACGGGTCGTTAGTAGTAATACTACTAACCATGAATCTGACCGACACCCAGCAAGCCATCCTCGCGCTGATCGCGGAACGGATCGATGCCGAGGGCATCCCGCCGTCCCAGACCGAGATCGCCAAGGCCCTGGGCTTCAAGGGCGTGCGCGCCGCGCAGTACCACCTCGACGCACTCGAGGCGGCCGGCGCGATCGAGCGCACCCCCGGCCGGGCCCGCGGCATCCGCGTCCTGCAGCCGCCGCAGCAGGCGCAGCGCGAGCTCGGCCTGGTCTCGGCCAACGACGAGGAAGCGATCCGCCTGCCGGTGCTGGGCCGGGTCGCCGCCGGTTCGCCGATCGGCTCGGGCGCCGGCGTCGAGCCGGACAACTACGTGCTGCTCGACCGCAACATGTTCTTCCCGTCGCCGGACTACCTGCTCAAGGTCAAGGGCGACTCGATGCGCGACGAGGGCATCTTCGACGGCGACCTGATCGGCGTGCACCGCACCCACGACGCGCGCTCGGGCCAGATCGTGGTCGCGCGCATCGACGATGAAATCACCGTCAAGCTGCTCAAGATCGGCAAGGACCGCATCCGTCTTCTGCCGCGCAATCCCGATTACGCGCCGATCGAGGTGCAGCCCGATCAGGACTTCGCGATCGAAGGCCTGTACTGCGGCCTGGTCCGGCCCAATCGCTGAATCATGGGGCGCGCAAAGGCCAACGTCGATCGTTACGGCTCGGTGCGCGCCTGCGCGCCCGTACACGCCGCGCAAGCGGCATTGCAAGGCCTGGATGAGTCGATTTCCGCCTCGATTTCGAGGAAAAATCCGACCCCCGCGCAGGCCGTGCCCCGGCTTACCGCCACGGTGGCGGGCGATAATTTAGGTCCAGGCGCGACGGTCTCAGTCTCTGCGATGCGCGTCCTCTAACTTCCCCTCACCACGACAGACTTAAGGAATACAGCGATGGACGAGAACAAAAAGCGCGCGCTTGCGGCCGCCCTGGGCCAGATCGAAAAGCAATTCGGCAAGGGCTCGGTGATGCGCATGGGCGACCGCGCGGTCGAAGCCACCGAGGTCATCGGCACCGGCTCGCTGATGCTCGACATCGCGCTGGGTATCGGCGGCCTGCCCAAGGGGCGCGTGGTCGAGATCTACGGCCCGGAATCCTCCGGCAAGACCACGCTGACCCTGCAGGCCATCGCCCAGTGCCAGAAGAACGGCGGCACCGCCGCGTTCATCGACGCCGAACACGCGCTCGATCCCATCTACGCCGCCAAGCTCGGCGTCAACGTCGATGATCTGCTGCTGTCGCAGCCCGACACCGGCGAGCAGGCGCTGGAAATCGCCGACATGCTGGTGCGTTCGGCCGCGGTCGATATCGTCGTCATCGACTCGGTCGCCGCGCTGACCCCCAAGGCCGAAATCGAAGGCGAAATGGGCGACCAGCTGCCCGGCCTGCAGGCCCGTCTGATGAGCCAGGCGCTGCGCAAGCTGACCGGCAACATCAAGCGCTCCGGCACCCTGGTGGTCTTCATCAACCAGCTGCGCATGAAGATCGGCGTGATGATGCCGGGCCAGAGCCCGGAAGTGACCACCGGCGGCAACGCTCTGAAGTTCTACGCCTCGGTGCGCCTGGACATCCGCCGCATCGGCGCGATCAAGAAGGGCGACGAGATCATCGGCAACCAGACCAAGATCAAGGTCGTCAAGAACAAGCTCGCCCCGCCGTTCAAGCAGGTCGTCACGGAAATCCTCTACGGCGAAGGCATCTCGCGCGAAGGCGAGCTGATCGACATGGGCGTGGAAGCCAAGCTGGTCGAGAAGTCCGGCGCCTGGTACAGCTGCGGCGATGAGCGCATCGGCCAGGGTAAGGAAAACGCGCGCCAGTACCTCAAGGAAAACCCCGAGGTCGCCACGCGCCTGGAAGCGCAACTGCGCGAGAAGTTCGTCCCCAACGACGCACCGCGCGAAGAGGCCGCCGAGGACTGATCCTCGCCGGCACGGTCAGATGAGTTCCGATCGGGATGACGGACGGCGCCATGGTGGTGGCGCCGACGGCACGGCCGGGCAGGGCGATGAGCCCTCGCCCGGCCGTAGCGGTGCGTATCTCGATGAATTGCGCGCGCGGATGCGTGCGATCGAAAGCAACGTCAAGGCGGCGGCTTCGCTTCGCGATGAAGCCGGCCGCGACGGCGACCCGGGCAGCCGCGCGAGTCGGGCGGCCCGATCCGACGAGGCCGAGGCCGGCACAGCTGCCGGCGCCGGAACCGAAGACGATGAAACATCGTCAGCGTTCGAGGCGGAAGCCGGGCGCAGGCCGCGTCGCTCCGGCCTGGGCGGCGGCGGCTTCGGCCAGCGCCGAAACCGCCCGAAGCGGCCCGGGTACGGCTCGGAGGTGAACGAGTCAGAAGACGAGCCCAAACGAAGCCACGCATCTTCAGGGCGGGACGCCACGGCGCGACCGAGGTGGCCGGCTACTTGGCCGCACCGGCCGGGCTCCCGCGATGCCGAAGATGAATCGCCGAGACCAACAGGAGCGGGCGAGGGGCCGACAAACGCCGGCGGACCGGCTGCGCCCGAGCCGCAACCCGGCCCGGATTCCGACGCCGAGGCTGCTTTCGACAACGACTACACCCCGTTATTCGACGAAAGTCTAAGCGACTCCTCCCGCGGTTCGCGCCGGCGGGGGGCGCGCGAGCAGACTGCGACCCAGCGCGCCTTGGGCCTGCTGACCCGGCGCGAGCATTCGCGCAAGGAACTGACCCGGAAACTGACCTCGCGCGGGCTCGATCGCGAGGAGGTCGTAGCGGCCGTCGATCGGCTCGCTGATGCCGGCTGGCAGAACGACGCCCGCTTCGCCGAGAGCATGATTCGCAGCCGCGCCGGCAACGGCTACGGCCCGGTGCATATTCGCGCCGAGCTGGCCATGCACGGTCTGGACAGTCAGATCGTCACCGAGGCGCTGCAGAACTACGAAGGCGATTGGCTCGACAATGCCCGCGAATTGGCCCGCAGGCGCTACGGCGAGGGCTATTTTCTGGACCCGGCATTGCGCCGAAAGGCCGCGGATCTGCTGATACGGCGCGGCTTCGACGGCGAAACCGTGCGTAATGCCAGTCGTTCCTGCGCCGAGGACTGAACGGCTGGGCATATTTGCCGCGTAGCCTTGCGCATAAAGTCCCCGGGCCTGCTAGGCTACGCGGCTTTCGGGTTCCCGGGTTGCCTGTTCCAGTCGATGCCCCCATCGTGGTGGCATGGGTTCGGTCGAGCGGTCCGCTCCCGACCAGGCGACTATCTCCCAGGCATGAAGACCACCACTGAAATCCGCAGCGATTTCCTCGAGTTTTTTCGGGGCAAGGGCCACACCATCGTGCCGTCGGCACCGTTGGTGCCGGCTAACGACCCGACCTTGTTGTTCACCAACTCGGGCATGGTGCAATTCAAGAACGTATTCCTCGGCAGCGAGAAGCCGGGCTACGTGCGCGCGGCCGACGTGCAGCGCTGCCTGCGTGCCGGCGGCAAGCACAACGACCTCGATCAGGTCGGCTATACCGCGCGTCACCACACCTTCTTCGAAATGCTCGGCAACTGGTCCTTCGGCGATTACTTCAAGGACGACGCCATCACCTGGGCCTGGGAACTGCTGACCCAGGTGTGGGGCCTTCCGGCCGAACGCCTGCTGGTCACGGTCTACCACACCGACGACGAAGCCTTCGATCTTTGGAACAAGAAGATCGGCGTGCCGGCCGAACGCATCGTGCGCATCGGCGACAACAAGGGCGCGCCGTTCGCGTCGGACAATTTCTGGCAGATGGCCGACACCGGCCCCTGCGGCCCGTGCACGGAAATCTTCTACGACCACGGCGCGCACATCGCCGGCGGCCCGCCGGGTTCGCCCGACGAGGACGGCGATCGCTTCATCGAAATCTGGAACCTGGTGTTCATGCAGTTCGACCGCCAGCCCAACGGCACGCTGCTGCCGTTGCCGGCGCCGTGCGTGGACACCGGCATGGGCCTGGAACGTCTGGCGGCGGTGCTGCAGGGCGTGCACGGCAACTACGAGATCGACCTGTTCCGCCATCTGATCGCGGCCGCGGCCAAGGCCACCGGCACCGCCGATCTGGAAAACAAATCGCTGCGCGTTATCGCCGATCACATCCGCGCGTGTTCGTTCCTGATCGTGGACGGCGTGCTGCCGTCCAACGACGGCCGCGGCTACGTGCTGCGCCGGATCATCCGCCGCGCGCTGCGCCATGGCTGGATGCTCGGCCAGAAGGGCCCGTTCTTCCACAAGCTGGTCAAGGCGCTGGTCGAAGTGATGGGCGACGCTTATCCGGAGCTGGCCGCCAAGCGCGAATTCGTCGAAGCCGCGCTGGCCGCCGAGGAAGAGCGCTTCGCCGCGACGCTGGATTCGGGCATGCGCATCTTCGACGAGATCGCGACGCGCTCGCACGGCGCCATCGCCGGCACCGACGCGTTCAAGCTCTACGACACCTACGGCTTCCCGGCCGACCTGACCGCCGACATCGCCCGCGAGCGCGGCCTGTCGGTGGACATGGCCGGCTTCGAAGTCGAAATGGAAAAGCAGCGCATCATCGCGCGCAAGGCCGGCAAGTTCGGCAACGCGACCACGATGCCGGCCGAACTGGCCGCGCAGCTGGCGCCGACCGAATTCCTCGGCTACGACCACCTCACCGAAGGCGGCCTGCAAGTCGTGGCGCTGCTGCGCGACGGCGCGCCGGTCGAACAGCTCGACGCCGGCGACGAAGGCGTGGTCATCCTCGACCGCACCCCGTTCTACGCCGAAAGCGGCGGTCAGGTCGGCGACACCGGCGAGCTCGACGAAGCCGGCACCCGTTTCGTGGTCGGCGATACGCAGAAGTTCGCCGGCCAGTTCCACGGCCACATCGGCACGCTCACCGCCGGCAGCCTCAAGCGCGGCGACCGCGTCCTGGGCGCCGTGGACGAAGCCCGCCGCTCGGCGATCGTGCTCAACCATTCGGCGACCCACCTGCTGCACGCGGCCCTGCGCCGCCTGCTCGGCGACCACGTGACCCAGAAGGGCTCGCTGGTCGCTCCGGACCGCCTGCGTTTCGACTTCTCGCACTTCAACCCGCTGACCGACGCCGAGCTCGCCCAGATCGAGCGCCAGGTCAACAGCGACGTGCGCCGTAACTACCAAGCCGAAGTCCACCAGATGGGCATGCAGGAAGCCATCGACTTCGGCGCCATGGCGCTGTTCGGCGAGAAGTACGGCGACCGCGTGCGCGTGCTGCGCATGGGCGAGGCCTCGACCGAACTGTGCGGCGGCACCCACGTGTCACGCACCGGCGACATCGGCCTGTTCAAGATCGTGGCCGAGAGCGGCGTCCAGGCCGGCGTGCGCCGGATCGAGGCGCTGACCGGACAGGGCGCGCTGGACTATGTGGCCGAAGAGGAGCAGCGCCTGGAGCAGGCCGCGCGCCTTCTCGGCGGCAACGCCGGCGATGTGGCCGACAAGCTGCGCGCGCTGCTGGACCGGCAGAAGAAGCTCGAACGCGAGTTGGAATCGATTAAAGCCAAGGCCGCTTCCGGCGCCGCCTCCGACCTGGTCGCCTCGGCGGCCCAGATCGGCGCGGTCAAGCTGATAGCGACCCGGCTGGAAGGGTTTGACGCCAAGGCGTTGCGCGAGGCGGTGGACAGCCTCAAGCAGCAGCTTGGCGACGCGGTGATCGTGCTGGCGGGCGCCAGCGACGGTAAGGCGGCCTTGGTCGCTGGAGTGAACGGAAGCGCGGCTGGCAAGGTCAAGGCGGGGGAACTCCTCGCTCACGTGGCCAGTCAGATCAACGGTAAAGGCGGCGGCCGTCCGGATATGGCGCAGGGCGGAGGCGATGACGGCCCGGCCCTGATCCAGGCTCTGGCGGGCGTTGCGCACTGGGTTGAGAGTAAGCTTGTCTGAATGGCGAACAGTGACCTCTATCGCTTGCGACCTAGTTTGACCGGTCGCTAAGATGGTTCACGTTTGTGTACAAATTGAAGCATTCTTCCTGATGGAAAAGAATGCCAACGCCGGTACTACGGTCCCGGCTCGAGGAGGTTTTCAATGCTGATCCTGACGCGTCGCGTCGGCGAAACCCTGATGATTGGCGACTCGGTGACCGTCACCGTGCTCGGCGTCAAGGGGAACCAGGTGCGTATCGGTATTACCGCACCGAAAGATGTCGCGGTCCATCGCGAGGAGATTTATCAGCGCATCCAGCGAGGCGAGGACGCGTCGGACGATTCTGGCAAAAACGCCGGCGGCTGATAAAAAAAGTTTGTCGCAAGCGTTGCCGTAAAACGGGTGAGCCGTTATGCTTCCCGCCCGCATTGCTTCAATAGATGCGGAGAGTTGCCCGAGAGGCTGAAGGGGCTCCCCTGCTAAGGGAGTATAGGGTCAAAAGCTCTATCGAGGGTTCGAATCCCTCACTCTCCGCCAGTTACAAATGGAAGCCGCCAATGGCGGCTTTTCTTTGCTGATTGTCGGTTTGGCGGTATCGATGATCAGCAAAAAAGAGTTTGAAAAATGTTGACGATGCGCTGATTAATCGTCATAATTTTCCAACTAGGCGCCCGTAGCTCAGCTGGATAGAGCACCAGGCTACGAACTTGGGGGTCGGAGGTTCGAATCCTTCCGGGCGCGCCACTACAAAGAAAGCCGGCAATCGAAAGATTGCCGGCTTTTTCTTTGCGTGTTTTGTTTGTCTTGTTCGCGCGGCGCGAAGTGGCCGATCCGATGGTGTGTATCGGCGTTCGCTCGAATGCAAAGCGCATCGGTCAACGACGCACGGCGCAGGTGTCGAGTTCCGGATGCCGTCGCGGCCGCTGCGCGAATACGCCGGCTCCAATCTCCGGGTTCATCCGGCGCACGCGCCACCGGCCCGAACCGATGCCTTGCGCACGCGCTTGCCAACATAGTCCCGGCCTTTCTGGCCAAAGGATCTCGCCATGAACGCCATCGTCGCGATTCATCCGTACAAAACCCACGGCATGTGGGTGTTCGACGACCTCGCGGTCGGACTGCGCGAGGAGCCGTTCGTCTCCGGCGCCGACACGATCATCGATCACATGGTCGCCGGCATCGACGGCGCCCAGAACGGCTTCACCCTGCTGTTCTCGACCCACCCGTTTCCGGGCTATCAGTTGCAACTGGACTGGCAGCGCGCCGACCTCAGCGGCAACTGGTATCGCAGCGAATCGATCGGCATGGAAGGCTGGCTGTGCCCGGCCTTGCTCAAGTACTTCGATGCGCCGCCGCCGACGCTGTACGCGCAATTCCGCGCCAAGGCCGCGTAAAGCATGTAGTCGCGCACGAACGCTCGGCGCGCTCGTGCGCGCCACGGATTGAGCGGCCGATACGCGATCGTGAATTGAAGCGGCCGCCCAGGCGCGTGCGCCGCACGCGCCGGTCGAACCCCGCTTTCAGCGCGTCTCGATGAAACGCAGCCCCACGCCCGGCTCGGTGGCGATGTAGCGTGGCGCCGCGGCGTCGTCGCCGAGCTTGTGGCGCAGCTTGCCGACCAGGATGCGCAGGTAATGCGTGTCCTCCTGATGCGTCGGCCCCCACAGCTCGCGCAGCAGTTGCGGCTGAGTGACGACGCGTCCGGCGTGCTGGAACAGCATCGCCAGCAGCGCGTACTCCTTGCGCGCGAGCACCACCGGCTCGCCGTGCAGATGCACCTCGCGCCGCGCCAGGTCGATGCGCAGATGGCCGTCGTCGAACACCGGCAGGGTCTCGCCCTGCGGGCCGTGCGCGCGCAGCAGGGCGCGCACGCGCGCCATCAGCTCCTGCACGCCGAAGGGCTTGGTCACGTAGTCGTTGGCGCCGCCATCGAGCGCGGCGACCTTTTCCGATTCGCTGGAACGCACGGTCAACAGGATCACCGGCACTCCCGACCACTGGCGCAGCTCGCGCAGCACGTCGTGGCCGTCGCGATCGGGCAGGCCCAGGTCCAGGATCACCAGGTCGGCGCCGCGCGTGGCCAGCGTTTCCAGGCCGCCGTTGCCGTTCTCGGCCAGCTCGACCGCATAACCCTGGGCGCGCAGGGCGATGTCGAGAAACTTGCGGATCTGCGGCTCGTCGTCGATCACCAGCACGCGCGCGGGCGGCGCGGCCTGCGGGTGCGAATGCGGAGCGTGGTCCTCGGTCATGGCGCGGCGGCGGGCTCGGGTTCGATAGGCGGCAGGGTAATGCGGATCGTGGTGCCGCGGCGACCCTGCGCATCGGGCTGGCCGGGGAGGGCGACGACGTTGCCGCCGTGCGCGCCGATCATGCCCTGGCAGATCGCCAGCCCCAGGCCGGTGCCCTGGCGGCCGCGATCGCCGCGCTCGACGCTGTAGAACATGTCGAAGATGCGCGCGCGCTCGTCCTCGGGAATGCCCGGGCCGCGATCGCTGACGTCGATGCGCAGCACCTGCTCGGGCTGGGCGCCGGGCTCGTTATCGACCCGGCGCGCGTCGATGCTCACCGGCGTGTCGGGCGGGGAGAACTTCACCGCGTTCTCGATCACGTTGAACAGCGCTTGCTCGATCAGCGCCGGATGCACCCAGATCGGGCCGAGTTCGGGCTGCAGCCGCACCTCGAAGCGCGCGCCGGGTTCGTAGCGCTGCAGGCGCGTGACCGCCGAGCCGATCAACTCGTCCACGCCGATCCAGTCGCGATTGAGCGCCAGCCCGCCGTGGCCCAGCCGGGTCATGTCGAGCAGATTCTGGATGTAGCGATCCAGCCGTTCGCCTTCGATGCGGATGGTTTCCAGCAAGGCATGGCGATCCTCGCGCGGCATCGCCTCGGCGTAGTTGTCCAGGCTGCTGGCGGCACCGATGATCGAAGCCAGCGGCGAGCGCAGATCGTGCGAGACCGAGGACAGCAGCGCCGAGCGCAGGCGTTCGGTTTCGCCGCTGACGCGCGAATCTTCCAGATCGGCGACCAGGCGGGTGCGCAGCACCGCCTGGGCGACGTCGTCGGTCATCGCTTCGGCCAGCCGGCGTTGCTCGGCGCCCAGTCGCGTCAACGACGGCGCGAACCGCAGTCCCACCACGCCCGCGGCCGGCGCGTCGGCGTTGCTGCCTTTCAACGGCAACAGCCACCAATCCGATCCGGCCAAGGTATCGGTGTAGCGGCCAGCGGGCTGGCGATGCTTCAGGCTCCAGTCGGCGGCGGCGCGATCTTTGTCGTTCATCTCCGGCAACTGCTCGCCGCGCAGCGGCGCGTCGCCGATGTAGACGAAAGCTTCCACGCCCAGCGAGCGCTTGAGCGCGTTGCGCCCGGCGCGCACGACCTGGCCGACGTCGGCGGCGGTGGACAATTCGCGGCCGAGGCTTTGCAGCTCGGTCGCGTGCGCGTTGGACGCGCGCAAGGCCAGCACCTGCATGCGCAACTTCGAGGCCAAGCGTCCGGCGACCAGCGCCGCGGCCAGGAACAGCATCACCGTGGCCACGCCCTGGCGCGCGCCGATCAGCAGGGTGAAGCGCGGCTCGATGAAGAAGAAGTTGTACGCGAGAAAGCACAGCACCGAGGCGATCACCGCCGCGGTCATGCGCGTGCGCGCGGCGACCACGACCACCGCGACGATGAAGATCAGCGACAGATCGCCCAGGCCGATCCAGCGCTCGGCGACCCAGGCCAGGGCGGTGGCGAGGGTGGCGGCGACCACCGCCAGCGCCGCGTCGCTGCGATTGAGCAGACCGCGCAGGCGTCCGCCGCTGTCGCGCATCGACCGCCGCGCCTTCGCGCGCGCTTCCGGCGTGCTGACGATGGTCAGTTCGTAGTGCGCGCCGCGCTGGATCAGCTGCTGGGTCAGGGTGCGATTGATCATGCGCGCGAGCGGCCGCTCGCGGGTGCGGCCGAGCACGATGGTCGATACGCCGGCGCGTTCGCCGTGATCGAGCAGGGCATCGACGATGCTGTTGCCGTGCAGCACCACCGCCTCGCCGCCGAGCCGGCGGGCGAGGGCGAAGGCGCGGTCGAGTTCGGATTGGCGCGCCTCGTCGGGCGCGCCGCCGGTGTGGACGGTGACCACGATCCACGGCGAATCGCGGCGTTCGGCGATGCGGCGCGCCACCCGCACCAGGTATTCGGACTGGCCGAGCCCGTCGATGGCGACCATCACCGCGCGCCGCAGCGGCACGCCGGGCAGGCCGCGCGCGGTCTGGGCCTCGCGCAGGTCGCTATCGACGCGATCGGCGGCGGTCTGCATCGCCAGTTCGCGCAGCGCGGTCAGGTTCGAGGGCGAGAAGAACGCCTGCAGCGCGTGCGCGGCCTGTTCGGGCACGTAGACCTTGCCCTGTTGCAGACGCTCGATCAGTTCGCGCGGCGGCAGATCGACCAGGACGATGTCGCGCAGGCGGTCGAACAGCGCATCGGGCACGGTTTCGCTGACGCGCACGCCGGTGATGCGGTGGATGACGTCGTTGAGGCTTTCCAGGTGCTGGATGTTGATGGTGGTGTAGACGTCGATGCCGGCGTCGAGCAGTTCCAGCACATCCTGCCAGCGCCGTTCGTGGCGGCTGCCGGGGGCGTTGCGGTGGGCGAGTTCATCGACCAGCGCGACCTTGGGCTTGCGCGCGAGCACGGCGTCGAGGTCCATTTCCTCGAGCGTGCGGCCCTGATAGTCCAGGCGTTTGCGTGGGAGCACGTCGAGGCCTTCGACCAGGGCCGAGGTTTCGGCGCGGCCGTGGGTTTCGACGATGGCGACGACGACGTCGATGCCGCGGCGCTGCAGTTCGCGGGCGCGGCCGAGCATGGTGTAGGTCTTGCCGACGCCGGGCGCGGCGCCGAGGAAGATCGTCAACCGCCCGGCGCCCTGGCGTTGCAGTTCGCCCATGAGGGCATCGGCTTGGGCGCTGCGGGGGTCGGTCATGCGGGAATTGTGCGCTGGGTGGGTGATGGGTGTGTAGTGGTGTGGGCTGGCGGGTTTTTTGGCCCGGAGCGGGCGCGCCATTGCTCTTGGTTCGGCTCGGCTTTTTGCCGTTGCGCTGGTGTCGCACTGTCATTGCCTAACCGCTGTTGCCCTGCAGCCGTTGCCCTACAGCCGTTGCCTTGCTGCTGTTGCTCCACCGCTTTTGCTTTAACGCTGTCGCCTTGATGCCATTGCTCCATCGTTGTTGCTGTTGCTGTTGTTGTTGCCGGGCGCCGCCTGTAACTCGCGAGACCGAAGGACACCCGGAGGGCGGCGCACAAGGACGTGCGCCGGGTGCCACCTTGGGCAGGATGCCCAATGTGGCACCTGCCTGCGCAAGCATCGCACTCGTGGCTTTTGATTCGAAACAGCCTAAAGCCCTTTCTTTGGTTACTTTCTTTGTGGCTTCGGACAAAGAAAGTGACCCGCCGCTTCATGGCGGAAGCTTTACGCGTTTGATCTGCTTTTAGCGTTTGATCTTTGGTGGCGTTATCGCCAACGCCACCAAGGCC
>NZ_JAGGRI010000033.1 GCF_018612875.1 Lysobacter sp. ISL-50 | reverse complement strand
GCGATGCCGACGCAGGCAGGTGCCACATTGGGCATCCTGCCCAAGGTGGCACCCGGCGCACGTCCATGTGCGCCGCCCTTCGGGTGTCCCTGGTCTCGCGAGTTACAAGCGGCGCCCAGCAACGGCAAAAGCCATGGCAACTGCCACAGCTAAGCCAAAGCCAAGCCAAAGCCAAAGCCAAGCTAAGCCACGTCGAATAGAGCTTTGGAAATCAGATCGGGCGGATTGCCGCTCAGGGCTTCTGATACGTCACAAAGAACCCCTGCAAATCCCCATTCTCGATATACGGCTCCACACTGACCACGTCGTATCCACGGGTAGTGAACGCCTGATGCGCCCGGCTGAGCGCGTTGGCCGCGCCCTGATTGCGGAAACCCCAACTCGCATCGACCCACAAGGTCACAGCGCGCAGATTCTGGGTCACCGCTTCCTGCGCGACCTTGTCCGGATTCTTGTCGAACAGGCCGGCGTGAGCGGGCGAAGCCGCGGCGGCGGCGAGCAGAACGGCGAGCAGCAGACGTTGCATGGGAGGACTCCGTGGAAGCGGCCGCGGGCCGCGATCAGTGTTCGGCGCCGCCGGCGATGCGGCGGTCCAGCGTTGTCGCCAGCGCGGTTTCCACGGCAACGCGCAAGCCCTGGGCGACGGTGTCGATCGCCAGACTCGCGGCGCCGGCGTTATGCGCGGCTTGCGCGGGAGAATACGGAATGTGGATGAAGCCGCCTCGAACGCCGGCATCGCCGCGTTCGCTCAAGGCGTGCATCAGGCCGTAGAACACCTGATTGCACACGTAGGTGCCGGCGGTCTGGGAAATCTCCGCCGGAATGCCGGCCTCGCCCAATGCGGCGAGTATGGCCTTGACCGGCAGCGTGGTGAAGTAAGCGGCCGGGCCGCCGGCGATCACCGGCCGATCGATCGGCTGCGCGCCGCGATTGTCGGCGATGCGCGCATCGATCAGGTTGATCGCGACGCGCTCGATCGACAGCCGCGAACGCCCGCCAGCCAGGCCCACGCACAGCACCAGCGCCGGCCGCGCGGCGTCGATGTGATTGTTCAACTCGCGCAGCGAATCGTCGAAGGCGACCGGCAGGCGGCGCGCGACGATGCGATGGCCGGCGACGACTTCGCCGTCGAGCGAACTCACCGCGTCCCAACTCGGATTGCCGCTCTCGCCGCCGAACGGCGCGAAGCCGGTCAACAGCACGCTGCCCTGATGTTTGCGTTGCGGACTCATCGAAAGGCGATCCAGTACATCAGCAGCACATTGCAGACCAGCAGCACCGCGCCGGTGGGCCACTGCGCGCGGATCACGCCGTAAGGGTCCTTGAGCTCCAGCAGCGCCGCCGGCACCAGATTGTAATTGGCCGCCATCGGCGTCATCAGCGAACCGCAATAACCCGACAGCATGCCGATCGCCGCCAGCGATGCCGCGTCGGCATGGTGATGCTGGATCAGCAAGGGCAGGGCGATGCCGCCGGTCATCACCGGGAATGCGGCGAAGGCGTTGCCCATGATCGCCGCGAACAAGGCCATGCCGAGCGCGTAGGCGACGACCACGACGAAGGCGTTTTCCACCGGAATCACCGCGCGTACCACGCCGGCCACGGCCTGACCGACGCCGCCGGCCTCGAACACGCTGCCCAGCGCGGCCAGCAGCAGCGGCAACAGTGCGGCCCAGCCGATCGCATCGACCAGCCGGCGCGATTGCTCCACGCCGCTCCACGGCGTCTGCCGCGTCAGCCGGCACGCCGCGAACAAGGCGACGATGCAGGCGATGGCCAGCGCGATCAAGGTCACGTTGGCGCTCTGCAGCAGCGGCGTGCCGCCGATCTTGACGAACTTCAGGCCCAGCGCGCCGATCAGCGTCACCGCCGGAATCAGCAGCGCCGGCCAGAACAGGTTATTGCCCAGGCGCAGCGCCTCGGCGTGTTTTTCCTCGCCGGAGGTTTCCGCGTAGCGGCCCTTGCCGAGCCCGCCGAATCCGGCCAGCACCGCCAGCACCACCACGCAGGCGCCGACGACTTTGTTTGGCAGATGCTCGGCCAGGAACATCAGCGCGGCGATCAGTCCCCAGAACAGCGCGGTGGTATGGCGGCGCGGATTGGCCGTATCGCGCAAGCCGCGCCAAGCCAGCGCGGCGAAGTAGGCGCCCATCAGCCAGTAGACGAAGGTCAGGGTGATCATGGCGACGGCGCCCGATCGGCCGCGGCCTGCTGCGCCTGCGCCACGCGCCGCGCGAGCTTGCGTTCGAACCGCAGCACTCGCACTACGTGGATCGCGAACGCGCAGATCGCGGTCGGGATGCCCCACAGCGCGATCTGCAGCGGGTCCATCGCGAGCCCGTGTTCGGCGAAGAAACTCTGGATCAGCAGCACCGCGCCGAAGGCGATGAAGATGTCCTCGCCGAAGAACAGGCCGACGTTGTCGGTGCCGGCGGCCATCGCGCGGATGCGCTGGCGTTCTTCGTCGCTGAGCTCGCCGTGGCGGGTCTGCGCCGCGCCTTCGGCCATCGGCGCCAGCAGCGGGCGCACGGTCTGCGGATGCCCGCCCAGGCTGGTCAGGCCGACCGCCGAGGCGAGCTGGCGCATCAGCAGGTACGCGATCAGCAAACGCCCCATGGTCGCGCCGCGCAGTTTGGCCACCCACAACTGCGCGCGTTCCTTCAGGCCGTGGCGTTCGAGCAGGCCGATCACCGGCAAGGTCAGCAGGAACAGCAGCAGGAAGCGTTTCTCGGTGTAGGCCTTGCCGAGCACTTCGAGCACGTCCAGCGGCGACAACTGCGCGGCCAGTCCGGTGATGAAGCCGGCGACGACCACCACCAGGGCCGGATTGAGCCGCAGCACGAAGCCGAGCACGACCGCGGCGACGCCGATCAAGGGCCAATAGTTCATGCCGCGTCCTCGTAGCGAAATGCAGGGGCGAGTGGAGCGAAGCGGATGCCGGCGGACGCGCGGGCGGGGCCGGCGCGCGCCGCGGTCACAGCGCGGCGACCTCGATGCCGTCGGCGTGCAGCGCCTCGCGCACGGCGCGCGCGAACGCCGCCGCATCGTCGCGGTCGCCGTGCAGGCACAGGGTGTCGGCGCGCAGCGCGATGCGGCCGCCGCCGGCGACCTCGACTTCGCCGCGCAGCACCAGATCGCGCACTTGCCGGATCGACGCGTCCAGCGATTCGATCACCGCGCCGGGCTGGCCGCGCGGCAGCAGGCGGCCGTTGCCGGCATAGCCGCGTTCGGCGAACACTTCGTGCGCGGCGCGCAGCCCGGCCTGTTCGGCGGCGTCGGTGAGTTGCGATTGCGCCAGGCCGTAGACGATCAGATGCGGATCGAAAGCGGCGACGGCGCCGACGATGGCCTGGGCGACGATGCGATCGTCGGCGGCGAGGTTGTACAAGGCGCCGTGCGGCTTGACGTGGGTCAGGCGCACGCCTTCGTCGTCGGCGATCGACGCCAGCCGGGCGAGCTGGCTCAGCATCAGCATGGCGATTTCGTCGCGGCTCAGCGGCAGGGTGCGGCGGCCGAAATGCTCCGGATCGTCGTAACCCGGATGAGCGCCGGCGGCGACGCCGTGCTGGCGGCACAGGCGCAAGGTGGCGCGCATGGTGGCCTCATCGCCGGCATGGCCGCCGCAGGCGATGTTGGCCGAACTCACATAAGGCACGATCGCGGCGTCGTCGCCGCAGCCTTCGCCGATATCGCAATTGAAGTCGATGCGGGCGGGCATGGGCCGAATCGGATTAGTTGCGCTTGAACAGCAGGCCCAGGCCGACCGCGATCAGGATCGCCGGCCAATAGGTGACCAGCACCTTGGTCAGGCTGAGGTTGGTGAAGCCCAGATTGTTGAGCAGGAACAAGGTGCCGATGACGATCAGGATCAGGGCACCGACGACGTGGGATTTCATGCGCTGCGGGTCTCGCTGGAGTGCTGGGCGTCGAACGGCCCGGGACGGGGACGAGTCTAGTCCGGTTGGGCGGTTTGCCCAAGGGGAACCGAGGACCGCCGGGCGCGCGCGCCGCGTCGTGCAACCCACCCAAGCCACGTCCAGCAGTCGCCGCGCAGCGTAGTGCCGCGCCGTGCAACCCCAACCAAGTGCGCCCAGCAGTCGCCGCGCAACATCGCGCCGCGCCGTGCAACCCCACCCAAGCGACGCCACTTGGCCCCCTTTGCAAAAGGGGGCGGGCGCCAGCGCCGCACGAAGCCCGACCGCCGCCCCAGTAGCGCCGGGGGATTACCCACACGCCGAGGTGCACTCCCCCAAGCACGCAAAAAAAACGGGACCGCAACCGCAGCCCCGTCTTCAACCGATCGCGAATCGAATCACCACCCCCGATCGATCACTCCATCCACCCGCATCACATCGAACTCTTAGGCGCCGCCTTATCCGGCGACCCCGAAGCCGGCGCAGCCGCCGCATCGCCCGCCGCAGCAGCAGCCGTAGCCACCGCCGGAGCCGTCCACAACCTGGTCTGCGCCGCCCCGCCCATCATCTGCCCGCGCACCAGCGGAATCGGCGGGCCGCCATAGCTCAGGAACTGATCGTGGAACGACTTCCAGCCCGCGCGGCCGCCATGAGTGGCGGTCCAGTCCTCGCGCAACTGCATGATCATCAACTTGCCCAGCGTGTAATTCAGATACGCCGGATCGTAAGTGCCGCGCGCGGCCTGCTGACGCGCATTGCCCGGGTCCTGGAACGCCTTGTCCTTGAACATCTGCTCGGACTGGGCCACGGTCATGCCGCCGGTGTGCAGGCCGATCGCCGACAGATAACGCACGTTGCGCAGCAGCGCATTGGTCAGCTGGCCGATATGGATTTCCGGCGTGGCGCCGTCCAGGCCCGCGTCGAACATCATCTCTTCGGTGTAGTGCGCCCAACCTTCGGCATAGGCATAACCGACGAACAACTGCGCGAACTTCCACTGCGAACGGTTGGCGTGCAGGAACTGCAGGAAATGCCCCGGCCAGACTTCGTGCGCGGAGGTGAACAACAGATCGGCCTTGCCCGGCACGTAGGCGTCCTGTTCGGCCTTGGGCCACTTCGGATCGGGCGGGGCGATGTAGTAGACCGAGGGCAGGTTCTTCTCGTACGGCCCGGGGATTTCGATGTAGGCGAAGTTGTTGCGGTTGAACGGCGGCGCTTCCTCGACCTTGGCCTGCTCGGTGCCGGGAATCGTCACCAGATCCTTATCGACGATGAACTGGCGCAGGCCCGCCAACTGCGCGCGCGCGCCTTCGACCGCGCCGCCTTGCGGCTTGTCGGCATTGGCCTTGTCGATGCACTCGCCGAGCGGACGGCCCTGGGCGTACTGCTCGCAGGCGCTCTTCAGCGCAGCCAGATTGCGCGCCAGATCGGCTTCGCCCGCGGCCTTGAGCTGATCCAGCGGCAGGTCCACGCCCTCGGTGGCCTTGAGCATCTTGGAGAACTTGTCCGCGCCCAGGGCGAAATCCTGCGTGGCCTGCGGCTTGATCGAGGTCAGGTAATCGGCCAGGCCCTGCATGCTCTCGATGGCCTTGGCGTTGGAGGCCTTGAAGCGCGCCTGCAGCGCTTCGTCCTTGACTTCGGCGAAAGCCTTCGGCACGTCGTTCTTGAAGAACTCGGCGAAACCGCCGAAGCCCATCACGCCCAGGTCGATATAGGTTTGCGGCAGCGGGCCCTTGAGGTTGGCGCGGATCTGCTCGGCGGCCTTGGGCAGCGCTTCCTGATAGGTCGCGAACGCGGCCATGCGCTGTTCCAGCGGCGCGTAGGGGCGGGTCAGGTACATGCTCGGCGACAGGTCGCCGAGGTAGAAGGCAGGGTTCTTGTTGGCGAAGCCGGAGTCTTCCAGCCAGAACAACTGGCCGTCGATGACCGCGCGCACGTAGTCGCGCTGATAGCGTTGCGGCGCGTCCAGGCGATCGTCGCCGAAGGCGCCGACCGCGTCGCGCTGCTGATGCAGCCACTGGATGTTGCGCTGCCGGCCCTCGGGCGAGAAATCCGGGAGCTTGCCGTCGAATTCGTGCTTGCCGGCGCCGGCGCCGAAGACCGGGAAGTGTTCGAAGTACCCCTGCAGGAAACCGTCCACGGCGGCGTCCCATTCGGCTGTCGCCGGCTTGGCGGCGCTGGCGGTCGCGGCGGTGTCGGCGGACGCCGGCGGCGGAGCGGTTTCGGACTTGCAGCCGGCGACCAGCGCGGCGGCGACACAGGCGGATAACGACAGCAAACGCAGGCTGGGCATTGCAGGATCTCCGTTGAGCGATGGTGGCGGCGCGCGGCCGGACGGCGATATCGGTCCGGCGGCCTCGGGCGGGCCGCAATCGCCGATCCTGGGCGAGCAGTTCGCGATGATCCGAGCCCAGTGAGCGGGCGCTGACCACCAGTTTGTCGGCGGTGTCCAGCGCCGCCAGGGTTTCGCCGGAACTCCATTGCGCCTTGGCGATTTCGCTGCCGAAGATCACCCGCGACAGCCTCGCGGCTTGACCGTCGCCGCTGAGCCGCGCGATTTCCGCGCGAGCGCGGTCCATCGCCTCGGCATAGTGGTTTTGCGTGTTGAGCATCGCGATCCGGGTCGCGGCGACAAAGTTGTCGCGATCTTCCTCGCTCCCGAGCGCCTGCTGCGCCTGAGCGGCCAAGCGTTCCGCGCTGCGGTAGTCGCCGATCACCGCATAGCTGCGCGCCAGGGTCGCCAGACTGCGCGCGCGCAGTCCGGGTTGATCGTGCAACGGCAATTTGCCCAGTTCGCGCTCGGTTTTCTCCAGCAGCGCGCGCGAGGAGAACGGCGCGCTGCCCAATCCGGACAAGGTCGCCGCGCCCAGGGTGGTGGCGAATAATTGGCTGACGGTCTGAGTGGCGGCAGTCTCTCTCGCGCTGCGCTGCTGTTGCCACAGCGACAGGCCCAGCGCCGCCAGCACCACCAGCGCCAGAGTCGTGCCCAGCAGCGCCGCGACCGGATTGCGCCGCCGCCACTTGCGCATGCGCGACCAGCGGCTGCCCGGGCGGATGCCGAGCGGACGGTGTTCGCGCCAGCGTCGCAGGTCCTGGGCCAGTTCCTTGACGCTGGCGTAGCGGTCCTGCGGCCGCGGGGCCACGGCCGTGAGCGCGATCGCCGACAGATCGCCGGCCAGCTCGCGCCGCAACGCGGCCGCATCGCGCGCGCCGCGCTGGTGGGCGACGGCTTGCATGCTGTCGTCGATCAACCGGTCCATCGACACCGGTTCGCTGATCGTCACTGCGATCAGATTGCGCAGGCGATGCAGCGGCAGCGGCCACTGCGCGCACAGCAGTCGGTAGGTCAGCACGCCTAGCGCGTACTGGTCGGCGGCCGGCGCGTGCACGCCGTGTTCGCGCGCTTCCGGCGCGGCGTAGTCGGGGGTGATCGCGATATGTTCGCCCGGCGTGTCGCCGCCGCCGAAGTGCGAGGAGATGCCGAAATCGACCAGATGCGCGCGTCCGTCGGCGCCGACCAGCACATTCGACGGCTTGATGTCGCGATGGACGATGCCTTGCGCATGCGCGTAGCTCAGCGCTTCGCAGACCTGGATCAGCAGATCCACGCGTTCGCTCACGCTGGCGTTGCGGCGGTCGCACCAGGCGTCCACGGCGATGCCATCGACGTAGCGCATGGCGAACCACGGGTGGCCGTCGGCGTCGACGCCACCATCGAGCAGGGTGGAGATGCCGGGATGTTCCAGCCGCGCCAGATGATTGCGCTCGCCGACGAAGGCCTGCAGCAAGGCCGGCGAGGCCAGGGTGGCGCGCACGCACTTGAGCGCGGCGCGCTGTTCGTATTGGCCGTCGGCGCGATGCGCGGCGTAGACCGTGCCCATGCCGCCTTCGGCGATCACGCCGTCGATCTGCCACGCGCCCAGGCGCGTGCCGACGCGCGGATCGTCGGTTTCCAGCGCCGCCGGCTCGGCCGAGCGCACTTGCGCCAACAGCTCGGCGGGCGCGATGTCGAGCAGGCTTGCCTCACCGTCGGCGGCGAGCAACGACAGCAGCGCGGCGAGCAGCTCCGGATCGCGTTGTTGCAGGTCGGCGCGCATGCGCGCCCGCGCCGCCTCGGACAGGTCGAGGTAGTCGTCGAACACCGATAGTGCGCGCAGCTTGGGGTCGTGGGTCATAAGGATCGCGAACGACGAAGCAGGGTCAGCACGGCCTGTCGAGGACGGCCTGCGCTGAAGCTTTCACGAACCCAGCTCGGCGCTGCCGCGATCGTCGAGGCTGCTCGACAAGAACGCGCGCGCGCGCCGCCAGTCGCGGCGCACGGTGCGGTCGGTGACGCCCAGCGCCTGCGCGACTTCCTCGTCGGTCATGCCGCCGAAATAGCGCAGCTCCACCAGCAGGCCCAGGCGCGGCTCGGCTTCGCTGAGGCGGTTCAGCGCCTGATCGACCGCCAGCAGATGTTCCAGGCGCGCGTCGTAGGCCAGACCGATGTCGTCCTCTTCCAGCATCACCGCTTCGAATCCGACGCCGCGTTTTTCCGCGAGCAATCGCCGCGTTTCATCCACCAGCGCATAACGCATGGCGTGCACGAGCACGCTGATCAGGTGGGTGCGATCGTTGATGTTCAAGGTCGCCTGGCTCAGCCGCAGCCAGGTGCGGTTGATCAAGGACGTGGGCGAACGCTCGGCGCCTTTCCAGTGCTGGCGGATCTGCATGCGCGCCAGCCGGTGCAGTTCGCGGTAGAGCGCGGAGTAGACCTGATCCCAGGCGCCGGGGCGTCCTTTCTGGGCATCGACGATGAGCTCGGTTATCGATTCCAGTGCCGCGTCGGACAGGGTCAGGGCACCGGTATCCACCGGTTGCGTGGTGGGGGCGGAGCCGCCTGGATCTTGTTCTGACATGTCCGGATTTTGCCTCAAATGGCGATCCAATCGTCCGCCAAATCGTGACAGTTATCGCGTTCTTATTCGAGTGTTTTCGTATTGGCGGCGACTTGGACGTAACGGCGCAACCTGTCGGCACTCGCGTTGTGGAATCCAGTCTCGGATGGCATGGCCGGTACGTCAATTCGCGTGGGTTGCCGCGCAATTGTGTCAGCAAGGTAACGCTCCGATCAGGGCAATGGCCGCTCGCGGATCGCGGTCCATGGCTCGCATTCAGCCAGACGGCGAACGTGGCTTCGCACCCCGCCGGGCTACTGGCGCTTTAAGCGTGCCTCGATGGCCAGCTTCAGCCGCGCCCATTCCGCCCGCGCCTTGCGCGCGGCCGCCGCGGCCTGCGCCGCATCGCAACGAAGAAAGCGCAATTCGGCGTTCGGCCGCGCCTGCGCCAGACGCGGCAGATCGGCGGCGATGACATGACCCAGGCGCGCGTAGCCGCCGACAGTTTGCGCGTCGGCCAACAGCACGATCGGCCGTCCGTCGGCAGGCAACTGGATCGTTCCCGGCGCGACCGGTTCCGACAGCGCGCCGGCCTGCGGCGCCTGCAGCGCGTCGCCGTCCAGGCGCAGGCCCTGGCGATTGCTCGCGGCGTTGACGCGCCATGTCTGTCGGCTCAACTGCGCGGCGATGTCGCGCAACGCCGGCGCCTCGCTGGCGAGGTAGCGGATCGGCGCGTGCGGGTCGTGGTTGAAGTCGGGATCGATCCACCAGCCGGGCACGCGCGGCCGCGACGTCTCGATTGCGCCATGCGCGCCGACCGGCAGGCGGTCGCCGCCGCGCAGCGCGCGCCCGTCGATGCCGCCGAAGCCGCCGCGCAGATCGGTGGCGCGGCTGCCGAGCACGCGCGGCGTGTCCAGGCCGCCTCGCACCGCGAGCCAGCCGCGCACGCCGCTGCGCATGCCGCCCAGGCTCAGCACGCCGGCCGGCAGGTCGATCGGCCGCGCCGGCGGCAGCCACTGGCCTTCGAAGCGCGCTTCGCAGACCGCGCCCATCAAGGCGATGCGCAGCGGCCGCGGCAGGCGCAGGCTCGGGCCTTGCAGGGTGAATTCCAGCACCGCGTCGTCGTCGCGATTGCCGACCAGGGCGTTGGCGAGCGCGGCGCAGGCCGGGTCGAGCGCGCCGCCGCGGCAGATGCCCAGATGACGCCAGCCGTCGCGACCCAGATCCTGCACATGGCTGAGCGGGCCGGGCGCGACGACCTCGATATCGCAGCGCGAGTCGGGCGAATCCGCGGCGCTCACGGCGCCGCCTGCAAGCGCGCGAATTCCAGCGCGTCGATGGGGCGAAAGCGCACGCGGTCGCCGGGCTGCAACAGGCTGGGCGCATCGCGCGCGGTATCGAACAGACACAGCGGCGTGCGTCCGAGCAGGCGCCAGCCGCCGGGACCGGGCCGCGGGTAGATGCCGGTCTGGGCGCCACCGATGGCGACGCTGCCGGCGGCGACCGCGGTGCGCGGGGTCGCCAGTCGCGGCAGCGCCAGTTCCGGATCGAGCCCGGACAGATAGGGAAATCCCGGGGCGAAGCCGATCATCGCCACCGTGTAGTCGCGCTCGCTGTGGCGCGCGATCAAGGCTTGCGGCGACACCCCGAGTTCGGCCGCGCTGTCGTGCAGGTCCGGACCGAATTCGCCGCCGTAGGCGACCGGGATTTCGATCGTGCGCGCGGCCGGCGAGGGCGCGACAGCGGATGCGTGTTCGCATCGTGCCCGCAACCACGCGCGCGCATCGGCGGCGTCGATGGCGAAGGGGTCGAAAAACACCGCGAGGCTGGCGTAGGCCGGGACCACGTCGCGCAACCACGGCGGCGCGTGCAGGCGCAGCCGCGCCGCCAGCGCATGCACGCGCGCGTTGAGTTCGTCGTCGATGACGCGGCCCAGTCGCAGCAGCCAGGCGTCGTCGGCGAGGGCTTCGAATTCGATCGCCGCGTCCGACGCGGCCGGGCGGCCCGCGTTCACGCCGCCAGCGCGTCCTGCAGGCGGCGGATGCGTTGCACCAGCAGGTCGGGCGAATACGGTTGCGCGGTGGCCATGCCCCAGACCGGACGCGGCCAGGCGATGTCTTCGCGATAGCGGGCGATCACGTGCACGTGCAACTGCGGCACCAGATTGCCGAGCGCGGCGATGTTGAGCTTGTGCGGCGCGAACTGCGCCTGCAGCGCGCGGCTGGCACGGGCGATTTCGCCGGTCAGGGCGAGTTGCTGGGCGTCGCTGAGGTCGATCAGCTCGACCGCGCCGTCCACCCGCGGCACCAGGATCAGCCAGGGATGATTGGCGTCGTCCATCAGGCGCAATTCGCTCAACTCGAACTGGGCGATCGGATGGGTGTCGTCGGCGAGTTGCGGATGCAGGTGCCAGGGGTTCATTTCAGACTGTCCGCGAGGAAATCCAGGGTGCGGGTCCAGGCCAGCGCGGCGCTGGCCGGGTCGTGGTCGGCGCGCAGCTCGCAGTTGAAGCCGTGGCCGGCGTCGTACAGATGGATCGGCGCGGCCGGCAGCGCCTGGCGATGTTGTTCGATCGCTTCCGGCGCAATGCTGCCGTCGTGACGGCCGAAGTGGAACATGATCGGCGCGCGCACCGGCGCGCGGGTCGGTTCGTCGAGAAAGGGCAGGGTGCGCGCGCCGTAGTAGCTGACCGCCGGCAGATCCAGGCGGGTATTGGCCAAGAACGCCAGCGAGCCGCCCCAGCAGTAGCCGACCGCGCCGGTGCGCAGGCCCTCGACCTGCAGCAGGTTCGCGGCGCTGGCGACGATCTGCATGGCGCGATCGAAACCGATCGCGTTGCGCAGTTCGCCCCCGCGCGCGGCCGCCGACTGGTCGTAGCCCAGCTCGACCCCGCGCTCGACCGGGTCGAACAAGGCCGGCGCCAGCGCCACGTAGCCGGCCTGGGCGAAACGCTCGGTCACGTCGCGGATATGCGAATTGACCCCGAAAATCTCTTGAATGACGACCAGCCCGCCGCGCGGAATGCCGGCCGGATCGGCCCGCCAGGCCTGAACCGGGCCGACGGGGGTGTCCAGATCAATCCAATGAGCCATGAGCCGCTCCAGTTGCGAATGAACCTTGAATCGAGGCCAGTTTAGCCCCGGAGGCTATAATTCGCGCCCCCGGCCGCTTAGCGGCTTCCGGATCGCCGTCCGCGCCCGGATTCTCTCGTTCAGGTCTTCTCCCGCATGTCTTCCGCCAGCGTCTCGCCAGCCAATCCCAAAGTCGGTTTCGTCAGCCTGGGCTGTCCCAAGGCCCTGGTCGATTCCGAACGCATCCTCACCCAGCTGCGCGTGGAGGGCTACGACATCGTCCAGACCTACGACGATGCCGACGTGGTCGTGGTCAACACCTGCGGCTTCATCGATTCGGCGGTGACCGAATCGCTGGACGCGATCGGCGAGGCGATCGCCGAGAACGGCAAGGTCATCGTCACCGGCTGCCTGGGCAAGCGCTCGGAACTGATCCGCGAAGCGCACCCGGGCGTGCTGTCGATCAGCGGCCCGCAGGACTACGGCAGCGTGATGAGCGCGGTGCACGCGGCGCTTCCGCCCAAGCACGATCCGTTCCTGGATCTGGTGCCGCGGCGCGACGACGGCATCGGCGTCAAGCTCACGCCCAAGCATTACGCCTATCTGAAGATTTCCGAAGGCTGCAATCACCGCTGCAGTTTCTGCATCATCCCGTCGATGCGCGGCGACCTGGTTTCGCGGCCGGTGGACGATGTGCTGCGCGAAGCCGAGAAACTGGCGATGGGCGGGGTCAAGGAACTGCTGGTGATCTCGCAGGACACCTCGGCCTACGGCGTGGACGTCAAGTACGCCGAGCGCGAATGGCGCGGCAAGTCGTACCAGACGCGGATGAAGGCGTTGTGCGAAGGCCTGAGCGAACTGGGCATCTGGACGCGCCTGCACTACGTGTATCCGTATCCGCACGTGGACGAGATCATTCCGCTGATGGCGGAAGGCAAACTGCTGCCGTACCTGGACATTCCGTTCCAGCACGCCAGCCCGCGCGTGCTCAAGCTGATGAAGCGCCCGGGCGCGGTCGATAAGACCCTGGAGCGCATCCAGCGCTGGCGCTCGATCGCGCCGGACATCGCGATCCGCAGCACCTTCATCGTCGGCTTCCCGGGCGAGACCGAGGCCGAATTCGAGGAACTGCTGGATTTCCTCGACGAAGCCCAGCTCGACCGCGTCGGCGCGTTCGCCTATTCGCCGGTGGACGGCGCCAAGGCCAACGATCTTCCCGATCCGGTGGACGAAGACATCAAGCAGGACCGCCTGGCGCGTTTCATGGAGCGTCAGGCGGAGATTTCCGCGAACAAGCTCGAAGCCAAGATCGGCGGCGTGCAGCGCTGCATCGTCGATGCGATCGACGGCGACCTGGCGATCGCGCGCTCGATGGCCGACGCGCCGGAGATCGACGGCCTGGTGCAGATCCAGAACGGCCTGGACGCGGGACTGCGCGTGGGGCAGTTCGTGGATGTGGAGATCATGGGCAGCGACGAACACGATTTGTTCGGCGAGGCGGTGTTGGAGGGTTGATCGCGGGAGTCGCGCGGCTGGTGTGGCCTGGCGGCTACGGCCCGTGATCCGCACTTCGGGTCGCCTCCGTGGTCGCGGCTTACGCGGTTTCCGGGCAGGCGCGCGACATTCTTTCAAGGCCGTCATTCCCGCGAACGCGGGAATCCAGGGCCTTTCGTGCGAGAACGCTTGAAGTCGCTGGATGTTCGGCTCCGCCGAAGTAAAGCGGAGCCCGCGTTCGCGGGAATGACGACCTGGAAGGATGGCTCTGAAGTCTCTGGATTCCCGCCTTCGCGGGAATGACGATCTGGGGGGAAGACGCTGATGTCTCTATCGCAACAACCAGACTCGCGCATTCTTACCTATCGTCATTCCCGCGAACGCGGGAATCCAGGGCCTTTCGTGCGAGAACGTTTGAAGTCGCTGGATTCTCGCGCGGGAATGACGGACTGGAGAGGTGGCGCTGAAGTCTCTGGATTCCCGCCTTCGCGGGAATGACGAGCAAAAGGGGCCAAGGCAGAAGCCGGCGGCAGGAACAACGCCCGCCACCGCGCCTCGCCTCTAAACCGCCAACCCCGCCGCATGCCCCGACGCCCAGGCCCACTGGAAGTTATAGCCGCCCAGCCAGCCGGTCACGTCGATCACCTCGCCGATGAAATACAGCCCGGGCACGCGCTTGGATTGCATCGTGCTGGACGAGACTTCGTCGGTATCCACGCCGCCCAGGGTGACCTCGGCGGTGCGATACCCCTCGGTGCCGCTCGCGATCAACGGCCACGACGACAGCGTCGCGGCGATCTGCTTGAGCTCGGGCAGGTTGTACTGCTTCATCGGCTTGTTGCTCAGCCACACTTCGCACAGGCGCTGGGCGAAACGCTTGGCGATGGTTTCGCCGAGCACGGTCTTGAGTTCGGCCGCCGGCCGTTCGCGTTGCTGGCTCAGCAGCCAGTCGAGCGCGTCGCGGCCGGGCAGCAGGTCCAGGCGCAGATCGTCGCCGGGTTGCCAGTACGAGGAAATCTGCAGGATCGCCGGGCCGCTGACGCCGCGATGGGTGATCAGCATCTGGTTGCTGAAGTCGATGCCGTTGCAACGGGCGGTCACCGGCAAGGCGACGCCGCTGAGATCCTGCAGGCGTTCCTGGTGCTTGCCGCTGAGCGTCAACGGCACCAGCCCCGCGCGCAAGGGCAGCACGTTATGGCCGTAGCGGCGGGCCAGTTCATAGCCGAAGCCGCTCGCGCCCATGCTCGGAATCGACAGGCCGCCGCTGGCGATCACCAGCGAGGTCGTGGCGATGTTGCCGCGCGCGCTGTGCAGGCGAAAGCCGCTGTCGCCTTCGTCGTGGGCGATGCGTTCGATCGAACAACCGGTTTCGATGCGCACGCCCGCGGCCGCGCATTCGTCCACCAGCATCTTCACGATCAGCTTGGACGACTCGTCGCAGAACAACTGGCCGAGTTCTTTTTCGTGATAGGCGATGCGATGGCGTTCGACCATCGCGATGAAATCCCACGGCGTGTAGCGCGCCAGCGCCGATTTGCAGAAGTGCGGATTGGCCGAAAGGTAATTGCCCGGCGTGGTGCCGGTATTGGTGAAATTGCAGCGGCCGCCGCCGGACATCAGGATTTTCTTGCCGACCTTGTTGGCGTGCTCGATCAGCAGCACGCGGCGGCCGCGGCGGCCGGCGGTCAGCGCGCACATCATCCCGGCGGCGCCGCCGCCGACGATGACGGCGTCGTAGACCTCCGCCACTTCAGGCCGCTCGCGCTTCTGCGCCCTGACGCACGGTCGGGGTGAAGGTGAGGCTGGCCTTGTCGTTGCTGAGCGCGACTTCGCTGTCGGCGATCTGGCAATCCAGGCGGAAGCTGCGCTCGACCATCGCCGCCATCGCGTCCACGCAGGCGGCGTCGATGTCGATCACGGTGAGATTCTTCAGCCGGCGCAGGATCGCGACGTTCTTGTCCCACCAGATGTTCGCCGCGTTGCCGCCGTAATTCACCACCACCACCTGCCGCGCCCGCCCGCAGGCCTTGCGGATGCGCGACTCGTCCGGCTGGCCGACATCGATCCACAGCTCGATATCGCCGGTGTAATCGCGCAGCGCCAAGTCCGGTTCGTCCTCGCTGCTCAGCCCCGGGCCGAACTCCAGCCGCTCGTGCGCGTTCAAGGCGAAGGCGAGCATGCGCACCATCAACCGCTGCTGGGTCTCGGACGGATGCTGGGCCAGGGTGAGCGCGTGGGCGGCGTAGTAATGCCGGTCCATGTCGCTGATTTGCAGTTCGATCTTGACGATGGTGGCGTTGGGCGCCATGGGCGTGCCTGCTGGAAAACAGCGCGCATTCTAAGCTTCTGGCGGGCCCGGCGCCCGATTTCGGGGCCGGGCGGCCCGAGTCGCGCGCGCAAAACCGCGCAAACGCCGCACGGATTCGGCTTTCGCCCGGCCGCGCATCCGGTTTCGGCCCGCGATCGGCGAAGATGCGCGCATGCCCAGCCACGATGCTCCCGCCGCCAGCGCGCCCAGCCGCCTGCAACTGCCGCCCGGCCCGTGGGCGAGCCTGCTCGATGGTTTGTGCGCGCGGTTTCCGGCGATCGGCCGCGAAGTCTGGCGCGAGCGTTTCGCCCGCGGCCGCGTGCTCGACGCGCAGGGCCATGCGCTGGCGGCCGATGAGGCTTACCGCGTCGGCATCGAGATCCGCTATTTCCGCGAAGTCGAACGCGAACCGGTCATCCCCTTCGAAGAGCGCGTGCTGTATCGCGACGAACGCCTGCTGGTGGCCGACAAGCCGCATTTCCTGCCGGTGATCCCGGCCGGCGGTTTCGTCGCCGAAACCTTGCTGGGGCGGCTGCAGCGGCGCTACGGCGAGACCGATCTGGCGCCCTTGCACCGGCTCGACCGCGGCACCGCCGGTGTGGTGATGTTCTCGCGCGATCCGGCCACGCGCGATGCCTATCAGTCGCTGTTCCGCGAGCGGCGCATCCGCAAGCGTTATGAAGCCCTGGCCCCGCCGCTACCGCAATGGCAGTTCCCGCTGCTGCGGCGCACGCGTCTGGTCGCGGGCGAGCCGTTCTTCCTGATGCGCGAGGCTGAGGGCGAGGCCAACAGCGAAACCCGCATCGATGTGATCGAACGCGGCGCGGTCCTGTGGCGTTATGCGCTGGAGCCGGTCAGCGGCCGCAAGCACCAACTGCGCGTGCACATGGCCGGGCTGGGCGCGGCGATCGTCAACGATCGTTTTTATCCGCTGGCCGAGCAGGCCGAAGACGATTTTTCGCGGCCGTTGAAGCTGCTGGCGCGCGAGTTGGCCTTCGTCGATCCGATCGACGGCAGGCAGCGACGCTTCGAAAGCGGGTTGAGTCTGTAGCCGCTCAGACCCATTCGCGCGAGGGCAGGGTGAACTTGCGCTGCGGCCGGCCGATCAGGTCGAGGAAATTGTTGAACACCGCGTCCGCGCGGGTTTGCATGGCCTGGATATGCTCGAGGGTCTGCGCGCGGATCGCCGCTTCGCTGGTGTCGTGGCCCAGTTCGGCCAGTTCCTCGCGATAGACCGGATTGGCCAGCCAGCGCTCGATCAGCGGCACGTCCATCTCCAGATGGAACTGGAAGCCGTAGGCGTTGTCTCCCCAGCGGAAGGCCTGCTGCTCGCAGGTGTCGGTGCGGGCCAGATGCTGCGCGCCCTGCGGGACTTCGAAACTGTAGCGGTGCCACTGGAACACCGGCGCGGCCTGCGCCAGCGGCGCCAGCACCAGATCGGCGGCGCAGGCCGCGGTCGGCTGCAGCCGGTACCAGCCGATTTCGGGCTGATGGTGCCTGCGCACCGGCGCGCCGAGCACGTGCGCGAGCAACTGCGCGCCCAGGCAGATGCCGAGCACGGGCTTGCCTTGTTCGAGCATGCGTTCGATCGCCAGCAGCTCGGTCTTCAGGTGCGTGCGCGTGGCCTGGTCTTCGACGTTCATCGGCCCGCCGAGCACGATCAGACCGCGATAGCGATCGACGTTGGGCTGCGCCTCGGGATCGCGGTCGAAGTTGGTGAAGCGGATGCGATGGCCGCGCCGGCGGATCAGCGGGTCCAGCGTACCCAGCGGTTCGGCGGCGACGTGTTGGAAGACCAGGATGCGGGACATGAGCGGCGGCGTTGCGGGTTACGCCTGCGACTATGCCAAACCGCGAGCGCGATGCGCGATGGTCGGCTTATGACTTCTGGTGTGGGGCAGTGGCCGATGGCCAGTTGTCGGTCCTGACTCCCTCTCCCGCTTGCGGGAGAGGGCTGGGGTGAGGGCGCGCGTATCCGCAACTACGGCGTTGCCACATTTCGCGTGCCCTCATCCGGCCCCCCGCCTTCGCGGGGGCAGGCTCTTCGGGCCACCTTCTCCCGCAAGCGGGAGAAGGGTATTCGCGAGCTGCGTGCTTTTAGCGAGGCGTCCGCGGCTTGAACGACTTCTTCGGCCCGCCATGCGGCGGACGCGGGCCGCCCGGGCGCGGCGCGCCGCTGTGCGGACGCGAGCCACCCGGACGCGGGCCGCCAGGACCGCCGCCCGGACGCGGCGAACGGCCGCCTTCGGTGTCGCCCGGCGTGGCGCGCTGGATGCGCAGCGGATGCCCGGACACGCGCACCTTCTTCAGATGCTCCATCAACTCGCGCGGCATGCCCTCGGGCAGATCGACCAGGGTGTAGTCGTCGCGGATGTCGATGCGGCCGATGTAACGGCTTTCCAGATCGGCCTCGTTGGCGATGGCGCCGACGATGTTGCCCGGCTGCACGCCGTGGCTGTGGCCGACCTCGATGCGGAAGGTCTCCATGCCGACTTCGGCGTCGCGCGGCGCGCCGCGGTCGTGCGAACGCTCGCTGCGTTCGGCGCGCGGCGAGGGCGCTTCGTCGTCGAAGAACGATTCGGCGTTGTTGATCACCGGGCGGTGCGCGGCCGGCGGCGTGTACTGGCGTTCTTCATGGCGCGGCGCCGGCGCGGAACGCTCGTGATCGCGCGGCGCACGCGGCGCTTCGGCGCGGCGCGAATCCGGACGCTGATCCTGACGGTATTCCTGGCGATGCGCGCCGGAATTGGAGGCGTTGTCGCGCTCGACGAACTTGCGCGTGGCCTGGCCGCGGTGTTCGCGCGGATTGTCGCGCTCTTCGCGCGCATAGCGCGGCACCGCCGGCGGCGGGGTCAGCAACAGCGGGTTGTCGCCCTGCACCAGCTTGGCCAGCGCCGCGGCGATTTCCACCGCCGGCACGTTCTTCTCGCGCTCGTAGCGCTCGATCATGTCGCGGAACAGGCCCAGGTCGCTGCTCTCCAGCGCGTCGCTGATGCGGCCGAGGAAGCGCGAGACGCGCTGCTCGTTGACCGTCTCCACGCTCGGCAGCTCCATCGGCTCGATCGGCTGGCGCGTGGCGCGCTCGATCGCGCGCAGCATGCCGCGCTCGCGCGGGGTGACGAACAAGATCGCCTCGCCCTTGCGCCCGGCGCGGCCGGTGCGGCCGATGCGGTGGACGTAGCTTTCGGTGTCGTAGGGGATGTCGTAGTTCAGCACGTGGCTGATGCGTTCCACGTCGAGACCGCGCGCGGCCACGTCGGTGGCGACCAGCACGTCGATCTTGCCGTCCTTGAGGTTCTGGATGGTCTTCTCGCGCTGCGCCTGCTGCACGTCGCCGTTGATGGCCGCGGCCGAAATGCCCCTGGCCGACAGCTTCTCGGCCAGTTCCTCGGTGCCCAGCTTGGTGCGCGAGAACACGATCATCGCGTCGAAGGATTCGGCTTCCAGGATGCGGGTCAGCGCATCGAGCTTGTGCACGCCGCTGACCGACCAGTAGCGCTGGCGGATGTTGGCCGCGGTGGTGGTGGTCGATTTGATCGCGATCTCGACCGGGCTCTTCAGATACGTCTGGGCGATGCGCTTGATCTGCGAGGGCATGGTCGCGGAGAACAACGCGACCTGACGCGTTTCCGGCGTCTTCTTGAGGACGTTCTCGACATCGTCGATGAAGCCCATGCGCAGCATTTCGTCGGCTTCGTCCAGCACCAGGCAACGCAGCTCGGACAGGTCCAGGGTGCCGCGGTCGAGGTGATCGATCACCCGGCCCGGGGTGCCGACGACCACGTGCACGCCGCGCTTGAGCGCCTGCAACTGTGGGTAGTAGCTCTGGCCGCCGTAGATCGGCAGGACGTGGAAGCCGGGCAGGTGCACGGCGTACTTCTGGAACGCTTCGGCGACCTGGATCGCCAGCTCGCGCGTGGGCGCCAGCACCAGCGCCTGCGGCTTGAACTGCTTGGGATCGATCTGGGCCAGGATCGGCAGCGCGAACGCGGCGGTCTTGCCGGTGCCGGTTTGGGCCTGGCCGAGCACGTCGCGGCCTTCCAGCAGCGGCGGGATGGTCGCGGCCTGGATCGGCGAGGGCGATTCATAGCCGACGTCGGCCAGCGCGCGCAGCAGCGGCGCGGACAGGGCGAGATCGGTGAATTTCGGCGAGGCCGGAGATTCGGCGGGAGAATCGGAGGGGGTATTAGGCAAGTCGGCGCTCATGACGAGGCTCCAGCAGCGCCGGCGAGGCCGGTCGGGGAAGACCGACCAGTTTACTCGCATGTGCGTGGAGCGAAGGCTCTTAAGCGAAGGCTTTCTCCGAAAGACGGAAAAAACAGGGGTTTTTGTCGGCGATGGAGCGGGGCGGCGAGCGTTTTGCGCGGCCGATCGGGGCCGGGTTGCGCGATTGCCTGCTTCGCTGACGGCTCGATTCGCCGTTTCGATCGCCGCCGCGGTCGTGCCCGGCCCAAGCCGCGCCGATCGCGCTGTGCCGGATCGGTCGGTTGGCCCGGGTCCGGAATCCGGTGCTTGCGAGGTTTGCACGTTTGTGCACAATTGAGTCCAATTATTAACGATTGGTCTCCCGATGTCGGCCGAAGAACTGCTGCCCCAGCAACGCCACCGTCTGATCCTCGACCGCCTGCTCGCCCAGGGCCGGGTGATCGCGGTCGATCTGGCGCGCGAGTTGGAGGTATCCCACGACACCATCCGCCGCGACCTGCGCGAGATGGCCGCGGCCGGGCAATGCCGGCGCGTGTACGGCGGCGCGTTGCCGCTGGCGCCGGACAACGGCCCGATCGCGCTGCGCCAGACCCAGGCGCCGGCGCGCAAGGCGGCGCTGGCGCGCGCGGCGGCCGCTCTGGTCGAACGCGGGCAGGTGCTGTTTCTCGACGCCGGTTCGACCAATACCGCCATCGCCCAGGCGCTGCCGCGCGGCTACGGACTGACCGTGGTGACCAACGCGCCCGCCATCGCCGCGTTGATCGCCCAGCGCGAGGACCTGGAACTGATCGTGATCGGCGGCCGGGTCGATCCGCGCATCGGCGCCAGCCTGGGCAGCGGCGCGATCCGCGATGCCGAGGCGATCCGCAGCGATCTGTACTTCGTCGGCGTCTGTGGCGCTGACGCCGAGGCCGGCGTTAGCGCGCTGGGTTACGAAGACGCGCAGTTCAAGCTGGCGGTCGCCGCGGCCAGCCGCGCGGTGGTGGCGGTGGTCACCGACGAAAAGCTCGGCACCGCCGCGCCGTACGCGGTGGTGGCGGCCGATGGCCTGCATGCGCTGGTGATCGAACACGGCGGCGATGCGGCGCAGGCCAAGGCCTTCGCGCGGCTGGGCGTGCGCGTGGTGCGGGCGCAGGTGTGATTGCGTGGCGGCGGATCGAACAGCGTCGGGGCTGAAGCCCCTCCCACAAAAGACCTCGTGGCGTCCCAAGGCTCTTGTGGGAGGGGCTTCAGCCCCGAAGCCTTTTTGTGGGAGGGGCTTCAGCCCCGATGCCTTTCGTTCCGCCGCGCCGACCCCTCCACCCAGCCTTCCCCTGATTCAATCCAAGCACCGGAGTCCGAAACACCCATGAGCGAATCCGATTCCCGAGCGGCCGCGCTCGCATCCACCGCTTCCGCCGCCAGCGCGCGCGCAGCCACCGCCCCCATCGGCGCAAGCGAACGCCTCTCCACCCGCATCGCCTTCTTCATCGCCGGTCTGGCGATGGCGGCCTGGGCGCCGCTGGTGCCGTACGCGAAAGCGCGCACCGGGGTGGACGAGGGCACGCTCGGGCTATTGCTGCTCGCGCTAGGCGCCGGTTCGTTGATGACCATGCCGCTGACCGGCGCGATCGCCGCGCGCTACGGCTGCCGGCGGGTGATCCTGCTGGCCAGCGCGGTGGTCTGCGCGACCTTGCCGCTGCTCGCGCAGTTCTCCACGGTGCCGGCGATGGCGCTGAGCCTGTTCGTGTTCGGCGCGGCCATCGGCACCATCGATGTCGCCATCAACATCCAGGCGGTGATCGTGGAAAAGGCCAGCGGGCGTCCGTTGATGTCCGGATTCCACGGCTTTTTCAGCGTCGGCGGCATTGCCGGCGCGGGCCTGGTCAGCATCATGCTGTGGCTGCAGGCGACGCCGCTGGTGGCGGCCTTGAGCGTGGCGGTGCTGTTGGCGCTGCTGATGCTGCTCGGCGGCCGCGGCCTGTTGCGCTACGGCGACGACGGCCACGGCGGTTCGATGTTCGTGTTGCCGCACGGCGTGGTGATCCTGATCGGCGCGCTGTGCTTCATCGTGTTCCTGGCCGAAGGCGCGATGCTGGACTGGAGCGCGCTGCTGCTGGTGTCCGGACGCGGCGTCGCGCCGAGCGTGGCCGGTATCGGCTACGCGGTATTCGCTTTGGCGATGACCATCGGCCGCTTCAACGGCGACCGCATCGTGCAGCGGTTCGGCCCGCGTCCGGTGCTGGCGCTGGGCGGCGCCTGCGCGGCGGCCGGTTTCCTGCTGGCGGCGCTGCTGCCCTGGGCGGGAACGACCTTGCTCGGCTTCGCCTTGGTCGGACTGGGTTGCTCGAACATCGTGCCGATCCTGTTCACCGCCGCCGGCAATCAGAAAGCGATGCCGGCCGGCGCGGCGGTGTCGGCGATCAGCACGCTGGGTTACGCCGGCATTCTCGTCGGCCCGGCCGGCATCGGCTGGATCGCGAAGATCAGCAGCCTGCCGCTGGCGTTCCTGCTGCTGGGCGCGGCCCTGGTCGCGGTCGCGGCGAGCGCGCGCATCGCCGCGGCCAGGGCCTGAGCAGGTCGCGGGCCGGGGCGACGATGGCGCCCACATGGTCGTCCGCGCGCATCCCGTACCATGCCCGCACCTTCTCGCTGGCTGCATCGCGCGCATGATCAAGGTCCATCACCTCAACAACTCCCGTTCCCAGCGCGTGCTGTGGCTGTTGGAAGAGCTGCAGCTTCCGTACGAGATCGTCCGCTACCAGCGCGATCCCAAGACCATGCTGGCGCCGCCGGAGTTGCGCGCGATCCATCCGCTGGGCAAATCGCCGGTGGTCGAGCTCGACGGCCAGGTGCTGGCCGAATCGGCCGCGATCATCGAAACCCTGACCGAGCGCTACGACAGCCAGCATCAGCTCTCGCCGCCGCTGCATCCGCTGGAGAGCGAGGAGCGCACGCGCTATCGCTACTGGCTGCATTACGCGGAGGGCTCGGCGATGCCGCCGTTGCTGATGAGTCTGGTGTTCGCGCGCCTGAAGACCGCGCCGATGCCGTTCTTCGCCAAGCCGATCGCGCGCGGTATCGCCGACAAGGCCATGTCGTCCTTCGTCGGCCCGCAGTTGGCGCTGCACCTGGGTTATATCGAAAGCGAGTTGGGCCAGCGGCCATGGTTCGCCGGCGAGCGTTTCACCGCGGCGGATATCCAGATGAGTTTTCCGGTGGAAGCCGCGGCCGCGCGCGCCGGCGGCAAGCGCCCGCACACGCAGGCCTTCGTCGAACGCATCCGCGCGCGTCCGGCCTATCAGCGCGCGGTGGAAAAGGGCGGGCCGTATTCGCTGCTGAGCTGAGCGCCGGCGCTTGGGTTCGCGCCGGGCGGCACCATCTGAAGCGGTAACGCCGGCCGTCGCGGCGAAGTCCTGGGTTTTCATGCACGCACTGCGTTTCGACAATGCCTTCGTCCGCGATCTGCCGGGCGATCCGGAGACCGGGCCCGACGTGCGTCAGGTGCACGGTGCGCTGTATTCGCGCGTGGAGCCCACGCCGGTGGCCGCGCCGGTGCTGCTGGCGCATTCGGCGGAAATGGCCGCGACCCTGGGTTTCAGCGAGGCCGACGTCGCCAGCGCCGAGTTCGCGGCGGTGTTCGGCGGCAACGCCTTGCTCGACGGCATGCAGCCGTATGCGGCCAATTACGGCGGCCATCAGTTCGGCCATTGGGCCGGACAGCTCGGCGACGGCCGCGCGATTTCGCTCGGCGAAACCATCAACGCCGCCGGTGAGCGCTGGGAACTGCAGCTCAAGGGCGCCGGGCCGACGCCGTACTCGCGCAGCGCCGACGGCCGCGCGGTGTTGCGCTCGTCGATTCGCGAATTCCTGTGCAGCGAGGCCATGCATCACCTCGGCGTGCCGACCACGCGCGCGCTGAGTCTGGTCGGCACCGGCGATGCGGTGGTCCGCGACATGTTCTATGACGGCCATCCGCAGGCCGAACCCGGCGCGATCGTCTGCCGGGTCGCGCCGTCGTTCATCCGCTTCGGCAACTTCGAACTGCCGGCCTCGCGCGGCGAGAACGAGCTGCTGCAGAAACTGCTGGATTTCTGCATTCGCCGCGACTTCCCCGAGCTGTCCGGCGCGGGCGAGGACCTGTACGCGCAGTGGTTCGCGCAAGTGTGCGAACGCACCGCCGTGCTGATGGCGCACTGGATGCGGGTGGGCTTCGTGCACGGGGTGATGAATACCGACAATCTGTCGATTCTGGGCCTCACCATCGATTACGGCCCCTACGGCTGGATCGACAACTACGATCCGGACTGGACCCCGAACACCACCGACGCCGGCCGCCGCCGTTACCGCTACAGCCAGCAGCCTCAGGTCGCGTACTGGAATCTGAGCCGGCTGGCCGGCGCGCTGTCGGTGCTGATTCCGGTCGAAGTGCTGCAGGACGGCTTGCGCCGTTATGTCGATGCCTACAACGCCGCCGAGGGCGGCAGCATCGCGCGCAAGCTGGGCTTGCGCGAATGCGGCGAGAGCGATGTCGCGCTGATGCAGGAACTGCGCGACTGGCTGCAGCGGCACGAGGTCGATATGAGCATTTTCTTCCGCGCGCTGGCGAAGGTCGATGTCGCCGGCGATGCCGCCGACACGCAGGTGTTCGCCGATGCCTGTTACGACGCGGAAAAGCGCGACGAAGGCGAACCGGCCCTGCGCGCGTGGCTGGCGCGCTACGCCGAGCGCGCGCGCGCCGATGCGATGCCCGCGGCCGAGCGCGTCGCACGCATGAACGCCGCCAATCCGCGCTATGTGCTGCGCAACTACCTGGCCCAACAGGCGATCGACCGCGCCGAGCAGGGCGATCCGGACGGGGTGTGCGAACTGCTCGAAGTGATGCGCCGGCCCTACGACGATCAGCCCGGGCGCGAAGCCTTCGCGGCCAAGCGCCCGGATTGGGCGCGGGTGAAGGCGGGGTGTTCGATGCTGTCGTGCAGTTCCTGAGGTCCGCGGACCCTGGGGCGCTGTGTGTGCGCAATCGGCTGTCGGGCGCGGGTCCAGGCCGTTTCCGGCGGCCGGCGCCGACCTGAGCGGTCGCGCGGCGCGTGCGGTGGCGGCGGATGCCGCTGCCACCGCCTCAACCCATCAGGCCGCTTGCGGGCCCGTCGGGCGGGTACCGCTTCAGACCGGGGCGAAGCCCTTGGTGGTCTTCTTTTCGTTCTTCTCGGCGCGCTTTTCCTTCATGGTCTTGGCCGGTTTCTTCTTGGTTTCCTTCTTGCGGTCTAGGCCCTTGCTCATGACGTTTTCCTCGCTGGATGACGGCGCGGCGCGGCGGATGCCGGGCGCCTGCGCCGAGTATGCGCCTGCCCGGGCCGTCGTGTAAGCGGAAGGTTATCGTCGCCTGTCGCCGTGCGGGGTAATCTGCCGGCCGGGCAGGTCCGTGTCGAACCGTGGATTCAATAAGCAGGGCGGGGTCGTGCTGAAAAACAGAATCGTCGATTTCGAGTCCATGGCCGACAGGATCGAGAAAGTCCGCGGCGCGCGGGATATTCGTTGTTTCGATATCGATCTATATGAAATAACCGCCCAGTCCGGGGTTCGGACCTGTTTTTTATGCGACTTCCCCTTGCGGGATTGCTCCGTGCCCGCGCAAGGCGCGACCGCCATTTGTTTCGGCTGTCTCGACGCATACGTAGAGGTCGAGGACTACGCAGGGCCGCTGTCGCGGTTCAAGGCGAGCGTCGAAAACGCCAATCGCCAGGCGGCGGCGCTGCTGGACCGGATCAATAACGGGCAGCCGATCGATGAAACGATGCTCGATGCCTTGTTGAAAGGGTTGGCGCTGACTGAGGTGGAGTTCTACATCGGGTTGCCGAAACGTTTCGGCAGCTTCGACCATGGCCTGGAGTCGGGTGATTGGACGGTGGCCGGCGCCGAATTCGAAGTGTGGTTTCAAAGCCGGATTTGCGTTTCGGTGAATCCGGTTTAAGTCGCCGCCGCCCACCCGGCCGGGTCGGGAGCGGTTTCAGGCGTCCGCGCTCGAATCCGGCCCAACGCTGAAGTCGCAGCGCCTGATACCATGGGCGGATGCCTTTGATCACCGTCCAGAACGTCGACTACAGCGTCGGCGGCCCGCTCCTGCTCGAAAACGTCGAATTGGCCATCGAACCGGGCGAACGCATCGCCCTGATCGGTCGCAACGGCGCGGGCAAGTCCACGCTCATGAAACTGCTGGCCGGAGAAATCCAGGCCGACGACGGCGAAATCCGCCGCGAGGGCAGCACTCGCATCGCCCGCCTCGAACAGGAAGTCCCGCCCGGCGCCAGCGGCACGGTGTTCGACGTGGTCGCCGACGGCCTGGGCGATCTGGGCCACTGGCTGGCCGAATACCACCACCTCACCCATGGCGATCATTACGACGCCGACAAGCTCGCCGAAGTCCAGACCAAGATCGAAGCCGCGCAAGGCTGGGGACTGGACCAGCGCGTCACCGAAACCCTGACCCGGCTGGACCTGGACGGCGAAGCGGAATTCTCCGGCCTGTCCGGCGGCATGAAGCGGCGCGTGCTGCTGGCGCGCGCGCTGGTGTCGGCGCCGGACCTGCTGCTGCTGGACGAGCCGACCAACCACCTCGACATCGAAGCCATCGACTGGCTCGAACAATTCCTCAAGTCGTGGCAGGGCGCGCTGCTGTTCGTGACCCACGACCGCCGCTTCCTGCGCGCGCTGGCCACCCGCATCGTCGAGATCGACCGCGGCCAGGTCACCAACTGGCCCGGCGACTGGGACAACTACGTGCGCCGCCGCGAAGAGCGCCTGAACGCCGAAGCGCAGGAAAACGCCCGCTTCGACAAGTTGCTGGCGCAGGAAGAGGTGTGGATCCGCCAGGGCATCAAGGCCCGCCGCACCCGCGACGAAGGCCGCGTGCGCCGGCTCAAGGCCATGCGCAACGAGCGCCAGGCCCGCCGCGACACGGTCGGCAACGTGCGCATGGACCTGGCCCAGTCGGAAGCCTCCGGCCGCAAGGTGATCGAGGCCAAGAACGTGTCCTTCGATTACGGCGGCAAGCCGCTGCTGCGCGATCTGTCCACGACGGTGTTCCGCGGCGACCGCATCGGCTTGATCGGCCCCAACGGCAGCGGCAAGACCACGCTGCTGAAGATCCTGCTCGGCGACCTGCAGGCCAAGAGCGGCGAAGTGCGCGAAGGCAGCAAGCTGCAGATCGCTTATTTCGACCAGTACCGCGCGACCTTGCGCGAGGACTGGAACGCGCTGGAAAACGTCGCCGAGGGCCGCGAGTTCGTCGAAGTCGGCGGCAAGAGCAAGCACGTGATCGGCTATCTGCAGGATTTCCTGTTCACGCCCGAACGCGCGCGCGCGCCGATCACCCGCCTGTCCGGCGGCGAGCGCAACCGCCTGCTGCTGGCCAAGCTGTTCGCGCAGCCGTCCAACCTGCTGGTGATGGACGAACCGACCAACGACCTGGACGTGGAAACGCTGGAGTTGCTGGAAGAACTGCTCGGCGAGTACCCGGGCACGCTGCTGCTGGTCAGCCACGACCGCGACTTCCTCGACAACGTGGTCACCTCGACCCTGGTCATGGAAGGCGACGGCCAGGTCGGCGAATACGTCGGCGGCTACAGCGACTGGCAGCGCCAGCGCCCGGCCGGTTACGCCGCCGCCGCCAAGGCGACGGCCAAGGACTCGGCCAAGGCCGTGACCAAGCCGGCGCCGGAAGCGGCCGCGCCCGCGGTCAAGCGCAAGCTCAGCTACAAGGACGCGCGCGAACTCGAACAGATGCCGGCGCGGATCGAGCAACTGGAGGCGCGCTTGGCCGAGCTGACGGCGCAGATGAACGAGCCCGCGTTCTATCAGCGCGACAGCGCGGCGATCAACGCGCATAACGCCGGCTTGGCGCAGACGCAGCTCGAGCTGGAAGCGGCGTATGCGCGGTGGGCGGAGTTGGATGCCTGAAGGCGGGGCGCTTTTCGGCGCTGCGAACCTTCAGGCCGTCATCCCCGCGTAGGCGGGGATCCAGGGCTTCATCGCGATAATCGTTCAGGCGAAGACGCGGTGTTCTGAAGTCAGGTGGCATCGCAGTTAGCTCTTTAGCGACCCCGGCCAGGGCTGGCCGCCCTGGCGTTCGCGGATGCGCGAGCCTGTGGCTCGCAAGCGCATCCGCTCACCCCAACTTCCGTCCATTGCGCAGAACCATCGCACCGGTCCCTAATCCCTCAACAACGCCGGAAGGCCGGCGAGGGAGCAGGGCGATGCGCACCACCATCGGATCGATCACCACCGGCATCATCGCCGCCCTCGGCCTGGCGCTGGCCGCCGGCAGCGCCGGCGCCGCGGTCAAGGACGTGACCGCCAACGGCTTCACCATCGAGAACGAACAGACCGTCGCCGCCGATCCGGCCACGGTCTGGAAAGCCCTGGTCGGCGATGTCGATCGCTGGTGGCCGAAGGACCACACCTGGTGGGGCGCGGCTTCGACCTTGTCGATCGATCCGCGCGCCGGTGGCTGCTTCTGCGAGATCGGCCGCGACGGCAAGCAGCAGGCCCTGCACATGACCGTGAGCTTCGTCGATCCGGGCAAGACCCTGCGCCTGCTCGGCGGCCTGGGCCCGCTGCAGGGCATGGGGCTGAGCGGAGCGATGGAATTCCGCCTGAGCGCGGCCAAGGACGGCGGCACCCGCATCGTCCTGTACTACCGCGCCGGCGGTTACAGCCCGGACGATCTGAGCAAGTTCGTGCCGGTGATCGACAAAGTGCAGGGGCTGCAACTCGGCGGCCTGGCCGATTACCTGCGCAAGCCCGGCGCGGCGGCCAAGGACGCGCATCAGTGAATCCGGCCGGCGCCTACCGCACCCGTCACGATCGCGGCGCGACGCTGGCGACGCATCGCCATCGCGAGGCCTACGCGGCGCTGGTGCTGGACGGCGACTACACCGAAACCAGCCTCGACGGCCCGCTGCCGTGCCGGCCGGGAACCTTGATCCTGCATCCGCCCTATCACGCCCACGGCGACCGCTTCGGCCGCGGCGGCGCCAGCGCGATCAATATCGAACTGCCCGAACCGCCGCCGACGCAACGGATCCAGACCGCCGCCAGCGCCTGGCAAGTGCACGACCTGCGCGAGGCGCTGGAGGTGTTCCAGCGTTGCCCGCAACGGCTGTCCGAATTGCTGGCCTGCGCCACGCCGCAAGCCGCGGCCGAGCTGCCGGACTGGCAGGGCGAATTGCTGCGCGGCATGGACGAAAGCGACGACGACATCGCCCTGATCGCGCGCCGCCTCGGCGTCTCGGCCGAACACGCCAGCCGCGCGCTGAGCCGCAGCTACGGCATGTCGCCGCGGGCGCTGCGGCGCGAAGCGCGCTGGCGCCGCGCGCTGGGCCTGCTCGGCGGCTCGCTGCCGCTGGCCGAGGTCGCCGCCGCGGCCGGATTCGCCGATCAGAGCCATCTGCACCGTATCGTCGTCGCCCACGCCGGTTGCACGCCGATGCGGCTGCGGCAACAGATCAAGTACGTACAAGACCGGGACCTGGCCGTCGCGGCCTAATGGCTCCAACGCGCCATCGCGTATACGGAGCTTCCCCCATGCACGCATCTGTGAAGAAAGCCTCCCTGCTGCCGGCCGCGGCCCTGCTGCCGCTGCTGATCGCCTGCGCGATCGGCCATGCCGCCGACATGCCCAAGCAGCCCGACAGCGGTCCGCTGGCCGCCAAGGCCGTCAGCGACGCGATCGGCGCGACCTTGCGCGCCGACGTGCCGACCGCGCTGGCCGCGTTGAAGACCGCGCCGGTCGATCAGTTCAACGACAAGGACGCGCGCTTCCGCACGTGCATGATCGAGCGCCACGAACGCAAGACTCCGCCGCCGATGACCGATGCGCCGGCCGACCCGCTGGCCCGGCAAGCGCTGGAGGCGTATCAGCGCTACTGGTGGCAGGCCGCGCGCGATCCGGCCACGCGGCCGGCCGAGGAAAAGCAGCTCAAGGCCAAGCTCGCCGCCCTGATCGGCGAAAAGCCGCCGGGCGAGGGCGAGGAAGCGTTCGAGGCGATGACCGACCGCCTCAGCGCCGAGCTCGGCAAGCGCGGCATGCACGCCTTGCAGGGCCGCACGCCGCCACTGTACGACTTGCTGGTGTGGGGCAAGCAGGAGGAACGGGACTACACCGTCGATCTGCCCAGCGGCGAGAAGCAACCGGTGCGCGTGTTCCTGATGGACGATTGGGTCAGCCGCGGCTGGAGCCGCTACACCGCCTGCGAGCGCACCGGCACCGGCGGATGGGTCAAGCCCGAAGGCCTGTACGCCGTGCATTCGGCCTATGGCGACCTGACCGGCGAAGACTTCCAGGCCAGCTTCCTCGGCCACGAAGCCCAGCACTTCGCCGATCTCAAGCGCTGGCCCGACATGAAACCGTGGGTGCTGGAATACCGCGCCAAACTGACCGAACTGTTCAAGTCCGACAAGACCCACATGGCCTTGCTGGACAAGTTCTACCGCAGCCGCGACGACGAACCCGATCATCCGCATCCCTACGCCAACAAGCGCGTGATCGCGGACATCGTCGCCAAGATGGGCCTGCCGGCCGACAGCGACCTGCACAACTCCGACCCGCTGGCCGTGCGCAAGGCCGCGCGCGATGTGCTGATCGAAGACACGCGAAAGCGCGAGGCGGAAACGCCGCCGGCGGCCGCGGGCGATGCGGCGGCCACGCCGAAGTCGTGAGTGCGATGCGCGGTTAAAGCGAAACCGCGATCGTGCCGAGGCGATGCCGCATGGTCGCCACTGAAGCCCCGAAGTCTTTTGTGGGAGGGAACTTCAGCCCCGACGCTTTCGGCTCAGATAGCCGCGCACCGCGAAGTCTTTTGTGGGAGGGAGCTTCAGCCCCGACGCTTTCGGCCCAGATCGCCGCGCACCCGCACAAGCCCCGAGTAAACTGCCCGCATGCAACAAAACTCCCTATTCGGCGCCGAACCGCCGCCCACGGCCGACCTCCATCGCCTGTTCTTCGCTCTGCTGCCCGATGAGGCCACGCGCGAGCGCATGGCCGCCGTCGCCGCCGACCTGCGCACACAGCACCACGCCGGCGGCCGCCCGATCGGCGCGCACCGTTACCACCTGACCCTGCAATTCCTCGGCGACGCCCACCAGTTCCAGGCCGACCGCGCTGCCGCCGCGCAAAAGGCCGCCGCCGACATCGCCGCGGCCGCATTCGATCTGCCGCTGGACCGCGCCGGCAGCTTCCGCAACCGCTCGATCCCGTGGTGGCTGGGATGCGAGCGCACCCCCGAAGGCCTGCAGACCTTGTTCGACCGCCTCGGCGTGGCGCTGGCCAAGCGCGGAGTGCGGGTGGAGGGCGGGCACAGCCTGACCCCGCACGTGACCATCGTCCGCGACGCCGCCGCGCCCTTGCATCCGCCGATCGCGATCGAGCCCATCGCCTGGCGCGTCAGCGATTTCGCCCTGATCCACAGCCAACTGGGCTCGCGCAACGCCTACACCGTGCTGGGGCAGTGGCCGCTGGCGGATTGAGCGGCGCACAATAGGCCATCCTCAGCGCGGGAGGTGGCCATGGCACAGCGAAAATCGGGATCGGCGAAGGCGGCATCGGCGAAAACCGTTTCGACCAAGACGACTGCGAAGAAACCGGTCGCGAAGAAATCCGCGGCGAAGACCGCGTCGTCTAAACAAGCAGTTGCTGCGAAGAAATCCGCGAGCGCGAAACCGGCGAGCGCCGCGCCGAAGAAAGACCTTCCGGCCAAGGCGAAGATGAAAGCCGCAGCGCCGACGTCGCACGATCCGCGCATCGACACCTACATCGCCGCCTCCGCGGCCTTCGCCCAGCCGATCCTCGAACACGTGCGCGCGCTGGTGCACAAGGCCTGCCCGCAGGTGGAAGAGTCGATCAAGTGGGGCATGCCGAGCTTCGTCTATCGCGGCAAGATCCTGTGCGGCATGGCCGCGTTCAAGCAGCACGCGACTCTGGGCTTCTGGCAGGCGCCGAACATCGCCGATGCCGATCGATCCCGCAGCGGCGAAGCGATGGGCCAGTTCGGGCGGCTGACCGCGGTCGGCGATCTGCCCGGCGCGCGCGAACTGAGCCGGCTGGTGAAGCAGGCGATGGAGTTGATCGAGGCCGGGGCGACGCGTTCGCCGGGCAAGACCGCGCGGACCAAGCCGCCGGTGGTGGTGCCGGACGATCTGGCCGCCGCGTTGAAGGGCAATGCGAAGGCGAGGGCGACTTACGTAGGTTTTCCGCCGAGCCAGCAGCGCGAGTATGTGGAGTGGATCGAAGAGGCCAAGCGCGATCAGACGCGCCAGTCGCGTCTTGCCCAGGCGGTGGAGTGGATGGCGGAAGGGAAGATTCGGAACTGGAAATATATGGCGAAGTAGCCAACGCCGTTCCCCCCTTTGAAAAAGGGGGGTAGGGGGGGATTTGCTTCTGCCTTTGGGCGCGAACAGCAACAGCAAATCCCCCCTAGCCCCCCTTTTTCAAAGGGGGGAATCGAAGCGGGGGGGGCAGGGAGGACGATGGGGCGAAGCGTCAGCTCGGGCGCGCATCGCCCCAAGCCGCGTGTCTCAGCGCCGAAAATCCACCGCAAACCCAATCAACGTACCCGGAATCCGGCTCATGCCCACCGGGCAATCGCCATCCAGCGCTACCTGCGCACGCTCGCCGCTGACGCGATTGACGCAGACTTCGAACTGCTCGCCCGCGCCCGTCTGAGTGACGCTGTAATCGTTGTCGCTGCCGATCAGCACCAGATGCTTGCCGCTGCGCAGGCGCGGGCCGATCGCCAGGCCTTCGAGCTTCTCCGGGATGTCGCGCGCGCCGGCGTCGCGCAACGCGGCCAGGATGTCGAGCTCCGGCGCCTTGCCGACTGCGCGCACGTCGGCGGGCAGATCGTCGCTGCCGGCCAGCGAACGCTCGGCGACATTGCTCGCGCCGCGCAACGAAATCCGATAGACGCGCTTGTGCAAGGGCGCGGCGGTGACTTCGACGCCCAGGCCGCGGTTGTCGCGCTCCAACACCAGGAATTCGCTGTCGCTCAGCGCGTGGATCGCGCTCAGGCCGATGCTGCGGCCCTGCTGCGTGGCGGTGAAGTCGTCCGCGGTCGACGGATCGATCGCATTCAAGTCCGCGATCGGTTCCAGCCGGTACACGTACTGGGCGCGCGAACGGCCGCTGCGCAGATCGAACTCGACGATGCGCACGTTGCGGCTGCGGCGGCCGTCGTTGTTGGCGCCTTCCTGAGTCAGCGGGTCCTGCATGACCGCATACAGTTTGTCGCCGGAGGCGTTGAAGCTCAGGCCTTCGAAACCGCGATTGTCCTGGCGGCCGTTGATCACCAGCTTGCGGTCGCCGACGTAATCCAGTCCGCCCTGGGCGTTGCGCGGCAACAGATTGGCGGGCGTGGCGAAGGCACGCAGGAAGCGGCCGTTCGGCGAGAACTCATACACGCTCGGGCCGTATTCGTCGGCAATGAAGAAGTGGCCGTTGCGGCCGATCGCCAGACCTTCCGGATCGAAGCTCAGGCCCAGCTTGGACACCTCGCCGTTGAGCAACTGCGGATTGAGCCCGTTGAAGCTCTCGCCGCGCGCGGTGTGGAACAGGACGGTCTTATCGACCACCGGCTGGCCGATGCGGCCGCTGCGGCGATCGTAGTGAATGCGCAGACGCTGCAGGCGCGTGGCGTAGTCGATCACGCCGCCGCCCGGGCCGCGGTCGGACAGCGCGTACCAGTAGCCGTCGCGGCGGTTGTAGCTCAGGTCGGAATAGAAGCCGAAGCGGTTGAGGTTGGCCTGGTCGGGCGTGCCCGGCGGCAGGCGCACGGCGTCGCGGGTGGTGGCCGGGGTTTCGACGAGGTTGGTCAGCGACCAGCGCGCGGCGCTGGGCGGCGCGGCCATGGCGGGCATGGCGCAAGCCAGCAGCAGCGTGGTCAGGGCGGTGCGGATCATGCGGGGCTCCTGCGGGGCGGGGGAAGCGGACCACGCTAGGAGCGGCACATGTCAGTTCAATGACGGCGGCCCGATTCCGGCGGCTGGATCGGGCGCAACCGCACGAACAGACCGAAGTGATCCGACGCCCAGACGCCGTCGCGCGGCTGATTCAGGACGATGCGCGCCTCGATCAGCTCGAAACGCTTCGGGTCGTAGAACACGTGGTCGATGCGCTGCGCGGGCAGATAGGCCGGGTTGAGGGTGGTGCTGCGCGCCGGATCGGCGGCGCTGTCGGGATGCGCCTGGGCGTAGGCGTCGCGATAACGCGCGGCCAGGGCCTTGAGTTCGGGCGAATCGGCGTCGCTGTTGAAGTCGCCGGCGACGATGACGTTGCCGGTGCGCTGGCTGTCGTCGATGAAGTCCAGCAGGCTGGCGATCTGGCGGCGGCGGATCGCGCCGCCCTCGCGTTCGTTGTGCAGGTGGGTGGCGTAGAAATCCACGCCCTTGTGCATGGCGTCCAAGGTCGCATGCGCGGCGGTGCGGTAGTCGTTCAAGGGTTCCAACTTGCGCATGTCCTGCGCCGAGCCCAGGGTCTTGTACAAGATCGCGTTGCCGTAGCGGCGCTCGGCATCGTCGGCATCGACCGAGACGAATCGGACCTGGTAACCGGTGGCTTGCGCGAGATCCTCGGCCTGATTGCGCAGGCCCGGACGTTGCAGCACTTCCTGCAGCGCGATCAGGTTCGGATTCAGGCGCCGGATTTCGTCCACGATCATCGCCCGGCGCTTGGGCCAGTCGCCTTTGTCGTGCCACAGGTTGAGGGTGAGCACGGCGACCGGAGCGGCCGCGATGGTGTCCTGCGATCGCGGCAATTCTTCGCCCGAAGCGGTCGTGGCGAGCATCGCCGCGAACAGCGCGATGGCGGCCGGGATCGCGCTTCGCCGCCGCCGCGGAGCGGTGTCGGCTATGAATGGGTTGCGGATCATGGCGAAGCGACCTCGGCGCAGCCCTGGTACATCCTGTGGCCGTCCCACAACGCGGCGCTGGCGGCATAGACGCGATCGCTCATGCCGTCGCTGCAGCGCTCGCGCTTGTAGATCAGCCCGATCACGGTGCCGTCGTCGGTGACGCCCACGTAGCCGTTCTTTTGTTCGCTCTCGACGACGATGGACAGTTCCATCTTGCGCAGGCCGTAGTCGAGTTGCAACCGAATCTTCGGTTGCGGGCCGGCGTCGACCTCGGCCAGCCAGCCCGGTTCGGTGCCGATCGCGCGCAAGGCCAGCGCCGGTTTTTTGGCCGGCGTTGCGCGGGTTTTCGCGGTGTCGGGCGGCGGCGCGGGTGTTCCGGAGCAGGCCGCCAGCAATGCGACGGTCAGGGCCGGCAGCAGCGCGGTTCGCGAACGCATGCGGGATCTCGGCGGGGGACGGATGCGGGCAGGATAGCGCGTGGGTCGATCCGCGCGGGTCACGCTGGGCCCGGGCATAAGCGATCGGCTCATATACGCGGATAAAAAAAGCGCGGAGCCTGAGCCCCGCGCCTTTGTGCCGGTTCAGCGGTTAGGGCGGTCGATCAGCGCGGCACCGACTGCGTGCGCAGCACCGGGTACTGGTTGTAGCGCGTATCCCAGGCCGAATGGCGGCGATAGAAGAAATCCAGGCGCGCCTGCGGGCTCTTGGCGAAGGCCGCATCGCTTTGCAGCCGGGCGTCGAATTCGGCCTTGACCTTCGGGTCCTTGAGCATTTCGCGCGCCACGTCCTCGGCGACGTAATCCTCCATGTATTCCTTGCGCTCGAAGGCGTTGTTGAACTCGCCCCAGGCGGCCAGCGAATCGGGCGCCAGCGGTTCCAGGAGCGCGATCGCCAGGCGCGCCTTGGGCTGGGCGATCGGCACGAACAGCGCGCCGGCGACCAGGTCCTGCGTCTCGGCCTTCCAGTCGCCGCTCAGCGTGGTGCGCTGATGGCCTTCGACCGACTGCGCGGCGAACTCGGCCTTGTCGGCGCGGAAGGTTTCGACCCGGGCCTGCTTGAGCGCGCTGTCGAGGCGGCGATAGCTCACCCCGTGCTGGTCGAGCTTGGCCGCGACCCAGGCCGCATGCGCCGCCGGCACCAGATAACCGCCGCGCGGCGCGAGCACCTGACGGCTGGGCTGGATGTCGTATTTCAGCGGAATGTTCCAGATTTCCGGCTTGGTTTCGTCGTAACGCGTCATCAGCGCGCCGGACACGTCCGACGGCGTGCGCGTGTAGGCGTAGCCGCGGAATGCGACGGTGCGGATCTTGTCGCCGGCCTTGTAGTCGATGGCGACGTTCTGTCCGCCCAGCGCCTGCGCACGCTGGTCGGCGGCCAGCGCGGTGCGGCGCCAGTCGGCGCCGTTCGCGGCGACCAGGTCCAGCACATCGACGATGGTGTTGCGGGTGATGCGCACGCGGGTCGGATAGTCCTTCCACGAATGCGTTTCCACCAGCATGCCCAGGCGGTTGCGCAGGAAGAAATAGCCGTGCGAGAAACGCGGCGGCGGCACGCTGTCTTCGAAGCCGGAGGCGGGGTTGTCGGACTCGACGAAGGACGGGTAGTACCACAGCGCCATCGAGCCGTTCCGGTTCAAGCGCTCGATCACGCCGTCGCGCAGCGCGGTGCCGGCCTTGCGCAGGGCCTCGTCGCCGGCATGCACGGGTTCGACCTGGATCGACACATCGTGTTCGAACTTGGCGCCGTCGGTGACGTGCAGATCGACGTAGGCCAGCGGGTCCCAGCGCTCGAACAGCTTGAGCATGGCCTGCATTTCCGGCGCGTCGGCCTTCAGGTAATCGCGATTGAGGTTGTAGTTCTGCGCGGTGGTGCGCCAGCCCATTTCCTCCGGGCCGCGCTGATTGGGGCGGTTCCAGCGGCCGAAGCGCTCGTGTCCGTCGATGTTGAACACCGGTACGAACAGCAGCACCTGCTTGTCGAGCGCGCCCTTGGCCGCTTCGCCGTCCAGGGCCTGGCGCAGCGCCAGGAAGCCGGCGTCCTTGCCGTCGATTTCGCCCGAGTGGATGCCGCCCTGGATCAGCAGCACCGGCAGATTCTTCGCCTGCGCCTGCTGCGGCGTGAACGCGCCGCTGCGGGTCGCCACCAGCACCTTCATCGGCCGGCCCTCGGGCGTGGTGCCGAAGTCTTCGCAACGCACCGCGTCGGGATAGCGCTGGGCGAACTGCGCGCACAGCTCGATCACTTCCTGATAGCGCCCGGTTTTGACGAAGCCGCTGCGTTCGGAGACGGTGGTCAGCGGCTCGGGCGCGGCCATCGCCGGAGCGGCGAGGGCGAAGCTCAGGGCGAGCGGCAGCAGGCCGCGGGACAGCAGGGGAGAATGGAACAGACGGTCGGTCATTGCGGACATCCAGCGAGCGGAAAGGGGTTATTCGAAATTGCAGGTCGCACCATTGCAGGTGAGCGTGTTGAAGTCGTAGATCACCGAGTGCCCCAACTCTCCGGTCGGGCGCTCCACGCCGCGCGGAACGTAGAAGCGGGCGCTGTGCGCGCCGTACAGTCCGGTCGGCAGCCGATATGGCTTGAGTACCACGTAAGCGTTGTGCAGGGCGAAGCCCGAGGACGATTCGTCGCGCCGCGCATCGACGCCGCGCTGGCTGCTCTGCCACTGCTGCAGATCGCTGCGGCGGGCTTCGCGCAGATAGCCGTCGCGCACGCCTTGGATCAGGCCGGCTTCGCCCTCGGGTCCGGTGTAGGCGGGCACGACCGGCACGATGGGTTTGAGCGCCGGCGGCGCGGCCGCGGGAGGAGGCGCTGGCGAGGCGACGGCCGACGCGCGCCTTGGGGTGGACTCGGTCGGGGTCGGTTCGACGGCAGGCGGCGAAGGCCGCGGCGGCACCGCGGTGTCCGCAGGTGCGGCGGCGGGCGGGTCTTGCGGCCGTTCGCGCTGCGATGCGTATTCGAACGCCTTGTTGACCGAGTCGCAGCCGCCCAGCGCGATCGCGAAGCACAGGGCGCAGAGCGTCAGGGGGGAACGCGTGAACATGCGGCGATTCCTGATCGTGCGCCGACCCGAGACGGGCCGGCGTGGCGGCGGGATGCGGATCGGCGCCTTGCGGCGTCGCGAGCGGCCTAATTTACGGGATCGCGTGCGGCCGCGCTTGCGGATTCTTTAGCCAGCTGACACGAGGTGACAGGAGTCATCGCGACCGCCTGCGCGCGCGGACGGGACGGGCTGCGGCCGTGCCCGCGCGTGGTCTAGACTTCGCATCCGTCCTGTCTGGATACCTTCGCCATGTACGCCTTGTATTACTCGCCGGGCACCGCCAGCCTGCTGGTCCATTGGTTGTTGATCGAGATGGATATCGAACACGAGCTGCGTCCGGTCGACATGGACGCGCGCGCGCACAAGAGCGCCGAGTATCTGGCGATGAATCCCAACGGCGTGGTGCCCACGCTGATCGTCGACGGCCAGCCGCGCTACGAAGCCGCGGCGCTGGCGATGTACCTGGCCGATCGTCATCCCGAAGCCGGATTGGCGCCGGCGCTCGACGATCCACGGCGCGCGCAGTACGACCAGTGGATGTTCAATCTGGCCAGCACGCTGCAGTCGCCGCTGCGCCTGTGGTGGTATCCGTGGGACCTGCAGGCCGACGACGACGCGGTGCGGGCCGGCGCGCAGGCGCGGATCGAGGACGCCTGCGAACGGCTGGACGCACAACTGGCCGCGCACGGGCCGTATCTGCTCGGCGAGCGCCTGAGCGCGGCCGATTTCTACCTGACCATGCTGATGCGCTGGACCCGCAAGATGCCCAAGCCCGCGCACGAATGGCCGCATCTGGGCGAGTTCGCGCGGCGCATGAAGGCGCGGCCGGGCTTCGCCACGCTGTATCAGCGCGAAGGCTTGAGCGAGTGGGCGTAGGCGTCGGTGCAACGGCGCTGAAAAACCAGCTCGCCATTGCCGCGAAAGCCCGCAGATCAAAATGGACGCCGATCAAATGCAGACGTACCCGTTTCGAAGCATCTTCCGTGCAGCAGCGTTGCCCAGAGAGCCGCGCGCGGCACGCCTCATCGCCGCACTCGCCCTCGGCCTGACCCTGTCGCTGCCGGCACTCGCCGCGAGCACGAAATCGGCGCCCGCGAAGTCGGAAACCCGCGTAGCGAACGCGCCGGCGGGCACGCAGGTCGGCGGCATCGTGCCGGAGGAATGAACGGTGCTGATGGCGCTGGGCGCGCTGCTTCGACCCCTTCGCCGTGCAGCGCGGTTCCGGCCCGCGGCAGGACCCAAGTCCCGCCACCACGCCGCGGCCGACGGTTGCTGGGCGCTGTTGCCGCCGCTGCCCCCGGGCAAGCACCGGGTGGTGGTCGGCGCCAATTACGGCAGCGATGAGGACGAGGCCTACGGCCGCATGATCCAGAACTTCGAATACGAGCTGCGGATCGGCCATCTGAACGGCGCCGCGGCGACGGCCGGCGCGCCGCCGGGCGCGGCCAAACCGGGTGCGGGGCCGATCGGTTAGGCTGTGGGGCTGGACCGTCCGGGCGCCGCTGCGCCCGGGCTTTCGCATGGAATGCGCGACCCGACCCGCACAGGACCGCCGTAGATGAGCCAAGCCGCCACCGTCCCCGCCGATTCGCAGGGCAAGATGCCCCGCCAGATCGCTTTCATCATCGGCAACGAGGCGGCCGAGCGCTTCAGCTTCTACGGCATGCGCAGCATCCTGATCTCGTTCCTGGTCGGGACGCTGCTGCTGGCCTCGACCGAGGGCCTGGCCGAGCGCGAGCACATGGCCAAGGAAGTGTTCCACAGCTTCATGATCGGCACGTACTTCTTCCCGCTGCTCGGCGGCTGGCTGGCCGACCGCTATTTCGGCAAGTACAACACCGTCATCTGGTTCTCGCTGGTGTACTGCGTGGGCCACGCCTGCCTGGCCTTGTTCGAGCACAACCAGACCGGTTTCTACACCGGCCTGTTCCTGATCGCCTTGGGCGCCGGCGGCATCAAGCCGCTGGTGGTGTCGTTCTGCGGCGACCAGTTCGACCAGAGCAACAAGCACAAGGCCAAGCTGGTGTTCGATGCGTTTTACTGGACGATCAACTTCGGCTCGCTGTTCGCCTCCCTGCTGATGCCGATCTTCCTGCGCGACTACGGCCCGGCGGTGGCGTTCGGCGTTCCCGGCGCGCTGATGTTCCTGGCCACCTTGATCTTCTGGCTGGGCCGCAATTACTACGTGATGGTGCCGCCGAGCCGGCAGGCGCCGGACCCGGATTCGTTCTTCAACGTCGCCCGCACCGCGCTGACCGCCAAGGTCGCCGGGCAGGGCAACCCCGGCGTGGCCGTGGCGGCGATCGGCGTGGCGCTCGCGGCCGGCGCGCTGGCGCTGATTCCGAGCCTGGGCTTCGTCAAGAGCGCGTGCATGGCGCTGGGCCTGCTGATCGGCTTCGGCGGTTACGGCGTGTCGCTGCAGCTCGAACGCGCGCGCGGCACGCATCCGGCCGCGGCGGTGGACGGCGCGCGCGCGGTGCTGCGGATTCTGATCGTGTTCGCCTTCGTGACCCCGTTCTGGTCGCTGTTCGACCAGAAGGCCTCGACCTGGGTGCTGCAGGGCCAGCGCATGGTGGTGCCGACCGACCTGTGGTGGTGGCCGAACTGGCTGATCTCCGGCGAGGGCGGGGCCAAGGCCGCGGCTTCGCAGATGCAGGCGATCAATCCATTGCTGGTGATGCTGCTGATCCCGTTCAACAACCTGGTCCTGTACCCGGCCTTGCGCCGGGTGGGCTTCAATCCCACGCCGCTGCGGCGGATGGGGTTCGGTATCGCGGTCACGGGGTTGTCGTGGATCGTCGCGGCGACTATTCAGTTGTATATGGACGCCGGGCACCCCATGTCGCTGGCATGGCAGATTATTCCCTACATCTTGCTGACGTTCGGCGAGATTCTGGTCTCGGCGACGGCGCTGGAGTTCGCCTACAGTCAGGCGCCGCCGTCGATGAAGGGCGTGATCATGGCGTTCTGGTACCTGACCAGCACCTTCGGCAATCTGTGGGTGATGCTGACCAACGCGGCGGTGCGCAACGACGCGGTGATCTCGCACATCGCCTCCACCGGCCTGAGCGAGAACGCGTTCCTGATGTTCTTCTTCGCCGGCTTCGCCTTCCTCGCCGCGGCCGCGTTCGGGCTGTACGCCCGCACCTATCCGATGCAAGACCACTACCGCGCGGCCTGAGCGGCCGCGCCGGACTCTCCGTGAACCTTACGAGCCAGACCCGACCATGATCACCTTCATCCTGATCGCCGTGACCGTGCTGGTGTCGTGGCAGGCGTTCGAGAAACGCCGCATCTTCGAACGCCTGGTGCTGTGGCCGCCGGGCGTGGAGCGCTTCCGCCAGTACGACCGCCTGCTGACCCACGGTTTCGTGCATGCCGACTGGATGCACCTGCTGTTCAACATGATCACGCTGTACTTCTTCGGCCGCGCGGTCGAGGGCGTGTTCGCGCAGTTGGTGGGGCAGGCGATGTTCGTGCTGTTCTACCTGTCGGCGATCGTGGTGGCGATCCTGCCGAGCTACCTGCGCCATCGCAAGGACGGCAACTACGTCAGCCTGGGAGCTTCGGGCGCGGTGTCGGCGGTGTTGTTCGCCTTCGTGCTGGTCGATCCGTGGAGCTGGATCATCGTGTTCGTGATCCCGGTGCCGGCGGTGATCTATGCCGTCGCCTACATCGGCTATTCCTACTGGATGGACAAGCGCGGCCGCGACAGCATCAACCACAACGCGCACCTGTCCGGCGCGATCTACGGCCTGCTGTTCGTGCTGTTGATGGAGCCGGGGCTGGGCCTGCGCTTCCTGCAGAAGCTGGCGAGCCCGAGCCTGCCGGGGTTCTTCGGCTGAGTTCCGGCGCGGCCCGTGCGGGGGCTTGCGGAGATAAGACGACGGCGGCCTGGGCCGCCGTCGTTCGTTGACGCGATTCGATCGGCCCGGCGTCGCGGGCCTCAGGCCGCCATCGAGCGCTCGAAGGCGTGGTCGCTCTCGCCGTAGGCGGCGGCCAGGCCGGCCTGGATCTCGGCATCGAGTTCGCGCAGTTCGGCGTCGTCGGCTTCCCCGCCGCGGGCCAGTTCGTAGAGGCGGGCGATGACGGCGCTGGTGTGGGCGTCGTCGCTGTACTGGTCGATATGCCTGGTCATCTGCAACCCCCTGCTCAGTTCATATGTGGACTTACGCACAGTTCCACGCATATTCCGTGCCAGGGTTTTCCCTAGCTTGACGAGCGAAAAAGTGACGCGAGAGGTCAACACAGGCCGATCATGATCAGTCGCGTGACGCGATGCGGCGACTCTCACTTCCGCTCACCCGCGACACGATCCGGCGATGCTCACGTTCGCTCACCCGCCATGAAGGTTGCGCGTGCTAACACGGTGATCGCGTTTACGCACAGGCTGATGTGGGTACAGGGGCAGCCGCTATCATTCGCGCATTCGGAACACTTCGACGAGGAGTTAAGTATGGCGATCAAGAAAGTCGGCAAGTCCGCGGGTAAATCCGCGAAGCCCGCGGCCAAGCGCGCGGCGAAGAAAACCGCCGCGGCCAAGTCCGCCGGCAAGGCCGCGGCGAAGAAGGTCGCGAGCAAGCCGGCCAAGCCCGCGGCAAGCAAGAAAACCGCTGTAAAAAAGGCGGTAACCAAGAAAACGGCAGGTGCCCGGAAAGCCGCGGCGAGCAAGCCGGCGGTGAAGAAGGCGGCTGCGAAGAAGGTCGCGAGCAAGAAGCCGGTGGCCAAGAAGGCGTCCAGCAAGAAAGTCGCAGGCAAGAAAGTGGTAGGCAAGAAAGTGGTAGGCAAGAAGCCGGTGGCGAAGAAGGCCGCGGCGAAGAAGGCGAGCAAGCCGATCGCGAAGAAGAGCGCGGCGAAGAAGAGCGCGAGCAAGCAGGCCGTCGTCAAGAAGACCGCGAGCGGCAAAGTCGCGGCCAAGAAAGTCGCGGCGCGCAAGCCCGCCGCCAAGCGCGTCGCGCCCAAGCCGGCCGCGCGCAAGCCGGTGCTGAAGCAGGCGGCCAAGCCGGTCGCGAACAAGCGTGCCGCGGTCAAGCCGGTCGCGGCCAAGCCGGCGCCGGGCAAGTCCGTAATGACCAAGAGCGCGGCCAAGCCGGCCGTGGTGAAGAAATCCGTCGCACCGCAGCCCAAGGCGCTGGCGCCCAAGCCGACCGCCAAGCCGACGGTGGCGAAGCAGACTGCTGCGCCGGCGGCGAAGAAGACGGTGAGCAAGCCCGCCGTGCAGCCGGTGGCGCCCAAGTCGGCTGCATCGGCCGCACCGAAGCAAGTCGCGCCGAAGCCCGCGAAGCCGACCCCGGCCACGCAGCCCGCGGCGTCGGAACCGGCCAAGGCCAAGCCCGTGTCCAAGCGCGCTCAGCCGACGCCGTCGGCCAGCGCCGCGGTCGCGGCGACGCCGGCTCCGGTTGATCTGTTCCAGGATCAGGTCGCGGCCGCGCCGAGCAAGCCCAAGGCGCAACGCAAGCCCAAGCCCAAGGCGGAAGCGCCGTCGGCGGTGCCGGCCGGCTCGCTGGCGGCCGCGGCGGTGGCGTCGGAGTCGGCCGCGCCCGCGCTGTTGCCGCAATCGCATGAGTCCAAGCCGCAGGCCGCGGCCGCCAGCGTCGCCGCTCAAGGCGCGGCGCAGACCGCGGTCGAGGCCGAAGGCGACGCATCCCAGGCTCGCAAGGCCGACGTTGCGCCGCAGCGCGAAGACGAAGCGGCGGCCACCGCATCGGCCGAGGACAGCGACGACGACGGTTCCGACGACGAAGGCAGCGGCGGCGGTTCCCACATCACCGCTGAACAGGCGCTGGAAAACACCCGTCGCTTGCTGGAAGCCAAGCACGAACAGGCGCGTGGGGCGCAGCCGTGGCAGCAGCTCGACTCGCACCACGGCCAGGTGCCGCAGTCCGGCCCGCAGTCGGAGAGCGCGGCGCAGAAGGCCGGCGAACTGCATGCGGCCGAGAGCCGGATGGACGCGATCCAGGGTTCCAACAGCACCCAGGACCGGCACAACCAGGGCAAGCGCGACAACCGCTGAGCGCGCAGGCCGGAGTCGCCACCTCGCGGCGATTCCGGTGTCGCCCCTATCGCACAGGACTGTTCAATGGCCGTTTCCGTACAACACGAACCGCAGTCGCAGCGCTTCACCGTCGAGGTCGATGGCGTCCAGGCGTTGCTCGAATATCAGATGCGCGGCGATCAGCTCGTCATCACCCACACCGGCGTGCCCGAGGCGATCGGCGGTCGCGGCATCGCCAGCGATCTGGTCAAGGCGGCGTTCGAATACGCGCGCGGCGCGGGCTACAAGGTCCGCCCGGCCTGCTCATACGCGGCGGCCTGGGCCGAGCGGCATGCGGAATATTCGCAGTTGCTGGCTTGAAGGCTGGCGTTAACCGTTGCCCCCTTTGAAAAAGGGGGCGGCGCCCGGCGCAAGCTTGGATGCAGACGAATCGGTAGCGCGGGGGATTTGCTTTTCGTGGGTAGAAGCAAAAGCAAATCCCCCCTGCCCCCCCTTTTTCAAAGGGGGGGATGCTTCGGGTGAGGGCGGGGAGGCCGGGGAGGGGCACCCGGCCCATCGATCCTTCAGTCGGCCGCGCTTTGCCGACGCCCCCCCGCCGGATGAATCGATCCGCGCAAAAACCACCCCCCCCCCAACGCTCCCGCGCTCGCCAATCCGCGGCGTCTGTGCCAGCCTACGCGCCCCCCGACATCCCGCCGGCCGGTTTTCCGGCATGCTTCCGCCATGCGCCTGAACAAACACATCAGCGATACCGGTTTCTGCTCCCGCCGCGAGGCCGACGGCTTGATCGCCGAAGGACGGGTCACCGTCAACGGCATCCGCGGCCGCGTCGGCAGCGAGGTGGGCGAGGGCGACGAGGTCCGCATCGACGGCGAGATCGTGCGCGCGCGCGTGGCGGTCAAGGGCAAGCGCCAGCACGTCTACATCGTCCTCAACAAGCCGGTCGGCGTGGTCTGCACCACCGAGTCCACGGTCAAGGACAACATCGTCGATTTCGTCGGCCACGACCGCCGCATATTCCCGATCGGCCGCCTGGACAAGGATTCCGAAGGCCTGATCCTGATGACCAGCAACGGCGACATCGTCAACGAGATCCTGCGCGCCGAGAACAAGCTGGAAAAGGAATACCTGGTCGCGGTGAACCACGAGGTCACGAACGAATTCCTGCGCGGCATGAGCCGCGGCGTGCCGATCCACGGCCAGACCACGCTGCCGTGCAAGACCGGCAAGCTCGGCCGCTTCGGCTTCCGCATCGTGCTGGTGCAGGGCCTGAACCGGCAGATCCGCCTGATGGCCGCGCACTTCGGCTTCCGGGTCAAGCAACTGCTGCGCTCGCGCATCGGCAACGTCAAGCTCGGCCACCTCAAGCCCGGCCAGTGGCGCAATCTCACCGACGCCGAACTGCAGGGTCTGCTGCCGCATCGCAGCGAGTGGTGAACAGATCCAAAACCCGCGGCTGAGCGGCCGCGACCGCATGGCCCAGCGGTCCGCGATCTAGATGTGGACGTCACGCATTGCGCGATAATGTCGCGCGAAACATCCAATGGACGTCCGACTAAAAGGATTGCTGCATGAAGCGCGTCACCGCCGTCTGTCTGCTTGCCCTGGCCCTGGCGGCCTGCAAGAAGGAAGCCACGCCGCCGCCGGCCACGACCGCGCCGGCCGTCACGCCCGGAACCGCTCTGCCGGCGCCGGTCGCGACCGACGCCGGACCGGTCGAGCTCAAGGAAGTGGTCGAAACCACGCCCAACTACGTGGTCGGCATCACCTACAACACCAAGGCCGCCCAGTACCCGGGGCTGGCGCGCGAGCTCAAGCGCTACGCCGATAACGCGCGCAGCGAACTCATCGAGGCCGCCAACGGGCGCACCGCCAAGGAAAACCCCTCGCCGTACGAGCTGTCGCTGACCTTCGACGACGTCGTCGATGCGCCCGACATGGCGGCGGTATCCGCCGACGGCAGCAGCTACACCGGCGGCGCCCACGCCGCGCCGCTGATCGCGCGCTTCGTCTGGCTGCCCAAGCAGAACAAGCTGCTCAAGGCCGAGGAACTGATCCCGGACAAGACCGGCTGGGACGCGGTCTCGCGTTATGTGCGCGAGCAACTGCACTCGGCCCTGTCGCAGCGCATCGACGCCGACGATCTGGCCCCGGCCGTGCGCGCCGAGCAGATCGAGACCGGCGGCCGCATGATCGACGACGGCACCGCCGCCGATCCGGCCAACTTCGCCATGTTCGAACCGATGCGTTCGGCCGACGGCAAGCTCAGCGGCCTGAAGTTCGTGTTCGCCCCCTACGAAGTCGGCCCGTATTCGGACGGCACGCAGATGGTCGAGGTGCCGGCCGCGGTATTGCTGCCGCATCTGGCGCCGGCGTATCGGCCGCTGTTCGTCGGCGGGGCCTGAGTTCCGCCTTCATGAGCATTCCCTTCTGCCGCTTGCGGGAGAAGGTGTCCGTAGGGCCTGCCCCCGCGAAGGCGGGGGCGGATGAGGGCCGCCACGTTCGACGTTGCCGGCTATGACGCGGAGCGGAGAGAAGCCAGAAACGCAACTCAGCGTTCGCCGAAAACCACACGATTCGGCATATCGCCCCAAGCCGCATTTGTTATCGTGCGGCCATGCGCAAACACCGCGCAGCGCGGCGCCGCAGCACCGGACGCCGCGACAGGAACGTCGTCTCAGGACGAGCGCGCAACGCTTCACATCGGCGCAGCGCAAGCCGTAACGCACCGCACTTCACCGACCCCCGATCGAGGCCGTCATGCCCCTGGCGCCGCTACGTAAACGAGTCGAAGGTCTGCTGGCGCTGGCCGATGTGCGCATCGGCGGCGACCGGCCCTGGGACATCCAGGTCGAAGACGACGAATTCTATGTGCGCGTGGCCGCGCAGGGCTCGCTCGGGCTCGGCGAAACCTACATGGACGGGATCTGGCATGCGCCGGCGCTGGACGAACTGCTGCTGCGGCTGCTGCGCGCGCACGTGGACGAGCAGGTGCACGGCTGGGCGGCGATCCTCGACGGCCTGCGCGCGCACCTGATCAACCTGCAGAGCCACCGCCGCAGCTTCACCGTCGGCGAGCGCCACTACGACCTGGGCAACGATCTGTACCGGGCCATGCTCGGCAAGCGCCTGGTCTACAGCTGCGGCTACTGGCGCGACCGGCAGGGCCAGCCCCTGCGCGATCTGGATTCGGCCCAGGAGGCCAAGCTCGATCTGGTCTGCCGCAAGCTGGGCCTCAAGCCGGGCATGCGCGTGCTGGACATCGGCAGCGGCTGGGGCGAGGCGCTGAAATTCGCCGCCGAGCGTTACGGCATCGTCGGCGTCGGCATCACCGTGTCGCACGAGCAGGCCGAGTTCGCCCGCGATCTGTGCAAGGGCCTGCCGATCGAATTCCGCCTGCAGGATTACCGCGACCTCGACCAGCGCTTCGACCGCATCTTCTCGCTGGGCATGTTCGAGCATGTCGGGGTCAAGAACTACGACAGCTACTTCGATGTCGCCTTGCGCTGCCTGGACCGCGACAGCGCCGACGGCGGCCTGTTCCTGCTGCACACCATCGGCGGCAACCGCTCGGTGACCCATACCGATCCGTGGATCGCCAAGTACATCTTCCCCAATTCGATGCTGCCCTCGGCGCGGCAGATCGCCGAGCACGTCGAAGGCCGGTTCGTGATCGAGGACTGGCATAATTTCAGCGCCGACTACGACCTGACCCTGCAGGCCTGGCGCGACAACGTCGAGCGCGCCTGGGAGCAACTGGACGCGCGCTACGACGAGCGCTTCCGGCGCATGTGGCGGTTCTATCTGGCCGCCTCGATGGCGACCTTCCGCAGCCGGCATGCGCAGCTGTGGCAGTTGGTGCTGTCGCCGGACGGCGTGCCGGGGGGGTACGTCGCACCGCGGTAGGGTGCGATCTTCGCGAGCAGCAGCACCCTGAAACCGTCATTCCCGCGAAGGCGGGAATCCAGTGTCTTTGCGCGAACTGGCACGAAAGTCGCTGGATTCCCGCGTTCGCGGGAATGACGAGTCAAACAAAACGAGCGGGTGACGTACTAAAACAGGAAGGCCGAGCCACAGAAACAGCAGCCCGGCCGTCGCCTCAGCCCTGCCGCTCCAGCGCCAGCTTCGAATGCCGGATGCCATAGGCGAAATACACCAGCAACCCCAGCGACACCCAGATCAAGAAGATCAGCCAGGTGATCGCCGCCAGTTCCGACAGCAGCCAGATCGAGAAGCCGATGCCGATGATCGGGATTACCGGCACCAGCGGCGTACGGAACGATCGTTGCAGGTCCGGCTTGCGCACGCGCAGCACCCACACCGACGCGCAGATGATGATGAAGGCCGAAAGCACGCCGATGTTGACCAGCTTGGCGACCTCGCCGATCGGCAGGAAGCCGGCGACCAGCGCGGTGAACACGCCCAGCACGATGGTCGGACGATGCGGGGTGCCGTACTTGGGATGGATCTTGGCGAACCAGCCCGGCAGCAGGCCGTCGCGCGACAGCGAGAACCAGATCCGCGCCGCGCCCAGCATGAAGGCGAACAACACGCTGGCGATGCCGATCACCGCCGAGAACGCGATCGCCTTCGCCACCCACGGCAGTCCCAGCGCGGCGAAGGCGTCCGACACCGGCGCGTCGCCGTCGAGCGTGGAGTAGTGGGCGATGCCGGTCAGCACCAGCGACACCGCCAGGTACAGCGCCATCGACACGCCCAGCGACAGCAGCACCGCGCGCGGCAGATCGCGCTGCGGATTCTTGGATTCCTCCGCCGCCGTGGTCAGGGTGTCGTAGCCGAACACCGCGAAGAACACCACCGCCGCGGCGGTGCCGACGCCGGCGAAGCCGAAGTGGCCGACGCCGTTGGCATCGACCACGCGCTCGGGAATGAACGGAACCCAGTTGGCGGTGTCGATGTAGAACACGCCCACGCCGATCACCAGCAACACGGCGACGATCTTGATCGCCACCACCAGCGTGTTGAAGCGCGCGCCCCATTCGGTGCGGAACACCAGCAGCGCCGACACCGCCAGGGTGACGCCGGCGGCGATCACGTTGAACACGCGGCCTTCGCCGGTGCCGATCGCGCCTTGCGCCCACACCGGAAGATGGATGCCCATGCCTTCGAGCAGGACCTGCACGTAGCCGGACCAGCCGATCGCCACCACCGCGACGATCAAGGCGTACTCCAGCAGCAGGTCCCAGCCGATCAGCCACGCCGCCAGTTCGCCCAGGGTCGCGTAGCTGTAGGTGTAGGCGCTGCCGGTGACCGGGATCATCCCGGCGAACTCGGCGTAGCACAGCGCCGCCGCGGCGCTGGCGATGCCGGCGATGAGAAAGGCCAGGGCGACCGCCGGGCCGGCGTTCTCCGCGGCCTGATGGCCGGCGAGCACGAACACGCCGACGCCGATGATGCCGCCGATACCGATCGCGGTGAGCTGCCATAACCCCAGCACGCGCCGGAAGTCCGAGCGTTTGCCCGCTTCGGCTTGCAGCTGTTCCACCGACTTGTGCCGCAGGATCTTGGCAACCAGGCTCATCGAGCGCTCCTTCCGAATGACCGCCGCATCATAGCGGCTGCGCGGGCGCGCGGCGGACGGTGGCGCATGGAGGCGCCGCATCGGCTTCGGCGGGCCGGGCGCTTCACGCAGCCCGGCCGGCGGACGTTGTGCTGGATGCGAGGCCGGCCGCGGCGATCGTGCCCACGCACGGCGCGGCGCGGCCTCGCGCCGGGCGCCGCCGGCGCGCCGGCCATCGAATGCGGATACCCGCAGGAGGCTCTATGCCGTACCAGTTCGTCAACGACGTCAATCCCAAGAAGATCGCCAAGCTCGCCAACCCTGTGCAGGCGGAAGCGGTGATCGAGGAGATTTCCACGCTGGCCGGGGAGACCGAGCCGGTGACCGGCGATCAGGTCAATCAGTGGCTGGGGGTGCTCGCAGGCGACGACATCCTCGCGCAGAAGGTCAAGGGCAGCGTCAATACGATCGAGGTGTATCCGGGCGGCAAAGGCAGTCCGGACCGCATCTTCATCACCGCCGGCGGCGGAACGGTCACCGTGGTCGCGGTCGGCGAAGCCAGTCACAAGTGATCGACGCGGGCGACGACCCGGTCGCGGGTCGTCGCCCGCTCCCGCCTGCCTGTCATGCGGTCGCGGCAGACTGAAGCGGCGGCGCCTGGCCGCCGCTCTCTGGCCCTGTACGACAAGGTAGGATCCCGCAATGCCGCACTTTCATCTCCTGACCCGGCCGAGCCTGCGCCGGTCGCTGGCCGCGCTGGCGCTGTGCGCCGCGAGCGCCGCCCACGCTTCCGCTCCCACGCCCGCGAAGACGCCGATGACCGACCGAGCCACCGTCCTGGGCCAGCAGGGCCTGATCGTGATCGCCCATCGCGGCGCCAGCGGCTATCGCCCCGAGCACACGCTCGAGGCCTACCGCCTGGCGATCCGGCAGGGCGCCGACTTCATCGAGCCCGACCTCGTCGCGACCCGCGACGGCGAACTGGTGGTGCGCCACGAAAACGAGATCTCCGGCACCACCGATGTCGCCGACCATCCCGAGTTCGCCGATCGCAAGACCAGCAAGACCATCGACGGCGAGAAACTCACCGGCTGGTTCACGGAGGATTTCACCCTCGCCGAACTCAAGACGCTGCGGGCGAAGGAGCGCATCGCGCAGATCCGCCCGGGCAACACCCGCTTCGACGGGCAGTTCCCGATCGCCACGTTCAAGGAAGTGATCGCGCTGGCCAGGCAGGAGAGCCGCGACGGCCGCGTCATCGGCATCTACCCGGAGACCAAGCACCCGACCTGGTTCGCCCGCGAAGGCACGCACCTGGACGGATCGCCGATCCACCTCTCGCTCGGCGACAAGCTGGTCGCCACGCTGGTGGCGGAAGGCTTCACCGATCCGGGGCGGGTGTATATCCAGAGTTTCGAAGTCGCCAATCTGATCGAACTCAAGCAGCGCATCCTGCCCAAGGCCGGCATCGACCTGCCGCTGGTGCAGTTGTACGGCGATTTCGAACGCGACCGGCCTTACGATTTCGTCTACAACGCCGGCCATAAGGCCGATCTGGACGCGATCTACGGCGGACTGATCGCGGCGATTCCCGGCGGTATCGACGCCAGGACCTCGTTCGCGGCGCTGACCGAAACCGCGGCCTTGACCTGGATGAAGGCGAATTACGTCTCCGGCCTGGGGCCGTCCAAGAGCAGCGTGATTCTGCGCGCGCCGTTGCCGGCCAAGCGCGATGCCGACGCCGACGGCCGTGCGCTGTTGAGCACGCGCAATACCGGTTTCATCCATCCGCTGCTGGGCCGCGCGTTGGCGCTGGGGTTGCAGGTGCATCCGTACACGCTGCGCGCCGAAGAGCCGTTCCTGACCCAGACCGCCAACGGCGTCGATCAGAGCGCGCTCGGCGAAGCGCTGCAGTGGTATTCGCTGGGAGTGCAGGGTTTCTTCATCGACCAGCCGGACATCGGCGTGGCGGCGCGCAAGCTGTTCCTGGAGCAGAGCCGGATCGCGCCGGTCAAGGGGCCTTGAGGTCGGGGTTCGGTGCGAGCTGAGCGAAAAGCATCGGGCCTGAAAGGCCCTCCCACAAAAGACCTCGGCGCTTCGCGAGCGCCGTGACCGATGGGATTGTTGTGGGAGGGCCCTTCAGGCCCGATGCTTTTCGCTCAGCCCCCGCGTTCTATCTATCAAGCCAACACCGCCTGCAACGTAGCCCCACAATCCGCCTGCAACTTCAACGTCGCGATCTCATCCGCCCGAGTCACCCCGCGATTGAGCAACGCCAACGGCAACCCCGCCGCGCGCGCCGCGCGGGCGAAGCGGAACCCGGAATAGACCATCAGCGACGAGCCGACCACCAGCATCGCGTCGGCTTCGGCCAGGGATTGCTGCGCCGCCGCCACCCGCGCGCGCGGAACGTTCTCGCCGAAGAACACCACATCGGGCTTGACCATGCCGCCGCATTGCGCGCACACCGGCGCGTGGAAGCGGTCGAAGTCCAGCCCCTGCAGATCGGCGTCGCCGTCGGGCAGGGCGGCCGCGTCCAGGCCGACCCAATCCGGATTGCGTTGCGCCAGTTCCTGCTGCAAGGCTTCGCGCGCTTGCCGCGCGCCGCAGTCCAGGCAGATCACTTCGTCCAGGCAGCCGTGCAGATCGACCACGTCGAGGCTGCCGGCGCGCGCGTGCAGGCCATCGACGTTCTGCGTCACCAGCGCATGATCGGGTTCGCGCTGTTGCCAGCGCGCCAGCGCGTCGTGTCCGGCATTGGGCCGCGCGCCGGAAAACGACGGCCAGCCGACGAAGCTGCGCGCCCAGTAGCGCGAACGCGCGCTCGCGTCGCCGACGAAGGCGCGCAGGTCGATCGGCGGCTTGCGCTGCCAGGCGCCGCTTTCGTCGCGGTAATGCGGAATGCCCGAGTCGGTGCTGATGCCGGCGCCGGTCAGCACGAACACCCGCCGGTGCGGGCGCAGCCAGTCGTAGAGCGCTTGCGCGGCGGTGTGGGTGTCGTGGGCGATGGAGGAATTCATGCGGGCGGCGATGGCTGGCGTCGATTCACGGCTCTGAGATGGCGGCGAGGGAGCGGCGATCCAAGGGCCGGTCCGGAACGCGCGGTTGCGGGCCCGACACCGTCGATCCACGTCCGGGCCTGTCGAGGCAAACGGCGCAGGCGCGGCATCGCGCCGCGTCCGCGCCGGCAAACAAGAAGGCCGCCCGGATCGCTCCGGGCGGCCTGGCGGCCTGCGAGCCGAGGCTCGTGGGCCGCCGGGGGGAGATCCCTGTGGCCAGAGCGATTACCAGACGATGCCCGCGCCGACCGTGACGCCGACATCGCCCCTGGAGTTGCTGTTGCCCGACAGCTTGTAGACGTAGCGGCCGTCCTCGGTGATGGTCGAGACGCCGATCGCGAAACCGGTCTCGCCGCGGAAGCTGCTCGCCGCGATCGCCGCCATGCTCTTGCCCGGCATGTACGACTGCGGCAGGCCCGCGACCGCCATCGCCGAGGCGACGCCGGCGCTGGCCTTGTCGTCGAGCTGGCCGATCTCGCGGCGCAGGCTGTTGCCCCAGTTGTCGGTGTAGGTGTTGGACACGGTGATCGCGCGGTTCACGCCTTCGTTGAGCTGCTGCACGTTGACCGCGTCGGTGTTGGACACGCCGGCGCGGACGTTGCGGATGGTGACCGCCGCGCCGCCGTTGTTGAGGGTGATCTGAGTGTTGTTGACGCTGCCATTGACGTTGGTGTCGTAACGCACGGTGCCGTTCTGCGAGGCCTTGAGCTGGGCGACATTGACCGCGTCGTTGTCCTGGCTGCCGGCCGCGACGTTGACGACCTGGCGCTGTTGCCCCGCGTTGCCGACCGAGACCGTGTTGGCGCGATCGGCCACCGCGCCCTGGCCCAGCGCGACCGCTCCGGCCGCGCTGACGCTGGCGCCTTCGCCGACCGCGACGGCGTTGGTGGCGCCGGCCGCGATGGTGGTGTTGGCGCCGACCGCGGTGCTGCCGTCGGCGTTGACGCGGGCGTTGCCGCCGATCGCGGTGTCGTTGGCGCCGGCCGCGTAACTGTCGCCGCCGATCGCGGTAGCGTGATCGCCGCCCGCGCTGGAACTGGCGCCGACCGCGACGCCGCGCGAGCCGGCCGCGACCGAGGCGTTGCCGGTGCCGTCGATAGCGATGCGCGGATCGGATGTGGTCGCCGGCGGCAGGTTGTCGATGCGGTTGTTGATGTTGGTCAGGCTGGCATCGACGGCGGCGAAGGCGGCGCCCACGTTCTGGTAGCCGCTGCCTTGCACGGTGAAGGTCGGCGCCCCGAAGACGCCGCTGTTGAACAGCGCGCCGCCGCCGAAGATCGACGCCAGGTCGCTGCCCATGGTGTGCAACTGCCCGCCGTTGACCGCTTCCAGGCTGCCGGCGCCGATCTGGCCGTTGGCGAGGTTGCCGAGCACGGTGCCGGTGCCGGCTGGGCCGCGCAGGGTGATGTTGCCGTAATCGGGATTGCCGGCGCCGTCGTCGTCGTACTGCACGGCGAAGGCGTTGGCGCCGTTGATGTTGCCGTCCAGCGCGGTCAGCGCCGAGCCGACATCGTTGTAGGTGTTGCCGCCGATCAGATAATTCGGCGCGGTGAAGGTGCCGCCGGCGTTGAACACCGAGCCGCCGCCGAACAGATTCGCGATCGAGGTGCCCAGGCCGAAGATCTGTCCGCCGTTGACGCCCTGCAGGCTGCCGGCGGCGATCTGGCCGGCGGCGAGGTTGTCGAGCACGGTGCCGGTGCCGGCCGGTCCGCGCAGGGTGATGTTGCCGTAGTCGGGATTGCCGGCGCCGTCGTCGTCGTATTGCACGGCGAAGGCGTTGCCGGTGCTCTGGCCGCTGTCGAGCGCGGCCAGCGCGGCGCCGACGTTGTTGTAGCCGGTGCCGCCGATGACGTAGTTGGGCGCGGTGAAGGTCCCGCCGGTATTGAACGCGGCGCCGCCGCCGAACACCGCCGCGGTGGCGCCGCCGATGGCGAAGATCTGTCCGCCGTTGACCGCTTCCAGGCTGCCCCCGGCGATCTGGCCCGCGGCCAGGTTGCCGATCAGCGTGCCGGTGCCGGCCGGGCCGCGCAGGGTGATCGCGCCGTAGTCCGGATTGCCGGCGCCGTCGTCGTTGTACTGCACCGCGAAGGCGTCCGCGTTGGCCAGGCCGGTGTCGATCGCGGCCAGGGCCGAACCGACGTTGTTGTAGCCGTTGCCTTCGATGACGTAGTTCGGCGCGGCGATCGTTCCGTCCACCGCCACCGTGGCGCCGCCGCCGAGATGTTGCGCGTTGGACTGGCTGATCGCGGACACCTGGCTGCCGTTCACCGCCTGGGTGCTGCCGGCGGCGATCAGGCCGGCGCGCAGGTTCGACACGGTGGTGCCGCCCGGGCCTTGCAGGGTGACGTTGGCGAAATCCGGAGTGCCGCCCAGGTCGTCGTACTTGACCGAGAACGGGTCGGACGCCGCGGTGGACAGCGCGCCCTGCAACTGGGCGAGGTTGACCGCGTCGGTGCCGCTGCTGCCGGCGGCGACGTTGGTGAGCTTGCGGGTCGCGCCGGCCGAGCCGATCGAAACTTCGCCCGATGAGGTCTGCGGCGCGATCAGGCCGAAGGCGGCGTAAGCGGCCTGCGCGCCGACCGCGGTGGAGGAACCGGCGCCGAGGGCGACGCTGTTGGCGTGAGTGGAAGTCGCGCCGAAGCCGAGGATGGTCTGGCGATTGGCGTTGCCGAAGCTGTTGTCGCCGATCACCACCGAATTGCCCAGGCGCGCGGCGTAGTTGGTGTCGGGACCGCCGGTGAAGCCGGCCGCGGCGGCGGTGATGGTGGGCAACTGGTGGCGCGCGTTGGTGCCCATCACGATGGTGTTGGAGCCGTTGGCGTAGCTGCCGTCGCCGATGATGGTCTGGTTGTTCTGCGCCGCGTTGGTCTGCCAGGTGCAGGCCAGGCCGATGATCACGCACGAAGCGCTGTTGTTGTTGCCGGTGTAGTTGCTGTCCTGGAACTGGATGTAGCTGTCGGACTGCACCGCGCCGATCAGGGTCAAGTGGTTGGCCGGCTGGTTGCCGTCCAGATCGAGCACGTTCGGCGCCTGCACCAGATTGAGGATCAGCGACAGGTACGAGTAATTGAAGTTGGCGCGGTCGATGGTCAGGCAGCCCGAACCGAGCAGGCCGCAGGCCTGGTAATCGTTGCCCAGCAGCCAGTTGCTCAGGTAGGCGCTGATGCCGGGCAGGGTGTTGTTCAAGGCGGGCGGCGGTTCGATCACGCTCATCGGCGAGACCATGCCGCCGTCGAAGGCGCTGGCCGAGCTCCAGGTGTCGCGATTGGGAATGCCGTCGAACACCAGCGGCAGCAGCGGCGCTTCGCTGTCGAGCGCCTGATCGCTGGTGGCGGATTCTTCGCCGCTGTCGGCGACAGGCTGGGATTCAACGCTTTCGAGATCCGGCGAGACGCCGGCGGCGAGTTCGGCCGCGGTCGCGGGCAGGGCGGTCATGCCGATGGCTATGCACCAGCTCAACACCGATGCGCGCAGGAGCTTCGCGCGTGCGGACGTGGAAGAGGTGGACGTGTGCTTGCGTTGGTTCGTGTCGAGCCTGGTCATGACAGCCTCCGTCTGCGTGTGCGGTAGGCCGATAGGCATTCGATGGGATTGAGCGCATGCGAAAGCGGTTGCAACCGATCCGGAGCGATGCGGCCCCGATGATGTCCCCCGTCCCCCGACGCCTTGGCTGCCGCGTTCGCTGGCACGATCAGCCCTCGGCGATCGCAGGCTAGGCGCGTGAATCACGCAACACACTCACCGCCGCTCACGCTAATTGCAGCGCGCGCGAGCGAAAAAAACGGCGGCCGGTGAGGCCGCCGTCTTGCGTTCAAGCGTTGTGATGCGCCTCGCGGCGCTGAACGGTTCAGTTGTTGGCGCGGATGATCGTGCACAGGTAACCCATGCCGCGCACCGCGCGCAGCGGCAACGGCAGCGGGCTCATCACCGCCACTTTCTTGCGCAGCCGATAGATCAGCATCTCCAGACGGTGCGGATCGAAGTCGTAGACGTCGCTGGTCAGCGATCCGATCAGGCTGTCGTGCGACACCGGATGGCCGCCGGCGCCGGTGTTGACCAGACGCATCAACACGCTGCGTTCGGGCGCGCTCAGGTCGATCGAAGCGCCGTCGGGCGTGCGCAGCGTCCAGCCGTCCAGGGCCAGTTCCCAATCCGGCTGTCCGGCGCTGGCGCGGGTGGGCATCGCGCGCATGTGGTGCTGGAGGCTGTGCATGGCGGTGATCACCGCGGCCAGGCCGTCGAGATCGACCGGCTTGGCGAAGCAAGCGTCGGCGAAATCGTGGAACGACTCGGACTGAGCGCCGTTGGCGAGGTCGGCGTCGAGCATGACGATGCCGATGTCGGAGTGTTGGCGCAGATGCAGCGCCACGGTGCGTGGATTGTCGTCGGGCAGATCGCTGGCGATGACCGCGATGTCGCACGGCGCGCTGAGCAGGTTGCGGTAGAGCGCGGTGGCGTTGGCGCATTCGACGATCGCGAACTGGCGCATCTGCAGCGAATGCAGAATCTGCTGGCGCAGATTCGGATCGCGTTCGACCACAGCGATGCGGCGGTTGTTGCGATTGTCGGCGCAGTGGTTCGAACTGCCGGAATGAACTGCTGAGATAGCGGCCATCCTGATGTCCCCTGTTGATCGAACTCCAAGCTGCTTTCTTATGGAAACAGTGCCGTCGATATCCAATATCAGGTTAATGGGGCTCCCTTGAAACCTAATGTGACATAGATCGGGCTTCATAAAAAGCAGGTAAATAATGCGGAAGTAATTCTCGATATTTAGATCGAGATAACGAATCCGGTGTGTCTATGTGGCCTCAAACGCAGAAAAGGCCGCCCACCGGACAGGTGGACGGCCTTTTTTGTTAAGACCCGTCGGGTCGGGCTGAATTATTTATTCTTCGAGCCCTGAGCCTGCGCCGGCGCGGTCAAGCCGCGGCGTTCCAGCAGCGGTTGAATCTGCGGATCGTGGCCGGAGAAGTCCCGGAACAGCTGCAGGGCGTCCTTGCTGCCGCCGCGCGAGAGCAAGGTGGCGCGGAAGCGGTCGCCGTTCTCGCGGGTCAGGCCGCCGTGCTGCTTGATCCATTCCACGGTATTGGCGTCCAGCACCTCGGACCAGATATAGGCGTAATAACCGGCCGCGTAGCCGCCCATGATGTGGCTGAAATACGGGGTGCGGTAACGCGGCGGGACCGGCGGGTAATAGATGCCGTCTTTCTTCAGCGAGGCGGTTTCGAATGCCATCACGTCCTTGGGCGCCGGAATCTGGCTGACCTCGCCGATCTGGTGATAGTTCTGGTCCAGCATCGCCGCGCCCAGATATTCGGTGGTGGTGAAGCCCTGGTTGAACTTGGACGCCGCCAGCACCTTGTCCAGCAGTTCCTTCGGCATCGGCGTGCCGGTCTGGTAATGCTTGGCGTAGTTGCCCAGCACCGACGGCCAGTCGGCCCACATCTCGTTGACCTGCGAGGGGAACTCGACGAAGTCGCGCGGCACGCTGGTGCCGGAGAAGTACGGATACTTCACGTTCGAGAACATGCCGTGCAGGGCATGGCCGAACTCATGGAACATGGTGGTGACCTCGTCCCAGGTCATCAGCGTCGGCTTGCCGGCCGGCGGCTTGGGGATATTGAGGTGGTTGGCCACGACCGGCAGGGTGCCGAACAGCTCGGACTGCTCCACGTAGGAGTTCATCCAGGCGCCGCCGCGCTTGCTGTCGCGGGCGTACATGTCGGCGATGAAGATCGCCAGCTGCTTGCCGTTGGCGTCGAACACGTCGTAGGCGGTGACGTCGTCGCGGTACAGCGGCAGGTCGGTGCGTTGCTTGAATTTCAGGCCGTAGAGCTGGCCGGCGGCGTAGAACACGCCGTTTTCCAGCACGTTATTCATCTCGAAGTAGGGCTTGAGCTCGGCTTCGTCGAAGGCGAACTTTTCCTTGCGCACCTTCTCGGCGTAGAACGCCCAGTCCCAGGGCTCGAGCTGGAAGCTCTTCTCGCCCTTGGCGGCCTGTTCCTTGTCGATCATCGCCTGCAGGTCGGCGGCTTCGCGCTTGGCGTTGGCGACCGCGGCCGGGGCGAGCTGGCCGAGCATCTTGTTGACCGCATCGGGGCTCTTCGCGGTTTCGTCTTCCAGCACGTAGGCCGCGTAGTTCGGGTAGCCCATCATCTTGGCGCGCTCGGCGCGCAGGGTGACGACCTTGGACACGATCGCGGTGTTGTCGTACTGGTTGCCGCGGCTGCCGCGCACGATCGAAGCCTTGTGCAGCTTCTCGCGCAGGGCGCGGTTGGTCAGGTCGGTTTCCGGCGGCTGGCCGGTGGTGTTGAGCAGGGTCAGCAGGTACTTGCCTTCCAGCTTGCGGCCCTTGGCGGCCTCGGCGGCGGCGGCGATGCGCTCTTCCGACAGACCGGCCAGTTCTTCCTTGGTATCGACGACGATCGCCGATTCCTTGACCTCGGCCAGCACGTTCTTGCTGAACTTCGCGCCCAGCTCGGCCAGTTCGGCGTTGATCGCCTTGAGCCGGGTCTTCTGCGCGTCGTTCAGATTGGCGCCGCTGCGCACGAAGTCGGAGTAGTAACGCTCGACCAGGCGCACGCCCTCGGCGTCGAGGCCCAGCTTGTCGCGCTGGTCGTACAGGCTCTTGATCCGCGCGAACAGCTTCGGGTTCAGCGAGATCGCGTCGCGGTGCGCGGCCAGCTTGGGCGCGTATTGCTGCTGCAGGTTCTCGCGGGTCGGATTGGTGTCGGTGCCGGTGAGGTTGAAGAAAGTCGCGCCGGCGCGGCTGAGGATCTGGCCCGAGCGCTCCATCGCCAGGAGGGTGTTGTCGAAGGTCGGGGCGTCGGCGTTGTTCGCGATCGCCTCGATTTCCTTGATCTGGTCGGCCATGCCGCGATCGAAGGCCGGAGCGAAATCGCTGTCCTTGATCTTGTCGAACTGCGGGAAGTGCAGCGGCAGCGGGCTGAGCTGGAAGAACGGGTTCGCGCTGGATGCGGCGGCGGTCGAGGCAGTGGTCTGGGTCACGGCTTTGTCGGTCTTCGTCTGGGCCTGGGCATTGTGGGCCAGGCCCGGCACGGTGGCGATCAGGGCCACGGCCAGGGCCACGGCGAGGGGATGCTTCATCGTACGAACCTCGTCAAAAGGAACCTGGAAGCCTACCCGATGGGGGCGATAGGAGCCCCTGACGAAAGGCATGGGGGCTTCGGGCTTCGGGACTCGGGACTCGGGACTCGGGAATCGGGAATCGGGAATCGGGAATCGGGAAAGCCTGCCGGCTCCCACTGCCAGCGTTACGCTTTTGCGAGTCCCGAGTCCCGAGTCCCGAGTCCCGAGTCCCAAAGCCCACCACGAGCATGACCATCCGCCCGGGAACCGCCGCGGCCGCCGGTTTACACTCCGGCGATCTTCACGCCGGGAGAGGGCGGATGCGCAGCGCCATTGCAGGGAGCAGGCCATGACCACGGCGAGCGCACGCGCCTTCGTGCCCTTGGTCCACGTCGCCAGCCTGCCGCGGGCGATCGATTTCTATACGGTGTTCGGCTTCCGCGTCGGCGACGTCCATCATGAGCCCGGCAGCGGCGACGACCCGGTCTGGGCCTGGCTGGAAAGCCCGGGCGGCGCGCAGTTCATGCTGGTCAAGGCCGACGCCCCGATCGACGACACCGTCCAGGGCGTGTTGTTCTACCTCTATTGCGACGACGTCGCGGCGATGCGCGAACGCGTGCTCGCCGCCGGCATGCAGGCCGGCGAGATGGCCTATCCGTTCTACCGTCCCAAGGGCGAGTTCCGGGTCAGCGACCCGGACGGCTACGTCCTGATGATTACCCACCACGACGATTGATTCCGCACTTTTCTTATTGCCCGGAGCCGTACCCGATGAATGCAGCGCGTCTGAAATCCACTGCAGGCCGCGCATTCGCGCGGGTGCTGTTGCCGAGCCTGTTGCTGGGCCTGTCCACCACCGCGCTGGCGGCGCAGACCACGCGCTATCTGGCCCTGGTCGATGGCGGCAAACAGGCCGGTCATCAGATCGTCAACGTCGCCGACGACGGCACCACCACGGTCGATTACATCTTCAAGGACAACGGCCGCGGCCCCGAGCTGAAGGAAACCTACACGCTCGGCAAGGACGGGACGTACCAGACCTACGCCGTGCAGGGCACCTCGACCTTCGGCGCCAAGGTCGATGAAAGCTTCAAGCGCGAAGGCGCGCGGGCCAGCTGGAAATCGCTCGCCGATTCGGGCGAGATCAAACTCGACGGCGTCGGGTTGTACTCGCCGCTGGGCGGCACGCCGGCCGGCGTGTCGGTGATGATCAACGCCCTGAACCAGCGCAGCGACGGCAAACTGCCGCTGCTGCCCGTCGGCACCCTGAGCATGAGCAAGCTCGCTCAGGCCCAGGTCGGCCGCGACGGCAAGTCCCAGACCGTGGAGTTGGTAGCCCTGAGCGGGCAGGGCTTCTCGCCCAGCTTCGCCTGGGTCACCACCGGCGCCAATCCGCGCCTGTTCGCCTTCATCTTCCCCGGCTATCTGCAACTGATCGAAGAAGGCTGGCAGGGCAACGCCGCCGCCCTGGAAGCCCAGCAGAAAACCGCCGAAGGCAAGCTGCTGGTCGATCTGCGCAAGCAACTGGGCCATTCCTTCGCCGGCACCACGCTGCTGCGCGATGTGCGGGTATTCGACAGCGAACACGCCAAGCTCGGCGCCGCCACCGACGTGGTGATCGCCGACGGCAAGATCGTCTCGGTCGGCAAGGCCGGCAAGGAAGTAAAGGCCGATCGCGTCGTCGATGGCGGCGGCAAGGTGCTGATGCCGGGGTTGTTCGACATGCACGGGCATCTGTCGCGCTGGGACGGCGGCCTCAACATCGCCGCCGGCGTGACCACCGTGCGCGACATGGGCAACGACAACGCGACCTTGCAGCAGATGATCGCCGAAGGCGACGACGGCACGCTGATCCTGCCGCGCGTGGTGCCGGCCGGCTTCATCGAGGGCGAGAGCCAGTATTCGGCGCGCAACGGCTTCGTGATCAAGAACCTGGACGAAGCCAAGAAGGCGGTGGACTGGTATTCGGACCACGGTTATCCGCAGATCAAGATCTACAACTCGTTCCCGAAGGACGTGCTGCGCGACACCGTCGCCTACGCGCACGGCAAGGGCATGCGCGTGAGCGGCCACGTGCCGGCGTTCCTGCGCGCGCAGGACGTGGTCGATCAGGGCTTCGACGAAATCCAGCACATCAATCAGTTGATGCTGAACTTCTTCGTCGACGACAAGACCGACACGCGCACGTTGCAACGTTTCTATCTGGTCGCGGACAAGACCGCGGGTCTGGATTTCGATTCCAAGCCGGTGCAGGACTTCATCGCGACCCTGGCGAAAAAGCAGATCGCGATCGATCCGACCCTGGCGACGTTCGAGTTCCTGCACCAGCGCAACGGCGAGCTGTCGCCGATCGTGGCCGGAATCGAAGCCCACCTGCCGCCGGACGTGCAACGCATGCGCCGCTCGGCCGAGATGGACATCCCCGACGACGCCACCGCCGCGCGTTACAACAAGTCCTACGACAAGATGGTCGAGTTCGTCGGCCGCGCCTACAAGGCCGGTGTGCCGCTGTTGGCCGGCACCGACGAAGTGCCGGGTTTCACCTTGCAGCACGAACTGGCCTTGTACGTGCGCGCCGGCCTGACCCCGTCGCAGGCGCTGCAGGTCGCGACCTGGAACGCGGCCAAGGTCGCGCGGGTGATCGACGATCGCGGCTCGGTGACGCCGGGCAAGCGTTCGGACCTGATCCTGATCGACGGCGACCCGACCACGGATATCGGCGATATCCGCAAGGTCTCGTTGGTGCTGCGCGGGGATACGGCGTTCTATCCGAACGAGGTTTATCAGGCGCTTGGGGTGAAGGCGTTCGCGGCGCCGGCCAAGGTGACGGCGGCGAAGTAAACCTGGGTTGGTTTGGGTTCGCGAGGGGCGCGCTTGCGTCAACCGAGCCCGTGCACATCAAGCCGAATCGAATCCACCCCGAAGTATTCCCCCCTTTGAAAAAGGGGGGCAGGGGGGATTCGCTCTTCGCGCCATCCACCCGACAGATCGCAACCACCGGCAAAGCAAATCCCCCGCGCCGTGGCACGCGGGGCTTCGGTTGGTGGCGCCGGGCGCTCGCCCCCTTTTTCAAAGGGGGCTATGGGTTCTTTGGCTTCGGTTGGACACGAAAAACCCTACTCCAGATCACCAAAACCCCCATTCGAGCACGGACTCTTTAATGATTTGGTAACATTCGCCGGTCAATGAGCCGACCACGGCGCGGGCAGGTCCGCGTCCCGACCGTCAAGGGACGGTCCGATCGCCCATCGCCGTCAGCCCATGCCCCTGGGGAGCATGATGCCGCGGTGGTTTCCCAAGCACTGGCGCCCCATGCGCCGCGTCCACCGAGAAACCCGACCATGCTCAAGCACTTGCGTGCTCCCCGCAGTCATGCCCTGGCTGCCGCCATCGGCCTGACCCTCGTTTCCGCCGCCGCCTTCGCCCAGGACGCCGCGCCCGCCACGGCCGCGCCGGCCGAAGGCGAGGCCAAGACCCTCGATGCGCTGATGGTTACCGCCCAGCGCAAGGTCGAGCGCGCCAAGGACGTGCCGGTCGCGCTCACCACCGTCGATCGCGAAAAGCTGCACGTGCTCGGCTCCGGCGGCGGCGATATCCGCTTCCTGTCCGGCCGCCTGCCCAGCCTCAACATCGAGTCCTCGTTCGGCCGCGCCTTCCCGCGTTTCTATATCCGCGGCCTGGGCAACACCGACTTCGATCTCAACGCATCGCAGCCGGTGTCGCTGGTGTACGACGACATCGTCCTGGAGAACCCGCTGCTCAAGGGCTTCCCGGTCTTCGATCTGGAGAATGTCGAACTGCTGCGCGGCCCGCAGGGCACGCTGTTCGGCCGCAACACCCCGGCCGGCGTGGTCAAGTTCGAATCGGCCAAGCCGACCCGCGAACTGGAAGGCTACGGCCAGGTGTCCTACGGCACCTACGGCACCACCAATTTCGAAGGCGCGGTCAGCGGCCCGCTCGGCGCCAACTGGTCCGGACGCGCTTCGGCGATGTTCCAGCGCCGCGACGATTGGGTCGATAACACCAACCCCAACGCGCGCACCAACCAGAAGCTGGAAGGCTACGACGAATCGGCGCTGCGCCTGCAACTGCAGTACGACGGCAGCGACACCTTCCACGCGCTGTTCAACGTCCACGCGCGCCGCCTCAACGGCACCGCGCGTCTGTTCCGCGCGCAGTTGTTCAAGAAGGGCACGAACGATCTGTTCGACGGTTTCGACGAGGAAAAGGTCGGCATCGACGGGCGCAACTTCCAGCACCTGAAGACCTTCGGCGCCAGCGCGCGCCTGAGCTGGGATCTGTCGAACGAACTGACCCTGTACTCGATCACCGGTTACGAGACCGCCGATTCGCTCAGCCGCGGCGACATCGACGGCGGCGTCGGCGCGATGTTCCTGCCCGGCGGCAGCACCCCGACCGGCATTCCGTTCACCGCCGAATCCGCCGACGGTCTGCCCGACCATCGCCAGATCACGCAGGAATTCCGTTTGGAGTCGAACTACAGCGGCCCGCTCAACTGGCAGGCCGGTCTGTTCTACTTCGACGAAGACATCACCGTGGACAGCCTGAACTACGACACCCTGGCCGGTGGCGTGCAGGCCGGTCATGCCCAGCAGAAGCAGCGCAACAAGGCCTGGGCGGCGTTCGGTTCGCTGGAATACGCGGTCACCGATCGCTTCAAGCTGCGCGGCGGCCTGCGTTACACCCAGGACAAGAAGGACTTCAGCGCCAGCGTGCTGCAGAGCGCGCCGTTCGGCGCGCCGGTGTCGGGCCCGTTCAAGGTCACCACCGACGTCAACGACGTCAGCTGGGATATCAGCGGCGTGTTCCAGGCCACCGACGACATCAACCTGTATGCGCGCGTCGCGAAGGGTTTCCGCGCGCCCAGCATCCAGGGCCGTTTGTTGTTCCAGACGCCGCCGCAGCCGTCGGTGGCCGACGCGGAGAAGGTGATTTCCTACGAAGCCGGCCTGAAGGCCGACCTGTGGGACAAGCGCGCTCGCCTGGGCTTCGCGCTGTTCCGCTACACCGTCGATAACCAGCAGCTCAACGCGGTCGGCGGCGCGCTCAACCAGACGATCCTGGTGAACGCCGACAAGACCCTCGGCCAGGGCTTCGAAATCGACCTGGACGCGTACCTGACCGACAACCTGATGGTCACCTTCGGCGCCAGCTACAACGATACCGAAATCCAGGACAAGAACCTGTTCGTCGCTCCGTGCGGCGGCGGCTGCACCGTGACCGACCCGCTCGTGGTCCGCAACGGCCAGACCCTGGCGGCGATCGACGGCAATTCGCTGCCGCAGGCGCCCAAGTGGGTGTACAACGTGACCGCGCGCTACAGCCTGCCGCTGGCCAACGGCAACGAGTTCTACGTCTATACCGACTGGGCTTACCGCAGCGAAGTGAATTTCTTCCTGTACGAATCGAAGGAATTCCGCGGCAAGGCGCTGCTGGAAGGCGGCCTGCGCGTGGGTTACCAGTGGGACAACGGCCGTTACGACGTGGCCCTGTACGGCCGCAACATCCTCGACGAAGTGCGCGCGGTCGGCGGCATCGACTTCAACAACCTGGTCGGTTTCGTCAACGACCCGCGCATCGTCGGCGTGGAGTTCAAGGCTTCGTTCTGACGGTTGTCGCCGCTTGAGTCATGAAGAACGGCCCGCCCAGTGCGGGCCGTTTTTTGTCTGGCGCCGTGGCCGGATTTTTGTAGGAGGGCCTTCAGGCCCGATGCTCTTCGTTCAGACCCTGGCGATCCGACCGGAGAGCATCGGGCCTGAAGGCCCTCCTACAAGACGCGGCGCCGTGTTAAACCGTGATCGAAGCGGACATCCTTGCGTGCGCTGTCGGGCAGCTTCGGCGGCGGCCGGACAAGGCCGCGCCGACGCGCTATCGTGCGCCCAACCCATACACCGAGCGACGTCCCCATGACCACCGCCTACGACTTCTCCGCTACCGACATCGACGGCAAGACCCAGTCGCTGGACCGCTACAAAGGCAAGGTGCTGCTGATCGTCAACGTCGCCTCCAAGTGCGGCTTCACCCCGCAGTACACCGGCCTGGAAAAGCTCGAGCGCGATTACCAGGCGCGCGGCTTCGAAGTGCTGGGTTTTCCCTGCGACCAGTTCGGCCACCAGGAACCGGGCGACGAGAACGAGATCAAGGAATTCTGTTCGCTGACTTACGACGTGACCTTCCCGATGTACGCCAAGATCGACGTCAACGGCGACAAGGCCCATCCCTTGTGGAAGTGGCTCAAGGACGAGAAGGGCGGTTTCCTCGGCATCGACGCGATCAAGTGGAACTTCACCAAGTTCCTGGTCGGCCGCGACGGCAGCGTCATCAAGCGCTATGCGCCGACGGACAAGCCCGAGTCGATCGCGGCGGATATCGAGAAGGCGCTGGCTTGATGGTCTTGATCGTCGCGTAGCGAAAGAAAGGCTTCGGCTTGACCAGCCGAAGCGCTATTCGTTTCAGTGCCGATCGACCTACCTACCGCCATTTCCGCGCCATGAGCGCGACGTACTTACCTACCGTCATTCCCGCGAACGCGGGAATCCAGGGCCTTTAGTGCGAGAACGTTTGAAGTCTCTGGATTCCCGCCTCCGCGGGAATGACGTTATGAAAGGAAGACGCCGAAGTCCGTACCGAATTTCGTGCGAGACCGTTTGAAGTCACTGGACTCCCGCATTCGCGGCAATGACGTTCTGGAAGTTCGCCGCGGACTTACCTTCACCATGGCGAGCTCCCTTCAACCCGAACACCGGCCGCAACAGCGGCACGCGCCGGATGAGCTCGTGCAGCACGAAGCACCCCGCTACCGTGCCGGCCAGCACGATCGCCGGCTCCGTCACCGGGCCGAACTTCAGCGGCAAGATCCAGTACGCGATCAGCACGATCAGGCTCTGGTGCAGCACATACCACGGGTACACCGCCTCGGTCGCCCACGGCAGCCAGCGGAACGGGCGGTTGAGCAAGGCATGGCCCCAGCCCAGGATCGCGCAGATCGCGAACCACACGTACAGATTGCGCAGCAGCCACACGCTGTTCTGCAGCAGCGTCGGGATATCGTCGGGCAACACGAGGACCAAGGTCAGATAGAAGCCGAACAGGCCCAGCGCCAACCCCAGGGTCCACTTGCGCAGCCGCACCAACTCGTTCCACAGGCCGCTGTCGTTGCCGATCCAGTAGCCGTACAGGAACACGGTGAAATAGACCGTGTGGCGATACCAGTCGTGGATCAGGTCGCCGGTATCGTCGAACAGCGGCGCCAGCACGAAGGTGAACGCCGCCAGCGGCAGCGCCGGCAGGATCATCAGCTTCCAGCCGCGCAGGCCGACCGCCAGTGCGTGCAGGCGGCGGCCGACGCGGTTGCGGAACAGGGGCAGCAGCGCGGCCAGGGTCATCGTGTAGACCCACAGGTAGACCAGGTACCACAGGTGGTTCCAGGTGAAGCCGTACTCCCAGCCGTCGAACGCGCCCTTCGGCCAGGGCTGGAAGTGGTAGTAGCGGATCATGAAATCGACGAACCCGGGCTCGACCAGGCCGTTGGCGACGCCCTGAGCGTAGGGCTGGATCGGCACGATCAGCAGGCAGCCGAAGGTCAGCGGCAGCAGCAGGCGCCAGCTGCGCTGGACCACGAAACGCCCCAGCGAGGTGCCGCGCAACAGGAAATGCACCGACAGGCCCGAGATCAGGAAGATCAGGTCCATGCGCCAGCGGTTCACGAACAGCATCGGGATCTGGATGTTCTGCGACAGATGCTCGCTCTTGAGGTGCCAGCCCCAGTCGGCGACGTAGAGCATGGCGCAGTGGTAGAGGATCAGCAGGGCGAAGGCGAGGGCGCGCAGGGCGTCGATGTCGTAACGGCGTTGCATGGCGGGTCCGCGGCGGGAAGGTGGACAAATCCTGTAAGCCCAGGCACTTGGCCGACATCCCCGGGTGACCGGAGGCGACCGGGCGGGGACGAATCGCGGCCCCGAGGGATAATCGGTTGCCGTCCCCGCCGCCTTGCAGGCGAGAATGCGCGGCATGAGCTTCGATGCTTCCGCCGCCAACGCCTCCGACCCGCAAGCCGCCGTGCCGGCCGCCGCCGCGCCGACCGCCTGGGACCGCTACCAACCCTGGCGCCGCACGGTCGAGGTGCTGGCCTGGGTGACCCTGTTCGCGGTCAACGCCGCCTTCGGCACCGTGACCACGGTGATCGACATCCACCGCTACGGGCTCGACATCCCCGCCTGGGCTCCGGCGGTATGGGAGGTCAGCAGCTGCGCGGTCGCGCTGGCGCTGGTGCCGGCGCTGGTCTGGTACACGCGCCGGATTCCGTTCCGCTTCGACAGCTGGCGCCGGGCCCTGGCCCTGTACCTGATCGGCAGCGTGCTGTGGTCGGTGCTGCACGTGGTCGGCATGGTCGCGCTGCGCAAGTTGATCTACGTCGGCCTGGGCGAGCGCTACGACTTCGGTTCCTGGGGCATGAACCTGTTCTACGAATACCTGAAGGACGTGCGCTCCTATACCTACATGGTGCTGTGGATGGAGGCCTACCGCCTGCTGATGCGGCGTTGGCAGGGCGAGGCCAGCCTGCTCGCCAGCCCGGACGACGTGGCCGAGCCGGCCGTGCCCGAGCGCCCGGAGCGCTTCCTGGTGCGCAAGCTGGGCAAGGAATTCCTGATCGCCGCCAGCGAGGTCGAGTGGCTGCAGGCCTCGTCCAACTACGTCAACCTGCATCTGCGCGGCCGCGACTATCCCTTGCGCACGACCATGGCGACGATCGAAACCCAGCTCGACCCGGGCCGCTTCGTGCGCGTGCACCGCAGCTTCATGGTCAACCTGGATTGCGTGGGCGAGATCGAGCCGCTGGAAAGCGGCGATGCGCGCATCACCATGCACGACGGCAGCAAGATCCCGTGCAGCCGGCGTTATCGCGGCGCGTTGCGGCAGGAGCGGCGCGCGGCCTAGGGCGCCGCGCCCGTCAGTCGCGCTTTTTGGCCGGCTGCCTGAGCACGTCCGGCGGCAGCAGGTCGGCCACTTCCTTCGCGAACTGCTTCACCATCTTCGCCGAGTAGCCGCTGTGGACCTTGGCGATCACGCCTTTGTGGTCGATCACGAACAGATTCGGCACGGCCTTGACCGCGTAGTAGCGGGCCGCGGTGCCCGGGTCGTGGATATAGGTCAGGTCGAGGTCGGGGTTGCGCCGCACGAATTCGTCGAAATCGCGCTTGGGCTCGTTGAGGTTGATCGCGATGACCTGCAGATGCTCGCGGCCGACGCCGGTCTGCAGCGCCGACAGCAGCGGCAGTTCGCGCAGGCACGGCGCGCACCAGCTGGCCCAGAAGCTCACCACCACCAGTTTGCCGCGATGGTCGCTGACCTTGACCGGCTTGCCGGCGAGGTCCAGGCCGAGAAAGTCCGGCGGCGTTTCGCCGGGTCGCGGCTGGGAATGGGCCGGGGCGTGGGTGGCGGCGGGTGCTTCGGCCGCGGGCTCGGCGGCGAAGACCGGAGCGGTCAGCGCGCAAGCCGCGATGAGCCAGCCCGACAGTAGCGCGCGCGCCGTCGCCCGGAACCTGTTGGATGCCATTCGTCCCGCCGTCGTCCGGATGCCATGCAGGCCGGCAGGGTAGCAGGCGCTCACTTCTCGACGAAGGCGCGTTCGAACACGTATTGGCCCGGCGTGCCGATGCGCGGCGCGGCGGTGAAGCCGCGGCGGTCGAGAATGTCGCGGAAATCGGCCAGCATCTGCGGGCTGCCGCAGATCATCGCGCGATCGTGCTCGGCGTCCAGCGGCTCGATGCCGAGCTGCTCCATCATCAGGCCGCTGTCCATCATCTGAGTCAGCCGGCCGCGCTGGTCGCGCCCGTCGAAAGCGAAGTCCTCGCGGCTCACCGCCGGGTAGTACTTGAGCTTGGCGGCGATCTGTTCGCCGAGGAACTCGTGCTGCGGCAGCTCGTTGACGATGTAGTCGCGATAGGCCAGGTCGTGCACGCTGCGCACGCCGTGGCAGAGCACGACCTTGTCGAAGCGCTCGTAGGTTTCCGGGTCCTTGATCACCGACAGCCACGGCGCGAAGCCGGTGCCGGTGCCGAGCAGATACAGATTGCGGCCCGGATGCAGATCGTGGATCAGCAAGGTGCCGGTGGGCTTGCGCCCGATCAGCACGCTGTCGCCGGGGCGGATCGACTTCAGGCGCGAGGTCAGCGGGCCGCCCGGCACCTTGATGCTGAAGAATTCGAGCTGCTCTTCCCAGTTGGCGCTGGCGATGGAATACGCGCGCAGCAACGGTTTGGACGCGCTGCCGTCTTCGTTCGCGACCTGCAGTCCGATCATCACGAACTGGCCGTTCTCGAAGCGGAAACCGTCGTCGCGGGTGGTGGTGAAGCTGAAGTAATCGTCGGTCCAGTGACGGACGTCCAGCACCGTCTCGGTGCCAAAAGCGGAGGACATGCCGGGGGTTTCGGGTGGCGCGGGGCGCGTATTGTACCCCAGGATGAGAGCGGTTCTTATCTGGGCTTGGGCGGGAATGGGGAGCGGGAATCGGGAGTCGGGAATCGGGAATCGGGAAAGCAGAGCTGTGCCGCGGCTTTACCGATTCCCGATTCCCGATTTCCCATTCCCCATTCCCGTCCGCTGTCAACGGGTTCCCCCTTCACGCCCGCATTGCGACAATCGCTAGGTTCCCGCTCGGCGGGGCTAAACGATTGGACACGATGCAAGACAAGAACACGCAGTCCGCGCAGGTCGCGAACAAGATCGCCCAACTCATCGCGGTGGAAATCGGCGCCCAGACCGCCCAGGCCCTGTCCGCGATCGCTCTGCTCGACGAGGGCGCGACCGTGCCCTTCATCGCGCGCTACCGCAAGGAAATCACCGGCGGCCTCGACGATATCCAGTTGCGCGATCTCGAATCGCGCCTGCGTTATCTGCGCGAGCTCGAAGACCGCCGCGCCGCGGTGCTGGAAAGCATCGCCGAGCAGGGCAAGCTGACCGACGAGCTGCGCGGCGACATCGAGGCGGCCGACACCAAGTCGCGCCTGGAAGACCTGTACCTGCCGTACAAGCCCAAGCGCCGGACCAAGGCACAGATCGCGCGCGAAGCCGGGCTGGAACCGTTGGCCGACGGCCTGCTCGCCGATCCGACGCTCAAGCCGGAGGAATTCGCCGCCGGGTTCGTCAGCGAAGAAAAACAGGTCGCCGACGTCAAGGCCGCGCTCGAAGGCGCGCGCGCGATCCTGATGGAGCGCTGGGGCGAAGACGCCCGCCTGGTGGGCGAACTGCGCACCTGGCTCACCGAGGTCGGCGTGATCCGCGCGCGCGTGGCCGAGGGCAAGGAGAACGAAGGCGCCAAGTACCGCGACTACTTCGACCACGCCGAATCGCTGGCCAAGATTCCCTCGCACCGTCTGTTGGCGCTGTTCCGCGCCCGCCGCGAGGAAATCCTGTTCCTCGACCTGGACCCGGGCAGCGACGCCGAATCCGGCCATGCCTACGGCGAAGGCCGGGTCGCGCTCAACGCCGGCATCGGCGACCAGGGCCGTGCGGCCGATCGCTGGCTGCTCGACGCCTGCCGCCTGACCTGGCGCGCCAAGCTGCATCTGCATCTGCTGCTGGATCTGTTCGGACAGGCGCGCGAGAAGGCCGAAGCCGAGGCGATCGACGTGTTCGGCGACAACCTCAAGGACCTGTTGCTGGCGGCGCCGGCCGGCCCGCGCGCCGTGCTCGGCCTCGATCCGGGCCTGCGCACCGGCGTCAAGGTCGCGGTGGTGGACGCCACCGGCAAGTTCGTCGCGCACGACACCATCTACCCGCACGAACCGCGCAAGCAGTGGGACCAGTCGCTGCACACGCTGCGCGCGCTGTGCATCAAGCACGGCGTCGAACTGATCTCGATCGGCAACGGCACCGCCTCGCGCGAAACCGACAAGCTGGCCGGCGATCTGATCAAGCTGATGCCCGAGACCAAGCTGACCAAGGTGGTGGTCAGCGAAGCCGGCGCTTCGGTGTATTCCGCTTCCGAATTCGCGTCGAAGGAATTCCCCGATCTGGACGTGAGCATCCGCGGCGCGGTGTCGATCGCGCGGCGCCTGCAGGACCCGCTGGCCGAACTGGTCAAGATCGATCCCAAGGCGATCGGCGTGGGCCAGTACCAGCACGATGTCGATCAATACCGTTTGGCGCGCGCGCTCGACGCCAAGGTCGAGGACTGCGTGAACGCGGTCGGCGTCTACGTCAACACCGCTTCGGCGGCATTGCTGGCGCGGGTGTCGGGCCTGTCGAGCACGGTCGCGGAAAACATCGTCCGCCACCGCGACGAGAACGGCCCGTTCGCCTCGCGCAAGGCCTTGCTGAAAGTGCCGCGCCTGGGCGACAAGACCTTCGAACAGTGCGCCGGCTTCCTGCGCATCGTCGATGGCGACGAACCGCTGGACGCGTCCGCGGTGCACCCGGAGGCGTACCCGGTGGTCGAGCGCATCGTCAAGCAATGCGGCCGCGAGGTGAAGAGCCTGCTGGGCGATCCGCAATTCGTGCGCGGCCTCAAGCCCGAGGCGTACACCGACGAGAAATTCGGCGTGCCGACGGTGCGCGACATCCTCAAGGAAATGGAAAAGCCCGGCCGCGATCCGCGTCCGGAGTTCAAGGCGGCGAAGTTCGCCGATGGCGTGGAAGACCTTAAGGATCTGCGGGTCGGCATGATCCTGGAGGGGGTGATCAGCAACGTCGCCGCGTTCGGCGCGTTCGTCGATATCGGCGTGCATCAGGACGGGTTGATCCACATTTCGGCGTTGTCGGACAAGTACATCAAGGACCCGCGCGAAGTGGTCAAGGCCGGCGACGTGGTCAAGGTGCGGGTATTGGAAATCGACATTCCGCGCAAGCGCATCGCCTTGACCCGCCGCCTGGACGACGCGGTCCCGGCGCCGCGCGCGCCGGGCGCGGAGCGCGGCGATCGCAACGAGCGTGGTGGTGGTCGCGGCGATGGTGGGCGTGGCAACAACAGCGGGCGTCCCGCGAACAACGCGGAGCGTCGCGATCAGCCGCAGCGCGGGGGTTCGTTCGCGCCGCAGGGCAAGGCGGCGGCGCCGTTGGGCGGGGCGCTGGCGGACGCGTTTGCGAGGGCTAAGCAGAAACCCTGATTTTCGGGTGCTGTTGGTTGATTGGGAAAGCCGCTTGCTCGTGAGAGCAGGCGGCTTTTTTGTTGGGTGTGGGCAAGGGCGCGACGATGTCTTGGGTCGGGTGGGCGATTGTTGAAGCCAAGTGCGAAATCAAGATTCTGTAGCTGTAGCTGTAGCTGTAGCTGTAGCTGTAGTTGCAGCCACAACCACAGCCACAGCCACAGCCACAGCCATAGTCGGAGTCGGAGTCGGAGTCGGAGTTGCTCTTGCTGTTGGCCTTGCCTTGCAGTTGCCAAGATTTTGTTTAGCTCTGACTTGGCTTTTGTTTTTGTCGTTGCTGGGCGCGGCTTGTAACTCGCGAGACCAGGGACACCCGGAGGGCGGCGCACATGGACGTGCGCCGGGTCCCGCCGTGGGCAGGATGCCCACTGCGGGACCTGCCTGCGCAAGCACC
>NZ_JAGGRI010000032.1 GCF_018612875.1 Lysobacter sp. ISL-50 | reverse complement strand
CGGCAAACCCGCGCCGGTGCGCCGGCCGCCGGTCGCGGTCGCACGCGCGCCCGCGCCGCAGGTCGGCGGTCTGGGCTGGCCGGTGTCGGGCGCCTTGCTGGCCGGTTTCGGCGGCACCATGCCCGACGGCCGCAGCAGCGAAGGCCTGCTGATCGGCGCGCCGGCCGGGGCCACGGTCAAGGCGGTCGGCGACGGCACCGTGGTGTACTCGGAATGGATGACCGGTTACGGCCTGCTGCTGATCGTCGATCACGGCAACGGCTACATGAGCCTGTACGCGAACAACGATGCGTTGCTCAAGGACGCCGGCGCGACGGTCAAGAAGGGCGACGCGGTCGCCACCGTCGGCAGCTCCGGCGGCCACGGCCGGTCGGCGCTGTATTTCGAACTGCGGCGCGGCGGCCAGCCGGTGAATCCCAACACCTGGCTGCGGCGCTGAGCCATCCGCGGCGGCCGGGCACGGACCGCGCCGCATCCGCCCGAATCTGCCGATCCGGCAAGGTTTGTCGCCTCTAAACCCGCCGCGGATGAATCCTCCGCGGCGGGTCGCGACGGGTTTAACAAAAGCTTGCAAGCGCCCCGCTTAACGTGCGCAGATAATCCATCGAACCCGGCCCGCGCCTAGCGGTCCAACCGCTACCTGTTTCGGAGCGCCGTGCATGTCCTTGCGTCACCCTCTGCGTAATTGGCTACCGCTCGTCCTGGCGCTGAGCGCCGTTCCGGCCATGGCCCAGCAGGCGCCCGAGCCCAATCCGGCCGTCGCGCCCGCGAGTCCGGCGCCGGCCCAGGCGTCGCCGCCCAAGCCCGCCGCCGCGCCCAAACCCGCCGACAGCGAACCCGCGGCCAAGCCCGGCAACGACGACGAGGACAGCGACGATCAGGCCGCGCCGGTGCCGCCGGCCCAGGCGCCGGCCTCGGCCAAGGCCAGGAGCAAGCCGGGCAAGGGAGAAGACGACGCCGATTCCAAGGTGCCGATCGACGAAATCCGCCGCTACGTCGCCGTCTACAACGCGGTCAAGCAGGCTTATGTCGAGCCGGTCGACGACGCCAAGCTGATGCATTCGGCGATCCGCGGCCTGTTGCTCGATCTCGATCCGCACAGCGTCTATTTCGACAAAGTCGCCGCGGAGGATTTCGACGAACAATCGCGCGGCAACTACGAAGGCATCGGCGTGGAACTGCAGCGCCAGCCCGACGGCACCTTGCGCGTGATCGCGCCGATCGACGACACGCCCGCGACCCGCGCCGGCATCAAGGCCGGCGATCTGATCACCGCCATCGACGGCAAACCGTTCAAGGTCGATGACGCCGACAGTTCCGGACCGCTGCGCGGCCCGGCCGGCAGCAAAGTGGTGTTGACCATCATCCGCGAAGGCCGCGACAAGCCTTTCGACGTCACCGTCGCGCGCGAAACCATCCGCGTGGCCAGCGTCAAGGGCCGCATGCTCGAACCCGGCTACGGCTACATCCGCGTCGCCGCGTTCCAGGCCGACACCGCCGCCGATTTCGAGACCCAGCTGGAGAAGCTGAAAACCCAATCCGGCGGAAAACTGCGCGGCCTGGTCATGGACCTGCGCAGCAATCCCGGCGGCCTGCTGACCGCGGCGGTGCAGATCGCCGACGACATGCTCGAGAGCGGCAAGATCGTCAGCACCCGCGGCCGCATCGCGATCAGCGACGCCGAGTTCGGCGCGACCCCGGGCGACCGCCTCGACGGCGCGCCGCTGGTGGTGTTGGTCGATGCCGGTTCGGCCAGCGCCTCGGAAGTGCTGGCCGGCGCCTTGCGCGACAACGGCCGCGCGCGCGTGGTCGGCAGCCGCACCTTCGGCAAGGGCTCGGTGCAGACCGTGCTGCCGCTGGACAACGGCGATTCGGTCAAGCTCACCACCGCGCGTTACTACACGCCCAGCGGCAAATCGATCCAGGCCTTGGGCATCGTCCCCGACGTGGTGATCCGCGCGCCGAAGACGCCGGACAACGACGGCCGCCCGAGCTACACCGAAGCGACCCTGCCGGGCCATCTGCACGGCGACGAAGAAGACGCACCGGGCAGCAACGCCGGCGAAGTGCTCGAAGGCGACGCGCCGATCGCCTCGGCGCTGGCGGAACTGAAGAAACCCGCCGGCGCCAAGGTGCCGACCGCGGTGACCAAGAGCGCAACACCGAGCGCGAACCGGCGCTGAGCGCGGCGATTCGAAGCGATCGAGAAAACACCCGGCCACGGCCGGGTGTTTTCGTTTGCGCGAGGTCTTTTGTAGGAGGGGCTTCAGCCCCGATGCTTTTCGATCAGGTCTCGGCAGATCCGCTTCGCACCCACGAAAAGCATCAAGTCCCTGCGAAAGCCCGAGACCTTTTGTAGGAGGGGCTTCAGCCCCGATGCTCTTCGTTCCGACAAGGCAAGTCTGTCGAGGTCTGATAGAAAAGCATCGGGGCTGAAGCCCCTCCTACAAAAGACTTCGTTGCGCGCGGGCCGCTCAGCGCGGCTTGGCCGGGAACGGAAACGGCGTCACCACTTTTTCGCCGGTGGCCGCGTCGCGGATCGCCGACTGGCCTTTGCGCTCGACTTCCTCGATCCGCACGATGCTCTGCATCGGCAGATGCAGCACCCGCGTGGTGCCGAACTCGTCGCGCAGGCGTTCTTCGGTGGGATCGACCACCACGCCGTCGTGCAGGTCGAACACCAGCTCGCTGATCTCGGTGAACCCCCACAACGTGCCCGAGGCGATCTTGCGCGCGTACAGCTCGTAGATCTTGCCGGCGTTGAGGAAGGTGACTTTGTAGAGAGTGGGCATGGGGGGCTGGGAATCGGGAATCGGGAATCGGGAATCGGGAATCGGGAAAGCGGTTCCGCCGCGAACTGAAATTACCTTGGGGTTCGCGGTCTTAACTCAAGGGCGATGCGTTCCACGCGGCTTTTGCGATTCCCGATTCCCCATTCCCGATTCCCGCCCCATCAGTACCCCCGCTTGCGCCGCAGCCGCCGCGCGATGCCGGCGCGCGCGATCAGCGCGAAGGCGCCGCCGAAGGCGAATCCGGCCAGATGCGCCGACCACGCCACCGCGCCGAACGCCGGGCCGATGAAGGTGAACACGACCTGCAGCAGCGCCCACACCCCGATCAACAACGGCGCGGGCACTTTCACGAACTGCAGGAACAACCCCAGCGGCACCACCACGCCGAGCTTGGCGCTGGGGAACAGCGCCAGGTACGCGCCGATCAGCGCCGACACCGCGCCGCTGGCACCGATGATCAGCCGGTCCGGCGTGGCGATGGCGATCACCGCGGCCAGATTGGCCACCGCGCCGCCGAACAGGAACAGCGCCAGCAACCGCCACGGCCCCATCGCGCGCTCGGCCGGCAGGCCGAAGATCAGCAGGAACACCAGATTGCCGAGCAGATGCGCCCAGTCGGCGTGCAGGAACAAGGCGCTGAACAAGCGCAGCACGCTGCCGTCGCGGATGGCGTCCCACCACGCCTCCGGGTTGGACAGGCCGCCCGACAACGCGCCCCATTCGACCATCAGGCGGCGCTGCTCGGGATCGGGCAGGACCACGGCCGAGACGATGAAGCACATCCACAGCAGCGCGAACAGCAGCGGGGTGGCCCAGCGCAGCCGGGTGCGCTCGCGCGAGGGGATCGACACGAACACCGTTCAGCTCCGCCGACCGGGCACGCGAACGGTGCCCCTGTTAAGGCAGAAATACGACGTAAGTCTCTGTGAAACCTGGGTTTGCGACATCGGTACGGGATGGGTTTGCAGGGTTGGGCGTATTGTTAGCGTTCGGTTAATAGCCGCGCTATAGTGCATACGGCGTCGTACGTCGGGAGGGGTTTCCGGCGGCACGAGGGTCGCTTCGGCGGCTCGCGTGCACACGGCCGAGTCAGACGAAAAATACTCCAACGGAGACTACACGCATGCAACCCTCACACCGCTACACCCGCCTGACCGCGCTCGCGCTCGGTATCGCTGGCGTCATCACGTTCGGTTCGGCCGGTGCAACCGGTTTCCAGATTCGCGAGAACAGCGTCAAGAACCAGGGCCGCTCATTCGCCGGCAGCGCGGTTTCGGAAAACGACGCCTCGGTCGTTTCCAATAATCCGGCGGCGATGGTCAACCTGGACACCGTCACCATCCGTGGCGACGTGACCGCGATCGATCTGACCGCCAAGTTCACCGGCGGCGGCAACGCCGCGGCCGGCACGCCGCTCGCGCGTTCGCTGACCGGTGGCAACGGCGGCGACCCGGGCGACATCACCGCCGTTCCGGCGATGTCGATCGTCGTACCGCTGCACGGCGCCTTCGAGAAGCTCACCCTCGGCGCCCAGCTCAGCGCGCCGTTCGGCCTGAAGACCGAATACGACAGCGACTGGGTCGGCCGCTATAACGCGATCGAGTCGGAAGTGAAGACCATCGACCTGACGCTGTCGGCCGCGATCAAGCTGACCGATCGCTTCTCGATCGGCGCCGGCTTCGTCTACGAGCGCGCCGAAGCGACCCTGACCAACGCGGTGGACTTCGGCTCGGCGATCTGCCGCGTCTCGGCCGCGGCCTGCATCACGCCGAATCCGGTCGCCGCGCCGTTCGGCCCGCAGAAGAACGACGGCCTGGCCAAGGTCAAGGGCGACGACACCGGTATCGGCTGGATCCTGGGCTTCCAGTGGAAGCCGACCGACGCGCTGGCGATCGGTTACTCGCACCGCTCGGAAATCGACCACGACCTGGAAGGCAACATCACCTTCACCAAGCCCGGCTCGGTGGCGGCGTTGTTGGCCGCGCGCGGCATCAATACCTACAACAGCGGCCCTGGCGGCGCGGCGTTGACCACGCCGAGCACCGATACGCTGAGCGTGTCGTACAAGTTCACCGACCAGTTCCGCATGATGTTCGACGCGCAGAAGACCGACTGGCATTCGCTGCAGTCCGTCGATATCAAGCGCGCCGACGGCACGCTGATCACCAGCGAGCAGTTCCAGTGGGAAGACACGATGATGTACGCACTCGGCGCCGAGTACGACTTCAACGATTCCTTCACCCTGCGCGGCGGCGTGGCCAAGGACGAGTCGCCGACCAACGACACGCACCGCACCCCGCGTCTGCCCGACAACGACCGTACCCTGTACTCGCTCGGCCTGACCTGGAACGCGAACGAGCACCTGAGCGTCGATGCGGCCTACACCCGCATCCAGATCGACAGCCCGGACGTCAACGTGGTGTCCTCGAGCGGCTCGACCCTGGTCGGCAAGTTCAAGGGCCACGCCGATCTGTTCGGCATCTCGGCTCAGTACAAGTTCTGATCCAACGCGGTATCGCTGAACGAAAAACCCCGCTTCGGCGGGGTTTTTCTTTTGCGGCGATGCGAGGATGGCGGTATCCGAGCGGCGGCGCCGTCTTCATGGCGGCGCCCGAACGCCGCGCCGGCCGCTACGTCATCCTTGAGCGCCTTCGCCATGATCCGAACCCAAACCGTCATCGACTCGCTGCTGCGCGGCCGCGCGCGGCCGTACACGCGCCCGGGCAGCGTCAGCGCGATCGCCAAGACGCCGTGCGCCGGCCGCGTGCATATCGGCGAAGCGGGCGTGGACGGCGACGAGCAGGGCGACCGCCGCGTGCACGGCGGGCCCGACAAGGCCGTGCATCACTATCCGCGCGAGCATTACCGCGCCTGGCGCGACGAGATCGGCGATCACGCGCTGCTGCGCGCGCCCGGCGCGTTCGGGGAAAACTTCAGCGGCGAAGGCCTCACCGAGGCGCAGGTCTGCCTGGGCGATCGTTATCGCATCGGCGGCGTCCTGCTCGAAGTCAGCCAGGCCCGGCAACCGTGCTGGAAACTCAACGACCGCTTCGGCATCGCCGACATGGCGCGGCGCGTGCAGGCCAGCGGTCGCACCGGCTGGTATTACCGGGTGATCGAAAACGGCGAGGCGATGGCCGGCGACACGCTGGAACTGGTCGAGCGCGCGTGGCCGCAATGGACGCTGCAACGCATCGCGACGATGCTGTACACGCGCACCTTGGATTTCGACGAACTGCGCGCGGCGCAGGCGCTGCCGCTGGTGCCGTCGTGGCGCAAGCTGGTGCGGATGCGGCTGGAGCGCGGCGCGGTCGAGGATTGGGGCTCGCGCATCGACGGGCCGGCGGGTTGAGGCCGGATGCGTGCGCGGCGGTTATCGTATGGGTTCACGCAACGAGCGGACACGGGTATGGCCGAAATCAAGTTCACCGAGGCGGAAAAGGCGTCGATCGTCGCCAAGCTGCAGCGCTATTTCAACGACGAGCTGAGTCAGCAGATCGGCCGGTTCGACGCGGAGTTCTTGATCGACTTCATCTCGGAGGAAATCGGTGGCTATTACTACAACCGCGGTCTGTACGACGCGCAAACGCTGGTGGCGGCCAAGCTCGAAACGGTCGGGGATGAGTTGCTGCAGTTGGAGCGGCGGACCGATTTCAGTCGGTGAGGTCGGGCTGGGGTGTCGGGGCTGATCGGAAAGCGTCGGGGCTGAAGCCCCTCCCACAAAAGCAGGCCCTGCCCAGGGGGCGAGGGGCGATCGGTCTGTCGGGAGCGATCGCCGCGCCAGGGGCGATCAGCCCGCCGTCTTCGTATTCGCCGACTGCTGCGCGAAGCAGGCGCGCGCCGGCGTGCTCACGATCAGCACGGCCTCTTGTTTGAAGCGACGCTTGTATTCGTCGGCGATCTCGACCACGCGCTTGCGTTCTTCGGCGCTGTCCTCGTGGATCAGGTCGATCGCGCGCGAATCTTCCTGTTCGACCTGCCCGCTGTCGCCGCGCCACTGGCCCTTGGCCCGATACACGGTGAGCCCGGCGGGGAAACGCGGAGTGACGAATTCGGCGAGGAAGGCCTGCCACTGCGCTTCGCTGACCGGGCCGTCGGGGCTGTTCATGCCGAACACGACTCGGTCGGCGCGGCGGTCGGTGCAGGCCGAGGGATCGCCGGGTTTGACCGGCAATGGAGCGAGCGAAGCGCAGGCGGTCAGCGCGCACAGCAGCGCCGCGGACAACAAGGATTTGCAGGACATGATCCGTATCTCCCGGGTGGACGGCTCGCGCCGATGACGCGAGCGGGCGGCTTAGTTTCGCAGCAAGCGCGGCGCGGTTTCGCGCGCGCAGTCAAGCTTATCCGCGATGCCCGTCGCAGGCTCGCGCGGCGCGCAGGCGCCAGACTCGGGCACGGCCGCGGCGCTGCGTGAGCGAGGCGGCGCGCCGATCGCACGATTGCGCAGTCCGCTCATGCCGCGCCCTGGTATCGTGGCTTTGTCGCTCGCTGTGTTCCTCGACTTGGGAGCCGCCATGAATTCTTCTTTCGCCCAGTCTCGCCTGCAGGCCTTGCAACCCGGCGATGCCGATTACGCGGTCCTGCTGGATCTGGCCACGCCGCATGCGCGCAAGGCCACCGGCCTGGCCTTGAACTTGAAGATCGACGAACTCGATCGCCAGGGCGATTGGGCGTTCATGCGCTCGCAGATGCGCGGCGCCGACGGGCGCCGGCCCGATTGGAGCGCGAGCGCGTATGCCGAGCAGGCCGCGGCGGGCGGGATGTCGGATACCTATGCGGCGTTGTTCAAGCGCAACGGCGATCAGTGGAGTCTGGTCGCCGAGGCGGTCGCGCCGGGCGATGTGGCTTGGGAGTCGTGGCCGCAGCAGTATGGTGCGCCGGCTGGTTTGTTTGGGTATTGATTGCGGCGAATGGTCTGCCCTGAGGGGCGTGCGTTTGCGTCGAAGTTTCGTCTGGTTGTTCGATGTTGTCAGGCTGCGGCCATCGGCGCGATTGCCGACGATCCACCCAGCCGTCATTCCCGCGAACGCGGGAATCCAGCGACTTCAGGCGTTCTCGCACGAAAGGCACTGGATTCCCGCGTTCGCGGGAATGAAGGTAGGAGAGGGCGCGTAGCCGAAGAGTCGCGCGTGTTCCTGGTACTTAACGGCACCTGGCAACGCCGCAGCGACTCATCGCTTCGACAAGATGTACCAATCCCCCGAAGCCCCGCCCCAGCTGATTTCCTGCGTGCCGTCGGCATTGCGGTTGTTGGAGCCGATGAACTGCGGCCGCCCGTTGCCGTCGAGGCCGGCGAACAGCACAGTGTGCGATTGCCGCGAGTTCTGCATGATGACCACGTCGCCGGGCTTGGCCTGGCTCACGTCCACGCGCTTCCAGCCTTCGGCGCTGAGTTTGTCGCGCAGCACCGCCACCGAATCGGTATGCCAGTTGATCGCGCCGGCCTTCTGCAGGCAGGCGGTGACGAAGTTGGCGCAGCACACGTTGCTGGGCACGTTCGGGTTCATCGGCAGCTCGCCGCTGCGCTTGAGGTCGCTGGCGTCGCGGCCGATGTACTGCCTGGCGATCGCCGCGGCGTTGCCGCTGCCGGTGCCGCTGGGGCGGCCGGCCTTGTCCGGGCCGTCAACGCCGGGATTTCCGGGCCCCGCGCGGCCGTCGAGGGTGAGCGTGCGGCCGGCGTAGATCAGGTCCGGGTCCTTGATCTGCGCGTTGAGCGACATCAAGCGATCGACGCTGGTGTGATAGCGCATCGCGATTTCCGACAGCGTGTCGCCGCGGACGATGTTGTGGATCATTGGAGACTCTCCCGTCGGATTCGAGGAAACCGGTAATCGGAGAGCAGCCCCCTGACTGCACTTGCCGCGCAGTGTTCCGCGCCGCGCCGCGTCGGGAAAGCCGGGACGCGCCCTAGCTAGGGTGATCCCTGATAAGGCCCGCGAACGAAAACGGCGCCGCCCGAAGGCCGCGCCGTTTCGATGTGTCGCACAAGCGGTACTGCGACTGCGCGACGCGAGCGATGCCCGCGCCGCGCGCCGATCAATCGCCCAGGGTCAGCAGCGAAGCGTTGCCGCCGGCCGCGGTGGTGTTGACGGTGATGGTCTTCTCGGTGGTGAAGCGCGGCAGGTAGTGCGGGCCGCCGGCCTTGGGGCCGGTGCCGGACAGGTTCTGGCCGCCGAAAGGCTGCACGCCGACGACCGCGCCGATCTGGTTGCGGTTGACGTAGCAGTTGCCGACCTTCACCCGCGTGCTGATGCGGTCGATGGTCTCGTCGATGCGCGAGTGGATGCCCAGGGTCAGGCCGTAACCGGTGGCGTTGATCGAATCGATCACCGCATCGAGCTGATCGGCCTTCCAGCGGATCACGTGCAGCACCGGGCCGAACACTTCCTTATGCAGCTGGTCCAGCGACTTGAGTGCGTACGCGCGCGGGGCGAAGAAGCTGCCGTGAGCGCTGTCGGCATCGACCGCCACTTCGGCGATCTTGCTCGCTTCGCGGTCCATGCGCGCGGCGTGATCGACCAGCATCTTCAGCGCGTCTTCGTCGATCACCGGGCCGACGTCGGTCGACAACAGGCCCGGATCGCCGACCTTCAGCTCGGCCATGGCGCCGGCGAGCATGGTGGTGACCTTGTCGGCGATGTCTTCCTGCACGAACAGCACGCGCGCGGCCGAGCAGCGCTGGCCGGCCGAGGTGAAGGCCGAGCCGATCGCGTCCTTGACCAGTTGCTCCGGCAGCGAGGACGAGTCGGCGATCAGCGCGTTCTGGCCGCCGGTCTCGGCGATCAGCACGCCGATCGCGGCGTCGCGCGCGGCCAGCGAACGGTTGATCGCGCGCGCGGTGTCGGTGGAACCGGTGAAGGCCACGCCGGCCACGCGCGGGTCCTTCGTCAGCGCCGCGCCGACGGTGGCGCCGTCGCCGGGCAGGAACTGCAGCACCGCTTCGGGCACGCCGGCTTCGTGCAGCAGCTTGACCGCGTAGTAGCCGATCAGATTGGTCTGTTCGGCCGGCTTGGCGATGACGCTGTTGCCGGCGGCGAGCGCGGCGGAGATCTGCCCGGCGAAGATCGCCAGCGGGAAGTTCCACGGGCTGATGCAGACGAACACGCCGCGGCCGGACAGGTGCAGGGTGTTGGATTCGCCGGTCGGGCCGGGCAGGGCTTCGGGCGCGAACAGCTTGCGCGCCTGGGCCGCGTAGTAGCGCAGGAAATCGACCGCTTCGCGCACTTCGGCGACGCCGTCGGGAATGGTCTTGCCGGCTTCCTTCGTGCACAGCGCGATGTACTGCGGCATGCGCTCTTCGAGCAAGGTCGCGGCGTGTTCGAGGATGGTGGCACGGCTGGCGGCCGGCATCGCATCCCACGATTCCTGCGCGGCGACCGCGTTCTTCAGCGCCAGCTCGACCGTGGCGCTGTCGGCGGCCTTCCACTGGCCGACGATTTCGCGGCGGTCGGCGGGATTGGTCACGGCGATGTCGGGGCCGGTCGCGTTCGCGCCCGGCACCAGCGGCGTGGCGCGCCAGTCGGCGCTCGCGGCGGCGTTGACTTGCTCGGCGAGGGTCTGCAGTTGCTGGTCGTTGGCGAGATTGACGCCCATGGAATTGGTCCTGTCGGAATACTTGTTCGAATCCGCGAAGCTGCGGTAGAGATCGGCCGGAAGCGGAATGCGCGGATGCGGGATGCTGTCGAAGGCGGACACGGTCTCGACCGGGTCCTGGATCAGGTCGTCGATCGCGATGGCTTCGTCGGTGATGCGGTTGACGAAGCTGGAGTTGGCGCCGTTTTCCAGCAGGCGGCGCACCAGGTACGGCAGCAGGTCTTCGTGCGAACCCACCGGCGCGTACACGCGGCAGGGCGCGTTCAAGCGGTCGGCCGGGATCACTTCGGCGTAGAGGTCGTCGCCCATGCCGTGCAGCTTCTGGAATTCGAAGTGCCGCTCGCGGCCCATGGCCTTGGCGCGGCGGTGGATGGTGGCGATGGTCTGGGCGTTGTGCGTGGCGAACATCGGGTAGATGGCGTCGCTGGCTTCGAGCATGCGCCGCGCATTGGCGAGGTAGGACACGTCGGTGTTCGGCTTGCGCGTGAACACCGGATAGCCGGCCTGGCCATCGACCTGGGCGCGCTTGACCTCGCTGTCCCAGTACGCGCCCTTGACCAGGCGCACCGGGATGCGGCGGCCGGTCTTGCGGGCGAGATCGGCGATGAAGTCGATCGCTTCCGGCGCGCGCTTTTGATACGCCTGGATCGCCAGGCCGTAGCCTTCCCAGCCGTCCAGCGACTTGTCGCTGTACGCCGCGGCGATCACGTCCAGCGACATTTCCAGACGGTCGGCTTCTTCCGCGTCGATGGTGAAACCGATGCCGTAGCCCCTGGCCAACTGCGCCAGTTCCAGCACGCGCGGGATGAGTTCGGCGAACACGCGCTCGCGCTTGGCGTGCTCGTAGCGCGGATGCAGCGCCGACAGCTTGACCGAGATCGACGGCGTGGCGAACACGTCGGCGTTCTTGTAGTTGCCGCTCTTGCCGATCGCATGGATCGCATCGCGATAAGCCTGCAGATAACGCAGCGCGTCCTTGGTGGTCAGCGCGCCTTCGCCGAGCATGTCGAAGGAATAGCGGTAATGCGCGTTGTCGCCCTTCTTCGAGCGCGACAGCGCCTCGCCGATGGTGCGGCCCATGACGAACTGGTGGCCCATGATCCGCATCGCCTGGCGCACGGCCAGGCGGATCACCGGCTCGCCGACGCGGCCGACCAGGCGCTTGAAGGCGTTGTGGACGTCGCGCTTGGTGTCGTCGGCCAGATCGACCAGCTTGCCGGTCAGCATCAGGCCCCAGGTCGAGGCGTTGACCAGCACCGAATCCGACTGGCCCAGATGCCGCTTCCAGTCGGCCTCGCCGAGCTTGTCGCGGATCAGCTTGTCGGCGGTGTCCTGATCCGGAATGCGCAGCAGCGCCTCGGCCACGCACATCAGCAGCACGCCTTCGTCGCTGCCCAGGTCGTACTGGCGCATGAAGGCTTCGATCGCGCCCTGATCCTGGGCGCGGGCGCGCACGCGCTTGACCAGATCGGCCGCGGTGGCCTGGGCGGCGTCGCGGTCGGCGTCGGGCAGGCGCGCGAGTTCGAGCAGATAGCGCACGTGCTCGGCTTCGTCGCGCACCCAGCCGCGGGTGAGCGCGGCGCGCGCGCCCTCGGGCGCGGGCGGCAGTTCGGGGCTGATCATCGCGTGCGGCGGCGGGGTGCCAGGACGCGGCGGCGGGCCGTCGCTGGCGACGGCGGAGGAGGCGTTGGTGGACATCGGACCCGGGACAGGGGTGGGAAGTCCACCATTTTAGAGCTTTATCTCGGGCGCCATCTGCTCTTTTTCGGCCGGCTGCTGGGCGGCCGCGCCGTGCGCAGGAGTAGGGTGGCGCCGCGCGGGCCGGCGCGCCGGCGGCCCGGAACCGGCGGCGGATGCGCGAACCGACCGGCTCGGCAAGGTCGCATCCGCGCGCCGCGGCGGCGCCGATCGCCACCGGAACTTGCACCGGTCACGTTTGCGACGCGTGCTTCGCCATGCTGTACAAGGGACGTCGATCGGGCGAAAACCGCGTCGTTTCCGCCACCGAGCGCGTTCGCTCCGGCAAGCTCGACGCAAGTGGCGGGTTGCCGCAGGACGGGGCGGCCGCTACCATTTCGCGGTTATCCGTAGCGCCGATGCCGGCGTGATGGGCCCGGTCAGGGCTCGCCAGCCACCTCTAGCCCCCACATGTTCCTCGCCCCTGGTCGGCGCGGCCCGTGCCGGGAGCGGAGGCAGCCCGCGGAGCGCGTTAGATCACCACACTGATTTTTCGGGGCTCGAACTGATGAAAGCCGGTCGTTTCAAGCAGTGGGCAGCAGGCATCGCCTCGATGGCGCTGCCAGTCATTGCGTTCGCTCAGGCCGCGGACCCTAAGCCGTGGCAGCTGAATATGGGCAAGGGTGTCACCGCCCAATCGATGAACGCCTACTCGGCTCACCAGCTCGCGCTGTGGATCTGCGTGGTGATCGGCATCCTGGTCTTCGGCGCGATGGCCGTGGCCATGTTCAAGTTCCGCAAGTCCAAGGGCGCGGTGCCCGACAAGGACTTCACCCACAGCACCAAGCTGGAGATCGTCTGGACGGTCGTGCCGGTGGTGCTGCTGGTGCTGATGGCGTTCCCCGCCACCAGCAAGCTCATCAAGATGTACGACACCCGCGATTCGGCCATGACCGTCAAGGTCACCGGCTACCAGTGGATGTGGAAATACGACTACCTGGGCGAGGGCGTGAGCTTCACCAGCCGCCTGGACCGCAAGAGCGACCAGCTGCGCCAGAGCGGCAAGCACGTCACGAAGGCCGACCACGAGCACTACCTGCTCGACGTGGACAACGTCCTGGTCCTGCCGACCGAGACCAAGATCCGCTTCGTCATCACCGCCGACGACGTGATCCACGCCTGGTGGGTGCCGGCCCTGGGCTGGAAGCAGGATGCGATCCCGGGCATCGTCAACGAGGCCTGGACCGACATCAAGGAACCGGGCATCTACCGCGGCCAGTGCGCCGAGCTGTGCGGCAAGGACCACGGCTTCATGCCGATCGTCGTGCGCGCGGTGCCCAAGGCCGAATACCAGCAGTGGCTGGCCGAGCAGAAGGCCAAGAACGCGCCGCCTGCGCCCGCTGCTGCACCTGCCGCGCCGGCGACCCCGGCTGCTGCGCCTGCCGCCGCTGCGACCGGAGCCGCCGCGGCGACTCCGGCCGCTGCGAGCACCCCGAATTCCGACGCCCCGGTCGCCGCCCCGAAGGGCGCCGCGACCGCGGGTTGATCGTCAAGCATTAATCAGAGGTAGGCCATGGCAGCCACGCATCCCGTCGCCGATCATCATCACGATCACCACGATGATCACGCCCACAAACAGGGCTTCATCGAGCGTTGGTTCTTCTCGACCAACCACAAAGACATCGGCACGCTGTACCTGATCTTCAGCTTCGTGATGTTCATCATCGGCGCTGGCATGTCGGTGGTGATCCGCGCCGAGCTGGCCGAACCGGGCCTGCAGTTCGTCAAGCCCGAGTTCTTCAACCAGATGACCACCATGCACGCGCTGGTGATGATCTTCGGCGGCGTGATGCCGGCCTTCGTCGGCCTGGCCAACTGGATGATCCCGCTGCAGATCGGCGCGCCGGACATGGCGCTGCCGCGCATGAACAACTGGTCGTTCTGGATCCTGCCGTTCGCCTTCACCCTGCTGCTGATGACCCTGTTCCTGCCGGGCGGCGCGCCGGCCGGCGGCTGGACGCTGTATCCGCCGCTGTCGCTGCAGGGCGGCAACAACGTCGCCTTCGCGATCTTCGCCATCCACATGATGGGCATCAGCTCGATCATGGGCGCGATCAACGTCATCGCCACCATCCTCAACATGCGCGCCCCGGGCGTGGACCTGTTGAAGATGCCGATCTTCTGCTGGACCTGGCTGATCACCGCCTTCCTGCTGATCGCGGTGATGCCGGTGCTCGCCGGCGCGGTGACGATGCTGCTGACCGACAAGTTCTTCGCCACCTCGTTCTTCAACGCGGCCGGCGGCGGCGACCCGGTGATGTTCCAGCACATCTTCTGGTTCTTCGGGCATCCGGAGGTCTACATCATGATCCTGCCGGCCTTCGGCGTGGTGTCGGAGATCATCCCGACCTTCAGCCGCAAGCCGCTGTTCGGCTACCAGGCCATGGTGTACGCGACCGCCTCGATCGCCTTCCTGTCGTTCATCGTGTGGGCGCACCACATGTTCACCGTCGGCATGCCGCTCGGTGGCGAGATCTACTTCATGTTCGCGACCATGCTGATCGCGGTGCCGACCGGCGTGAAGGTGTTCAACTGGGTCACCACCATGTGGCGCGGCTCGATCTCGTTCGAGGCGCCGATGCTGTGGGCGATCTCGTTCGTGATCCTGTTCACCATCGGCGGTTTCTCCGGCCTGATGCTCGCCATCGTGCCGGCCGACTTCCAGTACCACGACACCTATTTCGTGGTCGCGCACTTCCACTACGTGCTGGTGACCGGCGCGCTGTTCTCGATCATCGCCGCGGTCTACTACTGGTGGCCGAAGTGGACCGGCCGCATGTACAGCGAGCCGATGGCCAAGTTCCATTTCTGGTGGACGATGATCTTCGTCAACCTGCTGTTCTTCCCGCAGCACTTCCTGGGTCTGGCCGGCATGCCGCGCCGCATCCCGGACTACAACGTGGTGTTCGCGGACTGGAACCTGGTCAGCTCGATCGGCGCGTTCGGCATGTTCCTGACGCCGTTCATGATGCTGGGCATCCTGTGGCACTCGAAGCTCGCCGGTGCCAAGGCCGAGCCGCGTTCGTGGGAAGCCGCGCGCGGCCTGGAGTGGACGTTGCCGAGCCCGGCGCCGCACCACACCTTCGGCACGCCGCCGGTCATCCGCGACGGCGACCTCGCCCACGGCGACATCACCCACTGATCCAGGCGCGGCGGCGCGCGCGGCGGTCGGTGACGATCGCGGCGCGGCCCCGGAGACGGAGACCATGAACCAGCCCAGCGACCAGCACGATCTCGCCCAACGCCGTTCGGCCGCGCGCCGCACCGCGCTGTGGTTCGGGCTGGCCGCGGTGGCGGTGTACGTGGTGTTCATCGTCGCCGGCGTGGTCGGCGGGATGGGCAAGTGAGTACCTCCGGCCCGCAGCACGACGACGCCTCGCGCGAGCTCGCGCAGCGCGACCTCGATCAGGCGCGCAAGCAGGCCGGCCCGAAGATGACCAAGATCATGGTCTTCGTCGCGCTGGGCGCTTTCGGTTTCACCTTCGCGCTGGTGCCGATGTACCGCATCGCCTGCGAGAAGGTGTTCGGCATCCGCCTGGAACGCGGCGTGGCGCAAGCCGATCGCGGCGGGCACGCGGTGTCCGATCGCATGGTCACGGTGCAGTTCGACGGCAGCGTCAATTCCAAGCTGCCCTGGGACTTCAAGCCCAACCAGCTCAGCATGAAGGTGCGTCCGGGCGAGCAGTACGAGACCACGTACCACGCCCGCAACGCCACCGACCGCGCCATCGTCGGCAGCGCTTCGCCCTCGGTGGCGCCGGCGCGCGCGTCGGGTTATTTCAACAAGACCGAATGCTTCTGCTTCACCGCCCAGACCCTGCAGGCCGGCGAAGTGCGCGAGATGCCGGTGCGTTTCATCGTCGATCCGAATCTTCCGGCCGACGTGGAAACCATCACCCTGTCCTACACTTTCTTCAAGAACGACGTGCTCACCGCACGGCTGCAGCAAGGCGCGGTCTCCAAGACGCCGTCCTCGCCGCTGGCCGCGCCGTGAGCTGGCTCAGCACCACTTAATTACGGAACGCCGCCATGGCCCACGCTCACACGCCAGACGCCAACATCTATTACGTCCCGCATAGCAGCCGCTGGCCGTTCCTCGGTTCGATCGGTCTGTTCACGACCATGATCGGCGTCGCCAGCTGGCTCAACGAAGTCAGCTGGGGCAAGCCCACCTTCTTCGTCGGCATCGCGTTCCTGATCGCGGTGCTGTTCGGCTGGTTCGGCGACGTGATCCGCGAATCGGTGCGCGGCCACTACAACAAGCAGGTGGACGTGTCCTTCCGCATGGGCATGGTCTGGTTCATCTTCTCGGAAGTGATGTTCTTCGCGGCGTTCTTCGGCGCGCTGTTCTACGCCCGCCAGTTCGCGCTGCCGTGGCTCGGTGGCGACGGCGACGGCGTGATGACCAACGCGCTGCTGTGGCCGGACTTCAGCGCGGCCTGGCCGAGCAGCGGCCCGGCCGGCGTCGGCGGCAGCTACGAGACCATCCCGGCCTGGGGCCTGCCGCTGCTCAACACCCTGATCCTGCTGACCTCCGGCTCGACGGTCACCGCCGCGCACCACGCGCTCAAGGGCGGCCACCGCAAGGCGTTGCTGGTCTGGCTGGGCATCACCGTGCTGCTGGGCTGCACCTTCCTGTTCTTCCAGGCGGAGGAGTACATCCACGCCTACACCGAGCTGAACCTGACCCTGGGTTCGGGCATCTACGGTTCGACCTTCTTCATGCTCACCGGCTTCCACGGTCTGCACGTGACCTTGGGCACGCTGATGCTGGCGATCATCTGGTTCCGTTGCTTGAAGGGCCATTTCGACAAGGACAACCATTTCGCGTTCGAAGCGGTGGCCTGGTACTGGCACTTCGTGGACGTGGTCTGGCTGGGCCTGTTCCTGTTCGTGTACGTGCTGTAAGCGCGGCGACAGGATCGGCAAAGCAGAACGAGGGCCGGCGCTGCCGGCCTTTCGTTTTTTGGTTGGTGGTTGATTGGCGGGCTGATTGACTGGTTGGTGGCTCAAAGGCCAGCGACGACACGCGATGTAGTCGTCGCGGAAGTCAGCAAGACAAACGTGCGTGTACCGCACAAGGACGCCATTAGTCGGCAAGACGGATCGGCGTGTAACTCACAAGGACGTCATTCCCGCGAAGGCGGGAATCCAGTGCCTTCAAGCGTTCTCGCACGAAAGGCACTGGATTCCCGCCTTCGCGGGAATGACGATCTGGAAGATGCGTCGTGGCTGCAGGTCGCTGACTTCGGGCGCGTAAGCTAGTTGCTCGGATGCAAAACCGTCGCACGCCGCCCGCCAGTACTACCGCCCGCAGTACGTAGTCCGCGCAACACCCGAGCCATCCGCCAGCCGAACCCAGCCAGCCGGCGTCAATGCGGATTGGATCCCACGCCATGCGGCGTGATCCAGCCCATGTAGATCGCCAGGATCACGAGCAGAATCAACGCCACCGACAGGACGATACGGCGGGTCAGGGCATTGACGGTGCGTTTGCTCTGGCCCTTGTCCACCAGCATGTAATACAGCCCGGCACCCAGGTTCCACAGAATGACGATCAGGAAGGCGACAACCAGCAAGATCTTCAGCGATTCGTTCATCGCGGCCTCCTCGGGTGCGCGCAGCGGGCGCGCGGATGCGATGCGCGGATTATCGCAGTTCGCCCGCGCTTGCGGCGGCGACGCGCCGTGAGCCGCCGCGGCGGACGCTGGTTCGGCTGGGCGCTGGCGCTGGCGGTGATCGCGCTGTTCGTCCACCTGGGCCTGTGGCAGGCGCGGCGCGCGGTCGAGAAGCAGGGCATGCTCGATGCCGCCGCGGCGGTGATGAGCGAACGCATCGCCCGTCCGTTGTCGATCGCCGCCGACGCCAGCCGCGCGCACGCTTACGACTGGGCCTCGGGCCTGGGCCGGTTCGATTCGCGCGGCGCGCTGCTGCTGGACAACCAGCAGCGCGGCGGCCGCGCCGGCGTGCGCGCCTATCGCATCTTCCTGCCCGACCAGGGCGCGCCGCTGCTGGTCGATCTGGGTTGGCTGCCGCTGGCCGGCGACCGCAAGCTGCCGGCGATCGCCCGCCCCGAGGGCGAACTGGCGCTCAGCGGCCTGCTGACCGCGCCGCCGTCCACCGGCATCGCCCTGGGCGCCGGCATCGGCCGCGAAGGCGAAGGCTGGCTGCTGACCCGGGTCGATACCGCCGCGATCGCGCGCGCAACCGGCCTGAGCGCGCCGCTGGCGCCGCGGGTGCTGCGGCTGGACCCGGCGCTCAAGCTCGGCTATGAGCGCGATCTGGAATTGCTGGCCAATACCCTGCCGCCGCAGCAACATCGCGGATATTCGCTGCAGTGGTTCGCGCTCGCCGCCGCGGTGCTGGTCACCGCCCTGATCCTTACCTTCCGCCGCAAGCGGCCCCGCAACGAGTCAGACCGCCCATGACCGATCCCGTTACTCCCAACTCTGGTGCCGGCGCTTCGGGCCCCGGCGGAGCCGGCGCCGCTTCTCGCGAGTCCGGCGCCACTCCTCGGGAGTCCGGCGCCGCTTCTGCGGGTTCTGCGCTGGACTCCGGGTCTAATCGGCAGCGCAACCGTAACCGTTTGGTGTTGGTGCTGATCGCAGCGTTCTTCTTCGTGCCGATGCTGATCGCCGGAATCATGCGCTTCACCGATCAGCACCCGGCGGTGACCCGCCAGCACGGCGAACTGCTCGATCCCAAGCCCGACCTGCGCGCGCTGCAACTGCGCGGCGCCGACGGCGCGCCGTATGCCTGGAACCCGCAGGCGCGGGTCTGGCGCATCCTGGTCGCGCCGCAGCCCGGCTGCGCCCGCCTGTGCGTCCGATTGTCGCGGCAGCTGGACACGGTCTGGCAGCTGTTCGGCAAGGACGCGGACCATGTCGAGGTGCTGTGGCTGGGCGAACCGCCGGCCGGCGCGGCGCGTCCGGCCTCGCTGCGGGTGCTGGAGCGCTCGCCGGAACTGCTCGCCCGCCTGCCGCGGGTGGACGACCCGGCCGGGCTGCCGGTGTATGTGATCGACCCGAACGGCTTCGTGATTCTGCGCTACCCTCCCGGCTTCGATCCGGGCGGCCTGCGCGCGGACCTCGCCAAGCTGCTGAAACTGATGTGACCGGCGGGCCGGCGCGGCGGCGCCGTCGCCGGATCGCAGGCATCGAGCAGGAAAGAGTTTTCGAATGAGCGTAACCAGCATGACCGGCCTGAACGCCTCGGGCCTGTACAAGAATTTCCACCGCATCGCGTGGCTGGCCGTCGCGCTGGCGCTGTGCGTGATCGTGTTCGGCGCCTTCGTGCGCCTGTCCAACGCCGGCCTGAGCTGTCCCGACTGGCCGACCTGCTACGGCCGCGCGGCGTGGCCGACCACCGCGCACGAGATCACCGATCACGCCGCCACCGCGATCCGCCCGGTGGAAGTGCACAAGGCCTGGCGCGAGCAATTCCATCGCATGATCGCCGGCCTGCTCGGCGTGCTGGTGTTGATCCTGGCGCTGGTGTCGGCGCGCCGGCGTAGCAAGGGCATGGCGCAGATCGCCGCGGCCGCGCTGGTGGTGGCGATCGCGATCCCGCTTTACATGAAGGGCCAGCATGTCGCCGCCTCGGCCTTGGCGATCCTCGGCGAAGCCATCCTGCTGGCCGCCGCCGCGCGCTGGAGCAACACCGATCTGTCGCGGGTGTCCGCGCTGACGCTGGCGGTGATCATCTTCCAGGCCCTGCTGGGCATGTGGACGGTGACCTGGCTGCTCAAGCCGATCGTGGTGATGGGCCATCTGCTCGGCGGCCTGCTGACGTTCTCGCTGCTGGTGTGGACCGCGTGGCGCGCGACCGACCAGCCGATCCGGCTCGCCGAAGCGGCCAGCGTGCGTCGCCTGATCATGTTCGGCATCGCCGTGCTCGGCGTGCAGATCGCGCTCGGCGGCTGGACCAGCGCCAACTACGCCGCGCTGGCCTGTGGCAACGATTTCCCGACCTGCGTCGGCCAGTGGTGGCCGCGTCACGACTTCGGCGAAGCCTTCGTGCTGTGGCGCGGCATCGGCGTGGACTACGAAGGCGGCATTCTCGACGGCGAGGCGCGCATCTCGATCCAGCTCGCGCACCGCGTCATGGCCGGCGTGGTCTTCGTCTATCTGCTGGGCCTGACGGTCAAGCTGCTGCGCACGCCGGGCATGCGCGGCTGGGCCACGCTGCTGGGCGCGCTGACCTTGCTGCAAGTGGGCCTGGGCATCGCCAACGTCAAGCTGAGCCTGCCGCTGGCGGTCGCCGTCGCGCACAACGGCGGCGCCGCGCTGCTGCTGTTCGCGCTGGTGTCCCTGCTCGCGCGCCTGCGCACACCGGAGCCGTGATGAACGCACCCAGCCGTCCCACCGCCAGACAGTACTGGGCGCTGACCAAGCCGCGCGTGGTCGCGCTGATCGTGTTCACCGCGATCGTCGGCATGTTCATGGCCGTGCCGGGCTGGCCGCCGGCGCGCGAGGCGATCCTGGGGTTCCTCGGCATCTGGCTGGCCGCGTCTTCGGCGGCGGCGATCAATCAGCTGCTGGATTCGCGCATCGACGCGAAGATGGCGCGCACCTCGTGGCGGCCGATCGTCGCCGGCCAGGTCACGCCGACGCAGGCGCTGGTATTCGCGCTGATCCTGGCCGCGGCCTCGATGCTGATCCTGGTGGTGTGGGTCAATCTGGTCACCGCGGTGCTGACCTTCGCTTCGCTGATCGGCTACGCGGTGATCTACACCGTCTTCCTCAAGCGCGCCACGCCGCAGAACATCGTCATCGGCGGCGTCGCCGGCGCCGCGCCGCCGCTGCTGGGCTGGGCCGCGGTCACCGGCATGCAGGGCGAGTGGGACTGGGCGCATGCGCTGCTGCTGGTGCTGATCATCTTCGTGTGGACGCCGCCGCATTTCTGGGCGCTGGCGATCTTCCGCCGCGCCGACTACGCCCGCGCGATGGTGCCGATGCTGCCGGTCACCCACGGCGTGCAGTACACGCGCTGGCAGATCCTGTTCTACACCGTCTTGCTGGTCGCGGTGACCGTGCTGCCGTGGGCGGTGGGCATGAGCGGCCTGTTCTACCTGGGCGGTGCGCTGGTGCTGGGCGCGGTGTTCCTCTACTACGCCTGGAAGCTGATGGACCCGCCGGACGAACTCTATGCGATGCGGGTTTTCAACTACTCGATCGTCTACTTGATGGCGTTGTTCGCTTTTCTGATGATCGACCACTGGCTGCTGCCTTCGCTGCAGCCGGCGGCGGCGTTCGAACTGCAGCCGATGCGCTGATCGCCCGCGCCGCGCCGGCGCCGGGCACCATCGTCCAAAAATCCGGGGAGTGGCTGTCGATGAGGAAACCGATCCTTCATTTCGTCGCGGCGCTCCTGCCGCTGGCCGCCGTGTCGGCGGCGCAGGCGCAAGACGCGCAGGCCGCGCCGCCGCGCGAGTTGGTGGTCACCGCCGCCAGGCTGTTCGATTCGCGCAGCGGCAAACTCATCGATCGCCCGCAGGTGCTGATCCGCGACGGCCGCATCGTCGAAGTCGGCCGGGCCGGCGATACCGCGCCGGCCGCGGCCAAGCGCCTGGATCTGCCCGGCATGACCTTGCTGCCGGGCTTGATCGACATGCACACGCATATCGACTCCGACCCGCACTACGGCGGCTACACCTATCTGCAGTTCGGCGACCGCTTCTGGTCGATGCTCGCGGTGAAGCACGCGCGGCAGACGCTGGATGCCGGCTTCACCACCATCCGCAACGTCGGCTCCGACGCCTGGAACGACATCGGCCTGCGTCAGGCCATCGACGAAGGCGAGCTGACCGGCCCGCGCATCGTCGGCGCCGGCTACGCCTTCGGCGCCACCGGCGGCCATTGCGACTCGACCTTCTTCCCGCCGTCGATGGCGCAGAAGAGCCCGTACAACGCCGACACGCCCGAGCAGGGCCGCCAGCGCGTGCGCGAACTGCGCAAGTACGGCGCGACGGTGATCAAGATCTGCGCGACCGGCGGCGTGTTCTCGCGCAATACCGAACCGGGTCAGCAGCAGCTGAGCTATGAGGAAATGAAGGCGATCGCCGATGAAGCGCATCAGTGGGGCCTGCGCGTGGCCGCGCACGCGCACGGCGCCAGCGGCATTCGCGATGCGATCCGCGCCGGCATCGACACCATCGAACACGCCAGCCTGATCGACGATGAAGGCATTCGCCTGGCCAGGCAGCACGGCACTTGGTTGTCGATGGACATCTACAACACCGATTACACCCAGGCCGAGGGCAAGAAGAACGGCGTGCTCGAAGACAATCTGCGCAAGGATCGCGAGGTCGCCGATATTCAGCGCGAGAATTTCCGTCGCGCGCATGCCGCTGGCGTGAAGATGGTTTACGGCACCGATTCGGGCGTGTATCCGCATGGCCTCAACGGCCGGCAGTTCGCGGTGATGACGCGCTACGGGATGAGCGCGGCGCAGGCGATCCAGAGCGCGACTTCGAATGCGGCCGAAGCGTTGGGGCGCAACGATGTGGGCATCGTCGAGAAAGGGCGATGGGGCGATCTGATCGCGGTGGCGGGCGATCCGACCGCGGATGTGAGGCTGCTCGAATCGGTGCCGGTGGTGATCAAGGGCGGCGAGGTGGTGAAGGACGCGCGGTGATGCCGGGCCTTTGATCTTCGCTCGTCACTTTGCCCCCTTTGAAAAAGGGGGCGAGCGCCCGGCGCCAGTTTCGTTTCGAAGTGAAGGCCTATGGCGCGGGGGATTTGCTTTTTGCGCGGAGCGCGCAGGAGCAAAAGCAAAGGGGCTGTC
>NZ_JAGGRI010000031.1 GCF_018612875.1 Lysobacter sp. ISL-50 | reverse complement strand
CACTGTCAGCTGCGTACATGACACACGGATGGCGCGCATGTGGTTGGCGCGCGCCGCGCTGAGCGCACCGGCGCCGACCTGCGCGTCGTCCACACCAAAATTTTGGTGGAAGGGCCTGCTTTTGTAGGAGGGCCTTCAGGCCCGATGCCTTTCGATCAAGTCGCGGCGATCTGTGACAAGAGCATCGGGGCTGAAGCCCCTCCCACAAAAGCCGCCGCGCCGACCGCAGGATTTTTGCGGGAGGGCCTGCTTTTGTGGGAGGGCCTTCAGGCCCGACGCCTTTCGATCAAATCGCGGCGATCTGTGACAAGAGCATCGGGGCTGAAGCCCCTCCTACAAAAGCCGCCGCGTCGACCGCGGGATTTTGGTGGAAGGGCCTGCTTTTGTGGGAGGGCCTTCAGGCCCGATGCCTTTCGATCAAGTCGCGGCGATCTGTGACAAGAGCATCGGGGCTGAAGCCCCTCCTACAACAGCCGCCGCGTCAGCAGCAGAATTTTTGTGGAAGGGCCTGCTTTTGTGGGAGGGCCTTCAGGCCCGACGCCTTTCGATCAAGTCGCGGCGATCTGTGACAAGAGCATCGGGGCTGAAGCCCCTCCCACAAAAGCCGCCGCGCCGACCGCGGGATTTTTGCGGGAGGGCCTGCTTTTGTGGGAGGGCCTTCAGGCCCGATGCCTTTCGATCAAATCGCGGCGATAAATAAGCTCGCACCGCAGCCGCCGACGGCGAATCCGCCGCGCAGCGCCATTGCAGCCAGCCGCCGCAACGGCCCCGCAAACACCAAGCCCCCAACGACTGCGCTAGTCTGAAACCCCCAAGCCCCCGACCGCGCGGCAATGCCCAACAAACGCTTTGCCAGCCCCGAGGCCGGCCACGGACACGGCACCGATTTGCGCGGCATCGGCCGCCTCACCATCGACGCCATCACCGGCGTCGCCGATCTGGTCGAATCCGTCCACGCCACCATCGCCGCCTTGCCGGCGCCGCTGGGCAATCCGGTGCGCGATCCCACTCGCGGCATCACCGGGCAGGTTTATCGCAGCGTGCGCGGCATCACCCGCTTCGTCGGCGATGCGCTCGATCTCGCCTTCGCCCAGGTCGCGCCCCTGCTGGACCGCATCGACTCGCTGCCGCAACGCGACGCGGTGATCGCCGCGCTCAACGGCGTGCTCGGCGACCATCTGGCCGCGACCGACAATCCGATCGCGATCGATATGCGCCTGCGCAGCCACGGCCAGCCGCTGCGGCTGGGACGCAAAGCATTGGCGGCGGCGTTGCCGCAAGCCAGCGGCAAGATCGTCGTGCTGGTGCACGGCCTGTGCATGAACGACCTGCAATGGAACTGGGACGGTCACGACCACGGCGCCGCCTTGGAGCAGGACGACGGCTGGACGCCCGTGTATCTGCACTACAACAGCGGCCGGCATATCTCGATCAACGGCCGCGAATTCGCTTCGCGCCTGGAACGCCTGCTGCGCGAGTGGCCGGTGCCGGTAGAACGATTGGCCATCGTCTGCCACAGCATGGGCGGGCTGGTCGCGCGCAGCGCCTGCCATGCCGCCGAGCGCGCCGGACATCGATGGCTGGACCGACTCGACAGCCTGGTGTTTCTAGGCACCCCGCACCAAGGCGCGCCGCTGGAGCGCGCCGGCAGCTGGTTCGACATGCTGATCCAGCTCAGCCCGTACACCGCGCCGTTCGCGCGGCTCGGCAAAATCCGCAGCGCCGGCATTCAGGATCTGCGCCACGGCAATGTGCTCGATTCGGATTGGCGCAAGCACGCAAGCCGCGTGCGCACCGACAAAAAACGCGGTGAAGGCGACGAGCGCGCCGACACGCGCACGCCGGTTCCGCTGCCGCAGGCAGTCCGCAGTTACGCGATCGCGGTATCGACCGACAAGGCCGATTCCGCGAAACCCGCGGCCTCGAAAAACGCGCGTGACGCCGATGCCGATCTGCCGTCCGGCGATGGCCTCGTGCCGGTCGCCAGCGCGCTGGGCTATCACCGCGATCCCGCGTTCGATCTGCGTATTCCCAAGCCGCAACAATGGGTGGGGTACGGCTTGCATCACCTGGATCTGCTAGGCGACGCGCAGGTGTACGCGCACCTGCGACGGTGGTTGAAGCCCGGGCCGGACCGATAACAGCGAACGCAGGCGCGTCGCCGATCAACCGTGCTTGCGCGCGAGGACACGGCGCCAAGGCCGTTCCTCGCGTTCGCTTTCGTCGAAGTTCTCCCACTCCACCGTGAATCCGGCTTGCGCCAGGCGTTCGTCCAGCGCCTCGCTCGACCAGCGCACGAAGCGATAGTCCCGCGCATCGCCCTCCCAGGTTTCGCCCTCGCCGAGAAAATGCGACAGCAGCAGCGCACCGTTCGCGGTCAGGCCGCGCGCCAGCTTGCGCAACACGTCGTCCAACTGCTCGCGTTCGAAGTGTTGCAGCACGTACAGCATCAACATGCCGTCGTAGGTGCCGGCGATCTCGTCGCTCAGCACATCGAACCGGTAGGCCGCTTTGCCGCGTTCGATCTGGAACTGGATAAACGATTCGGTCACGTCGGTGCGGCGAACCTGCAGGCCGAGGGTTTCGAGGAAATCGGCTTCCCAGCCCGGCCCGGAGCCGATATCCAGCACGCGGCCGGACGCCGGGACGGCCGCGGCCAACCGTCGCAAGCCTTCGGCCTCGCCGGCCGATGGCGTCGCCGATACCGCCTGCGCATAGCGGTGAGCGTACTCTTCGTAAGCCGCCACGGTGCGGCGGTTATTGGCGTTGTCGGGATCGGTCATGTCGTCGCTCTCGCATGCGGCGCTGGCGAAGCCGCGACTCAGGCCCCGATGGCCGGATCGCTGACGCTGTCCGATCCGCTCTCGGCGTGACCGGCGAAACGGCGCAAATAACCGGCGTCGGTGTTGGAGGTGATGCTGAAGTCGTACCAATGGCGACTGGCCGCCAGCGGCCACAGCGCGGTCGCGCGCGCGCCCGGAGCCAGGTCGAAATTGCGCGCGGCCGTACTGCTGTAGCGGTTGGGCTTCAAGGTCAACCGGCACGCGGCCTTGCCGGTGTTGACCAGGGTCAGGGTCAGTTGCTCGGCGGCGGTGTCGTGGCGAACCGAGACTTCCGGATTGGCGCCGGTCGCCGTCAGCGCCTTGTTCAGATCGCCGCGGAACACGCGCAGGAAACCGTTCGGACCGTAGGCCGACAGATCGTAGATTCCCTTCGTGTATTGCTTGGCGCTCCAGTAATCCGACAACTGCGTGCCGGCATCGAGCGTGTAGTACCAGGGGCCGTCCGTGCGATTGCCGGCGTAGACGTTGTAGCAGGCGCCGGCGATGCCGTCGTTGCCGAAGTCCAGCCAGTAACGGCCGCTGGAGGCTTCGATGCGGCCGTCCACGCGTAACTCGTACGGCAGCGCGCGCGCCAGGCGCTGGCCGCGTTCCTGCCGCGGCATGCTCGGCTGCGCCGGCGCGGTGGGCTTGGCGAGCTTGCAGCTGGCGTCGGCGTTGGCCATCGTCGAGCTGGTGCTGGGCAGTACCGGGAAACTGGTGTTGGGCGTGTCGAAGTCGAAGGCGGTGCTCAGATCGCCGGCGACGGTGCGCCGCCATGCGCTGATGTTGGGCTCGGCGATGCCGAAGCGCGATTCCAGGAAACGCAGCACCGAGGTGTGGTCGAACACCTGCGAATTGACCCAGCCGCCCTTGCTCCACGGTGAGATCACGAACATCGGCACGCGCACGCCCAGACCGACCGGAATGCCGTTGTAGTTTTCGGTCGCGGTATCGACCGTGCTCTTGCCCAGATTCGAATCGATCGCCGGCAGCGGCGCCGGCACGTGATCGAAGAAGCCGCCGTTCTCGTCGTAGTTGATGATGAACACCGTCTTCGACCAGACCTCCGGATTGGCCACCAGCGCTTCCAGCAAGCGCGCGGACAGCGATTCGCCGTAGGCCGGCGTCGCCGCCGGGTGCTCGCTCATGATGTACGGCGGGACGATCCACGACACCGCCGGCAGCTTGTTTTCGCGCACGTCCTTGGCGAAATCGGCGATCAGGTACTCGCCGCGCGACTTGGTGGCGTTTTCCGCGGTGGAACCCGGCGCCCAGGCGCGGCCGCGCTTGTACAGTTCCGAGTTGGTATCGAGCTTACGGAAGTTGGCGAAGTAGGGCAGCGAGTTGTCGCCGTAATTGTCGTGTTCCTGGTACACGCGCCAGGCGATGCCGGCGTTCTGCAGGCGCTCGGCATAGGTGGTCCAGCGATGCCCGGCGAAGTTCGGGTTGTCGCGCGCCATGTCGGCGCTCCAGTTGCCGTCGTCGGCGTTGTTGACCGCCTGCGGGCCCAGATCGCCCACGGTCATGCCGCTGGTGCCGGTGAACAAATGCATGCGATTGGGATTGGTCGGGCCGTGATGCGAGCAGTAATACGCATCGCACACGGTGAACGCATCGGCCAGCGCGTAATAGAACGGCATGTCCTCGCGGGTGAAGTGGCCCATGCACATCGGGCCCTTGACCGAGATCCAGGCGTTGTAGTCCTTCCAGCGCGAATACGCGCCCTTCCAGCTGTGATCGATGTCGGCCAGGCAATGCGCGGCGGTGCTGGCGGTGTCCAGGTGGAACGGCAGCACCACGTTGTTCGGGCTGGTCGCCGACTTGGGCTGCTCGAACACGGTCTTGCCGCCGGGCAGCGGAATCGGCCGCGGATCGTCGAAGCCGCGCACACCGCGCAGCGCGCCCAGGTAGTGATCGAACGAGCGGTTCTCCTGCATCAGGATGACCACGTGCTGGACGTCCTGGATCGTGCCGGTCACGCGCGCGGCCGGCGTGGCCAGGGCGGCGCGGATCGAAGGAGGCAACAGGCTCAGCGCGGCGGCGCCGCCTGCGAGTTTGAGGAAATCGCGACGATTCGAGGAGATCAAGGCCTTGCTCCAGGGCTGGGCGGGCGGCGTTGCGCCGCGCTTAAACAATAAAGCCTGGACATGGCAGGTTGCAGCAATGTGGCAGCGTTCGCAGCGTGTTCGGATTCACAATCCTGCAAGTGCATCGCGCGAATTCTCCGGGGATTTTCTGTGATTCCGATCGCTGCTATCGATGTCTTGCTCGAGCGCGCTTCGCCGTGCGCACGCTGCGTTGCGCGAGGCCATGCGGAACCGTATCGCGTTCATCGGCATGAACGCCGCTGGATGTATGCGGGGTGCGGCGCGTTCAGCGCATGCGCGAACCGAATCAGTCGCGCAGCCACAAAGTCATCAATCGCCGCGGATGCACGATGTAGCCCGCGCGTTCGTAGATGCCGCGCGCATGCGCGTTGTCGTCGTTGACCTCAAGGCGCAGCGCATCCAGGCCTTCGGCGCGGCACAGCGCTTCGACCTCCGCCAAGGCGCGTTTGGCCAATCCGCCGCCGCGATGCGCCGGCAGCACGAACAACTCATCGAGCAAGCCGAAGCGCCCGCCGAATTCCAGGCTGAAACAGAACCCCAGCACGAAGTAACCGGCGATCTCGCCGTCGCGCACGATCAAGCGCAAGCGGCCAGCGTTGGGATCGGCGATCAGCGCCGCCAGCGCGCGCCGCAGCGCCGGCTCGTTCCAGGGCAGATGTTCGACCCGATAAAAATCGCGCAGCACCGGCAGCAGACGCGGCAGGTCGGCGTCGGTGGCGGGGGCGAATTCGTATGCGTGTTGCGTCATGGCGGCTCCTTCACGAACACGCCGGCCCGCGTGCGGACCGGCGTTTGAAGCGACGCATGCTACGCATCCTTGCGCGAAGGCGTTGTCGAAGAGCGGCCGCTCGTGCCGGCGCCGGTCGACACCGGCGCACGCCGAACCCGGGCCGCATGGGCCCGGGCGAATCGATCAGTCGGCGCGGCCGGCGAATTCGCCGGTGGCGGTGTTGACCAGCACGCGCTCGCCGTTGCCGATGTACTCCGGCACCATGATTTCGATACCGGTCTGCAGCTTGGCCGGCTTCGGACGCTTGGTCGCGGTGCCGCCCTTGAGTTCCGGCGGCGTTTCGATGACCTGCAAGGTCACGCTGGCCGGCAACTGCAACGCGACCGGCTGGTCGTCGATGATCTGCACATAGCAACCGCTGAGGTCATCGACGATGTAGCCGGCGGCGTCGCCGACGACATCGGCGTCGAGCGTGTACGGCGTGTAGTCCTCGTCGTCCAGGAACACGAACGCGTCGCCGTCCTTGTACGAGTAGGTGACCTGACGGCGCGAGAGTTCGACTTCCTTGAGCTCGTCGTCGCCGCCGACGCTGAGGTCGTACTTGATGCCGCCGGGAACCGAATACATCGTGAAGCGGAACTTGACGTTGCCGCCGCGGCCTTGCGGCGAGCTGCGTTCGATGTCGCGCACCTGGTACACGGTGTTGTTGTGTTCGATTACGTTACCTTTTTTGACGTCGTAGGCTTTCATTGGTGTGTGGCCGGGAATGGGGAATGGGGAATCGGGAATCGGGAATCGGGAATCGGGAATCGTAAAGGCGGTGGCGCGGGAATCGTGGAGCGAAGGCAGGATCGCTTTTGCGATTCCCGATTCCCCATTCCCGATTCCCGCCGCTTACTTCGGCGCCAACCGCGTCGCGCCGTCCAGGCGGATCGTCTCGCCGTTGAGATAGCGATTGCCGAGGATGTACGCGACCAGATCGGCGAATTCTTCCGGACGGCCCAGGCGCGAAGGGAAGGGGATCGAGGCACTGAGCGACTGCTGCACCGACTCGGGCATGCCATCGACCATCGGCGTCCAGAAGATGCCCGGCGCGACGGTCATCACGCGGATGCCGAAGCGCGACAGCTCGCGCGCCATCGGCAGGGTCATCGCGACCACGCCGCCCTTCGACGCGGAATACGCGGCCTGGCCGATCTGGCCTTCGTAGGCGGCCACCGAGGCGGTGTTGACGATCACGCCGCGCTCGCCGTCCTCGCCCGCTTCGTTGCCCTGCATCAGATTCGCCGCCGCCTTGGCGACGTTGAAGCTGCCGACCAGATTGACCATCACCGTGGTCTGGAACTGCGACAGCGCCATCGGCGCGTCCTTGCCCAGGACCCGGCCGGCGCCGAGGATGCCGGCGCAGTTGATCGCGACATTGAGGCCGCCCAGGAAGTCCCTGGCCGCGTTCAAGTTCTCGGCGACGCCGGCTTCGTTGGTGACATCGGTGCGGAAATAGCGGGCCTTGTCCTCGCCGAGCGAGGCCACGGCCTGCGCGGCCTTGTCGTCGTTGACGTCGAACAGCGCGACCTTGCCGCCGCGGGCGACCAGGTGCTGGGCCACGGCCAGGCCGAGGCCGGAGACGCCGCCGGTGATCACGGCGCGGACGTTGTCGAGTTGCATGGGCGGTCCTGAAGGCGGAAAACCGCCATTCTAAAGGACGGCGGCAATCGTCGCCCGGACCGCGGGCGGGGTCGGGGGCGGGCTCCCGGCGCTCGCCCGGGGCCCGGGCGCGGCCGGCCAGGTCGGCGGGCAGACCCCAAAGCCATGGGCCGGGGCAGGGCGCCCAGCCCGAGGCGCGCTACAAACTGCGCAGATACCAGGTATTGACGCCGCGCAACCCGCCGTAGCCCATCGGCGCTTGCAGCAGTTGGAAACTGTTCGCCTCCAGCACCCGCTGCGCCTCGCTCATGCGATCGAGCACCTCGACGTAGCATTGGTCGAAACCGAACCCGCGCGCGGTCAGCAGGCAGCGATCCAGCAGCGCCTGTCCCAGCCCCAGCCCGCGCACCGACGGCAGCAGATAGAACTTGCGCAGCTCGCAGACGCGGTCGGTGCCGCCCAGCAGCGGGCCGACGCCGGCGCCGCCGCCGAGGCGGCCCTCGCGTTCGACCACGAAGTAGGCGCTGCGCGGCAGGCTGTAGGCGCGCTGCATCGCATCGACCTCCGGATCGCTGATCGCGCCGGCGCCGAACTCGCTCATCACCTGACGGATGATCGCCGCTGCGGCGGCATCGTCGCGGGCCTGGATCGGACGCAGTACGACACCGGGAGGCAGGGCCATGAGGGTGAATCTCCTGATCGCGAGGCTGTCATCCTCGCTCAGACCGCCGCGCTTGCGAAGCGTGCCGCGGCCGATGTGGGAACGAAAGCCGCCGGGGCGGCCGCGATGTCCGCTCAGCGCGCCGTAACGCGTTTGAACTGCGGGTCCGAGTACAGCTGCCGCAACAAGCTCTGCATCGCCGTCAGCAAGCGGTCGGACGTCAGCGAGCGCGCGATCCACGGCGTGCCCGCATGCGGCCACACTTGCTCGATGCTCAAATCGCGTTGCATCGCGACCGCGCCATCGCGGCGCACGCTGACGTGCAGGACGACGCTGGCGCGGTTGATGCCCGACGACGGCGCCGGGCCGACCTGATAACGGCGCAGATCGCCGTCGATGTCGATCGTCGCCTGCGCGCTCAGCCGGCCGGCGGCCTGCAGTTCGGCGGACAAGGCATCGCGCAGATACACCGCCGCCTCGGCCGCTTCCTGCGTGGCCTGATCGTCGGCGCCGCGCGCGGCGGTGAAGCGGCCGATACGCATCGGCGCCGCATCGGCTTGATGGCGAAGGATGTCGGTGTTGGCGACCGAGACCCGATACTCGGGCAAGCCCGCCCAGGCCGGCGCGGACAGCGTCGCCGCCGCGATGACCAAGCAAAACGCGAACACGCGCAGCGCATGCGGCCGAGGCGCGCGCGCCGGCGAAGCGAGCGCGCGCGGCGCACGCGATCGGGTATCCAGATTCATCGAACTCCCCCTAGGTGCACGGCCGCGACAATCCAGCGATGGCGTCGGCGGGCCGCGGGTCTTTATAACGCGCGGCCCGCGGGTTTCCAATGGCGTTGATCGCGGCCGCTGGCGCGCGATACCCATCGCCCTACACAATGGGCGAGATCGCACCTCCGAGCTCTTCCCAACCACTTCACTTCGGTCCCTCTTCCATGCTCGACCGCCTGCGCAGTCTGTTCAAAACGGCCTCGCCGCCATCGCCGCAAATCTCGCCGTCCGTCCCGGTTCCGGTGCCCGAAGTCGCGATGCACTGGTGGGGCGATACCCGCCAACCGCTGCCGGACTGGGAACGTATCGCCGAAGCCGAGCGCCCGGACTGGTCGGATGCCGAACGCGATGCGTTCTGGACCGCGGCTGCCGATCGCTGGCTGCAAGCGCTGGCGCAATCGCTGGGCCCCGGCTACCGCGTGCTCTCATCCGAGCGCTTTTTGCTGCTGACCGCATTGGAATCCGCCGACGCCCAGTCGTTCCTGAAATTCTGCGAATCGGCGCGGCGCTGGATCGTGCGCAACCTGGGCCCGCTGGCGCAGCCCATCGGCGGCGGCAAGCACGTGTGCCTGATCTTCATGGAAGACGATCAGTACTACGACTACATCGCCCACTACTATCCCGAAGGCGGCGAATACGCGATGTCCTCGGGTATGTTCGTCAACGCCGGCTACGGCCATTTCGCCTTGTGCGAAAACGATGCCGACGCCATGCACCCCACCATTGCCCACGAACTCACCCACGCCTTGCTCGCGCATCTGCCCATTCCGACCTGGGTCAACGAAGGGATGGCGGTCAACACCGAACACAGCCTGTTCCCGCGCCTGGGCGACCCGCGCGCCTCGCTCTACACCCCGAAGGAAATCGCGCAGAAACACGCCGCGTTCTGGACCCCCGAACGCATCCAGGAATACTGGTCCGGCGCCGCCTTCCACCGTACCGACGACGGCAACCTGCTGTCCTACGATCTTGCCAAGAAAATGATCGGCTTGGCCGCGCGCGACCACGATGCCTTCGTCCCCTTTGTTCTGGCCGCCCATCGCGACGACGCCGGTCAAGCCGCCGGCGAGCATCTGGGCTACCCCGTGCAACACCTGCTCGAAGCGGTGCTGGGGCAGGGCGATTGGACCCCGCGGCCGCAACAGTGGAACGGCTTGGGTGCGGCGGGGAGCACCGGGGCGTGAGGTACGACCGCCACCGACGCTCACTCGATCCAGAAGGTATAAAGCCTACCTTCGATCCGCCATCGTGGCGGTTACCCAAGGAGACCCCGCAATGGCGGACGACGCAAAAGTAAAAGGCCCGGCCTCGTACTTCCCCTCGATCGAAAAGACCTACGGTCACCCGGTCGCGCACTGGTTCAAGGTGATCCAGTCGCTGGGCGACAGAAAGCACATGGAACTGGTGGCCCACCTCAAGAGCGAACACAAGCTGGGCCACGGACACGCCAACGCACTGGTGGCCTATCACCTGGCCCAGGCGAACAAGTCCTGATCCGCCGCCGCGCACGCCACGACAACACACCGTAAGCCCGCGCGGCCGATCCTGCGACCGGCCGCGACCACGATCACAACTCGCGCGCCCGTCCACGCATCCTGCGAATCCATGGCCCCTTCCGCCCCGCCACCGCGTTAAGGACGGGAAACAGGGAGCGGATCATGAAAACAGCGCTGATCGCAGTGGGTTTGATCGCGGCCACGGTGGCCACGGCGGTATCGCAGGAACGAACCGCGGGCGCCGCTGGCGCTACGCCGGCCGCTCCGGCCGCCGCCGACGGCACCGTGCGCTTTCCCAGCTACGACCCGCACTATCCTCCGCCGCCAGGCGCGCGCGATGTCTTCGAACTCAGCCAGGATTACCCGACCACCTTCGCCGACGACACCTTCCCGTGGATGGCGATCGACTTCAAAGCCTTCCCCACCGAATACCTGCGTTCGGTCCTCGACTACTGCCTGGAAGGCAATGTCGATGTCGATTTCAAAGTGCAGAACAACCGCGTGCGCAAGTGGTATCACGCGCCGTGGCTGCACGACGACGGCGCCCAGTTCGGCGGCGGCCGCGAATGGCGCCGCGGCCTCACCCGCGAACGCATGGCGCGCCCGCTCGACCTGCATCGCAAACAGACCGAGCGCGCGCAGAACTGGGCGGTCGGCTTCTACAACGACCGCGGCGCGGTCAGCCTGGGCAAGGTCTGGCGCACCGCCGACGGCCGTCCCGATCCGTCGAAATCGACTTTCGCGGACAACTCGGTGGCCTGCAAACTGTTGTTCACCGACGCCAGCACCGCGCAGATCCCGTACCTGAGCCGGACCAAGACCTGGACCGCGAACATCTACCCCGACGTCAACTACAACAAGCCGCGCGTGGATCGCACCGTGCGCCTGTTGCAACTCGACGTCGCCGTCAAAGACCCGCGCATGGCCGACACCACCGGCTGGGTGTTCGGCACCTTCATCTACGACGGCGGCGCGCCCGGCCCGACCGTGTGGGATCGCATGATCCCGGTCGGCGCGAGCTGGGGCGACGATCTGCCCGTGCGCACCGACGCCAATCGCGACGGCGTCTTCGTCAACACCGCACTGACCCAGGCCCGCATCACTTCGTCCTTGGTCGAACGCACCGGCTGGGACTACGGCAACCGAGCCTACGTCATGCACCACGGCCTCGGCGGCCGCCTCAACGGCCCCATCGACAGTCCGGTGTCGTCGTGCATCTCCTGCCACGGCCGCGCCGGCACCTACGCCGGCCCCACCGCGAGCAAGATCGGCCAACCGATGGTCATGGCCGTTTTCAGCGCCGCCAAGCCCAGCGTCTACCCGATGGCGCAGTTCGACGAATTCTTCAAACCCATCCCCGGCGGCGCCCACATCGAAACCCAGACCGGCGACCGCTACATGACCACCGACTACTCGCTGCAACTCAGCGCCGGCATCCGCAACTACTACCAGAGCCTGCGCACGCCGCCGCCGGTCGCCGACACCGGACCGCGCGCCGGTCGCGTCGGCGCGAACCGTGTCAGCGCGCCCGTGCAGGAGCCGCTGCGCACGGTCGATCGCGACGGTAATTGAGCGCATCGGCCGACGCGGGCGTGTCCTGTTAAAGCGCAGCCATCGCGGGGTTCCGGCGCAAGCCGGAACCCCGCCGGTATCGCAGTTGTCCCCGCCTGACGTCGCTTCACCCTCGCTTCTCACCCAACCCACGAGCGCCAACTACCGTGCCGCGATGTCCCATCGCAAGGCAACGGCATCGTGACCAGCATCGAGAGAGTCTTCATAGGCGAACGAGTCCTCATCGCGATCGCATGCGTCATGCTGTCGTTGTATATCGCCTGGTGCTTGTTGGAAGCGTGGTGGATGGCCGGCGTCATCCCCGAGCCGCTGGGCATTTCCTACCCGACCTTCATCGAAGGCGAATCCGGCTGGCGCGAAGGCTGCGGCGTCGCCATCTTCCGTCTGGATCGCGCCACCGCGGACGCGATAACGGAACAAGGCCTGCGTTTCTTCGACAACGCGCGTTACTCGCGCAAGGCCCACGACTACTACCACACCTTCGAGCCATGGCAGCCGACCCCGCATGTCCCCGACTTGAACGACGATCAGAGCCTGCTATCGCTGGGGCTGCACTGCGCCGAGGCCGACTGGGCGCTGCGCGAAGAGCTGGAACGAGCCGTTCGCGAGCCGGGCAACTTCTACGCCAACGGCCCGGAGAAAGTGCTGGTGGTGTTTCCGAAAAAGCGCCTGATTGTGCTGGCGTACTTTGGCTGAAGCGCGACTCCACGCGGTAAACATTTGGCGGGTGTGCGTAAGAAGAGGTGCGCATACAATCCTTTGGGCGCAGCCATGGCTTGTCCGACTACGCATTGGCGCATGGCAGCCTTGAACGAACAAGGCCGCCAGATGCGGCCCCTCCGGGTTCACCGCTGGAAGTCGGCGAGCAGTTCGTCCACCAGCGGTTTGAGGGAGCGTTCGCTGATCGGTCGTCCCGCCTTACCATCGGAGATAGCCTCGTGTTGGGCACCGAAGACCAGTGGCAAGTAATTCATGTACCGATCGGAATTTTCCACCAATTCGAAGTCCCAGCGCTCTTCGCATTTTTTGAGGATGGCCACGCCTCGAGCGGCGATGGTCAGGGTATCCCACTTTTTGAATACCCGAGCTACCTGCGCGGCGGAATAGCCGTTCTTTGCGTAGCGTTCTTTCTTGCCAGTGGGTCCGACATAGGGGTTGTTGGACGCGGATGAGTTGTCCGATCGCGAAAGAAACAGCAGATTGCCGATGGAATTGCCCAAGGCTTTGCGCAGCTTGTCATTGCGATTGAAGCGGCCGTCGATAGGGATGGCCTGGTTCCAGTCGTCCTTGGCTTCGGCGGCCTTCGGGAAAATGTGCTCCACCGTCTCGTCGAAACTGAAGTCCTCCCACGAGAGCTTGACGGGGGCGTTCCCATTGCGGCGGAAGGCTTCCTCGTAATTGAAGAGCGCCAGGCGGGTGAACTGCCAACCGTAGTATCCCCCGCCGTTGTGCTGACTGAATCGCTGTTCGATCTGTGTCGTTGCGAGGTCGAATTTTGAGAATGCACCGGTCCAATCGAAGCGCGGGTCCTGGCGTGACGCGTTAGTGTTTTTGTTCGTCGCCCACGCATGGAGATAGTCTGCGATGTAGTCGATCGCCGGCGCGGAATCCATTGCCGATAGCCCCGGAAGATCGCTGGGGTCCTTGCGGCCGGGTTTCAACAACGCTTGTGCACAACTGTCGAGATAAGCCTTTCCCAACGTGGATTTATTGCCGAGAAGGCGGAACACGATCACGCCGAATCGCTCGGCCTGGATCATCAGGTTGAGGATCGGCGCGAAAAGTTCGGCATGTGCAGCCGGTTCGATGACGGCGCCCGGGTGTTCCAGCCCGGCTCGCATAAAGGCCGAGAGCAGCAACGGTTTTATGTTCGAGAACTGGGCCCGATTGAGTTGGGTCAGCGCCTTCTGTTGAGCCGAGGGCAAGTGACGTGGCTGATGAATGTGCGACCACCACAGCGCCGCGGTTTCCAGGCTGCCGATGTAATCGTATATGTCCTGCAGTCGCAGGGAAGGATTCCGAGTGGTGAACTCAGAATCGAAGAGCTTGTTTCGCAGCCAGTTCTTCTCGCGCAATCGGCCATAGAAGACGGTCGCGTGGGCGTCCAGGAACGTGTCGTCATCCATCGAGGTTTCGGCTATGCGTCCAAGCGCGATGTAGATGCCGCGCCACGCCCGGTGGATCTCGTCTTTGATCCTCGCGCCGGTCAATTTGTCTTCGTCCGGAAGGACGGAGCACAGGTAGATCAGCCGATTTTTCAGAAGTTCCATTTTCGACAGCTGGAGTCCACGGTTGTTCAGTGTCTCGAATGCGATATGGATGTCGAAGCTGTCCGACACTTCAAGTACGAACAGTTGGAAGCGGGTCAACAGAACGTTGAGGTAATGCAACGCGTTCTGCGCCCCGAGCGTCTTTGCCTGTTCCTTGAAGAACAGCGTTGCCTTCTTGACGTTCTTGGCATAGCTGGATACATGGTCGGGAGAGATTCTGCTGGCCGCCCCGATTCTTCCGAGCGCATGGAAGTCGAAATGATTCTGAATGTCGTCGTTCTCCAGGAACGTCAACGCGTATGCGACCGGCTTCTGGCCGGCGGCTTCCCGTAGCGCGTTCGCCAGAATCATCATGGTCGTCAGTCGTTGCTGTCCGTCCACCACTTCGGCACGACTGCCTTGTGTTCGCAGCATCAGCATGCCGACAAAATGGCTGGTCGCGCCGAGCCTGTACAGATTGTCCAGGTCATTCCATAGCGCCAACCACTGTTCCTGTTTCCAGGCATAACCGCGTTGGTAATGCGGCACAACGAACTGCTTTTCTTCGAGAACGCTCTCAAGGGCGCTCAATTCTGCGGCATTGCTCATCAATGTTCCCCGTCCGTGTGTCGGTGATTGTAGGTCGGGCGGGTCCGGGCGTCTCGCGTACGGAGGGCATGGAACTGGCCGTGTGGCGTCCCTTTCCGACCCGCAGCGGCAGTTGAGTCGCGCCCCATGCCGCATAGCCCGTGCGCCGCCCAAGCCCTGCTATCAAACAGAACCCTCGCCACAGAACCCTGCTGCACTGCACATTTGACAGTAGCTCAGCGCTCTGCTTAGAGTGCCAAAGTGGTATCTCTGGAAACACGCCGCCGATGCGAATCGGTTTGCGAGGGAGAGGCCGCGAGGTTGAAATCGATGTCCGGTGCGACGGGGTTTCGACACATGGAGCGGCCGTCTGCTGGGCGACATTCAGTACTCAAGGAGGACTAGCAATGCAAAGCAACGATATCGTCTCGGGCTGGCTCAATGGCGCCGACAGCGTCGATGGCTACGAGAATCCGGCGGGTCCGCTGTATCTGGAAGGCGAAAGCGCGGTGACCGATGCCATGCGGGCTCCGGTAACGCATTCCACGTCGGTCTCTACATGCCCCAACGGCCGCTGCTACTGCTGCATCTGAGTTAGCCACGCGTCATCGACGCGCAGCCCGGCACGGGTTGCGCGTCGTCGCTACTCCCTCCGCGCGCGCCATCCTCGCGCCGCCGCCAGAACCCATACCGGTATCGCAATGACCGAAAGCCGTATCCACGAGGGCTTCGGTCCGATCACCGATCATTTCACCGCCGCCGCGCGCGAGGCCTTCGACGCCCGCCTCGCGACGCTGGCCTGCGGCCTGGATGCGGACGAATCAGAATTGATCCGCGCCGCCGTCGCCCAGGCGCTGTACGCCAATGCGCGGCTCAAGCTCAATCGCGTGCTGCTGCTGGAACTGCACGCGGCGAAGCTGGCCGGCGAACTCACCGCCGAGGATGAACCGGGCCGTTTCGCGCAATTCGTCGCCAAGGCCTTGCGCCCGGAGTTTTCCGAACTTCTGTACGGCCGCTATCCGCCGCTGCGCGAGCGCCTGGAGCGCACGCTGAGCCAGCAGTGCCTCGCCATCGAAACGCTGATCGTGCGCTTGATCGCCGACCGCGCGCAGTTGGCGAGCTTGCTCGGCGCCGCGCCCGGCCGCTTGATCTCGATCACGCTCGACCAAGGCGATCTGCACGAAGGCGGGCAGACCGTGGCGCGGCTGAGTTTCGAGGCCGGGCAGGTCATGTACAAGCCGCGTTCGCTGCGTATCGACGCGGTGCTCGACGGTTTCCTCGCACACGTCTTCGAAGGCGACGGACGCATTCGCGTGCCGGCGGTGCTCGACCAGGGCGACTACGGCTGGGCCGCTTTCATCGAACATCGCTATTGCGACGGCGATGAAGAATTGCGCGGTTTTTATCGCGGCCTCGGCCATTGGCTGGCGATACTGCGCCTGCTCGGCGGCACCGACATCCATCTGGAAAATCTGGTCGCCGCCGGTCCAGTGCCGGTGGTGGTCGATGTCGAGAGCCTGTTCGCCGCCGCGCTGCCGGTGACGCCGTCGGGTTACGGCCAGGCCTACGATCAAGCGCAGACCCTGATTCAAAGCTCGGTGCTGCGCACCGGCATCGTGCCGTTCCGTTCGCCGGTGCTGGGTTTCGGCCGCGCGGACTTGTCCGCCGCCGGCGCATTGCCGGGCGAGCAGCCGCAGTTGCAGGTGCCGGTCATCGCCGGCGACGGCACCACCGATGCGCGGGTGAAGATCGTCGAAGCGGAAATGGCGATGTCGCAGAACCATCCCAGCCCGAATCCGGATGTGTCGCGGTATTGGGACGAGATCAGCGACGCCTTTCTCGATGCCTCGCGGCGGCTGCGCCGGCTCGATGCCGACGGCGCGCTGGCGCCGCTGCTGAGCGCGTTCGAAGGCTGCCGCGCGCGCGAGGTCCGCCGCGCGACGCAGATTTACGTGGAAATCGGCCGCATGCTCTGGCATCCGGCGTCGCTGTACGACGAAGCCAAGTCGATCGAACGCGCGCGCAAGCTGTTCTCCAGCAGCGTCGGCGCGGTGGCGTTCACGGAGGAGGAAATCGCGGGCGAAATCCACGATCTGCGTTATGGCGACATTCCGATATTCGCGCTGTCGCTGTCGCCCGAACGCATCGCGCAGACCTTCGCCAATTGGCGCGCGATGCGGATCGAGCTGGAGGAAATGACGATCCGCAGTTCGCTGGTCGTCACCCAACTCAACAGCGGCGCCGACGGCCCGAGCGAACGCGACAGCCGTTCGCACTACGCTCGTCACCCGCATCGCGACCGGCTCGACGAACGCAGGCGCAAGCTCGCCGCGGATACGACCGAGCGGCTGTTGAAACTGGCGGTGCACGGCGAAGACGGTTCGACCACCTGGATCACGCCGGAGAGCTTCGGCAGCCAGGGCTGGCATGTGCAGCCCTTGGGCGGCGACACCTATTTCGGCCTCGGCGGTGTTGCCGTGGCCTTGGCCGGGTATCGGCATGAAGTGGCTAACGGCCGCGCCGATCCGGTGGCGGGCGTGGATGAGGCTCTGGAAGGCGCCCTGGTCGCGTTGCAGAGTCTGGTCGAGGCCGAGCCGGCGCCGGCGACGGTGGGCGGCTTCACCGGCGACGGCAGCCGCATCTGGGCCTGGCTGGTGCTGCACGATCTGCTCGGGCGGCCGCAATTGCTGGCCAATGCCAGCGCCTGCGCGCAGGCGCTGGAGCAAAAAGGCTTCGACGACGATCGCAGCCTGGATATCACCGACGGCAGTTGCGGCGCGGTCGCGCCGATGCTGGGCCTCGCCGAAGCCACCGGCGACCGGCGTTGGCTGACGCTGGCCGCGCGCGCCGCGGCGCGCCTGCAATCGGCGGTGCGCAGCGATGAGCGCGGAACCTATTGGCAGACGCTGGAACTGGCCGATCCGATCGGCGGCTTCGCCCACGGCGGCTACGGTATCGGCTGGGCCTTGGCGCGTCTGGCGCGCAGCGACGCCGGCAGCGAATCCGAACGCAAGGCTTGGAACGAACTCGCCGATGCCGCGTTCGCCTTCCAGGATTCGTTGTTCGACGCTTCGATCGGCAACTGGCGCGATGTGCGCATGCAGGACACGGTGAACTTTCCGACCTGGTGCAACGGCGGCGTCGGCATCGGCCTGGCCGCGGCGGATCTGTACGCGCGCAGCGGCGATGCGCGCGATCTGCGCGACATGCGCCGCGCGGTGGCGGCGGCGCGCGGGCAGTGGGGCTTCACCCACACGCTGTGTCACGGCGATTTCTCGCTGTGGGAGCTGCTGGTGCGCGCGTCCTTGCTCGATCCGGACGCCAGCGCCATCGATCGCGACGACGCCACCGCGCAAGTCGTTTCGGCGATCGAGGAACACGGCATCGTCGGCGGCATCACCAAGCAGGCGTTCACGCCGGGACTGATGACCGGTCTGGCCGGGGCGATTCACGGGCTCAACCGCATGCATCCTGAGTGCGATCTGGCTTCGCCGTTGTTGCTGGAATGCAAGCGGCAGACCGGTTTGAAGACGCGCACGTCGGCGGACGCAGAGGCGCTGGCGGTCTCTTGAAACCTGAGAGTCTCTGCTTCGGTGCGGAGCCGCTGTTTTTTTGCTCGTCGTTCCCGCGTTCGCGGGAATGACGGGCAAGGGGGCTCTAAGGAAGCTCGTAGACGCTCCCGGGCGATATCAGACAGGGTTGCAGGCGACCCAGCCCTTGAAGGTAAACCCGGCATAGAACAGTTCGATCCGCTCGAAGCCAGCTTCCTCCAGTAAAGCTGCGTCTTGCTCAGGCGAGAGCAGCGGCAGGCGGCTATTGATCGCGGCGACGGCGTTGGCCGCATCCACCGTGGGCACGCCGGACGCCGCCGCGAAGGCGGCGTAACGATGGAGCCAGCGCAGTCTCTGGTCTTCGGCTTGCGGAACGCTGTGATGGGCGACGATCAGCGGCGCGCCGGGTTTCAGGCGCCGCCTGAGTTCGCGCAGCGTGTGCAGGCGCTCATGGCTGGGCAGGAAGTGCAGGGTCAGCAGGCAGGTGGCGCCGTCGAAGGGGCCCGACGGCGCGGTGTCGATATAGCCTTCGACCAGTTGGACCTGTGTCGCGAGCGGGCCCAGGGTGGCGTCGGCGAGTTTCAGCATCTCCGCCGAAGGGTCCACGCCGACCAGCCGCCATTGCGGGTGCGCTTGTGCGAAGACCTTCAACTCCAGGCCGCCTCCGGCGCCCAGAACGAGGACGTGGCCGTCATCGGGAACGGTTTCGGCCAACAGCAGCTCGGTCATCTGTTGCAGGGCATGAAAGCCCGGCACCTGCCTGACGGGGCCTTGCGCGTAACGGGCAACCGCTTGCGGATCGGAGAACGACGACACAACCGGGCTCCAGCGTGGGGTTCGGGCGGTTCATGCTACTGCAAGGGCTACATCTGAAAACACGCGCGATGATTGAGCCCCTCTCCCGCTTGCGGGAGAGGGGGTGGGGTGAGGGGCCGCAGCCGTCGCGGAACTCAAGAGCATTCGCGCCTATGGCGCTCACACCCTCACCCCGGCCCTCTCCCGCAAGCGGGAGAGGGAGAGCGAGAAGGAGAGGAGAGCGAGAGAGAGCAGATGCGGATGCGGTTTTATTGACAGGTTTGGCGGCGGCTTTCGCGATAGTAAGCATCGGCTGCACTACCTTCACCACCGCATGCGCCGTCATGGCCGCGTTCCGATCGCCCACTCACCGTTCCGGCGCGACGTGTATGTCGATAGCGGCAGTCTCATTGCGCACCTCCTCGTTGCTTGAGTCCGGTGGGCGATTGAGCATCACGGCGGGGGGCTTGCCACAAGCCCGGACTGGTTTAGGATAGTGACAGGGAAGTGCCGCGAATTATCGCCATGGGTTCATCCCGCGCGGACGGAGCCCCTTCCAGCCCGGCCCCGGCCGCGATCACTCGCCCTGCGGCAGTCTGGCGATCACCTTGATCTCGAAATCGAACCCATACAGCCAGGTCACGCCGATGCCGGTCAGGGTCGGGTACGGCGCGTCGCCCCAATACTCGGGCAGGACCTTCCAGATCGTGTCGAACTTCGATTCGGGATCGACGATGAACACGGTCGCGTCGATCACATCCTCGAAGCTGCAGCCCGCCGCTTTCAAAATCGCGTTCAGATTTTCGAACGCGAGCCGCACCTGCGCCTGCAGATCCGGCTCGGGCGAGCCGTCTTCGCGGCTGCCGACTTGCCCGGATACGAACAGGAAGCCGTTCGAGCGGATCGCCGGGGAATAGCGATTGCGTTCGTACAGGGCTTGCCGCCCGCTCGGAAAAACCACGTCGCGCTTGCTCATGCACACCTCGATCCATGGGCCGCGGCCGGCCCGTTGTTGACGATGCCAGGACTGTAGAGCGGGCCGGCGCGCGGATAAACGCGCGCGCCCACCCATCACTGTTTGTAGAATCCAAACAATCTTCGAGCGCCTGGAGCGGTGATGGACCGTATTGATGCGATGCAGGCGTTCGCGCGCGTGGTCGAAACCGGCAGCTTCACCAAGGCGGCCGACACGCTGCACATGAGCAAGACCAGCGTGACCCAGTTGGTGCAGCAGTTGGAGGCGCGGTTGCGGGTGAAGCTGCTCAACCGCACCACGCGCAAGGTCAACGTCACCGCCGACGGCGCCGTCTATTACGAGCGCGTGGTGCGGTTGCTGGCCGATATGGACGATGCCGAAACCAGCCTGTCCAGCGCTTCGGCTTCGGTGCGCGGCAAGCTGCGGGTGGACGTGCCCAGTCCGCTGGCGCGGACGATCCTGGTGCCGGCGTTGCCGGAGTTTCATGCGCGCTATCCCGATATCCAGATCGACCTGGGCGTCAGCGACCGCATGGTCGATTTGATCGGCGAGAACGTGGACTGCGTCGTGCGCGGCGGCAAGCTCACCGATCAATCGCTGATGGCGCGCCACGTCGGCGATCTGCGACTGGGCGCCTACGCCGCGCCGGATTACCTGCAGCGCGAGGGCAGGCCGGCGCATCCGCGCGAACTGGAAGACAGCCATCACCGCATCGTCGGTTTCCTGTGGTCGCGCACCGGCAAACCGTTTCCGTACGCCATGCATCGCGATGGCGAGAGCGTCAGCGTGCAAGGCCGCTACGTGTTCGCGGTCGATGACGGCAACGCTTATCTGGCCGCCGGTCTGGCCGGCCTGGGCGTGCTGTGGCTGCCGGACTACATGGCCAAGGCGCACCGCGCCGCAGGCGAACTGATTCCAGTGTTCGAGGATTGGCGCTTCGATCCGATGCCGTTGTATCTGGCGTTTCCGCCGAACCGGCATGTCAGCGCCAAGCTGCGTGTGTTCATCGACTGGATCGTCGAGGTGATGGCGCAGCACGCGCCGGTCATCGATCCGCGCGAGCGCTGAGGCGTCGGCGCCCTCGGCCTGAGTCAGAACGCGGCGACGTCCACCACCGCCTGCGCGAACGCGGCTGGCGCTTCCTGCGGCAGATTGTGGCCGATGCCGCCGCTGATCGGCCGGTGCGCGTACTTGCCGGTGAATTTATTCGCATAGGCGCTGCTGGGCGGGTGCGGCGCGCCGTTGGCGTCGCCTTCCAGGGTGATGGTGGCAACGCCGATGTCGGGCATCCGCGCCAGCCGCGCTTCGATGTCGTCGAAGCGCTTTTCGCCTTCGGCCAGACCCAGGCGCCAGCGGTAGTTGTGAATGACCACGGCCACGTGATCGGGATTGTCGAACGAGGCCGCGCTGCGCAGGAAGGTGGCATCGTCGAAACGCCACTGCGGCGAGGCCAGTTGCCAGATCAGTCGCGAGAATTCGCTGCGGTTGCGCTCATAGCCCAGGCGGCCGCGCTCGGTGGCGAAATAGAACTGATACCACCACTGCAGCTCGGCTTGCGGCGACAGCGGCGCCTGATTGGCTTGCTGACTGCCGATCAGGTAACCGCTGACCGAGACCAGGCCCTGGCAGCGTTGCGGCCACAGCGCGGCCATGATGTCGGCCGTGCGCGCGCCCCAGTCGCAGCCGGCGAAGATCGCCTTGTCGATATGCAGCGCGTCCAGCAGCGCGATCGCATCGGTGGCGAGCGCGGCCTGTTGCCCGTTGCGCGGCGTGTCGGCGGACAGGAAGGCGGTCGAGCCGTAGCCGCGCAGGTACGGGACGATGACGCGGTAACCCTTCGCCGCCAGCAGTGGCGCGACTTCGGCGTAGGTGTGGATGTCGTAGGGCCAGCCGTGCAGCAGCAGTACCGGCGGACCATCCTCCGGGCCCATCTGCGCGTAGCTCACGCGCAGCACGCCGGCGTCGATCTGCCGCAGCGCTCCCCACGCCGGCTTGCCCGCGGCAGTCGCGGGCGCCGCGCGCACCGACGCGGGCGCGGCGAGCACCGACCCGATCGCGCCCAGCGGGCCGGCGGCGAAGGCGAGCGCCGCGCCGCCCAGCAGGCGGCGACGCAGGGGGTTGGTCGGCGGGGCGGAAGGACCGGTGTTCATGGACTGTCTCCTGATGAAGGCCGATCCGCCGGCGGATGCGGCGGCGTGGCGGGATGGCGTCCATTACGCGCCGGCGGCGTATCCGCCGGGTGTCGGCGCGGTCGCCGATTCGTATGCGAATGCGCGGGCGATGCGTCCGGATACATTGAGATACAAATCGCCGCCGCGGCGTTAGCTCAGCAGCGCCACCTGAGCCGCGGCGATGCGCCGCAGCTTGTCCGGATTGCGCTGGATGTAAACGCGCACGATGCGCTCGCCGTCGGTGTCGAAGGACTGCACCGATTCCAGTTCCGCGCCGACGTAGCGCAACAGGCCCAGGCGGCCGTTGATCGAGGCCGGCACGTTGCGCAGATCGTGCTTGTAGCGCAGGCGCGCGGCGTACAGCAGCTGGGCGATGCGCGGCCCGCCGACCATCGGCTCGGCGAAACTGGTGACGATGCCGCCGCCGTCGCCGACCAGGGTCGCCGACTCGGCCATCATCTGTTTCATGCCGTCGAAATCGCCGCTGGACAGCGCCTGCGCGAAGCGAAGCATCAGGCGCTGATGCGCCTGCGCCGACACCACGTAACGCGGCCGCTCCTCGCGCAACTGGGTCTTGGCCCGATGCACGATCTGGCGGCAGGCGGCTTCGCTCTTGTCCAGGGTGCGCGCGATGTCGCCGTAGTCGGCATCGAACACCTCGCGCAACAGGAACGCCGCGCGCGCTTCCGGCGCGAGCCGTTCCAGCACCATCAGGAACGCGATCGACAAGTCGCTCGCGGCTTCCTGCAGTTGCTCGGGCGTGGCCTCGCTGGCGTCGGTGAGGATCGGCTCGGGCAGCCAGATGCCGACGTAGTGCTCGCGGCCGGTACGGGCCAGGCGCAGGCGGTCGATCGAGCGCCGGGTGGTGGTGGTCACCAGCCAGGCTTGCGCATCCTCGATGCGCTCCGGATCGGCCTTATGCCAGGCCAGCCAGACGTCTTGCACCACATCCTCGGCTTCGGCCACCGAGCCGAGCATGCGGTAGGCAATGCCACGCAAGCGTGGTTGCAGTTGGGTGAACAGTCGAGTCGCGCCTTCCATGCCTATCATGTCGGGACAGCAGGCCCGATTGTGACATGCCGCGTTCGACGGCCGCCCCGGCCGCCCCGCGCCGGCGCCGGCCCGCGATCACGGAACCGGGATCAGCGCCGGCTTGTCCACGTCCTTCAGCAGCACCACCACGAACTTGGCCGGCTTGTCGCCGCTGGCGTTGCGGCCGACGGTGTGGATGTCCTTCGGGCCTTCGTAGAAACTCTGGCCCGCGCTCAGGGTGACTTCCTTGCCGCCGGCCACGCCCATCACGATGGAACCTTCCAGCACATAGACGAACGCGTCCGCGTCGTGGCGATGCACCGGATCGGCGCCGCCGGGCGGGTATTCGACGGTGATCATCAACGCTTCCTTACCCGGGTAGCCGGACAGCGGATGGGACATGACGGTGGTGACCGAAGGCGGCGGCGCGGCGCCCGCGGCGGCGGGACCGTGGGCCGATGCGGCCGCGGGGGCGAGCAGCGACAGCAGGGCGAGCGAATGGCGGATGCGCATGGGAACCTCGATGTGACGGCGCTCGCGGCGGAGCGATGATGGCGAATACGGGAACACCGTTCGCCGCCACGGCGCGTGGCCGCGGCGGCGAACGCGGCGGACTCAGGCCAGATTGGCCTTGTCCAGTCCGAAGGCCTTGTCCAGGCTGCCCGGAACGGTCTGGAAACCGACGTTGACGCGATTCCAGGCGTTGATGTTCATGACCACGAAACTCAGGTCGGACATTTCCTTCTCCGACAACTGCGTGCGCACGCGTTCGTAGATTTCGTCCGACACGCCCTGTGCCGGAATCTGGGTCAGCACTTCCGTCCACGCCAGCGCGGCGCGTTCGCGCGGGGCGAACAAGGTCGATTCGCGCCAGGTGGCGAGGTGATGCAGGCGCAGCGGGCGCTCGCCGTGCAAGGTGGCCTGCTTGATGTGCATGTCCACGCAGAACGCGCAGCCGTTGATCTGCGAGGCGCGGATCGAGACCAGATCGTGGATGGGCCGCTCGATCGAGGACTTGTCCGTGAGCATGCTGAACTCGATGAGCTTCTTGAACAGTTCCGGGGATTGCTGCTGGTAATCCAGGCCTTGACTCATGGCGAAGCGTCCTTGGGTGGGTATCGACGGGGGAGAGCGACCGGGGATGAGCCGGGTTGCCGATCCAGCCTAGGCAGCGCGGCCGCGGCCCGGTAGGCACGCGCACGGACGCGCGGTGTTGAGCGCCGGGCACCAGTGCGGCCGGCGTGTCACAAGCCGATGCGCTGCGCCGACCTTGGAGCATGACCATCATTTTTCATCACCGGCCCGGCGATCCGGCGCCGTCGCAAGCCGAGCGGGTCTGGCTGGATTTCCTGCGCGCGCTGCAGGCGCTGGCGCCGGAGGCGCAGGCGGCGTTCGTGCTGCATGTGATCTTCGAGACCAGCTACGCCGACATCGCCCGCATGATCGGCCAACCGGCGGAGCTGTGCCGCCAGCAGGTCGAACACGCTCGCGCTCATGCGCTGGCGTCGCGGCACCGGTGCGGGCAGGACGAGGCGTGAGGACCATGAATCTGGCGATGAACGCGACGACGCAGACTCCGATCGACGGCCACGACGCGCTGCCGTGCAGCTTCTCGGCCAGCTATGCCGGCGTGGTGGCCTTCATCACCGTGGCCACCGAGGGCAGCTTCGCGCGCGCGGCCGATCGCCTGGGCGTCGGCCGCTCGGCGGTGAGCCGCAGCGTGCAGAAACTGGAAGGGCAGTTGGGCGCGCGGCTGTTCCTGCGCACGACGCGCTCGACATCGCTCACCAGCGAGGGCGAACTGTTCTTCGAGAACTGCCGTCCCGGCGTGGAGCGGATCACCCAGGCCCTGGACGAAATGCGCGACCTGCGCGAAGGCCCGCCGCGCGGGCAGTTGCGCATCAGCTCGACGCACGGCTTCGGCCGCAACGTCGTCGCGCCGCTGCTGGCCGAGTTCCGCTTGCGCTATCCCGGGATCGGCATCGAACTGACCTTGGAAGAACGGCTGGCCGATCTCGCCGTCGATCGCGTCGATGTCGCGTTCCGCGACGGCCGCATGGACGACAGCCAGGTGATCGCCAAGCAGCTGATCCCGATGCGCATGCTGGTGTGCGCCTCGCCCGATTACGCGCGCCGGCGCGGCCTGCCGGCGTCGATCGGCGAGTTGCAGGCGCACGCCTGCATCCACCGGCGGCTGCCGAACGGGCGCCTGCGCGGCTGGGACTTCAAAGTGGACGGCGTCGCCCAGTCGGTCACGCCGCCGGGGGAGTTGGTGTTCAACGACGACGATCTGCTGCTGCAAGCGGTATCCGCCGGCCAGGGGCTGGCGCAGATGCCGGCGTACCAGGTCAGCGCGGCCTTGCGCTCGGGCGCGCTGCTGTCTTGCCTGAATCCGTTCGCGCCCGACGACCGCGGCCACTACCTGTGCTATCTGAGCCGGCGCCAGCTGCCCAAGCGCATCCGCGTGTTCATCGATTTCATCACCGCGCAGGTGCGGGCGTTGAATCTCGATACCGAGTTGGATGCGCCGCCGCCGGTCGCGCCGGCCTTCGACTTGCGCACCGACGCGGCGGCTTGATATGGCCGCCGTTGCCGCCCAGCGGGCATTGGTGCATGCCGGGAAACATCGCGCATCCGCGCGCAGGCCTATTGCGATCGATGCCCGGCGCCTAGCATCGCTTGTCGTTATCCGTTGTTTCCGAGCCGGGAACAACGATCCCCCTTCATCAGGCGCAGAGGTGCAACATGAAGTTCGTCGTCATCGGCGGTACCGGGCTGATCGGCAGCAAGGTGGTCGCGCAACTGCGCGGCCAGGGCCATGAAGTCGTCGCCGCCGCGCCTTCGACCGGGGTCAACGTCCTCACCGGCGAAGGCCTGGACGCGGCCATGGCCGGCACCGACACGGTCGTGGATCTGGCCAATTCGCCGTCGTTCGAAGACGCCGCGGTCATGGATTTCTTCCGCACCGCCGGACACAACCTGCTGAGCGCGGAAGCGCGCGCCGGCGTGAGCCACCATCTGGCCTTGTCGGTGGTGGGAACCGACAAGCTGTCGGCATCGGGCTACTTCCGCGCCAAGATCGCCCAGGAGCAGTTGATCCGCGAATCGGCGATTCCTTACACCATCGTGCATTCCACGCAGTTCTACGAATTCCTGCCCGGCATCATCCAGGCCGGCACCGACGGCCAGACGGTGCGGTTGCCGCCGGCGCTGGTGCAGCCGATCGCTTCGGAGGATGTCGCCAACGCGGTCGCGCGCCTGGCCGTGCAGCCGCCGGCCAACGGCATCGTCGAGATCGCCGGGCCGCAGCGCGAGCCGATGGCCGCTCTGGCGCGGCGATTCATGCGCGCCGTGCAGGATTCGCGCGAAGTCGTCAGCGATCCGAACGCGCTGTACTTCGGTGCGCGATTGCAGAACGACACGCTGGTGCCGGTCGGCGCGGCGTGGCAGGGCGCGTTGAACTTCGAGCGCTGGCTGCAGCAATCGCAGTTCGCCCCCAAGGCGCCGCACGCCTGAGCGCGGCGTCGTCGGTTCACCTCGGCGAATCAGCCGCCCACTGCATGGCGGCAACGCCGACCCTGCGATCCACACCGGGACGACGCCAGTACGCCCATGAGTCCGTTGCGACCGCCGCCGCCGATTTTTCTCGACAAGTACCACGGCGAACAGGCCCGCGCGCTGTACACCGGCCGGGTGCGGGTAAGCGGCGGCGAGGCCATGCACGGGCGCGCGTCGGGCGTGGCGCGTTCGGACGACGGCGCGCTCGAGGTGAATCTGCGAATGCCGGTCGAACTGGGCGGGCCGGGCGGCGGCAGCAATCCGGAACAACTGCTGGCGGCCGCGTATGCCGCCTGTTTCCACGGCGCGCTGGTGCTGCTCGCGAATCGCTCGGGGCTGGCGCTGAGGCAGGTGACGGTGGATGCCGCGGTGACGTTCGCGCGCGATCCGATGGATGGATTGTTCGTGCTGTCGGCGGAAATCCGCGTCGATCTACCCGGCATGGAGCGCGCGGTCGCGGCCGAACTGGTGCGCGACACCGAACGGATCTGTCCTTACGCGAAGATGTTCCGCCACGGCATCGATCATGTAGTGGTGGTCGCGCACGACGGCGATCGCTGCTGACCGACTCCACGTTTCAGCCGCGCGCAAGGCTCGATAGCGCGAAACCATTACGGCTGTCATGTCGCGCCGGATGTGTGATCCCAGGCGCAGGTCGCGACCGATGGCCGTGATATCTGTGGCTCCGTCGGGCCCATGCCGGCCGTCGATAGCAGGAGCCGCCATGTCGAATTCCGCATCCGCATCGCGCGTCCGGGCGCGCGCGATCTTCGCCGGACTGGCTCTGGCCCTGTTGTTGCCGGCGACGGCGTCGAGCGCGCCGCACAACGGCCAGCTGTACCTCGACTACGCCGAAGTGCCGTTGATCACGCAACACACCGGCGCTTACTCGTGGATGGTCATCCAGAACTACATGCGAGTGCACGTCGATATCCCGCGGCTCAAGGCCGCCAATCCAGGCATGCGCCTGTACATGTATTTCGATACGGCCGGCGCCTACGACCTGCCGCCGGCCGAGGAACCGTGGCCGTCCGGCCTGTCGTATCGCTGGGTCAAGGCCAATCATCCGGACTGGATCGTCAAGGATCGCGCCGGCCGACCGATCACCTTCTGGGGCGGCGACCTGCATCTGTACGACGTCGGCAACAAGGCCTATCAGGACGAATGGGCGCGGCGCGCCATCGACTACGCGAAGACCGGCGGCTTCCATGGCGTGTTCGCCGACGACGTCAACATGGGCGAGAGCTTTCGTTCGAGTTGGTCGGCGATTCCGTCCAAGTACGCGACCGATCTGGCCTGGACGCAGGCGGTCGAATCGTTCCTCAAAAACGTTTCGCCGCAGTTGAAGGCGGCCGGCATCGCGCTGATGCCCAACGTCGCCTCGGCATGGAATTCCGACCGGGCTACGCAAGTGCGCTGGGCGAAACTCGCCGGTGCCTACGCCCGCGAACATTACGAATCGTGGCCCAGCGGCGATGCGCCCGGTGAAGACGACATCGACAAGGGCTTGCTCGGCGGCGCCGATTGGGCCTGGATGGCTTCGCTTCATCGCGACATCGCCCAGGCCGGAGTCGGCTTCTACGCGTTCCCGCATGCCGGTGGTTGGCAGGCCGCCGACAAGATGCGCTACACCAGCGCCTCGTTCCTGCTCTGGCACGATCCCGGCGCGGCCGGCGGCGGCTACGCCTATGCCACCGGCGGCGGCCCGGATACCGGCCAGGACCCGTACAACGGCGCGTGGACCTTCGACCTGGGCGCGCCGTCGTCGGCGGCGGCGCAGCAATCCCCGGGCGTGTGGACGCGGCGGTTCGCGCGCGGCTCGGTGGTGGTGGATTCCAACGCGAAGACCGCGACCGTCTTGCCCTGAGCGTCGCGCGAGCGTAACGCCGCGAATCGATCCGACCGCCGCGAAGTCCTTCGGCCGGCGCTAAACTGCGCACCGGCCGGCTGCCCGCGCACCCGGAATCATCAGGGGAATCGCATGAGACGGATGGTCGCGCTGTTGGCGCTGAGCCTTGTGAGCGCGTGTTCGGTGGGGCGCGGGACCGTTTCGGCCGACATCGATCGCCTGTATCCGGGTTGCAAGTTGAAGGACCTCAATTCCACCCGTTACCTGAAAGACAGCGATCGGCTGATCCTGGCCAAGTTCACTTACACCTGTCCGGACCACAACTATCTCAAGTACGGCAATCTGGTCTACACCAAGGGCATGGACACCGGCTTCAGCATCTACTGCTGCGCGCGCGAAGCGACGGCGCAGGAACTCTGAGCAACGCAAAGATGCGGCCACTGGAGGCCTTCGCGACGCACGGGTACGCTGTCGCGACGCCATCGCGATTCATGCCGCGGAGAGTAATGCCTTGCCTTGGCCCGGTCCCTGGCAACCGAAAGTCGAACGCAAAGGACGTGGCTTCCTGCGGTTGTTTGCGATGACGCAGCGCACCGGCCGCGTGGTCTCGCTCAAGGCGCCGCCGGCAAGCCGGTCTGGCCAAGCAGCCATTCGCTGAACGCGAGGATGCGCGGATCGTCGTGACTGTTGTCCGGATATACGAAGTGATAAGCGTATTCGGGCGCAACCTGGACATCGATATCGAATACGCGCACCAGCCGCCCCTGGGCGAGATCGGCGCCGATCATCTCCAGGTCGGCCAAACCGACCGCGCCGCCGTCGATGACCGCTTGCACGACATGCGCCGAATCCGCGAACGCCAGACAACGGCTGTCGTCGAAATCCTCGATGCCGGCCGCGGCCATCCACATGCGCCAGGTCGGCCAGACCATGCCGTCGGTCTTCCAGTCCACATGGCACAAGGTGTGCTGAAGCAGGTCGCGCGGCTGTTCGAGTCGCGGCCCGGTTTGCAACAGGGCAGGGCTGCACACGGCGACGATGCGGGTGTCGAACAGCCGCTGCGAGCGTGTGCGCGGATAGCGGCCGGTGCCGAAGCGGATCGCCGCGTCGATATCGTCCACGTCGAAATCGCGCAGCTCATCGCTGACGTCGAAGTCCAATTCCAATTGCGGATGCGCGACGCGGAACCGCGGGAGCCTGGGCAGCAGCCAGTTGCTGGCGAAGCGCGCGCTGGTCGAAATGCGCAGGCCGCTGCGCTCGCGCGCCATGCGCCGGGCGCGGCCGACGGCGCGCTGCAGCGTGCCGAGCGCGGTCGCGGCGGCCTGGAACAGTTCCGCGCCGGCCGCGGTGAGCTGGATGCTGCGGCTGGTGCGGGTGAACAGCACGAGGCCGAGTTGATCCTCGATCTCCTTGATCTGGTGGCTGACCGCCGCCGGGGTCAGCCCGACTTCGTCCGCGGCGCGGGTGAAGTTCAAATGCCGCGCGGCCGCCTCGAAGGTTCGCAGCGCGCGCGTGCCCGGCAGCATCCGGTTCATCGATCTTCAAGCCAACTTTGACAATGCGGCGAGAATCACCGCTTTTGCGCACCCGGTCAACGGCCGCGCGCCTTGGTGTCGCCGCCGCGGAACGGGTGATCTACCATGCGCGGTATCGACGCCGGACATCAGGATGTCCCATGTGCATCTTCTCGCAACCGGTTTTTCGCCGCGCCCGGCGTGCTCGATCTGGTCGATCCCGATGGCTCGGTGGCGGAGCGCGGGCTGTCCGGGGAACTGCCAAACGAGGACACGTGGGGGGATGGCTCGTGGCCGGTGTTGTCCGCGAGCGTGCGCAACGATTGAAATCCGGCCGCGGTCGATCTTCAAACCGCGCTTGTCGATGCATTGAAAACAATTGGTTTATCAGCCGCGGGCCGGACGCGGATGATTCCGACATCGCGTTCGCGCATGTTCCGGAGTAAATCGATGTCAGCTTATCTGGTTGGTTGCATGGTTCCATCCAAGGCCGAAGATCCGGCGCAACGCCGCGGTCGACATCTTCGCCCGATTGGGAGCGCCTCATGCACGCGCTGATCGTACTCGCCCATCCCGACCCGCAATCGCTCAGCCACGCCGTCGCCGCGCGGATCGGCGAGGGCATCGCGCACGGCGACCCGGCGCACAGCTTCGAAATCGCCGACCTCGCCGCGGAAGGGTTCGATCCGCGCTTCGGTCTCGCCGATGTCGCCGTGCATCGCCGCCTTGCGCCGCCGCCGGCCGATGTCCTCGCCGAGCAGGCGCGGATCGATCGCGCCGATGCGCTGGTGCTGGTGTATCCGGTGTTCTGGTGGTCGATGCCGGGCTTGCTCAAAGGCTGGATCGACCGCGTCTTCACAAATGGGTGGGCTTACGACTCCGATGCCGACACGGCATTGGTGAAACGGCTGCGCGGCCGGCATGTGCATCTGGTCGGTGTCGGTGGCGCCGACCTGCGCACCTACACCCGGCGCGGCTACCTGGACGCGATGAAGACCCAGATCGATCACGGTATCTTCGATTACTGCGGCGCCAGCGTGGAGACTTCGGAACTGCTGCTCGATTCGCAAAATGACGCGGCCTCGCATCTGCAAGCCGCGCACGCCATCGGCTTGCGATTGTTCGATCCGTCGCGGCGGTCCGCGGCGGCCTGATCGGCAATCGTCGCCTCGCGAGCGCGGTCGATCGCGCCAGATCACGGTTAGCTAACACCACGCGGCGCACTGTAGACGGACACCACGACGCAATGTCGCGGCGCAAATCGGCCGCGGCGATCTTCATCGCCCGGCCGTAGCAGCCTGGAACTCCCAGTCTCCATGGGAGATACGGCCCAGACCGTTGATCGGCCCGCGCTGCGTGGGCCGTACTTAAGGCGAACCCAAATGACCAGCACCACCACCGCGGCCGGCGCGAGCGCCGCTTCTTCCCCTCTCGCGATGGCGGAGACGGCGCCGAAGAAGCTGCTCGAAGTCGCCGCGGACGAAGGCTCGTTCGCGATTTTCTGCGAAGCGGTGGAACGCGCCGGCATGACCGAATTCCTTGACGGAAACGGCCCGTTCACCGCGTTCATTCCCACCGACGCGGCGTTCGGCGAACTGCCCGAGAGCACGCTGGAAAACTTGTTTCTACCCGAAAACAAGGCGCGTTTGAACGATCTTCTCAACGGTCACCTGATTCCGAAACGTAAGACCGTGGTCGAGTTCGAGCGCTGGGACGCGCTGAAGACAGTAAACGGTCGCAACGTCGCGATCCGGTCGCTCGACAAACAGGTCAGCTTCGGCGTCGGCAAAGTGGTCCTGCCCAATATCTATTCGAGCAATGCGGTGATTCACGGCATCGACCGGGTCAATCTGCCCGCCAACTAGCGCGGGCTCCTCCCATCGCCGGAGCGCGTCCGACGCGCCCTTCACCCGGCGATAGCGAGGCTGGGTTCAAAAATATCTCGAGTCCGCAGGCCAGGGCTCATCCATCCGTCGAATGGTTCAAGTCGGGCCCGTCCTGACGGCCGATCTCTTGGAAAGCGTATGGCGCATGTCTGGAGAATGCTGAGTCAATGGTTGCGGCTGCACCGTCGCTTGTGGCGATGGGGCCGAAGGGCGAAGGGCAGGCCGTGGCTGGCCGAGGAGCCGCTGCGATCGCGGCTGCTCAGCGCCGAGCAGATGGAACTGCACGGCAAGTCGCTGGCGCAGGCGCATCGCGTGCAGGCCGCGGCGGGCTCGAACCTGCTGCTGGCGCGGCTCAAGGACAACGAAGGCGTTCTCGACGACGCCAGCACCTTGCTCACCCAGATGGTGCAGGACGAGGTGCGCATCACGCCGGCGGGCGAGTGGTTGCTCGATAACTATTATCTGATCGAAGAGCAGATCCGCACCGCGCGCCGCCATCTGCCCAAGGGCTACAGCCGCGAACTGCCGACCCTGAGCGAAGGCGCCTCGGCCGGCCTGCCGCGCGTCTACGATCTGGCGATGGAAGCGATCGCGCACGGCGACGGCCGCATCGACGCCGAAACCATGACCCGCTTCGCCGCCGCGTATCAATCGGTGACGCCGCTGAAACTGGGCGAACTGTGGGCGATCCCGATCATGCTGCGTCTGGCGCTGATCGAGAATCTGCGGCGCATGGCGGTGCGGGTGATGCGCGACGGCCTGGATCATCGCCGCGCCGCGGAATGGTCTCACGCGCTCAACGAAACCGCCGACCAGAACCCAAAGGACGTGGTGTTGATCGTGGCCGACATGGCGCGTTCGAATCCGCCGATGACCGGCGCGTTCGTCGCCGAGCTGGTGCGCGGATTGCAAGGCCGTAGCGCCGCGCTGGCGATGCCGATCAGCTGGATCGACCAGTGGCTGACCGACAGCGGCCGCAGCGTGGAAGAACTGGTGCGCGCCGAAAGCCAGCAGCAGGCCTCCGATCAGGTGTCGATCAGCAACAGCATCGGCAGCCTGCGTTTCCTGGCGAATATGGATTGGCGCGAATTCGTCGAGACCATGAGCCTGGTCGATCAGACCCTGCGCGAAGATCCGCTCGGCGTTTACGCGCTGATGGATTTCAACACCCGCGACATGTACCGGCACGTGGTGGAGAAGCTCGCGCGCCGTAGCGGCGCCGATGAGGTGGACGTTGCCCGCGTCGTGCTGAATCTGGCGCGCGAAGCCGGCGAGGCGCGCGGCAGCAAGGCGCACGTGGGCTATTACCTGATCGACGACGGCGCCGAGCGCATCAAGAGCGCGCTGGCCGACTCCGGCCGCGCGCGCACGCCGGTGGGCCTGAGCCGGCGGCGGGTGCCGTTGCTGGCGTATCTGCTGCCGATCGCGATGGTGGCGACCGGCTGCGCCTGCGGCCTGCTGTGGCAGGTGCGCGGCGAATCCTTGAGCGCGGCCGCGCAGGTGTCGCTCGCGGCGCTGGCGTTCCTGGCGTTCAGCGAGCTGGGCATCCATCTGGTCAACTGGCTGGCGACCGTGCTGATCGCGCCCAAGCCGCTGCCGCGCCTGGATTATTCCAAGGGATTGCCTTCGAACGCGCGCAGCCTGGTGGTGGTGCCGACCATGCTCGGCGATGTCGACGCGATCGACCGGTTGGTCGAGGGCCTGGAGGTGCGTTTCCTGGCCAATCGCGACCCCTACCTGCATTTCGCCTTGCTGACGGATTTTCTCGACGCCGATCAGCAGACGCTGCCCGGCGACGACGCGCGGGTGGCGCATGCGGCGCGGCAGATCGAACGCCTCAACGGCCGCTATGCCGGCGAGCGCGGCGATCTGTTCTTCCTGTTCCATCGCCCGCGCGTTTGGAACGCGCAGGAACGCAAATGGATGGGCCTGGAACGCAAGCGCGGCAAGCTGGCCGCGCTCAATCGGTTGTTGCGCGGCGGCTCGCACGAGGCGTTCTCGCAGGTCACCGGCAACACCGACGCGCTGGCCAACGTGCGCTACGTCATCACCCTGGACACCGACACGCGCTTGCCGCGCGATGCCGCGCGCGAGTTCATCGCTACCCTGGCGCATCCGCTGAACCAGGCGCGCTTCGACGAACGCCGCAAGCGCGTCACCCGCGGCTACGGCATCCTGCAGCCCAGCGTCGGCAGCGGCATGAGCGAGCGGCGCGGCTCGCGCTACGCGCGCATGTTCGGCAGCGAGGCCGGCATCGATCCCTACACCCGCACCGTGTCCGACGTTTACCAGGACCTGTTCGCGGAAGGCTCCTTCGTCGGCAAGGGCATCTACGACGTGGACGCGTTCGAGCACGCGCTGGCCGACCGCCTGCCCGACAACCGCGTGCTCAGTCACGACTTGCTGGAAGGTTGTTACGCGCGCGCCGGCTTGATCAGCGACGTGCGCCTGTTCGAGGACTATCCCTCGCGCTACGCCGCCGACGTCAAGCGCCGCTATCGCTGGATCCGCGGCGACTGGCAGTTGTTGCCGTGGCTGCTGCCGTGGGTGCCGCGCATGCACGGCGGCTTCGAGCGCAATCCGCTGTCGTGGCTGTCGCGCGGCAAGCTGCTGGACAATCTGCGCCGCAGTCTGGTGGCGCCGGCGGCGCTGGCGCTGCTGGTGTGGGGCTGGGCGACCCTGCCGCAGCCGCTGGCCTGGACCTTGTGGCTGCTGGCGCTATGGCTTGCGCCGATGCTGGTGCTGGCCGGCTGGGAACTGACCCGGCGGCCGGTGGACATGGCGCTGGAAACTCATCTGGTACAGGTCGGAAGTTCGCTGGCGCGCGAGTTGCAGCGCGCCTGGGTGACCTTGGCATGCCTGCCGTTCGAAGCCTTCTTCAGTCTCGGCGCGATCGCCCGCACCTTGTGGCGGATGACGGTCAGCCATCGCCGCCTGCTGCAATGGAATCCGTCCAGCGAGGTCGAGCGCAGTCTCGGCGATCGCGTCGGCGCGGAGCTGCGCGACATGTGGTTCGCGCCGGTGTTCGCCGTCGCGGTGGCGGTGATGCTGGCGCGCGTGCAGCCGGCTTCGCTGTGGATCGCCGCGCCCTTGTTGGCGTCGTGGTTGATCGCGCCGGGCCTGATGGCGTGGCTGGGACGGCCGCCCAAGCAGCGGCGCGCGGGTCTGTCGCACACGCAATTGCGTTTCCTCGGCCGGTTGGCGCGGCGCACCTGGGCGTTCTTCGAGGTGCATATCCGCGAGGAGGATCACTGGCTGCCGCCGGATAATTTCCAGGAACACCCGACGCCGGTGGTGGCGCGGCGCACCTCGCCGACCAATATCGGCCTGTCGCTGCTCGCCAATCTGAGCGCTTACGACCTGGGCTATGTGCAGGCCGGCGCGCTGATCGAACGCACCCGTCTGGCCCTGGCCACCCTGGAGAGCTTGCCGCGCCATCGCGGCCATTTCTACAATTGGTACGACACCGCGACCTTGCTGCCGTTGCCGCCGCGCTACATCTCCTCGGTGGACAGCGGCAATCTGGCCGCGCATCTGTTGACCTTGCGCCAGGGCCTGCTGGCGCTGGCCGACGAGCCGCTGATCACGCCGACGCTGTTCCAGGGGCTGGCCGATACCTGCGGCGTGCTCGAGGAGAATCTGCGCGACGCGCGCGCGCCGGTGAAGACCGTCGCGCAGAGCCAGGCGGTGGCGGCGTTCCGCGAGCAGATCGACGCGATCTTGTCGGCACCGCCGCAAGCGCCGCGCGAGATCGAGCGCTGTCTGGCGGAACTGTCGCGGTTGGCGCAAGCGATCGAATCGGCCTGGCCGGTCGCGGACGGCGCCGACGCGGATGCCGCGCCGCGCTGGCCGCGCGCTCTGAGCGAAACCTGTCGCGGCGCGCTGCAGGAGTTCGAGGAATTCCTGCCGGCGCAGTCGCGCGCTTCCGCAACCATGCCCAGCCTGCGCGATCTGGCCAAGCGCCCCGACGACGACGAGGGCCTTCGCGACCGCGCGCGCCGGCGCGTTCACGAGCTGGAACGCTTGGCGCATATCGCCGGCCAGCTGTCGTTGATGGAATACGAGTTCCTCTACGACCGCGCCCGCCATCTGCTTTCGATCGGCTACAACGTGGAAGAACGCCGTCTGGACGCCGGCTTCTACGATCTGCTGGCTTCCGAAGCGCGCCTGTGCAGCTTCGTCGCCATCGCCCAGGGCCAGTTGCCGCAGGAGACCTGGTTCTCGCTGGGCCGGCTGCTGACCGAGATCGACAGCGGCGCGACCTTGCTGTCGTGGAGCGGCTCGATGTTCGAGTACCTGATGCCGCAGTTGGTGATGCCGAGCTATCCCGACACCTTGCTGGATCAGACCTCGCAGCACGCGGTGCTGGCGCAGATTCATTACGGCCGGCAACGCGACGTGCCCTGGGGCATTTCCGAATCCGGCTACAACACCGTCGACACGCGCATGAACTACCAGTACCGCGCGTTCGGCGTGCCGGGGCTGGGGCTCAAGCGCGGGCTCGGCCAGGATCTGGTGATCGCGCCCTACGCCAGCACGATGGCGCTGATGGTGATGCCCGAAGCCGCGTGCCAGAACCTGCAACGCCTGACCGAACTGGGTTTCGCCGGCGAATTCGGCCTGTACGAGGCGATCGACTACACCCCGGCGCGAGTGCCGCGCGGCCAGACCCACGCGGTGGTGCGCTCGTTCATGGCCCATCACCAGGGCATGGGCCTGCTGTCGCTGGATTACCTGCTGCGCGATCAGCCGATGCAGAAGCGCTTCGTCGCCGACGCTGAATTCCAGGCGACCTTGTTGCTGCTGCAAGAACGCATTCCGCGCACCGGCGTGTTCCATCCGCACGAGGCCGAAGCCAGCGGCGGCCGCGCGCCGCCGCCGGCCACCGAAACGCAGTTGCGGGTGTTCCGCAATCCGGCCACCGCGCGACCGGCGGTGCAACTGTTGTCCAACGGCCGCTATCACGGCCTGTTGAGCAGCGCCGGCGGCGGCTACAGCCGATTGGGCGACATGGCCGTGACGCGTTGGCGCGAAGACGCCACCCGCGATCATTGGGGCGCGTTCTGTTATCTGCGCGATGTCGACAGCGGCGAGTTCTGGTCGGCCACGCATCAACCGACCTGCGTGCCGATGGAGCATTACGAGGCGATCTTCTCCGACGCCAAGGCCGAGTTCCGCGGGCGCAAGCACCGCTACGAGACGCATCTGGAGATCGCGATCTCGGCCGAGGACGACATCGAGCTGCGACGCCTGCGCGTGAGCAATCGCTCGCGCCGCACGCGCACCATCGAGATCACCACCTACGCCGAAGTGGTGCTGGCCTCGGCCTTGTCCGACGAACTGCATCCGGCCTTCAGCAATCTGTTCGTGCAGACCCGGATCGAACGCGACAAGCAGGCGCTGCTGTGCACGCGCCGTCCGCGCTCAAGCGATGAGATTCCGCCGTGGATGTTCCATCTGGTGGCCGTGCACGATGCCGACATCAGCCAGATTTCCTACGAGACCGATCGCGCCCGCTTCCTCGGCCGCGGCAATACGCCGCGCACGCCGCGGGCGATGACCGGCGACGACAAGCTGTCGGATTCGGCCGGGTCGGTGCTCGATCCGATCGTCGCGATCCGCACCCGGATCGTGCTGGCGCCGGACCAGACCGCGATCATCGACATGGTCACCGGCGTCGGCGGCGATCGCGCCGGCTGCGCCACGCTGATCGACCGCTATCGCGACCGGCGCCTGGCCGATCGCGTATTCGATCTGGCCTGGACCCACAGCCAGGTCGTGCGCCGCCAGATCAACGCCTCGCAGGCCGATGCGCAATTGTACGAACGCCTGGCCGGCTCGATGGTGTACGCGCATCCGTACCTGCGCGCCGAGCAGGCGGTGCTGTTGCAGAACCGGCGCGGCCAGTCGGGGCTGTGGGGGCATTCGATCTCGGGCGATTTCCCGATCGTGCTGCTGCAGATCGCCGAGTCCGCCAACATCGAGCTGGTGCGGCAGATGGTGCAGGCGCACGCCTACTGGCGCCTGAAAGGGCTCAACGTCGATCTGGTGATCTGGAACGAAGAGCAAAGCGGCTATCGCCAGCAGTTGCAGGAGCAGATTCTGGGGTTGGTGTCGGCCGGGCCGGAAGGCAGCGTGCTCGATCGCCCCGGCGGCATCTTCGTGCGGCCGATCCAGCAGATGTCGCAGGAAGACCGCATTTTGTTGCAGTCGGTGGCGCGGGTGATCATCAGCGATCGACGCGGCACCCTGGCCGCGCAGGTGAGCCGGCACACGCCGCCCGAACGCGCGCAGGCCTTGCTGTGGCCCGACGGCGCGCCGTTGCTGGCCGAACCGGCGGCCGTTTCTGCGCCGGTATCGATCGAGGCGTCGCCGTTGCTCGGCCTGCCGCCGCCGCAACCCGGCGACGACGACACCTGGCCGTTCGAGGCCGTGGCCGAGGCGGTGAATTTCGACAACGGCACCGGCGCCTTCGCCGCCGACGCGCGCGAGTACGTGATCGTGCTGAGAGAGGGCGCGCCGACGCCGGCGCCGTGGTCGAACGTGATGGCCAACGCGCGCCTGGGCACGGTGGTCAGCGAAAGCGCGCCGGGCTACACCTGGTTCGAGAACGCGCACGAGTACCGGCTGACGCCGTGGCATAACGATCCGGTCGCCGACACCGGCGGCGAAGCGTTCTATCTGCGCGACGAAGACAGCGGCCGGGTATGGTCGCCGATGCCGCTGCCGTGCCGCGGACGCGGCGCCTACCGCACCCGCCACGGCTTCGGTTACAGCGTCTACGAGCATGTCGAAGACGGCATCGCCAGCGAGCTGTGGGTCTATGTCGGTCTTGAAGATGCGGTGAAGTATTCGGTGCTGCGCCTGCGCAATCGCTCCGGCCGCGCGCGGCGCTTGTCGGCGGTGGGGTATGTCGAATGGGTGCTGGGCGACATCCGCAGCCGTTCGCAGATGCACGTGGTCAGCGAAGTCGATCCGGCCAGCGGCGCCCTGACCGCGCGCAATCCGTACAACACCGAGTTCGAAGGCCGCGTGGCGTTCTTCGATACCGATGCCGACGGTTGCAGCTTCACCGCCGACCGCGGCGAATTCATCGGCCGCAACGGCGATCTGGGCCATCCGGCGGCGTTGCTCAATCAGCGTTTGTCCGGGCGCCTGGGCGTCGGCATGGACCCGTGCGCGGCGATCCAGGTGCCGGTGGCGCTGGCGTCGCAGGAGAGCATGGAAATCGTGTTCCGCCTCGGCGCCGCCGACGATGCCGGCGGCGCGGCGCAACTGGCGCAACGCAGCAAGGGCCTGGCGACCGCGCACGATGCGCTCGACGCGGTGCGCATGCACTGGACCCGCACCTTGAGCGCGATCCGCGTCGAGACGCCGGAGCCCGGTGTCGACGCATTGGTCAACGGTTGGCTGCCGTATCAGGCGCTGGCCTGCCGCTACGTGGCGCGCAGCGGTTACTACCAATCCGGCGGCGCGTTCGGCTTCCGCGATCAATTGCAGGACACCATGGCCACGGTGCATGCGATGCCGGCGCTGAGCCGCGAGCATCTGCTGCTGAGCGCGGCGCATCAGTTCCCGCAGGGCGATGCGATGCACTGGTGGCATCCGCCCTTGAATCGCGGCGTGCGCACGCGCTGTTCGGACGATTTCCTGTGGCTTCCGGTGGCGGCGTGCCGTTATCTGCAGGTCACCGGCGATGTGAGCGTGCTCGACGAACCGGTCAGCTTCGTCGAAGGCCGCCCGCTCAATGCCGATGAGGAATCCTATTACGATCGCCTGTGGAGCAGCGATCGCCGGCAACCGTTCTACGATCACTGCGTGCTGGCGTTGCAGCGCGGCGCGCAGTTGCTGGGCGAGCGCGGGCTGCCCTTGATCGGCAGCGGCGACTGGAACGACGGCATGAACCGGGTCGGCGAGGCCGGCCGCGGCGAAAGCGTTTGGCTGGGCTTCTTCCTGTTCGATGCCTTGAACCGCTTCGGCCCGATCGCGCGGGCGCGCGGCGACGAGGCCTTCGCCGACTATTGCGCGCAATCGGCGCAACAGCTGCGCGAGAACCTGCAAGCCCAGGCCTGGGACGGCGAGTGGTACCGGCGCGCGTGGTTCGACGACGGCACGCCGCTGGGTTCGCACGAAAGCGACGAATGCCGGATCGATTCGATCTCGCAAAGCTGGTCGGTGCTGTCGGGCGTGGCCGATCCGGCGCGCGCGCGGCAGGCGATGGACTCGCTCGACCGCCATCTGGTGCGGCGCGACGCGGGCCTGATCCAATTGCTCGATCCGCCGTTCGACCGCACCGAGAAAGATCCCGGTTACATCCGCGGCTATGTCCCCGGCGTGCGCGAGAACGGCGGCCAGTACACCCACGCGGCGGTGTGGGCGGCGATGGCCTTCGCCGAGTTGGGCGACGGCGCGCGCGCCTGGGAACTGGCGCGGATGATCAATCCGATCCATCACAGCAGCGACGCGGAATCGGCCGCGCGTTACAAGGTCGAGCCCTACGTGCTGGCCGCGGATGTCTACGGCGTGGCGCCGCACGTGGGCCGCGGCGGCTGGACCTGGTACACCGGTTCGGCCGGCTGGATGTACCGACTGCTTACCGAATCCCTGCTGGGCCTGCATCGCGAGGGCGACCGCATGCGCATCGCGCCGTGCATTCCGGCCGATTGGCCGGAGTACCAGTTGCACTATCGTTTCGGCGATACGCGCTATCAGATCCGCGTGCGGCAATCGCCGACCGAAGGCGGGCAGGGCGGCGGTCGCCTGAGTCTGGACGAGGTCGCGCAGGACGGGCTCAGCTTCGCGCTGATCGACGACGGCAACCTGCACCGGGTCGAGGTGGAATGGCCGGGAGCGCCGCGATGAGCTCGCGCCTGCAACTGGACATCGAGCTCGCCCGCCTGGAGCGGATGCTGCCGCACTGGCGCGCGAGCCTGCGCAGCGAGGCGCAGTTCTGGCCGCAGTTCAAGGCCTTGGTCGAGCCGATCGTCGAGGGCCTGAATCCGGAAGACCGCCGTTATGCGGAAGAACGCATCGCGCGCATGCTGACCTTGAATCACTGCGATCCGGGCCGGCGGCATCTTCCGGACGAATGAGCGGCGGGCGTTGTTCGACGATCGCGCTTTATCCCGGATAGCCGCAGCCGCAATAGCACTTGTCGATGGCCGAGACCAGATACTGAGCCGCGGCCGCGAGCGCCGCGCCGCTCAAGGCCAGGCCCAGGATCGTCAGCGGCCGGCGATAGATCGAGACGATCGCGCAGATCGCCGCGGGCAGGCAGAACAGCAACACGCCGGCGATCAGCAGCAGTAGCGCGGCGAAGCAATTGCTGCGGTTCGCCAGGTAGTAGAAGGTCAAGGCCGCGCACCAGAAAGCCAGCGCGAGTGCGAACGGGATGATCCACGATTTGGACGACGGCATCGACGCGGCCAGAGCGGGCGGTTGTTGCTGAGTCATTCGGTCACTCCATTGTCCGCTGTCGCGATCATGGCGCTTGGCGAGAAGCGCACGAAGCCATCAGTGTGCGCGCGCTCAATTCGGCTGCTGCGCCCGGCAGTAGTCGCGCAGATCGTCGGGCATCAGGCCCGGCGCGAACAGGAAGCCCTGGCCGATGGCCACGCCCAGCTCGCGCAGGAACGCGCGCTGGCGTTCGGTCTCCACGCCCTCGGCGACCAGTCCCAGGCCCAGGCTGCGGGCGATGCCGGTCACCGCCTGACACACCGCGACGTCGGACTGATTGTCCGGCACGCCCTGCACGAACAATTGGCTGAGCTTGAGGCCGTGGATCGGCAGGCGGCGCAGGTAGTTGAGCGCGCTGTAGCCTTCGCCGAAATCGTCGATCGACAGGCTCACGCCCAACTCGCGCAATCGCGCGAAGGTGCGCACGGTGTCGGGCGCGTCTTCGATCAGCACCCGTTCGGTGAATTCCAGTTCCAGCGCGGTGCCGGTGAGGCCGTATTCGGCCAGCGCGGCGGCGACGTTGCTGGCAAGATCGTCGCCGAGGAATTGGCGATAGGAAACGTTGACCGCGACGCGTTCGATCTTCAGGCCGTCGTCGCGCCATTGCCGCAACTGCCGGCAGGCTTCGTGCAGCACCCAGCCGCCGATGCCGACGATGTCGCCGGTGGTTTCGGCGTGATCGATGAAACGGTCCGGGCGCATCTCGCCGAGCGAGCGGTTGCGCCAGCGGATCAGCGCTTCGACCGCGATCACGCGGCCGTCGTTGAGGTCCACCTGCGGTTGATAGACCAGATGGAATTCGTCGTTGTGCACGGCGCGGCGCAGATGGGTTTCCAACTGCAGGCGGTGCAATTGCTGCTCGGCCAGTTCCGGCGTGAACGCCTGCCAGCTGTTGCGGCCGCGGCGCTTGCTGTCGTACATGGCCACGTCGGCGCTCTGGATCAGCTGCTGCGCGGTGCGGCCGTCGAGCGGCGCCTGGCTGATGCCGATGCTGGCGGTGATGCTGAATTCTTCCCCGTCCACGCGGAAGCTGTCGCCGAAGATGTCCAGGATCGCGTCGGCCAGGCGTTCGCCGCGGTTCGGATCGCTGTCGAGCGAGCACACCACCAGGAATTCGTCGCCGCCGAAGCGCGCGATCTGGGCCTGATCGCCGACCGCGTGGCGGATGCGGCGCGCGGCCGAAGCCAGCAGGCGATCGCCGGCGGCATGGCCGAGCACGTCGTTGACCACCTTGAAGCGGTCCAGATCGATGTACAGCACCGCCAGCGGCGAATGCGGAAACGTGTCCAGGCGGCGTTCGAGTTCGGCCTGCACCGCGTCGCGGTTGAGCAGGCCGGTCAAGGGATCGCTGCGCGCCTGGATGCGCAGGTGTTCTTCTTCGTGCTTGCGTTCGGTGATGTCCTGGAAGGTTCCGGTCAGCACCTGCCGCACCACGTCGCCGACGCCGGCGTCGGCGATCGCGCGCACCCAGAAGCCGCTGCCGTCGGGACGCAGGCCCTGCAGTTCCAGGTCGATGCCGCGGCCGCCGGCGAGAGTGCGTTCGAGCGCGTTGCGCAAGCGATGTCGATCCAGAGGCTGCAGGCATTCGAGCAGTTCTTCGATCCGCGTCGGCGTGCTCTCGCGGCCGAGGATGCGTTCGGCCTCCTGGGTCAGATACAGCAGGTCGCGGCCGGCGTCCCATTCCCAGCCGCCGATGTGGGCCAGGGCCTGGGCGCGGTCGAACAGGGCGCTGTCGCGCTTGAGCTCGGTGACGTTGGAGAACAGCGCGAACACCTGATGTGGGCGGTCGCCGCCGGGCGGGAAATGCGGGACCGCGGTCACCGACAGCCAGATCAGCTCGCGGCGGTCGCGGTGGTACAGGCCGAGCAGGGTGCTTTCGACGATGCGTCCGGTGGTCAGGGCGAGTTGCGAGGGGTAGTGCTCGGGCTTGAGTTCGCGGCCGCGCTCATCGACCACCAACCAGTGGCCGCTGCGCAGTTCGTCGGCGATGCTCTGGCCGTTGTGCAGCGACAGCAGGCGCATCGCCGCGCTGTTGGCGTAGATGATGCGCAGCGCCTTGTCCTGCACGATCACGCCGCGGTCGATGGTCTCGACCAGTTCGCGGAAACGCAGCTCGGTCTCGGCGCGATTGCTCAGGTCGCGGGCGACCGCGATGATGCGCCGCTTGCCTTCGAATTCGAAACTGGCCGAATGCACTTCGACCGGGAAGCGGGTGCCGTCGCCGCGCTTGTTGGTGACCTCGATGATGTAGCTCTCGCCGCGGTTCAGGCTTTCCCACACCGGCGCCATGTGATCGCGCGGCAGTTCCGGATTGAGCACGTGGATCGGCTGGCCGATGATCTCTTCGCGCAGACGGCGGTGCGCGCCCATGCCGTGGCGGTTGATCTCGACCACGGTGCCGTCTTCTTCCAGCACGGTGACCAGGTCGGGAATCGCATCGAACGCGGCGCGGTGCAGCGAGGCCGGTTCGCGCTGCAGCGCGGCGAGCGCGTCGTCCAAAGTCGCGCGCAGCGGCGCGGGCAGGGACGGATCTTGCAGCGCGCGTTGCAGCGCCGCGATGGTGTCCGCCGTCGTCGCCGCCTGCGCGGCGGGCGATGCGGGAGGACCGTCGGCGGGCGCGTCGGAATTCACGCCGCCGCCAGCGCCTTGCCGACCTTGCTGCCGGTCTCGCGGCCCAGCAGCCCGGCCAGCCAGCGACCGGTGTCGGCGAGGGCGTCGAGATTCACGCCGGTCTCGATGCCCAGGCCGTGCAGCATGTAGACCACGTCCTCGCTGGCGACGTTGCCGCTGGCGCCCTTGGCGTAAGGACAGCCGCCGGTGCCGGACACGGCCGAATCGACCACCGCCACGCCTTCTTCCAGGCAGGCCAGGATGTTCGACAAGGCCTGGCCGTAGGTGTCGTGGAAATGCACCGCCAGCGCCTGTAGCGGCACTTCCGCGGCGACCGCCTTGAACATCGCCCGCGCCTTGCCCGGCGTGCCGACGCCGATGGTGTCGCCCAGGGAGATTTCGTAGCAGCCCATCGCGTGCAGGGCCTTGGCCACGCGCACCACGTCGCTGACCGGCACTTCGCCCTGATACGGGCAGCCGAGCACGGTGGAGACATAGCCGCGCACCGCCACGCCGTCGGCCTTGGCTCGCGCCATCACCGGCGCGAAGCGCTGCAGCGATTCGTCGATGCTGGCGTTGATGTTCTTGAGGTTGAACGCTTCCGAGGCCGCGGTGAACACCGCGATTTCCTCCACCCCGACGGCGCGCGCGCGTTCGTAGCCTTGTTCGTTGGGCACCAGCACCGGGTAATGCACGCCGGCGCGGCGATGGATGCCGGTGAACACTTCGGCCGCGTCGGCCAGTTGCGGCACCCACTTGGGGCTGACGAAACTGGTCGCTTCGATGCTGCGCAGGCCGGTGGCCGACAGGCGATCGATCAGGGCGATCTTGTCGGCGGTGGCGATCTGCGATTTCTCGTTCTGCAGTCCGTCGCGCGGACCGACTTCGACGATGCGTACGGAAACGGGTTGGGTCATGGGGAATCCTTTGAGGCCGGGGCGAGGACGCGTTCGAGCACCATCGCCTTGTTCGCTTCGGTGTTGTACAGCAGGGCGCCGCGTTGCGAGAGGGTATCGCGGATGGCCTGGGCCGAGCCCTGCACCAGGGGGAATTTCTCGTCGAGTTTGCGCCCGTTGAGTTCGCCGGTGGCGATCGCGGCCAGCACGCGTTGCGAATCGGGCAGCCAGGCACTGGCCCGGCCGTTTTCGACACGGTACAGGATCACGAATACCGAGCCGGGCGGCGCGGCCTTGACCAGCGATTCGCCCTGCGCGCCGATCGCGCGCTGGGCGTCGGCCGGCGACAGCACGATGTAGCGGTCGCGGCCCAGGCTGAAGCCGGTCAGATCCAGCGCCGTGGGATGCTCGTGCAGGCCCGGCCAGTCTTCGGTGTGGCAGCGCGCGTCGATGCGCAGGGTCTTGGCGACGCCCTGGGCCTTGAGGTTCCAGGTGCCGGGCAGGTCGGGGTCGCAGGTCGGCGATTCGACCGGCGAGTGTTCGAAGGCGACGCAGCCGCCGAGGCCGGCGAGGACGGCCGCGGCGATCACCGCGTTCGTCCAGCCGCGGCGGCGGCCAGTCGGCGCGGCCCCGGCGGGGCGAGCGGCGGCGCGGAAGCACGGATCGGGCGGGGTCATGGCGGCCTCTCAGTGCGCGGCGGGGGGTATACGCTTGAAACGATAAAGGGTACTGCGATCGGGCGCCTCGAACAGCTGCGGATGTTCACGCAGCTGCCTGGCGATCGCGCGGCGCTCGCCGGTCAGGAAGTCGGGTGCGTCCGGGCCGGAGAGGCCGTTGCGGGCGTTGCGCTCGGCGACCACTTGCCTGAGCTGATCGGGATTGCCCAGGTCAAGGGTCACGAACCCGGGCTCGGTCTCATAACGCATCAGGCTTACGGTGTGCGGATACTTCGCCCTGAGAGCGTCGCTGGCCACTTCCTGCGCGCCCTTCTTGCCGGTCAGAAGCACCGCCACGTCGGCCAGGGGCAGCGCCAGGTAGCGATGGCCGTTGGCCTTGTACACGCCGAGTTGGACCTGACGCGGCTCGTACTTGGCCGGCAGGTGGGCGCGGCATTGGGCATCGATGCGCAGACGGCGTTCGTCGTCGTCGGTGAAGTCATCGTCCGCGGCGCGGCCGGATGAGTCGAGGATGGCCTCGCCCTCGATCAGGCCCCAGTCGCCGACCAGGGCGCGGTCGCAGGGCAGGCCCGCCGACGGCGGGTTTTCGACGATCAGGCAACCGGCCAGCGAGACGGACAGGGCGATGGCCGCGGCCAGTGCGCGCCAGACGGTGGAATGGAAGTGCGCCGGCATGGTGGGAATCTCTGCGAATGGATGGCGACGGGCGACGCGCATTCAAGCCGCATCGCGATCGCCGATGGGATCGCGGCGTTGCGCGAATCGTTGCGATCCGCGCACGCCCGTCCGGTGAGCCGTGTCAGCGGTTCGAGCGGGGCGAGGGTTTTGTCGCGGCTTTGCCGTCGCGGCGCAGGACGATGCCCGGCTTGGCGAAGAACAGATCCTTGCGCGAAGCCAGCAGCGCATCGATCTGCGGGCTGCTGCCTTTCACCGATGCGTCGATCTGCGGCTCGTCGTACTTCGCCTTGGTTTCGCGCAGCGCGGCGTCGAGTTGCTTGACCGAGGTGATGTCGGGGTGTTCGGCGTGGTTGTCGGTGTTCTTGACGGTGCCGGGGACCGTGCCCGCGGCGATCAGCCTCGCCATTCGCAGCGTATCGACGCTGTGGATCGCGATCCGATCCGGGGTGACGACATAGCGCAGGAGCATGTAACGACCCCGATGCGAATCGCTGTCGTCATCGGAGTCTTCCCTATGCATGCCCTGGCAGGTGGCAGGTTGAGTCGCCAGCGTGGCGTCGGTCGCGACGATGTACCCGCCAGTGGCATCGGGCAGATACGTAAAGCGGTAGCCGATCAGGTCGGAAGGGCACTCGCCGGTGTTGCGGTCGATCAATCCGCAATCCTTCGGCAGGATGCTGATCCGGTCGGTGTCGTCGAGTTGACGGCTGCGCCATTGCCCGACCAGACGCGGATCGCAGGCGACCTGGGTGCCGCTCGGCGGCGATTCGAAGCTGGTGACGCTGCACCCGCTCAGCAAGGCCAGCGTGAGGCCGGCCGCGAACAGCTTTCGTACCCGCGACGACAGCATGGGTAAACGCATGGGACTTCCCTCCATAGAACACACAGACCAGGGGCCGCCGTGGTACGGCGGCCGATGAATCCGGCGCTCCCAGCCGGGATTGACGCGTTTGCGGCACCATTATTCGGCGCGGATGGGGGTTGCGGTCAAGTGGGCGGGTGTTCGTGGGTCTTTCAAGGGTGTTATTCCCGGTTTCCCTCCAGTCGTCATTCCCGCGAAGGTGGGAATCCAGAGTCTTTAGCGTCATCCCTCCAGTCCGTCATTCCCGCGAAGGCGGGAATCCAGAGACTTCAGCGTCATCCTTCCAGACCGTCATTCCCGCGAACGCGGGAATCCAGTGACTTCAAAGGTTCTCGCACGAAAGGCCCTGGATTCCCGCGTTCGCGGGAATGACGGTAGGTAAGGGCGTGCGGACTTGGACGGTGTGCAGAGTCTTCACCGCATCCCGGGTCGCTATTTCCGCGAAGGCGGGAATCCAGAGACTTCAGCACCATATTTCAAGAACGTCATTCCAGCGAACGCGGGAATCCAGAGGATTCAGCGTCATCCCTCCAGTCCGTCATTCCCGCGAAAGCGGGAATCCAGAGACTTCAGCGTCATATTTCAAGAACGTCATTCCCGCGAAAGCGGGAATCTAGAGACTTCAGCGTCATCCTTCCAGAACGTCATTCCCGCGAACGCGGGAATCCAGCGACTTCAAACGTCCTCGCACGAAAGGCCCTGGATTCCCGCGTTCGCGGGAATGACGGTAGGAAAGGACGCGCGTATTTGGTCGGCGCAGCGCCGTCACCTCATCCAACGACGGCCTTGAGGGAAACGCGAGGCGAGGACGCGCGTACTTCGCCGGTGTACCGAATCAAATCGTCTCCAACGTCACCAACACCGCATCGGCCTCGACGAAATCCCCCGCGACCGCACGCACTTCGGCGATCTTCCCCGCGCGCGGCGCCTTCAGGCTCAGCTCCATCTTCATCGCCTCGATCACCATCACCTCCTGGCCGGCTTCGACGCTGTCGCCGGGCGCGGCCTTGACCACGACCACGCGGCCGGGCATCGGTGCGTTGACGTTGTTGCCCGAGCCGGCGGCGGCGCTGGACTGGTGGTGGTACATCGGCACCGCTTCCAGGCGCAGGCGGCGCTCGCCGTCGTGCATCACCACGCGATGGCCGTCGCCGAGCGTGCTCAGGCGGCGCGCGCGGCCGTCGATGCGCAGGCTCAGTTCGCCGCCGTCCATGCGCGCGCCCTGCACGTCGTAGGCGGCCGCGTCGTTGGCGGGAATTTCGATGCGGTAATCGCCGCCGCTGCCGTGCGCCTGCAGTTCCAGGCGCTGGTCGCGACGCAGGAAGGCGAGGCTGCGGCGGCCGCCGTGGCCCAGCCGCCAGCCATCGGCGATCGCCCACGGCGAGCTGGAATCGTTCGACGCAGCCGCGGCTTCGCGGGTGCGCTGTTCCTGGCTCAGCAGCTCGGCCACGGTCGCGCCGATCAGCAAGTCGAGGTCGCCGGCTTCGTCCGGATTCGCCGCCGGCATGAATTCGTCCAGATGACGATCCAGGTAGCCGGTGTCGATGGTGCCGCCGACCACCGCCGGATGACGGGCGAGGCGTTCGAGGAATTCGATGTTGGACTTGGGCCCGACGATCTCGCACGCGGCCAGCGCGCCGCGCAGCCGCGCCAGCGCGCGCGGACGGTCGCTGTCGAACACGATCATCTTCGCGATCATCGGGTCGTAGAAGATGGTGACGGTATCGCCTTCGATCACGCCCGAATCCAGCCGTACATGCGCATCGGCGCGCGGCAGGCGCAAGCGTTCGAGCTTGCCCGAACCCGGCAGGAAGCCGGCTTCCGGATCTTCCGCGTACAAACGCACTTCGATGGCGTGGCCGCGCTGCACGATCGCGTCCTGGCCCAGCGGCAGCGGTTCGTTCGCGGCGACGCGCAACTGCCACTCGACCAGATCCAATCCCGTCACCAGCTCGGTCACCGGATGCTCGACCTGCAGGCGCGTGTTGATCTCCATGAAGTAGAACCCGCCGTCCTGGCCGACGATGAACTCGACCGTGCCGGCGTTGACGTAGTCGATCGCTTGCCCGGCCTGCACCGCGGCCGCGCCCATCTGCGCGCGCAACTGCGGCGTCAGGAACACCGACGGCGATTCTTCCAGCACCTTCTGATAACGGCGCTGCGCCGAGCACTCGCGCTCGTTGAGGTGGATCACCTGGCCGGCACTGTCGCCGAAAATCTGGATTTCGATATGGCGCGGGCGTTCGACGTAACGCTCCAGCAGCACGCGGTCGCGGCCGAACGCGTTGCGCGCTTCGCGCTGGCAGCTTTCCAGGTTGGCCAGGAATTCGCCGCTGTCGCGCACGATGCGCATGCCCTTGCCGCCGCCGCCGTGCGCGGCCTTGATCATCAGCGGATAGCCGATGGCGTCGGCCTGGCGATGCAGATGCGCGGGGTCCTGGTCTTCGCCGGTGTAGCCCGGCACCACCGGCACGCCGGCGGCCTGCATCAGTTCCTTCGCGCCGGCCTTGCTGCCCATCTTGCGCATCGACGCGGCTTTCGGGCCGATGAAGGCGATGCCGGCGGCTTCGACCGCGTCGGCGAAATCCGCGTTCTCGCTGAGGAAGCCATAACCCGGATGGATCGCCTGCGCGCCGCAGCGGCGCGCCACTTCGATGATCGCGTCGCCGCGCAGATAGCTGTCGGCCGGACGCGGGCCGCCGATCGGATAGGCCTCATCGGCCTGGCGCACGTGCTGGGCGTCGGCATCGGCGTCGGAATACACCGCGACGGTGCGGATGCCGAGCTTGCGGCAGGTGCGGATGACGCGACAGGCGATTTCGCCGCGGTTGGCGATCAGGATCTTTTCGAACATGGCGTGCATCGCAAGTCGGGGCGCGTGTGCGCATGGAAAGAAAGACGGTCGGAACCGGTGACTACGCCGGCCAGCCGACGCGATGCGGGGATTTTCGCCGATTAGCGGGCGCCGTGTCGCCTGATCGGCCGGGCGAAACCGCGACGTAGCGCGACGCTGCGCGCGTTTGCGTGATCTGGTGGTGCCGGCGCTCGCCCATACGCCGAAGTGTTGACGGCGCCGCGGCGGCTCACTGCGCCGGTATGCGGCAGACCGCTTCGATGTTGTTGCCGTCGGGATCGATCACGAACGCGCCGTAGTAATCGGGCGAGTAGTGCGGGCGAATGCCCGGCGCGCCGTTGTCGCGCCCGCCGGCGGCCAGCGCGGCGGCGTGGAAGGCATCGACCTGCTCGCGCGATTTCGCCTTCAGCGCCACGTGCAGGCCGGCCGAGGTGCGCTCGCCGGTGCCGATCCAGAACGCGGGCTCGTGCTGCGGGCCGAAGGCGTGGCCTTCGTAGCCGCCGGTCTGTTCCTTGCCGAGCGACATCACCAGGCCGTAGCCCAGCGGCGCCAGCGCGCGCAGGTAGAAGTCGTGGCTGCGTCGCAGGTCGGAAACGGCGAAACCCATGTGATCGAACATGGCGGGCTCCAGGGCGGAAGCGGGGGCAGAGGGGCGGTGAGGTTGGGTTCGGGACGTGGGGGGGGCGTCGAGGCGGGCGCGTGGCTTCGTTACTGAGGCAGGCAGGTTAGGGATTCTGCCGGGATGAAGGGGCTGGGTTTGCGCGGTGTCGCCGGGGCCGGTCGATTACGGTTTCTGCCGGAGCGACGGGCCTGATTTACGCGATCCAGTTTGGCTTGCGCTTATCCAGGAACGCGGACAGCCCTTCCTGACCTTCAGCCGATACTCGCAGTCCCGCGATCAAGGCCGCGTTGTCGGCGTCCAGGCGGGCGCCGTCGCGTTCGCCGGCGACCCGGCGCACCAGCGCCTTGGCCTGCGCGGCCGCGTGCGGGCCGGCCTTGAGCAGCAGCGCGATCTGCTGGTCGATCGCCGCGTCGAGCTGATCGGCCGCGACCACCTCGTGCAGCAGGCCGATGCGCAGCGCGGCGGCGGCGTCGAAGATCTCCGCGCTGGCGAACCAGCGCCGCGACTGGCGCGCGCCGATGGCTTCGATCACATACGGCGAGATCACCGCCGGCAGCAGGCCGAGCTTGCTTTCGGTCAGGCCGAACTTGGCCTGCGGCGCGGCGATGGCGATGTCGCAGCAGGCGACCAGGCCGACGCCGCCGCCGAAGGCCGCGCCCTGGATCCGGGCCAGGGTCGGCTTGGGCAGTTCGTTGAGGGTGCGCATCAGCCGGGCCAGGGCCAGCGCGTCCTCGCGGTTTTCCGCTTCGCCGGCCGCGGCCATGCCGCGCATCCAGTTGAGGTCGGCGCCGGCCGAGAACGAAGCGCCTTCGCCTTCGATCACCACCACCCGCACGCCGTCGTCGGCGCCGACCGACTCCAGCGCGCCGGTCAGGGCCGCGATCAGGATGGCGTCGAACGCGTTGTGCAGCTCGGGACGATTCAGGCGCAGGCGGGCGACAGGGCCCTCGCGCAGGCTCAGCAGCGGGTGGCTCATCGGCATGGGGAGTTTGTGGGAGTTGGCGAATGATACCGTTCAGCTTGCCGCATCCGCCCCTGTACGGCGGTCGGTGCTAGAATGAGAACAATTCCCATTTGGGACGCCACCCTCCGTGGAAGCCACCTCTTGAAGCTGTCCGAACTGCCGCGCCGCACCGCGGCCACGGTCGAATCCGTCGATGACCACACGCCCAACGACACCATTGCCAGACGCCTGCGCGAATTGGGTTTCGTCAGCGGCGAGCGGGTCGAAGTGATGGCCGCCGGACCGGTCGCCGCCGAGCCGCTGCTGGTGCAGATCGGCTACACCCGTTTCGCGCTGCGCCGCAGCGAAGCCGCGCGGGTGCGGGTCAGCGTGCTGGAGAATCCGGCATGAGCGCCGCCGCGCCCGTCGCATCCGCCGTCGCCGCGCCGCACGACGACACCGCGCAGGCCATGCGCGTGGCCCTGGTCGGCAATCCGAACTGCGGCAAGACCGCGTTGTTCAACCTGCTGACCGGCAGCCGGCAGAAGGTCGCCAACTACGCCGGCGTCACCGTCGAGCGCAAGGAAGGCCGCCTGCACGCGCCTTCGGGCCGCCACTACGCGGTGCTGGATCTGCCCGGTGCCTATAGCCTCAGCGCCGCCAGCCTGGACGAAGCGGTGACGCGCGACGTGCTGCGCGGCTTCTATCCCGGCGAACGCGCGCCCGACGTGCTGCTGTGCGTGGTCGATGCGACCAATCTGCGCCTGCACCTGCGCTTCGCCCTGGAACTGCGCGAACTCGGCCGGCCGATGGTGATCGCGGTCAACATGATGGATGCGGCCAAGCGCCGCGGCATCGACATCGACCTGGTCGCGCTGGAGCGCGAACTGGGCGTGCCGGTGGTGCCGACGGTGGCGGTCAAGCGTCATGGCGCGCGCGATCTGGTGGCGATGCTCGACCGCATCGCGGTCGCGCCGCGCGAACCGCACGAGCCGCGCGCGCATCTGCCCGAAGGCGCCGATCTGCACGCCGAAACCCGGCGCCTGCTGGAATTGACGGTGAGCATGCCGACCCGCACCGCCAAGATCGACGACGCGCTCGATCGCTGGCTGCTGCATCCGGTGCTCGGCTTGCTGTCGCTGGCGCTGGTGATGTTCCTGATCTTCCAGGCCGTGTACGCCTGGGCGACGCCTTTGATGGACGCGATCGAGGCCGGCACCGCCTGGGTCGGCGGCAGCGTCAACACGCTGATGTCGATGGACGGCCCGCTGCGCGGATGGCTCTCGCAGGACACCTTGCGCAGTCTGTCGGAAGGGCCGGTGCGCAGCCTGCTGGTGGACGGCATCATCGCCGGCCTGGGCGGGGTGATCGTGTTCCTGCCGCAGATCCTGATCCTGTTCGCCTTCATCCTGGCGCTGGAAGAATCCGGTTATCTGCCGCGCGCGGCGTTCCTGCTCGACCGGATGATGGCCGGCGCCGGTCTGTCGGGCCGCTCGTTCATTCCGCTGCTGTCGAGTTTCGCCTGCGCGATTCCCGGGATCATGGCCACGCGTTCGATCCAGGACCCGCGCGACCGCCTCGCCACCATCATCGTCGCGCCGCTGATGACCTGCTCGGCGCGCCTGCCGGTGTATGCGCTGCTGATCGGCGCGTTCATTCCGCAACAGAAAATCTGGGGCGTGTTGAACCTGCAGGGGCTGGTGCTGTTCGGCCTGTACATGGCCGGCATCCTCAGCGCCCTGGTGGTGTCGTGGGTGATGAAGAAATGGCGTCGCGACAAGAGCGAGCACGCCCTGCTGCTGGAGCTGCCGTCGTACCGCATTCCGCATCCGCGCGATCTGCTGATCGGTTTGTGGGAGCGCGCGTGGATCTTCCTGCGCCGGGTCGGCGGCATCATCCTGTCGCTGACGGTGCTGCTGTGGTTCCTGCTGTCGTTCCCCGGCCCGCCGGACGGCGCGACCATGCCGGCGATCGACTACAGCTTCGCCGGACGCATCGGCCACGCCTTGACCGCGGTGTTCGCGCCGATCGGCTTCAACTGGCAGATCTGCATCGCCCTGATTCCGGGGCTGGCCGCGCGCGAAGTGGCGGTGTCCTCGCTGGCGACGGTGTACGCGCTGTCGGCCGCCGACGACGATGCCGCCGCGCAGGCGCTCACGCCGATCATCACCGACAGTTGGTCGCTGGCGACGGCGTTGTCGCTGCTGGTGTGGTTCATCTACGCGCCGCAGTGCATCTCCACCCTGGCCACGATCAAGCGCGAAACCGGTTCGTGGAAGCAGGTGGCGATCAGCGCCGGATATCTGTTCGCATTGGCCTATCTGGCCTCGCTGCTGACCTATCAGGTCGCGGTCGCGCTGGGAGCGGGGTGAGCGATGAGCGCCGGACTGTTCGCGCAGTACGTGGTGGTGGCGATCGCGGTGCTGATCAGCGCGGTGGTTGTCGCGCGCAAGCAGTTCCCCGGCGGCGTGCGCCGCCTGCGCATCGCCTGCGCCTTGCCGTTGGTGCGCGAGGGACGCCCGCGGTGGATGCGCAGTCTCGGCAAGCGCATCGCGCCGGCGCCGAGCGCGTCCGGGCCGAACTGCGCCGGATGCGACAACTGCGGGCCTTCGGATTGAGGCTGCGATAACGCGCGCGCCGCGTCGGGCGGACGCGATGCGGGCCGGCAGCAACGTTTGATCAGTGAGCCGCGCGGCTCAGCCGGTGCGATCGCGCATGTAGCTCAGCGCCGCGCGCAGATAACCGCCGGCTTCCTGCAGGTGCGCGGGCGGGCAGTCCTGGACGAAGCGGCTGGCGCCGTCGCGCAGTTGTAGATACGCGCTGATGTCGCCCTCGTCCCAGAGGAAATCGAAGATCACGATGAAATCGTCCGCGTCCGGATCGTTGTAGCCGCTGGCGCCGCGCAACGGCGTCAGCAGCCGCAGCATCTCGTGGAAATTCTCCGAGGCCTGCAGCATGGCGATGCGCAAGGTGCGCTTGATTTCGTCGTATTCCACCGGCGGCGTGCCGGTCCAGTCGTCCTCGCGCCAGGCCTTGATGACGTCGGCCACGCGGGCCGCGTCCAGGTCGCCCAGGATCGCCGCGGGCACGCGGTTATCGCCGGCCATGGGCTGGCGGTCGAACCAGGATTGCCAATCGCCGAACGACGCCGGACGCGCCGGCGTGGAATTCATGAAAGCCTCGTACTGCTCGTGGCTCAGGGTGAAGCGCGCATACAACGAAGCGGGTTCCGACATCGAGGGGGGTCCTTTCCTTCTGATACCGGCGCGCCGCCGCTCAGCGGCGCAACCGGCCCTTGTTCGCGGCCTTGTAACCGACCGCTTCGAACGCTTCGACCGAGAGAGTGAAAGTGCGCTCATCTCCGGGGAACAACGCGCCCACGCCGACGACCTGACGGGTGATTTCCTCGCCACGATCGTTCTTGATCGACAAGACCATCGAGTATTCCCAGGCACCGTCGCCGGGTGGGTGGCGAATGGTGCCTTCCACGTGCAGCGGCGAAAATCGTTTCGCCGCTTGCGCGTTTGCGTCGGAATCGAATCGCAGATGATGCCGGCACGCAGGGCAGACGCTCGCGGTTTCGAGAATCGTCGCCTTGCAGTGCGGACAGACGCGTGTCGCCCCGGGCATGCCCTGGCGAACAGCGCTCATGAGTCGGCGCCGGTCTCCGTCTTGGCGCCGTTCTTGTCGCCCTTGTCGCTCTTGTCGGCGTTGCGGTCGGACTTGCCGGCGTCGTTGCGGGCGACCGACTTGCCGCTGTCTTCCCAACCGAACTCGACCTGGCCGCGAACGCGCGCGCCGGCGGCGACGGTGACCACGCCGGCCTTGACGTCGCCGATCATCACGCCGCTTTCCAGCAGTTCCACTCGCTGCGCGGCTTCGATGTTGCCTTCCAGCTCGCCGGCGATGACGACCTTGCGCGCGCGCACGCCGCCGTTGAGCTTGGCGCCGAGCTCGACGGTGAGATCGCCGTCGACCTGCACGTCGCCCTTGAAGCGGCCGGCGATGCGGATGTGGCCGGCGCCGTGGATCTTGCCTTCGATCGACAGGTCCGAGGCGATCAGCGATTCCTTGACCACCGGCTGCTCGGCCTGACGCGGCGCGGGGGCCGGGGTCGGGGCGGGCGCGGCGATCGGAGCCGGCGCCGGCGTGGACGGCTGGCCGAAGGAGAATTCGTTTGCGGTATCGGGCTCACGCTTGAGCGCGGTTTCCGGCTGCAACGGCGGAACCGGATTGTCGCGCTTGGGCGGGGTGGGCTGGTTGAAGATTGCCATGACGCGGTGTTCCTCAGGTCGGGGGATCAGGTGATGACACGCGTGAACTTTGGAGCCTAACACGCTGATACGAAGCGCCCACTGTGATGCATCTCACCAATCCGAGTTACAGGAAAAGGCGACTCCAGTTCAGTTTTCGCAGGCAGCGGCGCGATTGAGAAACCGCCTGATCCGGCGCGCATTCATGCAAGCGCAACGCTTCCCCGATGGCAAAAATAATTCAGAAGTCTTTCAGGACGATGAATGGGGTGGGGCGATGTGATCGAAGCGAGCAACGCCTCAGTTCGTCACCCAGGCGCTCACCACCAAGGCCGCCATTGCCGCGATCATCGCCGGCCACAGCCATGCGGCCTGTTCACGCGCGGCCCGCAGGCTGATGCGATGACGCCGAGCGTGGTGCAGATCCTGCAGCACCGGCGTGGCCACGCCGATCAGCACGAAGAACGGCATCCACGCGGCCGGCGGATCGGTGTCGCCGCGTACACCGAGCAGGGCATCGAGGCAGGAAGGCAGACAGGACGCAGCGAGTGCGCCAGATAGCATGGCGACGAAGGTACGCCCCATCAGCCGCCGGCCGCGCGCGATCAGCCAGATCAAACCCATCACCGACACGATCAGCAAGGCGAACTCGCTGGCGATCGGCATCAGAAACAGCGCCACGACGGTCAGCGCGCCGAACAGCCATAACGGCCCGTCCGGATCGATCGGCAAGGGCGGCTCGCGACTGGCCGGCCTGGGCCGTAGCGCCCGACGGTGCGCCCACGCTTGCACTACGGTTACCGACAGCCATGACGCGGCGGCGACCCACCAGATACTGGGCAGGGCGCCGAGTACGTCGGTGCGTTGCCCCAGTGCCGCGATCGCGCCCAGCAGCAGCGACGGGTACAACACGATGCGCGCCAGGACCACGAAGGCGCGACGCCAATGCAGCCGGCCGCGATCGCAGATCTGATGCCAGAATTCGACGGTGCCCAGGTTCAGCCGCTGCGCCGCCAGTTGCGGATCGAGCTGCCGCAGCGTACTTGCCATCTCAATCAATCGCGTCGGCAAACCGGCGATCAGCGCGATGATCAGACGCCGGCCCAGTTGCTCAGGTTCCAGCAATTCGCGCAGCAGCAAGCGATCGACCGGCCGCGCCTGCGGCGACCGCAACTTCGCCAGCGCTAGTTCGAACGCACGCGTGGATTCGGCGCGATGCTGCGCTTGATGCGCCTGTTCCAGCAGCCAGCCGTCGTTCGGGCCCACCACGTTGAGCGTGAAGAAGTCGAACACCGTCGCCAACGCCTGCGGCGACAACGCCGGCTCGGCCTGGCTCGCGGCTTGCGCGACCGGGCCGCGCAGCGCGCGGGTGAGGTCGAGCGAATACAGCGGCTCCAGGTCGAGCAACCAACGCTTGAGTTCGGCCGGCGATTGCGTGCGCGCGCGTTGCAGCAGTTCGTCCAGGAAGGCGTGCAGGTCGAAGGAAAGCGAGCTTTGCCCGGCCGGCTCGGACGCCGCGGCGGCCGGTCGGTATCGCGCGGTGGATTCAGCCTGCGATGCGTCATCGCCCCGCGACGGCCATTCGGCATCGACGTCGTCGCCGCTTTCGTCCGCGGGCGCGGCGAATTCGTCGCCGCCGCTCGCCTCGGGCTCATCGTCGAGCGAAGCCTGCTCGCGCTGATACTCGGCATAAGCCAGACACTGCCGATAGGCCTCGTTGAGCGCCTGGAATCCGGCCGGGTCTTCGTCCGGACGCGTGCGCCTGAGCTCGCGCGCATAGGCCCGCTTGATCTCGCGCTCGTCCTGCGTTGGTTTCAGGCCCAGCCGTTCGAATGCGCTCATAACGAGGAGTTGAAGCCCTTGAATGCCCGCATCACCGTCGTGCACACGAACAGCAGCACCAGCAGCCACATCCACGGCGGTTCTTCGCTGCTGCGCTGGGGAGCGGGTTGTGCGAAGCGCAGTTCGCTGAAGTCGGTGCCGGTCGAACGCGCGCGTTCGCGCAATTCATCGACGGCAGCGTGTATCCACGGACGGCCGGGGTGCAGACCGTCCAGTTCGAAGAAGCGCAGGATCACTTCCAGCGGCCGCATGTACAAGGTCGGCCCATCGCAGAGAAACTCCAGCACGTACCGGCCCACCGCTTCCTTGCGTTCGAGGTTGTACAGCGCCGGATGCGCGCGCAGCCATGCATCCAACTGCTCGGGCGAATGCCTGGCCTGGTAGCGGAACAGCTCGCGGGTGAATTGATCGAGGTCGAAGGCGGCCTCGTCTTCGGGCGGCGCCTGCGCGATGTCGATCGCAGGCGCCGGCCAGCACGGCGGCTCGTGGGTTTCGCTGCGATGGCTGTAGCGCCACAGCGTCGATGGCGACGCCGCCGGCCATTGGGGATCGATCGCGTCCAGCGGCTGCAGCGCCGGCGCGTCGAATTGCAGCGATACCTCGTTGAAAGCGGCGGCCGGCGCGTCGGCTTCGTTGAAGTCGCCGGCATTCTCCGGCGTCGCCAGTTCCAGGCATCGCAGATACGCCTCATGCAACTGCTGGAACGCCTGCGGGTCTTCGTCGGGCCGCGCCAGCCGCAGCTCGCGCGCGTAGGCGCGCTTGATCTGCGCCCGGTCCGCGTCCTCGGACAGGCCCAGCCGCGCGAACGGATTCACGTATAGCCTTGGGCTTCGATCGCGTCGAGAAAGCGCGCGAACTCGCCGCGGTGTTCGGCGATCACATCGCGGTCCTGCAGATCGAGGACGCCGCGGAACCGCACCAGCGCGCCCTGCAGGTCTTCGCGTGCCCACAGCAGTTCTTCGTACAGGCGCTCGGCGCGCGCGACCAGGACGATGTTCTCCTGCTGCTCGCGCGGATGCACCTTGATCACGGATAGCGCGGCCAGGCGTTCGCGGATCTGCTCCTGGGTCATGACGCCGGGATTCTTTTCCAGCACCACTTCGCGCTTGAGCCCGGTCGACAGCGCGACCGCTTCGACTTGGAGCAGGCCGTTGATGTCGTAGGTGAAACGCACATCGATCGGATTTTCGTCGCGGCGCTTGGGCGGCAGGTCGATCGAGATCATCCCCAGACGCACGTTGTTTTCCACGCGCGGGCTTTCGCCCTGGTAGATCTCGATCTCGACCGCGCGCTGCTGGTCCTGGGTGGGGTAGTAGCGCTCGACCCGGCTCACCGGCACGGTGCTGTTGCGGTGGATGATCGGCGAGAACACGCCGCTGGTGTAGCCGTGCTGCGATTCGCGGCTGGTGTTGACGCCCAAGGTGTGCGGGCACACGTCGGTGAGGATGATTTCTTCCAGCGACTGATCGCGCGCCTTCATCCCGGCGGCGACGCAGGCGCCGAAGCCGATGGCTTCGTCCGGATTGACGTGGCGCAGCGGCAGACGGCCGAACATGCGCGAGACCAGCCGCGCGCACAGCGGCATGCGCGAGGCGCCGCCGACCAGGACGATTTCGTTGAGCTGGCCCGGGCTGAGCTTGGCGTCGCGCATCGCCCGTTCCAGCGGCGCGCGCAGGCGCTGCACCAGCGGTTCGCACAACTGGGCGAAGCCGGCTTCGTCCAGGCGCCAGGCGCGGTTGTGTCCGGCCAGCGGCAGTTCCAGGGCGATTTCGCCGCCGCGCGCCAGCTCGTGCTTGAACAATTCGATGCGGCGTTCCAGGGTCGCCAGCTCGCCCAGCGACAATTGGCTGGCGCTGAGCGAGTGTTCGTGCAAGAACGCATTGAGCAAGGCCGCGGAGAAATCCTCGCCGCCGAGAAAGTTGTCGCCGGCGCTGGCGTGCACTTCCATCACGCCTTCGAACAATTCCAGGATCGACACGTCGAAGGTGCCGCCGCCCAGATCGAATACCAGATAACGGCCGCCGCCGTCGCGTTGCTGCAGGCCGTAGGCCAGCGCCGCGGCGGTGGGTTCGTTGATCAGGCGCTCGACCTTGATCCCGGCCAGCTCGCCGGCGATGCGCGTGGCCTTGCGCTGGCTGTCGGAGAAATACGCCGGCACGCTGATCACCGCTTCGAGGACTTTTTCGCCCAGGTCGGCTTCCGCGTCGGCGATCAGCGATTTGAGGATCAGCGCCGACAGTTCCTCGGGCCGGAACCGGTGCGAGCCCAGCGCGGTGATGCGCTCGCTGCCCATCCAGCGCTTGAACGCGGCGACGCTGCGCTGCGGATGCGAGACCAGCCGCTCGCGCGCGGCGCGGCCGACGATGACGCGTTCGTCGTCGCCGACGCTGACCACCGACGGCGTCAGCGATTCGCCCAGGGCATTGCGGATCAGGCGCGGACCGTCGGCGCCGTAGACGCCGATCAGCGAATGGGTGGTGCCGAGGTCGATGCCGACGATCATGGCGTAACGACAATCCGTTGCGGTTGGCCGAAAGCTTACATGCGGAACACGCCGAAGCGGGTTCTCTCCTCGATCGGCGCGTTGAGGCTGGCCGACAGCGCCAGGCCGAGCACGCGGCGGGTGTCGGCCGGGTCGATGATGCCGTCGTCCCACAGCCGCGCGCTGGCGTAGTACGGATTGCCCTGGCTTTCGTACTGATCGCGGATCGGCGCCTTGAAGGTTTCTTCTTCCTCCGGCGTCCACACCTTGCCGGCGGCCTCGATGCCGTCGCGGCGCACGGTGGCGAGCACGGAGGCGGCCTGTTCGCCGCCCATCACGCTGATGCGCGCGTTCGGCCACATCCACAGGAAGCGCGCGCCGTAGGCGCGGCCGCACATGGCGTAGTTGCCGGCGCCGAAGCTGCCGCCGATGACCACGGTGAACTTGGGCACGTGCGAGCAGGCCACCGCGGTGACCATCTTGGCCCCGTCCTTGGCGATGCCGGCGTTCTCGTACTTCTTGCCGACCATGAAGCCGGTGATGTTCTGCAGGAACACCAGCGGAATGCCGCGCTGGTTGCACAGCTCGATGAAGTGCGCGCCCTTGAGCGCGCTCTCGGCGAATAGGATGCCGTTGTTGGCGACGATGCCGACCGGATAGCCGTGCACGTGGGCGAAGCCGGTGATCAGGGTCTTGGCGTAGCGCGCCTTGAATTCCTGCAGATCGCTGCCGTCGACGATGCGGGCGATGACTTCGCGGATATCGAACGGGCGGCGCGTGTCCTTGGGCACGATGCCGTACAGCTCGTTGGCCGCGTATAGCGGCTCGCGCGAGGGCTGCGCGGCGACCGGCAGCACCTTGCGGCGATTGAGGTTGCCGACGATCTCGCGCGCGATCTGCAGCGCGTGGCGGTCGTCTTCGGCGAAGTGATCGGCCACGCCGGACACGGTGGTGTGCACTTCGGCGCCGCCGAGCGCTTCGGCGTCGACGACTTCGCCGGTGGCGGCCTTCACCAGCGGCGGGCCGCCGAGGAAGATCGTGCCTTGTTCCTTGACGATGATCGATTCGTCGCACATCGCCGGCACGTAGGCGCCGCCGGCGGTGCAGCTGCCCATGACCACGGCGATCTGCGGAATGTTTTCCGCGCTCAGCCGGGCCTGGTTGTAGAAGATGCGGCCGAAGTGTTCGCGGTCGGGGAAGACTTCGTCCTGCAGCGGCAGGAACGCGCCGCCCGAATCGACCAGGTAGATGCACGGCAGGCGGTTCTCGCGGGCGATTTCCTGCGCGCGCAGATGCTTCTTGACCGTCATCGGGAAGTAGGTGCCGCCCTTGACGGTGGCGTCGTTGGCGACGATCACCACTTCCAGGCCCTGCACGCGGCCGATGCCGGCGACCATGCCGGCGCCCGGCGCGGCGTCGTCGTACATGCCTTCGGCGGCGAGCGGGGCGATTTCCAGGAACGGCGAGCCCGGGTCGAGCAGGGCGGCGATGCGGTCGCGTGCCAGCAGTTTGCCGCGCTCGGTGTGCTTGGCCCGGGCCTTGTCGCCGCCGCCGTGCGCTGCGCGCGCCAGGCGCGCGTCGAGTTCTTCGACCAGGGCCTGGTGATAGGCGAGGTTGTCGCGGAAATCTTGCGAACGCGGGTCGAGCTGGGAAGTGATCGCGGGCATTGCTGGGACGGCCGGAGGCTTGGACGCGGCATCAAAGCATAAAGCGCCGGGAGCGGCCAATCACTTTTGGCGGCGGTGTGGCAACGAACGCAGGCGTATGCGCACAAAACCGGCATTGTTTGAGCGATTGCGATGAAATCCGGGTGTCGTGGCGCCGATAAACATCGATGGCGCGGCAACTCAGGGGCTTTCGCAACCGTTCCCTCTCCCGCTTGCGGGAGAGGGCTAGGGTGAGGGCGAGGGCATTGAGCCGCGACGAAGCTGTCATCGCGCTGAGATTGCGGGCGCCCTCACCCCGGCCCTCTCCCGCAAGCGGGAGGGGG
>NZ_JAGGRI010000030.1 GCF_018612875.1 Lysobacter sp. ISL-50 | reverse complement strand
GCATCGCGCGGGTCGTCTTCGAACGGGTTCGCGCGCACCGCGGCGGCGGGCTTCGCGGCCGGTGCCGGCGTCTGCCACGGCGGCGCATCGCGCGGGTCGTCTTCGAAGGGATTCGCTCGTGCCGGCGCGGCCGGCTTGGCGACCGCCGTTTCGCGCGGCGACGGCGGTGCGACGGCTTCGCGCGATGGCGCGGGCTCACTCGATGCCTGGCGCGACGCGGCGCCGCCCATCTCGCGCATCGCCGCGGCCGCTTGGGCGGCGGCGCTGGCGCTGCGCGCGGACTCGCCGCGGCTGCCCGAACCCGAACCGGAGCCGCTCGAACCGGCCGCCGCGCCCGAACCCGAAGGCGCGGCCGGCGCATCGCCCGCCCCGCTGGGACGGAACGCGAGCATGCGCAGCACGCTCATCTCGAAACCGGCGCGCGGGCTCGGCGCCAGCGGCAGATCGCGGCGGCCGTTGACGCTCATCTGATACCAGAGCTGGACCAGCTCCGGCCGCAACTGCGCCGCCAGGGCATCGACATCGACGCCGTCGGCCTCGATCGCCGCCTCCGGCACCAGTTGCCGCACCTGGATGCGGTGCAAGGCATCGCCCAGGGTTTCCAGCACGCTGCCCCAGTCCGGCGAAAACTCGGCCAGGGTCGCGACTTCATCGAGCAGGCGCTGGCCGTCGCCGTCGGCCAGGGCGGTCAGCACCGCCCCGACCCGGGTGCGATCGACCGAGCCGAGCATCGCGGCGACCGACGCGCCTTCCAGCGGCGCATCGGCGCCGGCGCCGCCGTAAGCGATGGCCTGATCGAGCAGCGACAAGCCGTCGCGCAGGCTGCCGTCGGCGGCCTTGGCGAGCTGGCGGATCGCCGATTCCTCGACCGGAATCTGCTCGGCGGCGAGGATGCGGGTCATCTGCCCGGCGATCTGCTGCTCGTCCAGACGCTTGAGGTTGAACTGCAGGCAGCGCGACAGCACCGTCACCGGCAATTTCTGCGGGTCGGTGGTCGCGAGCAGGAATTTCACGTGCCCCGGCGGCTCTTCCAAGGTCTTGAGCAGCGCGTTGAACGCCGACTTGGACAGCATGTGCACTTCGTCGATCAGATAGACCTTCACCCGACCGCGGCTGGGCATGTACTGGGCGTTGTCGATCACCTCGCGCACATCGTCCACACCGGTGTTGCTGGCGGCGTCGATTTCGAGCAGGTCGATGTAGCGGCCGGCGTCGATGTCCAGGCAGGCGTTGCACTCGCCGCAAGGGTCGGCCGAGGTGCCGCGCTCGCAGTTCAGCGATTTGGCGAAGATGCGCGCGATCGTGGTCTTGCCGACGCCGCGCGTACCGGTGAACAGGAAGGCGTGGTGCACGCGCCCGGTACTGAGCGCATTGGTCAGCGCGCGGACCACGTGTTCCTGCCCGACCAGTTCGGCGAAACGCTTGGGGCGCCATTTGCGGGCGAGGACGAGATAGGACATCGGATCCTTGGGGCGTTAGGACGGGACGAGGGCCAGCGCTCGCGCGCTGCGAACGTTCGGGCCGGCCGGCGCAAGGCGCCCTGGGGCCGGTCGAGGCCGGCGACGCGGGTCGCCGGACGCTCGCGAACGAACCCCGGCATTGTGCCATGCCCCCACCCTCGCGCCGGTACGCTCGCAGCCGGGCTCGGTCTCGATGGGATCGCGGCTCGATATCCGCGCGGTTCCGGCCCGATCGCGCCCCGGCCACGCTCGCGCGCCCGCGCCGCCACGAAGCGGCTTGTTCCCGGAGCCGGCGGCGGCTAGAATCCACGGCCCTGCACGGCCCGCGCACGCGGTCCGGACAGATCCGGAGAGGTGTCCGAGTGGTTGAAGGAGCACGCCTGGAAAGTGTGTAAGCGTCTAAACCGCGCTTCGGGGGTTCGAATCCCCCTCTCTCCGCCAGATCAATAAATAAGCCCCTGATTTCAGGGGCTTATTTATTCCCGGCATCGCCTTACCCGTCGCCCAGCTCATGACCGCGCATTTGCTTGCGGTGTCGTCGCGGGCCCGCATTCGTCATGCAGCCGCGAGATGCGACAGAAACGAATCGACTTGATGCTCTTCGGTCGCCCATGAAGTGACCAGACGGATGACCGAGTGTTCGTCGTCGGCCTTCGCCCATACGTAGAAGGCGAAGTGGGATTGAAGCGCCGCTATGACGGCGTTCGGCAGGATCGGGAATACCTGATTGGTCTCGGTGTCCGCGGCCAGGCTGTGTCCGGCCGACACGATTCCGGCGGCCAACTTCGCCGCCATGGCGTTCGCGTGTTGCGCGAGGGATGAGAACAAGTGATTGGCGCCGAACAACTGCTGGAATTGAATTCCCAGCAAGCGGCCCTTGGCCAGCATCGCGCCGCGCTGTTTGACGTGGAAGGCGAAGTCTTCGCTCAGGGCCGGGTTGCACACGACGATCGCCTCGCCCAGCAGCGCGCCCAGCTTCGTGCCGCCGATCCAGAACAGATCGACCAGGGACGCGATGTCGGCGAGGCTGGCGTCGTTCTTGGGCGAGGCCAGCGCGGCGCCCAGGCGGGCGCCATCGAGGAACAGGATCAGGCCGCGGCGTTTGGCCAACGCCGACAGATCGCGCAGTTCGGCCAGCGTGTAGATCGTGCCGGTTTCCGTCGCGTTGGACAGGTAGATCAACCGCGGCTTGGCCATGTGCGGGAAGTGGGCGTTGCCCGCCAGCGCGGCCTCGACCGTGGCGGTCGTGAGTTTTCCGTCGATCGCGGGAACGACGATGAGCTTGTGCCCGGTCGCCTCGATGGCGCCGGCCTCGCGCAGGACGATATGCCCCGAGGCGACGGCGATGACGGCTTCGTGCGGGCGCAGGCAGCTCGCGATCGACACGATGTTGGCCATGGTGCCGCTGGCGACGAAGTGGATCGCGCCGGCGAAGCCCTCGCCCAGATGCGCCTTGATTTTGTTCGCCGCGTCTTCGCTGTGGCTGTCGGTGCCGTAGGGCGCCTGCTGCACCCAGTTGGAATCGGTCAGGGCGCGCAGGATGTCCGGGTGGGCGCCTTCGCTGTAGTCGTCAAGGAAGCTGTACATAGCCATTGGGGTTGAGTTCGATCGATAGCGACCCTGCAGAAAACCACAGCCATGCGCAAGGGGCTGGCGTTCGTCGATCACATTGCCTTGCAGGAAATTGCCATCGAGCCCGCAAAAGCGGCGCCTCCATCGGCCGTGTGCGCAACGCCGGACATGGCCACCGGTCGAGAGCGCCTCTCGGACCATCCAGATACGTCGTCCACCCCGCCGCAGGCAAGCATCCGCGCGCCGCAAGAAACTACCGCCCATATCTACAGAGAAAACATTTGTCTTTCTCCAGCGCGTGGCATTACCCGCGCGCCAATTGTGCATTCGCGACCCACCGCGCAATCGCACGATTCATTACAGCCGCGTTGCAACGCAACTGCGCGAACTGCGTCGGTGTTCGCATTCGTGCGCGAAGTCGCGCCTCTAGATTGCGCGCGCCTCGCGGCGGCCTGGGGAGAGATCCGCCGCCGCGCGGCGGCCGCGTCCGTCGCCGCGCTGCGGCGGCAGGGCGCGATCACTCCACGGCAATCCAACTCAAGGACTCAGATGAGCAAGAAGTTATCCGACGCGGCTACTGGCGGCGATTCGGCGCCTTCCTCGCGTTCGCGACGCAAGCTGATCGGCGCGGCCGGCATGATCGCCGGCGCCGGCGCGGCGGCCGCGGCGACCACCGCCGCTTCGATCGGCGGCTCGGCGTTCCAGGACCGCTCGATCGGCGGCGCGCCGCCGCCGCGCCGCGATGCCGCATTCGCGCCGGCCGCGATCGCCGCCGCCGAACCGGGCCGGATCAACGTCAAGGACTACGGCGCGATCGGCAACGGCAGCGCCGACGACACCGCGGCCATCGTCGCCGCGCGCGACGCGGTGCTGGCCTCGGCCAACGGCAACGGCTGGCTGACCCATCACCTGTACTTCCCCGCCGGCATCTATCGCGTCACCAAGGCCGACGCGCTGCTGCCCAAGGGCGACATCAAGAAGAAGATCAACGGCTACGTGATCGAAGGCCAGGGCAAGCGCAGTTCGGAAATCGTCTTCGACGCGGTGGCCGGCGGCGGCGATCGCTTCGCGGACAATCTGCTGACCGCCAACGGCCGCCTGCGCCAGTTGCGGGTGCGCGAGATCACCTTCCGCGCCAGCCGTCCGGGATTGAACTGGATCTACTGCTGGTCCTCGCTCGCGCAAGGCACCAACCAGGATTTCGCCTTCGACGACGTCGAATGGAGAGGCCCGTGGAACCGGGTGATCGGGCTGGACGGCCCGGGCGATTCCAATCTCAATTCGGAGTGGTCGTTCAACCGCTGCCATCTGGCCAACGACGTGGTGCTGGGCGACGCCTTCCTGCATTCGGGGATGACCCCGACGGTGAGCCAGCAGGATCAGTTCCTGAATTTCTGGTTCCGCGACTGCAAGTTCGAATACCGCAGCGGCACCTTGCTGCGCTTCGCCCGCGGCGGCTATGTCAACGTCTACGGCGGCTCGTGGATTCAGTGCAACGAAGACGTGGATACGCCGTCGGTGTTCTTCGATCTGCCGCCGGGCCCGCACAACAACACGGTCAAGACGCTGATCGTGATCGGCGTGCGCTTCGAACTGCGCCATGCCAAGAGCAAGCTGATGGACTGCGGCTGGGACGCGGCCAACGGCAACATCAGCTTCATCGCCTGCACCGATGCGGCGCGTTCGTTCCAGAGCCATATCGGCCCGGTGTCGGTGCCGGTGACGTATCGCCCGCTCAACGGAGACATGCCCTACGTGAAGTGGCAATCGTGCCAGTTGATGGGCCGGCACGAGTCCTACGCCACCGCCAATCGCAGCCGGCTCGTGTTCGAGCAATGCCACACGCTCAACTACACGATGGACAAGTTCCTGGTGCAGAAGTAAGCGGACGCGGCGCGACGGAGAATCGTCGCGCCGCCGATGGCGAAGTGTTTGAACCGCCGACGCATCGGCGGCTCAGACGATCGCGGCGTTCGCTGTCGCCAAGCCGCTCAGACGTATCCGGTCGCCAAGGCCCGCGCCCAGTCCGGCCGGCCGTTGCGCAGGGCCAATGCGGCGGCGGCGTTCCAGTCGTAGTCCACCGCGAACGGCTGCGCGCTCCATTCGCCGTTGCCGTCGCGCTCGACGATCGCGTAGCGCGCCTGCGGCGAACCGTTCTCGACTTTGTGCGGATGCGGGCGTTCGTCGCTGTAGGCTTGCAAGCCGACGCTGCCGGGATTGACGATCAGACGGCCGCCGTCCAGGCGCAGGCTGCGCGGCACGTGGGTGTGGCCGCACAGGATCACCCGCGCATCGGCGGCGCCGGCGCGTTCGCCGACCTCATTCCGAGTGGCCGCGCGCATGCCGTCGGCGTCGATGGTTTCCAGGAAACATTCCAGATCGCTGCGCGGCGTGCCGTGCACCATCAGCACCTCGTCGTTCAAGCGCAGGGTCGGCGGCAGCGCGCGCAACCAGTCGCGCTGATCCGGGCGAATCTGCGCTACCGCGTGGCGGTCGGATTCGCCCATGCGCTCGAACGCATCGTTGAGCACCTGCCGCTCGTGATTGCCGGCGATGGTCGGCAGCGCCAGGGCGATCAGGCGGTCGGCGGTTTCGCTGACCTGCAACGGGCCGGACAGCAGATCGCCCAGATCGACGATCTGGTCGGCGCCGCGGCGCCGGATGTCGGCCAGCACGGCGTCGAGGGCGGCGAGGTTGCCGTGGATATCGGAAAGGACGGCGATGCGCATGCGCCGATCTTAAGGCGTCGCTGTCATACGGGGGCCGCCGGGCGCGGGCCGGCTCGACGTCGAGCGCGGGCGGGACGAAGCGAGCCGGCGCGGCGCGGCGAACTTCGCGCAAACAGGCCCGCGATCGCGCCACCGGGCGACCGCGCCCGCGCCCATCCGGCGGCGCGGCGGGCCTTGCGCTCGCGCCGCCAACCCGCGTTTGCGCCGCGGGCCGGCTTTCAGGCAGAATGCCGCCCCTCCGGTGACGTTCCGGGCCGCCCACCGCGCCCGCACCCGATTCGGACGCTGCATGGCGCCACGGCGCGCATGCGAATCTATGGTGGCCCCGTTGGCGCCTCCGCGACGATAAGTTGAAAATCCCGCCAGGGCCGGAAGGCAGCAACGGTATCGACTGATTCGGGCGCCGGAGTTACGCTTGCGGGGCCGCCGCCTTTTCAGGCCCCGGTTGCGCGCGACGCCGCGCTTCACATCGCCCGATACGCCTGCGCCAGTTCGTCCGCGAAGGTCTCGAACGAGGTCGGCGCGGTTGGCGCGTAGGCGGTGTGGCCTGCACTGTCGGTGGTTAATGCGAGTCGGGGCTGAAGCCCCTCCCACAAAAGACTTCGCGATGACCGGCGATGGGGTGGCGCACGCCCGCAGGCGGAAACCACGAAGTCTTTTGTGGAAGGGGCTTCAGCCCCGACTCGCACTCTCAAACCACGACGCCGACCGGTGACGAAGGAGCGCCCCTACACACGGAAACCCCGAGGTCTTTTGTGGGAGGGGCTTTCAGCCCCGACTCGCACTCTCAAGCCACGACGCAATCAAGCCCGCCAACACTCAATCGCCACCAAACGACAACGCCAGCGCATCCGGCTCGCGCCCGGTCTTCCACTGCGCCACCAGCTTCCAGGTCTTGCGATCGATCACCGCGATCTCATCGCCGCCGCTGATCGCCACATACACCCGCGGCCGCTTCGGATCGGCGACCACCCCGATCGGCAGCGCCGCGCGGCCGAGCATGGTGTCGCGATACTCGGCGCCGGCGCGGGCCAAATCCACCGTCGCCAGAACTTTCTTGCGCCTCGCGTCGAACACCGACAAGGTCGCCGCGCGCGCATTGCTCACCAGGGCCTGGCGGCCGTCGGAGGTGAAGGCGACGCGGATCGGGAACCCCGGACTGGGCAAGGTCGCGCGGATCGCCAGCGTGCGCGGATCGTGCACGGTCACCGTGCCGGCCTCGCGATTGCTGACCCAGACCTCGCCGCTGCCCGGGCGCACCGCCACGCCTTCCGTGCCTTTGCCGGCGGCGACTTCGTCCGTCTTGGTGTTGTCGGTCAGATCGATGCGGCTGACGGTGCCGCGATCGATCTTGGTCACATACGCGGTCTTGCCGTCGGCGGCGATCGCGACCATGTGGCCCTTGCCCTCGCCCAGCGGAATCTCGGCGACGATCTTGCCGCTGGCGACGTCGATGCGGATCAGATGCCGCGAAGCCTCGGTGGTGGCCAGCGCTTCGCGGTCGCCGGGCAGGAAGCGCAAGCCATGCGGACGGCCGTGCCGGCCCAGATCGATGATCCGCGGCGCCGCGCCGCCGCGCAGATCGAGCACGCTCAAACTGTTGCCGGGCTTGTCGCCGACGCCGTAATTGGCGACCAGGGCGACGCTGCCGGCGTGATTGACCGCGATCTCATGCGGGGCCTGATTGGTCGGAAATTCGCCGAGCTTGCGGCCGTCGTCCAGCGACAGGCGCCAGACCGTGTCGGCGGCTTTGTTGCCGACCAAAAGCTCGCCCGACACCGCGGGCAAGGCAGCGCACAGCAGCAAGGACAGACACAGCACGCGGGACATGACGGCTCCGGTGGTTCGATACGGGAAACCGAAGCTACCTCAAATGCGGAAGGGGTTCATGTGTCGCGGGGTGTGGTGCTGGCGGGGATTGTGTCTAAGCGCGTGTTCAAAGCCACTGAAAAACAAGCTCGTCATTCCCGCGAACGCGGGCTCCGCTTTACTTCGGCGGAGCCGAACATCCAGTGCCTTTCGTGCAAGAACGTTTGAAGTCGCTGGATTCCCGCGTTCGCGGGAATGACGAGCGAAAGCAGAGATTTTGAACCTGCCCCAGGGGCGCGAGGTTTGTCGCCTCGATGGGAATATTTGGCCCTGTTTTACGCGGGTGCTGTTGGATGCAGCCAATCCGCATCGCCGTCGGCATAGCGCTCATGCTTCCAGATCGGCACCCGCCCCTTGGTCTCGTCGATGATGAAACGGCAGGCGGCGAAGGCCGCGTCGCGATGCGCGGCGCTGACGCCGACCCACACCGCGAGTTCGCCGATCGCCAGATCGCCGACGCGATGCACACAGCACGCATCGACGATGGCGAAGCGCTCGATCGCCTCAGCCATGATCGTGTCGCCCTCGCTCTGTGCCAGGGCGGCATAACTCTCGTAACGCAGTCCGGCGACCGCGCGGCCGCTGTGGTGATCGCGCACCCAGCCCTCGAAGCTGGCGTAGGCGCCGGCATGCGCGCTGAGCAATCGCTCGCGCAGCGGCGCGATCTCGAACGGCACTTCGGACAAGGAGAATCGTTGCATCGCTCAGCCTCCCGAAACCGGCGGGATGAAAGCGACTTCGCTGCCCGCGCGCGGCGCCTCGTCCCAGCGCGCGAACGCGCCGTCCACGGCCACGCGCAGGCGCTCGACCGGCAGCGCGAAGCCGTGACGGGCGCGCAGCGATTCGTACAGCCCGCGCAGGTCGCGCGCATCGGCCTCGACCGACTCGCTGGCGATTCCCGCGGCGTCGCGCAGGCTGGCGAAATACAGCACGGTCAACCGGCTCATGCGCCCTTCCCCGCTGCGCGGCCGAGATCGCTCTTGCCGAAATCGCGTTTGCCGCCGCGCTTGCCGAGCAGCTTCGCCGGCCCAAGCACGATCGCATGCGACAAGGCCTTGCACATGTCGTACACCGTCAGCGCCGCGATCGTCGCGCCGGTCAACGCCTCCATTTCCACGCCGGTGCGATGGGTGGTCTTGACCGCGCATTCGATCATCAACGCGTTGTCGCCGTCCCAATCGATCAGGAAACGGCAGCCGTCGATCGGCAGCGGATGGCAGAACGGAATCAGCTCGTGGGTGCGCTTGACCGCCATGGTGCCGGCGATGATCGCGGTGTCGATCACCGCGCCCTTCTTGCTCTTCAGCCCGCTGGCGCGCAGTTGCGCGGCGACCGAGGCGGGAAAACGCACGCGGCATTGCGCGACCGCTTCGCGCGCGCTGACGGTCTTGTCCGACACATCGACCATGGCCGGACGGCCGTCGCGATCGACATGGGTCAGGGAAGCCTTGGATTTCAAATCGCGGTACTCCAACGCAGTGAGAACCCGGGATCGTGCGGGCCGAACAGAAAATGCAGAACGCGCCGCCGCCCCGAGGGCTCGACCGCCTTGGACGAGGCGTGCAGCAGCAACGGTCGCATGATAAGCAGATCGCCGGGCCGCGCGGTGCATTCAGTCTCGCCGCGCGCCTTGCGCAAGGCAGCGGCGTGCGCTGCGTCCAGTTTGCCGTGGCGGTGCATCGGGGCTCCCGGCCCTCACCCCAACCCCTCTCCCGTGAACGGGAGAGGGGCTATCGGGGATTCATCGCGCGCACATCGCTCAGCCACCGATCAAGAACATCTCCACATGCCGCTTCGAGCGCGGCGCGTCCATCGCGCGCAGTTCGCTGTAGCGGTCGTTGCGGCGCGACCACAGTTCGGCCAGATGCTCGGCGAAGGCGGCTTCGCCGTGGGCGAGCGCGGGCCGCAGGTCGGTGCCTGCGGCGGCGAACAAACAGGTGTAGAGACGGCCGTCGGCGGATACGCGCGAGCGGTGGCAGTCGCCGCAGAACGGCGCGCTGATCGAGGACACGAAGCCGATTTCGCCGCAGCCGTCGAGATAGGCGTAGCGCGAGGCGACTTCGCCGCGGTAGTTGGCGTCGAGCGCGCGCATGGGCCAACGCGCGTGCAGGCGGTCGCGCAGCTCCTGCGAGGTCACCACGCCCTGCTCGCTCCAGCCGTTGCAGTTGCCCACGTCCATGTACTCGATGAAACGCAGCACGTGGCCGCTGCCGCGAAAATGCTCGGCCAGCGGCAGAATCTGGTCTTCATTGACACCGCGCTGGATCACGCAGTTGATCTTCAGCGAATCGAAACCGGCATCCTGCGCCGCCGCGATGCCGGCCAGCACGTCGGCGACTTCGCCGCGGCCGCCGGACAGGCGCCGGAACAGGTCGGGGTCCAGCGCGTCCAGGCTCACGGTCAGGCGCCGCAGGCCGGCCTCGCGCAGGGCGCGGGCCTGGCGCGCGAGCAGCGAGCCGTTGGTGGTCAGGGCCAGATCGTCCAGGCCGTCGATCCGCGCCAGCCGTTCGATCAGCTCGGGCAGGCGCTTGCGCAGCAGGGGCTCGCCGCCGGTCAGGCGCAGCTTGGTCACGCCGATGCGGACGAAACCGCGTACCAGGGTCTCGATTTCGTCGAAGCTCAGCCGCGCCGCCGCGTCCAGGCCGTAGTCGTCTGCCACGCGTTCGGCCGGCATGCAGTAGGGGCAGCGGAAGTTGCAGGCCTCGATCACCGACAAACGCAGGTCGCGCAGCGGCCTGCCGTGCCGATCCAGCGGCAAGGACGAAGGCGGCAGACCGGGGACGGCGTTCACGCGAAGACTCTCAATCGACGGCTCTCAATCGGATGCCCTCAAGCGCGGATTCTCAAGCGATGCGCACCTGCTGGGCGGTGGGTTCGGCGAGATCCACGACCTCGCCGGGCCTGCCGACACGATACCCCCGCGCGGCCAGCACGTCGCCTTCCTCGCGGCTGCCGTAGTGGTAAAGCAGGCACCGGTTCAGCAGTTCGCGCGGGTATTCGCGCTCCAGGTCCTCGATGCCGCTGTGCGAGGGATTGCCGTGCAGGGCGCAGTCGTGGGCGATCAGCTCGTCCTGGTCGGCGTATTTGGCCAGCGCCTCGGGAATCGGCCGGGTGTCGCCGGTCCACACCGCGCTGCCGCGCAGGCGCAGGCCGAACGCGGTGTCGGGCCAGTGATGGCGGGTCGCGAACACTTCCATGCGCAGGCCGCGATGCCAGAAATGGCCGCTGACCGGGATCAGCTGGAACGCGTCCCAGAAATTCACCCCGCCCTCGGCCAGCACGTTGGGGTAATCGGCCACGCGCTGCTGCAGCAGCGGCACGATCGGCGCGGGGATGTACAGCTTCGGCTTGCCGCGCCGGGCCTCGTCGAAGTAATGCGCCACGAACAGCCGCTCGAAGCCGGCGATGTGGTCCATGTGGGTGTGGGTGAGGAACAAGGCCTCAGGCATGTGGCCGTAATGGGCGAGGAAGGCGGTCAGGCCTTCGCCGCCGCAATCGACAGTCAGCCAGGGCTCGCCGTCGCGCTCCAGGGTCGCCATCGCCGAACCCAGTTCCACCGCCGACGCATTGCCGACACCGTGCAGACGCAGCCGCCAAGTCATCCCGTCCCCTTTCGAACGCTGTAAGTCTTTCTAGTAACCACGTTCCCAGGCGCGGTCATAGGCCGCGCGCAGGCGAGCGAAGTCGCGCTCGACCTCGGCCGGGCCGCGCGAGCCGCGCAATTTCAGCAGCGAGCGCTTGAGCCGGGCCAGATTGCGCTCGCGCCAGGCGGTGGCCGGAATGCGGATCGCGCCGCGGTCCAGATCGATCACCCAGCCGCGGCCGGCGGTGTCGAACAACAGATTGGTGGCGTTGAGGTCGGCGTGGTCCAGTCCGGCGCGGTGGCAGCGCGCGATCAGCCGGCCGGTCTCCTCCCACGGCGCGCCGTCGCCGGCGACCGCGGCGCGGTCGGCCAGCGAGCGCACGTCGTTGAGGCGCTCGATCAGGATCGCGGCGTAGTAATGCAGGCCGTCGCGGCGGTACCAGGCGGCGATCGGCATCGGCACCGGCAGGCCCTTGCGCGCGACCTGGCGGGTCAGGCGGAACTCGGCGAAGCTGCGGGTGAGATTGGCGCCGCGCCACCAGTAGCGGTCGCGGTTGAAGCGCGCCACCAGCCCGCCGCGCAGATAGCGCCGCAGCACCGCCTGGCCGAACGGCGCATCGACGAACCAGGCGCCGCCGCGGCCGCCGCTGTCCACCGGACGCGCCTGCTCGCCCCAGTGCGCGGGCGAGAACCACTCCGGCACGGCTTGCTGCACCCGCTCGCGGTCGAACAAAATCGCACCGTAACCGCTATCGTCGCGGTACGGCGTCAGTCCCTCGGCGGCGTCATAACCCGTCATCCGCCGGAGTCTAACAAGTCACGTGGCCCAATCGTCCCTCAGCGCCTCCCCCGCGATCTGCCTGCTGCGCCTGTCGGCGCTGGGCGATGTCACCCACGTCGTGCCGCTGGTGCGCACCTTGCGCGCGGCGCGGCCGCAGGCCTCGATCACCTGGGTGATCGGCAAGGGTGAGCGGCGCCTGCTGGAAGGCCTGGAAGGCGTGGATTTCCTCGAATACGACAAGAAAAGCGGCCTGGCCGGCATGCGCGCCCTGCGCCGCGCCCTGCACGAGCGGCCGCTGCCGGGCGGGCGCTTCGACGTGCTGCTGCAAATGCAGGTGGCGGCGCGCGCCAACTTGCTGTCGGCGTTCATTCCGGCCGAGCGCCGGGTCGGCTACGACCGCTCGCGCTCGAAGGATCTGCACGGCCTGTTCGTCAACGAACGCATTCCCGACCGCCCGGGCATCCACGTGCTCGATGCGATCGGCAGCTTCTGCGAGCCGCTGGGCCTGCGCCAGACCGAAGTGATCTGGGACCTGCCGGTACCGGAGGAGGCGCGCGAATGGGCGCGCGCGCAATGGCCGCTCGACACTGTGCCGACCTTGCTGATTTCGCCGTGTTCCAGCCACACCCTGCGCAACTGGCGGCCCGAGCGCTACGCCGCGGTCGCCGACCACGCCGCCCAGCGCGGCTGGCGCGTGGTGATGTGCGGCGGGCGCAGCCAGCTCGAACGCGACACCACCGATGCGATCCTCGCCGCGATGAAGCACCCGGCCCTGGATCTGGTCGGCAAGGACACGCTTAAGCAACTGCCGGCGCTGCTGGAGCGCGGCCAGTTGCTGATGACGCCCGATTCGGGCCCGATGCACATCGCCAACGCCATGGGCACCAAGGTGCTGGGCCTGCACGCGGCCAGCAACCCGGTGCGCAGCGGCCCTTACAGCGATCTGCGCTACTGCGCCGACCGCTACGACGACGCCGCGCGCAAGTACCTGGGCAAGTCCGCGAGCGAGATCGCCTGGGGCACCAAGATCGAACACGACGGGGTCATGGACCTGATCGCGGTCGACGACGGCATCGCCGCGTTCGAGCGCTACGTGGCCGATCATCCGGCCGTTTGAGAACCGACTTGCAAGGAACCGCACCGATGTCGCCCCGCTCTCAGGGCCAACTCACCGCCGCGCTCGATGACGGCGCCGCGTTCGACTATCTGTGCTTCTGGGGTCATCGCGTCGCCCCCGGCCAGGTCGGTAAAAGCTGCTTCAGCCAGTGGTACCCGGCGCCGTTCGAAATCGAAGGCCGCCGCTACGCCACCGCCGAACATTGGATGATGGCCGGCAAAGCGCGCCTGTTCGGCGACGAAGCGATGCACGCGCAGATCGCCGCCAGCGACGACCCGGCCCAGGTCAAGGCGCTGGGCCGCAAGATCGCCGGATTCGACGAAGCGCGCTGGGTCCAGCACCGGTACGCGATCGTGGTCGCCGGCAATCAGGCCAAGTTCGGGCAGAACCCGGCGCTGGGCGCGTTCCTGCTCGCGACCGGCGAGCGGGTCTTGGTCGAGGCCAGCCCGGTCGATCCGATCTGGGGCATCGGCTTGGCCGCGGACGATCCGGATGCGACACGGCCGGAGCACTGGCGCGGGCTCAATCTGCTCGGCTTCGCGCTGATGGACGTGCGCGAACGCTTGCGCGCAACGGGCTGACGCCAGACTGACACGATGTAACGCGGGCCAACGTCCTCAGACTGTCGCGCGCGGCATCGAGCGCGCGAAATCGGCCAGATCCTTCGGGTAGTGCGGATGCTCGCGGAACGGCGCGTCGTCCACTTCGTACAGATACGCCACCGCCGCCGCGCCGAACGCCCAGTAGCCGAAATAGCCGCCGGCGCCGCGCGGCGACTGGTGCTTGTGGCTGTCGTACCAGCCCACGCCCTGCATGGCCGGATACCACGCTTCCAGAAACCGTCCGAGGTCTTCCTGCTTTTCCTCCATCGGCGTTTGCGCGGTCGCATCCAGCAAGATGCCGTAGGGCACCGGCTGATAGCTGTCATCCAGATACGGCCGATCGGGCAGGTACTTGCCCAGCAGGTCCTCGATCAAGGCATCGTTTTCGTCCGGGCCGCCGCCCTTAAACAAGGAATGCACCGCGGGGATCAGGTCTTCGCGATGCAAAAGAATCGGCAGCGACACCAGATCCACCATGCGCACGTAGTCGTCCTTGTAGCTGAAGTCGAACAGCGGAATCGCCGGTTCGTTTTCGAAAATGCGGTTGAAATGAGCCGCGCTCTGGAAAGCCGCGACGACGGCGCCGAGCCGCTCGCGCAACTCCTCGATCGGCTCGCCCGCGGTGTAGTCGCGCACCATCATTTCGTACAGCCCGTCCGCCTTGCGGCGGTATTCGAGCCAGCGCATCTCGTCCGACAACCCGCCGTGGCGCAGCGCGTGCTCGATGTCCGCCATCGTGTGGGTACGGACATGGTCGTTGCAGAACAGGTAATAGTCTTCGCTCAACAGCGGTTGACGGCGCTGTTGATGGAAAGGTGTCGGGGTCATCGCAGGGCCAGCGCCGTCAGCAACAGCCCGCCCGGGCACAGCCAGGCGAGCAGATCGTCGTACAGCCAGCGCCGGCGGGGCGCGGTTTGGAATCGGCCATACGGCTGGAGGCTACGTCGGCGGGGTTGGTCAGAACGCGCCGGTGCCGTAGTCCTGGTAGGACTTCTCTTCCACGTAGGTCGAGCCCAGCGCCAGGTTGATCTCTTTCTTGACCCGGGCGCGCACGTCGTTCTCGACATAGACCGAACGCGCCAGGCGGATGAACTCGGCGTCGAACTCCTGCGCCTTTTCCTTGATGCGGATGTCGTCCTCGATCACCCACAGGCGCTCGTTGACGGCCTTGAGCTCGGCGCGCAGGCGGACGATGTCGCTGCCGGCGGCCGGGTGCGCCATCCAGGTCCGCTCCAGCGCGGTCAGCTCGTTGCGCACGTTGGCCAGCTTGGCTTCGTCGCTCATGCGCTCGGACTTGATCTGCAGGATCGAGATCTTGTCCAGCAGTTCGCCGAAGGACACCGGGACCAGGATTTCGGACATGGGGCGCGACCGTGGTTTGCGAAGGGGGCGATTAGTGTAGCCCCGAGCCGCGCGCGCGGGCTTGGCCGCGGCCGGGCGGATCGGCGGGCGGACGCGGCGGAAACCCGGCGGCGGCCGCTTGTGGTCGGCCGCGCCACCCCGTATCATTCGCGGCTCACTGCACCCGGAGAGGTGGCAGAGTGGTTGAATGTACCTGACTCGAAATCAGGCGTACGTTTATAGCGTACCGGGGGTTCGAATCCCCCCCTCTCCGCCAGACCAAAGAAAAAGCCCCTGTTTTTCAGGGGCTTTTTTCTTTTCTAGACTTCCGTACCCATTACTTTACCCAGCATCTCGAGCGCGTTTTCTAGCCGCAATGTAGGCCCGAATTTCCGACTCCAGCCAACGCACATTCGTGCCGTCTTCGTCGGGAACTGGGACCGGAAAGGCCCCTTTTGCGATGCGCTGGTAAATGGCCGACTTCTTCAGGCCCACTCGGTGTTCTACCTCTTGCCGCCGCAGCAGCCGTTCATTTGCCGGCATGCGCCGTTGTGCGACCGCAATCATGCCTCCCGCCAGGAAGCAGCCAGCGTTCGGCGCCGCCGGGGATCGGTGCGAACGGCGTTGTACCGCCGCAGCCAAATAAGGAAGGCGCAGAGCCGGCACCAGCGAAGTTGCGGCGAAGGATGAGTTCCTGGGGGCATCAAGGGCGCGACGCGGGATGACATTCTGGCCGCGCACCGCGTGCCGCCGCAGTTGCTGGGCATGCCGCCGAACAATACTGGCGGATTCGGCGACGCGGAAAAGGGCGCTCGTGTGTTCGCCCGCAATGAGCTGATGCCGCTGCAAGCCCGCTTCCGGCGCCTTAATGATTGGCTGGGCGAGGAAGTCGTGCGATTTCTCCGGTACGAGTTGGGTTAGTTACTTGTGCACTTGCGAGCACCCGTGAAGGAGGCAACTCCCTCCGCGCCGACAAAGCTACGGCGAAGTTCCGCGATCAACGTTTCTTCATCGTGCAATAAATTTTGAAGGCCGCCGTCAACGATAAAAAACACTCGATCCTCTGTAACGGTCAGATTCTCAAAGAAGGCGACCAGTTCACCGCTGTCTAGGTGTTTCCTCTCGATGTAGCGCACCGTCTCGACCAGGGGATATCTCAGGTCGCGATCCGAATAGGCCACGACGTAGTAGATATGGCCGACCTCAAGCGAGACATCAGTAAATTCATCAATCACTTTTGCCATTGCAGTTGTCTCACGAAAATTCAACCAGAAACGGCATTTGGTTAGATGCGTATCGTATTTAGCCTTCACCTTACGCAGTAAGGCCCGCAACGCGGGCCTTACTGCAATAGGCGTGACTTGGGAAGTGCGTCTAGACTCCAAGCTCTCACTGGCCTTGCACGACAAGAACCTCTTTCGTTTTCTTATTGAAGACAACAAGTCGCCCGATTCCTACTGGACGCGGTTTATCAACCGGTTGACTTGCAGGAATCGCTAGCCAAACCACCTCGTCTTGACACTCCTTCCGGTCTATTAACTTTTGGTCTTTAAGGTCAGATTGCAGTCGCTTTACCACTTGAGCCGGAATTATTTTATCTTCACCATGGCTCTGTTTGCATTCGCCCACCTCCTTGGCGCAGGAGGTAGATGAAAGTGCGGCAAGCATTAATATGAGTAGGCTGCGCATTTGTAGTATTTTCTCCAATATTTGTAGCCGTTCTTCATGGACTCGATATCGCTTCTGCATTTTGTATCGCAACCGGTCGCCAACGCGCTTTCCAACAATTTCAGGCAACTCATTGTTTCGGCCCACGCTTTGCATTCTGTTTCCGCACTTAACAGTACGTACTGGTCATAAGCCAATTCTTCTGGCCATGGCGATGCGCCTTTAGGCTTGTCTTTGCAGCCGCCAGGGAATCTTGTCCCCAAAAATCGTGCATGATTATTTTCATGCATCGCGGTGCAGGCACTTGTACAGGTTCCATTGCAGTTTCTAACTTCGAGATTTCCGTTGCCATCACAGGTCGTGATACCGATGGCGCCCTCGCATGAACTGCCATTTCCATTTGTTACAACAAACAACCCCTTGGGATCGGTCCAGATCGAGGGATTGCTTAGAACATAAGCATAAGTAGAAACGCCCCCAATCAGCCCGATTGGATCGCTTTGCACGTATCTTCCGACGCTTGGATCATAGTCGCGGAAATAGTTGTAATTTAGGTCACTTATGGAGTCATACTGCTGTCCCGGGAACCGCATATCTAGGACGAGCGTAGTTCCGTCTTGATCGGGATCTTGATTCGGCGCAGTGCTGCCGAACGCTTCGCTCTTCAAATCCCAGGTCCAGACAGGAACATTTCGAGCGGAATCAACAACGACGCGTGGAGTCCCGAGATGATCGGGCTCGATGTAACTAAGCTGTAGCCCACCTTCTCTTCCTTCAGCCAAAAGCCCCACAGGCAGATCATCGAGCCAAATGACTTGTTGCATCGCTTTACCAGTCTCGTCGTACATGCCGAGCCACAAGCCGTTCTCGCCAAATACTTTGTAGCGCGTAGTCGCTCCAGCGGTGCGCGCAACCTGCTCGCCCTTTGCATTGTATGTGTAGCGCGCCTTAGACACTCCGACTTGCTTAACTTCACTACGGCGTCCCAAGTCGTTGTAGACGAAACTATTAACGTCGATCTGGGTCGTGTTGCCGTTGGCGTCGTAGGCGCGAGCGCTGGTACTTCCGATTTGTGTCAGCAAATGACTCGTAGCGGGATAAGTGTAATTTTGCGTGCCTGCGGCAGTCGTCATGTTGAGACGATTACCTGTGGCGTCATAGCCATAAGCCTCGATGGGCGCCTGACTCGGCCCATCCCTCAGTGCCGTCAGTCGGTTAAGCCCGTCATAATCGAAGGTAACAGTTGGAGTCACGGAGTCGTTCTGATTTAACTTGGTCACGTTGCCGACCCAGTCAAAATCAAGGCTAGCCGATAGACCGCCAGCCGCAGCGTCTTTTACCTGGGCAACTCGGTAGTCGAGATCCACAACGCGGGTCATCTGGCGACTGTTGCCGTAGATCCACCCCGCACTTTGCCCAAACGGATAATAGGCGGCTTGGTTGACTACGATTTCGGACTGAGCGCTACCCCCACGCCGCACGCTGATCTGCGTAATGCGCGATTGACCGTCTCGCACATAGTCCACAACAGAGCCGTCCGGGTAGGTGATCGACTTGAGGCGCCCGGAAAGGGTATAGCCGTATCGAACGGCAAAATTATTCCCATTGATCAATTGACGCTTTTGAGTAACGCGGCCGAACTGGTCGTAGCAATAGCCGGTTACTCCGCTGCTGTCAGTTATCTTCGTGAGACGGCCCCGACTGAAGCGCTCATCCAGGTCGCAACCTTGTTGACCCGTATCGTACTCGTAAGCGATATTTAAGCTGGCGGTCGGAAACGATATAGCTACTGGCCGATTCAGTGCATCATATAGATAGGTTCGTGTGATGCCACGCGCATCTGTTTCGGTTTTGCGATTTCCTGCCGAGTCGAACGTGAAGAAGCTTTCTCCGGTGTCCGGGCTCTTAATCTTCACGCGATCGCCGAGTCCATTGTAGGTGTACGTTGTAACCAAACTCTTCGGGTCAGTGACCGAGATCGCCCGGTCGAGCGCATCAAATTTAAACTCAGATTTCGCGCCAACCCCGCCAACGTCTTGAACGATCTTGCTAATTCGCGAGAGCGGATCGTAATCGGTATCAGTTTTTCGACCAAGCGCATCAACGGTGACATCGTCCCGGCCGTTTTGATCGGGTGCGTAAATGGTCGTGCGGCCGTAGGCCGACGTGACTGACTCTAACTGTCCCGCGATGTTATACCCACGCGACAGCAAACGACGAAGTGCGCCGCCCGCATCTTTTGTCTCTTCCTTGATGCGGCGGCCAATACCGTTAAGCGTGTACGTGATGCTGTTGCCCAGACTGTCGTTAATGCTCGTGAGCCGGTGTGCTGCATCGTAACCGTACACAATAAATGAACCGTCCGCCTGGGTAATCTTCTTGACAAAGCCCGTTGGGAAATAATCGTAACGAGTGACCGCGTCATCGGCCTCGGAACTGTCGTCAGCGCCACGTACTTTGCGCGCGGACAACCAACCTCGATCACCGTATTCGAAATCGGTCATCACCCCGTTAATGTCTTTGGCGGAAGCGATGCGCCCGGCGCCGTCGTACCGTGTGTTCTCGGTTATGACCTGGGACAACGCGTTAGTAATCTTCCATAGATCACCTTTGCGATAAGCGCAGTTCGCCGGGCTCGCTGTGCAGCCGACCGCATCGCTCTGGTAGTAACTATAAATAGTCTTGTCTACTACGTCGGAACGCGGGCCATCGACGGAAGTGACGAGACCTAGTAGCGGGCACTCGCCTGCGTCGATATCGGCTTGTTCGCAGTAGGTCGTGGTTGTAAAGCGGATAGCGCTCGTGTCGGGGTCTACTTCCGAATAGACCAATACTTGGCCGCGCGAGTTATAGCTCCAGGTGCTCTTGCTGACCACCGCGCCGGCAGCATTCTTGACCAGCTTCTGCGTAGGAACACGTGCCGTCGTATGCCACGTAGTTTCGATCGTTCGTTTTGCGCTCGCGTCGTTCACTGCATCGACCCGTTTAATCTCTAGGCCATTTGCGTCGTAGTCGAAATCGGTGATTACTCCCGCCAGATCAATGGACTTATCTTTGTAGCCGTTGACATCCAGCGTTAGTATTCTCGAGCCGGTGCCGCCGACACAGGCCGGGCACGGCTCTTGAACCGAAGTCAGACGAAACACATCGTAGGTTTTTGTGAACGTGAACGTGCGGCTTGCGCCTAGGGCGTCGGTAACAATCGCAGTGTTGTTTGCTCCATAAGACACAGACACCTTGTCGGCGTTCGCCATGTGCTCGGTGGAACTCGCGCGGCCATCGTTGTCGTATTTGAATGTTGCGAAACGCGCCCCGTCTTCTCCGATAATGCTGGTAAGCGCGTACGGGAGACTTTGAGTGCCGCGGTTGTCGGGCTCGTTGTACTTGTACTCGCGAACGCTTCCGTCCTGAGCCTTCCGGGTGACTAGGTTGCCATTCACATCGTAGCCGTATTCGATTGTTTTACCGCTTGGGTCGGTCATGGATGCTAGACGAACTTTTCCGTCGTAGCTGAACCTGATTTCTCGTCCTCGCGAGTCCCTTACGGCAATCAGCATTCCCGGATAGGGGGCAATCGAATAATGGGTAGCCGTATCGCTATAAATAAGGTAGTGCGACTGCCCGTTGATATCAGTCTCGGCGATGAGCTTCCCTCCGGCGTCGTACTGCTCGCGCGTATTGTCCGCTCTGTCGTACTCCCAGCCAACTAAATTGCCGGCGGCGTCCAGCGTCTGTTGAAGTCGGTCGGGAACATCGGGATCGCCTATAAAGGCGCTGCCGTTCTGCGTGAATTTGAATACCCGGCCGTCTGATCGGACTGCCGTTGCAGCACTCAACCCTGGTCGGAAAAAGATCTGCCGATCATAGGTTCCGCTCCAGCGATTGCCGAAACTTGAGACGTTAGGAATGTAAAGGCTGTTGTAGGTTCGTTTGAACTCTAGGGGGAAGGTGCCCGACCCTAAGTAATCCTCTTCGATCTGAACTTTGTTTCCGGCCCCGACATTGATCGGGTTTCCTTGCATTCGCCCCAAATCATCAGTTGAACAACAGCCCAAGTTCTTTGGATTAACAGCGGGCTTTCTGCGGAGACATATGCTTACTTTTCCGTCGAAACCATAGTCCAGATTGAAACCGGGAGGACAAAAAAATAGCGACTTCCACCGTTTCCAACGAGGTACGTGATTGGGTTTCCACTTCCGCTGCTCAACGTCAGGGCCCAATTTTGTTGGCGGCCGGTTGGCTCCGGCCAAATACCCTGATCACTAAAGCTCTCCGCCCCTGACCGGGCGGCAGTACCACCGGTAAATCCTTCGCACATTTTATATGTATTGAGCGCCCACCCTATGGCCTCATCTCCGGTTCGATATCCTTCCCCGCTCCCCGACTGCTCGGGACAGCTTTTTGCGGGCTTACCCCCCTGGCAGTTTGCGCCTGCGGCGAAACACCATGCTGTGAATTTTATTGGCAGGCAGTCGTCTGTTGCGGGGGTGCAGTTCCCAGCGGCCTGGACAGTATTCGAAAAACCCAGGGCCAGAGCTAAAAGCAACATCCATTTGCGCATGACAAACCTCTAGATGGCATAACAGTTAACGCATTCCATGGACTGAACAGTCACGGAGATTCGGAATTGACTAGCATCGGTGTGGCTCTGATCTCTGTTGGCAATAGTACGGGGCCTGATTCTCAGCAACGCAAGAAATGTATGCATTTCATCGGTAGGGCGCACTGTCTGGTTCGCTTAGCATTTTACGGGTATCCACGACGATCATGGTCGGCAGGTCTGGGGGAGCAGGCGACCCGAGCAATGCTGAGGCGCCGCTGTCTCAGCTGTAGCGACGCTGTGGTCGGCCGGCGGGCCATGAGTCGAGTCGCAAATCAGGTAGACGAGATGAACGCGTAGGTCGGGTTGCGTCGGCATTGAGGTCGCTGGCGCGCGGTCGAGACCCCGCCACACCTTCCCGCTAGTTGTGCGCCTTTCGACTCAAATGCCGAAGCCCGTTCCACCCCTGGCCCGCCAGTTCGCCGCGCCGCTGAACCCACCCCTCGGCCACGACGCATTTCGACGCACTCAAGCCCTAGTTCTCACCCCTCGCCCACTGTCAGCAGCAGGGGGAAAGGACTTTGCCAATCCCTGGTCACGAACCTTGCGCAATGCATCTTCGACCGACTTATAAGCCTTCTTGGCCGACTCATCCGTATCCGCCAAGAACTTGTCAATTTCCTCTACGCGCTTCGCAAGTTCACCTTCTCGCTTAACGGCCTGCTTTTTGAGTTCCGCAACCTCGACATTAGACTTATCTATTGAACTCTTGCTTTCGTTGACAATGATCGTATTGTCATCCGCTTCCTTCGCCAATGTGGCAAGGCGTGTATTTGTCGACTCTGCCAACGCATTCGCTGATTCAATCGTGGTCGTCGCTTCAGCGATCTGCTTTGCGTTGCCCTCAACCTGAACACTAAGGTCCAGAATTCTCTTTGCCGCAGTCGCAGCCGCAACGACACTCTCCATGCTTTCAGCGCTTCTATCGGCCAGCAGCTTTGCAACTTCTTTATTGAGGCTCGCTTGACGACGTGTCAGCGCCGATAGCTGAGACTGAACGTTGTGGGAAACGTCAAGGAACTGCGCACTTAGCAGCCAGCTCACACCGTTCGACGCCGCCGATGAAACAAGGGACGAGAGGTTGTTTAACTGAGCGGCAAGTGGCGCGTCCGCAATTCCAACTTCTGGTGAGGTGGTCCAGTATCCCCTGTCATCCAACGTGGCAAGCGTCTGCTTCCACCTGCCGAAAAGTTCATCCATAGACGCGTAGGAAAGCGGATAGCCATAGGTGCCAAAGTCCCCTTCCGCCGGTCGCCGCTCCTTCAACTGCTCCCAATTGCTCAGGAACGCCGTCAAGGCGTCCGTACTCTTGCTCACTCGTCCATCCCCTATATCTCCTGCAACAGGTCGAACCCGTAATACTCAGCTGACGTTTGTTACAAAGTTACACCCATTACAAGGGGGATAGATAGGTGCCCCCGGGCGTGGTCACCCCCGTTAAAGCCGTCTGCTCCGTTGAGGTCGCCAACGATGTTGCACCTTTTATTGCAACCTATTAGCGGGGCGTAATACCGGGGACTGTTACACCCGGCATCGGCAGTCGCCGACCGGTCGCCGCTCCGTAAAGTGGCGCACGCGCCCTGTCGCCTCATAAGAGAAGGCCGCCCGATGGGCGGCCTTTGAGGTTATTCCGGCTTGGGTTTGTGCTCGGCACTTAAGTAATTTCCAGGCCGTCATTAACACCGTGCGCTTTGCGATCAGTTGCCCGCGCCGATACGCCTTCTCGGTCTTGTCCTTGATGACGTGCGCCAACGCCATTTCAACAATGAAATTCTCGGTCTCGGTCTCCTCGGCCGCCCAATCGCGAAAGGAAGAACGGAATCCATGCACCGTGTACTGCGGGAAGCTGAGCTTGTTCGGCTTTTGCAGCAGATAGAGCACCGTGTTTTCGGACATCTGGAATGGTGGTTTGTTCTTGGGCAAGGACTTGAGGATTTCCAACGCCTCCTCGCCCAACGGCACTACATGCTCCTTGCCGCCTTTCATCCGCTCCGGCGGGATAACCCATTTCGCCTTGTCTAGATCGAACTCCCGCCAGTCCGAGCCGGTGGTTTCCTCAGTCCGCACCGCCGTCAGAATCGTAAAGCGCAACGCCTTGGCCGAGCGGCCGGTGCGTTTACGCAGCTTCGCCATTAGCGCCGGTACTTCTGCGTAGGGCATCGCCGCGTGGTGTTTGACCTTCTTAATCTTGGACGCTTTGGGGAGAGCGTGTTCCAAGTGGCCTTTCATCCGCGCTGGGTTTTCCCCGGTGACCAGCTTTTCATAGTGAGCGTGCCCCCATATACGCTCAATGCGCCCGCGCAACCGCGTAGCCGTTTCCGTCTTCTCCATCCAAATCTTGCGCAGGCACGCCAACACAACCGCGTCGGTCACATGCTCCAGCGGCAAGTCGGCTTTAGGTCCGTAATCCTTCAACGATTGCCGCCATTGGGCGGCCTGAGCGTCGTTCTTCCATTCCTCAGACACCTTAGTGATGTACGCGTCGCAGACCTCGACCGATGTACTCCTTTCGCCATGCTCTCTCCTACCCATGCCTGTACCCATGTTTGGGCGGCGGATCATAGCGGAACGAAACGGACTTATGCGGAACGTCTTTTCTTTAACAACAACGACTTACAACCGAAAAGCGGACCGATATGGACCGATGCGGAATGGTGATGGCGGCCCCCCTCTCCGCCAGATACGCACAACGGGCCCCTCGTGGGCCCGTTGTGTTTTTCGCGTTTTGCCGCGGCGCGCCCGATCGCGCCCGATCGCGCCCGGGCCGGACGCCGGCCGGGAGCGGAGCGCATCGCGCCATGCGGCCGCGCTTCGTTTTCGACTGAGCAATCCGGACAAGCCTCGCGCACGGCCCTTCATCGACGGTTTGGGCGCGTTGGGCGAGTCTCGATCCACGGCGGCACCGATCCGCACAAGGGCGAGGACTTTATCGATATCGATGGACCGCGACCGGCGCGCAAGCAATCTGGCGCACACGCGGTCTTCATCGGCGCTCATGCATGAAGCCGTGCAGGGATCACGCTTTCTTGCCACACGGCCGCTCGGTCGCGATGATTCCGTTTTCAGCAATGGCACACCCGACGACGCGAATGGCATGACCGGCAGATGATCGAATTCGGACACCTCACGCACGTCGGCCTGCGCCGCGAACTCAACGAAGACACCTATTACGGTGACAGCGAACTCGGCCTGTGGCTGGTCGCCGACGGCATGGGCGGTCACGAATACGGCGAGGTCGCCAGCGCGCTGGCGCGCGAGGCGATCGTCCGCGAGGTCCGCAACGGCACCGCGCTGGCGCAGGCGATCCGGATCGCCGACGAGGAGATCATCCGCACCTCGCGCCGCCGCAACGACGCGCTGCCGATGGGCACCACCGTGGTCGCCGCGCGCATCAACGGCAATCGCTTCGAAGTGGCCTGGGTCGGCGACAGCCGCGTGTACCTGTGGCGCGACGGCCATCTGGCCCAGTTGTCGCAGGACCACAGCTACGTGCAGGAGCTGATCGCCAACGGCGCGATCACCCACGAACAGGCGCGCAGCCATCCGCACCGCAACGTCGTCACCCAGGCGCTGGGCGTGACCGACCCGCGCAACCTCAACGTCGAGACCATGACCGGCGAACTGCGTCCGGGCATGCAGTTGCTGCTGTGCAGCGACGGGCTGACCGAGGAAGTGGACGATCGCAGCATCGCCCGCGTGCTGGCGCACAACGACTGCAGCGCGCAGGAATGCGTGGACTCGCTGGTCGCCGCGGCGCTGGACGGCGGCGGCTCGGACAACGTCACCGTGGTGCTGGTGCGCAGCCACTGAGGCGCTGAGCCTCTCGCTACGCTGGCCCGGAGCGGCGCACGCCGCGACCACGCCACCGCATCGGCCGGCGCGAGCGCCGGCGCGCGGACTCAGGCCTCGACGGCCTGCGCGGTTTCCAGCGGCTCGGACAGATCCCACACGCACTTGCCGGCCTTCTTGCGCAGCTTCTCCAGCCGCGCCTGGTGCGCGGCCATTTCATCGGCCAGCACGATCACGCGCGGACGCGGCGCGCTCAGATCGACCTGGACGTCGAGCTTCTTGTGCTGCGCGGCGGCGGACGGATCGCCGAAGCCGATTTCTTCCTGGCCCGAGGTCAGGCCGATATAGACCTCGCCCAGCAACTGGGCGTCGAGCAGCGCGCCGTGCAACTGGCGATGCGAATTGTCCACGCCCAGGCGTTTGCACAAGGCGTCCAGCGAATTGCGCTGCCCCGGATAGCGCTGGCGCGCCAACTGCAGCGAGTCTTCGATGTTGGGAACGTGATCGGCCAGCTTGCCGTACTGCGCGCCGCAGATCGACAGCTCGTTGTTGAGGAAGCCGACGTCGAAGGCCGCGTTGTGGATGATCAGCTCGGCGCCCCGGATGAACTCCAGGAACTCCTCGACCACCTCTTCCATGCGCGGCTCGTTGGCCAGCCGCTCCAGCGACAGGCCAGTGACTTCCTGCGCGCCGGCTTCGAAGTCGCAATCGGGCTTGACGTATTTGTGGAAGTGGCGGCCGGTCGGGCGGCGCTCGATGAACTCGACGCAGCCGATTTCGACCACCCGGTTGCCGCGCTCCCAGCTCAGGCCGGTGGTTTCGGTGTCTAGGATGATTTGACGCATGCAGGGATTGTCTCAGAAGCCAGGAACGAGTGGCGTACAAAGCGAGGCATTAGGAAGGAGCGACGAGGCCGAGTTTCCTCCTCGTTGCTCTGTGTCGTCGCTCGATTGCGGAACTACGGCCTGTATGGCCTGAGCCGCTCCGCCTGCACCCGAGCCAAGGTATCCACGCGCTCGTTCTCCGGATTGCCGGAGTGGCCCTTGACCCATTTCCATTCGATCTGATGACGCTGGCTGGCCGCGTGCAGGCGTTCCCACAGGTCGCGGTTCTTGACCGGGTCGCCGCCGGCGGTTTTCCAGCCGCGCCGCGCCCAGTTGCCGATCCATTCGGTGATGCCCTTGCGCACGTACTGCGAGTCGGTGGTCAGCACCACCTGGCACGACTCGCTGAGCGCTTCCAGGCCCATGATCGCGCCCATCAGCTCCATGCGGTTGTTGGTGGTGTCCGGCTCGCCGCCCGATAGCTCGCGCTCATGGCTCTTGTAGCGCAGCAGCGCCGCCCAGCCGCCGGGGCCTGGATTGCCGAGGCAGGCGCCGTCGGTGTGGATGTCTACGGTTTTGTCCGCGCCTTGGTTGGTTGGGCTCACGCAACGACTACTCAGTAAAACGGCCGGGCATTATCGCTGCTTATCGTCGCGGCGCGCGGCGCTGGCGCCGCGATGCGCGGCGGCGTCGCGCGGGATCAATCCGGTCTGCCAACGCAGTTGCTGCAGGCGCGAGGGCGGAATCGCGGCGTGCACGCGCTTGGTCAGGCTCAGGGCGACGCCGGCGCGGACCACGTCGGCCGCGCCGATCCCAGCTTCGCCATGAGCGACCCGCCAGCGCGGGCCCAGCCATTGCAGGCTGACCGGATCGGAGGCGAAGCCCGAGGCGCGCAGCATCGCCTGCCAGTGGCCGGCGTCGCGGGCGATCAGGCCGCTGCGCGCCCAGCGCAGGCGGTACGGGCTCCAGGGATTGAGCGTGGCCAGCCACAGGCGCCCGCCCGGAGCGAGGATGCGCGCGCACTCGCTGAGCAGCGGCTGCGGATCGGCGCCGTCGTCGAAGACGTGCTGCAGCAGCACCGCGCCGAAGCCTTCGCTGGCCAGCGGCAGCGGCAGGCGGCAGCGCAGCGGGCCGTCGAAGCCGTCGCGGCTGCGGCGCAGGGCCACGCCCCGGCCCGGCGGCGGCGAGGCCGCGGCGACCCCGAACCAGGCCCAGGGCAGGCTCGGGCTGGCCGCCAGCACCGGCGCCATCGCCGCGGCTTCCACGTCCAGCAGGCCATGCCCGGGCACCTCGCCGAACCAGCGCAGGGCCGGGCTGGAATCGTGATCGGGTTGACGGCCGTGGGACAGGGCGGGCATGGTCGCGTCTCGGTGTGTGGGGCCGGGATTCGGGAATCGGGAATCGGGAATCGGGATTCGGGATTCGGGAATCGGGAATCGGGAATCGGGAATCGGCAGAGCTAGAGCATAGTCCTGTCGCGACCGGATCGATTCCAGCGCGCGCCAGAGCAACCAGCCTACTGCCAAGCGGCCCTGCCCGCGGGGCGACAGCCAGGAGTCCTCACAATGCGGTTGCTCGCCCTGCCCGCCCTCAGCGACAACTACATCTGGGCCTTGTCCGGCGACGACGAAGCCGCGGTGATCGTCGATCCGGGCGACGCCGCCCCGGTCCTGGCCGCGGCCGCGCACGGCCTGCGCCCGGTCGGAATCCTGCTGACCCACCACCACGACGACCACATCGGCGCCACCCCGGCGCTGCGCGAGCGCTGGCCGAACATCCCGGTGTTCGCCCCCGACGACGGCCGCATCGCCAGCGCCACCGCCCAGGTCGGCGACAGGGTCAAGATCCACGTCGATGGCTGGACCCTGGACGTGCTGGCCGTGCCCGGCCACACCCGCAGCCATATCGCCTATTACCTGGAGCGCGGCGGCCGCGCGACCGACCGCATCGTGTTCAGCGGCGACACCTTGTTCAGCCTGGGCTGTGGCCGCCTGTTCGAAGGTACGCCCGCCCAGATGCTGGCCTCGCTGACCCGTCTGGCGGCCCTGCCGGACGACACCCGGGTCTGCTGCGGCCACGAATACACCCTGTCCAACGCCGCCTTCGCGCGCGTGGTCGAACCCGACAACCCGGCGCTGCAACGCCGTACCGAACAGGCCCAGGCCATGCGCAACGCCGGACGCCCCACCCTGCCCAGCTCGATCGCGGAAGAACGCCAGACCAACCCGTTCCTGCGCACGCGCCAGCCGGGGGTGATCCGCGCGATCGCCCACCGCCTGGGTCGCGAGCCGGCCGACGAGGTCGAGACCTTCGCCGAACTGCGGCGCTGGAAGGACGGGTTCCGCGCGTGAGACCGGCGCGCGCCCTGGCCCGGGCGGCTTCGCGCCGGCCGTTGCACGCGGCCCTGGCCGCCTGCCTGTGCCTGAGCGCGGCCCTGTCCGCGGCGCCGGCGTTGGCGGCCGACGCCGCCCAGCTGGCGCCGCCGCCGGCCGCCGACCCGGCCAACGACACCGGCCCGACCCGCAACGGCCGCGACATCTACCAGCGCTTCCGCGACGGCCTGGCCGACAAGACCTGCGAACCCGGGGTCAGCAGCCGCTGGCGCCAGCACTTCGCCACCGCGCCCAAGCGCCTGGCGGCCAAGGACGACGACCTGCTGCCGCTGTTCGGCTACGTGGTCGATGCGCTGCGCGAAGCCAGCCTGCCGACCGAATACGCGCTGATCCCGTTCGTCGAAAGCGGCTACCGCCCCGGCGCGCGCAGCGCCAGCGGCCCGGCCGGACTGTGGCAGATGATCGCGATGACCGCGCGCAACCACCGCGTGCCGATGCGCGAGGGCTACGACGGCCGCCTGTCGCCGGTGGAGTCCACCCAGGCCGCGGTGCGTTACCTGAAAACCCTGCACGGCATGTTCGGCGGCGACTGGCGGCTGACGGTGATGGCTTACAACGCCGGCGAATACCGCGTGCTCAACGCGGTCAAGCGCGGCGGCCAGAGCATCGCCGCCACCCGCCACGACGACCTCACCGGCCTGTCTGACATCACCACCGCCTACGTGCGCAAGCTGCACGCCCTGTCGTGCCTGATGGAGCAGGCCGACGACCGCGCCGAATGGCTCAGCGCGCTGGACCGGCCGGTGCCGCGGCTGGCCGCGGTGACGGTGCCGGCGGAGATCGACAGCATCGGCGAATGGGCCGCGCGCACCGATCAGGACTCGGCGCAGTTGCTGCGCCTGAATCCGATGTTCGACAACGGCCGCATCGTTCGCCCCGGCGGCCAGCGCGCGCCGCTGCTGGCGGTGGCCGCCAGCGCGATCGGCACGCCCGGATCGAGCGCGTCCGCGCTCGCGCTCGCGGGCGGCGAATTGCTTCCCAGCGCCGATGCGGGCAGCGATGCGAATGCCGGGGCGAAGGTGTTCTCCACTGCATCGGCGGCGAACGAAGCGGCTTTCACTTCCGGTTCGGCCGAAGCGTCCGATACCGCCGACAGCGACGGCAAGAAAACCAAAGCCGGCAAGAGTGTTGCCGCGGCGCCGCGACGCCACACCGTCGGCCGCGGCGAGAACGCGTGGACCATCGCCAAGCGCTACGGCATGCGCGCGGCGGATCTGCTCAAGCTCAATGGATTGAATGCGAAGACGGTGCTGAAGCCGGGACAGGCGTTGTTGATCGATGGGCCTAAGTCGGGGCGGAAGTAGCGCGTTTCCCCTGATAGAAAAAGCCCGGCGATACCGGGCTTTTTTGTTCTTGCGCTACCGTGCGGGGAGCATCCGACCTTGCGCGCCGCGAAGGTTCAATTCACCGCAGCAACCGCCTCGGCCTGCTTGCGCTTGCGCGAAGGCCAAAGCATCGTCACGATCGTCACCCCGCCGAGCAACCAGCTGTAGTGCACGTTGCCGATCAACTCCAGCGGCGAGACCTTGCTCAGCGACGCCGCCAACAGAATCTGCGCGCCGTACGGCAGCACGCCCTGCGTCACGCAGGCGAAGATGTCGAGCACGCTGGCTGCGCGCGCCGGCGGCACGTCGTGCTGTTGCGCCACATCGCGCGCCAGGCCGCCGCTGATCAGGATCGCCACGGTGTTGTTCGCGGTGAACACATCGGTGGTCGCCGACAACGCGGCGATGCTGATTTCGCCCGCGCGCCGACTGCGATGACCACGCGCGAACTTGCCGATCACCCGCGCCAGCCACGCCAGTCCGCCGGCGGCTTTCATCAGCGCGCCCAGGCCGCCGACCAGCAGCGACAGCAAGGTGATCTCGACCATGCTCTCGAAACCGTCCCAGATATGCGTGGTGTAGGCGGCGAAACCGAAGTCCTCCGCGAAGAACACGCCGAACAGTCCGGCGATGATCAGGCCGATGCTGAGCACGATGATCACGTCGATGCCGGCGATGGCCAGGCCCAGCACGATCAGATAAGGCAGGATCAGCCACGGCGACACCGGGTCGGGCGTCTGCACCGGCGCGGTTTCGCCGAGGAAACCCAGCAAGATCAGCGTGCCCAGCGCCGCCGGCAGCGCCAGCTTGAGGTTCTCGCGGAATTTCTCCCGCATCGTGCAGCCCTGGGTGCGGCTGGCGACGATGGCGGTGTCGGAGATCACCGACAGGTTGTCGCCGAAAGTCGCGCCGCCGATCACCGCGCCGAGCACCAGCGCGCGATCAAGGCCCGACGCGTCCGACACGCCCAGCGCGATCGGAGCGACCGCGGCGATGGTGCCCATGGACGTGCCCAGCGACATCGAGATGAAACCGGCGACCAGGAACAACGCCGGCAGCAACAAGGCCGGATGCACGTTGCCGACGCCGAGGGCGACGATCGCATCGACCGCGCCGATCGCCTTGGACACTTCGACGAAACCGCCGGCCAGCAGAAAGATCAGGCACATCAGCACGACGTTGTGATCGCCCATGCCGTTGAGCAACGTCTCCAGCGGCTTGATCCCGCGCCGCCAGGCGATGAACGCCGCCAATGCCAGCGCCGGCAGGATCGCCACCGGCGCATGCAGTTGGTAGAACCCCATCGCGTCGCCCTGCGCGGTGAAATACAGCCCGGCGCCGAAGAACAGCGCCAGGAACAGCAGCAGCGGCGTCAGCGCGAGCCCGCTCGGGGACAGGGGCGCGCCGGACTGGGACGGTTGATTCATCGCTTCATCCGAATGGATTCGAAAACCGTGCGATTTTGCAGTGCAGCATGGCGCGTGTCGAGTGCCGGGGGTGGAATGCTGTGTGGGCGGAAGCTGCGGGTTTCTTGTGGGAGGGGCTTCAGCCCCGACGCTTTTCTTACAGGTATCGGCGTCGGACCGGAAAGCATCGGGGCTAAAGCTCCCTCCCACAGGGACCTCGCGACAGCGCCAAGCCATTGAAAACTGAACGAGCCGGCCTTCCCGCTGGGCCCGTCATCCCGAGAGTGCCGGGGTGGAATGCTGTGCGAGCGAAGCCGCGAGTTTTTTGTGGGAGGGAGCTTTAGCCCCGACGCTTTTCTTGCAGCTATCGGCATCCGGACCGGAAAGCATCGGGGCTGAAGCTCCCTCCCACAGGGACCTCGCGACAGCGCCAAACCATTGAAAACTGAACGAGCCGGCCTTCCCGCTGGGCCCGTCATCCCGAGCGTGCCGGGGGGAATGCTGTGCGAGGGAAGCCGCGAGTTTTTTTGTGGGAGGGAGCTTTAGCCCCGACGCTTCTCTTGCAGTTATCGGTGTTCGGACCGGAAGGCATCGGGGCTAAAGCTCCCTCCTACAGAGGCCTCGCGACCGCGCGCGATCGAAGCCCCACAAACGAAACAGGGCGCCCGAAGGCGCCCCGTCGTGAATCGAATCGGGCTCATCGAGCCCTGCCGGGCGCCGCTTACGCCGCGGCGCGGCTCGCGATCGCCTTGGCAAACGACAGCGTGTTGCCCTCGCCGCCCAGGTCCGGGGTCAGCGAATCCTTGGCTTCCAGCGTGGCGATGATCGCTTCGCGCAGCTTGGTCGCCTTCTCCGGCTGGCCGAGGTGGTCGAGCATCTGCGCCGCGCCCAGCAGCAAGGCGCAGGGGTTGGCGATGCCCTTGCCGGCGATGTCCGGCGCCGAGCCGTGCACGGCCTCGAAGATCGCCGCATCGGTGCCGATGTTCGCGCCCGGCGCCAGGCCCAGGCCGCCGACGAGGCCGGCGCACAGGTCTGAGATGATGTCGCCGAACAGGTTGGTGGTGACGATGATGTCGAACTGCTCCGGACGCATCACCAGTTGCATGCAGGTGTTGTCCACGATCATCTCGTTGCACTGGATGTCCGGATACTGCTGCGCCACTTCGCGCGCGGTCTTCAGGAACAGGCCCGAGGTCGACTTCAGGATGTTGGCCTTGTGCACCACGGTGACCTTCTTGCGGCCGGTCTTGCGGGCCAGATCGAAGGCGTAGCGCACGATGCGCTCGGAACCGCGGCGGGTGATCTTCTGGGTCAGCAGCGCGGTCTCGCCGTCTTCCGACAGCGACTGGCCTTCACCGATGTAGGCGCCTTCGGTGTTCTCGCGCACGGTGATCAGGTCCACGCCGCTCGGGAAGCGCGACTTGGTGTTCGGGAACGACTTGGCCGGACGCACGTTGGCGTACAGGTCGAAGCGCTTGCGCAGTTCGACGTTGATCGAGCTGAAGCCTTCGCCGACCGGCGTGGTCAGCGGGCTCTTGAGCGCGACGCGGGTCTTGCGGATCGAATCCATCGTCGCCGCCGGCAGCAGCTCGCCGTGCTTTTCCAGCGCGACCAGACCGGCATCGGCGAACTCGTAGCTCAGGCCGAGATTCATCGCGTCGAGCACGTGCAGGGTGGCGTCCATGATCTCGGGGCCGATACCGTCGCCACGGATGACCGTAATGGTTTGCGTCATGAGGGAATTCTTCCAGCGTTAGGGCGGCGCGCGCCGAGGGCGCGGCGCGCAAAAATGTGAGCGTTAGCCCCCTAATTATGCCGGAAGCGGCTCCCCCCTGCATGCGCAGACGTACTGAACCAGCCTCACCGGCGCCCGATCGGCCCGATTCGGCGCAGCCGCGGGTGCGATCCGGACAGGTTCGGGCGGCCATCAGCCCGGCAGACGCTGCCTGCCGCCCAGGTCGGCCGTGAGGTGCGCGGTCGCGGCTTGCGCCGCGACCGCGGAAAGCCGTTCAGCCGTGATCGTGTCCGGCCGGCGCGGCCGCCTCGCCCTGTTCCAGCTTGTCGAGGAAGTCCACCGCGCGGCGCATGTGCGGGATCACGATCGAACCACCGACCACCAATCCCACCGAAAACGCTTCGAACATTTCGTCGCGATTGACCCCGGCCTCCTTGCACTGGGCGACGTGGTAGCTGATGCAGTCGTCGCAGCGCAGCACCATCGAGGCGACCAGGCCGAGCAACTCCTTGGTCTTCACGTCCAGCGCGCCGGCCTGGTAAGTCTGCGTGTCGAGCGCGAAGAAGCGGCGCACGACCTGGTTCGGCTCGGCCAGGATGCGTTCGTTCATGCGCTTGCGGAACGCGGTGAACTCGGCGACGCGGTCTTTTTCGCCGCTGTCCTCGGCGCCGCTCATGCCGTGCCTGCCAGCAAGGGTTCCAATCCGCCCGCGCGATGCAGCGCCATCATGTCGTCATAGCCGCCGACATGGGTATCGCCGATGAAGATCTGCGGGACGCTGGTGCGCTTGGTCGTGGCGACCATTTTCTCGCGCTCGGCCGGGTCCAGATCGATGCGCACCTCGCTCCAGGTCTGGCCCTTGCTCTTGAGGAAATTCTTCGCGGCGACGCAATACGGGCAGATCGCGGTGGTATAGATCACGATCGACGGCGGTTGGGGGGCGGTGTCGCTCAAAACGGTTCTCCTGCCGGAAACTTACGGGTGGATTCGCGGTCGAATATGGGCGCGCGGCCGGGCAGTTTAAAGCGCGTGGGTGGAACGCAGTCCGTTGCCGCGCAATACGCCGGCGTCGGGTGCGCGGAACAGGGCCGGCAGGCGGCCCGGGGCAGACCTGGGGGCGGGATTAACGGCATGTTCACGCCATCGACCGCGCCGGCCTGCATCCTGCCAACGCCTGCGCCGCACGCCCGTGTTCACCGTCGCCTGCGTCCAGTTCACCCGTTTCGCCGTTTCATGCGTTAGTACAGATCCTCGATTCAAGCAGCCGGCCGCGACACCGCCGGCTCCGCACCGCTCGCTCGCCCCAAGGAATTCCGCTTGCGCCGCATCGCCCTGCTCACCGCCGCTGTCACCTTCGCCCTCGCCAGCGTCTGCGCGAGCGCGCAGGAAAACAAACTGCCGGACATCGGGTCCTCGGCCGCGGAACTGCTGACGCCGGCCAAGCAGCGCGAGTACGGCTCGATGATGCTGGCGCAGCTGCGCCACTACGATTACCTGCTCGAAGACCCGCTGATCGACAGCTGGCTCGACACCCTGGGCACGCGCCTGGCCGCCAACAGCGACAAGCCGCGCCAGCCTTTCACCTTCTTCATGCTGCGCGAGCGCCAGATCAACGCCTTCGCCACCCTGGGCGGCTACATCGGCGTCAACTCCGGGCTGGTGCTCACCGCGGAGAAGGAAGACGAAGTCGCCGCGGTGATCTCGCACGAAATCGCCCACGTCACCCAGCAGCACGTGCTGCGCGGGGTCGAGCGCGCGCAGCGCGATCAGTTGCCGATCCTGCTGGCGATGCTGGGCGCGATCGTCGCCGCCCAGTCGGCCGGCAGCAATTCCAACGACGACGCCACCATGGCCGCGATCACTTCCGGCCTGGGCCTGATGCAGCAGCGCCAGATCAACTACACCCGCTCCAACGAGTCCGAAGCCGACCGCATCGGCATCCAGACCCTGTCGCGCAGCAATTACGACACCACGGCCATGGCCGATTTCTTCCAGCGCATGCAGGTGGTCTCGCGCAGCAACGCGGCCAACTGGTACGGCGAAACGCCGGACTACCTGATGACCCACCCGGTCACCACCACCCGCATCAGCGAGGCCAAGGAACGCGCCGAGCAGCTGGCGAACAAGAACAGCGTCACCGCGGTGACCTCCACGCCCAACGCGGTGCGGGTCGAGCGCATTCCCAAGGCGCCCTTCACCCTGCCGCCCAACGCCGCCGGCACCGACAACCCGCTGTTGCCCAACGGCCTGAAGTTCAACGATCAGGCGCTGAACTCCGGCGGCACCGGCGTGTTCGACTACGCCCGCGAGCGGGTCCGGGTGATGAGCGCCAACTCGCCGCGCGAAGCGGTGCGCGAGTACGAAAAACTCGGCGGCGACAGCGACGCCAAGCGCTACGGGCTGGCGCTGGCGCGGATGCGCTCCAACCAGACCGCCGCGGCGATCGCCAGCCTGAGCGAGCTGCTGCAGAAACACCCCGACCAGCTGTGGCTAAGCCTGGCCCTGGGCGAAGCCGAGGCCCAGGCCGGCAAGATCGCGGCCGCCGATGCGCGCTTCGAGGCCCTGCTGCGCCAGACCCCCAACAACCGCGCCATCGCCCTGACCTACGCCAAGGTGCTGACCGATCGCGCCACCCCGGCCGCGGGCCAGCGCGCCCAGGCGATCCTGCGGCCGCTGTTCGGGCCGTACAGCGACGATCCGCTGCTGCAGCAGACCTTCGCCCGCGCCTGCGAGATCGCCGGCGACTCGATCCGCGCCGGCGAGGCCTATGCCGAAGCCGCCTACCTGCGCGGCCGTCCGGAGCAGGCCCTGGTCCAGCTGAATACGCTCAAGCGCAAGCCCGACCTGGACTACTACGCCCGCGCCCGGATCGAGGCGCGCATCGCCGCGATCACCCCGACCGTGCTTGAGCTCAAGCGGCAGGGTGTGCGGGACGAAGACCTCAAGCGGCAGTAGGCCCTCGGGCAAATCCCCCGCGCCGCCGGGTCGGCCGGACCTCCACGCATCGCAAGGCGCGAGCCCCCTTTTTCAAAGGGGGCAGGCATTTACGCATGCCGTCGCCCCCTCCTAACCGGGTTCCCCCTTTGAAAAAGGGGGGCGGGGGGATTTGCTTTGCCCCCCAACTGTCACCAATCCGCCCTCAACCCGCGCAACCACCGCCCCTTTTTTCAAAACGGGCAAAATTTCAGTCCCGAGTAACCGGCAACGCCCCGCTCACCAGCGCCGAGCGCCCACCCCTGCCATCGCGATGTCATCAGACCGCCAAACTCCCGCGGAGCCGATAACGCAGCCAACGACGGCGAAAGCGCCCCCAACCCCTGCGGAAGCCCGTCAGCATTGGCGGCGTACGGACACCTTTGCACAGTGGCGCCACATCGCAATAACGACAATGCCGCCCACCCTATGTCATGGAGTAGTCACAAAACGGTAGTGTACTGGCGCGGCTTCAAGGACGAACCCTTTCCGCCTCCTCCCCCGGTGACCGTGTGCAGAAGCGCATCCTGATAGTCGAAGACGAACCCGCCATCCGCGACATGGTGTCCTTCGCCCTGCGCAAGGGCGAATACGATCCGGTGCACGCCGGCGATGCCCGCGAGGCCCAGGCCGCCATCGCCGACCGCGTCCCCGACCTGATCCTGCTCGACTGGATGCTCCCGGGCACCAGCGGCCTGGAACTGGCCCGACGCTGGCGCAAGGAATCGCTGACCCGCGAGATCCCGATCATCATGCTGACCGCGCGCGGCGAAGAGAACGACCGCGTCGGCGGCCTGGAAGCCGGCGTCGACGACTACGTCGTCAAGCCGTTCTCGGCGCGCGAACTGCTGGCGCGCATCCGCGCCGTGCTGCGCCGCTCGCGCGAAGACGACGAAGACGGCAGCGTCGGCGTCGGCCCGCTGCGCATCGACGGCGCCGCCCACCGCGTGTTCGCCCAGGGCGAAGGCGGCGACCAGCCGGTGCAGATCGGCCCGACCGAATACCGCCTGCTGCATTTCTTCATGACCCACCCCGAACGCGTGTACTCGCGCACCCAGTTGCTCGATCACGTCTGGGGCGGCAGCGTCTATGTCGAAGAGCGCACCGTGGACGTGCACATCCGCCGCCTGCGCAAGACGCTGGAGCCGCATCGTCTCGACGGCATGGTCCAGACCGTGCGCGGCGCGGGCTATCGCTTTTCTGCCTCACTCGCCGCGTAAGCTGGGGGTATGCCGCCCCGCGCACGCTCCGCCTGGTTCCGCACCCTCGGTCAGCTGGCCCTGATCCTGGTCGGCGCGGCCGTGCTCGGGGTTCTGGTCGGCTATCCGTGGCCGATCGTCACCGCCGCCGCGCTCGGCGTGGTCGCGTGGCATTACTGGCGCCTGCGCCGGGTGCTGATCCGGCTGACCGCGCGCCAGCGCCTGACCCCGCCGCTGGGCGAAGGCATCTGGAACGAACTCGACCGCCTGCTGCACCGCAGCCAGGCGGAAATGCGCGGGCGCAAGCGCCGCCTGATCGAAATGCTGCGCGCCTACCGCGCCGCCGCCGCGGCCATGCCCGACGCGATCGTGGTGGTCGAACGCAACAGCCAGCGCATCCAGTGGTTCAACGAAGCCGCGACCGGATTGATGGGCCTGCGCTACCCGCGCGACATCGGCGCGCCGGTGGTCAATCGCCTGCAACCACTGCAGTTGGCGCACTGGCTGGCCTCGGGCCGCAACGCCGAGCCGCTGGAAGCCGCGTCGCCGTGGAATCCGGCGATCACCCTGAGCCTGCGCCTGATCCCCTACTCGGAAAACCTGTGGCTGCTGGTCGCGCGCGACGTCAGCCGCCTGCTGCAGCTCGAACAGATGCGCCGCGACTTCGTCGCCAACGTCTCGCACGAACTGCGCACGCCGCTGACCGTGGTCCACGGCTACCTGGACATGCTCGATCCGGAAGAACACCCGGACTGGGCGCCGATGCTGGCCGAGATGCAGCGCCAGTCGCAGCGCATGACCCAACTGGTCGAAGACCTGCTGACGCTGTCGCGCCTGGAATCGCAGGACAGCCTGCCGGCGGAAGAAACCGTGTCGATGTCCTCGATGCTGTCCACGCTCAAGCGCGAAGCCAATGCGCTGAGCCAGGGCCGGCACGAGATCGCCATGGACGATCTGGCCGGCGTGGACCTGTTCGGTTCCAACAAGGAACTGCACAGCGCGTTCTCCAATCTGGTCGGCAACGCCATCCGCTACACCCCGGCCGGCGGCACCATCCGCATCCGCTTCCGCCCGGAAAGCGCCGGCATCGCGCGCGGCGCGGTGCTGGAAGTGGTGGACAGCGGCTACGGCATTCCGGCCGCGCACCTGCCGCGCATCACCGAGCGCTTCTATCGCGTCTCCACCAGCCGTTCGCGCGAAAGCGGCGGCACCGGCCTGGGCCTGTCGATCGTCAAGCACGTGCTGCACCTGCACGGCGCGCGGCTGGAGATCGCCAGCGAAGTCGGCCGCGGCAGCACCTTCGCCTGCCACTTCGGCGTGGACCGCATCCGCCGCCGCGATGCCTACAACGAAGGCTTCGCCGATACCGGCCCCGACGCCGCGCATCACGCGGATTTACAGCAAACCTTGCAGCATCCCTCCGATTGACCCGTTGAACAGACCGCACAGGATCGAAGCAGCCGCGCCATGAATGCGATGACGGAAACCACGCTCGACACCGATCCGCTGCGCGACAGCTCGCTGTACTTCAACCGCGAACTGTCGCAGCTGGACTTCAATTTCCGCGTGCTGGCGCAAGCCCAGGACCCGCAGGTGCCGCTGTTGGAGCGGCTCAAGTACCTGTGCATCTCCTGCACCAACCTGGACGAATTCTTCGAAATCCGCGCCGGCACCCTGCGCCACGCGCAGGACCTGGGCCTGGCGCCGGGCCCGGACGGGCTGGCGCCGCAGACGGTGCTCTCGCGCATCCACGACCGCGCCGCCGAACTGGTCAAGGCGCAGTACGAATGCTGGAACGACGTGCTGCGCCCGGCGCTGCAGGATTCGGGCGTGCGCGTGCTGGGCCGCAACTCCTGGAACGCGCGCCAGACCCGCTGGCTGCGCGCGTATTTCCGCGACGAGATCATGCCGGTGCTGTCGCCGCTGGGCCTGGACCCGGCGCATCCGTTCCCGAAGATCCTCAACAAATCGCTCAACATCGTCGTCGTGCTCAAGGGCAAGGACGCGTTCGGCCGCGCCGGCAACCTGGCCATCGTGCGCGCGCCGCGCTCGCTGCCGCGCATCATCCAGTTGCCGGAGAACGTCTCCGGGGGCAAGCACGACTTCGTGTTCCTGTCCTCGGTGCTGTCGGCGTTCGTCGATGAGCTGTTCCCGGGCATGGAGGTCAAGGGCGCGTACCAGTTCCGCGTCACGCGCAATTCCGAATTGCTGGTGGACGAGGAAGAAGTCGACAACATCGCCCTGGCGCTGCGCGACGAGCTGATCGGCCGCGGCTACCTGCGCGCGGTGCGGCTGGAAATCGCCGAGCAGTGCCCCAAGCCGATCGTGCGCACCCTGCTGGAGAATTTCGACCTGCCCGAAAACGCGGTGTACCGCATCAACGGCCCGGTCAATCTCAATCGCGTGATCCAGGTTTACGATCTGGTGCAGCGCCCGGAGCTGAAATTCCCGCCCTACCAGCAGCGCGTGCTGCCCGGGGTGGAGACGCTGTTCGACACCGTCGCCGACGGCGACGTGCTGCTGCACCACCCCTTCGATTCGTTCGCGCCGGTGCTGGAACTGATCCGCCAGGCCGCCGAAGATCCGAACGTGCTCGCGATCAAGCAGACCCTGTATCGCGCCGGCAAGGATTCGCCGATCGTCGAACAACTGGTCCAGGCCGCGCGCAACGGCAAGGACGTGACCGTGGTGGTCGAGCTGCGCGCGCGCTTCGACGAGGAAGCCAACCTGGGCCTCGCCGACCGCCTGCAGGAAGCCGGCGTGCAGGTCGTGTACGGCGTGGTGGGCTACAAGACCCACGCCAAGATGCTGCTGATCGTGCGGCGCGAAGGCCGCAAGCTCAAGCGCTACACTCACCTGGGCACCGGCAATTACCACAGCGGCACCGCGCGCGCCTACACCGACTTCGGCCTGATCACCGCCGATCCGGATATCGGCAACGACGTGCACATGATCTTCCAGCAGCTGTCCGGGCTGGCGCCGTCGCTCAAGCTCAAGTGCCTGCTGCAATCGCCGTTCACCCTGCATGCCGGCGTGCTCAAGCGCATCGACCGCGAAACCAGGCACGCGCGGGCCGGCAAGCCGGCGCGCATCGTCGCCAAGATGAACGCCCTCAACGAGCCGCAGGTGATCCGCGCGCTGTACCAGGCCTCGCAGGCCGGCGTGCACATCGACCTGATCGTGCGCGGCGCCTGCACCCTGCGCCCGGGCGTGGAAGGCGTGTCGGAGAACATCCGGGTGCGCTCGATCGTCGGCCGCTTCCTCGAACACCACCGCGTCTACTGGTTCGCCAACGACGGCGCGCCGGACCTGTTCTGCTCCAGCGCCGACTGGCTCGAACGCAACCTGCTGCGGCGCGTGGAAACCGGCTTTCCGATCCTGGATTCGGATCTGCGCGGGCGCGTCTACGAGGAAGCGCTGGCCAACTACCTGGCCGACAACCTCAATTCCTGGGAACTGCGGGCCGACGGCGACTATCAGCGCCTGACCCCGGCCGAAGGCGCGATGCCGCACTCGGCACAGTCCACGCTGTTGGCCAAATTGTGCGGATGACCCAAACTTCCGCGCATGAATAATATTTTCCCGACCACCCGCCTGCCGCTCCAGGACGGCGACCTGCTCGCCGCCGTCGATCTGGGCTCGAACAGTTTCCACATGGTGGTCGCGCGGTACGTGCTGGGCCAGCTGCGCACGGTCGATCGCCTGCGTGAGACCGTGCGCATGGCCGAAGGCCTGGACCGCAAGGGCGGCCTGGCGCCGGAAGTGCGCCAGCGCGCGCTGGACTGCCTGTCGCGCTTCGGCCAGCGCATCCGCGACGTACCGCCGCAGCACGTGCGGGCGATCGCCACCAACACCGTGCGCCGCCTGGCCGCGCCGCAAGCCTTCCTGATGCCGGCCGAATCGGCGCTGGGCCATGCCATCGAAGTCGTGTCCGGCCGCGAAGAAGCGCGCCTGATCTACCTGGGCATCGCCCACGCCCAGCCGTCCAAGCCGGGCGAGCGGCGCATGGTCATCGACATCGGCGGCGGTTCCACCGAATGCATCATCGGCAGCGGCTTCGAGGCGATCGAGCGCGAAAGCCTGCAGGTCGGCTGCATCGCCACCACCCGCCGCTTCTTCGAGAACGGCAAGCTCAGCAAGAAGAAATGGCGCGACGCGCTGACCGAGGTCTCGGCCGAGTTCCAGCAATTCGCCGGCACCTACCGCGCGCTGGGCTGGCAGGAGGCGCTGGGATCGTCGGGCACCAACAAGGCCATCGGCGAAATCTGCGCGGCGATGAAGCTGACCAAGGGCGCGGTCACCGCCGAAGCCCTGCCGCTGCTGCGCGACCGCCTGCTGCAGGCCGACCGCATCGAGGCCATCGACCTGCCCGGCCTGTCCGCCGACCGCCGGCCGGTGATCGCCGGCGGCATCCTGATCCTGGAAGCCGCCTTCAACGTGCTGGGCCTGCAGCGCATGGCCATCAGCAAGGCGGCGATGCGCGAGGGCGTGCTGTACGACATGCTCGGTCGCGGCGGCGCCGACGATCCGCGCGACGCGGCGGTCAAGGCGCTGGTCAAGCGCTACGGCATCGACGAACAACAATCCGCGCGCGTGGAAGCGACCATGCTGCGTCTGTTCGACCAGGTCGCCAAGGCCTGGAACCTGGACGCCGACGACCGCCTGATGCTGATCCGCGCCGCGCGCCTGCACGAGCTGGGGCTGGTGATCGCCCACAGCCAGTACCACGTGCACAGCTCCTACGTGATCGAGAACTCGGACATCTCCGGCTTCTCGCGCCAGCAACAGCAGTTCCTGGCCGCGCTGGTGCGCACGCACCGCCGAGGCATTCCGAAGAACGCCTTCGACGCCCTGCCCGACCGACTGCTCGCCGCGGTGCGGCGCAGTTCGGCCCTGCTGCGCCTGGCGGTACTGCTGCACCGCGCGCACGAATCCGATCCGATCCCGCAGCTCGACGCGCATGCCGACGGCAACACGCTGACCCTGACCGTGTCCAAGCGCTGGCTGGAATCGCGGCCGCTGGTGCGCGCCGACCTGGAAGGCGAGCCGCAGGATATGGCGGGGCTGGGCATCGTATTGAGGCTGCTGGCGGCTTGAGGCCGCGAGGACGCGGCGGCGCTCAGCCGTCGCCCGCGGCCGCCGCCAGGCGCTCGGCCATCCGCTCGCGCATCAGGAACTTCTGCGGCTTGCCGCTGATCGTCATCGGCAGGCTATCGACGAACTCGATATAGCGCGGAATCTTGTACTGGGCGATGCGGCCCTGGCAGAACGCGCGCACGGCCTCGGCATCCAAACTCGCGCCTTCGGCCAGACGTATCCATGCGCACACTTCCTCGCCGAACTTCGCGTCGGGCACGCCGAACACCTGCACGTCGGCGATCGCCGGATGGGCGTAGAGGAATTCCTCGATCTCACGCGGATACACGTTCTCGCCGCCGCGGATCAGCATGTCTTTCAGGCGCCCGACGATGTGGGCATAACCGTCCGCGTCGATGACGGCCTGGTCGCCGGTGTGCATCCAGCCCTCGGCGTCGATGGCTTCGGCGCTGCGCTTGGGATCGCCCCAATAGCCTTGCATCACCGAATAGCCGCGCGTGAGCAGTTCGCCGATTTCGCCGCGCGGCACGGTGGCGCCGTGTTCGTCGACGATGCGCACTTCGACATGCGGATGCACGCGCCCGACCGAATCCACGCGCCGCGCCAGCGGATCGGCGGGCACGGTCTGGAAACTGACCGGACTGGTCTCGGTCATGCCGTAGGCGATGGTGACCTGCTGCATGTGCATACGCTCGACCACCTGCTTCATCACCTCGATCGGGCAGTTCGAACCGGCCATGATCCCGGTACGCAGGCTCGACAGATCGAACTCGCCGAATCGCGGATGCTCCAGCTCGCCGATGAACATCGTCGGCACGCCGTGCAGACCGGTGCAGCGCTCTTCGGCGACGGTGCGCAAGGCGACCAGCGGGTCGAAACCTTCGCCGGGAATCACCATGCACGCACCGTGGGTGACGCAGGCCATGTTGCCCAGGACCATGCCGAAGCAGTGATAGAACGGCACCGGAATGCACAGCCGGTCGTGCTCGCTCAAACGCATTGCCTCGCCGACGAAGAAACCGTTGTTGACGATGTTGCGATGCGTCAGCGTCGCGCCCTTCGGCGCGCCGGTGGTGCCGGAGGTGAACTGGATATTGACCGCGTCGTCCGGCGACAACAGCGCCGCCACTTCGCGCAGCCGCGCATGCGCATCGGCATCGTCGCAAGCCGCGACCGCATCGAACGCATGCGTGCCCGCGGGCGGCTCGCCCGGCCCCATCGACAGCACGTGGCGCAGGTCCGGCAACCGCCGCGACCGCAACAGACCGGGCGGATGCGCGTCCAACTCCGGCGCCAGTTCGCGCAGCATCTGCAGATAGTGCGAGGTCTTGAACGAAGGCACGATCGCCAGCGCCCGGCACGCGACCAGATTCAAGGCGTATTCCAGCTCATGGGTGCGATAGGCCGGATTGATATTGACCAGGATCAAGCCGACACGCGCGCTGGCGAACTGCAGCAACACCCACTCCGCGCGGTTGAGCGACCACACGCCGATACGATCGCCCGGCGCCAGCCCGAGCTTGAGCAACCCCGCGGCCAACCGGCTGACCGCCGCATCGAACGCACTCCAACTCAGGCGCACGCCCTGCGGCGGCACCACCAGCGCCTCGCGCTCGGGCCAGGTCGCCGCCACCCGCGCGAGCATCGCGCCGATGGTTTCCTCCAACAGCGGCGGCGCGGTGGCGCCGACGACATGGCTTAGTGCGGGGTCGGGTGCGGTGGGGAGGTCATGGCTCATAGCGCAAGGATATCCGTGCCCATCGTCGTTGCGTCTTCGGATTCGTGACTCAGCTCAAGAACCGCTGTGCCAAAGGCGCAAGCGGATCACCTGAACTACACCCAGCAATCGTTACATGCGTGGCCCTTGGCTGGGATCGTCCGGTGAACGCTGTGTCGCTTGCTGATCGCGCTGTCGGTTGAACGCCTGCGTTTCCCGCAAGGTGTCCTGCATCGCCGGAGGCGGCTGGGTAGCCGACACGCCGGTGTGATAGCCCGGAACGGTACCGCCGACCCACAACATCCCGTCGGCGACCCCGATCGGTCCCACACGATCCGCGTCGGGAATACCGTTGCGCTTGGCGGCCAGCATCGCCCACGCCACGGTCTCATCGGACACGGCCCCCGCTGCGCCCGCTCGGATCTTCGCGAACATCGCCAGGTCTTCGCTCGATAATTGCGACACGTCCGAAGCGGATTCACGTTGCGCCGGCTCAGTCACCGGAGCCGGCTCGGAAAGCGCAGGCGTTGCCGCATTCGATATCCCATCCGGTCCACGAGCATCAGCCCCAGCCTGAGGATCGATCTTCGCACCGAGATTGACGTTGGCGGCGAAGTCCCGCGTCGGAAGGTCCTGGAGCTGATCCGTCGCGCGCTGGATCAACGCCAGCCCGGCCTGCGTATTGATCGCTATCAAGGTCTGCCGATCGGCGATGCCATCGACTTGCTCTGTTCCATGCCACAGCTGAAATGCCTGCACCGCACGCTGCGTATCGGGTCCGAATACGCCGTCCGGCTTGATTGGGATCTTGACGTGGTCGTTGATGCCCAGCTGGATCAGGCTCTCTTGAAGCTTCGCCACCTCGGGACCGCGCTCGCCTATTTTCAGTACGCCGTCTGCGCTCGCTTCCCGTGTGTGGCGCTCATGCAGAGGAACCCCAGCCCCACGCAGATAGTTCGGAAGACCGTGATCGTCGGTCTGCATCCAATCGTTGCGCGCGCCAGGCGGTTGGAATGTTTGCATCTCATGAAACGGGCCGGCGACGTTAACGCTAACCTGTACGGCAATGAGAGTTGCCGCATCGGCGATACCCGAAGGCAATATCCCGTGTTGACGCTGAAAGGCGGCGACCGCGTCATGGGTGTTTCGACCGTACTGGGCATCGGCGTCAATGACGCGCCCCTGCGCATCGGTGACGCCCAGCCGATTCAGATGTTCTTGCAACGCACGAACATCGTTGTTGCGATCGCCCAGACCGAGAGGGCGAGGATCGGAAATCGCATAGGGAATCCCCTTCCATTGCGTCGCGGAGGCTTCGCCGACTGCAACGTGCTGCCAGGCCGCATCAGGCGACATGCCCTTTTCGATGCTGGCTTTGTATTGCTCCCGCATCGCATCCAATGCCACAGCGACTTGGGCAGCGGTTGTGTGCATCGCATTGCCATGCCTTTCATAGAGCGCGTATGCATGCCCCGGATTGTCGGGGTCTTCCACGCTCGCCCATTCCAGGCAGGCCGCCTTTTGCGCCCCGCGCAGCGTAGCGCCCTGCTCGCCGGCTATGTACTTGTAGATGTTCGGGCGCTTGACCTTGATCAGGTGATCCGCGAACATTTTTTCTTGATTTTCCGGCGTGTATTTTTCCGCGGGGTCCACGCCCAACTCTCTGATCGTCGTGCGCATGGTATCGGGGATGACCTGATACTTCCCGACCGCGAACAACCTGTCCGGATCCCCGGGCGCAAGCGATTGCCTGCGCATGATCTCCGCTATCGTCATCTGTCCCAGATCGATCGGCTGATCCGCGCCGACGATCCGCCCTCTCGCCGTGCCCTTGTTGTAGGAGTTGTAGTCGCCCTCTCCCTTGCTGATCAGATCGCCCAATACATTCGTCATTAACGCACCTCCTTGTGGCCACCGCGAAAACTATTCGGCTGTCAGTTTCCACTCTTGGACAATCGGCTCGGACCCGTCCTTGCTCAATCTCAGGATGTCTCCGTAGGCTTTGATGTTCAATTTGGCGCCATGACCGGAGAAGGTCATATAGCAATAGCCATCATCGGTGCAGGCTTCGATTTCCCTGAACTCCTTGCAGGTGTCGCAGGCGCCGGATGTAGCCGGGGTTTCGCAAGTTTTTTTGTAGTCGTCTCCAACCGTCAACAGCAGGCACTCGTCCAGATTCGCGTCTGGCTTCCAGCCGTCGGCCACCAGCAATTTCCGGAAAGGCCCATAGGCCATGCCCTGCTTGTATTGCGACCCGAGCGATCCGATCTTTTCCACTCGCTCCGACGCGGACGCGGCCGGTTGAGGTTGGGCCGCCGGTGGAGAGGCTTCGCAGCCGCTCAGTCCGGTCGTCATCACGGCTATGGCGGCAACATCGCGCAGCCTCATGGTGTCGTTCTCCTTTAATCCGTGATCCAAGCTCGAAGTCGAACGCGCTCTTGCCGGCCTGCGCTTTGCCTGCACCTGTAAATCGTCCGGCGACGGCGGCCCAAGTTCACGTCTGATCCGCTCGTTGCTGATCGCGAGATCCCGCAACAACGCAGCATCGCGAGCCCATTCGATACGGCCTTCGCTCGGCCAGCGCGTTCGGTCGGCATTGCTCATCGACGCTCCCTGTCTCGCTGATTCCACCGCGTATCACACCCGTGCGAGTTGGACCCATCAACGGCCAACCGTTGCCCGATGATTCTGCGTCGCGAGTCGCATCGTCAAGTGGCGACGACAGCTTCGATCAGGAAGATGCCGATTTCTTCATGAGAAAAGATGCTTGCAAATCACTTACCGTTAGCCGCTTTGTTCAAGCGTCAATATCGATGACGCGAATTCCAAGCACTGAAAGCACATCGTGTCTCAAGCAGATGAGGCCGGTATTTTCGGCATGCCAAGCAAAACTTTCCGGATCAGACTCGCGCGGCAATGCGCGGCGCAACACACGGTCACGCAACAATTCGAGCATGGTCCTGGCGAAAGCGTATCCGCCCGACTCGCCGGCATTCGTAATTCGACGCCGCCCATACGGCGACGCCACTGCCTCAACTCGAAGACCGCTGCGCCGCCTCGATCCGCAACTGCTTCGCCCGCACCAGCACCGGCGGCGGGGTGATTTCTTCCGGAATGCGGAAGATGCCGATCCTGCGCAGCCATTGGCCCGGGGCCTTGGCCGAGGTGAAGGCGACCACGGGGATCGAGATGACCAGGCCGATGATCACCGGCGACATCCACGCCGCCAGCGGCGGCGAGATCACGTAGGCCATCGCGCCGATCATCAATCCGAACAAGGTCAGGCCACCGTAACTGCGGATCAGGCCCGACAGCGGCAGGCTGCCGTCGTCGCGGCGCTGCGATTCCCAGCCCGAGTCCCTGCCGGCCAGCACTTCGGCCACGCCGCGCGATTGCACGTACATGGTGATCGGCGCCATCAACGCCGCCAACAGGGTTTCGAAGATCATGCTGACGAAGGCGCGGATCGCGCCGCCGCAGCCGCGACGGGTCTCGCGGTCGGTCAGCATCGCCAGGAAGGCCATGAATTTCGGCGCCAGCAGCACCGCCATGGTCGCCACGAACACCCACAGCACGCGGTCGGGGTCCTGGTCGCGCCAGTACGCGCTGGGCGAGAAACCCGGCAGGCGGATGCTCTGCCACTTGAAGTAATCGACCCGGTCCAGCGGAATGATCAGGCCGACCAGCATCAGCATCGCCCACATCGGCGCGGTGAAGTAATGGCCGATGCCCATGGCCATGTGCATGCGGCTGATCCAGTGCAGGCCCTTGGCCGAAACCACCGCGCCGTGCTGCAGATTGCCCTGGCACCAGCGACGGTCGCGCACCAGCATGTCGGTCAGCGACGGCGGGCCTTCCTCGAAGCTGCCGACCAGTCCCGGCACCATGTGCAGGGCCCAGCCGCCGCGGCGCATGAACGCGGCCTCGACGAAATCGTGGCTCAGCACGGTGCCGCCGAAGGGCTTGTAGCCGCGCAGTTCCGGCAGGCCGGCGTGATCGGCGAAGGCCTGGGTGCGGATGATCGCGTTGTGGCCCCAGTAGTTGCTCTCCGCCCCGTGCCACCAGGCGATGCCGTAGGCGATCACCGGGCCGTACACGCGCCCGGCGAACTGCTGCATGCGCGCGAACAAGGTCTGGCCGTTGACGATCATCGGCAGGGTCTGGATCAGGCCGACATCGGCGTTGCGCTCCATCGCGCCGGACAGCTTCACGATGACCTCGCCGGTCATCAGGCTGTCGGCGTCCAGGATCAGCATGTGCGGATAGGCCGAACCGAAGCGGCGCACCCATTCGGAAATATTGCCGGCCTTGCGTTCGGCGTTGTTCTTGCGGCGCCGGTAGAAGATGCGGTCGTGGCCGCCGGTGCGCTCGCGCAAGGCGTTGAACGCGCGGATTTCGGCCTGGCGCACCGGTTCCTTGGTGGTGTCGCTGAGGATGAAGAAATCGAAACGGTCGAGCTGGCCGGTGGCGGCGACGGATTCGTAGATCGCCTGCAAGCCCGCCATCAAGCGCTCGGGATCTTCGTTGTAGGTCGGCATCAGCAGCGCGGTGCGCTCGTGCAGTTCCGGCAATTCGCCGCCCTGCCTGAGGCCGAAGCGCCAGCGCCGCCGCGACAGGATCAGGATGAAGCCGGCGAAGGAACTGGCGAAGGCCAGCGCGATCCAGGCGAACAAGGGCACGAACAACATCAGCAGCAACGCTTCGAGCAGGCTCAGGCCGCCGACGTAGAGCACGCGCAGGATGTGGTACGCCGCGACCAGGGTCAGCACCGCGGCGCCGCCGATCACGTACAGGCGGCGCCAGGCCATGGCGTTGGGCGCGCTGGGCAGGCGGCCTTTCGGACGCTCGCCCACGCGCAGCGATTGCACCGGCATCGTCATCGGCGATTCCGGGGGCAGCGCCTCGTAGGGTACGGAGGCCGGTCGTTTCGGGGGAGTGACAGTTGCGTTCATGCAGTCCAACGATAAAGCCAGGTTTCGGAAAGGGGACCGGCGCCGTCTTCCAGCACCGCGCGCAATTCGATCGTGCGCGCATCCCCGGGTTGCAGTTCGAACGATACGCGCCATCCGCCGGTGCCGGGGTTGGCATGCGCGACGGCGTTGGCGATTCGGCCCGCCGACGCCCACACCACCGCGCGCGGCGCGGCGTCGGCGGCCAGTTTGGACAGGCCGCCGCCTTCCAGGTCGATCACCACCAACCGCGCGCCGTTGCCGCCGGCGCCGATGCGGGTGCGCGCGACCGTCGCCAGCGACGGCGTCCAGGCATGTTTGGCGCACCAGTGCAGACGATAGTCGTAGCGATGCTCGCGCCCGCCCGCGAGCGGCGCGCGCGGGCGCCAGAAAGCGACGATGTTGTCCTGGTATTCGTCCTTGGTCGGGATCTCGATCAGGTGCACCGCGCCTTCGCCCCAGTCGCCTACCGGCTCCACCCAGGCGCTCGGACGGCGCTCGTAATGCGCCTCGCTGTCGGCGTAATCGGCGAACGCGCGCTTGCGCTGCATCAGTCCGAACGCGCGCGGGCGGCGATCCTGGAACGCGCTTTCCTGCAGGCTGGGCGGGTTGTGCAGCGGCCGCCAGATCTGTTCGCCGGCGCCGTTGTGCATCGCCAGGCCGTCGGAATCGTGCACGGCCGGGCGGAAGTCGTCGATGCCGACGCGATCGGTCGCATCGAAGTGATACATGCTGGTCAGCGGCGCGATGCCCACGCGGCTCAAGGCCACGCGCGGATACAGACGCAGTTGCGTATCGAACACGGTTTCGACGCCGGGCGTGATGACGAAGCGCAGCGCGCCGGCCACGCTCGGGCTGTCCAGCAGCGCGTGCACGACGATCTGCTTCGCGCTCGACGCCGGCTGTTCGATCCAGAACCCGGTGAAGGCCGGAAACTCTTCGTTGTCGCCGGCGCCGGTGTTCAGCGCCAGCGCGCGCGCGGACAGGCCGTACAGCAGGTTCTTGGCAACCGCGCGGAAATAGCTCGCGCCCAGGAACGCGCAGATTTCGTCGAAATAATCCGCGCGATTGATCGGCGCATGCACGCGGAAACCGGCGAAGCCCAGATCGTCCTGCGCCGGCCTGGGCGCCTGGCCGAAGCTGAACATCTTCGGCGTATACACCACCGGCACGGCGACGCCGCCGCGCACCACGTGCATGTCCACGCGCTGCTTGAACAAGAACGCGCGGTGGAAGAACTGCAGCTGGAACGGCAGCCGCTCCGACTTCCACAGCGCCTGCGCCGGGTCGAAGCGGATATCGCGCCAGGTGTCGTACTTGATCCGCGCCAGCGCCTGCGGCAGATCCGCGTCGGCTGGCCGATAAGGCCTGGCCGCCAGCGCGCGCGCCAGCGCCGGCACGGTGTCGGCGGCGAACGCCTGCCCCGGTCCGGTCGCCGCCCAGACCGATCCCAGACCGCCGCCGGCCAGACCGGCCAACGGCAGGCTGAGCCCCGCCTTGAGTACTTCGCGTCGCTGCAAGCGCGCACCTTCGGATTGGATAAACCGGGCGATTGTAGGGATCGGCTTGTTAACACTCCGGAATATGCGCTGCCCGCGGCGCTATTGACTCGGCGCCGATCAGGCGGTTTTCGCCGCGATTGCGTGACCGGATCGAATGAAAACGGTTACCCAGGCCGCGGTCATCCGCGCGTCATCCCGCCGCAACCGCCAGGACATGGCGCGCGCCCAGGATTGCTCAAACCCGGAGCCGCGCAATGCGCTACGCGATCGTCACCGAGACCTACCCGCCGGAAATCAACGGCGTCGCCCTGACCGTGCAAGGTCTGGAGCGGGGTCTGCGCGCCCGCGGTCATCAGGTCGATCTGGTCCGTCCGCGCCAGGACGCCGACGGCGGCGGCGACGGCGAGGCTCACGAATTGCTGGTGCGCGGCCTGCCGCTGCCGCGCTACCCCGGCCTGCGCTTCGGCCTGCCCTGCGCCGGCCGCCTGATCCAGGCCTGGACGCGCGACACCCCCGACGCCATCTACGTCGCCACCGAAGGCCCGCTGGGCGGCTCGGCCTTGAAAGCGGCGCGGCGCCTGGGCATTCCCGCCGCGACCGGCTTCCACACCCGCTTCGACGAATACATGCGCGACTACGGCGCGCCGTTCCTGGTCGGCACCGCGCTGGCGTGGATGCGCCGCTTCCACAACGGCGCCGACGCGACCCTGGTGCCGACTCGCGAGCTGGCCGAGTTCCTGCGCGCGCGCGGCTTCGAAGACGTGGTGCGGCTGCCGCGCGCGGTCGATACCGAACTGTTCGACCCGCGCCGCCGCAACGCCGCGCTGCGCCGCGAATGGGGCCTGGACGACGATGGTTTCGCCGCGATCTATGTCGGCCGGATCGCGCCGGAAAAAAATCTCGACCTGGCCGTGCGCGCGTTCCGCGCCTTGCAGCAGCAGCGCCCGCAGGCACGCTTCGTCTGGGTCGGCGACGGCCCGGCGCGGGAAAAACTGCAGCGCGACAATCCCGACTTCATTTTCTGCGGACTCAAACGCGGCGAAGTGCTGGCCGAGCATTTCGCCAGCGGCGATATGTTCCTGTTTCCCAGCCACAGCGAAACCTTCGGCAACGTGACCCTGGAAGCGATGGCCAGCGGCGTGCCGACGGTGGCCTTCGACTACGGCGCCGCGCACGAGCACCTGCGCGACGGCCTGCACGGCGCGGCGATCGCCGACGGCGACGACGCCGGTTTCATCCGCGCGGCGGCGCGCATCGGCAGCCAGGACGCCTTGCGCGCGGGAATGTCCCGCGCAGGCCGCGAAGCGATCAGCGGCCTGCGCCCGCAACAGGTCGCGGCCGATTTCGATGCCCTGCTCCACGGTCTGGCCGAGCGCAATGCGACTGGCCGCGGCGCGTTGCGACGATTGAACGACGAAACCAAACCCAAGCAGGAGGTCTTATGAACCGGTTGCCTTTGCGCAAACGTCTGATCGCCGGCGAATCGGGTTGGTGCCTGCGCGCCAATCGTCTTGGCGAACGCAGCAGCTCGCGCGCTTACTTCGCCGCGGTCAGCCGCTTGGGCGACGGCGTGTTCTGGTATGCGCTGATGGCGGCGTTGATCCTCGTGGACGGTTACGACGGCCTGCGCGCCTCCGCGCATCTGGCGGCGACCGGGGTGATCGCGTTGGCGTTGTACAAGCTGCTCAAGCGCTGGACGCGGCGCCCGCGTCCGTTCGCCTCCGATCAACGCATCCACGCCTGGGTCGCGCCGCTGGACGAGTTCAGTTTTCCCTCGGGGCACACCTTGCACGCGGTGGCTTTCAGTCTGGTGGCGATGGCGCATTACCCGGTGCTGGCGTGGCTGTTGATTCCGTTCACCGCGAGCATCGCGGCGTCGCGGGTGGTGCTTGGCTTGCATTACCCGAGCGATGTCGTGGCGGCTACGGTGATCGGCTCTACCTTGGCCGGATTTTCGTTGTGGCTGGTGCCGGGCGTGTCGTTGTTCGGCTGAGGGTTGCTGGCTGGGCAGGCGCCACATTTCGATTGGCTTCGGCGGGAAATAACACTTGAATTTGCAGAAGCAGCGGCGATCTTGCCGCTGCTTCTGCGTGTGCGTTTGCCTGTTTTGCGGGCGCCGCGCCCTCGCACTGCCGTTGCCGTTGCCGTTGCCGTTGCCGTTGCCGTTGCCGTTGCCGTTGCCGTTGCCGTTGCCGTTGCCGTTGCCGAGATTTTGCTTTGCCTCGGCTTCGCTTTGCTGTGTCGTGCCTCGGCTTCGGCTTCGGCTTCGGTTTTGCTTTTGTTGTTGTCGTTGCTAGGCGCCGCTAGTAACTCGCGAGA
>NZ_JAGGRI010000029.1 GCF_018612875.1 Lysobacter sp. ISL-50 | reverse complement strand
TCGCGAGTTACAAGCGGCGCCCAGCAAAAGCAACAGCAAAGCCGAGCGCACAGCAAAGCAAGGCCGAGACAAAGCAAAGCTGAGGCAAAGCAAAATCTCGGCAACGGCAACGGCAACGGCAACGGCAACGGCAACGGCAACGGCAACGGCAACGGCTGAGCGAAGGCCCAGCAACGCTTCGCTCGTCGTGATCGCTACAGCATGGGTTAGTGGCGCAGTTAAGCCGAACTCAAGCGCCGATCACAACTCGCCCAACCGCGCCGCCTCGCGCCGATCGCGCCCATTCTCCTTGGCGCGATACAACGCCGCGTCCGCCCCGTCGAACAACGTCCGCACATGCGTGTGCACACCCGGAACGCAGGTGTACAAGCCGATGCTCAGGCTCACCTTCTGGTCTTCGCCCTGGCCATAACGCGCATCGAGCTTGCGCATGTCGGCCAGGATCATGTCGGCCACGCGCGCGGCGCCTTCGACATGAGTGTCGGGCAGGATCACCGCGAATTCGTCGCCGCCGAAACGCGCGGCCAGATCGCGCGGGCGGCGCGCGTGCGAGGCGATGATCTCGGCGATCTTCTGCAGCAGCTTGTCGCCGGCGCGATGGCCCACCGAATCGTTGTAGGCCTTGAAGTAATCCACGTCGATCAACGCCAGCGACATCGGCGCGCGGGTGCGGCGGGCGCTGGCCAGTTCGCGCTGCAGGACGTGGTCGAAACGGCGGCGGTTGCCGAGCCGGGTCAGGGTGTCGAGGTTGGCTTCGCGGCGCCAGTGGCGCAGGTGGCCGACCATCCAGGCCAGATACGCCAGCGCGATCATCACGATCGCCGCCGCCGGCGGAAACCACAGGTTGCCCAGGCGCAGCACGATCACGCTGCCGGCCGCGGTCAGCAGCGCCGCCGCGCCGGTGATCAGCAGCGGCCGCTGGAAGCGCGACAGCAGCAACAGCGATACCACCGCCAACAGCATCGCCGCCGCCAGCAGCGCTTGCCAGAACGACGACAGCGGCACGATCGCGCGATCGTGCAACAGCATTTCGATGACGTTGGCCTGGTACTCGGCGCCGTGCATGCGCACGTCGTCGGACATCGGCGTGAGGTAGCGCGGCACCAGTCCGGTCGCGGTCACGCCGATCACCACCCAGCGCCCGCGCAGCAGTTCGGCCGGCACCTGGCCGCTGAGCACGTCGGAATACGAGACCTGGCCGAAGGTGCCCGGCGGGCCGGCGAAGCGGATGCGCACGTAGTTGTCGCGCGTCCATTGGTAAGGCGAGCCCTGCACCAGCGCGGGCCGGCGCAATCCGGGCAGGGGGTTGGGCGCGGCGCCCGGTTCCAGGCCGATCAAGGCCAGTCCCAGCGCCGGCCAGCGCGAATCGCCGAGGCCGGCCTTGAGGTACATGCCGCGGGTGGTGCCTTCGGCATCGAGTTCGATGTCGGTGTGACCCAGGGTGTTGGCGGCGGTGGCGATCACCGGCGTCGGCAGCACTTCCACCGGCGGGCCGTTCTGGCGCAGCGGCGCGGTGGTCACCGGCAGGGCGACGCGGCCCAGCCGGCGCATCGAGGCGGCCAGGGCGAGGTCGTGGTCGTCGCCGCTGCGGTCGGCTTCGGCCAGCACCAGATCCAGGGCGACGCCGCGCACGCCGGCATAGCCCAGCCGGTCGAGCACCTGCGCGTGGATGTCGCGCGGCCATGGCCATTGGCCGAGTTCGTTGAGGCTGCGGTCGTCGATGGCGACGATCACCACGTCGTCGTCGGGCGCGTAGCCCCAGTTCGACAGGTGTTGGTCGTAGAAGAAGTCGTCCAGGCGCCAGGTCGCGCCGCTGACGGTCAGCAGCGCCGCCAGACCGGCCGCGCACAGGGCCGCACCGCCACGCATCAGCCTGGACAGTGCGATGGGGCTCATAAGGCCAGCAGCAACAGCACCGCGCCGGCCGCGCCGCCGGCGTAGCACAGGCGGCAGGGCAGGCGGATTTCCTGCGCGGGGCCGTACGGCGCTTCGTAGCCGTCGTCTTCGATGGTCTGCACGCGCACGTGCCAGGTTCCGCCGCCGGGGCGCTTGAGTTCGATCTGCGGCACGTCCACCACCTGTTCCAACAGCAGTTGCGAGAAGTCGGCCTTGCGCGATATCTGCACACGATAACGCTGACCGGGCTCGCCTTTCTGCCAGCGCAGGGTCAGCTGGCCCTTGGCCGCCTGCGGCGGTTCCAGGCCGGGATCGACCGGCGCATCGCTGATCTGGAACGGCAGGGCGTTGCCGAAACGGCCGATGCGGCCGTTGCCGTCGCGCGAGGCCACGCGCCAGTAGTAGCTACCCGCTTGCAGGGCTTGTTCGGGGCGTGCGCGCAAGCCGCCGACTTCCATGTCCGCGACCGGCTCGGCGAAGTGCTCATCGCGCGCGATCTGCAGGCGCGTGCGCTCGGCGTCCTGCGCGCGCGCCCACTCGAAGCGCGGCTTGGGCTGATGCAGGACCTGGCCGTCGAGCGGGCTGATGGTCAGCGGCGGCAGCGGTTGATCGTTGACGGTGAACACTTGCGCGCTGTCGCGGCCGCCCAGGCCGTTGCCGGCGATCGCGCGCACCAGCAGGCGCTGGCGGCCGGCGGGCAGGTCGTCGATGCGCACGCGGGTGTCGGTCACGCGGCTTTCGAACAGCAGCACTTCCGGGGCGTCGTCGCGCACCACTTCGACCCGGTATGCGGTCGCGCCGGGCACCGCGGCCCAGCTCGCGGTCGCCGGCAGTTGTTCGAGTTGGGTCGCCGTGCGCGCCAGGGTCGGCGCCGGCAGCAGTTCGATCGGCTGCGACGGCGCGGCGCCCGCGCCGGCGACGGCGCCGAAGCCCGGGGTCACCAAGACCTGGCCGCGCTGCGCGCCGACCTGGACCTTGCCTTCGAGCACTTCGGTCGCGTCCATCGCGCCGCTGTCGCCGCCGTCCGCGTCGCCGGCGCTGACCCGGAAGTGGGTGCCGCGCACGCTCGAGGTCGCCGACGGCGTTTCGATGATGTAGCGCGAGGCCGGGCCCTTGGCCGGGATCACCCGGTTGCTGGTGCGGCCGCGCTGCAGGCGCATGCGCGTATCGACCATGCCGGTGCTGCCGTAACTGCTGAGTTCGTCGAACATCACGCGGCTGTTGTCCTGGACCATCAGCCGCGAGCCGTCGGCGAATTCCAGGGTCGCGCTGGCGCCGGGCCCGGTTTCCAGACGGCTGCCGATGCCGATGCGCATGCCTTCGCTGACCAACACCCCTGGCGTTTTATCGGTGGCGAGCACATTGACCGCGCCGCGCACCGCCACCACCCGCGCCTTGGCCGGCTCGATCCGCAGCCAGCCGATCGGGAAGCGCATGCTGGTGCCCGGCGGCAGGTGATAGGGATCGACGATGCGGTTGTGTTCCTGCAGCCGGCGCCAGTTGATGCCGGTTTTCAGATGGCGCGCGCCCAGGTCCCACAAGGTGTCGCCGGGGCGCACGCGATAACTCCAGTCCTGCGCCTGGGCCAGACCGGAAACGCACAACAGCAGGGCCGCGAGAGCCAGGAAACGGCCGGATGTCTTGACCCGGGACGCGGTCGCGCGCCGGGCGGCGCGGGACGTGAACGGAAACAGGAGCGCTGTAATCGAAGACATCCGTAATCCGTGGCTGAGTGGGATGGCGAACACCGGCCGGGCCGGCGACTGTGGGCACAGCAACCCCCAATTATGCGGCTTCAGTCACATTTTTTCTGCTCTGTACCCTCTCGCGCGGCGGTCTGGGCGGATGGACGGCGGCTGGGCGGCCGTATCCGGTAGGTATCCAATGAGGCTCCGAGGTGCATGAGACGCTGCCAGGGGCGCGTTGTGGGTGCCCTGCCGGCTGATCGTAGCGCCGATGCCGTGCGGGTGGTGAGGGGGCGGGGAGGTTAGCCGCAACCGGAGCCCGGTTCTCTCCGGAGCCCGGCCCGGCGCGGACGCCGGGCGCGCGGTGTCCGCGCTCCGGCGCCGATCGCCGCGCGGGCTCAACCCCTCTCCGTTCGGGCGGGAGGGGCTTTCGAACGCAGCGGGTTTCGATCACCCCCTGCGCCCGCGGGACGCGTTCACGCCTTGGCCGGACGCCGCCGCGTGGCTCAGGCTTTCTTCGCCGCGATCCAGCGATCGATCTTCTTGTCGAGGATTTCCAGCGGCAGCGAGCCGTCCTTGAGCATTTCGGCATGGAATTCGCGAATGTCGAAGCGCGCGCCCAGTTCTTTCTCGGCGCGCTTGCGCAGTTCCATGATCTTGAGCTCGCCGATCTTGTACGCCAGCGCCCGGGCCGGGATCGCCATGTAGCGCTCGGCCTCGGCGGTGGCCTGGGTCTCGCTCTCGGCCGAATTGGCCAGCATGTAGGCGATCACCTGCTCGCGCGTCCAGTTCTTGCTGTGCAGGCCGGTGTCCACGACCAGGCGGATCGCGCGCCACAACTCGTTCTGCAGGTAGCCGAAGTAGTCGTAGGCATTGCGGTACACGCCCAGTTCCTTGCCCAGCGATTCGGCGTACAGGCCCCAGCCTTCCGAGAACGCGATCTCGCTGCCGAAGCGGCGGAACTTCGGCAGGTCGGTGAGCTCCTGCTGCAGCGCCAGCTGGAAATGATGGCCCGGGATCGCTTCGTGCAGGAACAAGTCCTCCGCGTCCCAGGTCTTGCGCGTGGGCAAGTCGTAGGTGTTGACGTAGAAGATGCCCGGCCGGCTGCCGTCGCCGCTCGGGCGCATGTACGAGCCGCCCGCGGCCGACTGCGCGCGGAAGGCTTCGACCGCGCGGATTTCGAACGGCGCCTTCGGCGTCAGCGAGAACAGCGCGGGAATTTTCGCGTTGATGGTCGCTTCCAGGCCGCGGTAGTGGGTCAGCAGTTCGTCCTCGGTCTTGAACACGAAGCGCGGATCGGTCTGCAGGAACTTGAAGAACTCCGGCCGCGTGCCCTTGAACTTCAGCTCGGCGATGACCTTGTCCATCTCGCCGTGGATGCGCGCGACTTCGTCCAGGCCGATCTGGTGGATCTGCGCCGGGCTCATCGAGGTGGTGGTGGTGCGCCGCGCGTTGAACGCGTACCAGGCCTCGCCGTCGGGCAGTGCGCCCAGGCCGTCGGTGTCGCGCGCGTGCTTCATGTAGTCGTCGCGCAGGTAATCGCGCAGGCGGCGGTAGGCCGGCATCAGCTCGCCGTCGATGCCGCGGCGGTATTCGGAGGTCAAGCGCGCCTTGTCGGCGTCGGAGAACGAGGCCGGCAGGCCGGCGATGGGCTTCCAGAACAAGGTGTCTTCCGCGCGATCCTTGATCAGCGCGTCGAGCTGCGAGAGCACCTTGACCATCAGCGACTTGGGCTGGACCACGCCGCGCTTGACGCCTTCGCGGCTGTTGACGATGAACTGATCGAAGATCGCCGGCACGTGGCCGGCGCGGGCGCGCCAGTTTTCGTAGTCGGCCACGGTCTTGAACGGCTGCGCGCCGGTGCCGGAACCGAACTGGGCGACGCTGGCGGCGAAGTTGTAGAACTGGTTGATCGGCAGCAGCCAGGTCGGGTACTGGTCGGATTCCAGGTCGATTCTGGCGCTGCGCACGAAGATCTCGTAGCTCAGCAGATCCTGCGCGGACAGGCCTTGCGAGCCGACCGCTTCGATCGTCTTGAGCCAGCGCTGGGTGAACTCGCGGTCCTGCTTGCGGAACGCGGCGGTGGCGAAGTTCGGCAGTTGGTCGTTGTAGCGCGGATCGCCCTGCATGGTGGCGAGCAACGGGTTGAGCTTGAGGTTTTCTTCCCAGTACTGCTCGTACAGGCGGTCGAGCTTCTGGCTCTTGGTCTGCACGGTGAGCTTGGGCGCGGCCGGCGCCGGTTCGGCGGCGAACGCCGGCGCCGCCAGGCACAGCGCGGCGGCGAGGGCGAGGCTGAGGAAGGAGACGGTCGAGCGCGCGCGGGCGCGCGGGCGGAGCGAGGAAGCGGTCATGTCGCAGGCGATCCGGACGGATGGACCGGCAGGCTCGCGCGCGCCGCGGGCGGGCGGAAGAGCCGAAGGTCATGCGGTAGCGCCCGCGATGCGGGTTATGCGCGTCAATGCCGGATCGGCGCGCCCGGCCGCGCGCCTTCAGTCCGCCGCCGCCTCGTCCTGCAACTGCTTGGCCCGCGCATGGCCCAGGTAGCCGTGGATCCACACCCGCAGCAGATAGATCAGCGGGATCATCGCCACCGCGGCCAGCATCTTGTAGACGTAGTTGACCGAGCCGATCGCCAGGAATTGCGGGATCGGCCAGTGCTGCGGGCCGAGCACGAAGGCGATGTACAGCACCACGAAGCTGTCCACCAGTTGCGACACCGCGGTCGAGCCGGTCGCGCGCAGCCAGATGTGCTTGTCGCCGGTGACGCTGCGGATGCGGTGGAACACCGCCACGTCGATCAGCTGGCCGAGCATGAAGGCCACCAGCGAACCGCCGATGCTCCACATGCCCTGGCCGAAGATCGCCGCGAACGCGGCCTGATAGTCCGGCACGCCCTGCGCCTGCGCGGCCTTGACCCACCAGCCGGCCGGCGCCAGCGCGATCGCGGCGAAGGCGAACAGGAAGCCGTATGCGATCAGGATCGCCGCCAGCCAGGAAATCATGCGCACGCCGCGACGGCCGAAGAATTCGTTGATGACGTCGGTCATCAGGAACACCACCGGCCACAGCAAGGTGCCGGCGGTGAAGTTCAGCGAACCGCTCTGGCCGAACAGATTCCATTGCAGCGGCGCGATCCCGAGCGTGTCTTCCAGGGCGAAGATCTTCACCCCGATGAACTCGGCCAGCGCGGCGTTGACGCAGAAGAACGACGACAACACGATGAACAATCGCAGCGAGCGATCCTGCAAGGTACGCGTGCCTTCGCCGGTGGCGAAGGGGATGCTGGATTCGCCTGCGCTCATCGTTTCGGCCTCACGCGGTAGATCACCCCGCTTTTGTCGTCGGTGAACAGGAAGCTGTCGCGGCCGGTGCGCAGCACGTCGCAGGGACGGCCGAGCACCTTGCCGTTCGCCAGGAAGCCGGTGACCAAGTCGCCGCCGCTGCGCCCATCGGCCTTGACCCGCACCAACCGGTAGCCGTGATTGAGCGCGAGCTTGCTGGCGCCGTGCAGCGCGACCACGTACTCATCGCGCAACTGGCCGTTGTCGCTCGCCGGAAACCAACCGAAGCCGAGTGCGGAAGCGTGAGAGGGAAAATACGAGAACGTCTTCGGCGCATTCGCGCAGCCGCTCTTGCGCGGAAACTTGGGATCGGCCGTAACCTTGCCGTTGCTGTAATAGCAATACGGCCAGCCATAGTCCGCGCCGTCCTGCACCACGAACATGGTTTCGTCCGGCTTCTGGTCGCCCAGGTGGTCCGAGCCTTGGTTGGTCGCGAACAGCTTGCCGTCGCGGTAGAGCAGACCGACCGCGTTGCGCAGTCCGCTGGCGTAGATGCGGCGGCGGCTGCCGTCGGGGTTCATTTGCACGATCGCCGCGCGCACGTCTTCTTTCTCGACGCAGGCATTGCAGCTGCTGCCGACCGCGACATAGAGCTTGCCGCCGCCGAAAGCCAGGGTGCGGGTCAGATGCCAGCCGCCGTATTTGTAGCTCAGGCCGTAGTCGGGAAAGCTCGCCAGCGCTTCGGGCTCCGAGGACGGCTTGAGGTCGCCGTTGCGGTAGCGATAACGCAGCAGCTTGTCGGTGTTGGCCAGGTACAGCCAAGACTGCCCGGCCGGATCGGTATAGAACGCCACGCTGTTGGGATTGCGCAGCTTGTCGAGATACACCGATACCTTTGTGTAGCGCTCGGTCTTCTCGTCCCAGCCGTCCAGCGCGTACACGCGGCCGAGCTTGTTGTCGCTCAGATCGTGCATGTCGGTGACGAACAGGCGGCCGTCGGGGCTGCGGGCGAAGAAGCGCACGCGCTTGAGGCCTTGCACCACCGGCACGATGTCCAGGTTGGCGGGCAGGTTGAGATTGAAGCTGCGGCCGTCGTCGAGCTTGACCGGATGCGGCGTCAGCGCCGTGGTCGGCGCGGCGAGGGCGGCGCCGGCCAGCAGCGCGGTCGCGGCCGCCGCCGCGCGCAACGCGGAAACCAGGGCAGGCATCATGCGGGAGTATCCGTATCGGTCGCCGCGCTGGCGGCGGGAGCGGAGAAGGGAATCGTCGCCGGCGACACCGCGCCGCCGGAGATGATGAAGCTCATCGCCTGATCGACGGTCCAGTCGGTCGGGGTGATCAGTTCCACCGGCACGATTTCCAGATAACCGGAGGTCGGATTGGGCGTGGTCGGCACGTACACCGCGGCCAGTTCGCGGCCGGTGCCTTCCTCGCGCATGACCTTGGTGACGAAGCCGATCGACTTCATCTGGTTGTGCGGGAAATCCACCAGCACCACGCGCTGGGTGCCGTCGGGCTTGGTCTGCAGGATGTCGAGCAACTGCCGTGCGCTGCCGTAGATGGTGTTGGCCAGCGGGATGCGCTTGATCAGCGACTCGAACCAGCGCAGCACGGTCTGGCCGACCACGCGCCGCGCCATCGCGCCGGACAGCAGGATCACGCCGATCGTCGCGGCCAGGGCGATGGCGGTCTGCACCCACTGATCGTTCAACCAGCCCAGCGCTTGCGGCGAGGCCGTGGCGAGATTGTTGAGCAGCGGCCCGATCAGTGGCCGGCTGGTGTCGGAGAGCAGCACGAACACGAATTTGACCACCACCCAGGTCAGCCAGATCGGCAGCAGGGTGAGAAGGCCGGTGAGGAACAGGCGTTGCAGGTTGGACGAGCGCATGGGCTCGATTGTAGGGGACGACGGCGGGCGTGGGTTCGGGCGATGTGGGGGTAATCCCCCGCGCCGGTGGAGGATGGCGTTGCAGGGAGTTGCGCAGGGCGCTCGCCCCCTTTTTCAAAGTGGGCGATGAGTAACGCGCTCGATCACAGGGACGACCCGCGCCAGCCGTCGCCCACTTTCACAGGAGCGACCTGCGCCAATCGTCGCCCACTTTGAAAAAGGGGGCGAGCGCCCTGCGCCAATACGAAGTCCAGAAAAACCAAAGGCGCGGGGGATTCGCTCCGCGCCCAACCTCAGCGTTCGCGCACCAAGCGGAACCCGACGTCGTCGTACCCGCGCCCCGCGCTCAGCGGCCGCTGCGGCGTCCCGCTGCGCCAGGAATTACCGCCGACCTGGCGCTGCTGGCAGTTGCGGCCGCAATCGGCCGACCACATCGACAGGGCGCGGCCGCTGCTGCCGGGCATGCGCTGCGCTTCTTCCGCGGTCGGCAGGCGATAACGGCGGCCGGTCTGCTGGCTGTACCACTGCGCATACGTCTCGGCGTCGGCGATCGACACGCACACCACCGGTTCGGATTCGGTCTGATCGAAGCCCGGCGCCTTCCAGTCCTTCGGCGCGATCATCCGCAGCAGCGACACGCGTTCGCGGCACAGCGCCGGCGAACGCTGGTGAGCGCTGGCGAAACGCGCGTACTCGCCGCGGCTGACCGGACGCGGATTGAAGCTCACCGCCACGCTGGCGGCCGGGGAAATCGCGCTGGTGCTCAGGCCGCGCGCGACGCTGCCGTCGCCGGCGATGCTGCGGGCCTGGGCGATCAACTTGCTGGACGCCGCGCGCGACAGTCCGAATTCGTCCGCCAGCGCGATCACTTTGCCGGCATCGGCGCCATCGCCGCGGCGGGCGGCCAGTTCCAGCCGCGCCTGCAAGGCCTGCTCGGCCTTCTCGCGCAGGCTGCGCTGGGCGTCGGAATCGGCGGTGCCGGTCTGCTGGCCCAGGGCGGTGGCGTTGACCAGATGTTCGCGCGCGCGCTGGTCGCGGCCTTCGCGCAGATCGCGTTCGAGTTCGTTCGCGAAGGCCTGCGTGAGTTCGGTGACCACCACCGCGACTTCCGGATTGGTGCTGTCCAGATGCCAGGCGGTCAACAGGCTGTTGTAAGCGTTGGCGTCGGCCGGCGAGGCCAGCCGCCCCTGCGCGATGTAGGTGCGCGCGGACTGCAGCGAGTCCTGCAGCGGCGCCTGCGGCAGCGGCGCCATCATCGCCTGGGTCGGATCGTTGTCGGTGGCGGCCGCGCTGGTCTTGTCGGCGGTGGCCGGATCGACCCGGAAGAAGCCGTCTTTCTCGACCCGGTTCAGCGCGAAGGCGATGGTGACCACGGCGATCGCGACCACCGCCAGCCCGGCCCAGGCCGGCGTGGCCCAGCGCTTGAGCGGGCGCAGGTGGCTCATCATGCGGCCGAAGCCGCTCATCTGACCGCGATGCTTGATCTCGGCCAGCGCCGTGGCCATTTCGGCGGCGTCGTCGAAACGTTGGTCGGGCTGCTTGGACAGCGCGCGGTTCATGAAACGCTGCCAGTGCTTGAGCGGCGGCGGCAGTTTCGGGATCGGGTTCTGCGCGTGCATCACCGCCATCGACAGCGCGTCGGGCGCTTCGAACGGCAGGCGGCCGGTGAGCATTTCCCAGCACAGCACGCCCAGGCTGTAGAGATCGGCGCGGCCATCGACTTCTTCGCCGCGCGCCTGTTCCGGCGCCATGTAGGCGGTGCTGCCCACGGCCAGGCCGGTGGCGGTCATGCGCGCGCCGAAACCGCGGCGCAGGGCGATGCCGAAGTCGGCCAGCAGCGGGCGCTCGGTGACGTCGAACAGGACGTTCTCGGCCTTGACGTCGCGATGCACGACGCCGCGCGCGTGCGCGTACTCCAGCGCCGACAGCAGCGGCTCCATGATCGAGATGACGTCGGCTTCGCCGCGCGCGAAGCCCTGCTCGATGCGCTTGCCCAGATGGCCGCGCGGCAGGAACGGCATGGCGTAGTAGGGCAGGCCGTCGCGGGTGCGGCCGACTTCGTGGATGCTGACCACGTGCGGGTGTTCCAGCCGCGCGATGGTGCGCACTTCGTTTTCGAAGCGGCGGCGGCTGACCTCGTCGGCCAGCGCGTGCGGCAGCATGATCTTGATCGCCACTTCGCGCCCAAGCGCGCTCTGCTCGCCCAGGTAAACCGTGGACAAGCCGCCGTGGTTGATGATCCGGCTCAACCGGTAGCCGGGGATCTCCGGCATCGGCGCGCTGATTGCATCGGTTTGCGGTGTGACGTTCGACATTCGCGGCCCCGTGTCGCGACTGTGCAGCATAGCGCTGCGGCAGTGCCCGCGTGACGCGTAGTGTGGCTTTTCTGTGGCTTTATTTACAAGCCTGTATGCGGGGCTGCCGTACTTCCCGGGCGTGCAACGAATGTTGGCTTGCGTCTCATTGCGACCCCGCGCGGGCACGCCAACGACGGCATTCAGCGGTCGCGCTTGCGCCGCACGTACAGCTGTTTGCGGACTTTGGCCACTACTTCGCCGCTGGCGTCGGTGATGTCGGTGTCGAACCAGCGCAGGTATTTGTCGCCGCCGGCGGTGGCCTCGCGCAGTTCGCGCAGCACCTCGTCGTTCAGGTCGAACTGGGCGCGCACGGTGCCGCGGCCGGGTTTGACGAATTCGATGGCGCCGGCGCGGTCCCAGACGATGTAGTCGCGGCCCAGCGCGTTCATCGCCAGCAGCATCCAGAACGGGTCGGTCATCGAGAACAGGCTGCCGCCGAAATGGGTGCCGACGTAGTTGCGGTTCCACGGCCGCATGCGCAGCTCGACGGTGGCGTGGCGGTAGTCGGGCGCGATCTGGGCGACGTGGATACCGGAAAACAGGAACGGCGGCCACAGGTTCAGGCCGTGTCGCAGGGTCGAGGCTTTCATGCGGGCGCAGGTGGGGAAGGCCTGCCTAGCCTGCCATACGGTGGCGTATAGTCAAGTCTCGCGGCGGCTTCGATGGATTCGGGCCGCCGCGAATGTGGCGCGCCGGCCTGCGCCGGGCGCCGCCGCCGGCTCAGAACAGCAGCGAGGACATCTTGCGCCGGTACTTGCCGACCAGGTCTTCGTCGGCGACCACCCGGAACGCGTCGATCAGGGCCTTGCGCGGCAGGCCGTCCTGGAAGGCGCGGTCGCGGCGCAGCATTTCGATGAACTGCTCCAGGCCGGGCTCGTCGCGGCCGGCGGCGATCAGGCGCGCGCCCAGCAGGTAACGCGCCTGCAGGTCTTCAGGTTGAGCGGCGACCGCCGCTTCCAATGTCGGCACCGGCGGCGCGTCCTTGCTGGCGGCGATGAAGCCCAGGCGGGCGCGGGCGCGCAGGCTGCGGTCGTCGGTGGCCAGGTTGGCGGGCAGGGCGTCGAGCAGTTGTTCGGACTCGTGCGCCGCGCCCGTGTCGAGCAGGGCCAGGGCCAGGTCGAGCCGCAATTCGGCCTTGTCCGGCTGCTCGGCCACCTCGTGGCGCAGGCGCACGACTTCGGCGTGCGGGTCGAGCGCGGGCGCTTCGGCTTCCACGGGCTCTTCCACCGGCGCGGCGGCCGGCTCGATGCCGTGGTGCTTGAGGAATTCGCGCACCGCGCTTTCCGGCAGCGCTTCGGCGAAACCGTCCACCAACTGCCCGTCCTTGACCAGGAACACGGTCGGGATCGAGCGGATCTGGAACGCCGCGCCGAGCTGCTGCTCGGCCTCGACATCGACCTTGGCCAGTTCGAACGCGCCGTGGTATTCGCCGGCCAGCTTTTCCAGGATCGGGCCGAGGGTCTTGCACGGCTGGCACCATTCCGCCCAGAAATCGATCAGGACCGGCGTCGTCAGCGATTTCTGCAGGACCTCGTCCTGGAAGCGGTCGGCGGTGGCGTCGAAGACGTGGGGTTTGGCGGGTGCGGTCATCGGCTGGCTCGTGAGGCGGTGCGGGGTCGAAACCCGAAGTGGGGGCGATGCGCGCGTCAGGCAAGCCATGGCCCGGCCGGCGCGCGCCGCGGCAGCGCACGCTAGCATGTCGCGATGAAACGCTCATCGAAACCGGCCGCCGCCGCGGCCGCGAATTCCACCGTCGGCGATGCCGCGCCCGCGTCCGGCGCGCGCGCGCTGGCCTTGGCCGCGGCGCTGTGTTGCGTGGCGGCCTTGCTCGGTTTCGGCGCGGCGCTCGACGGCTATTCGCAATGGCTGCATCCGCCGGGCTTGCTCGGCGCGCGCGGCATCGAGCGCGCGCTGGCGTTCAATCTGCTGGTCTATATCGGCCCTGGGTTAGTGATGGCCTGGGTCGCATGGCGATTGCGCGATGCGCTGCAGGCGCGGGGCGCGTCGGCGCGGATCGGCGCATGGCTGTGGCTGTGGTCGGCGCTGGCCTGGGCGGCGCAGGGCGTGGCGGCGCTCGATCCGCGTGATCTGGACGCGCAGGCCAGCCGTTTGCACGCGCTGGCATGGCTGCTGTGGTGGCTGGCGTTCGTGCCGGGCGCGCTGTTGCTGGCGCGGGCGACGCTGGCGGCGCCGGCATGGCGGCGTTTGGGCGCGATCGCGCTGGCCGCGGCGGCGGTGCTGACCTTGGCGATCGTCCTGGCCGATCTGCGCATGGCGCCGTCGGCGCCGGCGCAGCGCGTGGCGCTGCTGGCGTGGCTGGCGGCCTATGTCGCCGCGGCGTGGCCGCGGCGCGGATCGGCGGGATGAGCGCGCGCCGTCGGGTGTCGCGGCGCGCGAATCCGTCCCGGCTTGCGCCGCGACGCGCGGGCGATCAACTCGCGCAGGTCCTGCGCTGACACATGCGGAACATCACATCGCATTCCAACTGCGGGCCGGGCCAGTTGTTCTGATTGTCGAGGATGCATTGCTGGCGCTGCGCCTCGCAGTCGCAGGGCTCGCTGGCCCGCGGCGTGGCGGTGAACCGAAAGCGGCGGTGGCGATCGCGATCGCCAGGAGAGTGCTGCGCTGCCATGCGATGTGCATCGGTCATTCCTTGGACGATGCGGCGGCGGTCGCCGCCGAGGAAGTGGTGCCGATGCCGCAACAAGGCCAGTCGTGACCGGCGCCCATCGCGGAACGAATTCCGCATAGGCCTTGTTGCGGCAACGGCGAAACTTGGCATCGGCTCAGGGGCAGGCGCTCACGAGGCATCGATCGAACGACGCCCGGCAAGCGGCCTCGCGCGCCGGCGTGGCTGCGTGCGTCTGGCAGAACGGGCATCGCCCCGCGGCCTGCGAGGGCGTGGCGATGAACGCCGCGGCGAAGCCGAAACAACCCGCCGCCCGCGCGGCGATCAACGACCAGGATTTCATGCGAACTCCTTTTCCCAGGGGCGCGAACGATCCGGGTGGATGCGACGGTGACGTTCGTCCGCGCGGACGTGATCCGGTCTCATGACTTATGTCACGGCGTCGCCATGATCGCCGTGACCGCGCTCACGGGCGCGGCAATGCGCGGTCGCTCGGCGCCGTCGCGCTGGCCAAACTGAGGACTCGGTCGGAACAGCGCCCGCTCACAGCGCCTGCTTGTAGACCTGCCCGTCCTTCATCACGAAATCGACGTTCATGACCGTGTTGATGTCCTCGACCGGATCGCCCTTGACCGCGACGATGTCCGCGCGCTTGCCCGCTTCGATCACGCCCTGATCGTCCACGCCCAGCACTTCCGCGGCGCGGATGGTCGCGGCCTGCAGGGCCACCGACGCGGGAATGCCGGCTTCGACCATGTACAGGAATTCGCGCGCGTTATCGCCGTGCGGGCCCACGCCCATGTCGGTGCCGAAGGCGATCTTGACGCCGTTCTTGTACGCGTTGGCCGCGGTCTGCTGGATCAGCGCGCCGATCCGCGCGGCCTTGGGCCGCACCACTTCGGGAAAATAGCCGTCGAGCTTGGCCTTGTCGGCGACGAAGCGGCCGGCGTAGATGGTCGGAACGTACCAGGTGCCTTTCTGTTTCATCAGCGACATGACCTCGACATCCATGTAGGTGCCGTGCTCGATCGAGGTGACGCCGCCGAGCACCGCGCGCTTCATGCCCTCGGTGCCGTGCGCATGCGCGGCGACGCGATAGCCGTAGTCGTTCGCGGTATCCACGATCGCTTTGACTTCCTCCACCGTGAACTGCGGCGCGTCGCCGGAGCGCGCATAGCTGAGCACGCCGCCGGTGGCGGTGATCTTGATGACGTCGCTGCCTTCCTTGTAGCGCTGGCGCACGGCCTGGCGCGCATCGTCGATGGAATTGATCACGCCCTCGGTCGGGCCGGGCGGGCCGATCAGGTGCGAGAGCGCGTCGTTGTAGCCGTTGGTGGGATCGGCATGGCCGCCGGTGGTGGCGATGGACTTGCCGGCCGCCCAGATGCGCGGGCCATCGACCAGTCCCTGGTTGATCGCGTCGCGCAGGTGCGGCGCCACTTCGCCGCCCAGGTCGCGCACGCTGGTGAAGCCGGCCAGCAGGGTTTTCTTCGCGTAGCCGACCGAGCGGAAAGCGAAGTCGGTGTCGTCAAGGCGGAAGCCTTCCGAGTAGCTCTGCGGGCTGGATTGCGAACTCATGTGCACGTGCAGATCGGTCCAGCCGGGCGTGCAGGTGTGCTGGGACAGATCGATCGCGCGCGCGCCGGGCGCTTCGCCGCGGCCGTCGAGGATCTTCTCGATCTTGCCCTCGCGCACGACCACGGTGCGCGCCGACAGGATTTTGCCGCTGCGCGCATCGAACAGGCGTCCGCACTGCAAGGCCACCGGCTCGGCGGTGGCGACGGCGGCGTGGACGGGCGCGGCGAATGCGCCGGCGCTGGCGGCGAGAACGATCGATACGGCGACGGACAGGCGGGTCATGAACAATTCCGGCTGAGTGCGGGCGTGGGCGCCCGGAGATTCGCCGCGCGGCGCGCAGGACGAATCGCGATGTGCATCGACGAGGGGAGCCGCGCCAACGGGCCCCTGCGCGACTCTGCCGAAGCCGTCGCAGCATGCAAGCCGGGCCGGCGACGGGTCAACGTGACTAACGTACTAGTCGGCGCGTTGCGCAGTCGCGACCGCCCCGGCCTTGCCCGCGCACGGCCGCCGGCGCGAACACGCTGGCGTATGGTCGGTGGGCCGAAGCGCTCGCGGCCGGGCGCGATCCCGATTCCGTAACCGGGTTGGCCAAAAAACCTCGCCGCGACGGTTGCGGGCGGTTGTCAGCGCGGCCGGGGCTGCGCAAGGTGGGCGCCGGCAGGGAGCCATTACGGACCGGGGGTTCCAGGCCATCGCCACGTCTGTCCGGTTCACTACAGCGAGTCGATATCTTTATGAGCAAGTTGATCTGTCCGGCCCTGATCGTGGCCGCCTGCGTTCTGTCCTTCGCCGTCAACGCGGCCGAGCGTAAATCCGCGTCGGTGGCGGGCGTTATCGTCAGCTCCGACATCTTCAAGCCCTTGCCCCAGCCGTGCCCGCTGGGCAAGAGCGAGCAGGTGATCTACGACAAGTCGGGCCGGCCGATCGCGCGCGTTTGCGTGTGAGTTGAGGTTCCCGGGCGCCCGCCCGCCGCGAACCGGAGCGCCGACCGCGCTCCGGTTCGCGGAATGAACGAACCGCGATTTCGCCCGCCGGTGGCCTCGCCGCGCGCGATCCTCGCGGCGCGGTCGCGGGCCCGGGCGGGCCCGGATCGCGGAATCGCGCCCATCGACCGGCGCCGGTGCGTGGCGGGCTTTTGTGCGCTGCGGTAGGCTTGCCGGTCCTGTCCCATTGCCATTACCTGCCTGTGTCCGACGCCGCCCCCGCCCCGAACGACCCCCAGAACGATCCCCTGGCCTTCGAGCCCGGCCTGATCGAAGCCGCCGCGCAACGTTTCTGGGACGGCACGCGCGCGTTCGAGGTCGATGAGCGCTCGGACAAGCCCAAGTACTACTGCCTGTCGATGCTGCCGTACCCCTCCGGCGCGCTGCACATGGGCCACGTGCGCAACTACACCATCGGCGACGTGATCAGCCGCTACAAGCGCATGACCGGCTTTAATGTGCTGCAGCCGATGGGCTGGGACGCGTTCGGCCTGCCGGCGGAAAACGCCGCGATCAAGAACAACACCGCGCCGGCGAAGTGGACCTACGCCAACATCGCCCACATGAAGGCGCAGCTCAAGACGATGGGCTATGCCATCGACTGGTCGCGCGAATTCGCCACCTGCACGCCGGACTACTACGTCCACGAGCAGCGCATGTTCGTGCGGCTGATGAAGCAGGGCCTGGCCTACCGCAAGAACTCGGTGGTGAACTGGGACCCGGTGGATCAGACCGTGCTGGCCAACGAGCAGGTCATCGACGGCCGCGGCTGGCGTACCGGCGCCTTGGTCGAGAAGCGCGAAATCCCGCAGTGGTTCCTCAAGATCACCGACTACGCGCAGGAACTGCTCGACGGCCTGGACACGCTGCCGGGCTGGCCGGACGCGGTCAAGACCATGCAGCGCAACTGGATCGGCCGCAGCGAAGGCCTGGAAATCCGCTTCGACGTGCGCGACGAAGCCGGCAACCCGGTCGAGCCGCTGACCGTGTTCACCACGCGTCCGGACACGCTGATGGGCGCGAGCTTCGTATCGATCGCCGCCGAGCACCCGCTGGCCGCGCACGCCGCCCGGACCGACGCCGACCTGGCCGCCTTCATCGCCGAACTGCGCAAGGGCGGCGTGTCCGAAGCCGAACTGGAAACCCAGGAGAAGCGCGGCCGCGACACCGGCCTGCGCGCGATCCACCCGGTCACCGGCGAGCAAGTGCCGGTGTACGTGGCCAACTTCGTGCTGATGAACTACGGCACCGGCGCGGTCATGGCTGTGCCCGGCCACGATCAGCGCGACTGGGAATTCGCCAAGCGTTATCACCTGCCGATCAAGACCGTGATCGTGCCCGACGCGGTGCGCGACGCGCTGGCGGAAATCGCCGGCGACATGGCCAGGCACAAGGACCCGATGAGCAGCGCGCTGGGCAGCGCGCCGTCGCTGGACGTGTACGAAACCAGCGCCGCGGTGCAGGTGGTCGAGGAGTTCCAGAATTCGATCCAGGAACAAGGTCCGTGGACCGAGCGCGGCTGGCTGGTCAATTCCGGCGAATACGACGGCATGGATTTCCAGCAGTCGCTCGATGCGCTGGCGGCGCGGTTCGAAGCCGAAGGCCGCGGCAACCGCCGGGTCAACTTCCGTCTGCGCGACTGGGGCGTGAGCCGCCAGCGTTATTGGGGCTGCCCGATCCCGGTGATCCTGTGCGCCAAGTGCGGCGACGTGCCGGTGCCGGAAGACCAGTTGCCGGTGGTGCTGCCGGAAGACGTGGAATTCAGCGGCGTGGCCTCGCCGATCAAGGCCGACCCGCAGTGGCGCAAGACCACCTGCCCGAACTGCGGCGGCGCGGCCGAGCGCGAGACCGACACCTTCGACACCTTCATGGAGTCGAGCTGGTACTACGCCCGCTACACCTCGCCGGGCGCGGCCCAGCAGGTGGACGAGCGCGCCAAGTACTGGACCCCGGTGGATCAATACATCGGCGGCATCGAGCACGCGATCCTGCACCTGATGTACTTCCGCTTCTATCACAAGCTCATGCGCGATCAGGGGCTGGTGAACAGCGATGAGCCGGCGATCAACCTGATGACCCAGGGCATGGTGATCGCGGATGCGTTCTACCGCGGATCGAAGGGTTCGGAAGAATGGTTCAACCCCGCCGATCTGGATTTGACTCGCGATGAGCGAGGCCGGATTGTCGCCGCCACGCTCAAGGCGGATGGTCTGCCGGTCGAGATCGGCGGCACCGAGAAAATGTCGAAGTCGAAGAACAACGGCGTCGATCCGCAGTTGATGGTCGGCAAGTTCGGCGCCGACACCGTGCGCCTGTTCTCGATGTTCGCCGCGCCGCCGGACCAGTCGCTGGAGTGGAACGAAGCCGGCGTCGAAGGCATGGCGCGGTTCTTGCGCCGCGTGTGGGTGTCGGTGCACAAGCACGTCGCCGACGGCGCCGCGCCGGCGCTCGACCTGACGGCGCTGGACCCCGCGCAGAAGGTCCTGCGTCGGCAGTTGCACGAAGCGATCCAGAAGGTCGGCAACGATTACGGCCATCGCCACAGCTTCAACACCGCGATCGCCGCGGTGATGGAACTGCACAATCACCTGTCCAAGTTCGACGACGCCAGCGGCAACGGCCGCGCGCTGCGTCAGGAAGCCTTGACGGCGATCGTGCTGCTGCTCAACCCGATCACCCCGCACACCAGCCACGCGCTGTGGCAGGTGCTGGGGCACGGCGAGACCTTGCTGGAAGACCTGGCGTTCCCGCAGGCCGATGCGTCGGCGCTGACGCGCGATTCGGCGACGCTGGCGGTGCAGGTCAACGGCAAGCTGCGCGGGACCATCGAGGTCGCGGTGAATCTGCCCAAGGACGAGGTCGAGCGCTTGGCGCTGGCCGAGCCGAACGTGGTCAAGTACATGGGAGGGCTGACCGTGCGCAAGGTGATCGTGGTGCCGGGGAAGATCGTCAATATCGTTGCTTCGTAAGCTGCGGGGCGGGAGAGCGAATCCCCCTCGGTCCCCCTTTTTCAAAGGGGGAAGACAAGCACGGTGTTGCGGCACGACATCCCACCCAGATCGCACCACACCCACCCGAAGCATCCCCCCTTTGAAAAAGGGGGGCAGGGGGGATTCGCTCTTCGCCCCAAATCTCAATCGAGCCCCCCATGCCCGCCATCCTCTACTGCCACCCCGACTCCGGCTTCAGTTACAAAGCCGCACTCGCCCTGCGCCTGCTCGGCATCGACTTCGAGCAGCGCCACGTCAACATCCGCATCCCGCGCGACCAGCGTTCGCAGGAATTCCGCGACCTCGCCGCGCACGGCGAAATCCCGGTGCTGCTGATCGACGACCTGGTGCTGTGCCAGTCCAACGTGATCCTGGATTACCTCGCCACCCGTCAGGACGCCCTGGGCGAGGGCGCACGCCGCCTCGACGGCGCCGACACCGGGCAGCGGCTGCACGTGCGCGAATGGCTGTCGTGGGAAGCCAACCGCATCAGCCTCAACCTCGCCCATTCGCGCTACGGCCGCCAGTTCGGCAGTTACGACCCGGCCGTGCTGGCGTGGTACGACCGCCGCTCCGTCGCCGACCTCGACCGCCTGCAGCAGCAGCTGAGCCTGACGCCGTGGCTGGCCGGGCCGGCGCCGACCATCGCCGATGTGGCCTGCATGGGCTATCTGTGCTTCACGCAAGAGCCTTGGGCGCAGGACGCCGGCGTCGCCATGCAGTCCTGGGCGCAGCGCTGGCCGGCGCTCGCGGCCTGGTACCAGCGCGTGCTGGCGCTGCCGGGCGCGCAGAGCGCGCAGGACCTGTTCGCCGGGTACGAACTGCGCTACTGACCGGCGTTGCGCGCGATCTGTGCGCGTCGTCGCCGGCCTCGCAGCCTCGGCGTGATCCCGCGCGCATCGCCGCGCCGCTTCGCATCGTTCGGGCCCTGCACGGTTCAGTCTTCCTATTGATGCCCGCAGCCGCCTCGTCCAGACTTCGCCCATGACTCCTCGCTCCCTTCTTACCCGCACCTCGCTCGCCGCGCTCGTGCTGACCCTGTCGGCCTGCGGATTCCAGCTGCGCCAAGCCCTGGTCCTGCCGCCCGATCTCGGTCCGGTGCGGGTGGTCTCGGCCGACCGCTACAGCCCGCTGGCCGAATCGCTGGCCCAGGCCCTGACCCGCGCGGGCGCGGTGCCGGCGCAGCCGGACTCGAGCGAAGTCGCCGTCCTCGACCTGTTGTCCGAGCGCTGGGGCGATACCCCGGCCGCGCTCGACGAGCTCGGCCGCGTGCAGGAATACAGCCTGCGCTACGCGGTGGTGTTCGAGCTGCGCAAGGCCGACGGCAAGGCGCTGGTCCCGCGCCAGAGCATCGAGCTGTCGCGCGACTACGTGTCCAACCCGACCAACGCCATCGGCACCGAAGGCGAGCGCGAAATCCTGATGCGCGAAATGCGCCGCGAGATGAGCGCCGCGGTGCTGCGCCGGGTCGGCGCGGTCAGCGAACGGCGTTGAGCCGCTCGCGTCCGCCGCATCCGTCCCGCCGGCGCTAGCCTGCCGCCATGGAACTCACCCCCGAGCGCCTGCTCGCCCAGCTCGACCAGGAAGCGCTGCGTCCGGTCTACCTGATCGCCGGCCCGGAACCGCTGCGCGTGCTCGAAGCCGCCGACGCGGTGCGCGCATCCGCGCGCAAGCAGGGCATCGCCGAACGCGAAATCTTCGAAGCCGAAGGCAATCAGCGCGAGCCCGACTGGAACGCGATGTCGGCCTCGTTCCGCGCCCCCAGCCTGTTCGCCAGCCGGCGCCTGCTGGAACTGCGCCTGCCCACCGGCAAGCCGGGCAAGGAAGGCGCCGAGGTCATCAGCGACTTCTGCGCCGATCCGCCCGGCGATGTCAGCCTGCTGATCACCGCCGGCGAATGGAGCAAGCAACACGGCGGCAAGTGGAGCGAAAACGTAGCCAAGGTCGGGCATGTGGCCGTGGCCTGGGCGGTAAAGCCGCACGAACTGCCGGACTGGATCGAACGCCGCCTGCGCGCGCGCGGCCTGCGCGCCGAGCGCGACGCGGTGCAGAGCCTGGCCGACCGGGTCGAGGGCAATCTGCTTGCCGCGGCGCAGGAAGTGGACAAGCTCGCGCTGTTGTCCGATGGCGAAACGCTTACCGTCGATCGCATGCAGGCCCTGGTCGCCGATGCCGCGCGCTTCGACGTGTTCCGGGTGCTGGACGCGGCCATGAACGGGCAGGGCGCGCAAGTCTCGCGCATGCTCGCCGGCCTGCGCGCCGAGGGCGAAGCGGTGCCGGCTCTGCTCGGCATGGTGGTGATGGAACTGCAGCGCACCGCCGCGCTGGCGCGGGTCGCCGCGCGCGGCGGCAATATCGCTTCGGAATTCAAGGCGCAGCGGATCTGGGACTCCAAGCAGCCCATGTACCGCCGCGCCCTGCAGCGCCACGACGCGCGCCGCTGGGAAGGCCTGCTGGCCCAGGCCGGCCGGGTCGATCGCATGGCCAAGGGCCGCGAAGCCGGCGACGCCTGGGTGGCGCTGGAACGCCTGCTGCTGGCGGTGGCCGAACCGCGCGCGCTGCGGCTGCTCTCGGTTTCGGCCGTCTGAGCCGCGCTGCGCCATGAGTCTGCTCGTTTTCTACGGCGGCACCTTCGATCCGATCCACGACGGCCATCTGGCCATCGCCCGCGCCGCGCGCGACGCGCTGGCCGCGCGGGTGCGGCTGATGCCGGCCGCCGATCCGCCGCATCGCGCGCCGCCCGGCGCCAGCGCCGAGCATCGCGCGCGGATGCTGGACCTGGCCGTGGCGGGCGAACCCGATCTGGTCGTCGATCGCCGCGAACTGCGCCGCGACGGCCCGTCCTACAGCGTCGAGACCCTGCGCGAAATCCGCGCCGAAGTCGGCCCCGGGCAACCGCTGGCGCTGCTGGTCGGCGCCGACAGCTTTCTCGATCTGCCCAAATGGCGCGAATGGCAGGCCTTGTTCGAACTGGCCCATTTCGTCGTCGCCGAACGTCCCGGCAGCCCGCTCGACAGCGAGCGTGTCGAAGCCATCGCAGCCAATCGCGAGACGGCCGAAGTGGACGCGTTGCGCGGCGCCCCGGCCGGGCGGGTCTATCGCCTCCATCAGCCGCTGTACGCCGAATCGGCCAGCCAGGTCCGCCAGTTGATCGCCGCCGGACAGGCCTGGCAGCCGTTCGTGCCGGCGCCGGTGGCCGCCTACATCGAACGCCATGGTTTGTACGGGGTGCCGATCCAGCGCGGAGCGGTAGTCTGAGCGGCCGTTCTGGGCCGTCTCAGGGGCGCCCGATCCGGGCCCGCGCGTCTGTGCCGCGCGATCCGCACGCTGTCGCATGGCCCTTCGGTATAATCCCGGCACATCTCCCGCATTAACGAGCCGCATCCTCTTGACCAGTCAAGCCCAAGTCATCAAGACCCAGCTGCCGAACCCGCCGCCGCCGATCGAACTCCTGCTCAAGACGGTCCACGCTGCGGTCGAAGAACTCAAGGCCAAGGATGTCGTCGAAATCGATGTGCGCGGCAAGAGCAGCGTTACCGATTTCATGGTCGTCGCCTCCGGCACCTCGACCCGCCACGTCAAGTCGATCGCCAACGAAGTCGTCAAATTCGCGAAGAATCTCGACGTCATGCCGCTGGGCGTGGAAGGCGAGCGCGAGGCCGAATGGGTGCTGGTCGACCTCGGCGACGTGGTCGTGCACGTCATGCTGCCGCGCGTGCGCGAGTTCTATGCACTCGAGCGCCTGTGGACGGTCGGCGACCAGCCGCCGCCGCCGGAAGGCTACGAAGGCAAGTTCGAGACCGACGACGAAGATCGCTTCTGATCCGTCCGGCGCGTTTCGCACGCCACCCACGACGGCGCCTTCGGGCGCCGTCGTCGTTTCTGGCGGGCGCTATCCGCATCGGCCCGCGCCGCCGCGCGCAAAGAAAAAGGGCGCCGATGGCGCCCTTTTTCGTCGCATGTCGATCGAGCCGTCAGTTGCGCGACTGCAGCTTCGACAGCAGGCGCAGGAACTCGATGTACAGCCACACCAGCGTGACCATCAGGCCGAACGCGCCGTACCACTCCATGTACTTCGGCGCGCCTTGCTCGACGCCGGTTTCGATGAAGTCGAAGTCCAGCACCAAGTTAAGCGCGGCGACTACGACGACGAACAGGCTGAAACCGATCCCGATGATCCCCGAGTCGTGGATGTACGGAATGTTGATGTTGAACATCCGCAGCACGATCGACGCCAGATAGAGCAGGGCGATGCCGCCGGTGGCCGCGACCACGCCGAGCTTGAAGTTCTCCGTTGCCTTGATCAGGCCCGTGCGGTAGGCGGCCAGCAGCGCGAACAAGGTGCCGAAGGTCAGCATCACTGCCTGGATCACGATGCCCGGAAAGCGCGCTTCGAAGATCGAGGAAACCGCGCCGAGAAAGAAGCCCTCGACCAGCGCGTACAACGGCGCGGTCACCGGCGCCCAGGTCTTCTTGAAGGTGGTGATCAGGGCCAGGATCAGGCCGCCGATCGCGCCGCCCCACAGGTACGGCGCCCCGCCGACCACGCCCTGTTCGGTGATCTGCACCTGGCTCCAGGCGAAGGACGCGGTAAGCACCGTCAGCAGGAGCAGGAAGCCGGTCTTGTTGACCGTACCGTTCAGGGTCATCACCTGATCGCCGCCGCGCACCACGGTGCCGGTGCCGAGGTCGAGGAAGGTGGATTCCTTCAATGCGGGATTGCCGCTGCGCATCATGGTCGTGCTCCTTTTTGAAACGCATCGCCGGGGCTGGCCGATACTTGAGAATGGGTACTAATTGGGGCTGAAGCATACACGGCGCAAGCGCGGCCGATGCCGGCGAAGACGTGTCTATCTGTGTTGGCGTTCAAACCGATTCGCAACGGCCGCACGGACAGGATTGACAGTGTCCGGACTGCCGCCCACACTATGCGGCCTTTCGCGGCATTGGCGTGCAACGGAAGTCCCGGCTCGGGGTATAGCTCAGCCTGGTAGAGCGCCAGCTTTGGGAGCTGGATGTCGTGGGTTCGAATCCCTCTGCCCCGACCATCCATAGCATCAGGGCGGACGTCAGTTAAGATTCAACTCTGGCGCCCGTAGCTCAACCGGATAGAGCACCGGCCTTCTAAGCCGGTGGTTGTGGGTTCGAGTCCCGCCGGGCGCGCCACGTTTTGTATTAAGATTCGCGGTAGGCAAGTCGTTTCACCCCGCAAGTGTTTATGGTGGATGTAGCTCAGTTGGTTAGAGCACCGGATTGTGATTCCGGGGGTCGCGGGTTCAAATCCCGTCTTCCACCCCAAATTTCTAGTTGTGCGGCACGCAGTAGTTCGTTATAGTGTCGCTCCGGTTTTATCGGGCTGTTAGCTCAGTTGGTAGAGCAGTTGACTCTTAATCAATAGGTCCAAGGTTCGAATCCTTGACAGCCCACCAAATTGAAAGGCCTCTGGAGCGATCCAGGGGCCTTTTTCTTTGCCTCGAAAAACTCACGGCGTCTGGCGGTCGGCGCAACAGGCGGCGTTGCATGTCTTGGTGCGTGGCGCTCATGCATGACGCGTTGCGCGAACTCGGCAGATCGCTCGCGCTGCGGCCGCGTTGAAGGCCGCTCGGCTGACTTTGTTCCTGACGCATAGCGATCCGCGTTTTCGGTCGCTGCCGGATCGATCGGAGTGCGCACGCCCATGCAAAGGGCAGGGTGACTAATGCCACGTTCTCGAATCGGTAGGGCGTGTGCTGTGATGTCGGCGCGAACTCACACGGCCCCAGTCCCGGCGCACTGGCGCGGGCTCATTCCAGGATCGACGCCATGCCGAACCCTTTGCGCACGATGGTTCTTCTCGCAGCGCTTGCGGCGCCCGTTTTCGCTCATGCGCAGCCGCTGCATGGGCCGGAAATCCGCATCGACGATGTCACCCGCTTCTATGCGCTGTACGACGCCACCGGCGGCCATCCGACCGTAGAGCAGATCCAGAGCGACTACCTCGCCAAGGGCACGCAGAGCTTGAGCGAATTCGCCGCGGCCAGGCGCGTCACCGCGCAGCGCATCGCCGAGCAGTTGGCCAGCGATCCGGCGATGTACGAAAAGGCCAAGCGGTGCCTGAGCGCGCTGCCGGCGGTCAAGCGCCGGCTCGCGGGGACGTTCCGCACGCTCTCGTCCCTGTATCCCCAGGCCCGGTTTCCGCCGGTGGCCATCGTGGTCGGCCGCGGCCGGCCGGTGGGAATCACCAATCCCGCGGGCGTCACCATCGGTCTGGAAGCGCTGTGCTGGGCGGATTTCATGAATCCGAATCCGGAAGATCGCTTCGTCCATGTGATCGCTCACGAATACGCCCACATCCAGCAGCGCGCATCCACCGATTTCGAGAAAGGCGATCCCAACGCCACGGTGCTGCGGCTCGCGATGGCCGAAGGCGTGGCCGAGCTCATCGCCGAGGTCACTTCGGGCAATGTCGCCAATGCGCGCCATGCCGAGTGGACGCGCGGCAAGGAGGCGCAGATCGAAACCAAGTTCGTGCGCGAAATGGACAGCACCGATCTATCCGACTGGTTCTTCAACTATCGCAAGGGCTCGGACGAGCCCTACGACCTGGGTTACTGGGTCGGCTACCGGATCGCGAAGTCGTATTACCTGCAAGCCGGCGATCGCAAGGCCGCGCTCAAACGCCTGATCGAGCTCGAAGATCCCAAGGCGTTTCTCGCGCAGAGCGGATGGACGCCGGGCATGCGACTGCCGGCGTCGGCCGCCGGCGGGGACTGAGCGAGCCGGCGTTCGAGCGACCGGCTTCGCGCAACAGCGATTCGTCTTGGCGGGAGTGAGGCGCCGGTCAGCCGAAGCGGTCGGCCAGGGCGTCGGTCGCGCTCACCAGCACATCGACGATCGCCGGGTCGGCCGCGCTGTGGCCCGCCAGCACGATGCGAAGCTCGGCTTCCGGCCACGCCGCGGCCAGATCGACCGCGCTCTTGACCGGGCAGATCATGTCGTAGCGACCCTGCACGATCGTCGCCGGAATATGGCGGATGCGGCCGACGTCGCGCAGCAGCTGATCCGGCTCCAGGAAGATGTCGTGGCGGAAGTAGTGCGCTTCCGCGCGCGCGACGCTGATCGCCACGTCCGGCTGTTCGAAACTGCCCGGTTCTAGCGGATCGTGGATCAAGGTCGTGCTGCCGCCTTCCCAATAGCCCCAGGCGAGCGCCGCGGCCAGGCGCACCGCCGGGTCGTCGCTGTCGAGCCGGCGCCAGTAGGCCTCGGTCAGGTTGTCGTGTTCTTCTTCCGGGATGTGCGCCAGGTAATGCGCCCAGCGTTCCGGGAACACCCAGCGCGCGCCGCCGTCGAGTTCGTTGAACCAGCGCATCTCGCCCGGCCGGCCCAGGAAAATTCCGCGCAACACCAGTCCGAGCACGCGCTCGGGATGGGCCTGCGCATAGGCCAGCGAGAGCGTGGAGCCCCACGAGCCGCCGAACACCGCCCAGCGTTCGATGCCGAAATGCGCGCGGATGGTTTCGATGTCGGCGACCAGATGCTGCGTCGTATTGTCGCGAAGCTCGGCATGCGGCGTGGACTTGCCGGCGCCGCGCTGATCGAACAACACGATGCGATAGCGCTTGGGATCGAAGAAGCGGCGGTGATAGGGCGACACGCCCGCGCCGGGGCCGCCGTGCAGGAACACCACCGGCAGGCCGTCGGGATTTCCGCATTCTTCCACGTGCAATTCGTGCAGATCGCCGACGGCGAGGCGATGGGTCTGGTACGGCTCGATCTCGGGGTATAGCTCGCGCACGGCGGAGGCTCCGTTGGGTTTGCGCGAGCATAGCCGCGCCGGTCGGCGAACAGAATCCGGATGCCGCGGCTGCGTGCTGGCTTGCGATGGCGGCGGTGCAGGGCGCGCGCGGCGATCGTCTTGCGGATGATTGGGGGCGCAGGCGATTTTTTACCGGCGCATGGCTAGAATGCGACGGCCGCATCGCACGATGCCGGCCCATGCGAAAGTGGCGGAATTGGTAGACGCACTGGATTTAGGTTCCAGCGGGTAACCCCCGTGCGGGTTCGAGTCCCGCCTTTCGCACCAAGGCGTCTGGTCTAAAGACCATCCGCCTTGAATGCCCCAATGGCCGGTCACCCCGGCCGAGCTCCTAGCCGGCAGGGCGGGCTGCCCTCGCGGCCGCTGTGCGCCGCCGCCCCAGCCGGCCGCACCGCCGTCTCACCATCTCAAGATTCAGTCCGGTAGCGCTGGCCGCGATCACCCCACGCCACAAACCCGGCCCAGCCCCCGATTTAGCCCTCAAAACCGGCCAATCGCCCGCAAAACCCTATCCATGGCGGATTTGCGGCCCTTTAACGCTGGCAGCGGCGACCTTTATCGGCCAAACTAGCAAGTTCCGCTGGCCGGCGAGCTTTTCGCAAGGACTGGCGGCCGGACAAGATCATCAACATCGTCGCTGCGGCAAGTGCCGTGGTCGCAGGAGTGGATATGCAAGTTTCGCTCGAATCGCTGGGCTCGCTGGAACGCCGACTGACCTTCAGCCTCCCGGCCGAGAATCTGGAAAACCAGGTCGGCGGCCGCCTGCGCGAAATCGCGCGCGGCGCCAAGATCAAGGGCTTCCGCCCGGGCAAGGTGCCGACCAAGGTCATCGAGCAGCGCTTCGGCGCCCAGGTCCGCGCCGAAATCCTCGATGGCATGCTGCGCGAAAGCTTCAGCAACGCCGTGCGTGAAGAAAAGCTGCAGATCGCGGGCAACCCGCGCATCGAGCCGGCGGTGGAAAGCGGCGAGACGCTTTCGTATACCGCCACCTTCGAAGTCGTGCCGGATTTCGGCGACATCGACGTCGCTAAGCTGGAGATCACCCGCCATACCGCGGAGGTGACCGACACCGACATCGACGCGATGATCGAAAACCTGCGCTTGCAGCGCCGCACTCTGACCACGGTCGAGCGTCCGGCGCAGGAAGGCGACGTGGTCGAAGTGGAAACCTGGACCGAAGTGGACGGCGTGCGTCTGCCGGCCGAGGGCGCCGAGTACGGCAGCACCCAGATCGGCTCGGGCGCGATGTTCAAGCCGCTGGAAGACGCCATGGTCGGCGTCAAGGCCGGCGAAGAGAAGATCGCCGAAGTCGAGTTCCCGGCCGATTGGCGCGCGGCTGAAGTCGCCGGCAAGACGGCCAACGTGCACCTCAAGCTCAATCACGTCTCCGAGCCGGTGCTGCCGGACGTGGACGATGCCTTCATCAAGAGCTTCGGCGTCAAGAGCGGCGATGCCGAGCAGTTCCGCAACGACATCCGCACCAACCTGGAGCGCGAGCTCAAGGGCGCGCTGATGACCCGCCTGCGCCGCGAAGTCGGCGAGCAGCTGGTCAAGGCCTACGAATCGGTGGAAATGCCGCCGAAGCTGGTCGAGAACGAAGCCCGCGACATGGTCTGGCAGACCGTCGAGCAGGCCCGCCGCCAGGGCCGCCAGATCGAAGCGCCGGCCGACGCTCACCTGAACTACATGGACGCCGCCCGCCAGCGCGTGCTGGTCGGCTTGCTGGTCGGCGAGATCGCCCGCCGCAACGAGCTGCGCCTGGAGCCCAAGCGCGTCAACGAGACCCTGCGCCTGATCGCCTCGACCTACGAGGAGCCGCAGCAGGTGATCGACCTGTACCGCAACGACCAGCAGCTGATGGCCGGCCTGCAGAACCGGGTGATGGAAGAGCAGGTGATCGACTGGATCGCCGAGCGCGCCCAGCACACCGAGCAGCCGTTGTCGTTCAGTGAAGCGATCCGCCCGAGCTGACCTTCGCGCGGCCCGCGGCGAAGGCCGCGGGCCGTCGCCGTATGCGGCCCGGGCGGCCCGCTACGGGGCTGTCCGAATCGGGCACGCTCAGCGGCTTCGCCACATTTAGCAATCGCGCCTCTTGCGCTGCGGTCCGGCCGGCCCCAAGTTGGCCGGACCGCGCTGCGTTAATCAAGCGCACTTCTACGTCAGCCAATAGGTGCCGTTGAACATGGATAACCGAACCAAAGCCCTCAACCTGGTGCCGATGGTGGTCGAGCAGACCAGCCGCGGCGAGCGCGCCTACGACATCTATTCGCGCCTGCTCAAAGAGCGCGTGATCTTCCTCGTCGGCGGCGTGGACGACCACGTGGCCAACGTGATCGTCGCCCAGATGCTGTTTCTCGAGGCGGAAAACCCCGAGAAGGACATCAACCTCTACATCAACTCCCCGGGCGGCGTGGTCACCGCCGGCATGGCGATCTACGACACCATGCAGTACATCAAGCCCGACGTGAGCACCATCTGCATCGGCCAGGCCGCCAGCATGGGCGCGCTGCTGCTCGCCGCCGGCGCCAAGGGCAAGCGCCTGGCGCTGCCGAATTCGCGCGTGATGATCCACCAGCCGCTGGGCGGCTTCCAGGGTCAGGCGACCGATATCGACATCCACGCCCGCGAGATCCTGACCCTGCGTCAGCGCCTCAACGAAATCCTGTCCAAGCACACCGGGCAGGCCCTGGAGACCATCGCGCGCGACACCGAGCGCGACAACTTCAAGAGCGCCGAGGCCGCGCGCGATTACGGCCTGATCGACCAGGTGCTGGAACGCCGCCCGGAAGATTCGGTCCAGGCCTCCTGACCGGCGCCGATCAGCGACCGGACATGACACGCAAACCCTTGATAGCGCTGGGGAACCCCCGGCGCGGCCCATCCTGCGGGGTGGGTCGGGGGCGCTGTGTTATTCTCGGATCGTCATAGCTGAATGAGTACTGGCGGCGCTTGCCGTCAAGCTCATTTGGGCATATTAAGAATCAAGCTTCACGACTGAGCAGCAACGGACCCCACCAAGCATGACCGACGATCGACAAGGACGCAGCACGGGCGACAGCAACAAGATCCTGTATTGCTCGTTCTGCGGTAAAAGCCAGCACGAAGTCCGCAAGCTGATTGCGGGTCCGAGCGTCTTCATCTGCGATGAGTGCGTCGAGCTTTGCAACGACATCATCCGTGAAGAACTCGAGGAAAAGGCGCAGTCGGCACGCAGTCACCTGCCGAAGCCGCGCGAGATCCTGGAGGTGCTCGACCAGTACGTGATCGGCCAGCTGCGCGCCAAGCGCACGCTGGCTGTGGCCGTGTACAACCACTACAAGCGCATCGAAAGCCGCCAGAAGAACGACGACGTCGAATTGTCGAAGTCGAACATTCTGCTGGTCGGGCCGACCGGTTCGGGCAAGACGCTGCTGGCCGAAACGCTGGCGCGCCTGCTCAACGTGCCGTTCACGATCGCCGACGCCACCACCCTGACCGAAGCCGGTTACGTGGGCGAGGACGTCGAGAACATCATTCAAAAGCTTCTGCAAAAATGCGACTACGACGTCGAGAAGGCGCAGCAGGGCATCGTCTACATCGATGAAATCGACAAGATTTCGCGCAAGAGCGATAACCCGTCGATCACCCGCGACGTGTCCGGCGAAGGCGTGCAGCAGGCGCTGCTGAAGCTGATCGAAGGCACCATCGCCAGCGTGCCGCCGCAGGGCGGGCGCAAGCATCCGCAGCAGGAATTCCTGCAGGTCGATACGCGCAACATCCTGTTCGTGGTCGGCGGCGCGTTCGCCGGTCTGGACAAGATCATCCAGCAGCGCAGCACCGAGGCCGGCGGCATCGGTTTCGGCGCCAAGGTCAAGAGCAGCGAGCGCAAGATCGACATCGGCAAGATCCTGGCCGAAGTCGAGCCCGAAGACCTGATCAAGTTCGGCCTGATCCCCGAGTTCGTCGGCCGCCTGCCGGTGGTCGCCACGCTCGAGGAACTCGACGAAGCGGCGCTGGTGTCGATCCTGACCGAGCCCAAGAACGCGATCACCAAGCAGTTCCGCAAGCTGTTCGAGATGGAGAGCGTCGAGCTCGAATTCCGTCCCGACGCGCTCGCGGCGATCGCGCGCAAGGCGCTCAAGCGCAAGACCGGCGCGCGCGGCCTGCGCACCATCGTCGAGTCGGTGCTGCTGGACACGATGTACGAACTGCCGTCGCTGGAAAACGTCAGCAAGGTGGTCGTGGACGAGTCGGTGATCGAGCACAAGTCCGAGCCGTATCTGATCTATCAGACGCCGCCGGCGCAGCCCAAGGTCGCTTCGGCCGAGTAAGCCGAAGACGGATCAGAAGCAGTGAAAACGCCCCGGACCGCCGGGGCGTTTTCGTATGCGCGTGGGTTACGTCCTGCCGGCGCCAAAGCCGACGTCCATTTCGTGCCTTCAGCCACGCTTATTGCTGCGCTTGCAGCTTGTCTCGGTTTTAGACTCGTAAATATGATTGATCATACAAATGGAGATTGATCTTCGAGGCATCGCTCACGCGCCCGGCCTGCGCCTCGCACGGCGCTTGAGGCGACGGCGGGCCGCCCGATGCCGGCCACCGCCGGACCTGGCGGCGGGGTAGACGGGCCCAGCTGAATGAGGGGCTTGCGGCCGCTGTTCCGGTACTTGTGCTCGCTTGCGTTGTATAGCTCGATGGGCTCGCGCAATCGCCTCATGTCCGGGGCATCCGGTATGTGGGGCCAGGGCTGCGGGACGCTTTGTCCCAGGCTCGAATCTGTGCCGCAAGTTGGTGATTTCGAAGCTGTTTTTCAGGTTTTTGCGAGCGACCCGGCCGCCTTTGCTTGCGCTCCCGGGCCGGCACCCCCATAACGGGAGCCTGGACGCTCCAGCGTCCTCACCCCACGCTTGTCGAGACCTACGATGACTGAGTCTTCCGCCGAATCCATGACCCTGCCGGTGCTGCCGCTGCGCGATGTGGTCGTATTCCCGCACATGGTGATCCCGCTGTTCGTGGGGCGCGACAAATCCATTCGCGCGCTCGATCAGGCCATGGAATCCGATAAGCGCATCCTGTTGGTCGCGCAGAAGTCCGCCGAGACCGACGATCCGGGCGCGGAGGATCTCTACGAGATCGGCACGCTCGCCCAGGTGCTGCAATTGCTCAAGCTGCCCGACGGCACCATCAAGGTGCTGGTCGAAGGCGTCTCGCGCGTCAGCGTCAGCGACGTGCTGGAGCGCGACGGCGCGCTGTCGGGCCACGCCGTGATGGTCGAGCCGGTCGTCGATCGCGAAGAGCGCGAAGTCGAAGCGATCGCGCGCTCGCTGATGGGCCTGTTCGAGCAGTACGTCAAGACCAACCGCAAGCTGCCGCCGGAACTGATGCAGACCCTGGCCGGCATCGACGAACCCGGCCGCCTGGCCGATACCGTCGCCGCCCACCTGGGCGTGCGCATCGGCGACAAGCAGAAACTGCTCGAAACCCATGCCATCGGCACCCGCCTGGAGCAACTGGTCGGACTGGTCGATGGCGAGATCGATGTGCAGCAGTTGGAAAAGCGCATCCGCGGCCGGGTCAAGTCGCAGATGGAGAAGAGCCAGCGCGAGTACTACCTCAACGAGCAGATGAAGGCGATCCAGAAGGAGCTCGGCGAAATCGATGATGCGCCCAACGACATCGACGAACTCGCGCGCAAGATCGCCGAAGCCGGCATGCCCAAGCCGGTCGAGACCAAGGCCAAGGCCGAGCTCAACAAGCTCAAGCAGATGTCGCCGATGTCGGCCGAAGCCGCGGTCGTGCGCAACTATCTGGACTGGCTGCTGGGCGTGCCGTGGAAGAAGCGCAGCAAGATCCGCAAGGACCTCAAGGCCGCGCAGGACGTGCTCGACGCGGATCACTTCGGCCTGGAGAAGGTCAAGGAACGCATTCTCGAATATCTCGCCGTGCAGACGCGCGTGAAAAACATGAAGGGCGCGATCCTGTGCCTGGTCGGCCCGCCCGGCGTGGGCAAGACCTCGCTGGGCCAGTCCATCGCCAAGGCCACCAATCGCAAGTTCGTGCGCATGTCGCTCGGCGGCGTGCGCGACGAGGCCGAGATCCGCGGTCATCGCCGTACCTACGTCGGTTCGATGCCGGGCCGCATCGTGCAGAACCTCAACAAGATCGGCACCAAGAACCCGCTGTTCGTGCTCGACGAAATCGACAAGATGTCGATGGACTTCCGTGGCGATCCGTCCTCGGCGTTGCTGGAAGTGCTCGACCCTGAGCAGAACAACTCGTTCAACGACCACTACCTGGAAGTCGATCTCGACCTCAGCGAAGTGATGTTCGTGGCCACCTCCAACTCGCTCAACATTCCAGGTCCGCTGCTGGACCGCATGGAAGTGATCCGCATCCCGGGTTACACCGAGGAAGAGAAGCTCAACATCGCCATGCGCTATCTGCTGCCCAAGCAGATCAAGAACAACGGTCTGAAGGCCGAGGAAATCAAGATCGCCGAATCGGCGGTGCGCGACATCGTGCGTTACTACACGCGCGAATCGGGCGTGCGTAATCTGGAACGCGAAATCTCCAAGATCTGCCGCAAGGTGGTGAAGGAAATCGCGCTCGCCGGCCCCAAGGTCAAGAAGGGCAAGGACAGCGCGCTCAGCATCAGCTCGAAGAATCTCGAGAAGTACCTGGGCGTGCGTCGCTTCGATTTCGGCCGCGCGGAAGAGCAGAACGAGATCGGTCTGGTCACCGGCCTGGCATGGACCGAAGTCGGCGGCGACTTGCTGCAGGTCGAAGCCACGCTGGTGCCGGGCAAGGGCCAGCTGATCCTCACCGGCCAGCTCGGCGACGTGATGAAGGAGTCGGCGTCGGCGGCGTTGTCGGTGGTGCGCGCGCGCGCGCAGACGCTGGGCATCGATGTCGAGTTCCTGCAGAAGCACGACGTGCACGTGCACGTGCCCGAAGGCGCGACGCCGAAGGACGGCCCGAGCGCCGGCATCGGCATGGCGACCGCGCTGGTGTCGATGCTGACCAAGAATCCGGTCAAGGCCGATGTGGCGATGACCGGCGAGATCACCTTGCGCGGCCGCGTGTTGCCGATCGGCGGCTTGAAAGAGAAATTGCTCGCCGCGCTGCGCGGCGGCATCCGCACCGTGATCATCCCCGAAGAGAACCGCAAGGATCTGGCCGATCTGCCCAAGAGCGTGACCCAGGGCTTGAAGATCGTGCCGGCGCGCTGGATCGACGAAGTGCTCGATCTCGCGCTTGAACGTCCTATCGCGCCGCCTCCGGCCTCCGGCGAAGGCGAACTTCCGGTTCGAGAAAGCGGCAAGACCAATCCGCAGCCCGACGTCAAGCACTGACTCGGGCCGCTGGTCGGGCAGATCGAATGGGGACGCAAAAAACCTCTGAAAGCCGCGCCACAGCTAGCTTTCAAGCTTGCGCCCCCAAAATGCCGCTGGTATAACGAGCGCAACCGCGCTGCATCAATGCACAACAAAACTGTTGCGCGGCACACTTGATCGAAACGTTCGCCTCCTGCGGCGACCGTTTCGATTCTCAGAACACGCGGTCACACCGCACAGGGAGTCAAAAAAATAATGAACAAGGCCGAACTCGTAGGCGCCGTCGCCGAAACCGCCGAGCTGTCGAAGACCGACGCTACCGCCGCCGTCGATGCGCTGATCGACGTCGTCACCAAGGCGCTCAAGAAGGGCGACACAGTCACGCTCGTAGGCTTCGGCACCTTCCAGGTGCGCAAGCGCGCCGCCCGCCAGGGCCGTAACCCGAAGACCGGCGAAACGATCAAGATCGCGGCCTCGAAGAATCCCTCCTTCAAGGCTGGCAAGGCGCTGAAGGATGCTGTAAACTGAGTAACTCGACGGCGGTGCAGGGCATCGCCGAACGGAACCCAAAGCAGTAGGCCCAAATCATTCGGGTGCTTAGCTCAGCGGTAGAGCGTCTCCTTTACACGGAGAGGGTCGGGGGTTCGAAACCCTCAGCACCCACCAGGCTGGCTGGTCTTTCTGCCGAAGCGTTCCCCGCAAGGCGGTACGCGGTAAGAGTCGGGTTCCCGGTTACAAGCGTTCAGCGGTAAAAGTTTCAAAGCATGCGGAGTGGTAGTTCAGTCGGTTAGAATGCTGGCCTGTCACGCCCGTCCACTCCGCCAGTTTTGCCAAGGGCGCCGTTTATACGGCGCCTTTGTTTTTATATAAGTGAGGGGCTTCGATTTTGTCGCGATGCGGCAATAACCGGTCGGAGGCCTTGAAAGTTTCAAAGCGCGGAGTGGTAGTTCAGTTGGTTAGAATGCTGGCCTGTCACGCCGGAGGTCGCGGGTTCGAGTCCCGTCCACTCCGCCAGTTTTACCGAAGGCATCGGCAACGGTGCCTTCGTTTTGTTCGGGGCGTCCCAGATGGGGCGCCCTTTTTCTTTGGGTCCGCCGGTGTCCCGTCCAGGGCGGGACTGGCGAGGGGCTGAGGCCTTGGACCCGGGGGCGGGGCGCCGTCGCCCAGATTCGGCCGGTGCCGCGTGCGGTGTGTGGGAACCGCGCTAAACTGTCCGGCTTACGACTTAACGCGACCCGGACATGCTGCAGACCCTACGCGACAAGACCTCGGGCTGGATCGCCACCGTGATCCTCGGCCTGCTGATCATTCCCTTCGCCTTCGTCGGCATCGAGCAGTACCTTGTGCAGCGCGTGGACAACGCCGTGGCGCGCATCGAGATCGCGCCGACGTGGTGGCGCACCGCGCCGACGTGGTGGCCGGCGTCGATGCTGTGGCGCAAGGAATCGATCGACGCGGGCGAATTCAGCGAGCGCTTCCAGCGCGAACGCGATCGCCGCCGCGCGCAGCAGGGCGAAGCCTTCGACGCGCGCGAGTTCGAAAAGCTCGAAAGCAAGCGCGAAGTGCTCGATCAACTGATCGACGAACGCGTGCGCAAGCTCGCGGCGGAAATCGACGGTCTTACGGTCAGCGATGCGCTGGTGGTCAAGACCATCCAGGGCGTGCCGGACTTCCAGGACAGCAACGGCAAGTTCAATCAGGAGCGTTACATCCTCGGCCTGCAGATGCGCCAGCCGCAGCAGACGCCGACGCAGTTCGAGCAGTTCGTGCGCGATCGCCTGATGGAAACCCTGCTGACCGGCGGCATCGGCGAAAGCAGCTTCCTGACCCACGGCGAGATCGACCGTCTGGTCAAGCTGATGGGCGAAAAGCGCGACGTCAGCCTGGTCATGCTGCCGGCGCCGCCCGCCGACACCAGCGAAGTCGCCGCCGCCGACATCCAGAAGTGGTACGACAGCCACGCGAAGGATTTCCGCGCGCCGGAAAGCGTCAATATCGAATACGTCGAACTCAACGGCGCGAGCCTGCCGCCGCCGGGTCCGCCGAGCGAGGAAGCATTGCGCAAGCGTTACGACGACGAAAAGAACCGTTTCCTCGCCGCCGAGCAGCGCCAGATCTCGCACATCCAGATCAACGTGCCGGCCGGCGCCGATGCGGCCGCGCAGAAGGCCGCCGAAGACAAGGCCAAGCAGATCGCCGCGCAGGCCAAGGCGCCGGGCGCCGACTTCGCCGCGCTGGCCCGGGCGAACAGCGACGACTTGGGTTCCAGGACCACCGGCGGCGACCTGGGCTGGATGGGCAAGGGCGCGATTCCCGGTCCGTTCGACGATGCCGCGTTCGCGCTGCAGTCCGGCCAGATCAGCAATCCGGTCAAGGACGACAGCGGTTGGCACGTGATCTGGGTGCGCGAAATCAAGAGCGGCCAGCAGGAGTCGTTCGAGCAGGTGCGCGAGACCCTGGTGCGGGAAGAATCCGAAACCAGCCGCGAGCGCGCGTTCAACGACTTCTCGGCCAAGCTGGTCGATCGCGTCTACAAGAATCCGACCACGTTGGCCGAGCCGGCCAAGGCGATGAACCTGCCGGTGCTCAAGCTGGACGGTCTCACCCGCAACGCCGCGGCCAACACCGGCATCGGCGCCAACGCCGCGGTGATCCGCGCCGCGTTCTCCGACGCGCGCATCCAGGACAACACGGTCAGCGATCCGATCGATATCGGCCAGGACCACAGCGTGCTGATCCGCGTGCTCGCGCACACGCCCGAGCGCGCGCAGCCGCTGGCCCAGGTGCGCGACAAGGTGATCGCCGCGGTGCGTGCCGATCGCGGCGCCAAGGCCGCCGAGAAGGAAGCCGACGCGCTGATCGCGCGCATCAACGGCGGCGAAACCATCGCCGCGGTGGCTGCGTCCAAGCAGCTGCCGGCGCCGGAAACGCTGCCGGGCGTGAGCCGCGGCATGCCGCTGCCGACGCCGGAAGTCAGCGAGGCGATCTTCGCCCTGAAGGCTCCGGCCGCGGGCAAGGTGGCGGCCGGCAAGGCCAAGCTCGACGACGGCCGCGTGGTGCTGTTCGCGCTCAACAAGGTGGTGCCGGGCAACAAGTCGGATATCCCCGCGGCGCAGATGGACATGCTGCGCACGCAGATCGCGCAGATGGGCGGTTTCGAGGAAAGCCGCGAGCTGACCTCGGCGCTGCGCAAGCGCGTGCAGATCAAGGTGATCGAAGAGAATCTGCGCTGAGAGCAGGCGGGCATGAAGTAACCGCGCGCCGTCGCGGATGACGGCGGCCGCGGGCATCGGGCGATCTTCCTTGGAGTTTGGGAAGATCCGCCGTGAGGTGTCGCAACGACACTTCGCGATGCCCGCCACGCGTTCAAGGAGACAGGCGTGGTCGGCGACAATAGCTTGGGTTACGTCTTTTTATCGGTGCAGGGCCTGTGCGTGCTGGGGGCCTTGCTGCTGGTCTGGCACCGGTTTCGTCCCTTGCCCCGATGGGCCGCCGCGTTGGGTATCGCGCGCTGGCTGATCGTCGCGGTCGGCGGATTGGAGGCCGCTTGGGTGGTGCATCTGGCGATTTCGGCCGCGGACTCATGGGCGCGCTTGATGGCCTACGCCGCGGCGCTGGCTTTTTCACCGGCGATCGTTTCGGCGCTGGTCGCGCTGATCTTCAGGCCGCGGCGCTGAGGACGGCGTAGCCGGCCGGCTCGTTCCGGCGCGGATTCGCGAAGCAAAGGGCCCGGCATTCGTCGGGCCTTTTTCTTGCGCGGCCGGATGCCGGTCCATCGCGGTCGGCGGCGCGATCCCGACGGCTTGGCTACCATGGGCGCATGAAAAGCAAACTCATCGCCGTCGGCGAACGCGCGCCGCGCTGGGTCGCGGAGGGCTTCGGCGAATACCAGAAGCGGCTGTCGCATTGGCTGCCGCTGGAGTTGGTAGAAATCGAGCCGGGGCTGCGCGGCAAAGGCCGCGACGCGGTGCGCGCGACTCAGGACGAAGGCGCGCGCGTGCTTGCGGCCTTGCCGAAGACGGCCTGCGTGGTCGCGCTGGAAGGACGCGGGCGTTTGTGGACGTCGGAGCAATTGGCGCAGCGCCTGGAGCATTGGCGCGGTCAGGGACGCGATCTGGCGTTCCTGATCGGCGGCCCGGAAGGCCACGCGCCCGAAGTGCTGGCGCGCGCGGACGAACAATGGTCGCTGGGGCCGCTGACCTTGCCGCACATGCTGGTGCGATTGGTCGCGGCCGAGCAGTTGTATCGGGCCGCGGCGCTGTTGGCCAATCATCCGTATCACCGGGCCTGATCGGCCGCTTGCGCGTTTTCGCGCGGCGATGAAAAAGCCCGGGCCTGAGCCCGAGCTTTTCGGTTCTGCGCGATGTCGAAGCGACTACTGGTCGAGCTTGAACTCGATCGGCACGCGGCCGCGTGCCTGCACGGGCTGGCCGTTGCTCATCGCCGGCTGGAAGGTCCAGCGCGACTTGACCACCCGGACCGCGGCCTGATCGAGGATGCGATGGCCGCTGCTGCGCACGATGCTGACGTCGATCGGCTTGCCGTCGATGCCGACCAGGATTTCCAGTTCGACCACACCGGTGAGGTTGCCGCGCACGGCGTCGGGCGGGTAGGACGGAGGCGGATTTTTGAGGCTTTGCAGGGTGGCGCCGGTCAAGACTTCGTTGCCGACGTTGGATGGCGGCGTTTCAATCGTCGGAGTGGCCACTGCCACACGTGTGTCGATATCGCTCGGCGTGGTGTTCTCGACGATCATCTCCGGCTGCGGTTGCACCGTCTGGGTGCGTGGAGTCGGGGCGTGGGTGATCTTCACCGGCTCGTCTTTCGGCGGCGGATCATGGGTGATGATCACCGGGGGGGCTGTCCTCGGAATGGGGATGAATTCCGTCGGATCGTCGGTCTTCGGCATGATCAGACTGGGGGCGCTCAGCGGTGCCAGCATCAGCAGAAGCATCGCGCCGTTGAACAAGATCGCGCCGGCATTGGCCGCGATACGGGTTCCGTCCAGCGGCTGACGGGCGTGGTGAGAAGGGATCGCGCGAACCATGTGCTGCCTCCTTGGATTGTCTACACAACTCAGACAACGGCCGGGTTCCGCCAACGGGGTTGAAACTGAAGACGGAGCCGCGTCACAAAAATGCGCTGGCGCGGGCGGGTAATGCAAGCGGTTCTCGTTTACGACTTTGGTGGGTGGGCGCGCGGGGCGAAGCGCTATCGCGATGAGCGCTTCGAAGGCGGCGTCGCGGTTTTTCGCCGGGGTTTTCCCGGGATCGCCGATCGCAGGCGCGGCGGCGAGGCGCCATCGGCAAGTGTCGAATCGCTGAACGAATAACAACGGACGCCAGGCGGTCATGCGCTTGGCCACTTGCGTATTGGCGCAAAGCATCGCGGTTTCTTCGGAAACTTTGCCGATTCTGTCCGATAGGCGATGGCGGCGACGCTGAGCCCCAGCGCGCGCGGACCAAACGAAACGAGGCCCGCTTGCGCGGGCCTCGTGTGCCTACAGGTGCCGCCGCCGACTCAATCCCCGGCCGGGTCCTGATCCGCCCCGGGCTTGCGCTCCAGGCCGCCGTCGTCCGGATTGGGCGGCTTGCGCGGATGCGGCTGACGCGCGTCGTCCGGGTCGCGCGGCTGCGGCTCGGGGTAGCCGGGATTGCGTCGCGGCCGCGGATCGGGCGCCGGCGGCGCGGTCTTGTCGGGGCCGGCCATGCTCACTTACCCAGTTCGAAGACCACGTCCAGGCTCATCGACAGCGAGTTTTCGCCCGGCGAGACCGAGGTGTCGGACGCCGCGCCGGCCTTCTCCATGCGCATGGCCATCATCGGCATCGGCATCGGCGGCGCGAAGCGGCCGCCTTCGCTGACGCTGACGATGCGGCGCACCTTCATGCCGAGGGTCTTGGCGTACAACTCGGCGCGGGCCTGGGCTTTTTCGATCGCGCCGCGGCGGGCTTCGTCGAACGCGGCGTCCTTGTCCTTGTCGTCGAGGTCGAAGGTCGGGCCGTTGATCTGGTTGGCGCCGGTGGCGACCAGCGAGTCGAGGATCTTGCCGACCTTGGAAATGTCGCGCACCACGATGTTGACGTTGTTGCTGGCCTGATAGCCGGTGATCACCGGCGGCTGGTTCTCGGCGTAGCGGTACTGCGGGTTGAGGCTGATGCCGCTGGTCTGGATGTCGCGCTCGGCGATGCCGGCGGCCTTGATCGCGGCCACGACCTTGGCCATCTGGTCGGCGTTGGCGCGCATGGCGGCGTTGGCGTCGGCGGCCTGGGTGACCACGCCGGTGGACACGGTGGCGATGTTCGGGATGCGCTTGGCTTCGGAGGTGGCCGAGACCGACAGCAGGGTGCCGTCGGTGGCGACGTAGGAAGCGGGCTGGGCGGAAGCGGTCATGGCGGTTGCGGCTCCGAAGGCGAGAACGGCGGCGAGCGCCAGCGGGCGCAACGAAAGACGGGCGAAGGACAGGGGCGTGGACGAGGACGACAACCGGGTCATGTGGAACTCCTTGATGGACGAGGGCTAGGGTCTTGCTGAACCGGTTAACGAACCGTGATTCGGTGCGGGGTTTGCGCCGGACGGCGTCGGCTGGCGCTCAGTCAGCGCGGGTTATGCTTTCGCGCATGCTCTATCTAGCCTCTCAGTCGCCGCGGCGACGCGAATTGCTCGGCCGTCTCGGCCTGGAATTCGGCCTCATCGATCTCGACCTGCCCGAACACCGCCAGCCCGGCGAGCCGGCGCTGGAGTACGTGCGCCGCGTCGCCCGCGAGAAGGCCGGCGCCGGCCTGCTCAAGGTGGTCGCCAATCCCTCGGCGCTGGTGCTGGGTTCGGACACCGAAGTGGTGCTGGACGACGAGGTTTTCGGCAAGCCGCGCGACGCCGCGGACGCCGCGGCCATGTTGCGCAAGCTCTCCGGCCGCACCCACCAGGTGATTTCCGCGGTGTCGCTGGTATCGCCTTCGCGCGAGGCGCAGGCGGTGTCGATCTCGCAGGTCGGTTTCGCCGAGCTCGACGACGCCGCCATCGAGCGCTACGTCGCCACCGGCGAGCCGATGGGCAAGGCCGGCGCCTACGCCATCCAGGGCTATGCGCAGGTGTTCGTCAGCCGCCTGGACGGCAGTTACTCCGGGGTCATGGGCTTGCCGCTGCACGAGACCGCGCGCCTGCTGCGCGAATTCGGCCTGGACGTGTGAATCGCGCGCCGGGGAGCGCGCATGCATCATTCCGACAGCGTTGAACTTAAGCTGCCGCGCCGCTTTCCATTACCGCAGCACTTGCGCTTCACCCGAGCGGGCGTTTACTGCTCGCTATCGTCGTCCCGTATCACCGCCCCGTATCACCGCATTGGGATCCGCGCCGCCTCATGACTGAAGAAATCCTGGTCAACGTTACTCCGCGCGAAACCCGCGTCGCCGTCGTCGAAAACGGCATGCTGCAGGAGCTGCACATCGAACGCGGCTGGCGCCGCGGCGTGGTCGGCAACATCTACAAGGGCCGGGTGCAGCGGGTCATGCCCGGCATGCAGGCGGCGTTCGTCGAGATCGGCCTGGAGCGCGCCGCGTTCCTGCACGCGGCCGATATCGTCAAGCCCAACCAGAGCAACGAAGGCGAGGGCGACGAAGCGCCGCTGCCGCCGACGCCGACCCGGCCGATCGCCGAGTTGCTGCGCGAAGGCCAGGAAATCGTGGTCCAGGTCGTCAAGGACCCGATCGGCAGCAAGGGCGCGCGCCTGACCACCCAGCTGAGCATCCCCTCGCGTTATCTGGTGCTGCTGCCGCGCACGCGCGTGGTCGGGGTGTCGGCGCGGATCGAGGACGAGGGCGAACGCGCGCGGCTCAAATCGCTGGTGACCACCCTGGCGCCGGCCGGCGACAACCACGGCTACATCGTGCGCACCAACGCCGAGGGCCAGCCGGAGGAAGCGCTGGCGGAAGACATCGGTTATCTGAGCCGGGCCTGGGCGCTGATCGCGGAAAAATCCGGCAGTTCGAAGATCGGCGAGCGGGTCTACGAAGACCTGAGCCTGCCGCTGCGCGCGGTGCGCGACCTGATCCGCCGCGACGTGGAGAAGGTCAAGGTCGATTCGCGCGAAACCTGCGAGCGCCTGCGCAGCTTCGCCGCGCAGTACATGCCCGGCCTCGCGGAGAAGATCGAGCACTACACCGGCGCGCGGCCGATCTTCGATCTGTACGGGGTCGAGGACGAGATACAGCGCGCGCTGGAGAAGGAAGTCCCGCTCAAGTCTGGCGGCTATCTGGTCATCGACCAGACCGAAGCGATGACCACCATCGACGTCAACACCGGTTCTTTCCTGGGTCAACGCAATCTGGAGGAAACCGTTTACCGCACCAATCTGGAGGCGGCGCAATCGGTCGCCCGGCAGCTGCGGCTGCGCAACCTGGGCGGGATCATCATCATCGACTTCATCGACATGACCGATGTGGAGCACCGCCGTCAGGTGCTGCGGCAGTTGGAGAAGGCGCTCACGCGCGACCACGCCAAGACCACGGTCTACGAATTCTCGCCGCTGGGCCTGGTCGAGATGACCCGCAAGCGCACCACCGAGAGCCTGGAGCGCCAGCTCAGCGAGGCCTGCCACGAATGCGGCGGGCGCGGCACCTTGAAGACGCCGGAGACGGTGACGTACGAAATCTTCCGCGACATCGTGCGGCAGGTGCGCCAGTTCGACGCGGCGCGGCTGTTGGTGATCGCCTCGCCGAAAGTGGTCGCGCGCATCACCGACGAGGAGTCGGCGGCGGTGGCCGAGCTGGAGGAATTCCTCGGCAAGTCGATCCGTTTCCAGGCTGACGATCAGTATGCGCAGGAGCAGTTCGATGTTGTGTTGCTCTGACGCCGGGAATCGGGAATGGGGAATCGGGAATCGTAAAAGCGAAGCCCGGCCCTTGATTTGCCGATTCCCGATTCCCCATTCCCGATTCCCGGCAAAAAGCGGAGCGCAGCGCTGATGCCCACCCCGCTGCGCCGCCGCCTGCGCATGGCCCGTCGTGGCGCCTTCTATGGCGCCGCGGTCGTGCTCGTGCTGGTGGCGTTGCTGTTGGCCGCGGCCAGCCAGGTGCTGCCGTTGGCCGAAAGCCATCCCGAGCAAGTCGCGGCCTGGCTCAGCCAGCGCGCCGGGCGGCCGGTCGCGTTCGACAAGGTCGAAACCCAGTGGACCCGACGCGGCCCGCTGCTGCGTCTGGACGGATTGCGAATCGGCGAGGGCGCGCAGGCGTTCACCATCGGCGATGCGGAAATGCTGGTGTCGGTGTATGCCGGCCTGCTGCCGGGGCAGTCGTTCTCCGAGTTGCGGCTCAAGGGCCTGGACCTGACCTTGGAACGCGCCGACGACGGCCGCTGGAAAGTGCGCGGCCTGCCCGGACAGGAGCAGCCCGCGCAACGCGATCCGCTGTCGGCGCTGGAAGGGCTGGGCGAACTGCAGGTGATCGACGGCAAGCTCGCGGTGATCGCGCCGACCCTGGGCATCGACGCGCGCGTTCCCAAGATCGATCTGCGCCTGCGCGTGGACGGCGACCGCGTGCGCGCGGGCATGCGCGCATGGCCGAGCGTCGGCGTCGCCGGCGCGCCGTCCACGCCGCTCGACGCGGTCCTGGATTTCGATCGCAAGCGCGGCGACGGCCGCGTCTACGCCGGCGCCACCCGCGCCGATCTGTCCGGCTGGTCGCCGCTGCTGAAAGTGGCCGGCATCCGCATCGAATCCGGACAAGGCCGCGCCCAGGCCTGGGCCGATCTGCGCGGGCATCGCGTCGCCGGCGTGACGGTGTCCGCCGCGCTCGACCGCGTAGGACTGCGCGCCGAGCGCATGGTGCCGTCTCTCGCCACCACTGTTGCCGGAAGCCCCGCCGCTGTAGGAGGCCCCGCTGTTGTGGGAGGCCCCGCAACTGTGGGAGGGCCTGCTCTTGTGGGAGGGCCTGCTCTTGTGGGAGGGCCTTCAGGCCCGATGCCTTCCGCTCCGATAGCCGCGTCCCCAACACCCGAAACGCTCACCCCAACTCCCCCCGCGCGAATCGAATTCGAACACGTCGAAACCCTGTCGCACTGGCGCCTGACCAACACCGGCTGGCGCCTGGACGCACCCACCCTGCGCATCGGCAGCGGCCAGAACGTGCAGACGCTCGATGGCCTGGCCGTAGCCGGCGGCGAGCACTACGCGCTGCGCGCCGACCGCATCGACGCCGGCCCGCTGATCGCGGTCGCCGCGCTCAGCGACGCCTTGCCCGAACGCCTGCGCCATTGGTTCGAAACCGCCAAGCCGCGCGTGTCGCTCAGTTCGATCGCGGTCAACGGCCGCCGCAACGGGCCGATGTTCGCCAGCGCGCGGATCGACGCGCTCGGCTTCGACGCGGTCGGCCGTTCGCCGGGACTGAGCGGCCTGGCCGGAACCCTGCAGGCCGACCTCGACGGTTTCACCGTCGATCTCGACGAAAACGCGCCGATGCGCTTCGACTGGCCGAGCGGTTTCGGCGTGGTCCACACGGTTGCGCTCAAGGGCCGGGTCGGCGGCTGGCGCGAAGGCGCGGGCTTGCGCATGGGCACCACGGCGCTGCGCATCAAGGGCCAGGATTTCGGCGTCAGCGCGCGCGGCGGCATGTGGTGGCAGGGCGACGGCTCGCGGCCCAGGATCGACATCGCCGCCGATCTCGACGCGACCCAGATACCGGTGGCGAAAGGCTTCTGGATTCGCAGCCAGATGTCGCCGCGATTGTTGAACTGGCTCGACACCGCCTTGGTCGCCGGCCGGCTCGACAACGCCCACGCGGTGGTCTCCGGCGATCTCGACGAGTGGCCATTCAACCGCAACAACGGCCTGTTCCAGGCCAGCGCGCACCTGAGCGGGGCGGTGGTGAAGTTCCAGCCCGAATGGCCGGCGGTGGAAGCGCTGGACGCGGACGTGAGCTTCGTCGCCGACGGTTTCAACGTGGAAGGCACCGGCAAGATCGCCGGCGTCGGCATCCGCAAGATCCAGGCCGGCATCGATCACTACAAGGACGGCTCGCTCAGCGTCAAGGCCGATGCGACCTCCGATGCCAACCAACTGCTGAGCTTGCTCAAGCAAAGCCCGCTGCACAAGGATCAGGCCGACACGCTCGACAATCTGCGCGTCAGCGGCGCGGCGACGGTCGGCTTCGACATGCGCCTGCCGCTGCATCCGAATGCGCAGACCGAGGTCACCGGTACGGTCGATCTGAACAACGCGAAACTCGCCGACCCGCGCTGGAAGCTCGCCTTCGAACAAGTGCGCGGCCGCGCCGAATACGGCCGCGGCGGTTTCCGCGCGGAGGATCTGGCGGTGCTGCACGAAGGCGCGCCGGGCAAGTTGTCGCTGCGCGCCGGCGAGAACTTCGTGCGCGATCGCGGCAACGTGTTCGAAGCCGGGCTCGACGTGATTTCCGGCGCCGACGAATTGATCGCGCGCGGCCCGGACGAATTGGCCTGGCTGAAGTCGTATCTGGACGGACGCTCGCTGTGGACGGTGGGCATTTCGATTCCCAAGTCCGCGCACGTCAGTACGGTCGGCGCGCCAGGTGCGCCGCCGAAACCGGTCGCGTCCAATTCGACCCCGACCGTCCTGCATCTGCAATCCAATCTGATCGGCACCGCGATGACGTTGCCGCCGCCGCTGGACAAGGCCGCCGGCGTGCCGCTGGCGACCACGATCGATACGCCCTTGCCGTTGGGCAGCGGCGATGTGCGGGTCGCGCTCGGCAACACGCTCGCGCTGCGCGCGCGCACCACCAACGGCAAGACCGGCGTGCGCGTGGTGCTGGGCAGCAACCGGGTCGATGAAGTGCCGCCGGCCAGCGGACTGATCGCCACCGGCCGCGCCAATGCGCTGGAGGCGATCGACTGGATCGCGATCGCGCACGGCGACGGTTCCGGCGAAGGCGTGGCCTTGCAACGCATCGATGTCACCGCGCAGCGCCTGCAATTGCTCGGCGCGGTATTTCCGAACACGCGCGTGATCGTCGCCCCGGCCGCGCGCGGCGCCACCGCGGTGCGCGCCGAGGGCGCGGCGCTGGAAGGCGCGCTGATGGTCCCGGGCAGCGACGGCGGCGCCATCGCCGGCAAGTTCGCGCGCCTGCATTGGCGCTCCGACAGCAACGCCGCGGCGACCAACGCCCCGGTCAATCCCGGCGCCAACGGCGTCAACGCGAGCACCGCGGTCGCCGCCAACACCGCGCAGGCCGCGGCCAAGCCGGTGCCCGACGCGGGCATGGACCCGGCGAAGATTCCCGGCCTGACCCTGGACATCGCCGATCTGCGCATCGGCGACGCCGTCCTCGGCAGCGCCAGCCTGCGCACCCGGCCGACCCCGGCGGGCATGCGCATCGATCAATTCAATACCCGCGGCAACAAGCAGTCGATCGACATCAGCGGCGACTGGACCGGACGCGGCGCGGCGGCGCGCACGCATCTGAGCGTCGCCCTCGACAGCGCCGATGTCGGCGGCCTGATCGGCGCTTTCGGTTTCGGCGGGCAGATCGGCGGCGGCAAGGCCAAGGCCAAGCTCGACGCCGGCTGGCCCGGCAGTCCGGCCGGGTTCGCGCTCGGATCGCTGGAAGGCAATTTGAACCTGGACGTGCGCGACGGCCGCCTGATCGAAATCGATCCCGGCGCCGGTCGCGTGCTGGGCCTGCTCAGCGTGGCCCAGTTGCCGCGGCGCCTGACTCTGGATTTCCGCGACCTGTTCTCGAAGGGCTTCGCCTTCGACCGCATCGGCGGCAACGTGCGCTTCGGCAACGGCAGCGCGCGCAGCGACGATCTGGTGATCGACGGCCCGGCCGCCAACATCGCCATCCGCGGCGCCACCGACCTTCGCGCGCAGAGCTACGACCAGACCATCGAAGTGCGGCCCAAGGCCGCCAACGTGCTGACCGCGGTCGGCGCGCTGGCCGCCGGCCCGATCGGCGCGGCGATCGGCGCGGCGGCGAACGCGGTGCTGCAAAAGCCGCTGGGCAGTCTGGCGTCCAAGACCTACCGGGTCACCGGGCCGTGGAAGGAACCCAAGGTCGAAGTGGTCACGCGCGAGCAGACGCGGCTGACGCAGAAGGCGTCGCCGCCGGAGGGCTGAGCCGTCGTTCGGCGTCGGTTCTTTCGCCGATTGGCGGTGGCGGCGCTTCGCCGGTCGGGGTTGAAAGCCCGTCGCGCAAACGTTGCCGGTGCCGCGATGTTCTTCGTGGGAGGGGCTTTCAGCCCCGACCGGGTGCGCAGGAAACCGCATCGAACCCGCGCCGCGCGCGAAACTTCGCCGAACCCGCGCTCGGATCGCGACCATCCGCCGCGCCCGGGGCTGGATTGCGCTAGCCCGGCCCCATTGATCGGCCGCCGCGGCGCCACCATCTTGGGTGCATGCCGGTGCCGCGCCGCCCGGGCTGCGTCCGCGGTCCGATACAGCGGCGGCCCGGCCGCCTAAGATGCCCATTCCACGCCACCACGGTTCCGTCATGACCCTACCGATCCAGATCGCCGAATCCCGCCTCCTCCTGCCCGCCGGGCTCGACGCCAGCGGCCTGGAGCGCAGCTTCGGCACCCTGCTCGGGCCGGGCATCGATTTCGGCGATCTGTATTTCCAGCATTCGCGCCGCGAGAGCTGGAGCGTGGAAGACGGCATCGTCAAGGACGGTTCGCATTCGATCGAGCAGGGCGTCGGCGTGCGCGCGATCAGCGGCGAGAAAACCGGCTTCGCCTATTCCGACGAAATCAACAGCGAGGCCTTGCTCGGCGCGGCCAAGTCGGCGCGCGCCATCGCCCGCGACGGCAACGCGCAACAGGCGCGTTCGCTGGTGCGCGGCGGCGGCCGTTCGCTGTATCCCAGCGACGATCCGATCGATTCGCTGGCGAACGAAACCAAGGTCGAGGCGCTGCGCAAGATCGACAAGCTGCTGCGCGCGGCCGATCCGCGGGTCAAGCAGGTCATGGTCAGCCTCAGCGGCGGCATCGACACCGTGCTGGTCGCGCGCAGCGACGGCGTGCTCGCCGCCGACGTGCGCCCGCTGGTGCGCTTGAACGTGCAGGTGATCGTCGAGCATAACGGCCGCCGCGAAAGCGGTTATTCCGGCGGCGGCGGACGCTACAGCTACGCCGAGCTGCTAGGCGGCGACAAGCCCGAGCGGCTCGCGCGCGAAGCGCTGCGCCAGGCGCTGGTGAATCTGGACGCGATCGACGCGCCGGCCGGGGTGATGCCGGTGGTGCTGGGTTCCGGCTGGCCCGGCGTGTTGTTGCACGAAGCGGTCGGGCACGGCCTGGAAGGCGATTTCAACCGTAAGAGCACCTCGGTCTACGCCGGCCGCATGGGTCAGCGCGTGGCTTCCAAGGGCGTGACCATCGTCGATGACGGCACGTTGGAAGGCCGCCGCGGCTCGCTCAACGTCGACGACGAAGGCACGCCGACGAACTGCACCACGCTGATCGAAGACGGCGTGCTGGTCGGTTACATGCAGGACACCCTCAACGCGCGTCTGATGGGCATGCAGCCGACCGGCAACGGCCGCCGCGAATCCTTTGCCCATCTGCCGATGCCGCGAATGACCAACACCTACATGCTGGCCGGCACGCATGACCCGGAAGAGATGATCCGCTCGGTGAAAAAGGGCTTGTACGCGGTCAATTTCGGCGGCGGCCAGGTCGATATCACCAGCGGCAAGTACGTGTTCTCGGCGACCGAGGCGTATCTGATCGAAGACGGCAAGATCACCGCGCCGGTGAAGGGCGCGACCTTGATCGGCAACGGCCCGGAGACCATGCAGAAGGTCAGCATGATCGGCCACGACCTGGCGTTGGACGAAGGCGTGGGCGTGTGCGGCAAGGACGGGCAGAGCGTCCCGGTCGGCGTGGGCCAGCCTTCGCTGTTGATCGACGGGTTGACGGTGGGCGGCACCAGCGCGTGATGCGTGGCCTCCGCTTTTCCCTTCTCCCGCCTGCGGGAGAAGGTGGCCCGCAGGGCCGGATGAGGGCGCGCGGAGCATCGAGCTACGGCGCGATCTTGCGCTCCCTCACCCCAACCCCGGCCCGGCCCAAACGCATGGCGTTTGGGCGTTCGCGCACACGCGAGCCAGTGGCTCGCAAGCTGCGTGCGCTCACCCCGCAAGCGGGAGAGGGGCTACACGCAGCGATCGAAGATCAATCTCGTTCGTCGCCGCTGAATTCGTCGTTGTCTTCCACGCCGTCATCCGCCTCATTAGCCCCCAACATCACCGTGCGCAACTCGCGATACAACTCGCGGAACGAATGCGGCGGCTTGTTGCGCTTGCGCTCTTCCAGCGTGTTGCGCGCCAGTTGGCGCAGGCGCTGGCGGTCGGCGCCGGGGTATTCGCTCAGCAGCTCGGCCAGCGCGCTGTCGCCGTCGATGAGCAGGCGCTCGCGCCATTGCTCGATCCGGTGCATCGCGGCGATTTCGCGCCGCGCGGCTTCGCCGTTTTCGTCGAGCGCATCGCGCAGCGCGTCCATCGCCGCATCGTCCTCGCGGCGCATCTGCTTGGCCAGGAACGCCAACTGGCGCTTGTGCGCGACGTGGGCGGTGATGCGCTTGCAATCGCGGATGTGCGGCAGCAGGGCTTCGGGCACCGGCAGCTTGGCCAGCTGGGCCTCGGTCAGCGACACCAGTTTTTCGCCCAGGGCCAGGGTTTCCAGCGCTTCGCGCCGGTTCTGGCTCCGGCTGGGGCTCAGGAATTCACCGGTTTCCTCGTCTCTGCCGCGCATCGCAAAACACCTCTATAGCCTGCAAACTGAACATTACGACGGCCGCGCCCGCAGCGCGGCCCATGACTAGGATAAGCCATTGAACGCGTCAGCCCTCAGCCAGGCCGCTCCGGCCCATATCTTCGCCGACCCCGAAGCGCGCCTGGACGCGCTGTCGGACCTGTCGCAGCGTCTGCTCGCGGCCGCGCGCGCGCGCGGCGCGACCCAGGCCGAGGTCTCGTGCTCGGAAGAGACCGGCCTCAACGTCAACGTGCGCATGGGCGAGGTCGAAACCGTCGAAGCCACCCGCGACCGCGGCATCGCCGTGACCGTGTATTTCGGCCAGCGCAAGGGCAGCGCCAGCACCGCCGACCTGCGCGACAGCAGCCTGGAAGCCACGGTCGAGCAGGCCTGCGCGATCGCCCGCTACACCGAGGACGACAGCGCCGCCGGCCTGGCCGACGCGGCGCTGATGGCGACGGATCTGCGCGAATTCGACACCTGGCACCCGTGGCATATCGACGCCGACCGCGCCATCGAGCTGGCCTTGGCCTGCGAAGCGGCCGGGCGCGAGTTCGACGCGCGCATCGAGAATTCCGACGGCGCCTCGGTCGGCACCGGCGCCAGCCTGGGCGTGTATGCCAATTCGCACGGCTTCATCGGCCGCGATCGCGGCACCCAGCACAGCCTGGGCTGCGCGCTGATCGCCGGCCGCGGCGACAGCATGCAGCGCGACGGCTGGTACACCTCGGCGCTGATCGCGGACGAACTGGAATCGGCCGCGAGCGTCGGTCGCAAATCGGCCGAACGCACGGTCGCGCGGCTGGCGCCGCGCCAGCTCAACACCGGCGAATACCCGGTGCTGTTCGCCGCCGAGAGCGCGCGTTCGCTGATCGGCCATCTGCTCGGCGCGGTCAGCGGCGGCGCGCTGTACCGGCGCGCGAGCTTCCTGGTCGATAGCGTCGGCACGCAGTTGTTCCCGTCGTGGTTCCGCATCGAGGAACAGCCGTTCCTGCATCGCGGCCTGCGTTCGACTTCCTACGACGCCGAAGGCGTGGCCACGCGCGAATCGGCGCTGATCGACGCCGGCGTGCTGCAGCGCTACGTGCTGGGCAGTTACTCGGCGCGCAAGCTCGGCCTGCAGAGCACCGCCAACGCCGGCGGCGTGCACAACCTGCAAGTCGCGGCCAATGCCGGCGATTTCGAGTCGATGCTGCGGCAGATGGGCCGCGGCCTGCTGGTCACCGAGCTGATGGGGCAGGGCGTCAACAGCGTCACCGGCGACTATTCGCGCGGCGCGGCCGGTTTCTGGGTCGATAACGGCGAAATCCAGTACCCGGTGGACGGCATCACCATCGCCGGCAACCTGCGCAAGATGTTCGAGGCGATCGAAGCGGTCGGCACCGACGTGGATTTGCGCTCGCATGTGCGCACCGGTTCGATCCTGGTCGGGCGCATGACCGTGGCCGGCGACAGCGCGGACGATTGATCGCGGCATGAACGGCCGGCGCGGTTCGATCATGAACCTGCGCCATCGAATTTCCGTTCGATTTCTCGAAACACGACATCGGCGCCTGAACGGGCGCCGTTTGTTGTCAACCCGCAAAGTGCACGTCCGTTTCCGAGGGTATCTTCCCACTGCCCCCGGAGAGCCCGATGAGCGCAAGCAAGGCCACTGCCGCCAATCGTTTCGGACTCGGCGCGCGTCCCGGCGAGATCGATCGCGGCAGCGACGGGCGCGAGGTGCTGCTCGCACAACTGCAGCAACCCGCGTCGCTGAGCGAATTCGAAGGCCTGCCCGGCAGCGCCGCGACGATGCGCAGCGAGTTCGAACAACAGCGGATCAATCGCGAGAACCGCCGCGATGCCGCGCCGGCAACGCCGCCGCCGGCATCCGCCGCGCAGGCCGCCGCCGCCGATATGGCGGCCGGCGACATGGCCGCGCCGAACCTGTCCGCCGCGCCGCCGCGCCGTCGCCGCGCCAATGCGGCCGCCGCGACGATGCCCGGCGACAATAAGCCGAACGCCGCCGCCAGCGACGCCGACAATCCCGGCCAGGCCATGCTGCGCGATCTGCGCAGGCAACAGCTCAACGAATTCGCCGCGCGCTATCGCCACGCCGCGCGCACCCAGGCGCCGTTCGTCGAGCGCCTGACCCAGTTCTGGTCGAACCATTTCGCGGTCTCCATCGACAAGTCCAATGCGCGCCTGTACGCCGCGTCGATGGAGCGCGAAGCGATCCGCCCGCACGTGACCGGGCGCTTCGAGGACATGCTGTTCGCGGTGGAAACCCATCCGGCGATGCTGCGTTACCTCGACAACGCGGTGTCCATCGGCAACGACTCGCGCGTGGCGATGAACGCCGAACGCGCCAACAAGCCCAAGCGCGGGCTCAACGAAAACCTCGCCCGAGAAATCCTGGAACTGCACACCCTGGGCGTCAACGGCGGTTACAAGCAGGCCGACGTGACCGAACTGGCGCGCGCGATCACCGGCTGGAGCACGCCGGCGCCGCGCGATACCGACATCGACAATCCGTTCGTGTTCCGCGCCAACGCGCACGAGCCCGGCGCGCGTCGCGTGCTGGGCCGCGACTACGCCGAAGGCGGGCTCGATCAGGGCCGCGCGGTATTGGCCGATCTGGCCCGGCATCCGGCCACCGCCAAGCATTTGAGCTTCAAGCTGGCGCGTCATTTCGTCGCCGACGAACCGCCGCCGGCGCTGGTCGATGCCATGGCCAAGGCCTACCTGCGCAGCGGCGGCGATTTGCGCGCGCTCTATACCGCCCTGGTCGAAAGTCAGCTGGCGTGGGCGCCGGACGCGCGCAAGTTCAAGACGCCGAACGATTTCGTGATCTCGGCGCTGCGCGCCGGCGAACTGCCGGTGGACGACGATGCGCGCGCCTTGATCGCGCTGCTCGCCAGCCTCGGCCAGCCGGTGTTCACGCCGCGCTCGCCGGCCGGTTTCCCCGACACCACCGCCGACTGGAGCAGTCCGGACGGCTTGTTCAAGCGCATCCAGGCCGCGCAGTTGTTCGCCGCGCGCGTGGATGCGACGAACGGCATCACCCCGTATCAGCGCGCGGTATCGGTGCTGGGCAGCGAGGCGGTGAGCGGCGATTTCGCCATCGGCCTGCGCCGCGCCGGCTCGGCCAGCGACGGCTATTCGCTGCTGTTCGCCAGCCCGGCGTTCCAATGGAGGGCTTGAGATGATCGACGCTCAACGACGTAGCCTGCTGGCGGCGTTCGGCGCGAGCGCGCTGCTGACCCTGTTCCCCGGCACGACCCGCGCGGTCACCGGGCACGACACGCGTTTCCTGTTGGTGCTGCTGCGCGGCGGGCTCGACGGCCTGCACATGCTGCCGGCGATCGGCGATCCAGCCTACGCCGCCTTGCGCGGCGACGGCGCCATCGCCGATCCGATCCGCATCGACAGCCAGTTCGGCCTGCATCCGGCGATGCAGCAAAGCGCGGCGATGTACCGCGAAAAACAATTGCTGCCGATCGTGGCGATCGCGCCGCCGTATCGTCAGCGCTCGCATTTCGAAGCGCAGGATTGCCTGGAGAACGGCACCGCCACGCCCAGCGGCGCGCGCGACGGCTGGCTCGGCCGCTGCGTCGGCGCGATGCCCGGCAACTCGGCCATCGCGATCGCGGCGGTGATGCCGCTGGCCCTGCGCGGCAGCGATCGCGCCAGCAACTGGTCGCCGCCGTTGTCGAAGAAAGTCGATCCGCTGTTGCTGCAGCAGTTGGGTCCGCTGTACGCCGCCGATGCGCGGCTCAGCGAAACCTTCGAGCGCTCCATCCACGGCGCGACGATGCTGCGCGACGGCAAGGGCGCGTTCGCGCTGCCCGAGGCGATGCGCGTGGCCGCGCAGCGCATGAGCGCGGCCGACGGCCCGCGCATCGGCTTCGTCGAGGACAGCGGCTGGGACACGCACCGCAATCAGGCGGCGCTGTTGCAGCGCAAGCTCGCCGAACTCGATCAAGGCCTGGCCAACGCGCGCGACGCGTTCGGCGCGGCGTGGCCGCGCACGGTGGTGGCGGTGGTGACCGAATTCGGCCGCACCGCGGCGATCAACGGCAGTGGCGGCACCGACCACGGCACCGGCGGCGTCGCCCTGCTGTGCGGCGGCGCCGTGCACGGCGGCCGCATCGGCGGCGACTGGCCGGGACTGGCGCCGGCGCAGCTCAACGAAGGCCGCGACGTGCGCGCCACCAGCGATCTGCGCGGCTTGTTCAAGCGCGTGTTGGTCGAACACGTGGGGCTGGCGGATGCGGCGATCGAATCGAAGGTGTTCCCCGGCAGCCGCGCGGTCGCGGCGATGCAGGGCGTAAGCCTGGCCTGAGCGCGGCTCTGGCCGGATCGCAGCGCTGACTGGCGCGAATGCGCGCGGTTCGGCAGCGATTCGCCGGGCCGCGGATACGCTCGGCGCGACCGGGCTCGCAAACCAGCGCTTATCCCGCGATCCATGCGGCCGCGCACGGCCGCATTTGCGCCCTTCCTACGTGGACAAAGGGCCGGAAAACTTGCGCCACTGCGTTGTTATTCTGTGATGAATAAAGGTTTATGATGCCCGCAAGGGGCGCCGGGCCGTGCGGCACGGAACCTCAACCGACACCATCCAACACGTAGGGGAAGCGTAATGAACGATATCAGTCAGGACGAAAAGACTTGGGGCATGCTGGCTCATCTGAGCACGCTGGTCGGTTTGATCATTCCCTTCGGCACCGTCCTGGGCCCGCTGGTGGTATGGCTGATCAAGAAGGACACCATGCCCTTCGTCGCCGACCAAGGCAAAGAAGCGCTGAACTTCAACATCACCGCGCTGATCGCCGGCATCGTCAGCTTCCTGCTGACCTTCGTGCTGATCGGTCTGGTGCTGTTGCCGCTGGTCGGCCTGGCATGGCTGGTGCTGACCATCATGGCCGCGCTCGCCGCCAACAAGGGCGAGGAATACCGTTATCCGTGGACGCTGCGTCTGGTCAAGTAAGACGCGCATCGCGGTAAGAAAGAAAAAAGCGGGCTTCGGCCCGCTTTTTTCATATCCGCGATTTGCGCGCCGGCGACCGCCTCAGCGATCGCGTTCGATCGCCAGCCGGCCCAGCGCCTGCAGCGCGTTCGCGCGCTCGCCGAACGGCTCCAGCGCATCGCGCATCGCCTGCGCGAGCTCGTCCAGGCGCGCGCGCGACGCCTCCACGCCGATCAACGCGGGGAAGGTCGATTTGTCCTGGGCGATGTCCTTGCCGGCGGTCTTGCCCAGGGTCTGGCTGTCGCCTTCGATATCGAGAATGTCGTCGCGCACCTGGAACGCCAGCCCGAGCGCGCGCGCGTAGCGATCCAGCGCGTCCAGCGCGGCGGTGTCGGCGCCGCCGCACAGCGCGCCCAGGCGCACCGAAGCGCGGATCAGCGCGCCGGTCTTGAGCGAATGCAGCCGTTCCAGCGCCGCCAGGTCCAGGCGCACGCCGGCGCCGGTGGCGTCGATGTCGAGCGCCTGGCCGCCGCACATGCCGGCCACGCCCGCGGCCTGGGCCAGGGTGCGCAGCAGATCGACCCGGATCGCGTCGGCGACCTGGGTGTCGGCGAGCACGCCGAAAGCCAGCGACTGCAACGCGTCGCCGGCGAGGATCGCGGTGGCTTCGTCGAAGGCCACGTGCACGGTCGGCTGGCCGCGGCGCAGCGCGTCGTCGTCCATCGCCGGCAGATCGTCGTGGACCAGCGAATAGGCGTGGATGAATTCGACCGCCGCCGCCGGCGCGTCGAGCACCAGCGGGGCGACTTCGAACAAGGCGCCGCTGGCGTAGACCAGCAGCGGCCGCATGCGCTTGCCGCCGAGCAGCACCGCATGGCCCATGGCCTGGTGCAGACGCCGCGGTTGCTCGTCGGTCGGAGGCAGGGCGCGTGCGAGTGCGGCGTCGGCGCGTTGGCGCCATTCGCTCAGGATGCCGTCGAGCATGGAGAAATCGGGCCTTGGTGAGCCGGTCGGAGCGGGAACGGCCATGATGTCAGCGGCCGGTCGCGGGCGTGTCAGGCATCGACTTCGCTGCCCGGCGGGCCGGCATTGCCGAAGGGCTCGGCGCTGGCCGGTTCCTGCGGATCGGTAAGCAGGCGCACGCGCAGTTCGGCTTGCTCCAGCGCGCTCTGGCAGCGGCGGTAGAGCCCGACCCCGCGTTCGTAGGCGGCGAGCGAGTCTTCCAGGCTCATTTCGCCGTGCTCCATTTTCTCGACCAGTTGTTCGAGCGCGTCCAGGGACTGCTCGAAATCTGCGACCGGCGAGGCGTCTGTGGTGGATTTACGGGCCATGTGAGAAGTGTGCGGCGGGGACGGGGCGGGGTCAATGCGCGTTCGCCGCGATGGCTGCGACAATCGGTCGCGGTCAGGTTCCAGGCCGTGGCCGCATTGCCGATCGCGGCGGCATTCGCAGCGCCACCGCGCTCAGCCGCTCCAGTGCAGTCGCGCCGCGCGTTCGCGCAGCCACGCATCCATCGACGCCGAATAGACCAGATCGCCGACCGCCAGCAGTTCGCCCTGCGGCGACGACAGCAACGGCAGGCGCGCGCGTTCCCACGGCGGCACGCCCAGTTCCTGCAACAGGTTCTTGAGCGCATGCCGATGGGCGCGGCCGGGCAGGGCGATGCGTTCGCCGCCGCGGCGCGCATGCGCCAGGCACGGACTGTCGAAGGCTTGCGCGTTTTCCAGCCGCCATTCGCCGCCGCAGGGCAGCCGCAGCGGCGCGCGGCCGTCCCAGGTTTGGTTCCAGTTCTCGGGCCAGGCCGGGCGCTGAGGTTGCGCGTGCAGCAGATCGCGCCAGGCGCGGATGCTTGTGCCTTGCCAGGCGAATTCGGCTTCGGCGTCGGCACGCGCGGGCAGCAGATCGGTTTCGATCCGCATTACGCCCTGCGCCGGCAGCGGCGGCAGCCCGAGCGTCGCGATCCAGCGCCGCAGCACCCGCGCGCGCCGCGCCGCGGGCAGGGCGAGCAAGGCCGAGCGCGACAAGGCCTGCGGGTCCAGGCTGCGCACCTGGGCCAGGGCTTGCGCGTCTTCACTGTGGAGCAAGCGCGCGGCTTCGCCGTTGAGCTGGGCCGATAGGGCGAAAGCGGCGTCGGCCCGCGGCCAGCGTTCGCGCAGCAGCGGCAATACGCGGTGGCGCAGGAAGTTGCGGTCGTAGCGGTGTTCCTGGTTGCTGGGGTCGTCGATCCAGCGCAGGCCGTGCGCTTGCGCGTAGGCCTGCAAGGCGTCGCGCGGCAACGCCAGCAGCGGCCGCCACAAGCGGCCGCGGCCGCAATCGCGCCAGGGCCGCATCGCCGCCAGACCGTCCGGGCCGGAGCCGCGCAGCAGGCGCAGCAACAAGGTTTCGGCCTGATCGTCGCGATGATGCGCCAGCGCCAGGACTTCGCCTTCGCCCAGTCCGGCCTCGAACGCGGCATGACGGGCGCGGCGCGCCGCGGCCTCCGGGCCGTCGCCGTCGTCGCGCGCAACCGATACCCGCGAAACGGTCAGTTCCAGGCCGTCGCGGCCGCAGATTTCCTGGCAATGCCGCGCCCAATCGTCGGCGTTCGGATGCAGGCCGTGATGGACATGCCAGGCGCGCACGCGCTGGCCGCGCGCACGCGCGTGCGCCGCCAGCGCATGCAGCAGCACGGTCGAATCCAGGCCGCCGCTGTAGGCCACGCACAGCGGCGCATCCGGCGCGTGAGCCAGGGCGAGGGCGATCGCATCGGCGTTTGATACGGACATGCGGGCATGGTGCCACGGTCGCGGGACGCAGCAACCCATGCGTGATGCTGCAACCGCGCGAGGCCGCCACTACCTTGGTTCGCAGTCATCCATGCAGAGATTCCCCCGTGTCCCGGCTTTTCGCTCCGCTTTCGCAACGATCCCTGAGCTTGCGCAACCGTCTGGTGGTTTCGCCCATGTGCCAGTACTCGGCGGCCGATGGCCTGCCGAACAACTGGCATCTGGTCCATCTGGGCAGCCGCGCGGTCGGCGGCGCGGGTCTGGTCATGACCGAAGCCAGCGCGGTGTCGCCGGAGGGGCGCATTTCCGCCGCAGATACCGGCTTATGGAACGGCGCGCAGGCCGAGGCCTGGCATCGCATTACCTGCTTCCTGCGCTCGCGCGAAGCGGTGGTCGGCGTGCAGCTCGGCCATGCCGGGCGCAAAGCCAGCGTCGAGCCGCCGTGGCTCGGCGGCAACGCGGTGTCGGTGGAGGAGGGCGGTTGGACCACGGTCGCGCCGTCGCCGCTGGCGTTCCGCGAAGGCGCGCCGGAACCGCGCGAATTGCAGCCGATCGAAATCCGCACCGTGATCGACGATTTCGCCGCCGCGGCGCAGCGCGCGCTGGACTCGTGCTTCCAACTGGTCGAGATCCACGGCGCGCACGGTTATCTGCTGCATCAGTTCCTGTCGCCGCTGTCGAACCAGCGCACCGATCGCTACGGCGGCAGTTTCGAAAACCGCACGCGCCTGTTGCGCGAGGTGCTGGCCGCGGTGCGCGAGGTGTGGCCCGAGCGCCTACCGCTGTGGCTGCGCATTTCCGCGACCGATTGGGCCGAGGGCGGTTGGGATATCGAACAGAGCGTGGAGCTGGCGCGGATCGTGAAAGACCTCGGCGTCGATCTGATCGACGTCTCCAGCGGCGGCCTGGTGCCGCATGCACGGATTCCGAACGAACCCGGTTATCAGGTGCCGTTCTCCGCGCGCATCCGCCGCGAAGCCGGCATCGCCACCGGCGCGGTCGGATTGATCACGCAGGCGCGGCAGGCCGAGAAGATCGTCGTAGACGGCGAAGCCGACGTGGTGCTGCTGGCGCGCGAGTTGTTGCGCGATCCGTACTTCCCGCATCGCGCGGCGCGCGAGCTGGGCGCGGCGACGCATGTGCCGGAGCAGTATCAGCGGGCTTGGGGCTGAGACCGCGGCTGTAACGAAAGCATCGGGCCTGAAGGCCCTCCCACAACAGCGGCCGACAGTACGAAGTCTTTTGTGGGAGGGCCTTCAGGCCCGATGCTTTCGGCTCAGTTCGCCGCGCCGCTCACGCCGCCTCGTACGCGCCGTACCCGCGCAAGCGCTCATAGCGCCGCTGCAGCAGTTCATCGGCCGGCACGTTTTCCAGCGCGTCGATCTCGTTGATCAACACCGCCTTCAAACGCGTGGCCATCTGCTTGGGATTGCGATGGGCGCCGCCGATGGGTTCGCGCACGATCTTGTCGATCAGGCCCAACTCGTGCAGGCGCTTGGCGGTCAGGCCGAGCTGTTCGGCCGCGTCCTTGGCTTTTTCCGCGGTCTTCCACAGGATCGAGGCGCAACCTTCGGGCGTGATCACCGAGTAGGTGCTGTATTCGAGCATCAGCGTGCGATCGCCGACGCCGATCGCCAGGGCGCCGCCGGAGCCGCCTTCGCCGATCACGGTGCAGATCACCGGAATCTTGAGTTCGGCCATTTCCAGCAGATTGCGCGCGATGGCTTCGGACTGGCCGCGCTCTTCGGCGTCGATGCCCGGCCAGGCGCCGGCAGTGTCGATGAAGGTCAGCAGCGGTAGCTTGAAGCGCTCGGCCAGCTTCATCAGGCGCAGCGCCTTGCGGTAGCCCTCCGGACGCGGCATGCCGAAGTTGCGCTTGATCTTGCTCTTGGTGTCGCGGCCCTTCTGGTGGCCGACGATAACCACGCTGCGCCCGGCGATGCGGCCCAGGCCGCCGACGATGGCGCTGTCGTTGGCGAAGGCGCGGTCGCCGGCCAGTTCCTGGAATTCGTCGCACATCACCCGGATGTAATCGAGCGTGTACGGCCGCGCCGGATGGCGGGCGAGTTGGGAAATCTGCCAGGACGACAGGTCGCGGAAGATCTGCGCCGTGCGCAGCCGCAGCTTGTCCTGCAGGGCATGGATTTCGGCGTCGATATCGACCGCCGGGCCGCTGCTGGCGTGTCGCAGTTCCTGGATTTTGGCTTCCAGGTCGGCGATGGGCTGCTCGAAGTCGAGGTAGTTCGGATTCATTCGGGGGCCGTGGGCCTTGGTCAAAGGACAGTCTAGCCCAGTGGGCCGGACCGTACCGAGACGGATGGGAGCGGGAGGCGAGGAAACAGTGGAGAGGAGTGAGGAACGAGTAGGAGCAGGCTTTTACTCACTCCTCACTCCTCTCCACTCTTTCCTGCTCCTAATTCGCCCAGGGCTTGGACAGGCTCAACTTGACCGCCGTCACGCCGGGCTGCGAGCGCAGGATGCCGACCAGATCGGCATCCACGCGCACCGATTGCGGGCCGTTGAGGTCGAGCATGCCGGCCGCGCCCTGGCGCAGCAGATCCAGGCGGATCGGGGTCGGGCCGGGGCGCTGCTTGGCTAGCAGCGCGTCCACGCGTTGCCAGGTGCCGGGCACGCGCAGGTCCAGACGCAGGGCCAGGCGCTGCGCGTGCTTGGCGCAGACCTGGGCGTAATCCCAGCAGCGCGCCGCGCGCAGGGCGAAGCCGCCGCTGAAGGCGTCCTCGCGCAGGCCGCCCTGGATCACCAGCAAGCGGTCGCGCGCCAGCATCGAGGCGAACTCGCTGTAGGTCTCGGAGAAGAACGCGCACTCCAGGCGGCCGCGGCCGTCCTCGATCTGCACGAACATCTGGCTGTCGCCCTTCTTGCGGAAGCCGACGACTTGCCCGGCGATGATGATGTCCAATTCCGGACGCCAGCCACTGCGCGCGCTTTCCGGGCGTTTTTCCCAGATCGTTTCCAGCTCGCCCAGGTCGTTGCCGACCAGGCTGCGCAACTCGTCGCGGTACGGATCGAAGGGATGGCCGCTGAGATAGTGGCCGAGGGTTTCGCGCTCGCCGTGCAGGATCTGGCTCAGCGGCCATTCGTTGGCTTCGGGCAGGTCCAGGTGCAATGCCGGCGTGGCGGCTTCGAAACCGCCGAACAGCGAGACCTGACCCGCGGCGCGTTCCTTGGCCAACTGGTCGGTGGCCTTGAGCACTTCCGGCAGCTGCAGCATCAAGCTGGCGCGGTTGCGGCCCAGGCCGTCGAGCGCGCCGGCATGGGCCAAGGCTTCCAGCGCGCGGCGATTGAGCTTGCCGGTGTCCACGCGCTTGCAGAAATCCAGCAGGTCGCAGAACGGGCCGGCGCGGCGCGCTTCCACGATCGCCTCGCACACGCCGCGGCCGACGCCCTTCACCGCGCCGATGCCGTAGCGGATCGTGGTGGCGTCGATCGCTTCGAACATATAGTCCGATTCGTTGACGTGCGGCGGCAGGACGGTGAGGCCCATGACCCGCGCTTCGTCGAGGAAGTTCACGACCTTTTCGGTGTTGTCCATGTCCGACGAACAGGTCGCGGACATGAATTCGGCCGGGTAGTGACGCTTCAGCCAGCCGGTCTGGTACGCGACCAGCGCATACGCGGCGGAGTGCGACTTGTTGAAGCCGTACTCGGCGAACTTCTCCATCAAGTCGAAGATCGGGCTGGCCTGCTTGGCCGGAATATTGCGCTCGGCGCAACCGGCTTCGAACTTGGCGCGCTCCTTCGCCATTTCCTCCGGTTTCTTCTTGCCCATCGCGCGGCGCAGCATGTCCGCGCCGCCGAGCGAGTAGCCGGCCAGGACCTGGGCGATCTGCATCACCTGTTCCTGGTAGACGATGACGCCGTAGGTCGGCCCCAGCACCGGTTCCAGGCTGTCGTGCGGATAGGTGACTTCGGCGTTGCCGTGCTTGCGATCGACCCAGTCCTTGTCCATCCCCGAGCCCAGCGGGCCGGGACGGAACAAGGCGGCCAGCGCGATGATGTCTTCGAAGGTGTCGGGCTTGGCGCGCTTGAGCAACTCGCGCATGCCGCGCGATTCGAACTGGAACACCGCGACGGTGTCGCCGCGGGCGAACAGCTCGTAGGTTTCCTTGTCGTCGAGCGGCAGCGCGGTGATGTCGAGGTGAGTGGGGCGGGACTCGGGACTCGGGACTCGGGACTCGCCGACGGCAACAGCGGGCTTTTCGAGTCCCGAGTCCCGAGTCCCGAGTCCCGCGGCTTGCTTCGCCAAGCGCTTGTTGATCGCCTTGACCGCCCAATCGATGATCGTGAGCGTGCGCAGGCCGAGGAAGTCGAACTTGACCAGGCCGACGGCTTCCACGTCGTCCTTGTCGAACTGGGTGACCGGGCTCTTGCCGCGGCCCTCGCCGTCGTGTTCGGCGAACAGCGGGCAGAAGTCCGACAGCGGGCTCGGCGCGATCACCACGCCGCCGGCGTGCTTGCCGGCGTTGCGGGTCAGGTCTTCGAGTTCGCGCGCCAGGTCCAGCAGATCGCGCACGTCGTCTTCGCTGCGATAGCGCGCGATCAGATCGGCCGAGGCCAGTTCCTGGTTCTTCGCCGCCGCTTCCGATTCGCCCAGCGCATCGTCGAGCGAAATGCCGAGCGTGTTCGGAATCAGCTTGGCGATGCCATCGACGAAGCCGTACGGATGGCCGAGCACGCGACCGGCGTCGCGCACCACCGCCTTCGCCGCCATGGTGCCGTAGGTGATGATCTGGCTGACGCGGTCGCGGCCGTACTTGCGCGCGACGTAGTCGATGACTTCGTCGCGGCGGTCCATGCAGAAGTCGATGTCGAAGTCGGGCATCGACACGCGTTCGGGATTGAGGAATCGCTCGAACAGCAAGTCGTAGGGCAGCGGATCGAGATCGGTGATGCCCAGCGCCCAGGCCACCAGCGAACCGGCGCCCGAACCGCGGCCCGGACCGACCGGGATGTCGTGGTCCTTGGCCCAGTTGATGAAGTCCGCGACGATCAGGAAGTAACCGGGGAACCCCATCTTGATGATGACGTCCAGCTCGATTTCCAGGCGCTCGTCGTAAATCTGCCGGGTCTTGCCCGGCGCGATCGGATTCTTCTCCAGGCGCTTGATCAGGCCTTCGCGCGATTGCGCGCGCAGCCAGGACTCGATGGTGTGATCGTCGGGTACCGGGAAATCCGGCAGCGCGTATTCGCCGAGTTTGAGTTCGACGTTGCAGCGTTTGGCCAGGGCCAGCGCGTTGTCGATCGCGTCGGGCACGTCGGCGAACAGTTCGCGCATTTCCTCGCTGGACTTGAGGAACTGCTCGGCGCTGTAGTCGCGCGGGCGCTTGGGATCGTCGAGCACGCGGCCGGAGGCGATGCACACGCGCGCTTCGTGCGCCTCATAGCCTTCCGCGTCGATGAAGCGCGCGTCGTTGCTGGCGATGACCGGCAGGCCGCGTTTGCTGGCGGCGTGCAGGGCGAAGGCGTTGAAGGCTTCCTCGCCGTCGCGCTGCGAGCGGGTCAGCTCCAGGTGCAGGCGATCGCCGAACACGCCCTGCCAATCGACCAGCCAGGCGTGGGCGAGTTCGTCGCGGTTGCTCGCGGCCAGGCGGCCGGCGAGGCTGTGGCGGCCGGCCAGCGCGAACAGGCCTTCGTTGTCCTCGCGCAGCCATTCCGGACGCAGCACCACGCCTTCGGTGCGGTGGCCTTCCATCCAGGCGCGGCTGAGCAGGCGCGACAGGCTCAGGTAGCCGCCGCGATCGCGGCACAGCAGGGTCAGGCGCGAAGCGGTTTCGTTGCCGTCGGCCAGATGCACGTCGGCGCCGATGATCGGCTTGATGCCGGCGCCTTCGCAGGCTTTGTAGAACTTCACAGCGGCGAACATGTTGTCGACGTCGGTCAGCGCGACGGCCGGCTGGCCGAGCGCGACGCAACGTTTGACCAGATCGCCGATGCGGATCGTCGAGTCGGCCAGCGAGTACTCGCTGTGCAAGTGGAGATGAACGAATGGAGCGGACATGCGTACCGGTTCTGCGGCCCTGCCGATGGAGACTCAAGCCGTAGGTCGGCTGGCGGCGTGCGAGCCGCCTTGCAGGGTATCAGCCCGGCGGCCGGGGGCAAGCCTTGACAGGATCGGATTGGGGGTTGCGGGGCGAATTGGGTGAATCGCGAAAACTGGCGAGTGGTGTTGTGGGGAGGCGGCGGGGCAAATCCCCCGCGCTTTGGGCTGTCGTGGGTTGATGTGGTCGCGCCGGGCGCTGGCCCCCTTTTTCAAAGGGGGCGAATCAACGTACTTGGTTCAGCCCATGCCTTGGCTGTTCCCCCCTTTGAAAAAGGGGGGCAGGGGGGATTTGCTTCACCCCCAACTCAAGCCACCCGAAACACCGCCTCCGGACTGCGCCCATCGGCGTAATGGCTATCGCTGACCCGAGCGTGATGCTGCAACAACGCCAACTCGGCCAAGCGATCGCGAACCCAGGCCGCGCGCTGCTGCGTCACATCGCCGTCCGGATGCTCGATCCGCCGGTACGCGCAGAAATCGCGGAAGTCCTCCGCCTCGGCCGCGAACGCCGGCCAGGTCAGCTCGATCAGCAGCACGTCGTCGAGCAGACCGAACAAGGGCTCGCGGTCGGGAATCAGGTCGTCGTCGCTGTCCACGTAGGCGAACAGCTGATCCAGGCGCCGGCGCATGGCCGGTTCGCAGTCCCAGCCGGGGTCGGCGACCATCGAACGCAGATCCTGCAGGCATTGCAGGCGCTCGTCGATCGCGCGCCGCGCTTCGCTGGCCGGCAGCGAGGCCAGCCAGCCGGCCAGGCGCTGCAGGCGGGTGGCGTCCACGCGCGCGGCGTCGGGATGCAGTTCGTGAACGAGCGCGTCGAAGGCGGCGATCGCGGCTGGGCGGATCGTCATCGCCGGCTCGTCGGGTTGAACGTAGTGAGGCAGCGCGCTTTCGCGTTCGAACGGAAACGGTTCGGGCGTGGGCGTGGGATGAGGCAGACGCATGGAACACCTCGCGTCCGGCCGGATCAGGCGGGGGCGGTGCGCGTCGCGGGCCGGTGGCGACGCGTAGCGGTTGCGGTCTATGAACGAACTTTGCGCCTGCGGCCAGTGTGAGCGCGCCGGTATGAAGTCGCTGTGACCTGTGGCACGGGTTACGCGTTCAGCCGACCGGGAACGGCGCGGCGGGGAACTTTTGCGTTGCGTACCGTGTTGCGGTCATGCGTATTGTCGTGTTCGCGGTGGAGGGGCGTGTTGCTCGTTTGCCGCGAAATCCTTCCAGATCGTCATTCCCGCGAACGCGGGAATCCAGCGACCTCAAACGTTCTCGCACGAAAGGCCCTGGATTCCCGCGTTCGCGGGAATGACGAGTGAAAAATTCGCGGGAACAAGAGGGAAAACCTCAGAACAAACTCAACGTCTCCAGCGCCATGCGCACCGGCGCGAAGCTGCGCCGATGCTGCGGGCAAGGCCCGTGCTGGTTCAGCGCGGCCAGGTGCGAAGGCGTGGAATAGCCCTTGTGCTGGTCGAAACCGTAATGCGGGAAGGTTTCGTGCAAGCTGCGCATCATCCGGTCGCGCGCCACCTTGGCCAGGATCGAGGCGGCCATGATCGACGGCTCCAGCGCGTCGCCGCCGATCAGCGCCTCGCCGCCGCAGGGCAGGCCCTTGGGCAGGTGATTGCCGTCCACGCGCACGAATTCCGCCTGCGGCGCCAGCGCCTGCACGGCGCGGCGCATGCCGAGCATGGTCGCCTGGAAAATGTTGACCCGGTCGATCTCCTCGACTTCGACGAACTCGATGCGCCAAGCCACGGCGCGCTCGACGATCAGCGCGTACAGCGCTTCGCGCTTGGGTTCGCTGAGTTTCTTCGAATCGTCCAGGCCGTCGATGCGGCGGCGCGGATTGAGGATCACCGCCGCCACCGACACCGGCCCGGCCAGCGGGCCGCGGCCGGCCTCGTCCACGCCGGCGATCAGGCGCGGCTTCGCGCGCGGCCGGGGCGGGGCGGGGGCGGGGGCGATCAGGCTGTCCACGGTGACGGCGTTCGGTGCGGGTTCGGCGCCAGTGTATGCCGCCGCGGGCGCGACGGCGGATTCACGGTCGCCACGGCCGGCTCAGGCCGCGGGCCTGGGTTCGGCGATCAACTCGGCGATCGCATCGGCCGCGCGCGCCGAGGCGTCGCGCTTGAGCTCCAGATGGATGCGCTGGAACTTGGGCAGCAGCGCCGCGCTCGCGGCCGGATCGCGCAGCCAGCGCAGCACCGCGCCGGCCAGGTTCTCCGGCGTGCAGTCGTGCTGCATCAGCTCGGGCACCACCACCTCGCCGGCCAGCACGTTGGGCAGGGCGTAGTGATCGACCTTGAGCATGCCCATGCGCTTGACCAGGGTGTAAGTCAGCGGCGCGATCTTGTAGCCGACCACCATCGGCCGCTTGGCCAGCATCGCTTCCAGCGTCGCCGTGCCCGAAGCGAGCAGCACCACGTTGCTGGCGACCATCACCGCGCGCGCGCCGCGGTCGACGACGCGCAGGGCGCGGCGCAGGCGCTCGCCGTCGGGATGGGCGGCGAGTACGCGCTCGAACGCCGCGCGCGCGCTGGCGTTGGCCATCGGCGCGACGATGTTGAGCTTGGGCTCGGCGCCGAGCAGGATCGAAGCGGCGGCGATAAAATCGCCGGCCAGGGTTTCGATTTCGCCCACGCGCGAGCCCGGCAGCATCGCCAGCACCGGCGCTTCGTCGTCCAGGCCCAGGTTCATCCGCGCTTCGTCGCGATCGGGATGGATCGGCATCTCGTCGGCCAGCGGATGGCCGACGAAACGCGCGTCCACGCCGTATTCGGCGTAGATCGGCGGTTCCATCGGGAACAGGCACAACACGCGATCGGCGCTGCGGCCGATCTTCTGCGCGCGCTTCCTGCGCCAGGCCCAGACCGAAGGGCTGACGTAGTGCACGGTGCGCACGCCGCGTTGCTTGAGCCAGCGCTCCACGCCGAGATTGAAGTCGGGCGCGTCGATGCCGATGAAGGCGTCGGGTTTCCAGTCGAGGATGCGCTGGCGCACGTCGCGGCGCAGGCGCAGCAGGCGCGGCAGGTGCTTGAGCACTTCGGCCAGGCCCATCACCGCAAGTTCAGTGGCGTCGAACCAGGTATCCATGCCGGCCGCGCGCATTTGTTCGCCGCCGATGCCGACGAATTCCGCGCCCGGATAGCGGCGCTTGAGTTCCTCGATCAGGCCCGCGCCGAGCAGGTCGCCGGAAGCTTCGCCGGCGATCAGGGCGAAGCGCGGCGGCGGCGGAGGCGCGGCGGGGAAGATTTCGTTTATCGCGGTGCTCGGGGAGGTCGTCGTCATTGGGCGTAGTGACGTTCCAATTCGTCCAGATACTGCGCGCGATCGAATACGAATCGCAACGGCGCGTCCGGCGCGAAGGCGCGGGCGTGCGGATGTTCGACAGCATACGCAGCGGGCATGATGCCGGCGTCGTCTTCGAACGCCACCTCACGCCACGCGACGTGATCGCCGTCGAATTCCAGCATGCAGGAAATCACGCCGCAATAGTCGCTGCCGCAGTGACAGCGGTACAGCACGTGGCGGCCGCTGCGATTGGATGCGGGCTCCAGGCCGAGAAACATCGCCCGGCCGTGCTGGCGCAGGGCCGGCGGATGGTCCAGGTCCAGGTCGCTGCCGCTGTTGCCCAGATGACGCTCGATGCCGAGCCAGTCGGCGAGCGAGCGCTCGTCGATGAAAATCTCCGCGACTTCGCTGCGATGGACCACGCCGCCGATTTCGTATTCGACGACGGCCGGTCCGATGCGCAACCGATGGACCGTCGTCATCGGGGCCGCTTCAGCGCAGCAGCGGCCGCTCGCCGTTGCCGATGAAATCCAGCAACGCGCGCACATCGGCGCTGGTCGCGGCCATGTCTTCGAGCTTGACCCGCGCTTCTTCCAGCGGCGCGCCGGACACGTACAAGGCGCGATACGCGCGCTTGATCGCGCCGATGCGCTCGGCGTCGAAGCCGCGGCGCTTGAGGCCTTCGCTGTTGATGCCGCGCGGGCGGCCGTAGCCGTCCTGGGCGACCATCACGAACGGCGGCACGTCGCCGTTGACCAGCGCGCCCATGCCGATGAAGGCGTGCGCGCCGATGCGGCAGAACTGATGGATGCCGGAGAAGCCGCTCATGATCACCTGGTCTTCGACGGTGACATGGCCGGCCAGCGTGGAGTTGTTCGAGAACACGCACAGGTTGCCGATCGCGCAGTCGTGGGCGACATGCGTGTAGGCCAGCAGCCAGTTGCCGTCGCCGATGCGGGTGATGCCGCCGCCGTTGCCGGTGCCGCGGTTGACGGTGACGAACTCGCGGAACACGTTGCCGTCGCCGATGTGCAACTGAGTGCGCTCGCCGGCGAATTTCTTGTCCTGCGGATCGCCGCCGATCGCGCACTGCGCGTAGAAGCGGTTGTCGCGGCCGATCGTGGTCGGGCCGTGGACCACGCAATGCGGTCCGAACACGGTGCCTTCGCCGACTTCGACCTCATCGCCGATGTAGGTGAACGCGCCGACCACGACGCCGTCGGCGAGTCTGGCGCCGGGCTCGACGTAAGCGCTGGGATGGACGGTCGCGCTCATCGGTTCAGTCCTTGGCCTCGGCGCACATGATGTCGGCGCAGGCGGCGATTTCGCCGTCCACGCGCGCAACGCCCGTGTACATGGCCATGTTGCGGATCATGCGCTTGAGGGTGACTTCCAGTTCCAGCTTGTCGCCCGGGGTGACCATGCGCGAGAAGCGCGCGCCGTCGATCTTGACCAGGTAGAAGGAACGGCCGGCGGCAACGCCGCCGTGCGATATCTGGGTCAGCAGGCCGCCGGCCTGGGCCAGCGCCTCGACCACCAGCACGCCGGGCATGACCGGGTTGCCGGGAAAGTGGCCGTTGAAGAAGGGCTCGTTGCAGCTCACGTTCTTGTAGGCGAGCACGCGCTTGTTGGGCTCGAGCTCCACCACCCGGTCGATCAGCAGAAACGGATAGCGGTGCGGCAACAGCTTCTGGATCGCCGGAATGTCGAGCGGGAGTTGCAGGGTCTGGCTCATCTTCGTGTTCGTCCTGTGTCCATCTGTGTCGCGCCGACGGCGGTCGCCTCCTGCGTTGCGATCCGCAGTCCGTCGCGGCCTATCGAGGGTGGCGCGTGTTCGCGTGTATTGTCCCGCAGTTTCCCGCGCGGGTGTGGCGCCACCGTATGGAAACGGCCGGGACCGGGCCCGGCCGCCGGCCGCTCAGGTCTCGTCGCCCCCGCGGCCGCGCGTGCGCCGCGCGATCGCGTCGAGCTGCTTGAAACGCGCGGCGTTCTTGCGCCAGCTGCGATTGTCCATCAGCGGGGTGCCCGAGGAGTACTCGCCCGGCTCGCGGATCGAGCTGGTGACCAGGCTCATCGCGGTGATGGTGACCTTGTCGCAGACCTCCAGGTGGCCGAGCACGCCGGCGCCGCCGCCGATCAGGCAGTAGCGGCCGATGCGGGCGCTGCCGGCGGCGGCCGAGCAGCCGGCCATGGCGCTGTGCGCGCCGATGTGGACGTTGTGGCCGATCTGGATCTGGTTATCCAGGCGCACGTCCTCTTCCAGCACGGTGTCCTCGATCGCGCCGCGGTCGATGCAGGTGTTGGCGCCGATCTCGCAATCGTCGCCGATCGACACCCCGCCCAGCTGCGGCACCTTGAGCCAGCGGCCGGCTTCCATCGCCAGGCCAAAGCCGTCCGCGCCGAGCACCGCGCCGGGATGGATCAGCACGCGCCGGCCCAGGCGCACGCGGGTCACCAGGGTCACGCGCGCGATCAGTTCGCAGCCTTCGCCGACCACGCAGTCCTCGCCGATCACGCAGCCCGGGCCGATCATCGCTCCGGCCTCGACGCGGCTGCGCGCGCCGATGCTGACGAACGGGCCGATGTGCGCATCGGCCGAGACCTGCGCGCTGGGATCGACGACGGCCAGGGCGTGGATGCCCGGCTCGCGCACCGGCTTGGGCTCGAACAGCGCCGACATCTTGGCGAAGGCGGAGTAGGGGTCGCGCGCGATCAAGGCGGTGCCGGCGTGCGCGGCGGCGTCGTCCTCGCGCATGACCACCACGCCCGCGTGGCTTTCGGCCAGTTGCGCGCGGTACTTGGGATTGGCGAGGAAGGCCAGTTGGCCGGGACCGGCCTTGGCGAGCGTGCCGACGCCGCTTACGCGGGCATCGGCATCGCCGTGCAGGCCGAGCGAGAAACGCTCGGCCAATTCGCGTGCGGTATAGGCGGGCGCGTCCACCGGGCCGTGCGGCTGGGCCGCCGCGCTCAGAACGTACCGCCGAAGGTGAACTGCAGACGCTCCAACTCGTCGCCGCGGTCCAACTGGGTCTTGCCGTCGGCGCTGTAGATCGGGCCCTTCTTCTTGAACGGGAACGCGTAGCTGATCGAGATCGGGCCCATCGGCGAGCGCCACATCATCGCGATACCGGCCGAAGCGCGCAGGTCGCCGGCGTCGAAGGCGTCGTAGTCCTTGTAGACGTTACCGAAGTCCAGGAACGCCGAAACGCGCGCCGCCGGAGTGTCGAGCAGGGTCGGGAAGTACATTTCCAGCGAGCCGGTGGTCTTGAACGAACCGCCCAACGGCTGGGTGTAGCTGCCCGCGACCGCGGCTTCGCGCGGGCCCAGGGTGTTGTCGGTGAAGCCGCGCACCGAGCGCACGCCGCCGGCGTAGAAGTTTTCGAAGAACGGCAGGCCGGTGGCGGTGATCCTTTCCGCCGGCAACGGGCCGTCCGGGCCGTCGCGATCGATGACGCGGCTGACGTCCTTGCCGTAGCTGTCGCCGTAGCCCAGTTCGGCGCGGGTGTTGAGCACCAGGTGGCGCGACAGCGGCCAGAACTTGGAGAAGCTGTAGTTGAGCTTGTAGTACTCGACGGTCGAGCCGGGCAGGGTCGCTTCCAGCCACAGGCGCTGCTGGGTGCCGGCGGTCGGCGTCAGCGCGTGGTTGAGGCTGTTGCGGCCCCAGCCGATCTGCGCGCGCCAGGCGTGGAAGGTGCGGTGACCCAGCGCGTCGAGGTAATCGACGATGCTCTTGGGCGTGTAGCCGTAGCCGGCGATGATTTCGTTGCTGTCGATGCCGATCAGGCCGGTGATCGAGTCGGTCTCGGTCAGCGGCACGCCCAGCACGACCTGCGCGGTGCCGTTGGTGGTCGAGTACTGCGCGGTGTTGAAGTCGGAGTAGTCCAGCTTGCGCCACGACAGGTTGTAGCCCAGCGACACGCCGTCGTCGGTGAAATACGGGTTGGTGTAGGAGAAGTCGAAGCGCTCCTGGTAGTAGCTGCGCTGCGCCTGCACCGACACGCGGTTGCCGCTGCCGAGGAAGTTGTTCTGCGACAGCTGCACCTGCGTGGTCAGCTTGCCCAGCTGCGAATAACCCAGGCCGAACACGAAGCTGCCCGAGGTGGTTTCCTTGAGGTTGTAGATCACATCGACCTGATCGCTGGTGCCGGGAACCGGCTTGCTCTCGACGTCGACGGTTTCGAAGTAACCCAGGCCCTGCAGGCGGATCTTGGAGCGGTCGATCGCGGCCTGCGAGTACCAGCTGCCTTCGAACTGGCGCATTTCGCGGCGCAGGACTTCATCGCCGGTGCGCGTGTTGCCCTTGAAGATGACCCGGCGCACGTTGACGCGCGGACCCGGCACCACCTGCATGTTGATGCCGACGGTCTTGTTCTCGCGATTGACGTCCGGGATCGGATTGACCTGGGCGAAGGCGTAGCCGACGTTGCCCAGCGAGGCGGTGATCGCCTCGGAGCTGATTTCCAGCAGGCGGCGCGAGAAGATCTGTTCGGGCTTGACGATGACCAGCTTCTCGACCTGCTCCTTGGGCAGGATCGTGTCGCCGGTGACCACCACGGTGGAGACCTTGTACTGCTCGCCTTCGCTCAGGCCGGCGCTCAGGAACATGTCCTGGCGGTCCTGGCTGATCGAGACCTGGGTCGAGTCGATGCTGAAATCGACGTAGCCGCGGTCCAGGTAATACGAGTTGAGCTTTTCCAGATCGCCCGACAGCTTTTCGCGCGAGTACTGGTCGTCGCGGCGGTACCAGCTGAGCCAGTTGTGCTCGCGCGATTCCCAGCCGTCGAGGATGTCCTTCTGCTCGAACTTGTCGTTGCCGATCAGGTTGATGTGGCGGATCTTGGCCGCCTTGCCTTCCTTGACGTTGATCGTGATATCGACGCGGTTGCGATCCAGGCGGGCGACGGTCGGGGTGATCTCGACGTTGTACTTGCCGCGGTTGTTGTACTGGCGCGCCAAGTCCTGCGTGACCTTGTCCAGCGCCAGGCGGTCGAAGGTTTCGCCTTCGGCCAGGCCGATTTCCTTCAGGCCCTTGAGCAGGTCCTCGGACTTGATGTCCTTGTTGCCGCTCAGAGTGAGCTTGTTGATGGCCGGACGCTCGGTCACGGTCACCACCAGGATGTTGTCCTGGCGGTCGAGCTGCACGTCTTCGAAGAAGCCGGTCTTGTACAGCGCGCGGATGGCTTCGCCGGCCTTGGCCGCGTCCATCGTGTCGCCGCGCTCGATCGGCAGGTAGGTGAAGACGGTGCCGGCCGAGATGCGCTGCAGGCCGTCGATGCGGATGTCGCCGACGGTGAACGAGCCCGGGCCGGGCGTGTTCGGGGTCGCGCCTTTGAGGGCGAACGGATCGGCGGACTGCGCCAACGCCGGAATCGCCGGGGCCGAGGTCATTGCCGTGGCAAGGGCGAGGGCGAGCAGGCGGCGATTAGGAATTCGCGTCATCATTACGTCCGTTGGGGGCTGGTCTGCCAGCGCTCGCGGAGCGGGCTGGCGGGGGTCAAGGCGGCAGGTTTCGGGCGGCTGGTTTGAAGCAGGCCAGGTGGAGCTAAAGCGTTCGATCGAGCGTCAGGCCGGCATCAGCGCACCAGGTTGTTCAAAATGTCGTTGTAGAACGCCAGGCCCATGAGGCTCGCGATCAACGCCAGGCCGACGAAATGCCCGGCCGCCATCACGCGCTCGCTGACCGGGCTGCCTTTGACAAGCTCGATAAGGTAATACAGCAGGTGTCCGCCGTCCAAGATCGGGATCGGCAGCAGGTTCAGGATTCCCAGGCTGAGCGACAGCATCGCCAGCAGTTGCAGATACCAGGCCGGGCCGTTGCTGGCGTAGGCGTTGGCGGCGCGGCCGATGGTCACCGGGCCGGCCACGGTGTTCTGCAGCGAGACCCGGCCGGTGAACGCGCGGCCGATCATGGCGAACAGCTCGCGGGCCTGATGCACGCTTTCGCTCAGCGCCGCCGGCAGCGCCTGGATCGGGCCGTAGCGCAGCACCGCGTCGCGGCGCGGCGGCTGCGGCGGCGCGGTCGCGACGCCCAGGCCCCAGAATTTCTCGCCGGTTTCGCGCTCCATGCGCTTGGGCGCGATCTCCAGCGCCAGCCGGTCGCCGTTGCGGACGACCTCGATCATGGCCGTGCCGCCGCGCTCGCCCAGGCGGGCCACCGCCGGCGGCAGGTCGTTCCAGCTCGGGATCGGCTCGCCGTCCAGGGCGGTGATGCGGTCGCCTTCGGCCAGCACGCCCCAGGCCGCGGTGCCCGGCTCGATCCGGCCGATCACCGGCGGCACCAGTTCATGGCGCCCGCCCAGGCCGATGACCTGGACCGCGCGGCGTTCGTCGAAGGCCGCCGGCAGGCGCGAAAGCCGCAGTTCGCGGTTCAGTTCGGTGCCGTTGTCGGTGCGCACCTTGACCTGCACGTCCTCGCGGTCCAGGGCGTAGGGAATCAGCGCCATCTGCACCTCGCTCCAGGTCGGAGTGGGGCGGTCGCCGATCTGCATCAGGGTGTCGCCGCGGCGCAGGCCGGACTCGGCGGCGATGCCGCTGGCGCTGCCGACCACCGGCGCGAAGTCCGGACGGCCGATCACGAACATGCCCCACAGGAACGCCACGCACAGGATCAGGTTGGCGACCGGGCCGGCGGCGACGATGGCGATGCGCTGCCACACCGGCTTGCGATTGAAGGCCTGCGGCGCCAGCGCCTCGGTGATTTCGTACTCGCGCTCGTCGAGCATCTTGACGTAGCCACCGAGCGGGATCATGCCGATCGCGTAGACGGTGCCGTCCTTGCCGGTGCGCTCGTACAGCGGTTTGCCGAAGCCCACCGAGAAGCGCAGCACCTTCACCCCGCAGCGGCGGGCGACCCAGAAATGGCCGAATTCGTGGAAGGTCACCAGCACGCCGATGCTGATGATGAGCCACCACAACGAGCCCAGGATTTCGCTCATGGCTGTATCAGGCTCTGTAGGCTTGGGCTGCGCGACCGATCGCCTGCTCGGCATGGCGTCGGGCCTGGGTATCGGCCTCGCGCAACGCCGCCAGCGAACTGGCCGGGGTGGGCGGGAGCGCGGCGAGAGTGTCCTCGACCAGCGCGGGTATGGCTAGGAAACCCACGCGCCGCTGAAGAAAGGCTGAAACGGCCACTTCGTTGGCGGCGTTGAGCACCGCCGGAGCGGTGCCGCCGGCGGCCAGAGCCTCGAAGGCCAGGCGCAGGCAGGGGAAGGCTTCCAGGTCGGGACGTTCGAAATCCAGGCGGCCGTGGGCCAGCAAGTCCAGTCCGGCCACCCCGGATTCGATCCGCTGCGGCCAGGAGAAGCCCACCGCCAGCGCGGTGCGCATGTCCGGCAGGCCCAGTTGGGCCAGGGTCGAGCCATCGACGAATTCGACCAGCGAATGCACCAGGCTTTGCGGATGCACCAGAACCTCGATGCGCTGGCCTTCCACGCCGAACAGGTGGTGGGCCTCGATGACTTCCAGGCCCTTGTTCATGAGCGTGGCCGAATCGACGGAGATCTTCGGGCCCATGGACCATTTCGGGTGGGCGACGGCCTGCTCGGGTGTGACCTGGGTCAGGTCCGAACGTGTACGGCCGCGGAACGGCCCGCCCGAGGCGGTCAGCAGAATCCGCTTCAAACCGGCGTGGGCGCGGGTATCGGCGCGTTCGCCGCCGGTCTGCGCGGTGGGCAGGCACTGGAAGATCGCGTTGTGCTCGCTGTCGATCGGCACGATGCAGGCGCCGGCCTCGTGCGCGGCCTGCATCAGCAGTTCGCCGGCCAGGACCAGGGATTCCTTGTTGGCCAGCAGCAGGCGCTTGCCGGCGCGGGCCGCGGCCAGGGTGGACGCCAGCCCGGCGGCGCCGACGATCGCGGCCACGACCGTGTCGCAGACCTCCGAGGACACCAGTTCGACCAATGCCTGGTCGCCGCAATGCGCCTGGGTGGCCAGGCCGCGTTCGCGCAGACCCTCGCGCAGGGCGGGGAAGCCGGCCTCGTCGGCGATGACCGCGTGTTCGGGGAGATGGCGCTCGCACAGCGCGAGCAGTGCATCGACCTTGCCGCCGGCGGCGAGCACCGTGGCGCGCAGGTTGTCGCCGTGGCGGGCGATCACGTCGAGCGCGGAGGTGCCGATCGAACCGGTGGCGCCGAGCACGGCGACCTTGTGGGCGGGGGCGCTCATGCGAAGGCTCCGCTCGCGCGGGGCGCGGCGATGTGCGGGGCAACAAGAGCGAATCCCCCCTGCCCCCCTTTTTCAAAGGGGGGAACGGCAACGGCCGACGCCGCGGTATCGCCGGCGCTATCGGCTGTTCCCCCCTTTGAAAAAGGGGGGCAGGGGGGATTTGCTTCAACCAGGCGGACCCGCGTACTCATCATCAGAATCCGAAAATCGCCTTGCCCAGCGCGAACACCGGCAACGCGGCGAGGACGCCGTCGATGCGGTCGAGAATGCCGCCGTGGCCGGGAATCAGATGGCCCGAATCCTTCACCCCGACATGGCGCTTGAGCAGGCTTTCGAACAGATCGCCTACCACCGAGAACAGCACCGCGACGAAGGACACCAGCGCCACCCACGGCAGTTGGTCGGTGGTCGCGCCGGCCAGCAGCGAGAAACCCACGCCGGCGGCGACGCCGGCGAACGCGCCGCCGATCAGGCCTTCGACGGTCTTGTTCGGGCTGACCCGCGGCGCCAGCTTGAGCATGCCGAACTTGCGCCCGGCGAAATACGCGCCCGAATCGGCCGCCCACACCACCGCCAAGGCGGTCAGCAGCCACCAATGGCCGTCGGGCAGCCCCCACAGGCCGATCGGGCCTTCGGCATGAATCCACACCAGCGCGGCCCAGGCCGGGATCACGCTCAGTGCGGCGGCGGCGAGCTTGAACATGCGCGCATAGGTGCGGTGATCGCTGGCGAAGTTGAAGCGCTGCAGCCACAGGAACGCCAGCAGCCACCAGATCACGCCGACCAGCGAGGCGATCTTGAACAACACCATCGGCGCCTGCGTCGCGCCGAGCCCGCCGGTGCGCGAGGCCCACACGATCGCCACCATCAGCGCCGCATGCACGACCAGCAGCACGGTGCGCGACAAGGTGTCGTCGATTTCGGCCAGATCGAACCACTCCCACAAGCCGATCAGGAAGATCACCGCGGCCAGCGCGGTGATCCACGGCGTGGACAGCAGCAAGATCGCCGAGATCGCGACAGGTGCCATGACCAGCGCGGCAAGCAGGCGGGTTCGGGTCATTCAACGATCTCGTTGGTCTGGGCCGCGACCTGCGCCCCGGTCAGGCCGAAGCGGCGTTCGCGGCTGGCGAAATCGTCCAGCGCGTTCTGCAGCAGGCCGGCGTCGACTTCCGGCCACAGCGCTTCGGTGAACCACAGTTCGGTATAGGCCAGCTGCCACAGCAGGAAATTGCTGATGCGGGTGTCGCCGCCGGTGCGGATGAAAAGATCCGGCGCCGGCAGGTCGGACAGCGACATGCGCGAGGCGAGCAGGGTTTCGTCGATATCGCTCGGGTCCAGGAGGCCGGCGGCCACGTCCTGGGCCAGCCCGCGCGCGGCCTGGGCGATGTCCCAGCGCCCGCCGTAGCTGGCGGCGATGCTCAGATGCAGGACGTCGTTGCCCTGGGTCTGGCGTTCGGCCGCGGCCATGCGTTCGCCGATCTTTGTTCCGAAACGGTCGCGTTCGCCGATGAAGCGCACGCGCACGCCGCGGCGGTCGAGCTCCTCGACCTCGCGTTCCAGCGCATTGAGGAACAGCTTCATCAACGCGCCGACCTCGTCCTCGGGCCGGCCCCAGTTTTCGCTGGAGAAAGCGAACAGGGTCAGCGCGCGGATGCCGCGGTTGATGCAGAAATCGATACAGACATTGACCGCGCGCGCGCCGGCGCGGTGGCCGATGATGCGCGGCCGGCGCCGGCGCTCGGCCCAGCGACCGTTGCCGTCCATGATGACGGCCAGATGGCGCGGGATGCGTGCGGGCGCGGCGTTGGCGGGCTCGGAAGGCATGGCGCCGATGATGTGGACCTCAGGCAACGGATGGGGCGATGGACGAGGGTGGAAGCCGCGGTGTCCATCGTGCGGCGCGGCGGTGTCGGCGAGTCGGCCGGGGACACTGCCCGTTGTGGACCTGCACGATACGCAGAAGTTCAGCGCGGCTGCGACGGGTGAACCGGTCGCCGGTCGCCGCGATGGTCTGCGTTCAGACCGCCATCAGTTCCTGTTCCTTGGCCTTGACCACGCCGTCCACGTCCTTGATCGCGTTGTCGGTGACCTTCTGGATATCGCCTTCGAAGCCGCGCAGCTCGTCCTCGGTGACCTTCTTGTCCTTGAGCAGCTCTTTGGCCTGATGGTTGGCGTCGCGGCGGATATTGCGGATCGCGACCTTGGCGTCCTCGCTCTGGCTGTGGACGACCTTGGTCAGTTCCTTGCGGCGTTCTTCGGTCAGCGCCGGCAGGTTGATGCGGATCACGGTGCCGGCGGTGTTGGGGGTCAGGCCCAGGTCGGAGGCGAGGATGGCCTTCTCGACCGCGCCGACGATCTGCCTTTCCCACGGGGTGATGGTGAGCGTGCGCGCATCGCTGACCTGGACGCTGGCGACTTGGCCCAGCGGCATCTCGGAGCCGTGGTAGTTGACCTTCAGATGATCGACCAGCGCAGTGGAGGCGCGCCCGGTGCGGATCTTGGTCAGATCGTGGCGAAAGGCTTCGACGCTCTTGGCCATGCGGTTCTGTGCGTCTTTCTTGATTTCATTGAGCATCGCCGGCTCCGTTCCAGTGGCGGTAATCGCGGGATTATATGGGCTCGGGCGGGTTTTGCGGACGACGACCGGCGCCCCGGACCCATCGCGACCGCCGCCGCGCGCGCGATCGCCGCTGTTTTGCGCGTGCCGCGGCGGGATCGAGCGAATCGACCGATGCCCGGGTTTGCGCTGGCATCGGTCACGTTTTGCGCGCGTTCGCGGCCGAATTCGCCGGCCGCGGATGGGCGGGGCGATCAGTGTCGCCGGTTTCGCTGCGTTGCAGCATGGCGACCCCGGCGCGCGGGTCAATGCCGGTGCGTGGCGCCGTGCGGGTGCGCCGGTGCGTCGGCCTTGTCGCCGTCGGTGCGGTCGGCGGCGCCGTGCCCGTGGGCGTGGTCGCCGTGATCGTGATCGTCGTGGCTGTGATCGCTGTGATCGCTGTGATCGCCGTGATCGTGAGCGTGGCGATGTCCGCCCGCATGCGCACGATCGCCGTGCGGCGCGCGATCGTGGCGGTCGTGCTCGCAGGCGCGGCCGTGCTCGACCTGCAGGGTCGGGTGATTGATGCCGAAGCGGCGGTCGAGTTCGCGATTGAGCCGATCGATGAACGCGTCGTGGTCGCTGTCGTCGGGCCGCACGATATGCGCGGTCATGGCGATCTCGCCGGCGCCCAGCGACCAGATGTGCAGATGATGGATCGCGATCACTCCGGGTTGCCCGCGCAGCAGCGCTTCGACTTCGCCGCGATCGACCCCGCGCGGCACCGCGTCCATCGCCGCGTTGAACGCCTCGCGCAGCAGCCCGAACGCGCCGACCGCGACCACCACGCCGATCAGCAGCGCGATCGCCGGGTCCAGCCATTCCCAGCCGGTCAGCCACATGCCGGCGCCGGCCAGTACCGCCGCCAGCGACACCGCGGCGTCGGCCATCAGGTGCAGGAACGCGCCGCGGCGGTTGAGATCGTGATCGTGACCGTCGCGCACCAGCCATGCGGCGCCCAGATTCACCGCGATGCCGAGCGCGGCGACGATGATCACCGGCAACGCGGGGATCTCCGGCGGCGCGCTGAAACGGCGGATCGCCTCCCAGCCCAGCGCGCCGGAGAAGCCGACCAGCAGCAGCGAGTTGGCCAGCGGCGAGAGCAAGGTCGCGCGGCGCCAGCCGTAGGTGTGCCGATCGGTCGGCGCGCGCTTGGCCAGCGCCGCCGCGCCCCAGGCCAGGCCCAGGCCGAGCACGTCGCCGAAGTTGTGCAGCGCGTCCGACAGCAGCGCCAGCGAATTGGTCATGAAGCCGTAGCCGGCTTCCAGCGCGGTGTAGGCGAGATTGATCAAGGTCACCGCAGCGAACGCGCGGGTGCCGCTGAGGCCGTGGTGATGACCGTGGTGGTTGTGCGAGTGCATGCGCACATGCTGTCACGGCCGCCGTCGTGAACACTATTACAGCGCCGCGGCGGCGGCGGTTAAGCGCGCCTCGCGTCGCAGATCGGGCTTTTCCTTCGGGGTTTGCGGATTGATCGATGCGGCGGCGCGGCGTTGGTACGGCATAACATTTCATTGCCGCGTCGCGCGGCGACAGGCGCATCGCGATGCGAGTCGCGCGAGCGCTTCGATCGCGTGGCATCGATGGCAACCCCGCGGCCGCGCAGCGTAGTCGAGATCGTTCGCGAGCGCCGTTCGGTGGCGCGAGTGCATTGCCGTGCGCGAACATCGCAAGCTGTCGCGATGCTGCCGTGGAATGCACCGCGCGAAGCGATGCCGCCTTCGCATCGGCGAGCCCGCCGTGAGGCGCCGCCCGCAAGCATCCGCACCGAGGCCGCCCGAGCCCCGGTCCACCATCGATAGCCGCCGTTCCTTAAACCTTTTCCGCCGCCCCGACATCGATACCTGTCTGCGCCTCTCGGGACCCGGCCTATGACTTCCTGCACGCTTGACTACGCCTGTAGTCACACGCACCCTTGGCTACAGCTGTAGTCAAGGAGCGGCCATGACCCAGAAATCCATCGGCGACCAGGAACTGGCGCTGCTGCAATACCTCTCCGAACAGGGCGAGGCCTCGGTCGGCGACGTCGCCGCCGGCTACGGCGAGCCGCGCGGGCTGGCGCGTTCGACCGTGCTGACCATGATGGAGCGCCTGCGCGCCAAGTCCTATCTGCGCCGGCGCAAGGCCGGCGGGGTGTACCGCTATTCCACCGCGACCGAACCCGACGACGTGATGCGCTCGGCCGTGGCCAAGTTCGTCGCCAACACGCTGCAAGGCTCGGTCTCGCCGTTCGTGGCCTGGATGTCGCAACGCGCGCAGGTCAGCGACGACGAACTGGCTGAACTGGAAAGCCTGGTCGCCGATCTGCAGTCGCGCCGCAAGGAGAACTGAGATGAGTCTGGACTGGATTGGCGAGACCCTGTTGCCGCGCCTGGTCGCGGCCGGATTGCAATCGGTGCTGGTGGTCGCGGCGGTGTGGGTGCTGTGCCGCTACCTGCGCCTGAGCGCGGCGATGCGCTGCTGGCTGTGGTGGTGCGCGGCGCTGCAACTGCTGCTCGGCGCGCTGTGGCCGACGCCGTTGAGCCTGCCGCTGTTACCGGCCTCGTGGAACGACGCGGCGCTCACGACGCAGCCCGCGCCGCCGTTGTCGTCGGCCGCGCAGCTGCCGTATTTCGTGACCCGCGCCGATCTCGCCGCGGGGCCGGCCGTCGGCGAACAGATGGCCGGCGCGGACTGGTTGTCGTGGCCGCTGGTGTTCGCCGCGCTGTGGCTGTCGGGTTTCGTCCTGGTCGGCATCGCCAGCGCGCGCGGCTATGCCGCCGCGCGCCGCCGCGTCGCCGACTCGCTGCCGTGCGAACAAGCGCAGGTGCTGCGGGCCTATCGCGCGCTCGGCGACAGCCTCGGCCTGCGCCGCCTGCCGCCGCTGCGCTTGTCGGCGCAGATCCATTCGCCGCAGCTGATCGGCCCGTGGCCGGCCGCCGTGCTGCTCCCCGGTGCGCGAGCGCAGCAGTTGAACAGCGAAGAGCTGTCGATGGCCCTGCATCACGAACTGGTCCACGTGCGCCGCCGCGATCTGTGGTGGGGCTGGGTGCCGGCGATGGTGCAGCACCTGTTCTTCTTTCATCCGCTCGCGCACGTCATCGCGCGCGAATACTCGATCGCGCGCGAAGCCGCCTGCGACGCCGCCGTGCTCGAAAGCCGGCGTTACGCGGCGCACGACTACGGCCGTCTGCTGCTGCGCCTGGGCGTCGCGCCGCGGCCCGCGGCCGGCGTGGCCAGCGCGTCGCCCACTTATGTCGTTCTGAAGAGGAGATTGACCATGTTGCAGAACGCGACTTCGTCCTCGCATATCGGAGGACTGGTCCTGACCGCCGCCGTGGTGCTGTTGGGGCTGGTGCCTTACCGCGTGACCGCCGCCGCCGGCGAGCGCGCGCCGAAAACCCAATCGCAGACCGTGTCGATCCATTCCGATTCGCGCGGCGGCGAAACCCGCATCACCGAACTCAAAGGCGGCGGCAAGCCGGAAACCTGGGCGGTGAAGGGCGGCGAGTACTACCGCGTCGGCGACGACGGCCGCTACGAAGCCGTGCGCGACCCGGCCACCCGCGCGCGCCTGCAACAGCGCATGGCCGATGCCAGGCAGGCCGGCATCGACGCCGAGCGCGCGACCCGCGAAGCCGCCAAGGCGATGCGCGAGGCCGAGCAGGCCGGACGCGAAGCCGAGCAGGCGGGCCGGGACGCCGAACGCGCGGGCCGCCAGGCCGAGCGC
>NZ_JAGGRI010000002.1 GCF_018612875.1 Lysobacter sp. ISL-50 | reverse complement strand
TTCGTACTCGCCACCGAAGTGACCGAGCGAGCCGCACACTATACAGCAGTTTTCGTGAACGTCAACACCTGTCCGCGAAACTTCTTGCTGCTTCCCGACTCAAACTCCGCTTCGTTTTCCGAAGCTTCCGTCTCACCGGGCCGCGCATCTTACAGCATGTTTCTGACTCGTCAACCACCTCGTCGTCACCGCCGTTTTCCGCGCTCCGCAGCCGGCTAAACCGACCTGCGGGCCGCGCATCCTACAGCATGTTCGCGATGCGTCAATACCCATCGAAACCGCTGCTTTCTGCGCCCCAACCACTCGATGAACAGGGCGGCGGGCCGCGCATCTTACAGCATCATCTTCGACCGTCAACGCCTGCCGAATTCCGCTGTCTTCCGCGCTTCCCACCGGCCGAACAACTTGCCGTTGGGAGCCGCACATTATGCGGAGATGAACGGGGGTTGGGAAGGGGGTGGAGCGAAAAATAAACAGGGATTCGCCGGCTGCCAGTCAAACGCCTGATGCGGCAAGGTTTGGGAGGGTCTATGAGGACTGGGAGACCCTCACCCCTGCCCTCTCCCGCGGGCGGGAGAGGGAGTTGGGGGCTGCTGATTGGTCGGGATGGCGTCTCTGACGGGGCTTCGCGGCACGCTTAAGTAGCGGCGCCCCCTTGTCGTCGCTCAGGCCAAAACCAGCCGCACCCGGGCGAAATTGCGCTTGCCCACGGCCAGAACCCCCTCGAACCCCGGCGCGAACACCCGTTGCGGGTCTTCGACCACATTGCCATCCACCCGCACCGCCCGTTCCTTGAGCTTGCGGTTGCCTTCGCCATTGCTCGGCGTCAGCCCGGCGGCGACCAGCAGGGCGGCGATCCGCAGGCCTTCGGCCGGGACGGCGACGTCGGTGAGCGGCAGCGAGGTGATGTCGCCCTCGCCGCGCACCGCCGCGTTCCAGCCGGCGACCGCGGTTTCGGCCGCCTCGCCGCCATGGAAACGCGCGGCCAGCTCGCGCGCCAGGCGCAGCTTGAGGTCGCGCGGGTTGAGCTGGCCAGCCTCGATCTCTTTCTTGAGGCTGGCCGCCTCGGCGATACCGATCTCGAAGCTCAGCAGATCGATCCAGCGCCACATCAGCACGTCGTCGATCTTCATGGTCTTGGTGACGATGTCGATCACCGGCTCATTGATGCCTATGTAGTTGCCCAGCGACTTGGACATCTTGTTGACGCCGTCCAGGCCCTCCAGCAGCGGCATGGTCAGCACGATCTGCGGCGGCTGGCCGTGGTGTTCCTGCAGGCCGCGGCCCATCAGCAGATTGAATTTCTGGTCGGTGCCGCCGAGCTCGACGTCGCACTTGAGCGCCACCGAGTCGTAGCCCTGCACCAGCGGATACAGGAATTCGTGGATCGCGATCGACTGCTGGGCGGCGTAGCGCTTGGCGAAGTCGTCGCGTTCGAGCATGCGCGCCACGGTGTGCTGGCCGGCCAGGCGGATCATGTCGGCGGCGCTCATCTGGCTGAACCACTCGGAGTTGAAGCGCACTTCGGTGCGCTCTTTATCGAGCACCTTGAACACCTGCTCGGCGTAGGTTTCCGCGTTGGCCAACACGTCTTCGCGGGTCAGCGGCTTGCGGGTGACGTTCTTGCCGCTGGGATCGCCGATCATTCCGGTGAAGTCGCCGATCAGGAAGATCACCTGATGGCCCAGGTCCTGGAACTGCCGCATTTTGTTGAGCAGGACGGTGTGGCCGATATGCAGGTCGGGCGCGGTCGGGTCGAAACCGGCCTTGATCCGCAGCGGGCGGCCGAGCTTGAGCCGGGCTTCGAGCTCCTCGCGCTTGAGGATTTCGTCAGCGCCGCGGGCGATCAGGTCGAGGGCTTCTTGTACGGAGGGGGACGCGCTGTTCAAAGGCTGGACTCGGGTACGGCCGCGACCGGCTTTTGTTAACGCCATCACGGATTCTGGTTAAGTGGAAGTTAAACGAAACTGTACTGGTCGGTGACGAAAAACCCCATTCAGGTCAAGGGTTTGACGCGTACTGCTCGCGTGTCTATGGTAACGCCGCAACGTTGCCTTCACACCTCGCGCGAGGGATCCATCCAATGACAGTACCCGAGCAGGCTTCCAGTGTGGGCGCCGAGCGCCGCGAACGCCTGAAAGCCTTGCGCGAGGCCGCACTGAAACGTCCGGTGCTGGCGCGTCATTTGTCGGATGGATTCAACGGCCGCTGGACTGGCCGCCAGTGGGTGCAGGCCGGTCTGTTCGCGACTCTGGGCATGATGGTCGCCGCGATCGTCCCCGGTTTCAGCCAGTCGACCGCTTCGGTGCGCGCGCATGAGCCGCGCCAGTCGCTGGCCCTGGCGTTGCCGCCGCTTACCCTGGCCCGCCTCAAGGGCGAAACCGGCGACAGCTGGCAGCTGGTTCGCGTCAATCGCGGCCAGACCCTGGGCTCGGTGTTCAAGGAAATGGAGATTCCCACCTCCACGATGCACCAGATTCTCGAGCAGCCGGGCGCGAAAGAAGCCCTGATGCGGATGAAGCCCGGCACCGAGCTGGGCTTCGACATGCCGGTCAACGGCGCCCTGCGCACTTTCCGTTACGACAAGGACGACAGCCACCGGGTCGAGTTGAGCCTGGCCGGCGACAAGATCACCCAGAAGGTGATCAACCGTCCGACCGAAACCCGCACCGTGGTGCTGAGCGGCAAGGTGGGCAAGTCCTTGTTCCGTTCGGCGCGCAAAGTCGGCCTGACCGCGGCCAACATCAACACCCTGACCGACGACATCTTCAAGTACGACATCGACTTCAACGAAGACGTCGGCACCGACGACCGTTTCAGCGTGGTGGTCGAGCAGACCTGGCGCGAAGGCGAGCTGCTCAACACCGGCCCGATCCTGGCGGCGACCTTCACCAGCGAAGGCAAGCTGCACACCGGCTTCCGCTTCGATCGCGGCGGTAAACCCGAATACTTCACCGGCGACGGCCGTCCGCTGAAGAAGAGCTTCATCCGCATGCCGATTCCGTATGCGCGCCTGACCTCGGGCTTCGGCTCGCGCCGTCATCCGGTGCTGGGCAATATCCGCATGCACATGGGCGTGGATTACGCCGCCGGCACCGGTACGCCGATCATGGCCGCGGGCGATGCGCGCGTGCAGTTCATCGGCTGGAAGGGCGGTTACGGCCGCGCGGTGATCCTCGATCACGGCCGCGGCTACACCACGCTGTACGGGCACATGTCGAACTTCAGCAAGGTCAAGCCGGGTCAGCGCATCGCCCAGGGCACGGTGATCGGCTACGTCGGCAGCTCGGGCCTGGCGACCGGGCCGCACCTGCATTACGAATTCCGCGTCAACGGCGTGCACCGCAATCCGCTGTCGATCACGATGCCGCCGCCGGAGCCGCTGAGCGGCGTGGCGCTGGCGCAGTTCCGCAATCAGACCGGCGTGGCGCTGGCGCGCATCCGTCAGGTCGAGAACGTCATTTACGCCGATGCGAGCCCGGTGCAGGCGGCTCCTGCGGCGGCGGCGGCCAAGACGGTCGCGGTGGTGAAGAAGAAGACCCGGCGCGGCTGAGTGGTACGCGGCGGTTAGCGAAAGAGGCCTCTTCGGAGGCCTTTTTTGTTTTTGGGCGCACGGTTGACAGAGGTCGTTTTGGCGCTAGTAGCGACGACAGAGTCGGGCCTGCTTCGCCTGTGCGATGTCGCTGCGCTCTGCAGCGAATGTCCGATGCTGGCGTCGATACGCCGGATACTGGAGCATCGGTCTTTCAGGACTCAGGATGTTTCGTAATGATTGGGAACTCTTCGATCCCGGCGGCTACTGACGCGGGAAAACCGCCTTCAGGCCTTTATCTTGGCCTGATCTCCGGCACCAGCGCCGACGGCATCGACGCCGCGCTGGTGCGCTTCCAGACCGGCGCGGAACCGACCCGCTGCGAGTTGCTGCTCGGCCGGACCTATGCGTGGGATGAGGCGCTGCGCGAACGCCTGGTCGCGCTCGGCCAGGGCGGCGATGCGCGTTCGCTGGAGGAACTGGGCACGCTGGATATCCAGGTCGCGGAAGCCTTCGCCGATGCCGCGCGCGCATTGATCGACGAAGCCGGCGTGACCGCGGCCGAAGTACAGGCGATCGGCTCGCATGGCCAGACCGTGCGCCATCGACCGGCCGGCGCGCGTTACGACGGCCAGCATCCCTTCACTTGGCAGATCGGCGACGGCGCGGTGATCGCCGAACGCAGCGGCATCGCCACGGTCGCCGATTTCCGCCGCCGCGATGTCGCCGCCGGCGGCCACGGCGCGCCGCTGATGCCGGCGTTCCATGCCGCGCTGCTGCATTCGCCGAAGGAAGACCGGGCCGCGTTGAATCTCGGCGGCATCGCCAATTTCACCCTGCTGCCGGCGCGCGGCGAGGTGCGCGGCTTCGACACCGGCCCGGCCAACTGCCTGATGGACGCGTGGGCGCTGCGCCATCTGGGCCAGGCCTTCGACGCCGACGGCGCGTTCGCGGCGCAGGGGCAGATCGACACGGCGCTGCTGACGCGGTTGCTGGATGAGCCGTGGTTCGCCCAGCCGCCGCCCAAAAGCACCGGCCGCGAGCAGTTCCAACTGGCCTGGGTGCAGTCGCGCCTGCGCGGCGGCGAACGGCCGCAGGACGTGCAGGCCAGCCTGCTCGAACTCAGCGCGATCACCATCGCCGATGCGATGCGCGCGCATCAGCCGGCGACGAAGCGGGTGTTGGTATGCGGCGGCGGCGTGCGCAATCGCGCTCTGCTCGATCGACTGGCCGCGCAACTGCCGGGCGTGGCCGTGGAATCCACCGCGGCGTTCGGGCTGGACCCGGATTTCGTCGAGGCGATGGGCTTCGCCTGGCTGGCGCGGCAGACCGTGGCCGGGCTGCCAGGGAACCTGCCCAGCGTGACCGGCGCGCGCGGCTTGCGGGTGCTGGGGACGGTGCATCCGGCCGCCTGAGGTCGGAAGGCGGCGTCTTGGCGCTCGCGGGCTATGGTTTCGGGGCGCTGCGCTGACGCGCGTCGCCGCGCTTGCTCAAGCGGAGTCGCGGCGCGGACGGAATTCTTCCAGCAGTTCCAGGCCGCTCAGGTCCGGCCCGGCCACGCGCTTGGCCGGCGCTTCCTGCGGCTCGGCGCGGCCGATCAGGGAGAAACCCGGGTCGCTGGGGATGTCCTGCAGGGCGGCGATCGCCTCCTGCAACACGCCCGCGTCCTGGTCGCTGAAGCGCCCGACCATCTCGGCCTCGACCACGAACAACCCGCTCTCGATCAGGTGCAGCGCGGTGCGTTGCAAACTCCACCCGCGCGCCTCCGCGACCCGACGCAGGCGGTCGGCCAGGATCGAATCCAGGTTGTGCAGGATGATGTCGGTCACTGGCGCCAAATTGCACCGTTCGGGTGACGTTCGCAACACGAAAGTGGCGAAAACTCGTTCAGGAACACAACCACCGCTGTCATCGTCCGCTATCGCCAAGTAACGCCGACGGCACGCTCAGGCCGGCGGCGGCGTCACCAGCGGCGGCTTGCGCACCGCCAGGACGATGCACAGCACCAGCGCCGGAATGCCGATGACCGCGGTCGCCACGAAGAACAGCGCGTACGCCTCCAGCAGGCTGCGCCCGGCTTCCAGATGCTCGACCGCGAAGCCGGACAATCCCTTGAGCATCTTGCCGAGCAAGGCATAGAACGAGCTGAGCAGCGCGTACTGGGTGGCGGTGTAGCCGGCGTTGGTCAGGCTGGACATGTAGCCGACCAGGGCCACGCCGGCATAGCCGTTGCAGAAGTTGTCGATGGCCATCGCCGCGGTGAACACGCCGGTGTCGCCGCCGTGCAGGGCCAGGTAGGCGAAGGCCAGGTTCGAGCCCGGGCCGAGCACGGCGCCGGCGATCAGGGTGGCGATGAAGCCGAAGCGCACCGCGCTCAGGCCGGCGACGGCGACGCCGGCGATGGTCGCGATCAGCCCGAACGAGCCGCGCACGGTGCCGACGGTTTCCTTGTCCACGCCCAGGTCGGCGTAGAACGGATTGGCCATCGGCCCCATCAGGAAATCGGGCAGCCGGAACAGGCTGATGGTCAGCAGGATCAACAGCGCCCAGCGGCCGTGCTGGCGGAAGAAGGCGATGAACGGGCCGACCAGGGCATCGAACAAGCCGCGCGCGGTGAACAACGCCGGATGCGGTGTGGCCGCGGCGAGCACGCTGGCCGCCGGCTCGCGCGCCGCCAGCACCGCCAGCACGCCCACGCCCATCAGCACCGCCATCACGTCGTAGGACAGCGACCAGCCGGCGTGCGCGGCGAGGATCAGGATCAGCGAGTCGGTGACCAACAACGCGCCGCGGTAGCCCAACGTGGAAGTCGAAGTCAGCAACCCCTGCTGCTCGGCGCTGTCGGCGCTTTCGATGCGCCAGGCGTCGATCACGATGTCCTGCGTGGACGAAGCGAACGCCACCACCAGCGCCAGCGCGCCAAACACTACCAACTGATCCAGCACCACCCCGCCGATCAGCAGCTGGCCCTGGCGCGGTTCGACCCAGGCCATGCCGAGCAGGGCGATGGCGGCGACGATCTGCGACAGCAGCATCCAGCCGCGGCGCCGGCCGAGCCAGCGGCCGAACAGCGGCGCGTCGAGCTTGTCCACCAGCGGCGCCCACAGGAACTTCAGCGAATAGGCCAGGCCGACCCAGGACAGCACGCCGATCGTGGACAACTCGATGCCGTTTTCGCGCATCCAGAAGCCGAGCGTGTTGCCGACCAGATAGATCGGAATGCCCGAGCTGAAGCCCAACAGCAGCATCACCAGCACCTTGGGCTGGCGCAGGTTGCTCAGCACCAGGCGCCAGCCCGAGCGCGCGGGCTTGGCGGCCGCGACGGGGGAATCCGAGGCGCCGGCCTCAGAGGTCATAGTCGACGCTGAACGGTGCGTGGTCGGAGAAGCGCGGTTCTTTCAGGATCGAACACGCGCGCAGCTTGTCGCGCAGGCCCGGAGTGGCGAGTTGGTAGTCGATGCGCCAGCCCACGTCGTTGGCGCGCGCCGCGCCGCGGTTGCTCCACCAGGTGTAGTCCTGGGCGTCGGCCTTGAGCGCGCGGTAGGTATCGACCCAGCCCGAATCGTCCGTGCACAGGCCGTTGAGCCAGTCGCGCTCGGGCGGCAGACAGCCGGAATTCTTCTGGTTGCTGGTCCAGTTCTTGATGTCCAGGCGGCTGCGCACGATGTTCCAGTCGCCGCACAGCACGTACTCGCGGCCGCTGGCCAGCCACTGGTCGAGGACAGGCTTGAGCCAGTCCATGACCTCGAACTTGAAGCCCTGGCGCAGCTCGCCGGAAGAACCCGACGGGATGTAGAACGAGACCACGCTCAGGTTGCCGAAGCGCGCTTCGATATAGCGGCCCTCGTCGTCGAACGGCGCCCAGCCCAGGGCGGTGCGGACCTCGTCGGGTTCGCGCTTGGCGTAGATCGCCACGCCGCTGTAGCCCTTCTTGGTGATCGCATCGCGGAAGAAGGCGCGATAGCCGTCGGGCAGAAACGCCGGGCCGGTGAGCTGATGTTCCTGCGCCTTGGTTTCCTGCACGCAGAGCACGTCCGCGTTCTGGGTCTTGAACCAGTCGAAGAAACCCTTGGTCGCGGCCGAGCGCAGACCGTTGGCGTTGAAGCTGATGATGCGCATGCGCGCTCCAGGGCACGAAGTGCGCACGATCATAGCAACGGCCGGGCGCGGGTATCATGCCGGATATGACCGCTGCGACCGACCGACCCATCCCGGCTGCCGCGCCCGCGCCGGTGCGCGTGAGCGTGGTCTCGCCGATGCTGGCGCCGGCCGTGCGCGCGCTGCGGGTCGCGCCGGAGCAACTGCAGTTCGTCGGCGACACCAGCTACAACCTCGACCAGACCCGGCTCGATCCGAACAGCGAAGCGATGGCGGTGCTGGCCGGCGAGCGCGTGGTCGGCTTCTATCGCCTGGATTTCAGCGTCGCCGCGATCGCCGGCCGCGCCCTGGGCGACCCCAGCGTGGGCCTGCGCGCCTACGTCATCGACCGTCGCGAACAAGGCCGCGGCTACGGCACCGCCGCGATGATCGCCTGCGCCGACGACCTGCGCCGACGCTACCCCGAGCGCCGCCTGCTGGCGCTGACGGTGAACGTGCGCAACCGCGCGGCCTATGGCGTCTACCTGAAAGCCGGTTTCGCCGACACCGGCGAGCTCTATCACGGCGGCTCGGCCGGACCGCAGCACCTGATGCTGCTGCGCCTGGCGCCGGCGCCCTCCTCTTCCCCTTCCCCCGACCGTCCTTTTCCATGACCGACCATCGCACCCGCTTCCTGCAACTCGCGCTCAAGGCCGACGCCCTGCGCTTCGGCGAGTTCACCCTCAAGTCCGGGCGCGTCAGCCCGTACTTCTTCAACGCCGGGCGCTTCGACTCCGGCGCCGCGCTGGCCGGGTTGGGCGCTTGCTACGCCGACGCCATCCAGGTCCACGGCCTGGAGTTCGACCTGCTGTTCGGCCCGGCCTACAAGGGCATCCCGCTGGCGACGGCGCTGGGCTGCGAGTACGCGCGCCGCGGCCGCGACCTGCCGCTGGCGTTCAACCGCAAGGAAGCCAAGGCCCACGGCGAAGGCGGCATGCTGATCGGCGCGCCGCTGGCCGGGCGCCGGGTGCTGATCGTGGACGACGTCATCACCGCCGGCACCGCCATCCGCGAAGCGTTGGCCCTGATCGGCGACGCCGGCGGCACCGTGGCCGGGATCGTGATCGCGCTGGACCGGCAGGAAGCCGTGGACCCTGCACAATCCCGACGCTCGGCGGCAGAAACTGTCGCAATCGAACACAGCCTTCCGGTGGTCGCGATCGCCACGCTCGACGATCTGCTTGCCTTCACCGGCGAAAGCGCGGAATTTTCCACACAGCGCGAGCGCCTGCTGGCCTACCGTGCGGCCTATGGGCGCGACGCGCAGCACTGAGCGCGGCACGCGATGCGGACGGCCGGCAACGGCCGCCGCATCGGCCTGAAATAGATTTGTGATCGATCGCACACGCCGGAGGCAGACGATGGCCCGACTCTTGCTTCATGCCTTGTCGCAAACCCTTTGGTTCGACGGCGAGAACGCGACATGAAAGCACTGCACACCCTGATCGCCGGCGCCATCGTATTCGCCCTGGCCGCGCCGCTGGCCGTCGCCCAGGACGGCAAGCCGGCCAAGAAGCTGTATTGCTGGAACGAAGGCGGCCGCAAAGTCTGCGGCGACGCGCTGCCGGCGCATGCAGTGGACAGCGCGCGCACCGAGATCAGCGCCAGGAGCGGTCTGGCGACCGCTCAGGTGGATCGCGCCCTGACTGCCGAGGAACGCGTGGCCGCGCAGCAGGCCGAGCGCGCGGCGCGCAGCGCGGCGATGGCCGAGGAAGCGCGCAAGCGCCGCGACCACGCGATGGCCGAGTCGTACGCGACCGAGCAGGACCTGCGCAATTCCTTCCAGGAGCGCATCGTGCTGCTGGACGAGACGGTCAAGGCCTCGCAGCTGGGCATCGAAGGCCGTCGCCAGACCCTGCTGAGCCTGCTGCGCAAGGCCGGCGAAGCCGAACTGAGCAGCAAGCCGGTCGGCAAGGTCCTGGCCGACAACATCCGCAACCAGCACGACGAACTGCTGCACCAGCAGGCGACGTTGAAGCAGCAGCAGCTCGAACGCAGCACCGCCGACCAGGATCTGGCTTCGGCGCTGGAGCGCTACAACACGATCAAGGCGGCTAAGCCGGGTCGGGGGTGAGGTTGTAGGGCGGCGGTTGTAGGGCGGCGGTTGTTGTAGGGCGGCGGTTGCAGGTCGCCGGTTGTAGCTCATCGGTCATCGGTCATCGGTCATCGGTTATAGCTCGCCGATAGCCGGTCGGTAGTCGGGTAGTCGGGTAGCCAGTCGCCAGTCGCCAGTCGCGACGCTCCCACACCTCGTCATTCCCGCGAAGGCGGGAATCCAGGGCCTTTCGTGCGAGAACGCCTGAAGTCTCTGGATTCCCGCCTTCGCGGGAATGACGGTCTGGAAAGATGACGCTGAAGGCTCTGGATTCCCGCCTTCGCGGGAATGACGATCTGGAAAGATGACGCTGAAGTCTCTGGATTCCCGCCTTCGCGGGAATGACGGCCTGGAAAGATGACGCTGAAGTCTCTGGATTCCCGCCTTCGCGGGAATGACGGGCTGGGAAGATGGCGCTGAAGGCTCTGGATTCCCGCCTTCGCGGGAATGACGGTCTGGGAAGATGGCGCTGAAGTCTCTGGATTCCCGCCTTCGCGGGAATGACGGCGTGGAGAGATGGCGCTGAAGCCGCTGGATGTTCGGCTCCGCCGAAGTAAGGCGGAGCCCGCTTCCGCACAGAACAGCCGCTCAAGTCTCCAGAACGCAAGCGCACTCAGCCCATAAAAAAACGCCGCGGCAAGCCGCGGCGTTTTCGTATCCCGCAAGCACCGTCCAATCAGACCGGCGCCCCGTCACCCAATCAGAACGGCAACTTCAGATCCGCCTTGATCGCATGCAACTGCGTGCGGAACGCGGTCTGGATGCGGTCCATCGCCTCATGGCTGTCGGCGTCGAAACGCATGACCAGGATCGGCGTGGTGTTGGACGCGCGCACCAGGCCCCAGCCGTCCGGGTAGTCCACGCGCAGGCCGTCGATGGTGGACAGGCGCGCGCCCTCGAACGAGGCCTCGTTGCGGAAGCGCTCGACGAAGGTGTGCGGGTCGCCGTCGGGCGCATCGACCTTGATTTCCGGGGTCGAAATGCCGTTGGGCAGGCCGTTGAGGGTCTCGCTCGGGGTCTGCGGCTGCGCGGCGAGGATCTCCAGCAGGCGCGCGGCCGAGTAGATGCCGTCGTCGAAGCCGTACCAGCGCTCCTTGAAGAAGAAGTGGCCGCTCATCTCGCCGGCCAGCTCGGCGTCGGTTTCGCGCATCTTCGCCTTGATCAGCGAATGGCCGGTCTTCCACATCAACGGGCTGCCGCCGTGACGCAGGATGTGGCCCGGCAGGCGGCCGGTGCACTTCACGTCGTAGATGATCATCGCGCCGGGGTTGCGTTCGAGCACGTCGGCGGCGAACAGCATCAGCAGGCGGTCCGGGAAGATGTTCTGGCCGTCGCGGGTGACCACGCCCAGACGGTCGCCGTCGCCGTCGAAGGCGATGCCCAGGTCCGCGTCCAGGCGCGCCACCATCTTGATCAGATCGGCCAGGTTGTGCGGCTCGCTCGGATCGGGGTGATGGTTGGGGAATTCGCCGTCGATCTCGCAGTACAGCGGGGTGACCTCGGCGCCGATCGCGGCCAGCACGCGCGGGCCGATGTCGCCGGCCACGCCGTTGCCGGCATCGACCACCACCTTGAGCGGACGGTCGATCTGGATGTCGGAGGCGATGCGCTGGACGTAGTCCTCGGAGATGTCGCGCGGGGTCAGCGTGCCCGGCTCGGCGGCGGTGTGCAGGCGGTTGCCGACGATGCGCTGGTACAGATCGGTGATCGCCGCGCCCGACAGGGTCTCGCCGCCGACCACGACCTTGAAGCCGTTGTAGTCCGGCGGATTGTGGCTGCCGGTGACCGACACGCAGGAGCCGGCGCGCAGGTGATAAGCGCCGAAATAGATCACCGGGGTCGGCGCCATGCCGATGTCGATGACGTTGCGGCCGGCCTTGCGCAGGCCCGCGATCAGGCCCTCGATCATGGCCGGGCCGGACAGGCGGCCGTCGCGGCCGACCACGATCTCGGTCAGGCCCTGATCGTGCATGACCGAACCGATCGCATGGCCGATCATCTCGGCCACGCCGGGGTCCAGGGATTGGCCGATCACGCCGCGGATGTCGTAGGCGCGGAAGATGCCGCCGTCGATGCTCACCGCGCGGGGCGCGGCGCTGAGGGAGTTATCGGTCACGTTGCCTGCATTGATGTCGAAGGGGGAAGCGATCATGGTCTCAGCCAGCGTCTGAACCGGACCTTCCTCCACGACCGGCGCCTGATAGCCCAGGCGTTGACGCACGCGCATCAGCACGAACGCGAGCAGCGCCAGGATCACCGCGGCGATGAAGCACGGCAGCGCGCCCAGGCCGAGCGGACCGCCGGCGATGTCCGGCACCGCGGCGGCGACGCGCAAGTCGCTGCCGGGAATCTTCGCCGCCATCGCCTCGGCGCCGTTGCTGAGCGCGGCGTCGCCGCGCTCGACCACGTTGTAGCCGCCCTGGCGCAAGGCCATGTAGCTGCTGCCGCCGACGTCGGCCTTGTCGATGCCGTCGCTGATGCGCTGCAACGGCAGCTGCACATAGGCCACGCCGACCAGTTGCTCGCCGACCCGCGCCGGCGCGGCCAGCGCGAGCACCGGCTTGCCGCCGTCGCGCACGATCGCCGCCATCGGCTTGTCGGCGACGATCGCCGCTTCCATCGCGCCCAGCCGGCCGTAGCCGCTTTTGGGCAGATTCTCGTAATCCAGGCTCAGATCGGCCGGCAGCACCGTGCCGGCGCTGGCGCCGGGCCAGTCCTTGCTCAGTTCCGCGCCGGCGGTCTTGAGATCGCCGGCGGTCAAGGCGGCCTGCATCGCCGGCGCGTCGAGGCGGTCGCGCAGGCGCTTGTGCTCGACCCCCAGCGCGTCGTGCGCGCTGGCGACGGCGGCGTCGCGCTCGCGCGCCAGATCGGCGCGGCGCGAGGCGTCCACGTGCTGCTGCACGCCGGCCCAGCCCAGCCACAACGCCAGCACGCCGCACAGCAGCGCCAGCGGCAGCATGACGGGCTTGAGTTGCGCCGCCGACAGCTGCGGCTTTTCGAATTTTACATCCACCATACCCAGAGCCCTTCCCCAGTGTGTCTCGTGTCGCCGAATGATCTGAACCGGATGATCCGGAGCCGATGGTTCCAACCGTGCAGCGGGCGATACCGCCCAGTTTGCACTGCCGCGCCTTGTCGGTTCCGTCTACTGCGCCTCGCGGCGCCGATCGCGTCCGCGGCTTTGCAGCCGACGACTATCAGGCAGGTGAATCTCTAGCACGATGCGTGCCAGCCGCCTCCCCACAGGCAGCCCGGCCAACGCCCGGGGATCAGCGTACGCCGGTATGGCCGAAGCCGCCCTCGCCGCGCTCGCTGGCCTGGAACTCATCGACCACCTGCAGACTCGCGCGCACGATCGGCAGCACCATCAACTGCGCGATGCGGTCGCCGGGCTGGATCGTAAAAGCCTCGCGGCCGCGATTCCACACGCTGATCAGCAGCGGGCCCTGGTAGTCGGCGTCGATCAGGCCGGTGCCGTTGCCGAGCACGATGCCGTGTTTGTGACCCAGGCCCGAGCGCGGCAGGATCACCGCGCACAAGGTCGGATCGCCCAGATGGATCGCCAGGCCCGAAGGCACCAGCGCGGCGTCGCCCGGCGCCAGCAGCAGCGGCTCATCGAGCGCCGCGCGCAGGTCCAGGCCGGCGCTGGCCGCGGTGGCGTAGCTCGGCAGCGGCCACTCGCCGCCGAAGCGCGGGTCGAGGATTTTCAGTTCCAGGGTGTGGTTCATCGGATCGAACGGGTCCAAAGAGACGAAAGAAATCAAAGCGCGACGGCGCGACGACGACTCAGCCCGGCGCGGTGGCGTCCAGCGCCACGATCCGCTGCCTGAGCTCGGCTTCGCCGGCCATGAACCGATTGACGTCGTACACCACATAGACCGAGCCGCGGTTCGGCGCGCTCTCGAAGCCGATCGCCGGCAACACCTTGTCGTGGCGCTGCAGCGCGCGCACGACGCGATGGCAATAGGTCTTCGCCGGGCCCTTGGGCCCCTGCACGGCGACGAAGCCGTCGCGAATGACGGCGTGGACCGCGTCGAGCACGTCGTCGGTGGTAACGAAAATCTTCATCGGCGGGCTCGGTCCATGGGGCCGGCCATCAGGCCGGCCAACGCGTCAGGATGAGGTCGAGCAACTGGTCGGCCAGTTCGGTCTTGGGCGCCGGCCCGAGCGCGCGCGCGCCGCCGGCCCAGTACACGGTCAGCGCGTTGTCGTCGCTCTCGAAGCCGCTGCCGGACACGCCGACGCGGTTGGCGGCGATCAGGTCCACGCGCTTTTTCTCCAGCTTGCCGCGCGCGTAGAACTCCACGTCGTGGGTCTCGGCGGCGAAACCGACCACCATGGCCGGGCGGCGTTCGTGCACGGCGACCTCGGCCAGGATGTCGGGCGTGCGCACCAATGCCAGAGTGAGCTGCTCTTCCTTCTTCTTGATTTTGCCCGGCGCGATCACCGCCGGCGCGTAATCGGCCACCGCCGCCGCGCCGATATAGACATCCGCCGGCAATGCCGCGATCACCGCCTCGCGCATCTGCCGCGCCGAGCGCACGTCCACGCGCTCGACGCCCTGCGGCGTATGCAGCGACACCGGACCGGCGACCAGGACCACCTGCGCGCCGCGGCGCGCCGCGGCCTCGGCGACCGCGAAACCCATCTTGCCGCTGCTGCGATTGCCGATGAAACGCACCGGATCGATGTCTTCGAAGGTCGGCCCGGCGCTGACGACGATGCGGCGGCCGGCGAGGCTGGCGCCGCTCATGGGTTCACCTGCGCGAGCGCGGCGACGATCTCCAGCGGCTCCAGCAGACGGCCGGGCCCGGATTCGGGTTCGGCCATGCGGCCCTCGCCCGGGCCGAGGAAACTGACCCCGCGGCTGCGCAGCGTGGCGACATTGGCCTGGGTGGCCGGATGGCCCCACATGCGGTGGTTCATGGCCGGGGCGATCGTCACCGGCGCTTGCGACGCCAGGCACAGGGTGCTGATCAGATCGTCGGCGAAACCGTGCGCGAGCTTGGCGATCATGTCGGCGGTGGCCGGCGCGATCACAATCCGCTGCGCCCAGCGCGCCAGTTCGATATGGCCCATCGCCAGCTCCGCGGCTTCGTCCCACAGCGAAGTGCGCACCGGCTGCCCGGACAGTGCCTGGAAGGTCGCCGCGCCGACGAAGCGGGTCGCGTTTTCGGTCATCGCCACGCGCACCTGGGCGCCGGCGTCCTGCAGGCGGCGCACCAGATCGGCGGCCTTGTAGGCAGCGATGCCGCCGCAGACGCACAGCAGGATGCGTTGGGCGTGCAGCGGCTGGGTTGAGTCTTGCGCCATGTTCGGCCGGGCTCGCTGGTTGCTTCGTGTGCCGGGTGCGGGTCGCCGCCTGCCGCCGCAGGGTCCGGCGCGGCGCGTGATGCGATCGCGACGGCGCCCGGCAAATCCCTACACCCGCTCGGGCCACTAGCTTACCCGATGGGCCGCCCGCTCCCGATTCCCGCCGTGCCGCCCGCGCTTGCACGATGCGGCCATGAGAATTCACGAATGGCCCAGCGCGGAGCGGCCGCGCGAAAAACTCCTCGCCCATGGCGCCGGCTCGTTGTCGGATGCCGAACTGCTGGCGCTGATCCTCGGCTCGGGCCTGCGCGGCCACGACGCGGTCGGCACCGCGCGGCAACTGCTGGCCGAGCACGGCCCGCTGCGCGAGCTGCTGGAGCAACCGCCGGCCAAGCTGATGCGCATGCGCGGCATCGGCACGGCCCGCGCCTGCACGCTCAAGTCGGCGCTGGAGCTGGCCGCGCGCTGCCAGCTGGCGGAACTGGAACGCGGCACCGCGCTGACCGACCCGGAAGCCGCCGGCCGCTACTTCGCCCAGCGCCTGCGCGGCCTGCCGCACGAGGTGTTCGCGGCGATGTTCCTCAACAACCGCCATCGCGTGATCGGCTTCGAGGAACTGTTCCAGGGCACCCTCAGCGGCGCCGAGGTGCACCCGCGCGAGGTGCTGCGGCGCGCGCTGCAGCGCAACGCCGCGGCGGTGATCGTCGGCCACAACCACCCCAGCGGCAACGCCGAGCCCAGCCGCGAGGATCGCGAAGTGACCCAGCGCCTCAAGCAGGCGCTGGCCCTGGTGGAGATCCGCCTGCTCGACCATTTCGTGGTCGGCGACGGCAAGCCGGTGTCGATGGCGGCTCGCGGCTGGCTTTGAGGCGAGGAGCGAGAAGGACAAGGAGTGAGTTCGCAGGAGTGAGGAGTGAGTAAAAGCGGCGGATTGGGCTCTACTCACTCCTGCGAACTCACTCCTCACCCACCACCCGCCCGGCCGCCCAAAAATCCCGCCATTCAGCCTCGGCGCCGCGCCGCGCAATCGCCCGGGAACCAGGTAAAATGCCCGGTTCCGTAACGCCCTGCGAAACGCATCCCCCGTGAAAGCCACCCTTAATGCGCTAGTCGCGCAGGCCATCGACGCCCTGCGCGCCGCCGGCACCGTCCCGGCCGACCTTCCGACGCCCGATTACGTGATCGAGCGCCCCAAGAACCGTGGGCAGGGCGACTTCTCGACCAACGCCGCGATGCTGCTGGCCAAGCCGGCGCGCGGCAATCCGCGCGAGATCGCGCAGAAGCTGCTCGACGCGCTGCCGGCCAGCGCCGATATCGCCAAGGTCGAGATCGCCGGCCCGGGCTTCATCAACTTCTATGTCGACGAAGCCGCCTGGCGCCGCCAACTCGGCGAAGTCTTCGCCCGCGGCGCCAACTACGGCCGCAACGGCAGCGGCGCGGGTCATCGCGCCGGCGTGGAATACGTCTCGGCCAATCCGACCGGCCCGCTGCACGTCGGCCACGGCCGCGCGGCGGTGATCGGCGACTGCATCGCGCGCGTGCTCGACGCCAACGGCTGGGACGTGATGCGCGAGTTCTACTACAACGACGCCGGCGTGCAGATCAACAATCTGGCCATCTCCACCCAGTTGCGCGCGCGCGGCCTCGCGCCGGGCCTTGAGGGCTGGCCGGAGAACGCCTACAACGGCGACTACATCGCCGACGTCGCCCGCGCCTATCTCGACGGCGCCACGGTCGAATTCGAAAACCACACCGTCACCGGCAAGGGCGACATCGACGATCTCGATGCGATCCGCCAGTTCGCCGTGGCCTATCTGCGCCGCGAGCAGAACGAGGATCTGGCCGCCTACGGCGTGAGCTTCGACGTCTACTTCCTGGAAAGCTCGCTGTACGAGCAGGACAAGGTCGAGGAAACCGTGCGCGAACTGATCGCTCACGGCCACACCTACGAGGAAGGCGGCGCGCTGTGGCTGCGTTCGACCGACTTCGGCGACGACAAAGACCGCGTCATGCGCAAGTCCGACGGCACCTACACCTACTTCGTGCCGGACGTGGCCTATCACCTGAGCAAGTGGCAGCGCGGCTATGAGCGCGCGATCACCGAATTGGGCTCGGATCATCACGGCTCGCTCGCGCGCGTGCGCGCCGGCCTGCAGGCGCTGGACCTCGGCATCCCGCAGGGCTGGCCGGAGTACGTGCTGCACCAGATGGTCACGGTGATGCGCGGCGGCGAGGAAGTGAAGCTGTCCAAGCGCGCCGGCAGTTACCTGACCCTGCGCGACCTCATCGACGAAACCGGCCGCGACGCGGTGCGCTGGTTCCTGGTCGCGCGCAAGCCCGATTCGCAGCTGACCTTCGACATCGACCTCGCCCGTTCGCAGTCGATGGACAATCCGGTCTATTACGTCCAGGTCTCGCATGCGCGCATGCACGGCCTGAGCCGCCAGCTGGCCGAGCGCGGGCTGTCCTATGATCAGGCCGACGGGCTGGCGCAGCCGCTGGACCTGAACGATGTCGCCGCGCACGAGCTGATCGTCACCGTGCTGCGCTTCCCGGACGTGGTCGCGGCCGCCGGACGCGACCTGGAGCCGCACCAGATCGCGGTTTATCTGCTGGAGTTGGCGCAGACCTTCCAGACGTATTACAACGACCACCAGTTCCTGGTCGACGACGCCCCCGTGCGCCATGCGCGCCTGGTGCTGGCGATGGCGACCCGTCAGGTGCTGGCGAACGGTCTGGAGCTATTGGGCGTGCACGCCCCGGAGGTGATGTAAGTGGCAGCACGACGCGGAAAATCGCAAGCCAAGCGCAACACCCAGAACAACGAAAGCCTGCCCGGCTGGGCCTGGGGCGTGCTCGGACTGCTGCTGGGAGTCGTGGTGATCCTGGTCGCCCCGAAGTTCCTCAAATCCGACGGCGGCGACGGCTTCTTCCGTCCGCAGCCCAATCCGGACGCGCAGCCGGCGGCGGTCACCGCCGAAGAGGAATCGGTCGCGCCCGAGGGCAACAGCGGCGCCAAGCCGTCCGCGCACGCGGACGCGGACGCGGCCGATCCCAAGCAGGCCAAGGCCGGCAAGAACGGCAAGGAAGGCTCCGGCTACGACTTCTACACCCTGCTGCCGGGCAAGGAAGTCGAGATGAGCGACGCCGAACTCGCCGCCACCGAGGCCGCCGAGGAACAGCGCCGCGCCGCGCAACAGCGCAGGAATCCGCAGACCGCCGTGGCCACGCCGGCCACGGCTGCGGCCACGGTCAGCCTGCCCAGGCCGGTCGATACCATCGCGCCCGCGGCGCAGCCGCCGGCCCAGGTCGCCAGCGCGACGCCGCCGAGCTCGGTCACGCCCAAGCCGCCGGCCGTGGTCGCGACCCAGGGCCCGGCCCCGGCCGCCGCAACGACCGCCAGCGCCACCACGGCGACCGCGGCCGCACCCGCCGCTGCCAGCGACAACACCCGTTACCTGCTCCAGGCCGGCGCCTTCCAGGCCTCCGGCCAAGCCGAGGAAATGAAGGCCAAGATCGCCATGCTCGGTCTGGGTGCGCGGGTGGAATCGGCGCAGATCAGCGGCAGGACGGTCTACCGCGTGCGCATGGGGCCCTACGGCACCGCCGGCGACCTCGCCGACGCCAAGCGCAAGCTCGCCGACGGCGGACTGCCGGGAATGGCGATCAAGGTGCAGTAAACCGGCCCCGTCCGCGCCATGCCATGACGAAGCCGCAGGCCGGGCCGCAAGCCCGGCCTGTTCGTTTTTACGGCTCAGACACGGACACCGGCGGGACCGAAGAACACGTCATCCATCGGCCTACCCGGCGTGCCGCCGCTAGCACATCGGCACCCTCGCCGATCCGCCCGGCCCGGCCGCGCGGATCGCAACCCGTAGTGTCGATCGCCCGCAACCGTGCGTCGGCGCGCGGCCGCCTTCCGGCGCCGCGCCGCAGACAGCGCGACGCCGGTCACCCTGCGCCGAAGCGGCCAGCCTTTAGACTTCGCCCGCTGATAGAAGTCGTTGGGGATGGGATGGACAAGCGCATTCTTCTGGGCTGCCTGAGCGCGGCAGGCATGTTGTTGCTGTTCGGAATCTGCACCAAGTTGTTCGGTCTGGACGCCCGTCAGGCGATCAGCACCGGCTTCGGCCCGATCCCGGCGATCGATGTATTCGCGGCCCTGGTAGCGATGGGCCTGGGCGGCGCGATCGCGCGTCACGCCCACTTCCGCTGGGTCGCGCTGCTGCTGATGGTGGCGATGTGGGCGCTGACGTTGTTCACCGTCGTGTCGATGGCGCTGCCCGACAGTCCCTTGCCGATGCGCTCGATCTCCGGCGCGCTCAAGTACAACGCGGTCGCGATCGTGCTGACCCTGGCCGCGGCCTTCGGCGGCGCCCTGCTCGGCGAGCGCCTGGTGCGCCGCCGCGACGGCCTGTCGATGCGCTGAGCCGGCGCAAAGCCCTTTCGCGGCAGACCGACCCGCAAAAATAAAAACGGCGGCATCTCATCGAGATGCCGCCGTTATCGTTTAGCGAAACAGCGTGTGGATTCGGCCTCGCGCCGGCGGCTTACGCCGCGTCGCTCTCCACCGTCGCGCGCGCCCGCTTGAGCGCGATCAGGGCCGAGGTATCGGACTCGCCGAAACCGCGCTCGATCAGCTCGAAGTAATCGGCCACGGCCTGATCGATGGTGTTGGTGCGGATGCCGCTGTCGCGGGCGATGCCCTGGACGATGCGCAGGTCCTTGAGCATGTGCAGGCACTTGAAGCCGGGCGCGAACTCGTCGCGCAGCATCGTCGCGCCGCGTTTTTCCAGAAACCAGTTGCTGGCCGCCCCGGCCATCAGCGTCGGCAGCAGGCGCTCGGGTTCCAGGCCGAGCTTCTCGCCCAGCGCCAGCCCTTCGCACACCGCCTCGTTGATGCCCGCGACCAGGATCTGGTTGATCGCCTTGGTCGCCTGGCCGGCGCCGGTGATGCCCATGTGGGTGATGCGCGCGGCGTAGCTGCCGATGATGTCGTGCACGCGTTCGAGCTGCGCCTCGTCGCCGCCGACCATGATCGACAGCTTGCCGTTGCGCGCGCCTTCCACGCCGCCGGAGACCGGCGCGTCGAGAAAGCCGATGTTGTGCGCGGCCAGCATCGCCGCCGCGCGGCGCGCGGTTTCGATCGAGACGGTGGAGTGATCGACCACGATCGCGCCGGGCTTGAGCACCTCGGCCAGCGCGGCCACGTTCTCCAGCACGTCCGCGTCGAGCGACACGCACAGGATCACCACGTCGCAATCGGCGAAGTTGGCCGCCGAGCGCGCCGCGCGCACTTCCAGTTCCGACGCCAGCGCGTCGGCCTTGGCCTGGGTGCGGTTGCCGACCGCGGTCAGCACCCCTTTGGCATGCACGTAACGCGCCATCGGCACGCCCATCGCTCCCAGACCGATTACCCCTGCTTTCATTTCGACCTTCTGCCCATCCGGGCGCTAAGTGTTACCCAAGCATGATGCGGCATCGCCGCGCCTGACGCGCGCCGAATACCGCGAACCGCGCCGCATCGTCGCGACCGGTCCGATGCGCGGACCCGGGCCTGCGCCCGTCCGCGACCGTGAAACCCCTGTTTATCCAGCGCCCCTGGACGCCCCGCCACCACGTTCCAGGAACGTCGCAGCGCCGGCCGCGTGAGCCGGTTCGCGCCCGGCGGCCTCAACGGCCGCTCACGCCAGCCATTCGTACACGTCGATCCGCGATGAACCCGTGAGGTGCAGCGGGTCGCCGAACGCCAGCACCCGCGCTTCCTCCAGGTCGCCGGCGCGCAGGACGTAGGCGCCGCCGCTCTTGTCGGCGAAACCGCCGGACAGCTCCAGCCGGCCCTGCTCGCGTAGCGCGTCGAGGAACTCGCGGTGCGGCCCGATCTGCTCGGTGTCGAACTGCGGCAGGCGCATGGCCATGACCAGATAGCGATTCATAAGTCCCGTATCCCGGCTCAAGCCAGCGGCGCGTCGCTGAGGTAGGTGTAGCCGGTCAGACCGGTTTCCAACGCCTCTTCCAGACCCCGCGCCTCATCGGCCGGCAAGTCCGCGGCGGCGACCTTGGAGCGGTAGGCCTCGCGCAGATCGCCCAGCTTGTAGCCGACGTAATCGAGCATGACGTCGGTGGTGTCGCCGCGGCGCTGTTGGGCCAGGCGATAGCCCTCGCCGTCCACGCGCACTTCCACCGCATCGGTGTCGCCGAACAGGTTGTGGATGTCGCCGAGGATTTCCTGATACGCGCCGACCAGGAAGAACCCCAGCCGGTAGCTTTCGCCGGGCTTGAGCGCATGCAGCGGCAGCGAGCTGTCCAGGCCTTCGGTTTCCACGTAGGTGTCGATCTTGCCGTCGGAATCGCAGGTCAGATCGGCGATCACGCCGCGGCGGTCGGGCACTTCGTTCAAGCGCTCGATCGGCGCGATCGGAAACACCTGATCGATCGCCCACACATCGGGCATGGATTCGAACACGCTGAAATTGACGAAGTACTTATCGACCAGGCGCTCGTTGAGTTCGTCGAGCAGATCGCGATGGCTCTTCTCGCCCACGTCCAGGCGCGCGCGCACGGCGTGGGCGATGGCGTAGAACAGATCGTCGATGCGGGCGCGGTGGGTCAGGTCGATCTGGCCCAGCGCGTACAGCGACAAACCTTCGCCGTGGTGATGCTGGGCTTCGTGGAACAGCTCCACCGCCGGACGCAGGTCCAGTTCGTCGTGGATCTCGCGCAGATGGCGGATCACCGCCGGTTCGTCCTCGTGCGACGGCGGCACGCGGCCTTCCGGCGCTTCCTCGATCTCCGACACGTTGGCCACCAGCACCGCGTGGTGCGCGGTCATCGCGCGGCCGCATTCGGTGACGATGCGCGGCGGCGTCAGGCCGTATTCCTGGCAAGCCTCGGCCAGCGGCTGGACGATGTTGGACGCGTACTGGTTGACACCGTAGTTAATCGAGCAATAGCTGCGCGAACGGGTGCCTTCGTAATCGATGCCGAGGCCGCCGCCGACGTCCATGTAGCGCACGTTGGCGCCGAGCTTGGACAGTTCGATGAAATAGCGGGTGGCCTCGCGCATGCCGTTGGCGATGTCGCGCACGTTGGAAATCTGCGAGCCCATATGGAAATGCAGCAGGCCCAGGCAATCCTGCAGGCCGCTGTCGCGCAGTTGCTTCCACAGGTCCAGCACCTGGCGCGGGCTGAGGCCGAACTTGGCCTTGTCGCCGCCGCTGTTCTGCCACTTGCCGGCGCCCAGCGAGGCCAGCCGCATGCGCACGCCCAGGCCGGGCTTCACGCCGAGCGCCTTGGCTTCCTCGAACACCAACTGCAGTTCGGACGGCTTCTCGACGACGATGTAGGTCTCCATGCCCAGCTTGCGCCCGATCAGGGCCAGGCGGATGTACTCGCGGTCCTTGTAGCCGTTGCAGACGATCAACCCGCCCGGCCGGCTCAGCGCCAGCACCGCCATCAGCTCGGGCTTGCTGCCCGCTTCCAGGCCGAAGCCGTCGCCGGCGTGCGAGGCCAGGGTGCCGGCCACGCCGTGGTGCTGGTTGACCTTGATCGGATACACCGCGGTGTAGCCGCCGGCGTAATCCCAGTCGCGCATGGCCTGGGCGAACGCGCCCTGCAGGTTGCCCAGGCGGTCGCCGAGGATGTCCGGGAAACGCACCAGCATCGGCAGCTTGGCGCCTTGCGCGCGGGCCGCGTCCACGACCTCGGGCAGGGCCACGGTCGGGCCGCGCTCGCCGCGCGGCTTGACCACGATGCGGCCGGCGTTGTCGATATCGAAGTAGCCCTCGGACCAATGCGGGATCGAATAGGTCTTGCGGGCCTGATCGAGCGACCAGTCGGACATCGGCGGGTTTTCCGGAAAAGTGTGGGGAAGGCGCATTCTACAGGCCGCGTCCGCCGCGGGGGCCCGCGGCGGCGGCCGTCGCCGGCGGCGTTGCGCGGCTTGGCGGCCGGATCGGCAAAACCGGGCGCTTGCTGGCCCTTCGCGCGACGTGTGTTCATATGCGTCCGCTACAATCCGCGCCCCAAGCCCGGCCCTCGCCGGGCCCCGCCGGCCGGGCCCGCCCGCGCCCTTACCCCAGGCTGGCCGACCCAGCGATATCGCTTCAAAGGAGCAAGCGCATGACTGTTGATGCTAAGTGGCACTACGAGAACTTCGAACCCACCGGTTCGTCCATCGGCTATCGCATCACCCGCAAGCTCGATGAGGTGCAGTCGCCGTTCCAGAAGATCGAGATCTTCGAGACCACCGATTGGGGCAACCTGATGCTGATCGACGGCGCGGTCATGCTGACCACGCGCGACAACTTCCTCTATCACGAGATGATGTCGCACCCGGCGCTGTTCACCCACGCCGCGCCCAAGAACGTGGTCATCATCGGCGGCGGCGACTGCGGCACCCTGCGCGAAGTGCTCAAGCACGACGGCGTGGTCGAGGCGGTGCAGTGCGACATCGACGAACAAGTCACGCGCATGGCCGAGAAATGGTTCCCGGAGCTGTGCGACCGCAACAACGATCCGCGCGCGCAGCTGTTGTTCGACGACGGCATCGCCTACATGGCCAACCGTCCGGCCGGCAGCGTGGACATCGTCATCGTCGATTCCACCGACCCGGTCGGCCCGGCCGAAGGCCTGTTCAACAAGTCCTTCTACGAAAGCTGTTTCCGCGCTCTGCGCGAGGACGGCATCCTGGTCCAGCAGTCCGAGTCGCCGCTGATGCTGCTCAAGCTGATCCAGGAAATGCGCGGCGAGATGGGCAAGGCCGGCTTTGCTACCTTCAAGACCCTGCCGTTCCCGCAGCCGTGCTACCCGACCGGCTGGTGGAGCTGCACCCTGGCGCGCAAGGCCGGCGGTTTCGAGTTCCGCGAAGCCGATGCCAAGGGCAAGAGCTTCGACAGCAAGTATTACAACGCCGGCATTCATCACGGCGCGCTGTCGACGCCGGCGTTCGTGGCGCAGGCGCTGGGCGAATAAATCGTCGCATCGCTGCGAACATCGCGAAACAAAAAGCCCCGCAATCCAGTCTGCGTCAAAACTCCGCGTGATATTCGCGACAGTGATGTTCTGAGTCTCCGGCGAATGCCACGAGCCTCAGATTTCATAAAGGGAGGCAAAAGTTGATCGAATTTTGATCAACACGGTTGCCATCCGGAGTTTTTACACAGACTGAGCTGCGGGGTTTTTATTGCCGAAGCCGACCACTCCCGGCCCGACAATCCCATCCGACCGAGTTCCCCCCCTTTGAAAAAGGGGGGCCAGGGGGGATTCGCTTTTGCTTTACCAAGATCCCGCGAGCGCCAGCCAATCCCCCGGCGCAGCCCCTTCATCGCCCGCCAAAGCTTTCGCAAGCGCCAGCCCCCTTTTTCAAAGGGGGCGCACTTACGCAAACAGCCTCGCCGCTCCGACATTGAGCGCATACCCGCCCACCGTCAGCACGCAGAACAAAATCGCCGCCAACACCATCGGCTTGGCCCCGGCCTGCTTGATCGCGCCCACATGCGTGCGCAACCCCAATGCGGCCATCGCCATCGCCAGCAGCACCGTATCGATCTGGATAATCGCCGCCTTCCACGCCGCCGGCAGCAGATGCAGCGAATTGAGCCCGCTGACCGCCACGAACAACAGCGCGAACCACGGAATCACGATCTTCGACTTCGCCCCGCCCTCGCCGGCCGTCGCGCCGATGCGCGAAGACAACAGCAGCAGGAACGGCGCCAGCAACATCACCCGCAGCATCTTCTCGATCACCGCCGCCGACGCCGCCGATTCGCCGATCGCGCGACCGGCCACCACCACCTGCGCGACTTCGTGAATGGTCGAGCCGGCGTACACGCCGTAAGCGTGCTCGCTCAAGCCCAGGTACGGATACAGCCACGGATACACGAACATGCCGACCGTGCCGAACACCACCACGGTCGCGACCGCGACCGACACCTTGTGCGCCTGACCGCGCACCACCGGCTCGGTCGCCATCACCGCCGCCGCGCCGCAGATCGCGCTGCCGGCGCCGATCAGCATCGAGGTCTCGCGATCCAGCTTCAGCCAGCGCGTGCCGATCCAGGTCGCCAGACCGAACACGCTGGCCACCACCACCACGTCGATCGCCAGCCCGGCCACGCCGACCCCGGCGATCTCCTGGAACGTCACCCGGAAGCCGTACAGCACGATGCCCAGCCGCAGCAGCGTGCTCTTGCTGAAGTCCACGCCGCTGCCGGCGGCCGCCGCGATCGACGGGAACACGGTATTGCCGACCGCGATGCCCAACACGATCGCCAGGGTCAGCGCGCTGAGCCCGAACGATTGCAGCGCCGGCATAGAGGCCAGGCCCATCGCGGCGGCGGCGATCACCGCGGCCAGGCCCAACCCGGGCCAGAACCCGCGCTGCTGGTAGGCGCTGCGGGCGGCGGGGGTGGGCGAAATCGGGTTCAGGGCGGACATTGGCACACATTTAGTGACTTGGCGCCGGCAAATTAGGCCCGCGCAGCTCGGGAGTCCAATACATATAATTCAAGCATCCATGATCTGGATTCATACGATGAACCTGCACCTGCTGCGCGTATTCCTCACCGTGGTCGAGCAACAGGGCTTCTCGCGCGCGGCCGAAACCCTGTTCGTCAGCCAGTCGGCGGTGTCCAAGGCGGTGCGCGAACTCGAGCATCAACTGGACCTGCCGCTGATCGAGCGCACCGGCAGCGACGGCAAGGCCGTGCGCGACGGCACCGGCGGCATCGCCCTGACCGACCACGGCCGCGCCGTGTTCGAACACGCGCGCGCGATCTTCGCCCTGGAGCGCATCGCCATCGAAGACGTGCGCGACCGCGTCGAACTGCGTCAGGGCCGGTTGCGCATCGGCGCCAGCACCACCGTCGCCGCGTACTGGCTGCCGCAGCAGCTCGGCCCGTTCGTGCGCCGGCATCCGGCGCTGACGACCGAACTGGTGGTCGGCAACACGGAGGAAATCAGCCGCGCGGTGATCGACTGCGCGGTCGATGTCGGCTTCGTCGAAGGCGCGGTCGCCGACGCGCGCATCGCCGCGACCGTATGGCGCAGCGAACCGCTGCGGCTGATCGCCTCCGCCGACAACCCCTTGGGCGCCAAGCGCCGCGCCTCGATCGCCGAACTCGGCCGCCAGACCTGGTTGCTGCGCGAACACGGCTCGGGCACGCGCCAGGTCGCGCAATCGCTGTTCGCCGCGCGCGGCATCGCGCCGGCGCGGGTGATCGAGATCGGCAGCAACGAAGCGATCGCGCGCGCGGTCGCCGCCGGCGCCGGCATCGCCCTGTTGCCGTCGACCGTGGTCGCCGATCTGATCCTGATGCAGCGCGTGCGCGCGATCGCCTTGAGCGACGAAGACACCCTGACCCGGCCGCTGTACCGGCTGGAACTGGTCAACCGCCCGCGCTCGCCGGCGCTGCAGGCGTTTTTGGATGAAGAGGATTGAGCGCGAGCGAGCCCGCTACGCGCTGAAACAGTCAAACACCAAGCGCAAGCCACGAAGTCTTTTGTGGGAGGGAGCTTCAGCCCCGACCGCGAACCATCCGATCGCGCCGCAACCAGCAACGATTCACCGCGGCATTCAACACCCGACCCTACAGCGCATCACCATCAAGCTCGCCAGTACGAATACGCACCGCCCGCTCCAGATCCCAAACGAAAATCTTGCCATCGCCGATCTTGCCGGTGCCCGCCGCCTTCATGATCGCCTCGACCACGGTATCGACCAGATCGTCGGTCACCGCCACTTCCAGCTTGATCTTGGGCAGGAAATCGACCACATACTCGGCGCCGCGATACAACTCGGTGTGCCCCTTCTGGCGGCCGAAGCCCTTGACCTCGGTCGCGGTGATCCCGGCCACGCCGGCCTCGGCCAGCGCCTCGCGCACATCGTCGAGCTTGAACGGCTTGATCACCGCCATGACCATCTTCATTCGTCTGTCTCCGCACCGCGTGTCGATTCGCGCGCAGGATAGCGCGCCGCCCCGCCGCCACCTAGCCGGCACGTTCGCGACGCCGCTGCCTGCCGCTTGCCGCGCCTGTGCGGACCGCCGGTCGGGCGGCGTTCACATCGCCTGCGCAGCCGGCGTTGGACGATCTTGCAACGCCATATGAAGTACCGAGCCGCGCGAAGCCCAGAACGCTTGCGGGCGTCGGCGGCGCCGTGATGTAGTGACCGCGTCATCCACTTCGGACTTTTCCGACAGCGCGCCACGGCCCCGGCCGACGGTGTCGCCCCGGTCCGGCGGTCAAGCTGACCCCAACACCGGAGGAGCTTTCTCTACATGATCGACCTGAACCATATCGACGACCTTGCCCGCCGCCTCAGTTCCCTGCTTCCGCCGGGCCTGCGCGAAGGCCGCGAGGAAATACAGCAGAACTTCAAGTCCGTGCTGCAGACCGGGCTGTCCAAGCTCGACCTGGTCACCCGCGAGGAATTCGAAGTCCAGCGCGCGGTGCTGTTGCGCACCCGCGAGAAACTCGACGAACTGCAGCGCACCGTAGCCGAGCTCGAAGCCCAGCTCGACAACGCCTCCGCGCCCCAGCACTGAGTCCGCCCACATGAACCTGGCCCTCGTGCACAGCCGTGCGCGATCGGGGGTCCATGCGCCCGCGGTCCGGGTCGAAGTGCACCTCGCCGGCGGCTTGCCGAGCATGTCCATCGTCGGCCTGCCCGAAGCGGCGGTACGCGAAGCCAAGGACCGGGTGCGCGCGGCGATCCAATGCGCGCAGTTCGAATTCCCGCAACGCCGCATCACCGTCAATCTGGCGCCGGCCGATCTGCCCAAGGACGGCGGCCGCTACGATCTGGCGATCGCGCTCGGCATCCTCGCCGCCAGCGGCCAGATTCCGCTGGAACCGTTGCGCGACTGCGAATTCCTCGGCGAACTCGGCCTGACCGGCGAACTGCGCGCGATCGACGGCGTATTGCCGGCCGCGCTCGCGGTCGCCGATGCCGGCCGTCGCCTGATCGTCCCAGCCGGCAACGGCGCCGAGGCCGCGCTCGCCAGCCAAGTGGAAGCGCGCACCGGCCGCACCTTGCTGGAAGTCTGCGCGATGCTGTGCGGCCGCAGCGAATTGCCGCTCGCCGTCGCGCCGCCGCTGCAACGCGCACCGTGCCCGGACATGGTCGATGTGCGCGGCCAGGCGCAAGCGCGGCGCGCGCTGGAAATCGCCGCGGCCGGCGGCCATCACCTGCTGCTGATCGGCCCGCCGGGCTGCGGCAAGACCTTGCTGGCTTCGCGCCTGCCCGGCTTGTTGCCTGAAGCCAGCGAAGCCGAAGCGCTGGAAACCGCCGCGATCGCCTCGGTCAGCGGCGCCGCGCACGGCCACGCCCTGGACCCTTCGCGCTGGCGTCAACGTCCGTTCCGCGCGCCGCACCACACCGCCAGCGCGGTGGCCCTGGTCGGCGGCGGCGCCGATCCGCGTCCGGGCGAAATCTCGCTCGCGCACCAGGGCGTGCTGTTTCTCGATGAGTTGCCCGAATGGGAACGTCGCGCCCTGGAAGTGCTGCGCGAACCTTTGGAATCCGGACGGGTGACGGTCTCGCGCGCGGCGCGCAGCGCCGAGTTCCCGGCGCGCTTCCAACTGGTCGCGGCGATGAATCCCTGCCCCTGCGGCTGGGCCGGCGACGCCAGCGGTCGTTGTCATTGCGCCACCGACGCCATCCGCCGCTACCGCGCGCGCATCTCCGGCCCGTTGCTGGACCGGATCGATCTGCACATCGACGTGCCGCGCCTGCCGCCGCAAGCCTTGCGTCCGGATCAACCCGGCGGCGAAAGCTCGGCCGACATCCGCGCGCGGGTGACACTTGCGCGCGAGCGCCAGTTCGCGCGCGCCGGCAAGACCAACGCGCAACTCGATCAGGCCGGCACCGCCGCGATCTGCCGGCTCAGCGAACGCGATCAAGGCCTGCTCGAACGCGCCGTGGACGCGCTGCAGCTGTCGGCGCGCTCGATGCACCGGATCCAGCGCGTCGCCCGCACCATCGCCGATCTGGCCGGCAGCGAGGCGATCACGACGGCGCATCTGACCGAGGCGATCGGTTATCGGCGCAATGATGCCGTCACGAGCGGCGCACGGGCTTAGGGAATGCGGACACGCCGTCACGCATCGCCGTTCTCCTGGGCGGAGGCAACGGCGGCGGGCACCGACACTCGCCGCCCGAACGCTGAGCTATAGTCTGCCCGCACAGGCCGAGACCGCGGCGGGCCCGCGGGCCGGCCATGGCCATGTCGCATCCACCGAACCGGCGCGCATGTCCGAATTCACCATCCACACCTTGCTCCAGACGCCGACAGTCACCGTCCGCGACGTCTATTGTCCCGGCCTGTGCCGGCACATGAGCGAGGACGAGCGCGCCGACGACACCCAACTGGTGTTTCCGTATCGCGGCGTCTACGTGCGCCATGTCGGCGACAACCTGACCGTGGCCGAAGCCAGCCAGGTGCTGTTCTTCAACGCCGGCGAGATCTACCGCATCAGTCATCCGATCGAAGGCGGCGACGCCAGTCTGGCGTTGACGGTGGAAGAATCGATGCTGCGCGAGCTTGCGCCCAGGGAACTGCTGCACGACGGCGAAGGAGTGCGGTTCAATCAGCCGCGCCTGCGCATCGATCCGCGCGCGCAGGCGCTGGTGATGATGCTGCGCCACAGCCTGCGCGAAAACGTCGCCGAAGGGCTGGAAGGCGAAAGCCTGGCGCTGACCCTGGTGCAGCGCGCGCTCGGTCCGCGCACCACGCACGCGGCCGGTTCCAGCGTCGGCCAGCAGCGGCTGGTGGAACGCACCAAGCTGGTCCTGGCCAGCAATCTGTCGCGGCGCTGGGCGCTGGCCGAGATCGCCGGCGAAGTCGGCGTGTCGCCGGTCTATCTCACCCAGGTGTTCCAGCGCGTCGAAGGTTTGCCGCTGTATCGCTACCAACTGCGCTTGCGGTTGGCGCGGGCGCTGGATCTGCTCGGCGAGTACGAGGACCTGAGCGCGCTCAGCCAGGACCTGGGGTTCTCCAGCCACAGCCACTTCAGCGCGGCGTTCCAGCAGACCTACGGCCGCTCGCCCACCGAGTTCCGCCAGTCCGCCCTGCAGCGCTGAACGCGGCCCCGGCCGACCCAAAGGCGATCGCTAAATTTTCTGACAGCGCCCCGGACCCGGCGCTGGCCTACTGAGCTCGCCCAATCGCGGGCGTCAGCAGAGAAACCATCATGGCCGAGAAGACTTGCGCAGCGTGCGACTGCCCTTTGGACGAAAACTCCTTCCAGATCAAGATCGGCGGCAAGGCCGTGGAAGTGTGTTGCGATGAATGCGCGCACAAGCTCAAGGAGGCATACGCCTCCGCGACCGCGTCGGAGCAGGGCTGAGACCATGGACGGCAGCGGTTATCAAAGCGACGTTCCGCCCTTCGCCCACGGAAGCGTGCTCACCCCTTCCGGGCGCATCGCCTACCGCGAGCGCGGCGAAGGCCCGGTCGCCCTGTTCGTGCACGGCGTGCTGTTGAACGGGCATTTGTGGCGGCATCAGCTGCGCCATCTGTCCGATATTCGCCGCTGCATCGCCGTGGACCTGCTCGCTCACGGCGACAGCGAGATCGCCGCGGACCAGGACGTCTCGGTCACCGCCAACGCGCACATGCTCGCGCAGTTTCTCGACGCGCTGGGCATCGACCGGGTCGATCTGATCGGCAACGACAGCGGCGGCGGCATCGCGCAGATCTTCGCCGCCCTGTATCCGCAGCGCGTGCGCAGTTTCGCGCTGAGCAATTGCGACACGCACGACAACTGGCCGCCGGAAGCGTTCAAACCGTTCCTGGCGACCGCCGCGGCCGGCGGTCTGCGCGATGTGCTGGAGGCGATGCTGGCCGACAAGAACGTCTACCGTTCGCCGCAGGCGCTGGGCCTGGCCTACGAGCATCCGGAGCAGGTCGGCGATCAGGACATCGACACCTACCTGACCCCGTTGCTGCGCAGCGAACAGCGGCTGCTGGATTTCCAGCGATTCCTCGCCGCGTTCGATGCCTCGCACACTTTGCGCATCGAAGCGCAGTTGCGCGCGCTGACGGCGCCGACCCTGATCGCCTGGGGCACCGACGACGTGTTCTTCGACGTGAAGTGGTCGCATTGGCTGGCCGAGGCGATCGCCGGCACGCGCAAGCGCGTCGAGCTGGAAGGCGCGCGGATCTTCTTCCCGGAAGAGCGCTGGAGCGAGTTCAACGCGTTGCTGCGCGAACACTGGCTGGCCAGCGCCTGATCGCGCCGCCTCGCCGCTTGCCGTCCCGCGTCCGCGGCGACGGTAGCGGCGGTGCGATCGCGCAATTGTTGCTGGCGCGCCTTCCGCGGCGCGTGCGCACCGTGCTGCTGAGCAATTGCGGCAGCGAGCACGACAGTCCGCCGGCGGCCTTGCCTCCGGTGATCGAACTGTCCAGGAGGGAAGCAAGCTGTTCTGGCCGGAAGAGCGGCCGCAGGTCATCGCCGAGGAAGCGCAGCGATTGTGGAACGCGCGGGCGCCGCAGCGGCCAGGCTGGCGCTGAAGATGCACCGCCGAAACTGGCAGCGGATAACGTCCGCCGCCAGCGGCGCGGCACATCTCAGCGATTTCAGCTTTGCTGTTGGCCCAGCAGATGCAAGGTCTCGCGCGCCAGCGTCAAGGTCAGATCGCGCGCGGACAAGTCATGCGCACGGCGCGCCTGCCCCGACCACAGCGACATGAAGCCGTCCGAACCGGCCGCCTCGGCTTTCGCGCGCAGTGGCCCTAGCGCACCGCCGGCCAGCGGAAACGCCGGCGCCAGTTTCGAGATCGGCCCGACTTCACGCATCAGCCGGTTGACGATGCCGCGCGCGGGACGGCCGGTGAACAGGTTGGTCATGGCGGTGTCGTCGCCTTCGCCGCCGTGCAGGGCCCGCCGGTGCAGCGACGACAGCTTGGCTTCCGGGCAGAACAGGTACGCGGTGCCGATCTGCGCGGCCGCCGCGCCGAGGGCGAACGACGCGACGATTCCACGCGCATCGAAGATGCCGCCGGCGGCGATCACCGGAACCCGCACCGCATCGACGACCCGCGGCAGCAGCGCGAACAACCCGGCCTGGGTGGTGATGTCGTCGCTCAGGAACACGCCGCGATGGCCGCCGGCTTCGGCGCCTTGCGCGATGATCGCGTCGCAGCCGCGCTGTTCCAGCCAGCGCGCTTCCTCGACCGTCGTCGCCGACGACACGATGCGCGCGCCGCTGGCGCGCACGCGTTCGAGCAGCCGCGGCTCGGGCAGGCCGAAATGGAAACTCGCCACCTGCGGCCGCAGTTCTTCGACCAGTTCGCACCACTGATCGTCGAACGGCGCGCGCGCGCTCGGCGCGACCGGCATCGCCGGGTCGAGGCCGTACTCGCGGTAATACCTGGCCAGGCGTTCGCGCCAGGTCGCTTCGCGCGCCGGATCGGCCGCGCCCGGGTGGTGGCAGAAGAAATTCAGATTCAGCGGCGCATCGGTGGCGGCGCGGATCGACGCGCATTGCTCGCGCACCTGCTGCGGGCTCAGCATCGCGCACGGCAGCGAACCCAGGGCGCCGGCCTGGGCCGCGCCGATGACCATGTCGGCCTGGGTGGGTCCGGCCATCGGCGCTTGCACGATGGGCAGGTCGATTCCGAACAACGTCTGGATACGGTTATCGGGCCACATGGCGTTGTCGGCGTCCATTGGGGATGGCGGGCAGGATGACATCAGCGCACCGGTGGTGTCTTGATGGGGTTGGCACGCTGTGTTGCGGGTGGGGTTGAATGGGAGGGCTGGAGTCTGTTTGAAGTTTCTGGCTCGTCATTCCCGCGAAAGCGGGAATCCAGTGACTTCAAGCGTTCTCGCACGAAAGGCACTGGATTCCCGCCTTCGCGGGAATGACGAGCAAACACGCAGGGGCTCGAAGCAGAGACGCTCTTGGTTTTTTTCGCGGTCAGTACACCTTGTCTTAATCTTGCTCTGGCGTTTTTTTCCAGACCTCTTCGGTTGGATCGAACTCGCTGATCCGCATGCGCTCGCTGCGCCAACCGAAACCGCAGATCGCCAAGGGGCCTTCGACCAGCGGATCGAAGCCGAAAGCCTGCTCGATATCGACCTCGTTGATCGCCGAGGTCACGAACGCCCCCAGGCCCTGCTCGGTCGCGCTCAGATACAAGGTCTGCGACAGGTGTCCTACGTCCAGCACCAGCGCGCGATAGGCCTTGGCGTGGTCGCGATATTTCCAGAAGCTGCGCGCATAGCGCGGCGCCAGCACCGCCAACACCGGCGCATCGGCGAACCAGTGCTGGCCGGCCAAGGCGCACAAGGCGAATTCGTCCAGCGGCCGCGCCGGCGGCGGCATCGGCTCCAGAGCGTGTTCGGTGGGATGGTAGTGATACAACCCCGGCGCGACGCCTTCGACGTTGCGCACGATCAGATACGCCTCGGTCGCATGCAGGCCGCCACCGGACGGGGTGTGCTTCTTCAGAAACACAGTGTCGTCCTCGACCCGCACCTGCGCCTGCGCGGCGAACACCCGCTGCAGCATCCGCGCGAACACCGGTTGCGCCAACGCACGCGCGGCGTCGAAGTTGCGGCAGGTGGCGCGGCGCGCGAGCAGGCGATCGAACTCGTTGTCGTCCACGCGCGGCAAGCGTTGCCTCGATTCCGGCGCGGCGCGCTCGATCACATGCGCCGGCGGCGCGCCGAGCTTGCGGCGGATTTCGGCGGCGGTGCTCATCTGGCCGGTCTCCATCGCCGCCGCGCTGTCCAGGCCATGCCAACGTCCCAGCCGGTGCGCGATCGCCGCCGGCGGCCACCAATACGCGCCGCGCACGGCCTCGTCGCGTTCGCGATGCGCGGCATGGGCCGGGCCGTCCTGCGCGATCAGCAGTCCCAGCTCCAACAATCGATCGACCGTCTCCGCGTCGGCCAGCGCTTCGCCTTCGCACCAGGCCACCGGGCTGAGCCGGCCGAGGCATTCGCGCTGCGCCGCGTCGAGTTCGACCTCGCCGTCCAGATGCGCGGCCAAGGCCAGCCAGCGTCGCGTCCGGCGCAGTCCGGCACCGCCGCCGAGCAGCGAGTCCAGATCGAAGGCGACCTCTTCGCGCGGTTCCAGAAACACGATCGCGCAACGACGGATTCGCATTCAGCTTTTCCTTGCCGGCCGCCCGGCCGACGATGGACACACGGACCGCGCATCGCACGGGCCGAAACGGCGTTCAGGATAGCGCGGCGACTGCCGCCGCGATGAGCATCAAGGCTGGCCGGCGGACACATGAACGTCGAAAGATGTGCCCGGACAACACGATCTAAACTCGACGCTGAGCGCGACAAGGGCCGCCGCAGATCATCCGTCGTCACCGATTTGACCTATTCCGCGTGGTTGTCTCGTTAACCCCTCAGGGTTAGATTCGACGTTCGTCACGCCCCGAGTGGGCATTGCACAGGGGAATGGAACCAGACATGGCAAATTCATCAGGTCACCCCGGGCTCGACCCGGCCGTCGTGGACAAGTTGCTCGAGCTGCTCAGCAGCGACGATCACTTCCGCGATTCTTTCCACAAGAATCCCGGCGCGGCGCTCGCCGAGCTTGGATACCAGGCGCCGGCGCCCGCTCCGGGCGCGCAGGGCAAGACCGCTGCGCCCGCCGGCGACGCGACCACGTCCTTCGCCTGCATGGAAACGCAGAAGATCGCGTCCAAGGAGGAGATCCAGGCCGCGCGCGAGGAGTTGCAGCGCCTGCTGACCGCCGCCGGCAATCACAACAATCCGCATGCCTTCGAAGCCGGCCGGGTCGGCGACTTCCTGAAGAACGTCTCGGGCGGCGGGACGCCGACCGCCTGAAACCCCGCTAAGCGCTTCTGACAAAGCCGGGCGGCAATCGCGCCGATGAATTCACTCACCCCGCCAATGGGGTGAGTGGAACTGCGCGCGAGCTACCGGCTCGCGCGGCCGTGAGCGCCATGCGTTCGGCCGGGATGGGTTGAGGGCCGGGCACAGGCCTGCCAGCGACGATCCGGCGACCGGCTTCAGCGCTTCACCGCGCCGGCCGCGAGGTTGGTATCGGCGACGTTGACCGTCTGCAGCACCAGATCGCCGGCGGCTTCCATATACGCCCGGCCGCGATGACCGGCGATCCATTTCGATTCCTGCGCGGCCTGTTCGTCCTGGCCGGCGGCGAGCAGCGCGTCGCGCAACGCCACCCGGACCTGGAACAGTTCGCGCCCGTCCGCCAGCAGCGGGCGCAGCATCGTCACCGCGGCCTCGGGCTGGCCCTGCAAGCGCAGCTGACCGGCGCGCACCACCTGCAGCAGTTGCCTGGCCATCGGGTCGTCGATGTCCGCCGACACCTTTTCCAGCTCGGGCAGCCAGCGCGCGGCGATCGCGCTGAGGCCTTCGCGCTGGGTCATGTAGGCGGCGGCCAACGCATGGAACAGCTGGATATTGCGGTCGCGATTGCTGACGTCGCGCGCGCCGTCCAGCGAGGAGCGCAGCACCGCTTCGAAGCGCGCGCCGTCGACGGAGCGCGGCTTTTGCAACGACAGCACCGACAGCCGGATCAGCTCGAATTCGTCCGCGAGCAAGGGCGTGGCCTTGCGCGCCGCCTCGGCGGCGCGATCGGCGACCTCGCGGGCGCGATCCCACTGACCCTGATCGACCGGCACCGAAATGCGCTCGAACTCGTTGGTGACGTCGGCCTTGAGCAAGGTGCCGGTCGGCAACTGGCTCAGCAGCGCATCGGCCTCCTTGAACCGCTTCATCACCGCCAGCGCGGCGGCGTGGCGGCGATTGGGGCCGTAGCGCTCGATCTTCTCGGCCTGCTCGAAACTGCGCAACGCCGACGCGTACTGCTCCTGCGCGAGCTGCACCCGCGCGCTGAGCTCGACCGCGTTGCCGCGGAACGCGTTCTGCGGCACCGAGGCGGCCTTGGCGAAGCGCAACGCCTCGCCGAAATCGTTGACCAGGAACGACGCCCACGCATAGTTGTAATGGCCGCCGTAGTAATCCGGGTACAAGGTCGCGAGCAGTTTCCATTTCGCCGGCGCCTGCGCGCTCGGATGCGGGCCGAACTCGGCGACCCAGCCGTCCAGATACAGCCCGTCGCGCGGCGGCAGGTGATCGCGCAGCGACACCGCCTTGTCCAGGAACGGCCGGCCCATGCGGCTGTCGACCGCGCCGGTGTGCACGCGCAAGGCGCCGAGGTAAGCCAGGGCGAACTTCGGATCGATGTCGATCGCGCGCTGGAAATACTGCAAGGCCTCGGGGTACTGGCGGCTGGCGTAGGCCTTCAGGCCCAGCGCATAGGCGCGCAGCGCGTCCAGGTTGCCGGTGGCGACCTTCGGCAACGGCTCGGAATCGCGTTCGATCGACTTCATCGCCTCGCCGAGCTTTTCGCGCAGGGCGGCGGTGACGGTGTCGATGGAGCCGAGCGTGGACTCCGCGCCGGTGCCGTCGGCGGACTCGGCGTAGACCGTGGTCTGGGTATGCGGGTCGATGACTTCCGCGCTGACCCGCACGCGGCCGCCGACTTCGGCCACGGTCGGCAGGATCACCGCGCGCGCGCCGTCGCGCAGGGCGATCTCCGAGGCCACCGCGCGATCGAGCACGGTGTCGGGCTTGCGCTGCATGCGGTCGAGGGTGTCGCGCGCTTTCAGGTCCGACAGCACGTTGACGTAGCGCGACTGCTCCAGGCTGATGCGAAAGGCCTGTTCCAGCGAATCGTCGAGCACGCCCTGGCCGGTGAGGTTGCGCAGGTCGCCGACCACCACCCAGTCGCGCTGGTTGAAGGCGATCGCCGGCTGCGGCCGGGTCGCGAACCACACGCCGGTGCCGATCACCGCCAGCACCGCGATCTCGGCGGCGAGCGCGGCCGGACGCCGCCACAGCGGCACGTCGCGCCAGGCCTTGGGGCCGTTGGGCGGCGCGCGCAGCGGGGCGATGCCGGGTTCGCCGACTTCATAGATTTCCTGCGGCTCGGGCACGCCCTTGAAGCGCCAGCGCCCGTGCGATTTCCACAGCAGCTGCTGGCCGCGTTCGCCGAGTTCGCGCGCGGCGCGATGCGCCAGCGGCTCGGCCACCGCCGACAACAGGATCTGGCCGGGGCGCGCGGTCGCCATCAACCGTCCGGCCATCGGTTTGGCCAGGCCTTCGACTTCCACCGGCTTGGCGCCGACCTTCACCGCCTCGTCGCTGTTGCGCCAGGTCAGCACTTCGCCGACGTGCAGTCCGGCGCGCGCCTTGAGATCGAGTTTGCGCGCGGTGCCCATCTCGCGCAGGCCGCGGGCGTAGTCCAGGGCGAAGCCGAGGCCGTCGATGGGCCGCTCGAACAGCAGCAGCAGGCCGTCGGAGCGATCGATCAGGCGGCCGCGCCAACGCTGCTGCAGGACCAGCACCAGACGGTCGTGCTCGCGGAACAGATCGGCCGCCGGCCCGTCGCCGAGACGCTCGACCAGGGTGGTCGAGTCGCACAGGTCGGTCAGCAGCAGCGTTCGCAGCTGCGGACCTTCGGCATGGGGACGGTGGGCATCGTTCATCGCGGCATCCTTGTCGGCGTGGCTCATGCCGGCGTCAGTTCGGCGTCCTGCCATTGCACGCGATTGCCGCCCAGGCGCTTGGCCTGGTAGAGCGCGGCGTCGGCGTGGGCGTACCAGTCGTTCCATTCGTGCTTGGAGCTGATCAGGCAGGCGCCGACGCTGACCGGACAGATGGTCGGCGGCGACTGCGGGATCATCAGCAGCCCATGCACGGTGTGGACGATGAAGTCGGCGAAGCGCATGACGTCCTGGCGCGTGCGCGCGGCGACCAACAGACAGAATTCGTCCCCGCCCAGGCGGCAGGCGATGTCTTCCGCGCCGGCCACCGAACGCAGGATGTTGGCCACGCTCTGCAGCACGCGGTCGCCGGCCAGGTGGCCGTGGTCGTCGTTGACCTGCTTGAAGCGGTCGCAGTCGATCAGCACCAGCCCCATCGTCTCGGCCATGCCGACCGCGCGCGCTTCCTGCAGGTGCAGGGTCAGGCCGCGGCGGTTGTACAGGCCGGTGAGGTCGTCGGTGCGGATCAGCTCTTCGGTCTGGTTGAGCTGGTGGGTGGTGGCGTAAAGACTGTCGAGCGCGGCTTCCAGATCCTGATTGCGGCGGCGCAGGCGGCGGATCAGGCTTTGCTCGTTGAGCACCACGCGCATGATCGCGCGGCGCAGGAAGTACGAAACCAGGGACGGGTCGCGATCGACCAGGCGCTGGAATTCTTCATGGCGCAGTTCCACCAGCAGGCCGTCGGTGGCGGCAATGGCGTCCGCGCTGCGGGCGTGATCGCCGATCAGCAGGCCCAGCTCGCCGAAGAATTCGCGCACGCCCAGGCGCTTGGTGACCAGGTCGTCGCCGAAGTCGAGGATGATCGCGCCGCGCGCGATCACGAACATGGTGGTACCCAACTCGCCGCGGCGGAACAGCACCTGCCCGGCTTCGATCCGGCGCGGCCGGCCGATCTCGGCGAACAGCTCGAATTCGCCCGGCGTCAGCACCGCCATCGCCACGTCCGTCGGCGCCGCGGTCGCAGTCGAATTGTCGGTCTCGCGGCCCACCGCAGGCGCCGCCGTGTCGCGATTCATTCCGATCTCCCCGCACCCCCACGTCCTGTGGAGCCTTGTCGGCAGGATAGCACCTGGTCTGAGCAGCTAACGCCGCCAGGGGGGCGAAACGGCCACCGTCGGATCGACGCATTCAGCGCCTGAAGCAGGCGCCGCAAGGGCATTGCGGGTCCGCGAATACGCAGCGTTTCGCACGTGCAACATGGTAACGGCGCGAATGCGACGGGCGGGACGCCGGCGGGTGCGATGCCGACGGACGGGGGTGGCGGGCCGGCGTGCGGATGGGCGGTGTCGCGGGCCTTCGACTTGCCTGTGTCGAGCCCTCTCCCGCGCCCCGAAGGAAGTCGCCTTGGGCGGCAAGCGGGAGAGGAAGCGCAACGCCGTTCTAAATGATGAACACGAAGGATGAACACGCCGGTCGGCGAAACGACGAAGGGCCCCTCTCGGAGCCCTTCGTGCGATGCCGTGTCCCAGGTTGGCGATCAGGCCCGGCGCCACCGCCCCTCGCGGTTACGCCGCCGGCCTGAACCTGTCCGGCTCAGGCCGAAGAACCCGCCGACTCAGGCGGCGGCCTTCTTCGCGTCGTGGAACTGTTCTTCCTCGGTCGACCCCTTCAGCGCCACCGTGGACGACTGCCCACCCTGGATGGTCTGGGTCACCGCGTCGAAGTAACCGGTGCCGACCTCGCGCTGGTGCTTGACCGCGGTGAAGCCCTTCTCGGCCGCGGCGAACTCGGCTTCCTGCAGTTCCACGAACGCGCTCATCTGCCGGCGCGCATAGCCGTGGGCCAGGTTGAACATGCCGTAGTTCAGGCTGTGGAAACCGGCCAGGGTGATGAACTGGAACTTGTAGCCGTAGCTGGCGATTTCCTTCTGGAACTTGGCGATGGTGGCGTCGTCCAGGTTCTTCTTCCAGTTGAAGCTCGGCGAGCAGTTGTAGGCCAGCAGCTTGCCCGGGAACTTGGCGTGGATGGCTTCGGCGAACTTGCGCGCGAACTCCAGGTCCGGCTTGCCGGTTTCGCACCAGACCAGATCGGCGTAAGGCGCATAAGCCAGACCGCGGCTGATCGCCTGATCCAGACCGTTGCGGGTCTTGTAGAAGCCTTCGTTGGTGCGCTCGCCGGTGGTGAACGGCTGATCGTTGGGATCGATGTCGGCGGTCAGCAGGTCGGCGGCTTCGGCGTCGGTGCGCGCGACGATCAGGGTCGGCACGCCCATGACGTCGGCGGCCAGACGCGCGGCGACCAGCTTCTCGACCGCTTCGCGCGTGGGCACCAGCACCTTGCCGCCCATGTGGCCGCACTTCTTGACCGAAGCCAACTGGTCTTCGAAATGCACGCCCGAGGCGCCGGCCTCGATCATGCCCTTCATCAGTTCGAAGGCGTTGAGCACGCCGCCGAAGCCGGCTTCGGCATCGGCCACGATCGGCTGCAGGAAGTCGATGTCGCCGGTGCCTTCCGCGCACTGGATCTGATCGGCGCGCAGCAGGGTGTTGTTGATGCGGCGCACGACCTGCGGCACCGAGTTGGCCGGGTACAGCGACTGGTCGGGGTACATCTCGCCGGCGATGTTGGCGTCGGCGGCGACCTGCCAGCCCGACAGATAGATCGCCTTGAGCCCGGCCTTGACCTGCTGCATGGCCTGGTTGCCGGTCAGCGCGCCGAGCGCGTTGACGAAGTCTTCCGTGTGCAGCGAGGTCCACAGCTTGTTGGCGCCGAGCTTGGCGATCGTGTGTTCGACCGGCACCGTGCCGCGCAGGCGCACCACATCCTCGGCCGAATACGGGCGGGTGATACCGGCCCAGCGCGGATGGGTCGCCCAGTCCTGGCGGAGTTGATCGGCGGTCGGCAGCGTGTGGCTCATGACTTCGATTCCTTAGCGTGTGGGTCGTGTTCGACGTGGGGTAGTGGCGTTAATCGTTTGCGGTGACGGAAGCGGTTTTCAGTCGATGCGTTCGTAAGCCGGCAAGGTCAGGAACTCTTCCAGCGTGTCGGCATGGGTGAGCCGGTCGAGCATCGCGATGGCTTCGTCGAGCTTGGAGCCGCCCGGCAGCTTCGAGCGGTCGGCGAGCTTGCTCGGCAGGCCGATCAAGGCGCGTTCGAGCAGAGCGAAATCCAGCGGCGTGCCGTCGTCGAGGAACAGACCGTCGGCGTGCAGCCACTGCCACAGCTGGGTGCGGGCGATTTCGGCGGTGGCCGCGTCTTCCATCAGCCAGTGGATCGGCACGCAGCCGTTGCCTTCCAGCCATGCGGCCAGATAGCGCACGCACACCTCGACACTGCCCTCGAAACCGGCGCGGGTGATGGTGCCGAAGGAGGGCTTGATCAGATCCTCGCGGATGATCAGCACGTCCTCGCGCAGCACGTGCTGCTGATGCGGGGTCGGCATGCGCTCGTCGAAGATGCGCATCGCCAGCGGAATCAGCGCCGGATGCGCGACCCAGGTGCCGTCGTGGCCGGCGGTGACTTCGCGCAGCTTGTCGGCGCGGACCTTGGCCAGCGCGGCTTCGTTGGCGGCTTCATCGCCGCTGATCGGAATCTGCGCGGCCATGCCGCCCATCGCGTGCGCGCCGCGCTTGTGGCAGGTCTGGATCAGCAGTTCCGAATACGCGCGCAGGAATGGTTGGGTCATGGTCACCTGGCCGCGCTCGGGCAACACCTTGTCGCGATGCGCGCGGAAGGTTTTGATGTACGAGAACACGTAGTCCCAGCGGCCGCAGTTCAAGCCGGCGATGCGGGTGCGCAGCGCGTGCAGGATTTCGTCCATCTCGAACACCGCCGGCAAGGTCTCGATCAGCACGGTGACCTTGATCTGCCCCGGCGTCAGGCCGAGTTCGCTTTCGACGTGGCCGATGACCTCGTTCCACAGCTGCGCTTCTTCCATCGACTGCAGCTTGGGCAGGTAGAAGTACGGGCCGCGGTCCAGCGCGGCCAGCGCTTGCGCGTTGTGGAAGGCGAACAGGCCCAGGTCGAACAGGCTGCCCGACATCGGCGCGCCGTCGATGCGCACGTGCTTCTCGTCCAGGTGCCAGCCGCGCGGGCGCACCATCAGCACGGCCTGCTCTTCGAAGGGCTTGAGGGTGTAGTGCTTGGCGCCGTCCGGCGACGACCAGTCCAGGGTGCCGGCGACGGCCTTGCGCAGCGAGCGCTGGCCGGTGAGCAGATTGGCCCAGGTCGGCGCGGTGCTGTCCTCGAAGTCGGCCATGTACACCTTCGCGCCGGAGTTCAGCGCGTTGATGACCATCTTCGGATCGACCGGGCCGGTGATCTCGACGCGGCGGTCGAGCAACGCGGTGGGCAGCGGCGCGACGCGCCAGGCGGCATTGCGGATCGCGGCGGTGTCGTCGCGGAAATCGGGGAGGCCGCCGGCGTCGAAGAACGCCTGGCGTTGTTTGCGCGCGGCCAGGCGGGCCTGGCGGGCGGGTTCGAAACGGCGATGCAGTACGGCCAGGAATTCGAGAGCGGCCGGGGTCAGCAGAGCGTCCTGCCCGGCCGACTGGGCCGTGAGCTCGATGCCGCCACCCGGCTGACGTTGCCCGGGATGGTCCTGCCACTGCGCGATCACTGCCGACATGGTGCGACTCCTGTGGGGATGGGGACCGCTCCCAACGAGCGTGTCCCTGGACCCAGACCATGCGGCGCCGTCTTATATTTGACAATCAAGTTTTTTCAATGCATATCATTTGCTTAGCTTATATGTGACGTTCATGTGGCCACGACGCGCTCGCTAAGTCCGCGATTTGCATACAAAGGGGATCGGCTGAAGCCCCTGCGGGCGTTCTGCCAGACCGCGCGCCTGGGCTCAGTCTCACGTGCGGCTGAGGCTCTGTACCTCAGTCAGCCGGCGGTAACTCTGCAATTGCAGGCGCTGGAGCGCGAAATGGGGGTGCGCCTGCTCGAGCGCAGCGGCCGCCGCCTGACCCTGACCCGCGAGGGCCAGGAGCTGTACGAACTGGCCCGGCCGCTGGTCGAGGGCCTGGACAGCCTGGATGGCGCCTTTCGCGAGCGCATCCGCGGCCTGGACGCGGGCGATCTCAACGTCGCCGCCGGCAGTTCGACCATCCTGTATCTGCTGCCGAAGATCGTGGAAGCCTTCCGCGCCGCGCATCCGGAGGTGCGGCTCACCTTGCACAACGTCACCGGCGCCGGCGGCCTGGACCTGCTGCGCTCGGACGGCGTGGATCTGGCGGTGGGTTCGATGCTCGACGTGCCCGGCGACCTCAGCTACGCGCCGGTCTACCGGTTCGAGCCGATGCTGATCACCCCGCGCGACCACCCGCTGGCCAAGCTCGACCGGGTGACCCTGCAGGACCTGAGCCCGTTCGGCCTGATCCTGCCGCCGCAGCGGTTGACCACCTATCGCATGGTCGATGTGGTGTTCCAGCAGAACCGCGTGCCCTACACCGTCGCGCTGGAGGTCGGCGGCTGGGAAGTGATCAAGCAGTACGTGGCGATGGGCCTGGGGATCAGCATCGTCACCGCGATCTGCCTGACCGACGCCGATCGCTCGCGGCTGTCGGCGCGTTCGCTGGCCGAGTATTTCCCGTCGCGCAGTTATGGCGTGGTGGTGCGCAAGGGCAAGTACCTGTCGCCGCAGGCGCGCGCTTTCACCGAGTTGATCCAGCCGGATTTGTTCGTGCGCGGGGACTATTACGCGACCGGGCAGTCGGATCGCTGAGCGGCCCTCATCCGCCCCTTCGGGGCACCTTCTCCCGCAAGCGGGAGAAGGGAAACCTGGGTCGCACGAAGTATGCGCTGAGCAGCTTTTTTAGCCCCGTTCCCGCAAACCGGGTGAGGTGCCGCGCAAGCCATCGGCTCGCGCGGCACCGAACGCTATGCGTTCGGGCGAGAGTGGGCTGGGGTGAGGGCCGCTCAATAACGCGTCGTCACCCGCACACCATTGAACGCAGTCACGCCATACAAGCTGACGTAGACGTATCCGGCCGCCGGCTGCGAAATCGTCACCGACTCGGTGTTGCCCGCGTTGGTCGAACGGTACTCATACGATTCGCGCGTCGCCCAATTGCGGGTGCTGACGTAAAGATTGGCGTTGCCGCTGCCGCCGGCCACGTCGATGCGCAGTTGCGCGGTTCCGGCCGGCACGTACAGATAGAAGTAGGTGTAGTTGCCGACCGTCCCAACCACATTGCTGCGCACGCAGTTCTTGCCCAGCACGCGGATGTCGCTGCCCGCGCACTCGGGCAGGCCGGCGGCGCTGACGGTCACCGTGCGCGTGGTGCTGCGGCTGGCGCCGCGATCGTCGGTGACAGTGAGCTGCACGCTGTAGCTGCCGGCCGCGGCGTAGGTCTTGCTCGGATTCGCCGCGGTCGAGGTGCTGCCGTCGCCGAAGTTCCAGCTGCGCGCGACGATGCGGCCGTCGGCATCGGTGGAGGTGTCACTGAAGTTCACCCGCAAGCCGCTCGCGGCGAAGCTGAAGCCCGCCACCGGCGGTTGGTTCGGCGTGGTGCCGCAACCGGGCGCATCGGGCTGGGCCACGCACGGCAGCCAGGCGCTGAAGGCCGCGTCGTTGCCGGCGCCGATGCCGGCCATGTAGGTGGCGTAGCCGCTGTAGTTGCCGGGGCGGAAATACCCCAGGATCGCGTTCACCTGATCATGGCGCTGTTCGAACATGAAACGCACCGCCAGATAGCCCCAGCGATACACCAGGGTCTGGCCGCTGTTGTAATCGTTCTGGTACACGCGGCTGAGCGCATAGGTCCCGCGCGCGGCTTCGGCCTGGGCGCCGTCGTTGACCACGCCGCGATAGCGGTAGGACAGATACTCGGCGAAGCCTTCCACCCACCACACGGTCTTTTGCTTCATCGCCGCGGTGAAATCGCCCCACATGTCGAAGCGGCCGTCCAGGTAGTGGACGTACTCGTGGGTCAGGTTCCAGATTTCGAAGGTCTGCGGACGCAGCCACTCGGCCTCGTAGGCGATGAAGCGCGCCTGGTTGCCGGGCAAGGACGGATTGCCTTCCAGGTACATGCCGCCGTTGTTGGTGTCGATGCCGTAGATCGCGCCGGCGTAGATGGCGTAATCGTTGCTGCTGTCGAACACGGTCATTTCCAGGCTGGCGTTGCCGTCGCCGGCGACCGGCACGCCGCCGGTGGCGAGCTCGCGGTGGAAATAGGCTTCCTGCCCGGCCACCGTGGCGCAGGTCGAGGCCAGTTCGGCCGCGCTCATCGACTGCGCGCGCAGGCGCAGCGTCGCGCTGCAGGTGTGCTGGATCGGCAAGGCCGCCGCCTGCACCCGCGCGACGAAATCGCACAGGCCGTACTGCGCGCAGTTGCCGACGTCGTGGTAATCGGCCATTTCGCCGACGCCCACCCACAAGCGCGCGGTCGGGCCGGTGACCGCGGAGCGGTCGAGCAAGGCCTTGACCCGCGCGCGCGCCAGCGTCTTCAGCGCGCCGTCGTATTGCAGGAACCGCGCCAGTTCGCGGCCGGCGTTGGCGACCAGATAGTCGTTGGCCTGGCCGAGCATGGCGAAGTTGCGGTCGGCGAAGTTGTACAAGGTCTCGACGATCGAACTGTCGGACTGCACCAGGGCGCGGAAGGCCGCGTCCTGATGGCCGCGGAAGGTCACGGTGTAAGCGTTGTTGACCGCCACCTTCATCCAGTAATACGCATCAAAGCCGCTGTTGTAGCTGTCGAGCAAGCGCTTCACCACGTACACATAGCGCGCGTTCTCGGTCGAGCTGTCGATCAGGGTGACGTACTCGGCCAGCACTTCGCCGTGAACGTCGTTGACACGGCCGAAGTTGGCATTGGCGGCGAACGCGTCCAGCGCCGGACGGATCGCGTCGCGCAGCGCATTGCCGTAGGCGCCGACGCTGCTGTCGTAGTACTGCACGTAATAGCCGGCGCGCAGGAACAGCACCAGTTGCAAGGTGCTGTCGGCGTTGCTGCCGTCGTAGCCGCGCGCCGAGGTGGCGAAGGCGTTGGCGATGCTGACCATCTGCGCTTCGCGGAAGGTGGCGTAGGCATTGGCGCCGGTGACGCCGAACAACTGATTGATGCAATCCACGCTGGCGGCCTTGACCGCGCTGACCAGCGCCGCGCCGCTGAGCGCGCCGAAGGCGTTGACGTCGCAGGCCGCGGCCTTGAGCGCGGACGAGGTGCGCGCGAACGAAGGACGGCGCAACAGATCGCGGCGCAGTGCGGCGCCGTCGTAGGCGCTGTCGCGGCGATCGACCAGGAACGGTTGCTGCGGCGCGCGCCGCGCCGGGGCCAGCGCGCGCTCTTGTTGATGTTCGCCGAACAACTGGCGCTCGGTCGCCGGTTGCCGGCGCGATGCGCCTTGCAGCGCGCGCGAGGCCAGGCCTTGCGCGCTCGCGGCGGTGCCAATGGCCTGTGGGCTCACCGCGGCGTGGACAACGGGCGCGGGCGCGGCGGGTCGCGCCGGCTCGATCATCGACGCCCACGGCAAGGCGTAGCTGAGGAAACTCACGGCGGCGACGGTCAGGCCGAGCAACAACGCCTGGGTCGGTTTGGGTACGAAGGACATCGACGATCTCCTTTGAAGGCAATGGCGGCGCACGGCGGCGCCCGCGCGAATGCGCGGCGCGGCGGGCCGGTAGTGGAGTGGTGTCTCGCCTTGCGGCGGTAAGGCCTTACGAATGCGACCTTGCGGATACGGCTTGGCAAGGACGGGCTAGCGGTCGGACGGTTGGATGGCGGTCGGCTCTCCGGCGTCGTACGCGCGTGCGGCGGCCGCGCGGGCCCACGGAGCGGCGGCGGTGCAGGAGACCGGCGCGGACCCGCGATCGATGGGACGCGAGCCGGCCGACCGCGCCGGCGCCGGGCGCGGACACGCGCCGGCGCGGCCGCTGAGCGGCCAGGCTGCGTGAATCCGCTGTCGGCGCCGGCCACCCCCGATGGCCTGATCGCCCGATCTGCCGCGGCCTTCCCCCTGCGTGTCATCACAACGACACGGAAAGCTGCTAATCGGTATAACGTATACGATATAGCGATAAACCGCCGATTCCGTGATTCAGGTCCAGGGTTGGCAGGTCCGTGCGCCCGACCGGCGCCGCGCCGACGAACGGTCTGCCGCGGCCCGGCGCAGATCGCGTCGCGACGGCAGTAGAGCGCGGCTGGCGGTTGGGTAGACTGATCGCATGAGCATCGTGCCCCGTTCGTTGTCCGACCAAGCCTTCGAAGTGGTCCGCGAACGGATTCTGTCGACGCAGATTCCGCCGCTCGCACCGATCCGCCAGGAACTGCTGGCGGAGGAACTGGGGATCAGCAAGATTCCGCTGCGCGAGGCGTTGGGCCGGCTGGAGCAGCAGGGCCTGCTGGCCTCGCATCCCAATCGCGGTTTCTTCGTCCCGGCGCTGACCGCGAACGAGGCCGAGGAAGTATTCGCGCTGCGCCTGAAGATCGAACCCGAGGCCGCCGCCGACGCCAGCCTGGCCGCCGACGACAGCGAACACGCCGCCGCGCGCGCGGCGCTGGCGGCGCTGGAAAACGCCGGCACCGACGACGCCCACGCGGTGGTGCGCTTCAACCGCAGCTTCCATCTGGCGCTGGTGCGCCCGGGCGGACGCCAGATCACCGCGCAACTGGTCGAACGTCTGCAGGTGCTGGCCGAACGCTACGTGCGCAAGCACCTGGAACCGGCCGGCCGCGAAGCGCGCGCGGCCAGCGAGCATCGCGCCATTCTCGACGCCTGGCTGCAGCGCGACGGGGCCCGGGTGAGCCGGCTGCTGTCGGAACACATCCTCACCACCCTGCACGACCTGCGCGTGCAGTTGGAACAGATCGGGCCGGATGAGCCGGCGAAGACGCCGCGGCGAAGGCGGCGCGCGGCGGCGGCGGCGGCGGCGGACGACTGAGCGAAGCAGGCTCCGCGTTTTTTGCTCGTCATTCCCGCGAACGCGGGAATCCAGGGCCTTTCGTGCGAGAACGTTTGAAGTCGCTGGATTCCCGCGTTCGCGGGAATGACGGGCGTGGTTTTCCGAGACTTCCAGCAACCCCTCAAACAGTCCCGTGATGCTTGCCCTGCCACGGCTTGTACCAATCCCGGATCCGCCGCATGTCCGCGTCCATGTCCTCGCCCAGATGGAACATGTCGCCGATCCCGATGATCTTGTCCGGATAGTGGAAATACGCCGGAACCACCGGCACGTCGGCGGCCTTGGCGATCTTCCAGAACCCGGCCTTCCAGCGCTCCACCGCCTTGCGCGTGCCTTCCGGCGCGATGCCCAGCCAGAAACGCTCGGCGCCGCGGATCATCGCCGTGGCCTGCTCGATCACTCCGTGCGCGGCGCTGCGGTTGATCGGAATCACCCCCATCCCGCGCAGCAGCGCGCCCAGCAGCGGCACCCGGAACAGCGAATCCTTGGCGATGATCTTCACGTCCAGGCCCATCGCGGCCTTGGCCGCGAAGCCCCACACGCCGTCCCAGTTGGACGAATGCGGCGCGCCGATCAGCACCGCGCGCGGGATGTCGGGAAACTTGCCGACCATGCGCCAGCCGCCGATGCGCAGGATGCTGCGGCCGATCCAGCGGGTCAGGCGGTTGCGCTTGACCTGCGGCACGTTAGGCGGCAACCGCAGCACCACGCCGTCGGCGTCGGGCGGAAGGGATGGCTTGGCGTTCGGATCAACTGGCATGCACGCTCCGTGTCAGTCCCAATCGGTTTGCGAACGATTGCGCTTGGTCGCGCCGCGTTCTTTCTTGGCCCCGATCCGACGCTCCTTGGCGGCCCGGCTGGGTTTGGTGGCGATGCGCGGCTTGGGCGCGCGCAGGCCGCTGTCCACGAACGCCGCCAGCCGCTCGCGCGCGTCCTGGCGGTTGCGATCCTGGGTGCGGAAACGCTGCGCGCTGATCACTAGCACGCCCTCGCCGGTCACCCGCCGGTCGCGCTTGGTCAGCAGGCGCTCGCGCACGGCGTCGGGCAGCGAAGGCGACTGCGCGATATCGAAGCGCAGTTCCACCGCTGTTGCGACCTTGTTGACGTTCTGCCCGCCCGGGCCGGTCGAACGTACGAAACGCTCGACCAATTCCTGCTCGGGAATCGTGATAGCCATGCTTTCCTCCGCCTGGGATTGTAGTCGGCGACGGCATTTCGTCCATTACGCACCGTTGACGGCGCGACCGGGCTCACAGCGATCGGCGCGCGCGAGGCGGGAAAACCCGCCGCGGCGCGGCCCGGGGCCGCCGTCGTTGACGCGACCGGGCCACGGGGGGACCATGCCCGGACCGGTCCAAGGAGGAACCCGCATGAAGCGCCTGCCCCCATCGCCGCGACTGAAATCGCTGGCTCTGCCGCTGCTGGCCGCCCTGATCCTGGCCGCGCCGGCGGTGTCGGCGCAGACCATCGATCAGCGCTACGACCCGGCCAACGTCAACAACAACATGCGCAACATCGCCAATCCGCAGTTCCAGCGGCGGATGACGCAGTCGGCGCAGTCGGTCGCCGAATCCCTGGTCGGCCGCCCCGCCAACGCCACCGATCAGCGCATCCTGGGCCAGTTCACCGAGCAGCAGACCCGCTTGCTGCAGCAGATGCAGAACGCCGCCAGCGCCATGCCCGACACCGGCGCCGGCGCGGCCTACAACCGGTCGTCGGCGGGTTACGGCAACGACGCCCAGTTCGCCACGCCCGAAGAACGCTATCTGTTCGAGGAACGGGCCCGCGCGCGCGAAGAGAGCTCGCGCAGCGGTTACCGGCAGAACAGCGACTACCCGCAAGGCGCCTACCCGCCCAACGGCTATCGCCAGAACAACGGCTATCCGGGCAATGCCAGCCCTTACGACGATTATCAGAACAGCGGCTACCCACAACAGGGCGCGCGCTCCAGCACCGGACAGGCGCTCGGCGGCGCGGTGCTGCTGGATTTGACCAACGCCGCGATCCAGCGCGCCACCCAGCCGAAGATCATCTACCGGCAGGCTCCGCCGCCGCCGCATCGCTGAGTCGCGCGCGCGGGGATGAACTCACTCATCCCCGCCGCCGCGGCCGGATCCGGCCGCCGCCACGTCAATCCAGTTCGACCTGACCGAACAAGGCCAGCGCCTTGGCGAATTCCGCGTCCGGCGGCGCCGTCACCCGCAGCCGCTCGCCGCTGCCCGGATGGATGAACGCCAGCCGCTGCGCGTGCAGCAGCATGCGGTGGATGCCCATCATGCGGAAGCTGCGGTTATGGCGGCCGTCGCCGTGGCTGGTGTCGCCGATCATGTGATGCGACAGATGCTTGAGATGGCGGCGGATCTGGCGAAAGCGCCCGGTCTGCGGCTGCGCGCGCAGCAAGGCGTAGCGCGAGGTCTCGAACCCCGACGACGGCAGCGCCAGTTCGGTCCGGGCCAATACCTGGAACCGGGTCTGCGCCGGCTTCTTCAGCGGTTTGCCCGGGCCGCCGTCGAGATCGTGATCGACCTCGAACGCATCTTCCGCCGGCCAGCCCCGGCACACGGTCAGATAGTCTTTCTGCACCTCGCCCGACATCAGCACCTTGCCCAGGGCCGAGGCGGTTTCGCGATCGAACGCCAGCAGCAGGCAGCCGCTGGTGGCGCGATCGAGCCGGTGCACGAGGAAGATCGGCCGGCCGAACTGCTCGCGCAGGCGGTCGGCGGCGAAGTCGGTTTCTCCTCGCGCCAGCGCGCTGTCGTGAACCATCAGCCCCGCCGGCTTGTCGATAACCGCCAGAGAGGCGTCGGCGTACAGCACCGGCAGGCCGATGCCGGCGATATCCTGCGATGTCGGGGGCGGCGGCGTGTCGGAACTGAACGTCGAGGGCATGCGGTCGGGGCTGGCGCTGGGTGATCGGCCGCTAGTGTCGTCTATTGCCCCGCGTGCTCACAGCCTCATCGTCCTGCCTTCGCGCCGCGTTCCCGTTTCCAGGAGTTTCCATGCCGCCACGCCGTCCCGCCGCCATCGCCGCGCTCGCCTTCGCCCTGAGTCTCGCCCTGAGCGGCGTCCACGCGCAGGCGCCGCAACCGCCGCCCGCGGGTTTCCAGGCCGGGCCCTGCGTGGAAGGCATCTGCGAATACCGCCTGGGCAACGGCCTGCGCGTGCTGCTGTTTGCCGACGCCACCCAGCCCACGGTCACGCTCAATCTGATCTACGCGGTCGGCTCGCTGCAGGAGAACTACGGCGAAACCGGCATGGCGCATCTGCTCGAACACATGCTGTTCAAGGGCACGCCGAACCATCGCGACATTCCCGGCGAAATGAAGAAGCGCGGCATCGGCTTCAACGCCCAGACCTCGCTGGACCGCACCAACTACTTCGCCTCCTTCCCCGCCAACGAGGCCACGCTCGACTGGCTGCTGGGGCTGGAAGCCGATCGCATGGTGCATTCGGACATCGCGCGCAAGGACCTGGACAGCGAGATGACCGTGGTCCGCAACGAAATGGAGAACGGCGAGAACAGCGAAGTCTCGGCGCTGTCCGAACGCGTGCGCTCCACCGCGTACCTGTGGCATCACTACGGCAACAGCACCATCGGCGCGCGCAGCGATGTCGAGCACGTGCCGATCGAGCGCCTGCAAGCCTATTACCGCGCCTGGTACCGGCCCGACAACGCCACCTTGGTGCTCACCGGCCGCATCGATCCGGCCAAGACCCTGGGCACGGTCGCGCGTTATTTCGGCGCAGTGCCCAAGCCGGCCGAACCGATGCGCGCCTTCTACACGCGCGAGCCGGCGCAGGACGGCGAACGCGAGGTCACCGTGCGCCGCGTCGGCGATCTGCGCCTGCTGATGGCCGCGTACCACATCCCCGCCGCCACCCATGCCGACGCCGCGCCGCTGGGCATTCTCGACGACATCCTCGGCCATACCCCGGGCGGCCGCCTGCACAAGGCGCTGGTCGAAACCGGACTGGCCGCCAGCATCGGCGTCGGCGGCGAGCAAATACCCGACCCCGGCCTGCTGACGGCGCTGGCCGCGCTGCCCAAGGACGGCGACGCGGCCAAGGCCGAGCAGGTGTTGATCGAGCAGCTCGAACAAATCCAGAAAAAGCCGATCACCAGCGAAGAAGTGGAAGCGGCCAAGCAGCGCGCGCGCAACAGTTTCGAACGCGCCTACACCAACGTCGGCGCGGTCGCGATGGCGCTGTCGGACCCGGTCGTCGCCGGCGACTGGCGCTTGTACTTCCAGTACCGCGACGCCTTGGAGAAGGTCAGCGCCGACGACGTCAATCGCGTCGCCCGCGCCTATCTGCAATCGAGCAACCGCACCTTCGGCCGCTTCGTGCCGACCCAGGCGCCGCAACGGGTCAATATTCCCGAAGCGCCGTCGGCGGCGAGCGTGCTGCAGGGCTATACCGGCAAACTCGCGCTGGAAGCGGGCGAGCATTTCGATCCCACGCCGGCCAACATCGAGGCGCGCACGCAAACCATCGCCCTCGACACCGGCGTCGGCCAGGGGCTCAAGCTCGCGTTGCTGCCGAAGAAAACCCGCGGCGGCACCGTCGTCGTTTCGGCCAACTTCCATTTCGCCGACACCGATTCGCTGCGCGGCCGCGACACCGCCGGCAATGTCGCCGGCGCGCTGATGATGCGCGGCAGCCAGGAGTTGAGCCGCGAGCAGATCGACGCGCGCTTCGAATCGCTCAAGACCACCGCGCGCATCGGCGGCAGCCTGCAGTCGGCGCGGCTCGGATTGACCACGCGCCGCGAGCAGTTGAGCGACGCGCTCGCGCTGGCGGCGAACGTGCTGCGCACGCCGACCTATCCGGACAAGGAATTCGAGCAGTACCGCCTGCAGGCGATCACCGGCCTGGAAGCCTCGCGCCAGGAGCCCGGGCAGATCGCCAGCCAGGCGCTGGCGCAGCACTTCGACCCGTGGCCGGCCGGACATCCGCTGCATTTCAGATCGCTGGACGAATCGCTGGCGGCGATCAAGGCGCTCAAGGTCGAGGACGTGCGCGCCTTCCATCGCGAGTTCTACGGCAGCGCCGAAGGCGAGATCAGCGTGGTCGGCGATTTCGATCCGGTCGCGGTCAAGCAGCAGTTGCAGGCATTGTTCGCCAACTGGAAACCCGGGCACGCCTACGCGCCCATCGCCACTCACTACATCGATGTGGCCGCGGAACAGCGCCGCTTCGAGACTCCGGACAAGCCCAACGGCGTGTTGCTGGCCAACGTCAATCTGTCGTTGAAAGACATCGACCCGGATTATCCGGCGCTGGTCGCGGCCAACTACATTCTCGGCGGCGGCACGATCAAATCGCGCCTGGGCGATCGCATCCGCCAGAAGGAAGGCCTGAGCTACGGCGTGGACAGCGACCTGGACGCCGACGCCAGCCGCGACGGCCGCGACGACGCCGGCAGCTGGGCGGTGCAGGCGATCGCCGCGCCGGAAAACCTGGAGCAGGTCGAGCGCGCGATGCGCGAAGAATTGGCGCGTCTGGTCAAGGACGGCGTCGGCGCGGAGGAATTGAAGGACGCGGTGTCGGGTCTGTTGACCCAGCGCGAACAGGCGCGCGCCTCCGACCCGGCGGTCGCCGCGGGACTGGTGAGCAATCTGTTCTACGGCCGGACCATGCAGTTCGCCGCCGACCTGGATGCGAAGTTCAAGGCGTTGACGGTGGAGTCGGTGAATGCGGCGATCCGCCGGCACCTCAAGCCGGAGCAGTTCAGCGTGTATGCGGCGGGGGATTTTGCCGCGGCGAAGAGCAAGGCGCCGGTGAAGGCGAAAGCGGCCGGGCCGTAACCGCGCGGCTGCAAGCTCCCAACACCCACCTACCGAGTTCCCCCCTTTGAAAAAGGGGGGCTAGGGGGGATTTGCTCTTACCGCCCGAAGCCGGAAGATTCACACGTAGGACAAAAGCAAATCCCCCCTGCCCCCCTTTTTCAAAGGGGGGAACCCGTCGGGGGATTCGTAGGGGACTGCGAGGAAGGTTTTCTGCCAGCGCCGACTTCAACGTCGCCGCATTCGACGTCAACGCACGTCGCGCTTACGCCGCGGCCACGCCGCCAACAACGCCCACAACCCGCCCAGCCCCGCGATCCACGACGAGGCCGGGATCGACCAGAAACGCGGGCCGCCCGATTCCAATCCGTACAACACCGCCGCCACGATCAGCAGGCCGGTGCCGAGAATCGCCGCGACCGTGCGGCGCACCGCGTCCTTGATCGTGCGGTTGAGATCGGTGATGTCGCTCGAACGCATCTTCAGCTCATGCTGCCCCGACACCTGCTGGCTCAGCCACGCATGCAGCAGGCGCGGCATTTCCGGCGCGCGGGTCACGAACTCGGGCAGGCGCTTGCGGAATTCGCTGGCCAGACGCTGCGGGCTGTAGCGATCGAGCAAGATGCGCTGCAGCACCGGCCGCGCCACCGCCCAGATGTCGAGCCTGGGATCGAGCAAGCGGCCCACGCCTTCGATATTGAGCAAGGTCTTCTGCAACAAGATCAACTGCGGCTGCAAGGTCAACTCATAACGCTGCGCGGTGCGGAACAGCTTGACCAGCACTTCGGCCAGCGAGATCTCGCTGAGCGGACGGGTGAAATACGGCTCGCACACCGCGCGCGTGGCCGCTTCGAGCTCGTCGATGCGGATGTGCGCGGGAATCCAGCCGGCCTGCACGTGCAGCTCGGCGATGCGGCGATAGTCGCGGTTGAAGATCGCCATGAAGTTTTCCGCGAGGTAATACTGATCCTCGTCGGACAACTGGCCCATGATGCCGAAGTCGAGCGCGATGAAGCGCGGGTTGCTGCGCCGCAACGGATCGCTGTCCGCCCAGATGTTGCCGGCATGGGCGTCGGCGTGGAAGAAGTTGTCGCGGAACACCTGCGTGTAGAACACCCGCACGCCCTTGGCGGCGAGCGCGCGGCGGTCGATGCCGGCCGCGTCCAGGGCGGCGATGTCGTCGGACGGGATGCCGTACACGCGTTCCAGGGTCAGCGCGCGCGCGCTGGTGTGCGACCAGATCACCTCGGGCACGTACATGTCGTCGCTGTCGGCCCAGAACCGGCGCAACACGCTGGCGTTGGCGCCTTCGCGCTGCAGGTCCAGCTCGGCCGCCAGGGTGCTTTCGATCTCGGCCACGATCGCGCGCGGACGGATCTTGTCCGCGGCCGGATGGGCGCGATCGACCAGCGCCGCCAGCGCGTTCAACAGCGCGATGTCGCCGGCGATCTTGCCCTCGATGTCGGGCCGCAGCACCTTGACCACGACTTCGCGCGCTTGCCGGCCGCCTTCGGCCGGCAAGCGCGCGGCGTGCACCTGGGCAATCGAGGCCGAGGCCAGCGGCTCGATGTCGAACCGCTCGAAGGCGTCCTCGATCTTGCGTTCCAGCGTGCCCTCGACGATGCGGCGCGCGGTCTCGCCGTCGAACGGCGCGACCCGGTCTTGCAGCAGCGCCAGTTCGATAGCGATATCCGGCGGCACCAGATCGCGGCGGGTGGACAGGATCTGGCCGAACTTGACGAAGATCGGCCCGAGTTCCTGCAAGGCCAGGCGCAGGCGCGCGCCGCGCGACATCGCCGCGATCTCGACCGAAGCGCGCGGCACGAACGGACGCGCGAGCTTAAGCCAGCGCTCGGCCGGGGTGTCGTCGAGCAGATCGTCGAGGCGGTAGCGCAGCAACACGCGGCCGATGCGCCAGGCGCGGATGGCGGACCTCATGCGCGCGCTTCCCGACAGAGCAATTGCGAAGTCTTTTGTAGGAGGGGCTTCAGCCCCGATGCCTTTCGATCAGAACCGATGAAGTAACGCAGCGAGCGGAGCCAAGAGCATCGGGGCTGAAGCCCCTCCCACAAAAGCCTCTCCCACAAAAGATCCTGAAGGCTCGAAGCCACCCCGCTCATGCGCTGCGCCTCGCGCGATCGCGCAAGCGCCCCACCCGCGCCGCGGCGCGCTCGACGTCGTCGCGCAAGGCATCGACATCGTCGTGAAAGGCGTTGAGTTCATCGCGTGGAACCACATCGCGCGATTCTTCGGTGACGTACTCGGCCGCGTTGCCGGCCAGAGCGCCGGCCGCCTCGCGCGCATGCCGCAGCGCGCCGGCGACGCCGTTGGCGATCTGCACGCCGGCCACTTCGCCGAACACGGCGACGAAGGGCTGCTGCCAATCCGGATCGAAGCGTTCGGCCAATCGCTGCAAACGTCGCGCCAGGTCGGCGTCGCCTTCGATGCGCAGCTTGCCGACCGGCGCGGCCTGTTCGTTGCGCGCGGCGCCGAGCAGATTCGGCAGTTGCGACAAGATCGCCCCGAACGTGCTGCGCACGGACAGATCGGGCTCGTCGCTGTCGCGCACCGGCCCGACTTCGAGCCGGTCGGCGACCACCAGGATACGCAGCGCCAGCGGCGGCGAGGCCAGATGCAGGGCGACGCTGCGGCCGTCGAGCGCGCGCAGGCTGTCGCGGGTATCGGGGTCCAGCGCCAGCGCGCGGTTGAGCGCGGCTTCCAGCGCGCGCCCGGCCAACGGCTTGAGCGAGGACAGGAACGAGGGGTCGGAGGCGGTCATGCCGCCATTGTAGCCCCCCGCTCCGGTCCGGCCACGCGGTCGGCGGCGCTCAGGCTTCGGCGTCAGGCGACGCGGCGGCCGCGGAACAGCGAGACGATCGCCAGGACCACGAACACGACGAACAGAATCCAGGCGATGTTGCTGGCCGCGCCGGCGATGCCGGTGAAGCCCAGGACCGCGGCGATGATCGCAATGACGAAAAATACGGCGGCGTAATGCAGCATGGGAAACCTCCTGGCATGAGAGAAAGCCCCATCGGCGCAGGTCCCGATGGCACGCTTCGACTCTCGGCCAGCGCAGGTTGTCAGGCGGTGACGGCGGGCGCTTGCGTCCAGGCGGCCTTCAGGCGGGTGAGCCCTTCGTGAAAACTGACCTTGGGCACGTAACCGAAATCGCGCGTCGCCGGCGTCATGTCGTACCAGTGCGTGGTCGATAGTTGTTCGGCGAGAAAACGCGTCATCGGCGGTTCGCCCTGCAACGGCAGCACATGCCACAGGCCTTCGCAGACCGCGCCGATGGCGTAGGCCGCGCCGAACGGCAAGGTCTTGTCCACCTGCGGCGCGCCGACCGCGCCGAGCAGGCCGTTGAGGGTTTCGCGCAAGGTCTTGGGTTCGCCGTTGCTGATGAAGTACGCGCGGCCGGCGCAGGCCGCGCCCGGGGCGAGATGTTCGAACGCATCGAAATGCGCCTGCGCGGCGTTGTCGATGTAGGTCGTGTCGATGCGGTTGTTGCCGTCGCCGACGAAGCGCAGGCGGCCGGCGTTGGCGCGCGCGACCAGCCGCGGCAGCAATTGGTTGTCGCCCACGCCCCAGATCAGGCGCGGACGCAGCGCGACGGTGGCCAGTTCGGCACCGTTGGCGGCGAGCACGGCTTTCTCCGCGATGGCCTTGGTGGTCGCGTAGGCGGCCTTGAAGCCTTCGCCGTAGGGCACGGTGTCGGCGGTGCCGCCTTCGACCGGATGGGTGGCGCGATGGGTCACGCTCGGGGTCGAGGTGTAGACCAGCTTGCCGATTCGGTGGGCGCGGCAGGTGGCCAGCACGTTGTCGGTTCCGACCACGTTGGCCTGGTGATAGCTGTCGTAGCTGCCCCAGGCGCCGGCTTTGGCGGCGTTGTGGAAGATCGCCTCGCAGCCGTGCGCGGCGGCGATCACCGCGTCGCGATCGGCCAGGTCGCCCTGGATCTGAATCACGCCGAGCGCGTCCAGCGCCGGGTAATGGCCGCGATTGAAGCTCACCACCTCGTGGCCGCGCGCGATCAGGCCGCGGCACAGGGCCTGGCCGAGGAAACCGCCGCCGCCGGTGACTAGGATTCGCATGGCGCAGGTCCGAAGGAGAAGATAGGCAGGAATGATAGACGGCGGTGGAGGGGGCGGTTTGTCGGATTGGCGACTATCGCGGGCTCGGAGCGAAAAGCATCGGGGCTGAAGCCCCTCCCACAAAAGACTTCGGGGCCACGCTCGCTGTTGTGGGAGGGGCTTCAGCCCCGACGCTCTCGTCCCCGATCGCCCTGCCTCAACGGCTCTCGATCGCCTGCGCCTGCAGCGCCAGCTTCTCGCGCCCGATCTTGGCGTTATGGCGAATATCCACCGGAAACCCCGGATGGAAGCGGAAGCGCTCGATCCCGGCGGTATGCGCATGCCGGGCGCCGATCTCGCGCAGTTCCTCGACGATGCGCTTGCGCTCGGTATCGCCGACGCGCGGCTGATGCAGTTCCACCCACAGCAGCGGCACCTGCGCACCGAAGGTTCCGGTGCCGACCAGCGCGGTGCGCCGCACCTTCGGATGCGTGTTGAACACCGGCTCGACCTGCTCGGTGTAGAGCGGGCCGCCCGCGGTTTCCACGCGATGCGTCTTGCGCCCGCAGAACCACAGCCGGCCTTGTTCGTCGAGATAACCCACATCGCCCATGCGATGGACGATGCGCTCCACGCCGCCGGCGTGCTCACGGATCTTGGCCAACCGGGTCATCGAATCGCGATTGAAATAGCTGTCGGTGGCGGTGGGACCGGCGACGGTGATTTCGCCGACCACGCCGGCGCCGACCAACAGATCGTCCGACCATTGCGCGATCGCCGCGTCGTCGATGCGGATCACCCGCACTTCGTTGCGCTCCACCGCGCGGCCGACGCAGGTGCCGGCGCCGGCTTCGGTGGCCGCGCGCGTGGACTGCAGTTCGCGGCCTTCGATCACCGCCACCGGCAGGCATTCGGTGGCGCCGTACGGCGTCCAGAACTGCGCGTCGTCGGGCAGCAGTTCGCGCAGGCGCGCGACCGTGTCCGGCGGCACCGGCGCGCCGGCCGAGGTGACGCGCTTGACCGTCGGCATCGGCTGGCCGTGCCGGGCCAGCACCGCCATCAATGCGGGCGAGCCGAACAATTGATCGCAGCCGAAACGGGTGACCGCTTCGAGCAATTTGACCGGATCGGCCTGCGCCGGCCGGGTCGGGTCCATGTCGGGGATGATCGAAGTCAGCCCCAGCGCCGGATCGAACAAGGCGAACGGCGGAAACGTCGGCAGGTCCACGCCGCCGGGCACCATGCCGAAGGCCTGGCTCATCATTTCGATCTGGGCGACGAAATGGCGATGACGGAACACCACGCCCTTGGGTACGCCGGTCGAGCCGCTGGTGAAGACGATCGCCGCGACTTCGTCCGGCTGCGTGTTGGCCAGTTGCGAACCCACGCCGGCGCCGGCGCGCTCGACGCGTTCGAGCGTGTCGTCGGCCAGGAACGCGCGCTTGCCGGTGGTGATGCGGATGCGCGCCGACTTCGCCCAGCCCAGCACCACGCGCGCCACGTGCGCCAGCGGAATGCCGATGAAGGCTTCCGGCGCGGCTTCGTCCAGGCATTGGCGCAGCGCGCGCTTGTCGATGCCCGGATCGATCAGCACCGGCACCGCGCCGGCCTTGAACAAGGCGAACATCAGCAGGAAGAACTCCGGCGACGGCCGCACCATCACCGCGGTGCGGGTGCCGCGGACGATGCCGCGCTTGGCCAGGCCGGCGGCGATGGCGTCGCTGCGCGCGTCCAACTGCGCATAGGTCAGCACGACGTCGTAACGGGCCATGCCGTCGGCGCGGCGCGTGCCGGGGCAACGCATCGCCACGCGTTCGGGCGATTGCGCGGCCAGGGTCGGCAGTACCGCTGCGATATTGCAGGTGGGTGCGGCAGCGTCCATGCGTGTCTCAGCTCAGAGGGTGGCGGTCGAGGAAGGCGCGGATGTCCGGCACCAAGATCTCGCTCTTGTCTTCCAGCACGTAATGCCCGGCATCCTTGAACGCCTGCACCTGCGCCCGCGGCAACGCGTCGGTGAAGCCTTTCAGGAAATGATGATCGAAGACGAAATCGGCCAGACCCCAGCCGATGAACGCCGGCCGGTCGGCGTATTCGGGCAGCTTGCGGCCCATCGCCTGCACCAGCGGCCAGGCCTTGTCGCCCTCGCCCAGCGGAATGTCCTGGACGAAACGCGAGGTGGCGATGCGATTGGCCCAGGAGTCGTACGGCGCGACATAGGCGCGGCGCACGTCCGCCGGCATCGCCTTGACCACGCCCAGGCGCGAGGCGCCGCCGGCGAAGGCGTTGAAGCCGCGGATCAGGCCGGTGCCGATCGACGAATCGCGGCCCAGGCGCAGGCGCTTGGGCAGCGGCTTGGCCGCCGGCAGCGGGAACGCGCCGGTGTTGGTGATCACCAGCCGCTTGATCTGCTCGGAATGCTTCAGGCCCCAGCCGAAGCCGATGCCGCCGCCCCAGTCGTGCACGGCCAGGGTCATCGGGCCGGTGACGCCCAGGTGCTGCAGCAACTGTTCGACGTCGTCGACCCGCGATTGCAAGGTGTATTCGTAGCGATCCTCGCCGGGCTTGTCGGACAGGCCCATGCCGACGTGGTCCGGGACGATGCAGCGGTAGCGGTCCTTCAGGCCCAGCACCAGTTTGCGCCAGTAATAGCTCCACGACGGGTTGCCGTGCAGCATCACCACGACTTCGCCGTCGCGCGGGCCTTCGTCGAGATAGCTCATGCCGATGCCCGGACGGACTTCGAAACGCTGCGGCTGGAAGGGGTAGTCGGGGAAGCTGGAGCTGGACGTCATCGGCGACTCGGTGAGCGGCGCGCGAGCGGGGCGCGGCCTGGATGGAATGGGCGTCATTATCGGGCCGTGCCGGGCGGATGGGGGATTTTGCTCTCGGTGTGGGCGGGGCGGGCCCGGAATTTGGCGGAATGTGGCGGTTTTGGGGGTGGCTGGGTGGAGGGACGGGCTTGGGTGGGTGATGGGGTGGGTCGGGGGTGCGCGGCTTCGGGAGTCGGGGCTGAAGCTCCCTCCCACAAAAGACTTCGTGGCTTCGCGCTCTCCCTCTCCCGCTTGCCACCATTGCTTGCCTCACCCCACCCCGGTCAAAACAAAACCTATCGTTTGAACATGCGACCCCTGTGCGATTGCCACTGTTTGCTTGACGCACACTCCGGGGCCATGACGATTCGCAATCCGCCGCGGTGGTTCCATGCGTAGCAAGTTGTTCGTGCCCGGCACGCGGCCGGAGCTGTTCGACAAGGCGCTGGCCGGTCCGGCCGACGCCTTGTCGTTCGATCTGGAAGACGCGGTCGCCGAAGAACGCAAGGCGGCGGCGCGCATCGCGGTCGCCGCCTTCGTCGGCTCCGAGGCGGCGCTCGCGTCGCGCAAGCTGATGATCGTGCGCGTCAACGCGCCGGACTCGCCGCACTTCGCCGCCGACATCGCCGCGGTCGCGCGCGACGGCGTGGCCTTGATCAATCTGCCCAAGATCGAATCGGCCGCGTCGTTGCGCGCGGCGGTCGCCGCGATCGAACGCGCGCAGACGCTCAACCAGGTCGCGCAACCGATCGGCGTGCTGGTCAATATCGAAACCCCGCGCGCGCTCGCGCATGCCGGCGAGATCGCCTGCGCGCATCCGCGCGTGGCCGGTCTGCAGTTGGGGCTGGCCGATCTGTTCGAAGCCGCGGGCATCGAGCGCTACGACCTGGCCAACGTGCACGCGGCCATGTTCGCCGTGCGCATGGCCGCCGCGCAGGCCGATGTGTTCGCCATCGACAGCGCTTACGCCGACCTGCACGACGAAGCCGGTTACCTGGCCGAGGCGCGGATGGCGCGGCGGCTGGGCTTCATCGGCAAGAGCTGCCTGCATCCAGCCCAGGTCTTGCTGGCGAACAAGATCTTCGCCGCGACCGCGGCCGAGCTGGACGCGGCGCGGCGCATCGTCGCCGCGGCGGCGGCGGCGCCGGACGCGGGCCGCGGCGTGTTCGTGGTGGATGGACGCATGATCGATCTGCCGTTTCTCAAGCGCGCACAGGCGCTGCTGGCGGCGGCGGAGCGCGCCTGAGCCGCCGCGATGCGGGCGGCGACAGCGCAGTCGGGGTAAAACTGCGAACCGGGGCGATCCGGTCCGCATCGATGATGGGGCGGTATTCGATGTCGCAATTCTTGTGGGCGCTGGCGCGTGCGGGCCGGACGATCCGGGCGCGCGGTCTGGTCGCGTTGCTGTGCGCCGGCCTGATGCTGACGGCGACGACGGCGCAGGCCGAGGCTTTGACGCCGTTGCAGGCCGGCACGCTGCCGTCGCTGCAAAACGCTTCGCCGCTGATCGGGCTGGCGACGGTCGATGGCCGCACTCTGGCGATCGGCCGCGATCACGCCTGGCGCCTGGACAACGGTCGTAACGCCTGGCTGCCGCTGCAATGGACCGCGGCGCCGTGGGCCGGCGCGGTGGTCGGCGACGGCACCCGCGCGTATCTGCTGCCGTCCGATGCCGATGCTTCTGTCGCGATCGCGCGCATCGACGCCGACGACAGCGGCGCGCGACTGCACCCCTTGCCGCCGCTGCCCGCGCCGCTGTCGCGACTGCGCGCGAGCTTGTCCGAAGACACCCTGTACGTCGCCGGCATCGGCGCCGATGGCAGCGCGCATGTGTTCCAGCGTCCCAGCGCCGACGCCGGCATCGCCTGGACCTCGCTTCCGGCCTGGCCCGGCGGCGCCGCGCCGCGTTCGCTGATCGCACAGACCCGCGCCTTGTTCCTGATCGTCGCCGATGCGCACGGCGGCGCCGACCGCATGCTGCGCTGGTCGGCGGATAAAGCCTGGAGCGACGCCGGCCGCGTGCCCGGCCAGGTCGTACCCGGCAGCGGCCGCGCGACCGGTCAGGCGCACGTGCTGTATCCGATCGCCGATCCCGCCCTCGCCCACGCCGCGGCGAAGCTGATGATCTACCAGACCATCACCGGTTCCTGGGCGACGCTGCCCGGCGCCGAATTGCCCGCCGGCGCCAGCGCCACCGCGCACTGGCCCGACGGACTGGTCTGGGCCCAGGCCTCGGCCGATGGCGCCCATACCGCCTTCGCCACCGCCCAGGTGCAGTCGAGCAAACTGCGATTGCACTGGCTGGATTGGGTGGTGATCGCGGTCTATCTGGTCGGCATGATCGGCATCGGCCTGTTCTTCTACCTGCGCGAGAAGCGCGGCTCGACCAGCAGCTTCTTCGTCGGCGGCCGCAGCATCCCCTTCTGGGCCGCCGGCGTGAGCCTGTACGCGGCCAACACCAGCTCGATCAGTTTCATCGCGATCCCGGCCAAGGCCTTCGAAACCAACTGGCAGTACCTGGCCAACAACGTCGTCGCGGTGTTCGGGCTGATGTTCGTCGCGGTGTGGATCGTGCCGCTGTTGCGCCGGCTGGATCTGATGTCGGTGTTCTCGTACCTGGAAACGCGCTTCCATCCGGCGATCCGCATGCTCGCCAGCGCCTTGTGCATCGTGGTGCAGATCGGCAGCCGCATGAGCGTGATCCTGTTCCTGCCCGCGCTGGGCATCGCCACCATCACCGGCATCAGCGTGTTCTGGAGCGTGATCCTGATGGGCGGCTTTACCATCGTCTACACCGCGATGGGCGGCATGAAGGCGGTGATCTGGACCGACTTCGTGCAGGTGATCGTCAAGATGGGCGGCGCACTGTTCGCGATCGGCTTCATGATCTGGCACCTGCGCGGCGGCTTTGGCGAGTATTGGTCCACGGCGATGTCGCTGGGCAAGATGCACACCTTCGACTTCAGCTTCGACATGACCAAGGCCACCGTGTGGGGCTTCATCTTCCTGGTGGTGTTTGAAGTGGTGCTGACCTTCCCGAAGGACCAGGTGCTGATGCAGCGCACGTTGTCCACCAAGTCCGACAAGGAGGCCGGGCGTTCGATCTGGGCGTTCGCCGCCATCACCATTCCCGGCGGCATCATCTTCTACACCATCGGCACCTCGCTGTTCGTCTACTACAAGAACAACCCGGAGCGGATGAATCCGCTGTTGCCGATCGACGCGACTTTCCCGATGTTCATCGCCGCCGAACTGCCGGTGGGCGTGACCGGGCTGATCATCGCCGGCATCTTCGCCGCGGCGATGGCGACCTTGTCCGGCATCATGAATTCGGTGGCGACGCTGATCTCGGTGGACTTCTACGAGAAGCTGGCCAAGGACCGCAGCGCGAAGAAGAGCGTGTTCTTCGCCGAGATCATGACCGTGGTGGTGGGCCTGATCGGCATCGCCACCGCGCTGCTGCTGTCGAAGTTCAACGTGCATTCGCTGTTCGATCTGTCGATCGAACTGGCCGGCCTGCTCGGCGGCGGTTTCGCCGGCGCCTACACCCTGGGCATGTTCACCCGCCGCGCCAACTGGCAGGGCGTGGCGATCGGCATCGCCGCGAGCATCGCCCTGACCTTGATGATCTGGACCTTGCAGATGGTCCATCCGTATTACTACCTGGCGATCTCGATCCTGCTGTGCATCGTGATCGGCTACGCCGCCAGCCTGTTCTTCCCGGCGCCGGAGCAATCGCTGAAGGGCCTGACCATCTATCGCGACCGGGCCGGCGATTGAAGCCGCGTCGCCATCGCCTTGCGCGTAGAGGCGAGGGCTGGCACCGCGGCCGGCCGACGCGATCAGCGTTGCGGACCGCTCATGCCGCCCATCATGCCCGGATCGCGCGATCCGCCCGGCTCCGCGCGCCGCCGCGTTCCGAGCGCCGCCGCGTTCCGAGCGCCAAGGCGCGCGGACCATATTCACACACAGGCTCCGCTTGACTCCGGGGAAACGCCGTCCGGCGCTCGGCACATGGCGCGGGTGCGCATGCTCGGGTAGCCTGCCGACAACAACCAGCGGGGCGCCGTGGAAACCCAGTTCCTACATACCTTCGTGACCGTGGTCGATCAAGGCTCGATGGCCGCGGCCGCGCGCGTGCTCAACATCACGCCGGCCGCGGTGGCGCAGCAGATCCGCACGCTCGAACGCGAGATCGGCGCACCGCTGATCGCGCGCGTCGGCCGCACCGTCAGCGTCACCGAGGAAGGCGCGCGCATCCTGCCGCGCACGCGCGAACTGCTGCGCAACGTCGCCGACCTGCGCAGCGTCGCCAACGAAAGCGAGGTCGCCGGCGAATTGCGCCTGGGTGCCTGCCCGACCGCGCTGGCCGGCATGCTGCCCGACGTGCTCGCGCGCATGGTCGAATCCTTCCCCGGCATCAACGTGTTCATCCAGCCGGGCTATTCGGCCGATCTGTACCACTCGGTGGAGAAGGGCGATCTCGACGCCGCGGTGGTGCTGCAGGCGCCGTTCCCCTTGCCCAAGACCTGCGAGTGGCAGTTGCTGCGCGAAGAGCCGCTGATCGTGCTGGCGCCGCTGAGCATGGCCGATCGCAATCCGCACGAGTTGCTGTCCACGCAGCCGCTGATCCGCTACGACCGTCACCATTGGGGCGGCCGCCAGGCCGACGAGTACCTGCGCCAGGCCAATATCGTTCCGCGCGAGCGCTTCGAACTCAACGCGCTCAACGCCATCGCGGTGATGGTCGATCGCGGCCTGGGCGTGTCGCTGGTGCCCGACTGGGCGCCGCCGTGGCCGGAAGGATTGAAGCTCGCGCGCATTCCGCTGCCCGACGCGTCGGCCAAGCGTTGCATCGGCATCGTCTGGTCGCGATCGAGCGTGCGCGTGCGCCTGGTCACCGCGTTCCTGCGCGAAAGCCGCAAAGTGGTCGCGGCGCAGACGCATTGAGCCGCGCGCCGCCGCGCCGGCGGCGCCATCGAAACATCGCTCGCACACCGCGCGGCCAGCGCGCGCGTCGCCCGATGCTGCGCCGCGACAAAACTTTCTCTATCGATCCGTTCGGCTTAAGCCAACAAAACCTAGTCTGTGAACATACCCCGCATCGGTTCCAACCGTGACGGGGAGCGCATAGGCTCGCGTCGAACCTGCTCAAGACACTCGGTGCGAGAGGGAAGTCGCGATCCGCGACAGCGCCAGCGTCCACGCACGTCACCCGAGCACGCGCCGCAACGGTATGCCCGCGCGATCACCGGCACTCAACGAGACAGACATGGTCAAGCCACTTACCGCCGCGATCAGCAGCATCCTGATGCTTTCCACCTTTGCCGGCGCCGCGCAGGCGCAGGACGCCGCCGTCCCCGCGCAGGACGGGCAGAAGCACGACACGCAGGCCGTCAATCTCGACAACGTCGTGGTCACCGGCACGCGCAGCCCCAAGGCGGTCGACAAGATTCCCGGCGCCATCACCCTGGTGTCCAAGGCCGAACTGGCGCGTTCGCTGGTGCTGACCGAGGACGCGACCGCGGTGCTGGCGCGCTCGGTGCCCGGTTACGCCGAATCCTCGCAGGCGATGAGCAACACCGGCGAAAACCTGCGCGGCCGCGTCGCGCTGCGTTTGTTCGACGGCGTGCCGCAGGGCTCGCCGCTGCGCGAAGGCACCCGCAACGGCACCTTCACCGACATGGGCATCGTCGGCCGGATCGAAGTGATCAACGGCCCCTCGGCCTCGGAAGGCATCGGCGCGGCCGGCGGTATCATCAACTACCTGTCCGCCGCGCCGACCAAGGAAGGCAACGAGTTCACCGTCATCTCGCGCTACACCACCCAGTTCAAGGACGACAGTGCCGGCTGGAAGCTCGGCGCGACCTTCGCGCGCAAGGCCGGCAATTTCGACATGATCGCCTCGGCCTCGTTCCTGGACCGCGGCATCACCTACGACGGCAACGGCCGCCGCATCGGCATGAACACCAGCGGCTCGCTGGCCGACACCGAGTCGCGCAACCTGTTCATCAAGGCCGGCTACAACTTCGGCGAAGACGGCGTGCAGCGCATCGAAGGCTCGGTCAGCCACTTCAACATCGAAGGCAAGGCCAACTACATCCAGGTGCTGGGCTGCCGCCCGGACGAGCGCGCGCTGTGCGGCGAAACCCGCACCAACACCTCCGAGCGCGGCACCGTGTTCGGCTCCAAGGCCGCGATCAACGACTTCAAGCAGTACCAGCTCAGCTACATCCATTCGGATTTCTTCGGCGGCACGCTGACCGTCAACGGCTACAAGGCCGATCAGGAAATGCGTTACCTGCCGGAGAACACCATCGACCGGCAGGACCCGCTGATCGCGCCGGTCAACTCGCTTTACGATCAGTCCGAGATCGTCACCAACAAGAAGGGCCTGCGCACTTCATGGACGCGGCCGTCGCTGTTCTCGGTCAGCGGCCTGGAACTGCGGGTCGGCCTGGATCTGGTCAAGGACACCGCGCAGCAACGCCTGGCGTTGACCGACCGCCTGTGGGTGCCGCCGATGGAATACAGCAGCCGCGCGCCGTGGATGCAGCTGTCCTGGGACATCGGCCCGGTGACCTTGTCCGGCGGCATCCGCCGCGAAGACGGCGAACTGCAGGTGGACAGCTACACCACCACCTGGTATCGCGACCGCCGCAACGTCGGCGGCGGCTCGCTCGACTACCAGGAGAACCTGACCAACTTCGGCGCGGTCTGGCGCATCGACGATCAGTGGTCGGTGTTCGGCTCCTACGGCGAGGGCTTCACCCTGGCCAACGTCGGCATTCCGCTGCGCAACATCCAGTGTTCCGGCGACGGCGGCAGCATCCAGACCAACGGTTGCCCGAACGATCCGCCGATCAGCGTCGAGGATCTGCTGGACCTCAACGCCATCGTGGTGAAGAACACCGAGTTCGGCTTCAACTGGCGCGGCGAGCGCGGTTCGCTGAGCGCTTCGCATTACGATTCCAAGTCCGACTACGGCCAGTCGCTGGCGATCGATCCGGCCACGAACGACTTCGTGCTGCTGCGCGCGCCGGTGCGGATCAAGGGCTATGAAGTGTCGGCCGACTGGCGCTTCAACGAAGACTGGCGGATCAGCGCGGTGTACTCGCACACCCGCGGCATGACCTCGTTCTGGGCCGCCGACGCGGCCGGACGCTACGGCGCCGGCGGCATGAACAAGCCGATGGGCGTGCTCGACATCAACCCGGACAAGTTCGCCTGGACCCTGACCTGGAACTTCATCCCGCGCGGCGACATCAGCCTGGGCGCGACCACGCTGTTCTCGCGCAACCTGTCCGGCAGCGACGTGCGCGGCTTCGACAGCCGCGCCTTCAGCTTCAACGAAAGCACCCACGGCTACACTTTGTTCGACCTGGGCATGAACTACCAGACCGAGCGCTACGGCAAGTTCTCGCTCGGCATCGAGAACCTGTTCGACAAGCAATACATCCTGAGCTGGTCGCAGCCGCCGGGCGGATTCCAGAACTACTGGGCCGGACGCGGACGCACCGTCTCGATCAGCCACACCTTCAAGTTCTGAACCGCCGCCCGCGTTCGCGAACCTTCCTTTCGACCGCCGCCGGCCCGGACGCCCGCGGCGGTGTTTTTCCGCTTCCCCAGGACCGCCCTCCTTGCCCGTTTCCCCCGCCCTTCGCCGCTGCCTGTTGATCCTCGGTGCGGGCTGGACGGGCGCGGCATGGGCGAACGGCGGCGCGTGCGCTGCACACGCCGGCTCGATGTCTGATGTCATCCCGGCTCCGCACGCCAGCTCGAAGTCTTTTGTGGGAGGGGCTTCAGCCCCGACCGTCGAAGCGACGCACTCGCAGCCCATACCGCCGCGATCCGAACCCGTCCCCACCCCCGACTTCAGCGCGCTGCACACCTTCATGCGCGAGACCACCGATGCACGCGGCTACCTCGGCGCGGTCACCCTGATCCTGCGCGACGGCCGCATCGTCGATTTCCGATCCTACGGCCAGCGCGACCTGGCGCGACACGAGCCGATGCGCAAGGACGCGATCTTCCGCATCTATTCGATGAGCAAGACCGTCGCCTCGGCAGCGGTGATGCTGCTGGTCGAGCAAGGCCGCGTGCGACTGGACGATCCGGTCTCGCGCTACCTGCCCGAACTGGCGCAGCGGCAAGTGATGACCGCCGGCGACGACGACGCGCCGACCTTGCGACCGGCCGCGAGCGAGATCACCGTGCGCCACTTGCTGACCCACACCGCCGGCTTCGCGGCCGGGCTCAAGGGCGACGACGCGGCGATGGCGGCGATGCAGCGCGACGATCCGCACGGCGCCTCGGATCTGCGCGGTTTCGTCGAGCGGCTGAGCCGCGCGCCGCTGGCCGCCGATCCGGGCACCCGCTTCGGTTACGACGGCGCGGCGATCGAAGTGTTGGCGCGCATGGTCGAAGTCGTATCCGCGCAGCCGTTCGACGCCTTCCTGCGTGAACGCATCTTCCAGCCGCTGGGCATGCGCGACACCGGCTTCAGCGTGCCCGCCGCGCAGCGCGGACGCGTGGTCGATATCACCACGATCGGCGATGACGGCCGTCTGCGCATCGCGGACGGGCCGAGCGCGCGCGAACCGGGGGCGGCCTTGAATGCGTATCCAAGCGGCGCCGGCGGTTTGTATTCCACCGCTTGCGACTATGCGCGGTTCGCGCAGATGTTGTTTGACGGGGGTGTGATAGCGGGTCGGCTTGGCGACGGCGCTTGCGATGATGGTTTGTCGGCGGATGGTCGCGCATTGAAAGACGGCCGGCGCGGGGAATGGACTCGACGCTCGGAGGACGCTCAATCATCGGGAGACTCTCAGCCGCCGACACACTCCCAGCCGTCATTCCCGCGAACGCGGAAATCCAGTGACTTTCGTGCAGTAACGTCAAAGCCACTGGATTCCCGCGTTCGCGGGAATGACGGAGTGAAAGAACGGCGCAACCCGATGCCCCCGAACAAACAGCCCCATTTGCTGCAAACCGAAACCGTCGCCCTGATGCTGAGCAACCAACTGACCATGCTCGACCCACCCGTACACCAGTACAGCCGCAACGAAGGCTTCGGCTTCGGCGGATCGGTGGTCATCGACATCGGCCGCGACGGCCAACCCGGTTCGCTCGGCCGCTTCGGTTGGCCCGGCGCGGCCTCGACCACCTACGCGATCGACCCGGCCCAACACCGTGTGGCCATCGCCCTGCTGCAACACCTTCCGCGCAGCGAAATCAAAGCGGACCTGCCGCGTATCAGCCGCGACTTCTACCGGCTCGTGGATGAGGCGATGAATCCGCGCGGCACCTCGAACGCGAAGGCCACGCCATGACCGGACCGACTCGCCGCTTCGTCCTGGTAGCCGGTTCGGCCAACCTGGACTTCGTAGTCCGCGCCAGCCACGTCCCGGCGCCGGGCGAAACCGTGCTCGGCCGCGAACTGCACACCTTCCCCGGCGGCAAGGGCGCCAATCAGGCGATCGCCTGCGCGCGCGCCGGCGGCGCCGCCACCCGCATGCTGCTCGCGCTCGGCGAGGACGCCTACGCCGAACCGGTCGAGCGCTCGCTGCGCGACGCCGGCGTCGAACTGCTGATCCGCCGCAGCCGCGAACACGCCACCGGCACCGCCTTCATCTGCGTGTCCGATGAGGGCGAGAACGCGATCACCGTCGCGCCCGGCGCCAACGCCACTTTACGCGGCGAGGATCTGCCCGCGTTGAACGAGATCAGCCACCTGCTGCTGCAACTGGAATCGCCGCTGGACGCGGTCGAGGCCTGGGCGCGCCGCGCCCGCGCGGCCGGCGTGCGCGTGGTGCTCAACGCGGCCCCGGCGCGGGCCTTGCCGGCCTCGCTGCTGGACTGCGTGGACCTGCTGATCGTCAACGAAGGCGAACTCGCCGCGCTTACCGGCATCGCCAACGATCTCGACGCAGCGCTGGCGCGCGTGGGCGTGGCGAACGTGGTGGTGACCCTCGGCGCGCGCGGCTGCCGCGCGCGCATCGACGGCGAATATCTGCGGCAGCCCGCATTCACCGTGCAGGCGCTGGACACCACCGCCGCCGGCGACACGTTCTGCGGCACACTGGCCGCGGCGCTGGCCGCCGGCGCCGCGTTCGCCGACGCGCTGCGCAGCGCCTGCGCGGCCTCGGCCCTGGCCTGCACCCGGCTCGGCGCGCAGGCCAGCGTGCCGGCGCACAATGAAGTCCAGGCGCTGTTGCGCGGTGCCGAGGCGCAAGCGGTTGTGGAACGGGCTTCAGGACCGGCGCTTTCCAGCCACAACACCATGATCTGAAACAAGAGCATCGGGGCTGAAGCCCCTCCTACAACAGCCTGCTTCCGAAAGTTTCGCGAATCCGAGTCGCCCATGCCCCACTACGATCCCGCCGCCGACGCCGCCCCCGAAGACGAACGCCCGCGCGTGCGCCACGAATACAAGTTCTCGCACGTCACCACCCAGCGCTATCTGCCGCTGCCGGGCAAGGCGCCGGGCTGGCCGTTCGCCGAGATCGGGCACTGGAAGATGGAGGTGGACGCGACCCTCGACGACTGGATCGCCGAGCTCAAGGACTGGCGCCGCGAGCACTTGATCCGCATCGGCTACGACGACGCTCACTACCGCCGTCCCGAACTGCAGTGGGCGCAGCGTAATTTCGTCCACTCCCAGATGATGGCCGAGGATCGCTATTTCTACGATCCGGTCGAAGGCCGCTACACCGTGGATCGCTATCTCGACGATCTGCAGCGCCGCTACGGCGGCATCGACAGCGTGCTGATCTGGCATGTGTATCCGAACATCGGCGTGGACGATCGCAATCAGTTCGATCTGGCCGCCGACCTGCCCGGCGGCCTCGACGGTCTTCGCGGCGCGATCGCGGATTTCCATCGCCGCGGCGTGCGCGTGTTCCTGCCGACCATGCCCTGGGACCAGGGCACGCGCGACAGCGGCCGCCCGGATTGGCAGTGCGTGGCCGAACTGGTCGCGGCGGTCGGCGCCGACGGCGTCAACGGCGACACCTACAACGGCGTGCCGCGCGCGTTCTTCGATGCCTGCGACCAGCTCGGCCATCCGGTGGTGCTGCAACCCGAGTCCACGATCAGCGCCGAGGAAGCGCTGATCTGGAACGTGCAGAGCTGGGGCAAGAAGGCGCCGAACGAGGTCATTCCGCCGGTGGCCAAGTTCAAGTGGCTCGAATCGCGGCACATGATCAATTACGAGAACCGCTGGGGCCGCGACCGCAACCACGATCTGCAATACATCTTCTTCAACGGCGTGGGCTACAACGCCTGGGAAAACATCTGGGGCCTGTGGAACCAGCTCACCGACCGCGACGCCGAAAGCCTGCGCCGCATCGCCATGATCGAACGCGAGTTCGCGCCGAACATGGTCAGCCCCGATTGGCGGCCGTATGCGCGCACCCTGCAGGCCGGCGTGTTCGCCAGCCGCTTCCCGCACCGCGGCGCGACGGTGTGGACCGTGGTCAATCGCCATGAGTACGAGATCGCCGGCGAGCAGATCGCGGTCGATCATCTCGACGGCGCGCGTTACTACGATCTGTGGAACGGCGAGGCGCTGACACCGCGCATCGACGGCGCCCGCGCGGTGCTGGAGTTCGCCGTGGAAGGCCGCGGCTTCGGCGCGCTGCTGGCGCTGGCGGCCGGCGCCGAACATCCGGACCTGGACGCGTTCCTGGCGCGCATGCGCGAACGCGCGGCGACGCCATTGCACCGCTACTCGGCGCAGTGGCGCTCGCTGCAGCAACGCCTGCTGCCGATCGAGCCGGTCGCCGCGGTCGCGTCCGCGCCGCCGGGCATGATCGACATCCCGGCCGGCGAATTCGACTTCAAGGTCGGCGGCGTGCAGATCGAAGGCCAGACCTGGGACGGCGTGGACGTGCAATACCCGTGGGAAGACAACGCGCGCCGCAACCATCGCAAGCGCATGCGACTGCCGCGCTATTTCATCGACCGCACGCCGGTCACCAACGCCGAGTATCTGCGCTTCGTCCAGGCCAGCGGCTATCGGCCGCGCGATGCGCATAATTATCTGCGCGACTGGACCGACGGCGCGCCGCGTCCAGGCTGGGAGCGCCGTCCTGTGACCTGGGTGTCGATCGAAGACGCGCGCGCTTACGCCCAGTGGGCCGGCAAACGCCTGCCGCGCGAGTGGGAATGGCAGTACGCCGCGCAGGGCGGCGACGGCCGCCTCTATCCATGGGGCAACGATTGGCGCGACGACGCCGTGCCCGCGCCGAATCGCGGCCGCCGCCTGCGCGCGCCCGACGAAGTCGATGCGCATCCGGCCGGCGCCAGCGGGTTCGGCGTGCTCGATCTGATCGGCAACGTCTGGCAATGGACCGACGAATACCACGACGAACACACCCGCGCGGCGATCCTGCGCGGCGGCAGTTCCTACCAGCCGCAGACCTCGCACTGGTATTTCCCGCAGGCCTATCGCCTGGATCAGCACGGCAAGCTGCTGCTGATGGCGCCCGGCAAGGACCGCTCGGGCTGCATCGGCTTTCGCTGCGCCGCCGATGCGAGTTGAACGATGACACGCGACGATTTCCATCCCGCGATCGATCCGGCCGGCATCCATCTGCGCGGCCTGCTCGGCGACGCGCTGGACGCCAATCGCGCCGGCCGCCTGTCGCATTTCATCGTCGATGAAACCAGCCCGGCGATCGCGATCTTCGCGCCGGCGCGGCGCGCGCAGAATCTGGAAGGCGACTGGTACGGCGAACACGCCGGCAAGTGGCTGGTCGCCGCGGCCAAGGCCGCCGCGCGCAGCGGCGACGCGGACTTGCGCGCGCGCGTGCACCGCGTCGCGGATTTCCTGGTCTCCACGCAAGAGGCCGACGGTTATCTGGGCACCTACGCGCCCGACCGCCGCTTCATGCGCAAGCAGGCGCCGGCGCCGCTGAGTTGGGACGGCGCGCCGAGCGTGCGCACCTGGGACATCTGGACCCACGCCTATCTGATTCTGGGCCTGCTGGAAGTGCACCGGCATTTTCCGCAGCCGCGTTATCTCGGTGCCGCGCGCAAGATCGGCGATCTGTGCCTGCGCACCTTGAGCGCGGGCGGTATCGACATCACCGAACTGGGCAACCATCACGGCATGTCGGCGACGGTGCTGCTGGACCCGGCGGTGGAGTTGTATGTGGCCTGCGGCGATCGCAGCTATCTGGATCTGGCCCTGACCGTGCTCGGCCAGGCCGATGCGCATCCGCCGCTGGCCTTGCTCACGCGCGCGCTGGCCGGCGTGGACGCGGCCTGGATCGCGACCGGCAAGGCCTATCAGCTGGCGTGGAATCTGGTCGGCCTGGCCAAGCTGTACCGGGTCAGCGGCCACGCCGACTATCTGACCGCGGTCGAATCGGTGTGGCGCAGCATCCGCGATCATCACCTCACGCTGTGCGGCGGGCCCTGGGGCGGCGTCGCCCACCGTTCGCGCGAAGCCTTCAATCCGGCCGGCGTGTTCAGTCCGCAAGGCTATGTCGAAACCTGCTCGACGCTGGCGTGGATTCAACTCAATCGCGAGCTGCTGGCGATCACTGGGCAGGCGATCTACGCGGAAGAGATCGAACGCTCGGCCTACAACGATCTGCTCGGCGCGCAGGCGCCCAACGGCGAGGACTGGTGTTACTACGTCTTTCCGAACGGACGCCGCGTGCACACCACCTACTGGCGCTGCTGCAAATCCAGCGGCGCGATGGCGCTGGAGGAATTGCCGGGCGTGGCCTATGTGCGCGCCGATTCCGACACCCTCGCGGTCAATATCTATGGCGAAGGCTCGGCGCGGATCGTCCTGGCGGCGGCGGGCCGCGTCGCCATCGATCAACGCACGCAGTATCCGTTCACCGGCGACATCCGTTTGCACGTCGAGCCGCAGCGCGAAGCCGAGTTCGCGCTGAAGCTGCGGATTCCGTCATGGGCGCAGGGCGCTCGCGTCACGGTCAACGGCGCGGCCGTCGATGATGACGCCGTCATCGCCGGCGATTACTGCACCCTGCGGCGGCTGTGGCGCCCGGGCGACGAAATCGCCCTGCAATTGCCGATGACGCCGCGCACCCATGTCGCGGTCAACCGCAATGTGCAGGAATCGCGCGCGCCCGACGGCAGCGCGGTCGCGCAGGAGGTGCTGCATCACGAATACCTCGCCGTGACCTGCGGCCCGCTGGTCTACGCCAGCGACTTGATCGACGGCTTCAAGACGGAGGAAACCCTGCGCCTGCCGCAGGCACCGCCCGCGCAGTGGCTGCGCTGGTCGCCGCCCGACGCCGGGCATGCGCTGCCGCGCATCGAGCTGAGCCCGGGTTACCGCGCGCCGCTGGTGTTTCAGCCGTATTACTGCGCCGGCGGCCGCGTCGATGGCGCCTGGCGCCTGACCTGGATGTCGCTGTCGCCGCTGACGGCGGACGCGACGGCCGACGAGACATGATTTCGCACCCGTTGCACACGCGCCAAGCAAGAATTTGTGGCGGCAGAACATATGCCCCCTGCCTGTTTATCCGCGCCCGGCCGGCGCAGAGTTGAATCGCCGCAGGCACCCGCTTCCGGAATGACGCACCGCATGGATTCCAACGCTCCCGACTTCGCCGGCGCACATCGCGGCGACGCCACGCAAGGCCCGCTCGCCGGCATCCGCGTGCTCGATCTGAGCGCGTACATCGCCGGCCCGTTCGGTTGCACCCTGCTCGCCGACCAGGGCGCGGACGTGATCAAGATCGAACCGCCCGACGGCGACAACCTGCGCCAGTATCCGTCCACCCTGGCCAGCGAGAGCCGCGCCTTCATCGGCGTCAATCGCAGCAAGCGCGGCATCGTGCTGGATCTCAAGCAGGCCGCCGACCACGCCGTGCTGCTGCGCCTGGTGCGCGAGGCCGACGTGCTAGTGCACAACTTCCGTCCCAACGTGCCGCAGCGGCTGGGCATCGATTTCGAACGCCTGCAGCTGATCAATCCGCGCCTGATCTATTGCGCGGTCACCGGCTACGGCGAAACCGGGCCGATGAAGGACAAGGCCGGTTACGACCAGGTACTGCAGACCATGACCGGCATGTGCGCGCTGCAAGGCCCGCGCGGCGGTCCGCCGGAAATCATCTACGGCTCGGTGGTCGATTACTACGCCGCGGCCCTGCTCGCCGCCGGCGTGTCGTCGGCCTTGTTCGAACGCGAACGCAGCGGCCTGGGCCAGTTCGTCGGCGTGTCGCTGCTGCGCGCCGCCTTGACCATGCAATCGGCGCGGATGATCTGGGCCGAGGGCGAGAGCCTGGACATCGGCCGCGACATGCGCTCCGGCGGCGTCACCGGCATCCATCCGACCCGCGACGGCCACATCTACATTTCCGCCAACACCGCGCGGTTCTGGAAGAGCCTGTGCGAGAAGACCGGCCTGAGCGAACTGGCCGACGATCCGCGCTACGACAGCGTGCGCAAGCGCGCTCAGGCCGCGGCCGAGATCGTGCCGCGCCTGCACGAAGCGCTGGCGGCGCGCACGGCGATGCAGTGGGAGGCCTTGTTCGGCGATGAGGTGCCGTGCGCGGCGGCGCGGCGGATCGAGGACATGTTCGAACATCCGCAGGTCGTGGCCGAAGGCATCGTCGGCGTGATCGATCACCCGCAGGTGGGGCCGTATCGCGGAGTCGCGCAGTCGATCAAGTTCGGTCGCACGCCCGGGCCCGCGCCGTTCGCGGCGCCGGTGCTGGGGCAGGATACGCAGACGGTGAAGGATGAGTTGGCGGAAAGCGGCGGCGTGAGTCGCCGGCGGCGTAGCCGTGGCGGGGATTGATCGGGGCTTGCAGGGAAAGAGGTGCTTTTATGGGAGGAGCGCTCTTGTGGGAGGGGCTTTAGCGCCGATGCTTTCCGCTCAAATCGCCGCGATGCTGCGGAGGAGAGCAGCAACCTGTGAATGCTCAGTGATCTGAGCCAAAAGCATCGGGGCTAAAGCCCCTCCCACAAGAGCAGCCCCTCCCACAAGAGCAGCCCCTCCCACAAGAGCAATCCCTCCCACAAGAGCGCCCCCTCCTACAAAAGCGCTCCTTACCGCGCCGCGTTCGCCCCCGGCGCGAACTTCTCCCACAGTTCCTCGAACTGCCCGGAAAAACACCGCACCAGATTCGCATCGTCGGTGACCACGAGGTTTTCCTCGTTGCTGGTGGTCGCGCTGCGGGTCCAGTTGAAACTGCCGTTGGCCAGTACCCGCCCGTCGAACAAGGCGAACTTGTGGTGCATGTGGAACGGGCTGTCGTCGATCCGCACCGCCACGCCGAGTTCGCGCAGGCGCAGCACATCGCTGCCTTCGTCGAACTTCTTGTCGTTGTCGCTGATCACCCGCACCTCGATCCCGCGCTTGTGGCAGGCGAGGATCTCTTCGCTCAGCCGATCGTCGGAAATCGTGTAGACGCAGATCGCGACGCTGCGCCTGGCCGTTCGGCACAGCTCGCGCAACTTGCGCAGGCAGGCGTCGCCGGGAGCGAAGTAGGCGCTGGACACCACCGCCGGCGCGGCCGCGACCACGTCCAGGGTCTTGACCACCTGCTCCAGCCAACGCAGCGCATCCATCGTATGCAGCGGCTCGACCAGCATCAGCTCACGGGCCATGTCGAAGGCGCGGTTGCGCAGATAGCGCACGCGATCGCCGCCGATACTGCCGCCCAGCTCGCGCAGCTCGAATTTTTCTTCGTTGTCCAACGCGTAGTCGGCAAGGCTGTCGCGCAGTTTCTGATCGAGTTGTCCGAAATCCATCGCCCGCCCCGTCAGCGTTGCACGCGGCCGTTGAGCCGGTCGGCGAAATCGTTGAGCGCGCGCTGCAGTTCGCGCTGCTGCTCGGTCATCGCCGCGCGCGTCGGCGCATCGGCGATTTCGCGCTCGCCCAGATGCTTGAACAACTCCACCAGTGCCTCGTTGATCCGGGTCTGGCGCTCGGAGTTGTCGTGCAGGCGATCGACCAGGGGATCGAACGCCTGCTGCAAGGCCGGCCCCAACTGACTCAACAAAGCGCCGAAGTCCGGCGCCGGCGTCGCCACCGGCGCGGCTGCTTGCGGCTTGGCCTGCGTCTTCGCCACGCGTTCGAGCAGCGCCACGATCTCCGCCCACGGCGCCGGATTCTCCACCGGCGGCGGCGCGGCCGGCGCGCGGCTGGCGGCGCTGTCGAGCGCGCGCACGCTCTCGACCAGATCGTTGAGTTGCGCCACCACGCGTCCGCCGACATCGGCCTCGCCCGCGCCCATCGCCTTGTTGCGCAGGAAATCGCGCTTGATCTGGACCCAGCGCGCGTCCTGCCCGGCATCCAGCACGCCGCGCAGTTCGCCGAGCTTGAGCAGATTCTCTTCCGCGCCGGAAGTCAGCAACTGCGCCTCGCCCAGGTAGTGATCGCCGATCAGCTGTTGCAGCTCGGCCTCGTTCATCACCGGCGAAATCTTCTCGGCCAGCTTGTTCATGTTGCGATAGCTGCCCTGCAGCTTGAACGGCGGCTCGGTGCGATAGCTCTGCGCCTGTGCGGCGCTGGCGATGTACTGCTGGTTGACCTTGTAGACCACGTCGCGGACCTTGATCAGCCGCTCCAGGGTGGCGACGATCTCGTTGATTTCCGCGCCGCTGTAGGCGTGGCGCAGTTCGTTGGCCGAGAACGCGCGGCCTTCGGCCTTGTCCACGAAGCGGTACAGATCGGCCATCTCGCGCGTGGCCAGCGGCGCCAGCACCGGATTCGAGGTCAGGCTGTTCTCGATGTAGCTCAGCAGGAACGAGGCCTCCATGCCGCCGAGCACGTCGCCGAGGTTGTAGATGTCGGCGCGGTTGGCGAGCATGTCCGGAATCTTGAACACCTCGCCCGACTCGGTGTACGGGTTGCCGGCCATGACCACGCAGAACTTCTTGCCGCGCATGTCGTAAGTGCGCGTGCGGCCCTTCCACACGCCCTCGATGCGGCGGGTGCCGTCGCACAAGGAGATGAACTTCTGCAGGAATTCGGGATGGGTGTGCTGGATGTCGTCGACGTACAGCATCACGTTGTTGCCCATTTCCAGGGCCAGATTGAGTTTCTCCAGCTCCTGGCGCGAGGTCGCGTCCGGCGCCTGGGCCGGATCGAGCGAACGCACCTCATGGCCGAGCGCGGGGCCGTTGATCTTCATGAAGATCAGGCCCAGCCGGTGCGCCACGTACTCCATCAGCGTGGTTTTGCCGTAGCCCGGCGGCGAGATCATCATCAGCAGGCCCATCAGATCGCTGCGCTTGCTCTCGCCGACCGTGCCCATCTGCTTGGCGAGGTTGTCGCCGATCACCGACAGGTAGACGTCGTTGATCAGCTTGTTGCGCACGAACGAGCTCAGCGGACGCGGCTTGAATTCGTCCAGGCGCAGCGCATGGCGCTCGCGCCCGACGATCTGCTGGCGCAGGGCCTGATAGCGCTGGAAGCCGGGCACGAAGTGCTCGCGATGGTGACGCAGGCGCGCCGACCAGTCGTCGATCGCCAGCGTCATCCGTCCCTCCTTGACCCGCGGGTGCTCGCCGAGCAGCCCCTGCACGCTCGCGCTGAGTTCGGTTTCGGTGACCTTCTTCGCGAACTCGCCGTCGAGCAGCAACAAGGTCGCGGCCTCGGCGGCGTAAGCGGCGATCGGCGCCAGCTCCGGGCTGCGCGCCATCGCTTCGATCCAGTTCATCGCCAGCGCCCAGCGCGCCGCCGGGCGCTCGCGCAGTGCGTCCAGGGTCTGGGCGAAGCCGTCCCACATGCGCGCGGCGGTCAGCTTCTCGCGCAGCGCGTTCAACAACTGCTGCGCGTATTTGCTGAACACGAACTGCGGACGCTCGGCCGACAGCTCCAGCACCAGGTACTCGGCCGCGCGCGGCGTCAGCGCCGGATCGATCGGCAGGCTGTGCGCCTGCGCATAGGCGTTCATCGCCGCGGCGACTTCGCCGCGCAGCGCTTCCAGTCCGGCGGCGCTGCCGAACAGGCGCTCGATGTCGGCCGCGGTGCGCGCGCGTTCGGGCCACTGCACCGCCTCGCCCTGTTCGCCGGCCTGCGACCAGAACAGCGCCGCCCAGGCCCGCGCGGCCGGTTCGAAGGCGAGACTGCCGGCGCTGTCGCGCAGCGGCAGCAAGGCCTGCAGGATCAACGTGGCATCGTGATCGTGGATGCCCTTCTCGTAGCCTTCGCGGTAACGCGGCGCGGCGAAATCGCGCACGCTGCGCGCCAACGCCTCGGGCTGCGCCAGCTGTTGCCGCAGCAGGTCCATGCTCAGGCCGTCGCGATTGGCCAGCGCGGCTTCGATCACCAGCCCGGCCAGATACTCGCCGCGCGAGAGCTGCGGCGATTCGGAATCCATCGACACGCCCCAGTAGGCGCGCGCGGCGTCCAGGTCGGGGTTGTCCAGCGGCTCGAAGAAATCCGTGCCGGTCAGATGCAGGTTGAGCGTTTCCCCGCGCGGCAGCAGGGTCAGGTCGAGTTCCTGCGTGTTGACGCTGAAGCGATGGCGCGGGCCGAGCTTGATCACATCGCCGCCGGCCTCGAACAGCTCGCTGCGGTCGCGCAGCGCGCGCACCGCCTGATCGCGCGCGCCCTTCAGGCGCGCTTCGACGTCGTCGGCCTTGACGCTGTCCTTGAGCGCGCGCAGGCGCTCGGCCAGCTCGCGCAGCTTGAGGATCAGCGCGTCGCCGGCGAAGAAGGCGTTCAGCTCGTCCGCGCTGGCGAAGCGCGCGGTGCGCCGGCCCAGCCCTTCGAGAATGCGCGTGGCCGCGTCCATGACCGCCTGCGCCTTGCGCTGGCGATCGTCGAGCAGGGTCTGCTTGTGCGCTTCGAAGGTTTCCAGCAGCTCTTCGCGCTTGGACAGGATGTCGCCGAGGAAGGCTTCGTGCTCGCCGAACTGGCTCTCCAGTTCCTCCAACTGCACCATCAGCCGCGAGAGTTGTTCGTCGGCCTTCTCCGGGTCCTGCGCCAGCGACAGCGCGCTGGCGATGCTCTGCCCGAACAAGGTGAACTGCGCGCCGAACTGGGCCACCGATTCGGCCGAACCCAGGCTCTTGCGACGCTGATCGGCGCGCGCCTTGGCCTGATTGAGCCTGGCGTAGATCTGCGAGATCGATTCGACGATGCGGGTGCGCTGGGTCGCGTCCTCGACCTTCAGCGTCGCCATCAACGCCGAGAGCATGTCCAGGTCGCCGGACATGGCCTGCATCTGCGCCAGCGGTTCGGCCAGTTGCGACACCGTGTTCGCCTGCTGCGCCTGCGCGTCCAGCGCCTGCAATCGCTCGGCCAGCGGCGCCAGCGCCTTGTCGCCGGCGAGGAAGGCGCCGGTGGCCGCGCCGATGCGCTCGTGCTCGACGACCAGCGCCTTCTCCATCGCGTCGATCGCGCCGACATCGATGTAGCGGTATTCGCGAATCGTCAGCAGATGCCCGCGCTGCGCGGTCAGGCCGTTGAGCGCGTCGACGAATTCCTGGACTTTTTCCCAGTTCTCCGGCTGCAGGCTGTCGAGCAGGGTTTTCTGCTTGCTCTGGGCCTCGCGCATGGCGCGGTCGGACTGGCTGCGGATGCCTTCGACTTTCTCGTATTCGTCCAGCACCGACTCGGCGGTGGCGGCGATCTCGCGCAGCAGCGGCGCGACATCGCCGCAATTCGGGTCCGACAACCAATGGTGAGCATCGAACAGGCGCCGCGTGTTCTGCGCGAGCAGGCCGTAGCGCTGCGCCGACACCTCGGTGGCGTCGATCTCGCGGCTCAGGCTGATCAGCTCGGACACCCCGCGCACCAGTTCGGCGTTGCCGATCTTGCCCATGAAGGTGTTGCCGGCCGGCTGGCGCGCGGCGTATTCGTCGCTGGCGTAGGGCGTCTGCCAGACCTGCATGGGGTGCACGCGGGTCGGCTCGTCGCTTTCGCTGGCGAAGATCACCATGCGCCCGTCTTCCAGGCGCGCGTAGCCGTGACCGAAGATCGGCGTCTGCAGGCGCCGCTCGATCATGTTGTAGGTGAACATCGCGGTGCGGCCCTGCTCGGGCTCGTAGAACAGGTAGAGCACGTCCTCGCCGTTGGGCGAACGGATGCTGCGCTTGTAGCGCATGCCGTCCATCGACTGGTCGAAGCTCTTGTGTTCGCCGTTTTGCAGGTAATAGCCGCCCGGAAAGATGATGCCGTGGTCTTCCGGCAACTGGATGCAGGCCAGGCCGATCGCGTCCAGGCGCAGCACCTTGCCGGTCAGGGTGTTGAACACCAGATAGCGCCATTGCTCTTCGCGGTAAGGCAGGATCTTGAGCAGGATCAGGCTGCCGACCTTGGCGAAATCGACCTGCGCGTCGTCCAGCGATTGGGTCTTGTCCGCCACCGGCTCGCGGTAGATGCCCTGGCCGTCCTCGGTGTTGTTCTCGATCTTGACGGTGAGATCGCCGTTGACCGTCTCCACGAACACGCTGTCGAGAATGTTCAGATGCGGATGGCGGCCGTTGACCACCATCTCGCGGGTGGCGCGGGTCCATTCGAAATCGAACGGCGCCGGCAGCGCGATGTCGCGCTCACCGCGGTTGTCGATGTAGCGCACCTCGCCGTCGGGTGAGACCGACCAGCGGAACACGCGCAGGTCGGTGATGCGTTCGCCGATCTGGAACGCCGCCAGCAGCTTGCTGTCGCGCACGATCAACTGGATCAGCCGGGTGTGCTTGTAGTACGCGTACAGCTCGCGGAAATCCTGCACGAAGCTGTCGATGCCGAGGAAGCTGCCCTTGAGATCGACCGGCGTGACATCAAAGCCCTCCGGCCCCTGCACCAGCTTGTACAGGGAGAATACGTCCGCGACCGTGGTTTCCTTCTTCAGGCCCAGGAACACGTTGTAACCGAACACCAGGTGCTCGCCGACCTGCACGATGTCGCGCGCGACGCAGTTGTTCTCGGTGCGGATGCGAAACCGCCCGATGACTTCCATCTGGCTGCCGCCGAACTCGCTCAAGCGCTGCTTGTTCAAGCCGTCGGCGATGCCGCGCAAGCGCAGGCCCTGCTCGGCCAGGCGCTTGCTCAGCACTTCATAGGCGCCGCCCTGGGCCACGGCCTGGTCGACCGCGGCATGGGCCGCCTTCGCGCTGTCGTTGGAAATCTCGCCCGCGGCCGCGGTCGGGTTGGTCTGCGCCATCAGTGGTTCGTCCTACCGGTCCTGCCCGCGGCGCGACATGCGCGCCACGGACGTCAATCCGATGCGCCGCCGCGCGGCGGCGCATTCCCTGGTCAGGCGCGCGCTCAGGAGTCGAGCGTGGTCTCGCCCGCGGCCTTGCTGTCGCTCTTGCCGTCGGCCTTGGCCAGCAGCCGCTGCAGCACGTCCTGCACGATCGGGCTCTTGCCGGCGACGCCTTCGATCGCCTTGCCCACCGACAGGGCCTTGGCGAAGGAGTCGAAGAACGCGCCTTCGCCGCCGACGATGTCGATGTTGGCCTTGCTGAGCGCCGCGGCCAGCACGTCGGACTGTTCCTTGGCGATGTCCTTGTTGGCGGCGATGCCGGCGATGGCCTGCTCGAAGTTCTTTTCCAGTTGCATGCGGAATTCTTCGTGGGCGCGGGCCTGATCGCTGAGCGAATCGAGCGCGCCGAACTTCTGCGACAGGCCCTCGGCCTCGGACTTGAACTTCTGCAGCAGCACCTCGGCCTCGGACAAGCCCAGGTCGCGGTTGGCCTTGGCCTTGGCCGCGCCGAGCTGTTCTTCGCCGCGCGCCTGCGCGAACAGGTTCTCTTCCAGCACCTTGGCGTCGGACAGGCCCAGCTTCTGCTTGGCGTCGGCCTGCGCTTCCATCACCCGCGCCTGCGCCATGCCCTTTTCCTGATCGCCCTTGGCTTCCGCGCCCATGGTCTCGGCGACCACGCGCGCCTTGGCCATGCCTTCCTTCTCGATCGCCGCGGCGGTGATTTCGCGCACCCGCGCATCGGCCAGGCCCGGCGCCGCGCGCTCGGCCTCGATGCCTTCGGCCATCTTCTTCTTGGCTTCGGACTGCTTGCCGGCCGATTCCAGCTCGGCCTGGGCCAGGGTGGTGATTTCCACCGCCTTGTGCCGGGACGCGGTCTCGTCGGCCTCGGCCTGCTTGACCTGACGCACCAGCTCTTCCTCGGCCTTGGCCTGGGCGTGCAGCACCATCACCTGCTTGGCGCGGTCGGCCTCCGACACCTGGCGCACTTCCTTGATCCGCTCTTCTTCCTGGGCCACGGTCTTCTCGACCGCGATGCGGTCGCGGATCACGTTGGCGATTTCCTTGCGCTGTTCTTCCAGCGCTTTTTCCTTCTCGATCCGGTTGAGCTCGACCTCGCGTTCGCGCGCGACGATTTCCAGATCCTTGGCGCGGGTGACCTTCTCGACCTCGATCACCACCGCGCGCTGGCGGTTCTGCTGCGCGACTTCGACCTCGCGCTGGCGGTTCTGCTCGCGGATGTCGAGCTGCTCCTGCACCGAAATGCGCGCGTTCTCCGACTTCAGCCGCTCTTCTTCCTGCACCTTGGCGGTCTCGGCCTGCTCGCGCGCCTGGATGGTCTGGATCTCGCGCTTCTGCCGCGCCTCGGCGTCGGCCTGCTGGCGCTCGAGCGCGAGCATGGCTTCGCGGGTCTCGACGTTCTTCTTGGTGATCGCCAGCTGCTCGTTGCGTTCGAGCTCGTTGGTGATGACGTTCTGCGCCGCGGTCAGCTCGGTGATCTTGCGGATGCCTTCGGCGTCGAGGATGTTGGTCGGGTCCAGCGACGACTTCGGCGTCTGCTCCAGGTAGTCGATGGCGACGTCTTCGAGCACATAGCCGTTGAGATCGTTGCCGATCACCTCGATGATGCGGTCGCGGAATTCCTGCCGGTTCTCGAACAGCTTGACGAACTCGATCTGCTTGCCGACGGTCTTGAGCGCCTCGGAGAACTTCGCGTTGAACAGCTCGTTGACCGCGGTGCGGTCCGAAGCGCGGTCCACGCCGATCGCCTTGGCGACCTTGAGCACATCCTGCTGGGTCTCGTTGACGCGCAGGTAGAACGCGACGGTGATGTCGGCGCGCATGTTGTCCTTGCAGATCAGTCCGTCCTTGGCGCGGCGATCCACTTCCAGGGTGATCAAGGAGATCTGCATGAACTCCTTCTTGTAGATCACCGGATACACCAGCGCGCCGGTGAAGTGCACCTTCGGCGTGGCGGACATGTCGTTGACGATCAGGGCCGTGCCCTGCGGGACCTTGATGTAGAAGGCCTTGAACATCAGCAACATCACGAACACGATCAGCACGGCGACGCCGATCAGCGTCAGCACCATGATTGCAGTACCCATTTGCATCTCCCTATGACTCGACTACTTGTGTTACGGACGCGGCGGCCGTAACGGTAAGGACGCAATGTCGCCGTGAGGCGTCAGGCGCCGCGGAATTCGTCTTCGCTGACCACGCGGTAAGCGTTCTGGTCTTCGATGTATTCGATGAGCACGACGCGGTCGCCGCGCTTGAAGCGTTGCGGATCGTCTTCGCGGATCTGCAGGATCAGCCCCGCGCCGCCGTCTTCGACGCTGGCGGTGCCGGTGACGCGGTTGACCGGCGAGCGGATCACCGCGGTCTGGCCCAGGATCGGCCGCGGCGGGCCGGGCTGCATCTTGCGCAGCAGCTTGCGCACCGGGCGCAGCACGAAGGCCGCCACCGGAATGGCCAGGGCGAAGGCGACGACAATGACCACCGCGCCGCCGGCGATGCGCAGCAGCGCGGTCGGCAGCAGGTTCAGCAGGTACACGTCGGCCAGGTAGGTCAGGCCCCAGGACACGCCGACCAGCGTGCTGAGCACGACGGTGATCGGAATGCCGCCCAGGCCCAGGCGCATCAGCGGATCGAACACGCCTTCGTGATGTTGATGGGCGCCGTCGGCGAGGGTGTGATCGCCCAGGCCGTGGCCATGGCCGTGCAGATCGCCGCCGATCCAGCCGTCGATCATCTCGCCGCCGACCAGCCCGAGCGCGGACAGCAGCCAATAGCAGATGACCACGCCGAACAACACCGTGTAGAACGCCGTCGGCAGCGTGAAAATCGTACTGAAGAATTCCAACATTCGCTTCCCTCCCCCGCTCGCCGTCGTCCTGACGGCCCCTGCATCGAACCGGTCAGTCCGGCATTTTTTGTCGCAACCTCAACAGCACCGCCTCGGCGCCGGCGTCGTCGGGCATGATCCCGGCGTCGCGCAATTTACGTTCCAGCGCATCGCCGCGATCGCCGCGCGCCAGCTCGGCCGCCGCTTCCATGCGCGCGCCGCGCTCGGCCTGTTTCTGTTTGATCCGCGCCAATGAGTCGATCGCGGTCTGCAGCTTGTTGTGCGGGCCGGCGTAGCGCTGGGCGACCGCGGCTTGCGCGCGCTGCACGCTCTGCGTGGCTTTCACCGTGTCCAGCTGTTGTTTGAGGCGGCGGATGTTGCCTTCGGCCATCGCCACGGACTTGCGCAGCTCGGCGGCGCTGGCGGCCAGTTCCTGGACATGGCGTTGATCGTCGCTTCGGTTGGATTCGAGCTGCACGATCTTGTCCGCGACTTCACGCGCCAGGGCCTCGTCGCCGCTTTCCATCGCCTTGATCGCATAGCCTTCGTATTCGCCGACCTTGTCGCCCAGCTCGCTCAGCGCGCGCTCGGCCAGGGTGTGGCGCGCGAGCAGATGCGCGAGCGACTCGCGCGACTGGCGCAGGTCCAGATCGCAATCGCGGATTTCCTGGTCCAGGATGCGCAGCGCGCGGCTGTCCACCCAGCCGTCGCCGAGATCCTGCGCGCCGCCGCGCAGCGAGGTCAGCAGCTTGCTCCAGATATTGCCGCCGCCTTCGGACCTGGACATCAGGCGGCCTCCAGCAGCTGCATCTCATAGGCCTCGGTGGCCTTGATGACGTTGTCGGCCAGGGTCTCGATCTCGTACAGCACGTTGGACAGCGACGAGGATGCGCTGAGCGAGCCGAACATCATGTACGCGTCCTCGCCGTCGGCCAGGGTTTCGATGCCGATGGTGGACAAGGGAAAGATCACCTTGTGGGTGCGCAGCACTTCTTCGTTGAACGCGGCCGGGTCGCGCACGTGCGAGACCGGCCACAGCAGCGCCTCGACCACGATCTGCTCGCCGACCACGGCCAGGAACAAGGGCAGATCGCCGTACTCGGCCATCACCAGATGCAGACTGGCCTGCGCGCCGTCGATCAGTTCGATCACCGAATCGCCGTAAACGAATTCCTCCGCCTGCGACAAAGCGTCGTACAGACCGGCGGACGTCCAGACCTTGCCGTCGTTCATGCTGCTCTCCACGCGTCCACGCCCCGGCGCCGCACCACGCGGCTGCCGCATCCGCTTCTCCACCGCTCCCAGTTCGTCCGCGAACTCGGGCAGCACCCACAACTCCTTCTTGATCAGCCCCTTCTCGCGAAGTCGTTCGCGATGACGGCGCTGGTAGTAAGCGGAGGATCGGCGTTCCATGTCGTTCACGTTAATTCATCACATGTGACATTGGCAACACATGACATGTAAGAACCGACGAACGGTGTGGCGAACCGCCCGACACGCCGTCGATTCTTTAATATTCAATGACTTGAACAGACATATCCGGCGGACCAACGACGCCCGGGCGGGCGCGGCACCGGGATCGGAACCGACCCGGCAACCGCAAAGCTCGGGGTTTGCGGCGCGAACGGCTCACGGCCCGCGTGCCAGCCGGCCGCTGCGGACGGCGGCGCGGCGGGCCGGGCGATGGCGGCGGTCTGGCGACCGCCGCCCGGGTTCAGGCCTCAATACCGTGCAGGGCGCGCGCTTCGTCGATGCGGCGCTTCACTTGCGCATCGAGCTGACCGAGTTCGGCCTGCTTGAAAATATTGCCGAGCACGCGCTTTTCGTCTTCATCGACGATCTTGTCGCGCAATGCGAGGTCGAGCAGCTTCTGCAGTTCGGCGACGTCGAGCGTGCCGTCGTTGGTGAACACGGGGATCGAGGCCAGGGCGATCTCGAGGTGGCTTTTGGGCTGGGCCATGTCGGCAACTCCGTTGCGGGTGATGAATCGGTCCTTGGCGCGGCGGCCGTTGCGGCGCTCGCGCGGATAAGCCTCGACTATAGCAAGCGTGAGGCCGGTCCCGTATTGCAAAAGCATAGGGGCTCTTGTGGGAGGGGCTTCAGCCCCGATGCTTTTCGATCAGATGAGTCGAATCCGCTTGGGAGATTGTCGCGATCGGAAAGAAAAGCATCGGGGCTGAAGCCCCTCCCACAAGAGCAGTCCACAAAAGCACCCCACAAGAGCTGCCCCAGAAAGCAAAAGGCCCGATGCTTTCGCACCGGGCCTTCGTTACTTCGATTGTCGCGGCATCGAAGCCGCGCCGATCATGCAGCCTTTACCAGACCACTTCGGCCATCGAGCAGTTCAAGCCCGAACCGATGCCGAGCAGCGCGACGCGGTTGCCTTTCTTCAGGCGGCCCATCTCGCGCAGCTTGCTCAACACGATCGGCACCGAGGCCGGGCCGATGTTGCCGTGCTCGCCGAAGATGGTCATGACCTTCTTCGGGTCGATGCCGAAGGCCTTGAGGAAGGCCTGGGTGTGCGCGCGGCTGACCTGATGGATCACGAATTCGTCCAGCTCTTCCACCGCCCAGCCGAGCGCGGCGCGCGCGGCGGCGAAGGTCTTGTGGCCGAGCTTGAGGCCTTCGATCATCAACATGCGGCCGTCGGCGATCATGCGGTCGTGGTGCAGATCGCCCACGCACAGATGATTCCACTCGGTCGCCGAACGGGTCACGCCGCCGCGGTAGCGCGGAGCGCCCGGAGCGAGCTCGGAGCGCGCCAGCACCATCGCCGCGGCGCCGGAGCCGAGGGTAAGCGTGGCCATCTCATCGCGCAGTTGCGATTCGGTGACGCCTTCGCCGCTGAGGCGTTCGAGGGTCTTCTCGTAGGCCTTGTTCGCGGTTTCGCCATCGACGATCAGGGCGTAGTCGATCTCGCCGCGCTCGATCATGCGGCTGGCGATGTCCATGCCGTTGATGAAGGCCAGGCAGGCGTTGGCGACGTCGAAGTTCTGGCAGTTCTCGCCCAGGCGCAGATTGCCGGCGACGATGCTGGCCGTGGACGGTTCCAGGTAGTCGCGGCTGACCGAGGTGTTGACCAGCAGGCCGATACGGTCGGTATCGATGCCCGCATCGGCGAGCGCCTTGACGCCGGCCAGGGTGGCGGCGTCGGAGGGCTTCATTTCGCCGTCCCACAAACGACGCTCGCGCACGCCGGCGACGTTCTGCAGAACATCGACCTTGATGCCGAGGCGATCGAGCGTCGGCTTGAGCCGGGCGTTGATCTCCTCCGAGGTCAGCTTTCGCGGGGCATCGACGTGAGCGAGGCCAGCGATGGCTACGTGTTGGAACAGCATGGGCGACAAACCCTTCGCGGACAGAAAGTGCGACAGATTAGCGCCTTCCCTGACCATGCGCATTAGCTAATGTCCGGTCGAAACCGGGGCCGCGGCTACGGCCTTGCGCACAAATGCTTTCAAAAACAATCGATTACTTCGATTAAATCACCCAGAAAAATCCGTACGGCCGCGTCTGGAAACCCGCTTAACCGCCGATCGGGTAGGTCTGGGCGCTGCCGGAAGCAGGATTTTGCGCAGCAGGGCTCGCCGGAGCGGCACCGGAACCGCATCGATAAGCCGCAAAACGCTGCTGTCCCTGCGAGGGTTCGGCCAGCGGCTGGATGGTGTCGGCCTGCAGGCCGGGGGCTTCGTTGCGGGCCAGGGTTTCCAGTTCCTCGCGCACGCGCAGCGCGTTGCGCTCGTAGAAGGCGACGTTGTGCTTGACCGCCACCGCGACTTCGCCGCGCTTCTCGCACGAAGGCGCCGAGCCGGGGGAGACCACGCGCACCGCCTGCGCGCCGGGCGCCATGTTCACCCAGGTGCATGCCGAAACGCTCAGGGCCAGGACAGTCGCGGCCAGGGACGGAAGTGCGGGTGCGCGCATGAGGACCTCGGATAAGGATTCGGTTCGACCGGGCGCATTGTCGCCGGAATCGGCTGAGCGCGGTAGGAATGCGGGCGGGGCTTTTGTGGGAGGGGCTTCAGCCCCGATGCTCTTCGCTCGGATCGCGGTGATCCGAATGGAGTTTCGATTCAACTGATCGAAAAGCATCGGGGCTGAAGCCCTTCCCACAAAAGCCTTTCCTACAAAATCTCCTCTAACAAAAGCCCCGCAAACGCGACGGGCCGCATCCAAAGATGCGGCCCGCGCTTTTTTCGTCATCGACAAACCGAAGACCTCACACCATCGGCGCACTCACCGCACCGGCTTGCCGTCGTTGTCGATTACCTGCACCTCGCCGATGCCCAGCGCGCGCACCGGCTGCTCGATCTTGGACAGGTCGCCGACCACCACCCAGGTCAAGGCCTTCGGCTCCAGCGCCTTGGCCGCGGCCTGGGTCAGCGCCGGCGTCATCGCGTCGTTGCGCGCCTTGTACTTGAGGATGAAATCGCTCGGACGGCCGTAACGCAGGTCCGAACCGACCTGCGCCATCAGCGCGTCGGTGGTCTCGTACGCGCCCGGCAGGCTCAGGGTGTTGGCGGCGCGGATCTTGACCACTTCGGTTTCGGTGACCGGCTTGCTGCCGCTGGTGAAGGCTTCGATCTCGCGTTTGAGCTCGCCCAGCGATTCGACGGTCTTGTCCGACTGCACCGCCGCTTGCGCGATCCACGGCCGCTGGCCCAGCGCGTTGCCCGAGCCGCTGTAGGACCCGTAGGCCCAGTGCTTGTCCTCGCGCAGGTTCATGTTCAGACGCGAACTGAATTCGCCGCCGAGCACGCCGTTGGCGAAATCGAAATCGATGGTGCCGGCGTCGCCGGTCGGCGCGATCAGTTCGCCGACGTAGATGTTGGACTGGATCGCGCCGGGCTGATCGACCAGGAACACGCGCGGCTTGGCCGGACGCGCGACCTGAGCCAGATTCGGCAGCGCCGGCGCGTCGCTGGCGCCCTTCCAGTCGCCGAAGCGGCGTTCCAGCTGCGGCACGATCTGCGCCAGCGTCGTATCGCCGACCACGATCACCCGCGCGCGCCGCGGCTGCAGCCAGTCGCCATGGAAAGCGAGCAGATCCTCGCGCTTGAGCGCGGCGATCGAGCTTTCGGTGCCGGTGCCGGTGAACGGAATCGCGTAGGCATGGCCCGCGCCGTACAGCAGCGGCGGCAGCACGCGCAGCGCCGCGGTCTGCGGACGCGCTTTTTCCTGCTTGATGCCGGCCAGCCACTGCGCGCGCACGCGTTCGATCTCGGCCGCGTCGAAACGCGGGCGGCGGATCACGTCGGACAGCAGGTCCAACGACGGATCGAGTTTGTCCGTCAGCGCCGACAAGGCGACGCTGGCGCTGTCGAGGCTGGCGTTGCTGCTCAGCTCCGCGCCCAGGGCTTCCTTGCGCGCCGACAACTGCAGCGCGCCGTAATCGCCGGCGCCTTCGTCGAGCATGGCCATGGCGAAACTGGCGGTGCCGGCCTTGCGGCCCTGGTCGGCGCTGAAGCCGCCGGGGAATTCCACCTGCAACTGCACGATCGGGGTTTCGTGGCGCTCGACCAGCACCACCTGCATGCCGTTGCTGAGCTGCGCGGTCTGCTGCGCGGGGAACTTCAGCGCGGGGAAGCTCTGTGTCTGCGGCACGCCCAGGCCGCGGTCGAGATCGGACTGCACCGTCTTGAAGCGCGGATCGGCCGCCGGAATCGGCGCCGGCTGCTTGGCCGGCGCCGCGCTCACCGTTTCCGGCAGCGAGGAAGCCGGCTTGTCGCCAGGCTGCACCACGATGGTGTGCGAGCCCACGCCCAGCCATTTGCGCCCGGCCGCCTGCACGCTGGCGACGCTGGCCTTGTCGAGGTCCTTGAGTTCGTCGCGATAGCAATCGGCCTTGCCCAGGAACACCGCGCAACGCGCCAGCACGTCGGACTTGCCGCCGAATCCGCCGATGCGCTCGACCCCGCGCACGAACTCGGCGCGGGTGGAGGTCTTGGCCTGTTCCAGCTCCTGCGCGCTCGGGCCCTGCGCGATCAGGCGCTTGATTTCCTCGTCGATGGCCGCGCGCACTTTCGCCGGCTCCACGCCTTGCTTGACGTTGGCTACGACCACCAGGGTGCCGCTGATTTCGGCGTCGTTGATCGACACGCTGGCGCTGTCGGCGATCCGGTCGGCGTGGACCAGGCGCGCGTCCAGGCGCGAGGCCGCGCTGCCGCCGAGCACCTGCGCGAACAATTGCAGGTCCACGCCGTCGGCCGCGCCGTACTGGGCGACCGGCCAGCCGCGGTACACGCGCGCCTGCGGCACGCGGTCGGGAATGGTTTCTTCCGTGTCGCGATCGCGCTTGGGAATGCGCGTGGCCATGTCGGGCAGGGTCGCGCTGGCGGGAATGTCGCCGAAGAAACGCAGCACCTTTTCCTTCGCCGTCTTCAGATCGATGTCGCCGGCCAGCACCAGCACCGCGTTGTTGGGGCCGTACCAGCTGCGGAACCAGGTCTTGACGTCGCCCAGCGAGGCCGCGTCGAGGTCGGCCATCGAGCCGATGGTCTGCCAGCTGTAGGGATGATCGGCCGGATACAGCGCCTCATAGAGCCTGGCGCTGATGCGGCGGCCGTAGGGCTGGTTCTCGCCCTGGCGCTTCTCGTTCTGGACCACGCCGCGCTGTTCGTCGAGAGTCTTCTGATCGATCGCGCCGAGCAGGTGGCCCATGCGGTCGGATTCCATCCACAGCGCCATGTCCAGCGCGGTGGTCGGCACGTTCTGGAAATAATTGGTGCGATCGACGTTGGTGGTGCCGTTCTGGTCGGTGGTGCCGACCAGTTCGAACGGAGTGAAGAACTCGCCCTTGTAGTTCTCCGAGCCCTGGAACATCAGATGTTCGAACAGATGCGCGAAGCCGGTGCGGCCGGGCTGCTCGTTCTTGCTGCCGACGTGGTACCACACGTTGACCGCGACGATCGGCGCCTTGGTGTCGGTGTGCACGATCACGCGCAAACCGTTGGGCAGGGTGAATTCGTCGAAGGCGATGCTGACGCTGGCGTTGTCCTTGGCCGCGGCCGCCGCCGGTGCGATCGCCCCGCCGACCAGCGCGACTCCCAGGGCCAGGGCGAGCGCGGCCACGCGCGGACGGGCGCGGCGCGGCGCGAGGGCGGACGACGGGGACTTCGACATGACAACTCCGACTGATAGGGCGTCCGCGGACGGACCAAAGCGGTCATCTTAGGCGCCGCCGCCGCGACGGGCATGGGCCGGCGGTCACAGGGGGAAGCCGGGCGCTTTTGCGTTCCTGGCGCTCAGGCGCGGCCCCGGCGCCGGCATTGGGCCGGAGCGCGGCGCGGGCCCGGCGCCGCGGCCAAGCCGCATAATGCGCGCATGTTCAACGTCATCCTCTACCAGCCCGAGATTCCGCCCAACACCGGCAACGTGATCCGCCTGTGCGCGAACACCGGCGCCCGCCTGCACCTGATCGCGCCGTTGGGTTTCACCCTGGAAGACAAGCAGCTCAAGCGCGCCGGCCTGGACTATCACGAGTACGCCAGCCTGCGCGTGCACGACAGCCTGGACGCGGCGCTGGCCGCGATCGGCGAAGCGCAGGGCGCCGCGCCGCGCCTGTTCGCCCTGAGCACGCGCAGCCGCACCCGCTTCGACACCCCGCATTACGCCGCCGGCGACGCCTTCTTGTTCGGCCCGGAAACCCGCGGCCTGCCGCAGGAGGTGCTGGACTCGATCCCGCCCGAACAACGCCTGCGCCTGCCGATGCGTCCGGACAATCGCAGCCTGAATCTGTCCAACACCGTCGCGGTGGTGGTGTTCGAGGCGTGGCGGCAGTTCGGGTTTGTGGGTGGGGAATAAGTTTGGCTGTGGGGTCGCAAGGGCGGATCGCCCAGCGTCAGACCCGGCTCATTGCCGCAATACACAGAAGACCTGAGTAGCCCTGCCTTAAGCGGCCCTGCCAGCGATGGGGCCAACGCCGGATTTTGGCCGCATGCGTACGCGCGGCGGAATACGTTTCCACCCGTTCGAACCACGCTAACCAGGCGATCAAGCCAAGGTCGCCGGCAGCGCATGCGCGTTGAAGTGCGTCCCCTTGAGCGCCCTCATCACGTCCGCGAGTAGGCCACCGACGCCGACTACATACGGGCCGGCGCGTTGATCGGCGAGCAAACAGGCCATGTATGGCGCGCTGATCACCTTGATCTCTCTCGCCTATCTTCGCGGACCCTGACTAGGGTCGTCCGGCCCACGCTGTGGGGCCTCCTGCGCCAGTTGCTGATTGAACGACTGCGTCTCGCGCAAGGTGTCCTGCATCGATGGGGCCGGGCCGGTGGCAGAGACCCCGGTATGGAATCCAGGCGTGTGTGCGCCTACCCACAGCTTCCCGTTGGCGACACCGACCGGCCCGATGCTCTCCGCGTCCGCTATACCGTTGCGTTTGGCCGCAAGCATTGCCGCCGCCACGGTTTCGTCCGGCACATCGGCCGATACGTTTCCGCGGATCTTCGCGAACATCTTCTGATCCGCAGGGGACAGGCGTGAAAGGTCCGCAGTCTCTGCAGCCCGTTCGGGCGCGGTCTTATCCGCGGCTTCCTCGCTCGGTGCGTACTGCGGTCCACGCGTATTGGAATGCGTTTCGTCAGGTGCTGTTGAAGGCTCGACTCGATCAGCCGCAGCTTCATTCGCACGGGCGTCGGGCGACGGCGTACTCAGCGCTTCAGTGGCTGGCGCGACTCTGCGCTCGTCGCGCGCTGCGAGCGCCGGCTCGGCTTGCGCCGACCTCTGTTCGAGAGTAGAAGGCTCAACATCGGCTTTTGCGGTCTTCTGCGACTCGATCTTCGCTTGCTGCGCAACAGCGAGCGCCTGGACAGTATCCGGGTCAACAAGCCCTGTGTCGGGTAACCCATGATCGCGTTGCAACTGGCGAACGGCATGCTCGGTCGCGGCGTCGAAGTGTCCGCGCTCCGGAATCGGCGCTTCCTCGGGACCGCGATAGCCGATGCGTTGCAAGCGGAACTGCAGCAGCTCGACCTCTTGTCCTGTGTCGCCGCGGCGGAGTGTGCCGTCGTTTGGCGCGTGGACAGTATCCGCCGCCGCGGGTGAGGCGATTTGCGGCGCGGGCGGCACAGGCGCCTCCACACGCACGTCCGGCGCGGTCGCGGGCGGCGGCGCGGCGGCGTCCAGGCTCGGCGGTTTGGTGGCCAAGACCTCGGGCTTTTCCGGCTCGACAGGGGCCTGTGAAGCGACCTTGGGAATCGGCGGCTGCGGTTCGGGCTCGGCCACCTCGGCCACCGCTACCGGCGATTGGGGCAGCGAAGGTGCGGACTCAACAGCCTTCGGAATTGAAGGCGGCTCTGGGTCCGTCACTACACGGATGGCCTCGGCTTCGAGGACCGGAGGCGTACCGTCCGCATATATCGGCGCCGCCGCTGCGGCAACCGCGACCTGCTGCACTTCGTCGTTCGATACGCCTTGCCGGTTCGCCTCGCGGATGATTTGTTCCTGGGCGTCGCGCTGCTGTGGCGACAATGCCGCTATCCGAAGTTCAGGCATATCCGGTACCGGCGACTTCAAGCCCCGCTGGTCAACCAGTGCAAGTTCGATTTCCTGCGCGCTGGTCACTGCGGCGACATGGACGCCCTGCGCATCTCGGGCAAGGTGAACGATCGGACTGTGGGCATCGTATCTTCCCGTGTCGTTCCGCTCCACATAGAGGGAAGTCAGGTTCGGATCGATGCCTTGCGCGTCGCGGGTGCGTTGGATGGCTTCCAAGGCCGCGTCGAACCGGTCCGGATTCGGTGCAACACCGACAGCCTCATACGCCGACCGCAGATTGATTCGGTCTAAATCATCGCGAGTGGGCGGCTTCCAAGCAGGCGCTGCTGCCAATTGCTCGGCGTGCTGGGCCAACGCCGGCTGCAATTGTCCGCGCGTGCCGTCGAGTTCTCGGACAGTGTTGCCTTGTGCCAGATCGCCACTATCAGTTCTCCATTGGCCGTCGGAACCGCGTCGATAGATCTCTTGGTTAGACGCGGCAAGTCGATCGCCATTAGCCAGGGCAGTATTGACCGCATTCGGTACTTCACCGAAGGATTCCCACCCATAGGCTTTGTATGCAAGCTCATACCGCGCGGCGATGGGGGCCGGGCCACCGGCAATGTTGGCCTTGATCACCTGCTCGGCATCACGTTCCAGTTCCGCAGCGCGCGCTGGCGACGCCGTGTCCGTGCGGGTCAGCGGATGGCCACGATCCGTCCTGGCAATGATCGTTTCGCGCTGCCAGTCGCCGGTCTCGGCGTTGCGCTTCCAATCCGCATCGCCGAGGCTCTTCGAATCTTTATCGTTGGCCGGGAGGTTGTAGGGATCGCGCGGTGGCTCGACATTGCCGAGGGCGAGCTCCGTCGCAGCGTTGCTCGCATAGTAATTGAGCTCGCGCGCCTTATCCGGCAGAGCGGAGAACGACTGTTTGGTCGGCACATTGAAGCCGTCATCGATCAGATCGCCCTTCTCTTCGCGGACCCACTGGCGACCGTTGAATTCCCATTCGACGTGCTGTTTGTCCTCTTGCTCGTAGATCTGTTTGTTGTCCCACCATTTGGCGATGTTCTCGCCAACATGGCTGCCCGCGATCGCCCCCACCGCGACGAAGCCGATTACCGCGGGCCCGGTTTCCCAACCCACGGCCAAGCCGGTGGCGGCGCCGCCAATCCAGCCACCGGTGCCGCGCGCCGCGTAATGTGTGAGCGCGGATTGCGCCGCAAGCGGATTGTCCTGAGATAGCAGAGCACCTACGCGAGAACCCGTCTGTACGGCGTCATAGGCGCTGGCGGCGACGCCAAGACCAATAGCGGCGCCCATGCGCCTAATCGGGGCCGTCCGCGCAGCTTCCATCGCACGCTCACTCTGCGCGACCTGCGCTTGCCAGTCGCCAAGATGTCGTTGTCCTGCCTGCACATATTCGGTCGGCGGGTTCATGGTGTCGGCCAGAGGACGGGTGGCCGCGGTAAACGTCGGCACCTTTCCTTCGATCTGCGTTCCGGCGAAATAAGCTCGGCTATCCAGCTGGATCGGGCCACCATCTATCCGCAGCGGCATGCCGGCGTCATCCACCGCCACCCGCAGCCGGCCAACGTTCTCGCGTGCCCGTGCAACGACCATTTCGAACGCGGCTTGGTCTCCATGAGTGGATTGACGCGCTACCAGCACTTCGCGCGGAATGCCCTCCACGGTGGTGACGTTCTGATTGGCGAGTACATGCGGCATCTCGATGGCGCCGAAAACCCGGTTAGGTTGCGCGTCGCTTACGATCGCGCGTACTTCACCGACTGTTTTATCCGCAAACCGTGCAGATGCGTCCGCCCAGGGGCCTTCAGTGGGGTGATATAACCAGTCGCTGGCGGGGCCCCGGTACGTCCCGTCAACGAGGGTGCGAAAATCTGGTAAGTCATAGGATTTCGCCAGCGCGGCATAGAAATCACGAGATTTCAGGAATTTCGCCGCTTGGCTTGTGTCAATAGTACGAACATCTTCGCCAGCTTCAACCATCGCCTTGATTACGTCGCTGGACCAAACGCCTTTGGCGGTTGCGCCACTGTAGAGTACTGTCAAGCGCCCCGAACTGTCGGCATCTACCTGCGCCACCAGGGCACGCAACTGCTCCGGGGTTGAAAACGAGTTCGGGTTGTTCTGTAGCAGCTCGGCCGCCTCGTCAGCAGTGAGCGGCGTTGTCACAGCACGCACTCCTCTCCAATCTCCAAGGTGATGCTGTACGTGGCGTAGTTAGCGGAGTAGACGCCAGCCCCTTGATATACCGTCAGAGCGGCTTTCAGGTCTTCAATAATCTGAGTTTCTAATTCTTTCAAGTGCTTGGGCAATCCGTTGCTGCCATTGAGCCAAACCAATTTCCAGAACGACCAGCCGGGCTCGCCCGGTCCACCAGTGGCATCAAGTAGGTCAAGGCGAAGAGTCAGCAATTCGCCATGCCAATAAAACGTCCAGGTAGTCTGATTGCGGAGTTCCGGCTCGGCCCCAGCGCCCATCGCGACATTGCGCAGATAGATATCTCGGTCGCGATCTACTGTCCAATCGCGCGCATTGGTTCCACCAACCACAAATTTCGCGTTGATCGCTTTGAGGCGGTATTTCTCGATATCTTCGGCAGGAATGAATTCGTTTACAAAAGGCATTCAAGCGCTCCTTATCGGTTGCGTTCTCCATGAGCGCTGAGTATCGCTCATAGGCACACCACAGTCGTGTTGGCTTTCTATGTCTCCGTCGATCATTGAATTGATTACATCGGCCGGCCAAAACCCTTCAGCAGTTTTGCCGCTGCAGAGCACCGTGAGTCGGCCAGAGCTGTGGGCATCCACCTGTGCTGCGAGTGCGCGCAGCTTCTCCGGTGCCAGGTATTCATTCGGGTTGCTATGTAATAGCTCGGCCGCCACCTCAGCAGTGAGCGGCCTCGTCATAGCATGCATTCCTCCCCAATCTCCAGGGTGATGCTGTAGTCGGAGTAGGCGGCGGAGTAGGCGCCAGCCCCCTGATATGCTGCCAGGGCGGTTTTCAGATCCTCAATGATCTGGTTTTTGTATTGACGTAAGTGTTCAGGCAATCCATTGCTGCCATTGAGCCAAATCAATTTCCAATGCGACCAGCCTGGCTCACCAGGACTGCCAGTCGCGTCAAGCAGGTCGAGGCGAAGCATCAAAAGATCGCCGTGCCAGTGCAGCGTCCATATAGTCTGATTACGTATTTCAGACTCGGCACCGCCACCTCGCGCAACATTTCGTAGAAAGATGTCCTCCTGCCGATTGGCCGTCCATTGACGTGCGCTGGTCCCGCCAACGACGAATTTCTCGTCGATGGCCTTGACCCCGTACTTCTCGACATCTAGGGCGGGAATAAATTCGTTTACAAAAGGCATTTCAAGAGTTCCTTGTCGGTTGTGTTCTCCATGAGCGGTGAGTATCGCTCGGAGGCGCCACAATCGTGTTGCTTTTCTATCTTTGAATGCGAGCGGCCAGAGGGGGCTCCAGTCGTTTGAACGGCCCAGCCCAGTTCGATAAGTGGATGGTCAGCCGCACCCGCCACTGCTTTGTGTCCTGAACATCATCTTCGGACGCGGCGATCAACGCATCGATGGACTGCGACTGCACTTCGGGGCTGGCATCGCTCCAGACATGCGAATTACCCGCAGCCCGGCCCTCGGCCTGATCGATGGGATGGCGGTAATAACTCCATGACTCGATATGGCTGTCACGGTACTTCGGCCCAACCGATTGGATCATCGTTTGATGGACAGTGGCCATGCATCACTCCTTTCCGCTCGGTTCGATTATGGGAATTCCGATCACATGGCGCAAAGCTCCGATACTTTGGGTGCATGGGGCATGCGTTAAATCCGTATTGATAGTCGAGGTCTCACTACGTGATGCGCGCCTGACCACTCGAAATGCACTGAAAAGAACCCCCTCCCTTACGGGCTTTCGGGAGAGGGCAACCCAAGGTGATGGGCAAAGCGTTCGCAGTGCGCTGCTGCGTCGGCTCTGATCCCATCACTCAGCGAGGCATAAACCGATACAGGTAATACGGCGGCTTGCCCTCGTCGGCGCCGCCGGTAAAGCTCGGCGTGGTGTCGAGCTGATTGGCCGAGACGTAGATCCAGCCGCGCGGGCCGAAGCTGATGTTGTCCGGCCATTGCAGGCGCGAGTCGCGGATCAGCGAATGCTCGACGCCATCGCGGTCGACGCGGACGATCGCGTGCGCCTGCACGTCGGTGAAGTAATGCGCGCCGGCCGCATCGGTCAGGGCGCCGTCGCTGATCGGTTTCTTGCCGGCGGGCTTGATCGCCGCGCCGATAGCGGCGTCGTCGGCGCCCTCGCGCAGCAATCGCGTCGGCAGTTGGTACCAGGTGGTGCCGTTCATCGCGCCGAAATACAGGGTGTCGCGATCAGCCGACAAGGTGATCGGATCGATCGCCACGCGCGCCGGCTTGCCGTTGAACTGGATCACGCGGCCGTCGATCACCATGTCGATGTCCTGCGCCTGCAGCGAGGCATGGCCGCCGAACCGGCGCGCCTTTCCGGTCTTCAGGTTCAGCGCGATGAGGCCCGGGTCGGCGATGTCGGCCAGATAGGCCCAGCCGCGTTTTTCGTCGATGACGAAGTCCTGCACGAAGCTGCCCTTGGGCGCGACGTCGGCGGGCAGCTCGATCTTTTCGATCACCGCGTTCTTGCGCAGATCGAAGGCCCACAAGCGGGTCTTGCCGAGGTTGAGGCCCATGTCGATCACCCACAGCCGGTCGCGCCGGTCCACGCTCAGGCCGAGCATGGCGTCGAAGGTCGCGTCCGTCGGCGCGGCGCCGTTCTTCTGCAAGGACAGATTCGGATACGGCACGATGCGGCCGTCCTTGACCTCGCCGAGTTGCACCTTCGGATTGCCCAGCGCGTGGAAGGTGGCGAACACGCGTCCCTTGGCCGAGACGGCGACGTTGCCCGGACGCGTGTCGGACGCGGCAACCACTTCCAGCTTCGGCTGCGTGCCGGCGACAACGGAAGAATCTGCGGCGTGCGCGGAGAAGGCCGCGCACGCCCATGACAGCGCGGCGGCGAGCGACAACAGAGTCGGAGTTTTCATTGCGATGTGCATCCTGTGAGAGAGAGAAGTGCGAATCGAACGGGCCGGCGACGCCGGCCCGGATGAACTAGGCCGGCGCGTCGAGTTCGATCACCAGGCCGCCGGGCAGAGAAACGAAGAACTGCACGCAGCCGGTCTCGGGCACGACCTCGATCTCGAACGCCAGGTCGGCGGCGTGCAGCCGGTCGAGCACGCACACGGCGGGCGCATCGGTGCGAAAGGCGATGTGGCCCAATCGCAGTGGCCCATCCCGCGTGCCGGGCGGCTGTACCAGATGCAGCCATGCGTCGTCGCCGCGATACAGCCACTGGCCTGGCACCCGGAACGGCGGCCGATAGCGCCGTCGCAGTCCCATCACCTCGCCGAACAAACGCATCAGCGTCGAGTCCGGTGGGCCTTGCAGATTGAGGTGATCGAAATGCCACATCGGCGCCACAGCGCGATCGACGGCATGAGCGGTAACGGTTGCCATGAGACGGTTCCAGCGAGGCGATGGATACAGATTGGGCGCTTGCGCGACCTGGAAAAACCCGGCATAAGCCGGTTCTGTTTCGCCCGGATTTTGAAAATGAAGGCCTTCGCCGACCTCACTGTGTTCGTGCGCGCGGCCGATGCCGGCAGTCTGTCGGCCGCGGCGAGGGCGCTGGACATCAGTCCGGCCGCGGCCAGCGCCACGGTCAAGCGGCTGGAGGCGGAACTGCACGCACAGTTGTTCGTGCGCTCCACGCGCAGCCTGCGCCTGACGGTGGAAGGCGAGCGGTTCCTGGCCCATGCGCGCGAGGCGCTGCGCGCCATCGACGACGCCGAACAGGCGCTGCACGGCGACAAGGCCGACCTGCGCGGTCAACTGCAATTGTCGATGCCGTCCGACCTGGGCCGCAGCCTGATCCTGCCGTGGCTGGACCGCTTCATCGCCGAACATCCGCACGTGCAATTGCGCGCGAACCTGTCGGACTATTTCGCCGACGTCTACCGGCAGCCGGTGGATGTCGCGCTGCGCTACGGGCCGCCGCCGGATTCGAGCCTGATCGCGTTGCCGCTGCGACCGCACAACCGCCGCGTGCTGTGCGCCTCGCCGCAGTACCTCGCGCGCCACGGCGCGCCGGAGCATCCGGACCGATTGGTCGAGCACAATTGCCTGCGGCAGATGATCCGCGGCGAAATCCACGATCGCTGGCGCCTGCGCCGCGGCGAGGACGACCGCACTATCCGCGTGCAGGGCGACCGCGTCGCCGACGACGGCCACGCGGTCAAGCAATGGGCGCTGGCCGGGCATGGCATCGCGTACAAGTCCTGGATCGACGTTTCGCAGGAAGTGCGCGGCGGCCGGTTGCAGGTGCTGTGCGGCGACTGGCGCGGCGAAGAGGCGCCCTTGAATCTGGTCTGTCCCGACCGCCGCTTGCTGAGTCCGCTCGTGCAGCGCCTGCGTGAGTTCCTCAAGCGGTGCTGCGATGAGTTGCCGGCGATTCCGGAGTAGGCGCGGCGACGCGATGGTTTCGAGATCGAGGGCTTGCGTTTTTTTTCGTCATTCCCGCGAACGCGGGAATGACGTTCTGGGGGAGTCTCGTCAAAGGCTCCGGATGATCGACTCAGCCGAAGTAAGGCGGGGCCGGCTTTCTGGAATGACGTGCTGGTTTACGACAGACATTGCGCAAGCCGTTGGCAAAAAAAACCCTCTCCCTTGCCGGAGTCCAGGAGAGGGCAACTAAAGCAACGGGGAAGAGATCAGGAGTGCGCGGCAGCGGCCTCGATGCGCCCGCGCGTACGAGTGGCCCAATGCAGACCCGCGGCGCTGAGCAGGCCGACGAGGCAGAACACCGACCACGGCAACCAAGGCCATTCCCGCGCCGCGGACAGATCGATCAGCCAGCCGCCGGCGACATTGCCGATGCCGCCACCGACGGCGAGGCTCAACGAACTCACGCCGAGAAAGGTACCGAGCGCGCGCGGATCGGCGAGACCGGCGATCAAGGTTTGTTGCGTCGGCCGCGTCATCAACGCGCCGATCGAGAAGCCCGCGACGCAAACCAGGAAGCCGGCGAACTCCGAGACGAAGCCGATCGCGCCCGCGGCCAGCGACATCACCGTCACACCCAGCACCAGCACCTGCGCGCTGCTCAGGCGTTTTTCCAGCCAGCGCACCAGGCCGTACTGCAAGGCCACCGTGAGGCCGGCGCTGAGCGCGAACATCGCGCCGACGCTATCGACGCTGCCGGTCAGGCGCTGCGCCAACAGCGGGAAGCTGATGTTGATCTGCACGGCGACGAACCAGTACAGCATCATCAACGCGACCAGGCGCACGAACGGCCGATTGCCGCGGACCAGATCCAGACCGTGACGCAGCGGCGGCGGTTGCGGCGGCATCTCGACCCGCGGCAACAGGCGCAGCGTGATCAGGAAGTTCAGCGCGAAGCACGCCGCCGCGGTCAAACACACGATGCGGAAATCGAAATGCAGCAGGGCCACGCCGAGCAGCGGGCCCAGGGTCGTGGCCACGCCGCTGACCCAGTTGCTGATCGCGTAATAACGCGGTCGGCTGCCTTCGTCGGTGAGCGCGGCGATCGAGGCCTGATACGGCGCTTCGAACATCGCCCCGCCCAGCGCCGACAACACCATCGCCGCCAGCAGCAAGGGCAGATCGGCGGCGAAGGCGAGGCTGGCGAAACCGGCCGCGCGCAGCAACACGCCCAGGCAGATCATCCGCCGCGCCCCGAAGCGATCCGAAAGCACGCCGCCGAGCAAGGCGAGGCCTTGCTGGGTCAACTGCCGCACCGCCAGCGCGAGGCCGACCGCGGCCGCGGCCAGACCGACATCGTTGACGTAGTGCACCGCGACCAGCGGCATCAGCATGGCGAAGCCGGTCACCATGAAGAAGGTGTAGACCAGCAGACCGTTGAGCCCGCGCCGGCGCTCGGCTTCGCTCAGTTGCGTGTCTGCGCGCGCCTGCCCGATCGACATCGGATCGGCTCAGGCCGCCGCGCGCGCGTCGGCGCCGGCATCGCGATACAGATGGATCGGCGTGGGATCGGCGCTGAACTGCGAGAACGGAAACGGTTCGGCCGACACCGCGGCCACGCCGTGGCCCAGGAACTGCGGCACGATCGCGCTGCCGGTCTGCGCGTAGACGATCAACCCGATGCCGCGCAGGCGCACCGCGGCGAGGATCTCGTCGAACGAGCCGTTGCTCAGGGTCATGCCAGTGGCGATGACCAGATCGGCCTGGGCCAACACCGGCGCCATGTCGCGCGCGACTTCGGTGCCGTCGGCGGTGCGCTGCAGGTTGAAGTCGCAGGGCAGGCAGATGCCGCCGCGCGCGCGGATCGCGTCCACCAGCGGATTGACCACGCCGATCAGGCCCACGCGCATGCCCGGAGCGATGTCCAGCAAGCCGGCGATGGCCTGATCGCGCGCCTTCGCGCGCTGCAGCGGGGTGCCATGCGGGAGCATGAACACCTGCGCCTGCGCGGCGTCTCGATGCGGGCGGGTCAGCGACAGGTAGGCGTCGAGCGCGGCGATGCGCACCGGCGTGCGTTCGTCGCGCAGCAGCTGGGCGACGCTGCTGCCGGAGAGTTCTTCCGCGATCACCGAGTCGAGTTGGTCGCGCTCGACGCAGCAGCCGCCGAAGCCCGATTCCACCCGCAGCACCAGGTAGTAGTTGCGGTACTTGGTGTCGGTGCCGGGGAACTGGGTGCTTTGCCGGACCCAGAAGGCGCCGACGGCGTGCAGGCTCTCGGGATCGGGGCCGTAGTCGCCGCGAAGGACGGCGGCGGTGAGGTCGGCGACGCTGGTGGGGGGGGTGGAGGGCATGGCGTGGGTCTCGGTGGTTTGGTGCTGGGGGAGCAAGAGCGAATCCCCCCTGCCCCCCCTTTTTCAAAGGGGGGAAAAGCATTGCGGAGGGGGGTGGAGGGTCAGGCGGCGCTGGAGATGGCGGGGGCTTCGGCGTAGGTCAGGGTTACTCGCGCCAGTGCGCGTTCGGCATATGCGCGCGCCTGTTGGCCTTCGCCATCGCTGGCGATGACGTGGCCGATGTAGCAGGCGTTGTCGATCGGCGCGGCGACGTCGGTGCCGGCGACCGCGGCCATGATCCAGCGTTCGATGTTCGGATCGCTCTCCAGGGTCTGCGCGCCTTCCATCGCCACGACATGGCCGGCGCGCGGCGGTACCAGGAATTTGATCGCCGCGCTGGCCACGCCGGTGTCGCGGCGGCGCAGGTCCGGTTCACGACCCAGGGCGAGTTCGATCTGCGCGTCGAGCAGGTCGATACCGGTCACCCGCTGGATCAGTTCGGCGATGTAGTTGCCGCCCGGGCGCGGATTGATTTCGACGATGCGCGGCCCGTCGGCGGTCAGCTTGACCTCGGTGTGGCTGATGCCGTGATCGTGGCCGACCGCGTCCAGGGCGCCGCGCACCAAGGCTTCGATCTGCGCGGCGACGCCATCGTCTAGTCTGGCCGGGAACATATGCCCGTCTTCGATGAAGTACGGAAACCCGGTCACGCTCTTGTCGGTGATGCCGATGATCGTGGTCCGGCCGCGATAGGTGCAGGCCTCGACGCTGACCTCTTCGCCGCGCATGTACTCCTCCAGCAACAGCAGCGGCACCCGTTCCTGCTCGCGGAAGTTGCGCGGGAATTGTTCCAGCGCGTCGAAGGCGGCGCACAGTTCTTCTTCGTCGTGCACCAGCCGCACGAAAGCGCTGGACGCCAGATCGGTGGGCTTGGCGATCAGCGGATAGCCGATCCGCGCCGCCTGCGCGCGGGTGTCGTCCCAGCCGGAAGTCACGGCGAATTTCGGGTTGGGCAGGCCGGCGCGTTCGATCGCCTCGCGCACCTGATCCTTGCGCCGTTCCATCACCACGTTGGCCGAGAACGCCTGCGGAAGATCCAGGGCCTGCGCGACTTCGGCGACGGTGCCGATGTAGTAGTCGCAGATCGTCACCACGCCATCGAACTTCAGCAGCGCGTGCTGCGCGCGCAGGAAGTCGATCAACGCCGGAACCTCGTTGGTGTCGAAGCTCAGCACGTGATCGGCATGCTCGATCACCGGGTGGATCTCGCGCGAACGCGGGTCCTGGTAATGGCCGCGATTGCGGGTGACGAAGGTGTAGCGGTGCCCGAGCCGGGCGATCGCGGGCGGGAAGATGCGGCCGGTGCCGCCGACCCAGCTTTCGATCATCAACAGATGCGCCATGGGAAAATCCTCAGGAGTGCGAAGTTCAGTGCGCCGCGACCGCCGCGCCGTGCGGCGCGCGCGTGGCGGCGGTATCGGGAGCGGGATCGAAGCCGGCGCGATTCCAGGCCATCGCCGACCACGGCAAGGTCAGTTCGTCGAGCGACGCGATCGGCGTGGGATGCAGCGCGCGCGGGTCCAGCGCTTGCTCGTAATGGGCGAACACGCCCTCGACGTAGCGATGGCCGGTGTCGGCGGCGAGGAAGATCACCTTGCGCTCGGGATGCAGGCGCGCTTCGCGTTGCGCGACCAGATAGCAGCAGCCGGTGGACAGGCCGGCGAACACCGCGTGCTCGCGCAGCAGCGCCACCGAACCGGACAGGCCGTAGTCGAAGCTGACCCAGTGCACCTGGTCGTACAGAGCGTGGCGCACGTTGCGGAACGGAATCGAGCTGCCGATGCCGGCGATGATGATGCCGGGGTCTTCGATGTGTTCGCAGCCGAAGGTCATGCTGCCGAAGGGCTGCACGCCGATCAGCTGCAGCGACGCATCGTCTTCGCGCAGGGCGCAGGCCAGCCCGCCGGTGGAGCAACCCGAGCCGACGCCGCCGACCACGCTCAACGGGCCCGCGCCGACCGCGTCGCGGATCAAGTCGGCCACCGGCTGGTAACCGTGATAGTGGATATCGTCGTGGTACTGCTGCATCCAGTGCACGTCCGGATCGGCCGCGAGCAGTTCGCGGATGCGCGCCACGCGCAGGCTCTGGTCCATCTTCAAGGTGGCCTGCGGCTCGACCTGCTCGATGGTCGCGCCGAGAATCCGCAGCTGCACCATCAAGGTCTTGTCCACCGTCTTGGAACCGACGATGTGGCAGCGCAATCCGAACTTGTGGCAGGCCAGCGCCAGCGCGTAGGCGTAGATGCCGCTGGAGCTGTCCATCAGCGTCGCGCCCGCGCGGATGCGGCCGCTTGCGAGCAGGCGCTCGACCGCGACCAGGGTCGAGTACACCTTCATGGTTTCGAAGCGGGCGACGAACAGGTTCTCGCCCAGGCGCACCAGATCGGGCGCCTTGATCGCATCGGCGATATGCGTATGCAGACTCGTCGCGCGCGCCATCACAACCCCGTCTCGGCGAAGCGGCACTGGCGACCCAGCCCGCGGAAGAAGGACGACAGCTCGCTCATGCGCGCCGCGTCCGGACGCGACACGAACAGATAGCCGAGCAGGCTGCCGGTGTGGGCGACGACGATGCCGTCGGCGCCGAGTTCGCGCCGGTGCTGCGCCAGTGTTTCGAAATGCGGCTTCGGCGTCACCCACTGCGCCAGTTGCGCGCTGTGCGTGGCGCATTCGCAGATCGCCGCCGCGTCGCCGCCGTCGAAGGCCTCGATGGCCTGCTGCAGACCGTGCCGGTACGACGGCAGGTGGCGCTGGTAGTGGCGCAGCAGCGGATCGGCGAGCTTCTCGGTCTCCACCGTGCCGCCTTCGTCGATGTAGCAGGCGTGCAGGCGCGGCGAGCTGTCGAAGCTGCGCACGATCTGCTGGCGGCCGCTGAGGTACAACGCGTAGCGGTCCAGGAACACGCTATCGGAGCGCTCGATGCCGCGCAGCAGATCGGCCACCGCCGGCACCGGCGTGTCGAGGCCGAAGATGCGGTCCAGGCAGCGGATGGTCGCGACCAGATCGGCGGTGGAACTGGCCATGCCCTTGCCCAGCGGCAATTCGGAATCGTGGCTCCAGCGCCCCGGCGGCAGGCTCTTGCCGTGATGCTGCAGATACAAGCCGATCGCGCGCCGGCATTTGTCCTTGCCGGCCAGATCGGCGCCGTCCTCGCCGTCCTCACCGGGCAGATAGTGCATCCAGCTGTACTTGCGCACCGGCAGCGAGATCAGGCCGATATGCAGTTCGCCGTCCTGTTCGTACGGGCCTTGCCACAACTCGCCCAAGGTCCCGTGACACACGCCGCTGTACACCGTGCGCGCGCGCGCCGATCGCGCGGCCGGGAACAACGCGTCCTGCGCCGCGGGCGCCGCACTGTGATTCGAAATCCCCATTCGATCCTGCCGCAGCATGGCCGCGTCTCCCCGTTGCGCTTCGGACTCAGCCGTCGAAATCCACCGCGAGCTGCGCCACGTAGCGCCGCCCATCGGTCAGGCCGAAACTGTTGTTGCCGTAGATGTTCCAGGTAAACGTGTCGCCGGCGTTGGCCACCAGCAGGCGCAAGGTCGCCGGCGCGGCGCCGAGCTTGAAGCGATAGCGCGCGCCGACATCCACCAGCGTGTAGGCCGGAACGCGGTTGAAGCCGTCGCGCGAGGCGACGCGTTCGCCGTAATGGCTCATCGACACATCGAACGACCAGCCCGGCAGCAGCGGCGGCCGGTATTCGACATCGCTGCGCAATACGCGCTCGGTCTGGCCGATCGGGCGATCGCCGACGCGGCCCAGCTGCACCGCTTCGCCGCTGACCCGCGGATGCATCAGCACCGCGCCGGCGACCAGGCTCCAGTGCTCGGCCGGCTTGCCGCTCAGGCTCAGTTCGACGCCGCGATGGCGCACTTCGCCGATCGCGCCATAGACGTTGCGCTCGTCGGTGGTGAAGTACGGCTTGCGCACGTCGAAAGCGCCGGCGACCAGTTTCAGGTCCTGGCTCAGCGACCAGCGCACGCCGGCATCGGTCTGGCGGGTGCGGATCGCCGGCAGCGCCTGATTGCGGTTGGCGGCATCGTCCGGCGCGATCCCGGTTTCCTCCAGCCCGCGGGTGTGGCCGGCGTACAGCGCCAGCGTCTTGCTCAGATACACCGAGGCGGTGGCGTTGGGCAGCCACGGATCGTCGCGACTGCTCGTGCGCGCCAGGCCCGGTTGGTCCACGTGCTTGCGATAGCGGCTGCGCTGGATGCCCAGGCTCAGCTCGCCGACATCGCGCCAGCGCCCTTCATACGCCAGGCCGCCGGTCCATTGCTCGACGTGATCGCGGGTGCGCGGGCCGAAGTCGAACGACGACGGCGGCGGCACCGGCCGCGGTTCGCCCAGAGGCCGCCAGCCGTAATCGATCGCCGCCGCCGAACCGCCGTACTCGCTGTCCAGCCCGCGTCCGCGCACGGCCACTTGCAGCACATGCAGGCGCGGGCCTTCGCGGAAGCTGCGGCTCAGCCGCAGCTCGCCGCTGGTGGAGGCGTAGCGCTGGCGCGGATCGGCGATGACTTTCTCCCGCGTCATGCCGTCCGCGCGGGTGTCGGTGAACAACTCGGCGAAACCGCTGGGCTGGTTGTTGATCGAACGGAACACGCCGCCGGCCAGCGCCCAGTCGCCGCCCAGCCGGGCCTTGCCGAGCACGCCGTAGTTGCGGCTGTCGTATTCGTTGTCCGACCACGCCTGGCCGAAATGACGGCGACGCTGGATTCGGGGCGGCCGGTACGGCCCGGCGGTGATGATGGTCGGCGCGACTTCTTCGTCGCGGCCGCGCGAGATGCTCCAGAACGGCAGGATCTCGATGTTCTCCGTCGGCCGCCAGCGCGGCACGAATCCGGCGCGGACATAGCGCGCGTCGGCGCCGTCGTAATACTCCTCGCGCGCCACGGCGATGTTGGCGGCGATGCCGAAGCGGCCGTCCACGATCGGCAGCTTGGCGTCGAACTCCAAGGCCGGCGCGCCGTAGGCGTTGATCGCGCCGAGCAGGCTCAGCACGCGCTCGTCGCCGGCTTTCTTCAGGCGGTAATCGACGATGCCGGTCGGCGCCGGGAACGGATAATTCAGCGCCGACAGGCCGACGCGGATGGTCGAGCCTTCGACCAGGGCCGGCGGCACCGTGCCCTGGCGATCGAAGTAGATGCCGTCCATGCGCACATTGCCGGCGTCCACCGGCGAGAAGCCGCGTACTTGCTTGCTGCTGTACAGGCCGATGGTTTCATTGCCCAAGGTCGCGCCGAACGCGTCCTCGGCCGCGGTCACGGCGTTGTCGCCGGCGCGCTGCGCATCGGCGGCGGCGGCGAAGGCGGCCAGGCCGCAGCCCAGGGTCCATGCGAGGCTCGCGCGTTTCATCGCTCAAAGCTCCGTCGGCCAGCGGCGCAGGCGGTGCAGCGCGAACGCGCACAAGCCGGCGGCCAACAGCAACAGCCATGCCGTCATCGGCGCGACACCGGCCGCGCGCGCCAGCGGCGGCAGCTCGGCGCCGGTGTACACGGGGATGTCCGCGTATTCGTCGAAGTTCATCCGCCCGTAGCTGTTCGCGACCGGCCGCGGTGTCGGCGCGGCGATCTGGCGCTGGATGCGTGGATAGAACCATTCGCGCAAACGCAGCTGATAGACCCGGGTCTGATGCTCGAATCGGCGCTGGCGCGGCGCGTCGGTGCCGGCCAGCAGCGACAGCGCCTGCTCCATGCCCAGCGGCGGCGACAGATAGCCGGCCCACTCCGATACCGTTTCGCGCAGATCGCGCGCGCGCTCCTGGCGACGCTGCAAGGGTTGCAGTCGCCGCTCGGTTTCCGGCGCGAGGAAACTCATGCGGGTGGCGTAGTCGATGCTGGCGACCTTGCCGATGGCCGGCGCCAGATCGGCGCGGGCGCGGAACATCGCGCCGACGATCGCATCGCGCTCGGCGGCGATGGCGTCGTTGGTGCGGCGCTGCGCGTCGACGTAGGCCACCGACGTGGGCGCATCGCCGACCCGCTGCGACAGCGCGCTGCCGAGCAAGGGCAGGCCGATCGCGAGCAAGGCCCACAACGCGCTCATCAGACTGATCGCGCCGGCGGCGCCGGGCCACGCGGACACCACGACGAAGCCCAGCGCGGCCCAGAACGACAGGTAGGCCACCACCAGAGCCGCCGACGCGAACAGTTCGGGTATCGCCGCGGACAGATTCGCGCCGGCGATCGACAACGACAGGCACAGCAGCGCCAGCGTCGCCGGCATCAGCCAGGCGGTGATCGCCGCCACGCGCGCGCCCAGCCACGCGCGCGGGCCGACCCGCTGCGCGGCGATCAGGCGCAACATGCCGTGATCGCGTTCGAAGGTGGACAGCAGGCCGATCAACACGATCACCGCGATCGGCAGCAGATACACCAGCACGAAACCCAGGTCGAACCGGCCCAGGCCGAGCCCGCGCGGATTCTCGAAATCGTAGGCCGGCTCGACGCCGAACGGCGTTTCCAGTTTCACCGGCAGACGACTCGGCATCAGGTCGCTGCCGCCCACCGCCAGCGGCGACAGCGGCAGGTTCGGCTTGTAGCTGTGCGCGCGCAGAAAATAGCGACTGAAGCCGGCGATGTCGGTCGGGTCCTGCCAGTACGGCACCGAAGCCGGCGCCGGCTCGGCGTAGCGCTGCGCGCGTTCGCGGATCTGCCGCATCCACTGCGCCTCGCTGGCGCGGCTGCGTTCGATCGCCGCGTCCTGGGCGCGATGCAGCGCCGCGCCGCTGTGCGCGCCCCACAGCATCGCCGCGGCCAGCAGGCCGATCACCGTCCACAACAGCCGGCTGCGGCCGACGTGACGCAGCTCCCAGGCCAGCAGGGTGGCGAAGCCGACGCGCGCGGGCGCGGCGATTTGCGGTGTTTCCAATGCGATCGCGCTCATGGACGCAGCCTCCGTGCCGCCAACGCCAGCAAGGCCAGGGCCGCCAGCGACCAGGCCAGCAGCGCGGCCGCGGCCGGCGCGGCGTGGCGCCAGTTCGCGCTCAGCGACGGCGCGGGGTGGTGGAATTCGGGAATCTGCGCCCACAGCGACGCATCGTTGGTGTGCTTGGCGCCGCCCTCGCCGGTCGGGTGCGCCATCACGTCCTGATTCATGCGATTGACCAGCGCGCGCCGGTAGCGCTCGGCGCCGTCGATGAAGCGGCGGTGATGGACGAAGTCGCTGCCGGCCAGCATCGGCGACAGGCTCTGCATGGCCGCGGTCGGCGACAACCAGCCGAGCATGGCGTAGGCGCGATCCTGCGCGACGACGCGGTCGTAGAAACCACCGAGCACGCGGTCGAACACTTCGTGCGAATGGCGTTCGCTCAGATCCAGCTCGGCGCCACGCAGGTCCACGCGCAGATCCGCCGGGTCCTTGGCGCCGTATTTGGCCAGCAGCACGGCCTGATGTTTCTTCGCGTCCTCGGCGGTCCAGTACGACGGCGCCTCGTCCAGCAACTGCTGCTTGACCGTCTGCGTGGACGGCAGCGGCTGCGCGCTTTCCACCGCGCTGTTGGCCCAGCGCGGCAGCGCCAGGCCGAAGGCGATCCACAGGCCGAACAAAACCGCCAGCGCGCCGCGCACGCTGCCGGCGAGCATCGATACGGCCAGGCCGAGCGCGGTCAGCACGCCCAGGTACACCGCCATCGCCGCCGCCCACAGCACCAGGCGCAAGGCCGCGGTCGCGTCCAGCGCGCCGAGCGCGGCGGTGGCGATCGCAGCACACGCGGTCACCGGCACCACCAACACCCAGACCAAGGCCATCCAGATCGCGGCCGCCTTGCTGGCGACGATCGCGCGCGGTCGCAGCGCCGCGCCCAAAGCCAATCGCAAGGTGCCGCGTTCGCGGTCCATCGCCACCGCGGTGAACGCCAGCAGGAACGCCACCAGCGGCGCGAAGCCGATCAACACACTGGCCGGGCTGCTCAAGCCGGCGCGCTGCAGCGCCGAAGCCTCGCCCTGCGGCCGGTACAGCATGTCGTTCTGCACGTGCGCTTCCAGCCACACGGTCTGGCCGACGAAGGGCTCCACGCCCAGGTCCAGCGCCGCCAGCGGCGAAGTCGGCTTGAAGGCGAAAATGCTGTAGTGCGCGGCCGAATGCGGATCTTTCTCGCCCTGCCCCAGCCAGCGCGCGCGTTCGGCGCGGGCGATGTCGGCCTTGGCCGCGTTGGCATCGACGATCGTCGCCAGATCCACCGCGAAGGCGATCAACACCAGCGCGCCCAGGCACAGCAGCGCCCACCACGCGCGGCGGTCGCGGCGCAGCAAGGTCCATTCGAAACCGGTCAGCGATGCGCTCATGCCGCGGCCGTGTCTTGGCTGGCGAGCAATTCCAGATACAGCGCCTCGATCTGCGCCGCGGACAGTTCCGCGGTGCGGCGCTGCGCGAGCAATCGCCCCGCGCGCAGAATGCCGAGGCGATGGGCCACGTCCTTGACCCGGTACAGATCGTGCGTCGCCATCAACACCGCGATGCCGCGCTGGGCGGCGGCGCGCACGCCTTGCGAGAGATCGTTGGCCGCGCTGGCATCCAGCCCCGAGGTCGGTTCGTCGAGCAGCAGCAGTTGCGCGTTCTTGGCCAGCGCGATCGCCAGCCCGACTTTCTGCCGCATGCCCTTGGAGAAGCCGGCGGCGCGGCGCGCATGCGCTTCGGGCTGCAAGCCGGCCTCGGCGAGCAGATCGCGCGCCTGCGCCGCGTCGATCCGGCGCCCGCCGAGCAAGGCGAAGTAGGTGAGGTTCTCGATCGCGCTCAGGCTGGGATGCAGCATCACCGTTTCCGGCAGATAGGCGATCTTGGCGCGCGCGGCCAGGGGATCGCGGCCCACGTCGATCCCGGCGACTTCGATGCGGCCGGCCTCGGGCTGCAGGAATCCCAGGATCAGGTTCAAGGTCGTGGTCTTGCCGGCGCCGTTCGGGCCGAGCAACGCGTAGACCTCGCCGGGCGCGATCGCGATCGACAGTTCGTCCAGCGCATGGCGGTCGCCGAAATCCTTGCGCACGGCGTCCAGGCGCAGCGCGTCGGTGCGGGTCTGCAACAAGCTCATAGGTTCACCTTGAAAGTCAGCTCGACGCTGCGCGGCGCGCCGATCACCAGTTGATCGGCCGCGCCGCCGGACCAGTCGGCGTAGAACGCATCGCCCAGGTTGCGTCCGTACAACGCGATCTCGCCGAACGGCAGCCGGTAGGCGATCGACGCGTCCCACACCGTGTGGCTGTCCACGCGGATGCTGTTGGCGTTGTTGGTGTAGTACGCGCCGACGTAGCGCGCGCCGGCGCCGACGGTGACCGGCACCGGGTCGAAGCGATAACTGGCGTAGAGGTTGGCGATGCGCTCGGGCACGTTCGGCGGTACGTTGCCGGCGCGGTCGACGCCGCCGGCTTCGCGCAGACGGTCGAAGCGCGCGTCCAGCGCGGCCACGCTCGCGTCCAGGCGCAGCGCGCGGGTCAGCGCGGCCGAGGCGGACAACTCGATGCCGCGCGAGGACTGCGTGCCGCCCTGGATCGACAGATTGGCGTTGCGCGGATCGCGGGTGACGATGTCGTCCTGCTCGATCCAGTAGGCGCTGGCGCTCAGATCGATGCGGTCGTTCCACACACTGCTCTTGATGCCGGCATCGGCCGCGTGGCCGCGGGTCAGTTCGAAGCGCGAGTTCGCCAGCGACAGCAGCGGCAGGCTGCCGACCGGCGCGACGGCGACGCTGTACTGCGCGTACAACTGGGTTTTCTGCGCCAGGTCGAACACCGTGCCCAGGCGCCACGACAGCGGCTCATAGCTGCGTTCGAACCGGGTCCGGCTGCCGGTGTTGTAGTCGCGGATGCTGCGCTCAAGCTCGATGCGGTCGTAGCGCAGGCCCGCCAGCAGCAGCCAGCGCGGGGTCAGGTTGAGCGCGTCTTCGGCGAACACCGACACCACTCGCGTGTTCGAATCGAAATCCACGCGGTTGCCGGCGCCGGGAAAGTTCAGCGCGGTATCGGCGAAGGACACGCTGCCGCGGCGCGGCGCGAACGGATCGACCGGCGTGGTCGTGCCGAAGCGGCGCATCACCATGAAATCGCCGTCGCTGATTTCCACGCCAACCGAAGCCCGGTTACGCCGAGCCCCGATGGAACTGTCCGAAAATAACGTAGCCCGCTCGACCCAGAACTGATGATCGTGCTCGATCCGCGTAGTGCCGCGATCGAGCAGCCCGCTGCGCGCGTTGTAGGTATACGTTTCCGAATTCAACCAACGTCGATGCGCGTCGTAGTAACTGAACTCGTTGCCGAAACGCAGCCCGTCGCTGATCTGCCAGTTGACCCGTGTGCGCAGCCAGTCGCTGTGCGAATCCTGCACGCCGTTGTCGACGTTGTAGTTGCGCCGGGCGATGGCGCGGTCGAGCACCAGGCCGTTGCCGGTGCGCACCAGATCGCTGGGATCGCGCGCGATCGATGCCGGGATGAGCGGCGTGCCCCAATACGCGGTGTCGTAGTCGTCCTGGTAATGATCCAGGGCGATATCGACGTCCAGGGTATCGCTGGGACGCCAGCGCGCGGCCAGCGTGGCCGAGGTCGAATCGCTGCCGGTGCCGTCCACGTAACCGTCGCTGCTGCGCCGGCTGACCACCGCGCGCACGGCGAAGTCGTCGCTGAGCGGCACGTTGGCGTCGATCGCGTAGCGCTGGCTGCCGAAGCTGCCCCAGCCGGCCAGGGCTTCGAAGGCGCGGCCGTCGAAGTTCGGCCGCTTGGGCACCAGATTGATCGCGCCGGCCAGCGCGCCTTCGCCGTACAGCACCGAGGCCGGGCCCTTGAGCACTTCGATGCGCTCGAAGCTCCAGCTGTCGAAGTCGCGCGTGATCAAGGGCGCGGCGGTCTGGCGCACGCCGTCGTAGAGCAGCGCGATGGCGCCGCCGGTGAAGCCGCGCATCGAGGTCATGCCCGGCGAGGACGGCAGTTGCCCGGCGAGGACGCCGGGCGCGGCGTTGAGCGCCTCGACGCTGCCGCGCAGGCCGCGCGCCTGGATCTGGTCCTGGCTCAGCACCTCGATCGCCGCCGGGGTCTCGCGCGGGCTCAGGCCCAGGCGCGAGGCGGTGGCGTTGGGCCGGTCCAGCGGCGCTTCCTGGGTTGCCACGCCTTCGACGATGACCTTGTCGAGCAGCTTGGGCAGGGGCGCGCCGCCGGCGCTTTCGGCGGAAGTTTGTTGGGCGTGGGCGGCCGGTGCCGCGCACAGCGCGATCAGCAGGGCCATGCCGAGGCGGCTCAGAGCGAGGCCGTGCCGGCTGCCGGAGGGAGCCGCGCAGGGCGAGCCGCGATCGGGCCGATTCCGCCCGGACGACTCGCGCCCGTGAAGCAACGCGCCGTCGCACGACCGCGCGTCCTGACTGGCTTCCGTTCCGGCCGCGCGTGCGCGGCGCCCCTGACTGCGTGTGTCCACTGTGATCCTTGCCCCGGCCGAAATGAGAAATGTAACGATATATCATTTCATTGAATTGGCAATGTAAGGCCCAGTGCTCAGGCGCGTCAATACGCGCAGACAAGATTTCGTCTGGGGCAGCCAGCGGCACGCCTCGCGCGTCCCTGCTGCGATCTCAAGGCTCAACCAATGCGCACGGCCCGCCTACCGGCCTTGCACCGGTAGCGGGCATTGCTGGAAGACGGCGACGCGGCTCAGCCCAGACGGATGAAGTCGTTGGCGCCACAGCGGCGGGTGCGGCGCGCGACCTCGAAGCCGTTGGCCGAACCCTTGTGGTCGGTATTGCCTTCGATGCTCAGGAAACTCTCCGTATCGCCCTCGAAGGCGAAGCCGGTGTGGACCCAGTCGCTGGCGGTCTTGCGCACCAGGAAGATGCCGCAGGCGCCGAGCGCGGCGAAGCCCGGATCGCCGCTGGCCACCGCCTTGCCGGACACGAAGCGTCCGGCGTCCTTGGCCTGGCGGGCGAGTTCGTCGCAGCCGAAGCTGCCCGCGATCGGCGCGCTGCGTCCGGCCTTCTCCGCCGCCTGCTGCAGCACGAAGCTGACGAAGCCGGCGCACCACAGCATGGACTCGCCTTCGCTGCCCTTCATGTACATCCGCACCCACGGCCCGCGATTGGCGCCGCCCAGTTCGACCGGATGCGCGGCCAGATGCTGCTCGGCGAACCAGCGCACCAATTGCGGATACGGTTTGCCCGGCGCGACGCCGGGCAAGGCGACGATGCGCGCCATCGGCTCGGTCAGCGCCGCCCACACCGCCGGCGTCAGGCTGCCGGCGTAGGCGAGCTGCTTGCGCGTGGCGAAAGCCTGGATCGCGCGATCGGTGGCCGGGCCGAACTTGCTGTCGATCGGCGTGCCGTTGCCGTGATAGCCGAGCCATTCCTGGATCCGTTTGACCGCCGCGCCGCCGGCGCCCTGAGTCACCGCGCCGGGGAAATCCAGTTCGCGGCGGATGTAGGCCTGATCCTGCAAAGCCATGTGCGTGCTCCTTGATAAACCTTGCATCCATGGGCGCGCGGACGCGGCGGCGCGACGCAGGCATGCGCGCGCCGCGACGCACTCCGGTCGCGGTATTCGCGGCGCGCTCGCACTCCATCGAGTCGGGCCGCGACTCCATAGCCAACGCCGCGACGGCGCGCGGGCGGTCAGTCCGTGTCGATGCGAAATTGAATCAAACCCAGCCGCGCGAAGCCCATGGCCGCGATGCGCGCGCTTCGACGTTGCGCCGGCGCGCGCGCTCAGGTGGCGTCGTGGAAAATCACGCCGAGCGTATGCCGCTGGCCCGCATGCAGGCGGCTGACGCCGTGGCGCAGATTGACGCGGTAATGCCCGCGCACGCCGCTCACCGGGCGTTGATGCACGGCGAACACCACCGCGTCGCCTTGATGCAGCGGCACCACGTCCACGCGCGATTGCATGCGCGGACGCTGCTCGGTCAGCACGAACTCGCCGCCGTCGAAATCGCGGCCGGGCTGCGACAGCAGGATCGCGACCTGCAGCGGGAACACATGCTCGCCGTACAAATCCTGGTGCAGGCAGTTGTAGTCGCCCTCGCCGTAGCGCAACAGCAGCGGCGTCGGCCGGGCCTGGCCGGCGTCATGGCAACGCGCGAGGAACTCGTCCAGCCGTCGCGGATACTCCACCGGCACGCCCATCTGCCGATTCCAGCGCGAAGCGATCGGCGCCAGGCGCGGATACAAGGTTTCGCGCAAGGTCTGCACCGTATCTGGCAGCGGATAACGGAAGTAACGGTATTCGCCGCGGCCGAAGCCGTGCCGCGCCATCACCACGCGGCTGCGGTAGCGCGCGTCGTCGTGGTAAGCCCGCGCGATCGCCGCGCACGAATCTTCGTTCAGCAATGCGGGCAACAGCGCGCGGCCGGACGCATCGAGTTGCGCGGCGACCTCGGTCCAATCGAAATTTTCGATACGCTCGACGACCGAATCGCACGGTGTTTGCGCGGGCGTGAGCGTACTGATCGGTTTCGTTGCGTTTGCGTTCATACACAGCCCTGCGCGAAAAGTCGGGCCATCATCGGCGCAAGCGGTAGTGACAACTATCCGCTTCTTGCGCTGCATCGGCCTTCGCAATGCGATCTTGCCGATCGTGTTCGCTTGAATATTCAGCCGCGAGCAAGACTGCCGCGCACTTCGATTTCGAATGCGGAAAAAACCCGTGACTTCCGGCCTAGAACGAACTCCAGCTACCGTAAACAGAACGTTTAGTTCCTGTAAAAAACTCGGAGAAATTCAGGTTCGATTGAAGCGCGATCACGATACTGCGCTCACCGAATCCACATGGACGCCTTATCCCCGAGGCGCGTGGAACCGGAATAAAACCAATAAGAGGTTGATAATTTTATGAAGCGTGCATTGCTTGCCCTCACCCTCGCCGCCGCGCTGCCGTTCACTGCTTCGGCCGCGGAAGGCATCTCGTACAACTACGCCGAAGCCGGTTACGCCAAGACCGATGCGAAGTACAGCCAGGCCGATTCCGACGGCTGGGCGATCGGCGGTTCCTACGCGTTCCTGCCGAACTTCCATGTCTTCGGCAACTACAGCAAGCAGGAAACCGATTCGTGGAACTACCCCTTCAACGGCGGTCTGGTTCGCGTTCCGGGCTTCGACGTCGACACCTGGCGCGTGGGCGTGGGCTACAACCATGAACTGAGCAAGCGCGTGGACCTGGTCACCCGCATCGCCTATGAGCAGGCCAAGTCGGACTTCGGTTACGGCTACAGCGACAAGCTCAAGGGCGGCAGCGTCGAAGCCGGCGTGCGCGGCTCGCTGACCCCGAACTGGGAAGGCTATGCCTTCGCCGGTTACCAGGACTACGACAAGCACTACGACGGCAAGTTCTACGGCCGCATCGGCACCCTGGTGAAGTTCAACCAGAACTGGGGCATCACCGCCGACGCCAAGTTCATCGACGGCGGCGAGAAGGAGTTCTTCGTCGGCCCGCGCTTCAGCTTCTAAGAAAGCGCTACCGGCAGAACCCGGCAACACTCGCGATTGATTCTCTCTCTCCCCCGAAACGTCGCGATCGAGCCCGGCTGAAAAGCCGGGCTCTTTTTTTTGCGCGAAGGTCGCGAAGGCGGCGCGGATCGCCGCGCCGGTCGCGCTCAGGCCCTGGAGAAGGAGGGCTGCGAGGTCTGCTGTTGTTGTTGCTGCTGTTCCTGCGCAAGCTGCGGCGCCTGCGCCTGACGATGCGCGGCCAGTTGGGTATCGACTTCGGCCGCCGCCGGAATCGGCTGCTTCATGTCCACCGCGGCGACGAAGCCCGGGGTTTGCCCGGCGACGAACAACTTGCCGTCGCGCACCGCGACCTCGCCGATGTCGCCCGGCTTGGCCACGCCGGCGTCCTGCTGCGCCTTGAGCACGGCATAGGCCACCGCCGCATCGGGCACGTCGCCCGGCGCCTTGGCGCGGATCGCCTGATAGATGGCGTTGTCCTGCGCGTTGCCCAGGGGACCGGCGGGCGTGTCGTTGGCCGACAGCGAACTCGATCCCTGTCCGGGCTTGATCGGCGGCGCGCCCTTGTCGGGCGCGGTCGGCTGCTTCTTTTCCAGTTCCTGGATGCTTTCGTACAACTGTCGCGGCGTGCCGGTCACGCCGAGCAGTTCGCTGGCGCTGACGCGCTGGCCGGTGGTTTTCTCGGTGACGTCGCTGGCCCAGGAGGCGCAGGTGTTGGTGTAGCCCCACTCCACCTTTTCCTTCAGCGCGGCATCGAACTTCTTTTCCTGCTCGGGGGTGAGCTCGAAATAGCGGCTCGCCGCGGCCGGAAAGCCTTTTTCGATGTCCTTGCGGATGTTGCTTTCCGGGTGCGGATTTTCGTTGGCGAAGCGCGGGTGTTCGTTGGGCCACAGACCGTAGTACTCGGTCTGGCCATTGCGGGTGATCGACACCCAGGCGTGACCGTCGGTCAGGCCCGCGCCTTCGCCGGCGTTGGTGTGGATGCCCAATATGGGTTTGTCGGGACCGGCCATGTTCGTTCGCTCCATCGATCGGATCGGGCTATTGCGGACTCCGGATCAGGCGTGACGGCGCCCGGCCTCAGGGAAAAACCTGTTCCTCGGCGTCGGCATGCACCAGCACGACCTTGCCGCCGCGATAGGGCAAATGCACTTCGGCTTCCCACTTGTCGTCGAGCGGAATCAGCGTCTTGGCCATCGGCGCGCACTTGTCGCTGATGCCGCAGCGGTCGATGACGACCTTCAAGGTGTCGCCGCTGGCTTCGTAGTTGACGCCGCCGGAGTAGTACGAGCTTTCCGGGAACACGTGGTAGCGCAGGCTGATCTGGTCGTCGGCCAGTTTGCGCACGACCACCGGCTCGACGTTCTTCTTGGTGTAGCTGGGCTTCATGTCCACTCCTGTGCATGCGGCGACGAAAGGAAACAAGGCGAGCAGCGCCATCGATCTCTTCCACATAAGACGCTCCATCCACGCGCGAGACCGCCAGCGGCGGGGATGCGCGCCGGCGACCGGCCCGCGGCGGCCGCGCGGAGCGTGGTCGGACGGGCGGTGTGTTTGAGCTTGAACGAAAGCGCCGCGGCAAACCAGACAAACCGGCGCAAAAACGCGCGCTTGCGCCTGTTCAGGCGAGGCATGGCCGGCGATGCCGGCGCGGCCGGTCACGGCAATAAAAGAGCTGGGCGGCGCGGCTCAACCGAACAGGTCGGTCGGATACTCGGGTTTCTGTTCGCGCGAAAGCAGCTTGCGCAAGCCGTCGGATGGCGTGATTTCACCGTGCAGCACGGCGCGCACCGCGTTGGAGATCGGCAGTTCGATGCCGTGGCGTTCGGCCTGGCGCATGACTTCGTCGGCGGTCTGCACCGATTCGACCACCTGGCCGATTTCGCGCACCGCGTCCTCGATCGACTGGCCGCGTCCGAGCGCCAGGCCCAGGCGGCGGTTGCGCGACAGATCGCCGGTGCAGGTCAGCACCAGATCGCCGAGCCCGGCCAGTCCCATCAGGGTTTCCGGCTGGCCGCCGATGGCCTGGTTGAGGCGCAGCATTTCGTTGAGGCCGCGGGTGATGAGGCCGGCGCGCGCGTTGAGGCCGAGCTGCATGCCGTCGGCGACGCCGGTGGCGACCGCGAGTACGTTCTTCATCGCGCCGCCGAGTTCGGCGCCGAGCATGTCGTCGCCGGTGTAGGCGCGGAACGCCGGACCGTGCAGCGCATCGGCCACGGCCTGGGCGAAGTCGGCGTTATCGGAGTGCACGGTCAACGCGGTCGGCAGGCCTTGCGCGACTTCCTTCGCGAACGACGGCCCGGTGACCACGGCCAGCGGCACGTCGGCGCCGAGCACTTCTTCCGCGACTTCGTGCAGGAAGCGGCCGCTGCCGGGCTCGAAGCCCTTGGTCGCCCAGGCCACGCCGGCGTGCGCGGGCCGGTACGGCGCGAGCATGCGCAAGGTCTGGGCGAAGGCGTGCGAGGGCACGACCACCAGCACCAGGTCGGCGTCTTTCAACGCGGTGGCCAGGTCGGTGGTCGCGCGCAGCGATTCGGGTAAGGCGATGCCCGGCAGATAACGCGGGTTTTCATGTCGGGTATCGATGGCCGCGGCGCCGTCGGCGTCGCGGCCCCACAGCACGGTCGGATGACCGTGGCGGGCGATCAGGGCCGCAAGCGCGGTGCCCCAGGAGCCAGCGCCCAATACCGCGATGCGCGGCTTGGACGGGGTCGTGGTCTGCGAACTCATGCGCGCTGTGCGGCCCTTGGGTTCAAAGCTCAGGCGTTGCCGGCGGTTTCCGCGTCGGCGAGGCTCTCGCCGCCCTGGCCGCGCTGGCGCAGGCCTTCGGCGTAGAGCGCATCGAAGTTGATCGGCTGCAGGAAGAACGGCGGGAAGCCGCCGGCCTGGATCAGGTCGCTGACGAGCTGGCGCGCGTAGGGATACAGCACGTTCGGGCAGTGGGTGCCGAGCATCGCGTCCAGGGTCTGGCCGTCGAAGCCGATCAGGCCGAACACGCCGGCCTGCTTCACTTCGGCCAGGTACATCGGCTTGTCGTTGGCGGTGCAGGTCAGGGTCACGCCGAGCACGACTTCATACGCGTTGTCGCCCACGCGCTGCACGTTCTGCGACAGGTTGAGCTGCAGCTGCGGCTGCGCGGCTTCGGCGAACACCGCCGGGGCGTTGGGTACCTCGAAGGAGACGTCCTTGACGTAAATCTTTTCGACGGTGAACGCGGGGCCGGTTGCGGCTTCGGCCGGCGCGGCGGCGCCGTTGACGTTTTCTTCGGACATCGGGTAACTCCCCCAGCGGAATGAAATTCGGTAGTGAGGCCGATTATGCCCGCTCGCGCTTGGCGGGACCAAACGGCCAGGCCTAAGCGCTTGCAGCGTGGATCGGCCGCGAACGATCTGGATTGAGGCGGGCCGGCGCCCAATCAAGGGCCGGGACGGACCGCCGCACAAAACGGTGTTGCCTGACGCGCCGTGGCGCCGAGTCAGTTTCAGCAAGACCCGGCGCAAGGCACGAGATCGGCGGCCGCGGTCACGCTACCGGCCGGCGATGGCGGCGGCGCGACACGATCGGACTCAGTTGCGGCCTTTCACCAGCGGCAGTTCGGCCTGCTGCCAGGCCTGGATGCCGCCTTCGAGCCAATAGACCTGCTCGAACCCGGCCTTCTTGAGGCGCTTGGCCGCATCGGCCGAGGCCTGGCCGGTGCGGCAGACCGCGACCACCGGCAGTTGCTTGGCGTTGGCCAGCAGCTTGCTCTCCGGATCGAACTGGCTGATCTGGACCGAGCGGCTGCCGGCGATGTGGCCTTTTTCGAACTCGCCGCTGGCCGACAGGTCGATCACCAGGGCGTTGTCGCGGTTGATCAGCGCCGTCAGTTCGGCCGGGCGCAGGGCCTTGTAGCCGCGAAACAGACGTGCGATTTCGGTGTAGATCAGTGCCACGGTCAGGCCGACGAGGCCCAGCGACAGGTACATGTGGCGGCCGGCGAATGCCAGCAGTTCATCAAAGCTCACGGGATCGGGACTCACGCACAGGGCGAATCGGGGCGGGGCCGGCACGGCCCACGCGGGGCGGCGATTGTCGCCCAGGGCGCGCTGCGGCGCAAAAGAGCGGCCGGCGGGCCGGGGGGCTGGAGCTAGAAACGAGTTAAGAGGAGTGAGTAAGAGCCAGAGCCGGGTCCGGCTTTTCCTCGTTTCTCACTCCCGCGCCCTCACTCCTGAGCCTTTATCGAGTTAAGAGGAGTGAGTAGGGGCCTGAGCCGGGCTCGGCTTTCCCTCATTCCTCACTCCTCAGCCTTCACTGCCCTTCCCAGAAATCCGGCAGACCGCTGATCAGCCACCAGACCTTGACCTCCGGGTCCCATTCCCAGGCCTCGGTGTAGCGCACGCTGCGCTCGGCCAGGGTGTGGCGGTTGATCACGCCGATGTTGATCAGGCGCACCGCGGTGCCCTTGGCCTTGTCCATCTCGGTGCCGACGTCGTTGTAGCCGGAGACCTGGATCTGCTTGTAACGCTCCAGTTGCATCGGCGTTGGCGCCAGCTTGGCGCGCAACTCGGGCTTGATCATGTTCACAGCGCCCTCGAAATCGCCCCAGCGGATCGCCGCCGAGTAGGCGTATTGCTGCTCGGTGATCTTGTTGTTCTGGGTGCCGGTGGTCTGGCAACCGGCCAGGGCGAGCGCGAACAGGCAGGACAGCAGCACGAATTTCAGCAGACGCATCGCGGACTCCGGCGGAGGGAACGTTCGGCGTGCATCGTACCTGCCGCGTCAGGGCTTAGCGATGGCCACGTAGCGGGCCGTGAACTCGGTCGCGACCCCGCCTTCGGGCAGCAGCGCGCGCGCGATCAGCGCGGTGCGGGCGCGGCCGCGTTCGCGCAGGGTGGTCAGGAAGCTGCGCCAGTCGGCGTCGGGGGCCAGCTCGGCGTGCACGTCCAGATCGGCGAACAGCGGCGCCAGGTAGCGGATCTGGCTGTCGGCGACGAACACTTCCGCGCGCAGATCGGCTTGTTCGATCCCCAGCGACACCACGCCCCAGGAGGCCAGGGTCATCATCGAGGCCAGACTGCCGCCGAAGGCGCAGCCCTTGTCGTTGATGTGGTGCGACAGCGGCGCATGCAGTTGCAGGCGCTTGCCGTCGTAGCCGGCGATGCTGACTTGCATCGCCGCCACCGGCGGCATGGATTGGTAATGTTGATGGAGGCGTTGCAGGGCGTCGTGTGGACTCATCGGGAACGGCTGACTGTCAGTGGGGGAATTCGATGGCGAAGGCATGTAACGCAATCTGGATGACACCGCGACCGTTCGCAGCTGCCATCGATGCAGGCGCTGTGCGAAGCTGATCGCATGAGCCGCGAGCCGCTGCGACCGCCGCGATGGTACGTGATCTCGTTGCGACCTAGCGACGAGCACGAAGACTTGCGCCACATCGTTTCGCAATACGGCGGCGCATTGATTGCCTTGTCGCCTTGGTCGATCCGCACGCAGAACACTCAGGACGCGCGCGATGCATTGGCCGCGGCGTTGCAAGCGCCGCGCGTGGTGGTGACCAGTCCAAACGCGGTGCGCGCTTTGCGCGATCTGTTCGCACACCAACGTCGTCATGCGCATACGGATGCGCATGCATGGCCCGCGTTGCCGTTGCCGGGACAAGCCTGGTACGCGGTCGGCGCCGCGACCGCGGCGGCGTTGGCCGAGTTCGGCATCGACAACGCGATCGCGCCCGAACGCATGGACAGCGAAGGTCTGCTCGCGCTGCCGCAGTTGCAGAATTTCGACGGCGCATCGCTCGGCCTGCTGACCGCGCCCGGCGGACGCGGCGTGCTCGCGCCGGCGTTGCAGGCGCGCGGCGCGCGCGTGTTGCGCGCCGACATCTATGTGCGCGAACCGGCGACGCTGGCGCGCGGCGAAGTCGCGCGGCTGATCGCGCTCGACGCGCCCGCGGTGCTGGCCTTGTCCAGCGCCGAGGCCTTGCGCCGCGTGCTGGCGCAATTGCCGGCGCCAGCGCTCGAACGCCTGCGCGGCGTGCGCGTGAGCGCGGCCAGCGAACGCCTGGCCGGGCTGGCGCGCGAGATGGGCTTCAGCGACATCGGCATCGCCGCCGGTCCCGGCGCGGCGCAGTTGCTGGCCGGCTACGGCGACGCGCTGGGGGGATGAGCCGGCGGGTTCGGTCCGAAACCGCTCGATCGCCCGCCCGACCGGACCCGCGCGCATCCACCGCCGATCCGGGCCGACGCGCGGCCCGGGCGCACAGGCGATCGATGCGCGAAAGCGGACCGCGTCAAGACTGTCTTGATGCCTGCATCCGGTAGCATGACCGGGTCATGAGCGAACCATTCGATACCGTGTCCATTCCCCCGTCCGCCTCCCCCGCCCCGCGCCGCGGCTCCAACGCCTGGCTGTGGCTGTTGATCGTGCTGCTGATCGCCGGCGGCGGCGGCTGGTACGGCTGGCGCGAATGGCAGCATCGCCAGATCCGCGAGCGCGAAGCCGCCGCCGGCGCCGACCAGCGCCTGGAAGCACTGGACCAGCGCGTGGACACCCTGCGCACCAACCAGGAAGCGCAGAACCGCCGCATCGTCCAGGCCGACAGCACCAACCGCGTGCTGCGCGACGAACTGCACGGCATCGGCCAGCGCGCGGCGCTGATCGAGGACAGCGTGTCCAAGCTCGCCGATCCCGACCGCCACGGCGCCCAGGCCATGCGCCTGGACGAAACCGAGCTGCTGCTGACCCTGGGCCAGCAGCGCCTGCTGATCGCCGGCGACCTGGAAGGCGCGCGCCGCGCCTACGCGCTGGCCGGCGGCGTGCTCGACGGCATCGACGATCCGGCCTATCTGAGCCTGCGCCAGACCCTGCTGCAGGAAACCGCCGCGCTCAAGGAACTGGGCATCGAACCGCGCATGCAGACGATGGCCAAGCTCGACGCGCTCGCGCAGACCCTGACGCTGCCGGAAGAAACCACCAGGCAGGCCGCGCCGGCGCCGGCGCCGTGGTGGCAGCGCGCGTTCGGCAGCCTGATCGAAACCCAGCCGGTCGATCGCACCGTCGCCTCGCATCCCAGCGACCGCGCCGCCGCGCTGGCCGGGCTGCAACTGGAAATCTCGCTGGCGCGCGCCGCCGCCGAGCGCCGCGACGTCGCCGGTTACCGCGTCGCGCTCAAGCGCGCCGAGCGCTGGCTGCAGCGCCTGTCGGCGCCGTCGCCGGCGCAAGAGCGCCAGCTCGCCGCGCTGCGAGAACTGGCCGTGCTGCCGCTTTCACTCTCGGTTCCGACCCTCGGCACCACACTGCAGCAGTTGCGCCAGCTGCGCACGGCCCATTGATCGGGCTATCCCCCTGCGCGCTGATCGGGCTTAAGGAGTCGCCGCGATGAATCTGTTCCGCAATCTGTTGTTCTGGATCGTGCTCGCGCTGGTCGGCGCGCTGGCGGCGCAACTGTTGGTGCAGGATCCGGGCAAGGTCGTGGTGACCTACGGCGGCGTCAACTATCTGACCAACCTGCCCAAGGCGCTGCTGATGCTGATCGGCGCCCTGCTGGCGTTGTGGCTGGTGTGGAAGGTGCTGAGCCTGCCGTTCGTGGCGATGCGCCGGCGCCGCAAGAAGCAGGCGCGCGCGCGTTTGATCGACGGCCTGGACGCGCTGCACCAGGGCCACTGGAGCCGCGCCGAGAAATCGCTGGCGCTGGCCGCGAGCAATCGCGACGTGGCCGCGATCGCCGGCATCGGCGCCGCCCGCGCCGCCGCCGCGCGCGGCGATGCCGCCGCCCAGGCGCAGCATCTGGATGCGCTGGCCGACGATCATCCGGTCGCGCGCGCGCTGACCGTCGCCGAGTTGGCGCTGTCGGAGCAACGCCCCGCCGATGCGCTGGCCGCGCTCGACGCGCCCAACGCCCAACCGCTGCCGCCGCGCGGACTGGCGCTGCGCGCGCAGGCCCTGGCCGCGCTCGGCCGCGCCGGCGAGGCCTACGGCCTGCTCGGTTCGCTGCGCCAGCAAAACGCATGGCCGGCCGATCAGTTGAGCCGTCTCGAAGCCGCCTGGGCCGAAGCCGCCCTGCGCGAAGCCGCCGACGCCAACGTGCTGGCCGATCATTGGGAACGGCTGCCCAAGCCGTTGAAGACCGATCCGGCCGCGGTCGCCGCCTACGCCGAACGCGCCGCCGCGCTGCGTTGGGAAGAAGCCGCGGCCAAGAGCCTGGAACAGGCCCTGGACGCGCGCTGGGACGAATCGCTGGCCGCGTTGTACGGCCGCCTGCCGATCGGCCGCCTCGACGCGCGCCGCACCCAGGCCGAGCGCTGGCTGGCCACTCATTCGGGCAGCCCCGGCTTGTTGCTGAGCCTGGCGCGCATCGCCCGCGCGCAAGGCCAGTGGCCGCAGGCCGAAGCCTATCTGCACCGCGCGCTGGCCCAGGGCGCCCACAGCGAAGCCTGGGAAGAACTCGGCCACGGCTTCGCCCAGGTCGGCGACGAAAGCCGCGCGCGCCTGAGCTACCTCAACGCCCTGCGCGCCGCGCGCGGCGAAGCGACCACCGAACTGCCGGGCCGCGATCTGCGGCAGAAGCTGTTCGACGAAGCGGTGACGGAAGAACGCGACGAGTTCGGGATGCCGCGCTTGCGCGGTTGATCCACCGCGCAAGAAAAGCCCCGTCGCGATACGGGGCCTGCGTTCGAAGACCGCCGGATCAGGCCCGTATCCGTTCCGAACGGGCGCTCCAGCTGGCGTCTTTTTCGCTCGCCACGAATTTTCTCGGCGCGGGCGGCGTGGATTCGAGTTCCTGCAGCGACTCGAGCGCAACCGCCAGTTTCTTTTCGCCCAGCTTGGCCTGCTTGTAGAACAAGCGCAGCAAACGCTCGGCCGGCGCATCCACCTTGGAGCGCCCCTTTTCCCAACGCGCCACCGCTTGCTCGTTGCAGCCCAGCAATTGGCCGAGCATCTTTTGCGACAACTCCAGCTCGGTCCTGATGAAACGGAATTCGGCCCCGCTCAGCGGATCGGGACTGCCGACGAAGACGGCGCCCCTCGGGCGCCGTCGTTATTCGCATCGCGGAAGAACCGGACTCAACGCAACGGCACCGTCAACGTCGAAGGATTGGACGCCGGCGAGCTGAAGCTCACCGTGCCGCCGATCGTGCTGGCGCTGGTGTAACGCGGATCGGTGGTATCGACCACCAGCACCAACCGGCGTCCGGCCGGAATATCCCAACTGGTCGCTTCCAAGCGCAGATCCACGCTCTGGGCGACTCCGGGGCGGGCGCCGCGCAGCGAGTACGGTTTGTGGCTCAGCAGCGAGCCGTTGCCGAGCAGGTCCACGCTGTACAGATACGCAAACAAGGTGACCTCGCTCTGGCTCGGGGTGACCGTGACATGCAGCTGCGGCATGCCGCTGAGCTGTTTGCCGGTCCAGTAGATCGGCGTCTGCCAGACGCCGGCGCCGGCGCGCGCGACCAGCGGAATCGATGCCTGCGGCGCGACCTGCACCGATTGCAGGAAGCCGCTGATGAAGGCCAGGCCGGAATCGGCCAGGGTCGGCAGGCCGGTCAGGATGGTGTGGTTCCAACCGGTGCTCGGCGCGCTCTGCAGGTCGCCGGTCGGCGCGAGCAGGCCGCTGGGCCGGCTCAGTGCGAACACCGTCGCGCCGCGCTGGACCGCGTTCCAGTCGGCGTAGCCGCGCCAGTCGCCGTCCTGCGATTTCAGCCGCACCGCCGGTTCGCGTTCGACCCCGTTGGCCGCGCCCTTGAGGTAGCGATCGAACCAGCGTCCGGCCGCGTCGTAGATCTCGTTGGGCAGGCCCAGCGCGCCCGGCGCTTCGACCGTGGCGTGATCGCCATGGCTGAAAAGCAGCTGCTTGGGACCGCTGAGGCCGTTGTAGAAATCGATGTACTGGCCCGGCGGAAACAGGCTGTCGTTGAAGGCGTTGGCCAGCAGCACCGCGGTGCCGTTGCGGTTGAGCGCGGCCGCCTCGGTGGCCGGGCTGCGCTGCGGCACGACCGGCAACAGGCCGGCGACGGCGCCGTCGAAGTCGCCGAGGGCGATGCGCGCGGTCGCGCCGGCCAACTCCGGTCCCGGCCGCCCGGTCAACGCGCCGGCCACCACCAGCAGGGCCGTGCCCTGTTGGCTGACGGTGCGGTTGGCGTACAGCGAAGCCTCCAGATCGGCCCAGCCGCTGAGCGCGGCGACCGCCTTGATGCGCGGATCGCGCTCGGCCGCCAGCAGGCTGATGCCGGCGCCGTAGGAAATGCCGCTGGCGCCGATCTTGCCCGGGTCCGACGGCGTATGCGCCAGCGCCCAGTCGATGACCGAGCTGACGTCCTCGACCGTGCCCGGCCCGGCGATGTCGATCTGCCCGGCCGAGTCGTAGAACCCGCGCGAGGTGTAGCTGACGACCACATAGCCCTTGCCGGCGAGCGCGGTGCCGCGGCCGACGTATTCCAGATTCGGCGCGCCCCAACTGGCCGGCATCACCAGCAGCGGGAACGGACCGGCGCCCTGGTCCTTGGGCACCATCACGAAGGCGCCCATTTCAGCGCCGTCCCAGCCGGGAATGCGCTGGTAACTGCCGGTGAATCCGCCCGCGAACGCCGGCGCGGCGGTCACGCACAACAACAGACACGACATCGACCACGAACTGATCTTGCGCATGAGTTCGTCCCCTCCCAAGGACTGTCCCGCACGAATGGATACGTTTGCGTATGGTTTGCAGCGAATCGACCGTACCACCGCGAATGGAGGCACAACAACCGTGCCGACGCGGCTAGTTGATGAACCCGGGCAATGGGGGTCACAGATTGGCGTCCCGGTTTTTGTGAATGCGGGGGGAGTGCGATGCGATGGATCGCTATGGCGGTCGGGTATCGGGTCGATCGTCGCGATGCGGCGAAGGCCTTCGCTCACCGCGACGATCGTGCCGGAAGCAGCCGTTTCCTCACTGAGCGCAGCGCACGAAACCCGCGCCGACGCGCCGAGACGCCGCGCAACGGCCGGCACCGCATCCGCGCGCAGGACTCGCGCCCGGTTGGATCGGCACTCACGCGACACCGGCAACGACGCAACACCATGGAAGGCGACCGCATGATGGGATTGAACGAGCTTCAGCGTCGATCTGATCGGCCGCGATCTGCAGCTGCGACGTTCGCACTGGCGCGCGGCCGCCCCGAACGCGCCTTGAATCTGCCGGCGCGCGATCTCCAACAGGCGCACGACCGCGCCTTCGACCGCGCCGGCATCCATCCCGATGCGTGGACGCCGCGGCGATCACGCGCCGCTGCAAACCTTGCCGGATGTGGCGATACACGAACCGCAACGTCAGACGGCGCACGGTCTGGCTTGAACGCGGTGGCGACGACGACGCAGAGCCTCAACGCTTATTCAAAGTCTTTGCATCGGGTTTCGAGCATCCGCCTTCTTGCTCGTCATTCCCGCGAAGGCGGGCTCCGCTTTACTTCAGCGGAGCTGAACATCCAGCGACTTCAAACGTTCTCGCACGAAAGGCCCTGGATGTCGGCTCCGCTGAAGAAAGCGGAGCCCGCCTTCGCGGGAATGACACCTCTGTTTTCCAGAGACTTTGAAGAGCCCTCAGAAATCCACGATCTCGCCATCCTCATCCAGACGCGCATGCGCCGTGCTGCGCGCCCGGATCAACTGCAACTGCGCATCGACCACCTTGCGCATGTACGCCGCAGTTTCCGCATCGTCCTGCTTGCCGGGAAACGCGCGATCGGCGCGCAAACCGTCGAAGGTCGCCCGGGCCTCGTCGAAACGGCCGAGCCGGCGCTGCAGTTCGCCGACCAGCATGCGCGCGGCGTAGGCGTCCTGCCGGCCGGCATCGCGCAAGGCGCGGCGCTGCCACAGCGCCAGCGCTTCGGCGGCGTAGCGCGAATAACGCGGGCCGGCTTCCCAGGTCGCGGCCAGCACCACGCCGGCGATCTCATCCTCGGGCTCGCCCAGGAACGCCATCTGCTTGGCCAGCCGGTAATACGGCGTGTCGTTGGCGACCCAGCCGCGGTAGTCGGCCGATTCGACGAACGCGCGCAGTCGGGTCAGTTCGCTCTGGCTGTACTTGCGCGCGTTGTCGTCGACGATGAAACCGCTGCCCGGACACGCCGGCAACGGCGCCGGCGAGGCGATCGCGCCGAAGCGCTGGTGGTCGAAATACATGCCGAAGGAGGTGCCCGAACCCATCACCCGCGCGGGGAAGGGCTTGCCGTCGATCGGGCAGGTCACCTGGACATCCATGAAGGTCATCGCCGGGGCCGCCAGCGGCGACAGGCTCAGGGCGAGGGTGAAGGCGAACGCGGTCAGGCGGCGCATGACAGATCCTTGTCGTGACGGAGCGCACATATTGCCTCAAGCCCGGCGCCGACGCGATGCGATCGCAGTCCTCCCCGTCGCCCGCTTCGCGTTCGTAACTGCATTCCCACGGAGCGACATCATGGCCCTGAGCGATCTGTTCGCCGACGGTAACCGGCCCAACCTGCTGCTGATCATCACCGACCAGCAGCGCAGCCTCGCGCAATGGCCGGCGTCCTACCAGCCGACCCTGGCCGCGGCGATGCCGGCGATGCAGAAACTGGCCGGGCAAGGCCTGGACTTCGCCAACGCCTTCACCGGCGCGTGCATGTGTTCGCCCAGCCGCGCGACTTTCCTGACCAGCCAATACCCCATCGTCACCGGCTGCACCCAGACCGGCGGGCAACCGCTGCCGGCGCCGTCCAAGTTCCCGAATCTGGCCAGCGTGCTGAACGCCGCCGGCTACGGTTGCTACTGGATCGGCAAGTGGCATCTGCTCGGTGGCGAAGAGCCGGGCTCGACCAGCGCCGACCTGCAGCCGTGGGGATTTTCGACCTGGGACCCGGAAGACGCCGGACTGAGCCTGGGCCCGACCTACCTGGGCGGCGGCACCCTGGACGCCGCGCCGGCCGCGACCAATCGCAACGATCAGCGCTACCTCGCCGATGCGCTGGCGTTCCTGGCCGATCCGCCGGCCTCGCCGTATTGCCTGGTGGTGTCGCTGGTGAACCCGCACGACTCGCACCTGGGCTACATGAATCAGGCCTCGACCTTCTACAACGCCTTGGACTACACCGCGACCGGCGCACCGATTCCGGCCAATTCAAACGAAAACCTGTCGAGCAAGCCGCGCGCGCAGGCCAACTACACTTTCGCCAAGATGAGCGGCGGCAGCGGCGCCAGCGAGCAGGACTTCGTGGATTTCTACGCGTATCTGGTCGAATACGTGGATTCGCAGATCCTGCAGATCCTCAACGCGATGAGCACCGAGCAAACGAACCAGACGCTGATCGTGCGTTTCGCCGATCACGGCGAACTGGGCCTGTCGCACGGCATGGTGGAGAAATTCGTCAACGCCTACGACGAAGCGATCCACGTGCCGCTGCTGTTCTCCAACCCGATCGCGTGGCCGCAGGGCGCGCAGACCCAGGCGCTGGCGAGTTCGGTGGATCTGCTGCCGACCTTGGCGAGCCTGCTGAACGTGAGTTCGCAATTTCCCGATCTGGTCGGCGCCGATCTGAGCACGGTGCTGGAAGGCAGCAGCGATTCGGTGCAGGACTACGTCCACTACACCTACGACGACATGACCCAGGGCGGCCCGAGCGTGATCCGCGCGATCCGCTCATCGCAATGGCTGTACGCGATCTACGTGCCCGCCACCGGCGCGCAGAGCCAGGGCGGCGATTGGGAGATGTACGACCTGTCGGCCGATCCGCAGCAGAACATCAATCTGGCCGGCAATCCGGGCTACGCCGAGCAGCAGTGGATGCTGGAAGCCGAGTTGGCGATACAGATGAAGGAGAAAGGCACCACACCGCCGGGCTGGCCGCCGGAGTACATCGCGGGGCAGAGCCGCGGAGGACCGGCAGGGGGCTGATGCTGCGACGACCTCAGCTCATCTACTCCCTCTCCCGCTTGCGGGAGAGGGCTGGGGTGAGGGCACGCGAGATTGCCGTTCACGGCGCCTCCCTCATCCCCGCCTTCGCGGGGGCGGGCTCTGCGGACACCTTCTCCCACGCCCCAAAGGAAGTCACCTTGGGTGGCTTGCGAGATCAACGCTCCAGAATCGCCACCACGCCCATGCCGCCGGCGGTGCAGATCGAGATCAGGCAGCGGCCGCCGCCGCGCTGTTGCAATTCCTTCGCCGCGGTGGCGACGATGCGCGCGCCGGTCGCGGCGAAGGGATGGCCCGCCGCCAGCGAGGAACCGTTCGGATTGATCTTGGCCGGATCGATGCGCCCCAGCGGCGCGTCCAGGCCCAGGCGGGTCTTGCAGTATTCCTCGCTCTCCCACGCGCGCAGCGTGCACAGCACCTGCGCGGCGAAAGCTTCGTGGATTTCGTAGATGTCGAAATCCTGCAAGGTCAGGCCGTTGCGCTTGAGCATCTCCGGCACCGCCACGGTCGGCGCCATCAGCAGGCCTTCGCCGTGGACGAAATCGACCGCCGCCACCTGCGCGTCGCGCAGGTAGCACAGCACTTCGTGGTTATGCGCCCGCGCCCATTCTTCCGACGCCAGCAGGCAGGCCGCGGCGCCGTCGGTCAACGGCGTGGAGTTGGCCGCGGTCAGGGTGCCGCGGCCGGAAGTCTTGTCGAACGCCGGCTTCAGCGTCGCCAGTTTTTCCAGGCTGCTGTCGGTGCGCAGGATGTTGTCGCGCGCGACGCCGCGGAAACTCACCACCAGATCGTCGAAGAACCCGCGCTCGTAAGCCGCGCCGAGTTTCTGGTGCGAGGACAGCGCCCATTCGTCCTGCGAATCGCGCGAGATGTTCCACTGCTTGGCCATGTCCTCGCAGTGATCGCCCATGCTCTTGCCGGTGCGCGGCTCGGCCACGCCGGGGAACTCGGGCTTGAGCTCGCGCAAGTGAAAGCCCTTGAACGCGGCGATCTTGTCCTTGGTCGTGCGCGCGCGGGCGGCCTGCAGCAGGCGTCGGCGCAGGCTGCGTCCGTAGACGATCGGCACGTCCGAGGTGGTGTCCGAACCGCCGCCGATGCCGGCCTCGATCTGGCCGACCGCGATCTTGTTCGCGATGGTGATGATCGAATCCAGCGAGGTGCCGCAGGCGCGCTGCAGGGTGATGCCCGGCGTCAGCGGCGACAGGCCCGAGGACAACGCGGCTTCGCGGCCCAGGTTCCAGTCGCTGCTGTGCTTGATCACCGCGCCCATCGCCACTTCGCCGAGCTGCTGGCCGTGCAGGCCGAACTTCTCGACCAGCGCCCCCAGCGTGCGCACCGACATGCCCAGATTGCCGACGTCCGCATAAGCGGTGTTCTGCCGGCAGAAGGGAATACGCACGCCACCGAGCACGGCGACGGGACGGTTTTGGCGCATCGGCAATCCCTCTTGAGGTTCTCGCACAGGGCCCGTCGCGGCGGAGCGGGCATAATGGGGCTCAGTGTAGCGCCGCACACGCGCTCTACCAAACGCCAGCGTATCCTCGGTGACCATGACCTCCACCAGCCCCTCCGACAGCGCGTCCGACGCCCCCCTGCACGTCCTGGGCGCCCTCGCCCTTGAGCTCAAGGGCGACGCCGCGGTGAACCGCAGCGCCCTGCCTCGCCAGGACGCCGGCACGCTGTCGGAAAAGATCGCCCGCGACCTGGCCGGCTTCGCCAAGGACGCCGCGGCGCTGGACCTGATCACCGTCGGCGCCCACTACGATCCGGTCGAACTGCTGCGCCCGGGCTGGCCGCTGCACCGCGAACTCGACGATCTGGCCGCGCGCGCGCCGCGCGAACGCGGGGCCGGACAGGCCGGCCGGGTCATCGCCTTCGGCGCTCACGACGAACGCTTGCCCGGCACCCTGACACCCTCGCCCGACTACGCCGGCGGCCCGCTGCGGCTGGTGCCGTTCGCGCTCAGCGGCGCGCCCGAACTGGTCGCCCGGGTCGGCGAGATTCTCGAATCCAGCCTGCTCGAACGCGGCATGGCCGGCGCCGACACCGCCCTGGCCGCGCAGGAGGCCTTCGGCCTGCAGGTCGAGCACGCGCGCTATCTGACCGTGCACGACCTGGCCGCGATGATGGCCATGCAGTACGACCACGCCGGCCTGGGCCCGCTGTGGCCGCTGCTGGAAACCGCGCTGCTGCAGCCCGAAGGCGAACAATGGCTCGACGCCCCGCCCGAGCCGCTGGTGCACTACGCCGACGGCGAAGCCCGCATCGCCCTGTTCTCGCCGGCCGCCTGGCACGAGCGCTACGCGCCGCAAGCCCCGTGCGACACCGAGGAATGCCGCGAGAAACTCAACCGCCGCTATCAGCACTTCGAAGCGCGCCTGAAGCAGATCGCCGCGGTACTGGGCGCGCACGGCGTGCCGGTGACGTTCGTGCATTGCGATGGGGCGCCGGAGCCGGGGCAGCTCTGACTGCGGCGGGTCTGCGCACCCCGCAGGCCGAACCAGGGGCGTCGGGCGAGAAAACCTTCCGCCCGAATCCGGCTACAGACTGACCCGTCCAGCCATCTGGCCGCACTTCTCGAACAGTTGTGGATTGCTCCAGGCTTCCATGATCGGCGGCATCTGAACCTTGGCCAGCAACTCGGCCAACTTGTCGCGATCCCGCGCGTCGCAGGCGAAGCGCGCGTAGTTCTGCAGATTCCACTGGTCGGGATAGCGCTTCATTACATCCTCGAACCCCTGCTTCATCCGCCCCCAGCGCACGGAAGTGGCGTCGAACAAATTGAAGCGGTAAGGCCCTTGGGCCGCTACCCAATAGATTCGCGCGTACATGCTTTCGCCTTCGGTCTTGCGCGTAGCGTGCACCGCGGCTTCGGCGAAAGCGTCCATATGCTCGACGCTGCCGCCCCATTTCGGCAGCAGTGTCTGCAGCATCTCGAAATACATCGGGTAGTACCCCGGGAACGCGCGTTGGCCCTGGTTGAAGCTCGCTGCCGGATCGCCGCCGTTTTCGCTGCCGCGCATCGCCCGCAGGCTCAGGCTGTAGTACTCGGGCGCGCGCGCGGCGATGGCGCGCTCTTCGTCCAGATACTTCAGCGCCCGCGCGAGCATCGCATGGAAGGGCTTCCACACGTGCTGAGGGGTGTTTTGCGCATAGCGCGTGCCCCGGATTTCCCAGGCGTGCGCATACAGAACTTCGGCGTGCATCAGGCGCGGCAGCGGCGAATCGGGTTCCTCGCGTGCCCAGCGCAGAGTCTCCTCCTCCAACCATTCCCATCGACGCGCTTGCGCATCCTCGGGAACGCCGGCGAGCAGGCCGGCACGAACGCCGGTATAGAACACTCCACTCATCCACAGGCCGCTGGGCGTGCGCCGGCTGCGCGAGATGTAGTCGCCATAGGCCCGGGCCGCATCGTGCACCCGCCCTTGTTTGACGAAGGCGCGCCCTTGAAAGTCGAGCGCATCGCGCACTTGCTGCTCGGAGCCACTAAGCGCCACCCGAGTCTGCGCAGGGTCCAGAAGCTTGCGCTGCTCTTCCTGTTGCGCGGCCAGTTGCGCTGCTTTGCTCGCCGCCTCCTGCTGTTTCATCGCCTGATGCAATGCTTCCAGCCAAACACGCTTTTCCTCCGCCGCGCGAAAAATCTGCTCGGCGGAGTCGCTGTCCTGGGGCTTGCGCAGCACCGATGCCGGTGGCGGCGGCAGCGCCGGCGCGGGTGTCGCCGCATCGTGTAGCACGGCGGCTGGCGGCGCGGCGGCGTGCAGCGGCGCGTGCGGCGAAAAGATCAGATACAAACCGAACAGGCCGGCCGCGGCCGAACGCTTTCCATCCATGGCATCTATTCCCTTAGTCAGAATTCGGACTCGTAAAGCAGGTAACCGCTGTCGTCCATTGCCAGCGTGCGATAGGTTTGTTGCGCGGCGATGTTCGCCCGTTCGACATACAGCCGCAAGCCCACCACGCCCGGCGTCGCCCGGGCCAAAGCGGCGACGTGGCTGTGCAGCGCGTTGTAGATGCCCTGCCGCCGATGCTCCGGCGCTACATACACGCTCTGAATCCACCACCAGTCGCCGTTGCGCCAGTCGCTCCATTCGTGGGTGAACATCAAGGTGCCGGCGGGAACCGCGATGGTTTCGCCGCCGGCGACATCGGCTTCGCGCATGGCGACGAAATAGCGCGCCTTGGCGCGATCGGCCAGGCCGGCTTCGACGCCGGCGTGCACGGTCGGCGGGTCCAGGTGCTTGTGTTCGGTTTCCCAGGCCATCGCGATCATCCATTCGGCGATGAGATCGCGGTCGGTCGGGACGGCGTCGCGGATGCGCAGGCGGGTCATGGCGGTGTACGTCTCGCAGGATGTGCGCTCAGCATAAGTCGCGCGCCCGGGCGGCGATAGTTGGCGCGACCGCGGGCGATGCGCCGCGTGCGCGCGATGAGAGCGACATCGCGATACGCCGGCGCCGGCTCGAAGCCTGACGCCGGCGGCGCCTCATCGCGTTGCGTGGCGATGAGACGCTTGCATCGGCGGTGCGGATTATCCCGATCGCGGGATGCCGGCCTGGGTTATCGACCGATCTTGATCACGCCGCAAGCCAGTCGTCCGCCCGCGTTGCCGGTCGGCTGGGTTTTGTAGTCGTCGGCCGAGGCGTGGACGATCACGCCGCGGCCGGCGATGTCGTTCGGCGCGCCGCCGCCGAGGGTGACGCCGCTGGCATGCGCGTTGACCTGGGCCACGCCCTCGGCGTTGGCGACCAGGTTGTCCATGTCGCCGGCGTGATGCGGGCCGCGATCGACCTGTCCGTGCGGCTGCCCGGCCGGATTGAAGTGACCGCCGGCGCTGCTGGCGTCGGCGGCGCTGCAATCGCCTTTCTCGTGGATATGGATGGCGTGGGTGCTGTTGGGCGCGAGGCCGCCGATTTCGCCGGTCAGATGCACGCCGTCGCCCATCGGACGCAAGCTCAGTTTGCCGCTGACCAGACTGCCGGACGCGGACGCGAGCACCACCGTCGCCGATTGCGCGGTCGAGACCGGCTTGGGTCCGGCCGCCGGCGGCGGCGGCGTGGGCTTGGCGGTCTGTCCGCCGCAAGCGGCGAGCGCGGCGACGGCGGCGAGCGTGGCGGTGCGAAGCAACGTCTTCATGCGGAGGCTCCTTGTCGTCGGCGTCGACCAGCGACGCCCGGAATCATGGGGTCCGACGCTAGTCCTGCGCAGGTTCAGCGCAGGTGAAACGCGCTGTGCGTCGCCGGAGCCGGCGCGGTGGTGGCCGTACGCGGGAATTATGGCGGCGAGCGGATGCATCCGTGCGTATCCCTGCCGACTCGCCAAGCTGCGCATCGTTGCGATGCGGCGCGATCGGCCGGCGGCGGCGTTGATGGCGTTCGCGATCGCGCCCGTACTGTTTCCGCCCGATGCGATCGCTCAGCTGCGACGACGCCCGGGACCGAGCTTGCGCGTCAGCGTATTGCGTCCGAGCCCGAGCCGCGCCGCCGCCTCGGTCCGCCGCCCGCCGGTATGCGCCATCGCCGCTTCCAGCAACGCGCGATCGAAACGCTCGCGCGCATCGGCGTGCAAGTTGGCGCGGCCGTCGGCGAGTTGCGCGCGCGCCCACGCCGACAACTGCGCTTCCCATTCGCTGGCATCGGCGGCGGGCCGCGACACCACGTCGAGCACTTCGTCCAGATCCTCGCGCGTGACCGTTTCGCCCGGCGCCAGCGCGGCCAGGCGCCAGCACACGTTCTCCAGTTCGCGCACGTTGCCCGGCCAGTCGTGCGCCATCAACCGCTCCAGCGCCGGCTTCGACAAGCGCTTGGCCGGCGCGGCGAAACGCGCCGCGGCCGAGGCGAGAAAACGTTCGGCCAACTGCGGCACGTCGGCGCGGCGCTCGCGCAGCGGCGGCAGGCGCAGGCGCACCACGTCCAGGCGATGCAGCAAATCGGCGCGGAAGCGGCCCTGCGCGACCAGGGTTTCCAGATCCTGGTGGGTGGCCGCGATCACCCGCACATCCACGCGGATCAGCTCGCGTCCGCCGACGCGGAAGAATTCGCCCTCGGCCAGCACGCGCAGCAAGCGCGTCTGCAGCGGCAGCGGCATGTCGCCGATTTCGTCGAGAAACAGGCTGCCGCCGTCGGCCTGTTCGAAGCGGCCGATATGACGCCGCTGCGCGCCGGTGAACGCGCCGGCTTCGTGGCCGAACAACTCGCTTTCCAACAGTTCGGCCGGAATCGCAGCGGTGTTGAGCGCGACGAACGGCCGGGACGCGCGCGGCGATTCGCGATGCAGCGCGCGCGCGACCAGTTCCTTGCCGGTGCCGGTCTCGCCGGTGATCAGCACCGACAGCGGCGCCTGGGCCAGGCGGCCGATGGCGCGGAACAAGGTCAGCATCGCCGGGGTGTCGCCGATCAGGCTGTCGTCGGCGGCGAGTTCGCCGGCTTCGGCGACGTCTTCGGCCGGCGCGGCCGAGGCCAGCGTGCGCGCGGCCAGCGCGACCGCGTCATCCAGATCGAAGGGTTTCGACAAGAACTCCTGCGCGCCGCCGCGGAACGCGCCGGCGGTGCTGGCCACGTCGGTGTAGGCGCTCATCACCACCACCGGCAGCGACGGCGCGCGCGCCTTGAGTTTTTCCAGCAACACCAGGCCGCCGTCGCCGGGCATGCGCACGTCGGTGAACAACAGGTCCGGCGCGCCGCGCTGCTCCAGCGCGAACAAGGCGTCGGCCGCGTTCTCGAAGCCGTCCACGTTGTAGCCGGCCTGGCGCAAGGCCGTGGCCAGGACGAAACGCACCGAACGATCGTCATCGACGACCCATACCCGCGCCGTGCTCATGCGCTGTCCCCTTCGTTTTCGATATGCATCGGCAGCAACAGAGTGAACACGGTGTGGCCGGGGCGCGAGCGATACGCGAGCGAGCCGCGATGCTCGCGCGAGACCTGCTGCGCCAGCGCCAATCCCAGCCCGCTGCCTTCGGCGCGGCCCGACACCAGCGGCAGGAACAATTGCTCGGCCAGTTCTTCCGGCACGCCGCGGCCGTCGTCGATGATTTCCAGACGCAACGCGATCGGATGCGCCGCGTCGGCGATGCGCACGCCGTGTTCGATGCGCGTGCGCAGATGCACGTGGGTGGCGCCGGCCTCGATGGCGTTGCGCACCAGATTCCACACCGCCTGCATCAACCGATCGGCATCGCCGGCGAATTCGGGCAGGCTCGGGTCGTAATCGCGCACCAGCCGCACCGCCCAGCCAGCGTCGGCTTCGGCCAGGCGCAGCACGCGTTCGAGCACGGCGTGGATATTGAGCGGCGCATGCGGCCGCGGCGGCGCCGGCGTGAGCAGGCGATCGACCAGCCCGGTCAGGCGTTCGACTTCGCTGTCGATCAAGCCGATCAACTCGCGCGAATCCGCATCGTCCACCCGCCGCGCCAACAACTGCGACGCGCCCTTGAGCCCGGCCAGCGGATTGCGCAATTCGTGCGCGAGCCCCTTCAACGACGCAGACAGCGCCGACGGCAGCAGCAGCGCCGGATCGTCGCCGGGAAATTCATCGACCGGATGCGCTTCCAGCAGCCAGCCGCCGTTGTCGCGCCGGCTCAGCCACAGATCGGCGAAACGGTCCTCGCCGTCGGCGTAACGCAGCCGCATCCGGCGCATGCGCAGCGGCGCTTCGTCGCCGCCCTCGCGCGCCAGCGCCAGCGCCAGCCGGCCGTCGCCCGCATCCAGCCCCGCCAGCGGCCAGCCCAGCAGGCGCCGCGCGCCGATCCCGAACCAGCGCGAGAACGCGGTATTGCAGCCGCTCAACACGCCGTTGCCGTCGCTCCAGGCCAGCGGCGTGGTCAGGCTGTCCAGGCTCAGATCGGTCGCGGGCTGGGGGTCGGATGGCATTGCACCATAGTAGTGCAAAGTGGTTGTTGGTGGCGGCGGGGACGGGGCTTGCGTGGCGGCAAAAACGGCTGAAGTTGGTGCGCTTCGCCCACTTCGCGGAACGATCCGCGGTACGGCCGAGCGGCGCTGCCGATCGACGCGGCTAGCGAACGCGTCCCCCACGGCGGTCGATGACCACTTCGCCGTCTTCCTTCACGAACGGCGCGGTCAGCGGCGGCAAGAGGTCCAGGACCGCTTCCGACGGACGACACAGGCGAATGCCCTGGTCGGTCTGCACGAACGGGCGATTGATCAGGATCGGCGTGCGCAGCATCGCGTCGAGCAACGCCTCGTCGCTCAGGCCCGGATCGTCCAGCCCCAGATCCAGATACGGCGTGCCGTTCTGGCGGATGGCCTCGCGCACGCTCAGGCCGGCGCCGGCGATGAGTTCGAGCAGACGCTCGCGGCTGGGCGGATCGCGCAGGTAGTCGATCACTTGCGGCTCGATGCCGGCATGGCGGATCAACGCCAGCGTGTTGCGCGAGGTTCCGCATTGCGCGTTGTGATAGATGACGGCGTGCATGTCGGCCTCAGTTGCAAGCGCCGGCGCAGCAGGGCGTCGGGCGGGTTGTCGGCGGAGCGATCGCGGCGGCGGCGGTTTCCACGGCGGCCGCGGCGATGGCGAGCTGTCGCGCCGCCAGATCGCCCTTGCGTTCGCTGTAGCGGCTGGTGAGGTAATCGGCGCGGCCGCGCGTAAGCAGGGTGAACTTGACCAGCTCTTCCATGACATCGACCACGCGGTCGTAGTACGCCGACGGTTTCATCCGGCCGTGCTCATCGAATTCCTGCCACGCCTTGGCCACCGACGATTGATTCGGGATGGTGATCATGCGCATCCAGCGCCCCAGCAGGCGCAAGGCATTGACCACGTTGAACGACTGCGAACCGCCGCAGACCTGCATCACCGCGAGGGTGCGGCCCTGGGTCGGGCGCACGCTGCCTTCTTCCAGCGGCAACCAATCGATCTGGTTCTTGAACACCGCGGTCACGCCGCCATGCCGCTCCGGGCTCACCCACACCTGGCCTTCCGACCACAGCGACAGCGCGCGCAGTTCCTGCACTTTCGGATGCGTGGCGGCGACGCTGTCCAGCATCGGCAACTCGTGCGGATCGAACACGCGGGTCTCCGCGCCGAAGCGCTGCAGCAATCGCTCGGCTTCCAGCGCAAGCTTGCGGCTGAAGGACTGGGGACGCAGCGAGCCGTACAGGATCAGGATGCGCGGCGGGTGCGCGGCCGCGCTGAGCCGGAACGGGTCGGGCAACTCCAGCGCGTCCGGATCGAGATGGGGTAGCTGCGGATCGGTCATGACGGTTGCTCGTGGCTATCTGTTCTACTATTCTAGATTAATGGAAATGATGGAAGCAACCCACTCCCTGGCCGCGCTTGGGCACGCGTCGCGACTCGCGATCTTCCGGCAACTGGTCCAGGCCGGCCGCGGCGGCCGCATGGCCGGCGAACTGGCGCAGGCGCTGTCGCTGCCCGGCGCCACCTTGTCCTTTCATCTGAAGGAGCTGGCGGCCGCCGGCCTGATCCAGGGCGAGGCCCGGGGCCGCTACGTCAATTACCGCGCCGACTTCGCGGCGATGAACGACCTGATCGAATTCCTCACCCGCAATTGCTGCGGCGGCGATACCGAGGTCTGCGCGCCCGGCGCGCGGAGTTGCGCGCCGACACCGGCCGACGCCACGTAAGACAGCCCTTGATGACAGCGCGGCCGCCCGGCAAGCGCCGGGCTCGTTCCGGCCGGTCCGCCGGCGGCGACGCGCATGCCCGGCGTATTCGCGACGACTGGCTTATCTGACGAAGTGCCCGCCGCCGCAGGCAAGACCGACTCGTTCGTCGGCGCCGCGAGCCTGGGCCACTACCCGCCGAAACACGCTGCGTCTGGCCTCATTCGGCCTCCCAAGCCAGCCGGCGCGGTCATACGTGACCGCGCTCCCGGAAGCATTTGCGCACCGCAGCATGCTGTTCGCGTCAGGTTTTGTTAGGGTTTTGACCAGCGGTGTCATTTTCGTTCAGGGACACCATGACCGGCGCAGAAAGCCCGCCAAGACCGCGCAAAAGCGGTCTGGCACCTTTGGGAGGGGAGCGGAATGCAAGTGCAGTCAGTGATTGAAAAGACACCGGTTACCATGCTGGCCGGCGCGATCGCGCTGGCGCTGTCGATCGCGCCCGCGACCGGTCGCGCGCAGACGACCGCCGCTCCGGCGCCGGCCGCGCAGGCGCAGGCGGCCCCGGCCCAGGACGCCAAGAATCTGGACGCGGTGGTCGTTACCGGCTTCCGCGCCAGCCTGCAGCAGGCGCTGGACATCAAGCGCGAGGAAGTCGGCGTGGTCGATGCGATCGTCGCCGAGGACATCGCGGATTTTCCCGATCTCAATCTGGCCGAATCGCTGCAGCGCATCCCGGGCGTATCGATCGCGCGCGATGCCGGCGAAGGCCGGCAGATCTCGGTGCGCGGCCTCGGGCCCGACTTCACCCGGGTTCGCATCAATGGCATGGAGGCGCTGACCACCGCCGGCGGCACCGACAGTTCCGGCGGCGCCAACCGCGGCCGCGGCTTCGACTTCAATGTCTTCGCCTCGGAGTTGTTCAACAGCCTCAAGGTGCGCAAGACCGCATCGGCCGACGTCGAGGAAGGCTCGCTCGGCGCCACCGTGGATCTGCAGACCGCGCGGCCGTTCGACTACGACGGATTGACCTTCGTCGCCGGCGGCCAGCTGGGTTACAACGATCTGTCCAAGGACACCGATCCGCGCGCCACCGCGCTGATCAGCAATACCTGGATGGACGGCCGCTTCGGCGCGCTGCTGTCGGTGGCCTACACCGACCGCCGCCTGACCGAGGAAGGACACAGCACCGTGCGCTGGGACAACGGGCCGAGCAGCGGCGGTTTCGCCGCCGGTTCGCCGTTCGCGGCCGCGCGTCTTGCGACCACCTTCCACCCGCGTATTCCGCGTTACGGGGTGATGGAACACGATCAACAACGGCTGGGCGTCACCAGCGCGCTGCAGTTCAAGGTCAGCGACAAGACCGAGTTGGGCCTGGACCTGCTGTACGCCAAGTTCGACGCGACCCGCACCGAGAACTTCCTCAACGGCATCTCCTTCAGCCGCACCGGCACCGGCAAGCCGCAGACCGTGGTGCTCGACGGCGAAATCGACGAGCACGGCAACCTGGTCTACGGCCGTTTCAACAACGTGGACGTGCGATCGGAAGCGCGTTACGACGAACTCACCACCAAGTTCACCCAGGCCAACTTCTACGGCGAACACAAGTTCAGCGACGCGTTCGCGCTCAACGGCCAGATCGGCCGGGCCAAGTCCGAGTTCGACAATCCGATCCAGACCACGGTCACGCTGGACCGCAACAATGTGCAGGGGTACAGCTACGACTACCGCGGCAACAGCCGCCTGCCGGTGATCGACAACGGCTTCGACGTCAACGATCCCAACGCCTGGAGCTTCGCCAACGGGGTGTCGGAAATCCGCCTGCGTCCGCAGGCCTCCGAGAACACCTTCGACAATCGCCAACTGGATTTCCGCTGGAACGTGGCCCCGGGCTTCAAGATCAAGGGCGGCGTGCAGTCCAAGAAATACCAGTTCCAGAGCAGCGAGAGCCGGCGCGCATCGGAACTGGTGGTGCCGGCGCTGCCGCCCGGCACGAACCTGGCCGACCTGACCCAGCAGATCGGCCTGCAGGGCACCGGCGTGGGCGGCAACAACGATTCGAGCTGGCTGATTCCGGACATCGACGCGTTCAACCGCTTGTTCGGCATCTACAGCAACAGCGGAATCTTCGCGGTTTCGCCCGATGTCGCCAGCGCGCGCGGCAACAATCGCAGCGTCGAGGAAAAAGACCTGGGCTATTACCTCCAGGCCGATTTCTCCACCCAGGTGGGGCGGATTCCGCTGAGCGGCAATTTCGGCGTGCGCCACGTCAAGACCAAGCAGTCCTCCACCGGTTTCGCCCTGGCCGGCAGCACGCCGGTCCTGACCACGGTGGATCGCGACTACAGCGACACCCTGCCCTCGTTGAATCTGGTCGCCGACATCACCCCGGATTTCCTGATCCGCTTCGGCGCCTCCAAGGTGATGTCGCGACCGGGCCTGGGCAATCTCACCCCGGGCGTGACGGTGAGCGTGAGCGGCGGCAATCGGGTGGTGTCCGGCGGCAATCCGCTGCTCGAACCGTTCCGCGCCAAGACCTACGACCTGGGCCTGGAGTGGTACTTCGCGGAGGAATCCCTGCTGGGACTGGGCTTGTTCTACAAGGACATCGACACCTTCGTGCAGACCTCGCGCGAGATTCGGCCCTACAACTCCTCCGGCCTTCCCGACGAACTGCTGGCCGGAACCGGCGCGCTGCCGACCGACGAATTCCAGTTCAACATTCCGGTCAACACGCCGGGCGGAAAACTGCGCGGCCTGGAACTGAGCTACCAGCAGCCCTTCACCTTCCTGCCGAGTTTCTGGCACGACTTCGGCGTGCAGTTCAACTACACCTACGTCGATTCGAAGATCCAGTACGTCACCGCGGCCGGCGCCTCCTCGCTCAAGACCGATCTGGTGGGCCTGTCCAAGAACGCCTACAACGCGACGCTCTACTACGAAGGCGAACGTTTCAGCGCGCGCGTGTCGGCCGCGTATCGCGACGACTACCTGACCACCGTGCCCGGCCGCAACAACGCCGATGTCGAAGGCACCAAGGGCACCACCACCATCGACATGTCGGCCTCGTGGAAGATCAACGAGCAGTTGGAGCTGACCCTGGAAGGGCTCAACCTCACCGACGAGTACAACGATCAGTGGGTCGATTCGGCCGCCGATCGGGTCTCGGTCTATCACCACACCGGGCGCCAGTACTTCCTCGGTTTGCGATTCAAGTTGTGACGCGCCGCGTCGCGACCCGCAACCCGCGCGCGGGCTTTTCCGCGCGATGGCCGCAAGCCATCGCGCGGGCAACGGCCGACCCCGCCGGCTTGGCGCCTGTGCGCGCGATCGCGTGGCTCGCCCTGTGGCTGAGCGGTTCGCCGATGCAAGCGATCGCCGCCGATGCGCCGACGCTGCACTTGGCCGGCGACTCGACGATCGCCATCAAGCGCGCGGAAAAACGCCCGGAAACCGGCTGGGGCGAAGCCATCGGCGAGGCGTTCGCCGACGGCCGCGTTCGCATCGACAATCGCGCCATGAACGGGCGCAGCACGCGCACCTTCATCGACGAAGGCCGATGGCAGGCGCTGCTCGATACCGTCGCCGCCGGCGACTACGTCCTGATCCAGTTCGGCCATAACGACCAATCCCGCAACAAGCCCGACCGCTACACGCCGCCGGCCGACTATCGAAGCAATCTGGAGCGCTTCGTCGATCAGACCCGCGCCCGCGGCGCCACCGCGATCTTGCTGACCCCGGTCGCGCGGCGGCGATTCGACCCGGCCGGCGCGTTGGTGCACAGCCACGGCGAATACCCGGACATCGTGCGCACGGTCGCGGCCGAACGCGGGGTGGCCTTGATCGATCTGGAACAGCGCAGCGAGGCCGTGCTGGCCTCGCAGGGCGCGGAGGATTCCAAGCGCCTGTTCCTGTGGCTGCGGCCCGGCGACAGCGCCAACTACCCCGACGGCCTGCGCGACGACACCCATTTCTCGCCGCTGGGCGCGCGCTGCATGGCCGCCGAAGTCGCCGACGGCTTGAGTTCGCTGCGCCTGCCGTTGAGTCGGATGCTGAAACGGCCGCGGCCGGCGCGATGCCTGCGAACGGGCGGCGCCGCCGCGCCGTCGCCGCGCTAGAACGTTCCGCGCTGGATGAACGGCACGCGCTCGTAGAGCCGGCGTTCGCCGCCGCGAGGGTCGTGCGCCAGCCGCGGCGGAACATCGAACAACAACGTCTGGCGCCGTTGCAGCGAATACTGGGGCCACGCTGGCAGCCCGGTGTGGCCGGGGTCGCCATGGCGCGCCAGGGCCAGCAGCGCATCGCTCATCAACCCGGCCATCGTCCGCGCCTGCGCGCCGTCGCCGGTATTCGAACCCGGCTGCGCGGTGTTGTCGAACACCAGCGCGATATCCAGCGTGTGCATGGCGCCGAAGCGGCCCTGGTTCAGCGGCGAGCCCCAATCCAGTTGATAGACCCAGGTCGGCGCGCCCTGACGCGCGCGCGCTTCGGCTTCCAGGATCGCGGCGCGCCACGAACGCCCGGCCGTGGTCGCGGCGAAGAACACCTGCGACGGCGTGTAGTCGGGGTACAGCCGCCGATATTCCGCGACCACCGTGTGCGGGTCCAGATCGACGTACTGATGATCGCGCAACTTGTCCGGCAACTGCTCCCAGCTCAAATTGAAGTGGGCCGGTTCGTGACCGAGGAACGCGCGGGTCTCGTCGCGGGTATTGCCGATCAGCATCGGGATGTGCGCCGACTGCGCGGGCGCCTCGGGATAGAACGGATGACGGTGCAGCGACTTCGCGTCGAGCACCGGCCCGAAATACAGCGACATGTCTTCGATCGGCGAAGGATCGCGCACCCGGCTCGCCTCGACCAGCCGTTCGAACGGCAGCGTGCAAAGAGTTTGCAGATCCTTCGGCGCGATACTCAGCGCATCGAGGAGACGCTGCGCGCGCTGGCTCGCCGCGCGCGGCCCGGCCGCGGTGACCTGCTGCCCGCTCATGGTCATGGCGCGATGGAACAGGCCGCGCGCGGCCGGCATCGCCATCAGGCTGGCGATCTTGGCGCCGCCGCCGGATTGGCCGAACACGGTGACGTTCGCGGCATTGCCGCCGAACTCGGCCGCGTGCTCGCGCACCCAGGTCAGCGCCTGGATCAGATCCAGTTGCCCGACATTGCCGGACCAGGCGAAGCGGTCGTCGCCGAACTGCGCCAGATACAGATAGCCGAAGGCGTTGAGGCGATGATTGAGGGTGATCACCACCGCATCGCCGCGCCGGCACAGGTTGACGCCGTCGTACAGCGGGCTGCTGCCCGAGCCGCTGTCGTAGCCGCCGCCATGCAGGTAGACCAGGACCGGCCGGCGGGCATCGTCTCGCAGCGCCGGCGTGAACACGTTCAAGTACAGGCAGTCTTCGCTGATGCGGCCGTCGGCACGCTTGTGCGGCGCGGACGCCGCGTATTCGACGGTATCGCGCACGCCCTGCCACGGCAGTTCGCGCAACGCCGGCATGAAGCGGCGCGTAGCGGTGTCGGCGCCGTAGGGCACGCCCTTGAACACCTGGATGCCGCGATCGCGATAGCCGCGGATACGGCCGCTGCGCGTGTCGGCCAGCGGCGCGGTGTCGCCGCGGCCGGCGAGCGCGGCCTGCGGCATCCAGCCCGCGGCCGCGGCGCCGCCCGCTATCGCCTTGAGCACATCGCGCCGGCGCATGCGGGCCTCAGCGCAACGGCGCGCGGCGCGGCAGCGGCTTCAACGGCTCCATCGTCGCCAAGTCCCAATCGGCGGGCACGAACGCCTGCCGGGTTTGCTCGACCTTCGGATAGCCGCCCACCTCGTTCTCGCTGTCGATGATCTTGCCGCGGCCCTCGATGGTGTCGGCGAGGATGCGGCGATCGATGTCGTCGCGATCCCAAGGCCGCGCACCGGCGTCGGCCACCACCGCATCCTGCACCTGCGCCGACGGCAGCAGCCTCACTCCGAACGGAAGTTCCGGCGCCTGCGCGAGTTCGTGCAATTTAACCGGCGCAGTGGTGTAGCGCCCGGTCTGCGGCAGCGGCTGGCCGATGCGATCGACGGCCAGGTTGTCGTCGGCGTAGTAGTCCAGATCGCCCGACCCGCCGATGCTGAAGAACGCCAGCGTCTGCGTCGAGGGGCCGACGCGCATCACGTTGCCGCGCACCGCCATCTGCCCGACCGAGTAGGGATGGCCCAACCATTCCTCGGCGATCAGGTTGTAGTGCACGGCGCGCTGGCCGGGGTTGTAGATCAGGTTGTTGATCACCTGTCCGCGCGCGCCGCCCTTGAACAGCGGGTTGCGCTCGTAGTTGTGCGCGTACAGATTGCCGACGATCAGGATGTCGTTGACGTGATCGTGGATCAGCGAGCCCTTGGAGTGCTCGCCCTTGCCGTGGGTGGCGTTGGCCAGGCCCTCGGCGATCAGGTTGTTGCTGAAGGTGATCCGCCTGGACGCGGCGCGCATCCAGTCGGCCTGGCTTTCGCCGAAGAAACGCGTGCTGGACGCCGACAGGTTCTCATCGGTGGCCCAAGTCAGCGAGCAGTGGTCGACGATCACATCGGCGGCGCCACGCACCGTGTTGATCGCGTCGAAATCCACGCCGGCGCGCTTGGCCAGCCCCGCTTCGCCGGGGCGCACGCGGATATGGCGGATCACGACATCGTGGGTGGCGATGGTCAGGCCGCCGCGGATGAAGGTGATCCCGGGTTGCGGGGCCGTTTGTCCAGCGATGGTCAAATACGGCTCGCTGATCCGCAGTTCCTTGCGTTCCAGATCGATCACACCGGCGACCTCGAACACCACGATGCGCGGCCCGGACGTGGCGATCGCCTCGGCGAACGAGCCCGGCCCGGTGGACGCCAGCGTGGTCACCCGCAGCAGTTTTCCGCCGCGCCCAGCGGGCGTATGCGCCGCCCATCCCTGCGCGCCTGGAAACGCCAGCTCAGGATTTTTCTGCGGCGAAATATGCTCTTTTGCGATGACGCCGGCCGGCGCGGCCACCAGCAAGGCGAGCAGAAATCCTCGCGCGACGCCTTTGCCATGACGCGTCGGGCCGGCGTGCGCGGCACCGCCGAGAAGGCCCCATAGAACGTGTCCGATCCCCATCCCAACCTCCCAGGTCGTGAGCCAAGCATACGAGCGGATTGTCAATGACACCGGTTTCCTATACAACAGCCAGCGACAGGATTTGCCCGGAAACGGCTCACGCATGGCGAACCACTCCTTCCACGACCCTATCGATGCGCTCGCTCTCGCGACCCGGCTGGTCGGGGCCCGCCAGGGCGCCTGGGCGCTCGCGCTCTCCCCGGGGCCGCAGCCGCACCGCCTGGATGAGGGCTACCGCGTGCAGGATCGCGCGATCGCCTTGTGGGATCGGCCGCGAGCTTCGCGCTGGCGCGTTGCGCGCGGCGCGGCTATCCGCTCAAGGCCGGCATGTACGTGACCACGGGCGCGGCGACCGGCATCCACGACATTCTTGCTGGACAGCGTTCGCGCATTTCCTTCGGCCGCTGGGGCAGTCTGCATTGCGAAACGGTGCCGGCCCGCGGCATCGTGGGAACGATCGCATGAGCACACGCCGCGCATTTCTCGGCGGCCTGGGCGCCGCCGGCATCGCCGCCGCGGCGCCGTCGGCGCTGTGGGCGGACGACGGACGCCGCTTGCTCACCGCCACCGATGTCCACGTCAAGGACTATCCGACGGTCGCGGCGATCGAGTGGATCGGCCAGCAATTGCAGCAGGCCACCGGCGGCCGCCTGGGCTTGCGCATGTACCACTCCGGGCAACTGGGCCGCGAGTCGGAAGCCATCGACATGGCGCGCTTCGGCGCCATCGACATCACCCGCGTCTACAGCGGCGCGCTCAACAACGCGTTTCCGCTGACCCAGGTGCTGTCGCTGCCGTATGTGTTCGATTCGGTGGCGCATCTGCGCCGCGCCCTCGACGGCACGGTCGGCGCGCAGGTACTGCGCGGCTTCGCTTCGCGCGAACTGGTCGGCCTGGCGATCTACGACTGCGGCGCGCGATGTTTCTACAACACGCGCAGACCGATCCACACCCCGGCCGACATGCACGGATTGAAATTCCGCGTGCCGTCCTCGGACATCTTCATGCGCATGATCCGCCTGCTCGGCGGCAACCCCACGCCGCTGGCCTATGGCGAAGTGTTCTCCGCGCTGCAAACGCATCTGATCGACGGCGCCGAGAACAACCTGCGCAGTTTCCATTCCAGCCGCCAGTTCGAAGCCGCGCACTACTGGTCGCAGAGCGCGCACTCCTACGCGCCGGACGTGCTGCTGATGTCCCAGCGCAGTTTCGATTCCCTGCGCGTGGGCGACCGCGAGTTGCTGCTCGACCTCGCGCGCAGGTCGGTGACGGTGATGCGCCAGCGCTGGGACGAGTCGGACACCGCCGCGCGCGCCGCCCTGATCGCGGCCGGCGTGCGCATGAACGACTGCGACCTGCCCGCGTTCCGCGCCGCCGTCGCGCCGCTGCTGTCCGACTACCACCGCGTGCCGGCGCTGGAAGCGCTGTACCGCGATGTCCGCTCCCTGGCTTGAGGCATCGATCGTGGAAGAAACTCTCGATACGCATGAGCACGCCGCTTCGCCGGCGACCCTCGGCCTGCTCGACCGCATCGCCGGCGCCGCCATCGCCATCGCCGGGCTGGCCCTGGTCGGCATGGTCGCGGTGCAGGCGCTGCAGGTGTTCGCGCGCTACGTGCTCAACGATTCGCCGGGCTGGACCGAGCCGGTCGCGCTGATCCTGCTCAATACCGCGATGAGCTTCGGCGCCGCCGCCGGCGTGCATCACGGCGCGCACTTCGGCTTCTTCGTGCTCGTCCACGCCGCCCCACCGCCGATCCAGCGGGTGCTGCTGGCGCTGTCCAACAGCGTGATCGCGCTGATCGGCGCGGCGCTGGCGTGGTGGGGCGGCGAACTGCTGCTGGACGGAATCGACATCCCCATGGCCGGCGCGCCGCTGCCGCAAAGCGCGGTGTACGCGCCGATGGCGATCGGCGGCGCGCTGATGGCCGTGTTCGCGCTGCAGCGGTTGGCCGCGGTGCTGGCGCCCGCCACCTCGACGATGCGGAGCGAATGATGGACGTCGCGATCCTGTTCGGTGTGTTCGCGCTCTTGCTGATGATCGGCGTGCCGGTGGCGTACGCGCTCAGCTCGGCGGCGCTGGCGACCTTGCTGTGGATCGGATTGCCGCCGATCGTGGTGGTGCAGCAGATCGCCGCCGGCGCCGGTTCGGCCTCGCTGATCGCGATTCCGTTGTTTATCTTCGCCGGCGAAATCATGCTGCGCGGCGGCATTTCCGAGCGCTTGATCGGCCTGGCCTCGTCGCTGGTCGGGCACCTGCGCGGCGGCCTGGGTCAGGTCAGCGTGCTGTCGTCGCTGTTCTTCGGCGGCGTGTCCGGCTCGGCCATCGCCGACGTGTCGGCGATCGGCGGGGCGATGATTCCGCAGATGGCCAAGCGCGGATTCGACCGCGATTTCGCCGTCAACGTCACCATGACCGCGGCCATGGTCGCCCTGCTGGTGCCGCCTTCGCACAATCTGATCCTGTACTCGGCCTCGGCCGGCGGCAGCATCTCGATCTCCGACCTGTTCGCCGCCGGCATCGTGCCGGCGCTGCTGATGACGGTCACGCTGATGACCACGACCTGGATCATCGCCCGCCGCCGCGGCTACGTGGTCGAGCCGTTCCCGGGCCTGGCCGTGGTCGCGCGCCGCTTCCTCGCCGCATTGCCGGGATTGATGCTGGTGGCGCTGATCTTCGTCGGCATCCGCGCCGGCATCTTCACCGCGGTGGAAAGCGCGGCGATCGCGGTGGTGTACGCGCTGCTGGTCACCGCGCTGGTCTATCGCAACCTGCGCTGGCGCGATTTCCTCGAAACCGTGACCGGCGCTGCGCGCACCACCGGCATGATCCTGTTCGTGATCGCCTCGGCCGCTTCGTTCGGCTGGCTGCTGGCCTATCTGCAGGTGCCGACCGCGGCGGTGGACGCGCTGACCGCCATCACCACCGACAAGAACCTGCTGTTGCTGCTGATGATCCTGATCCTGCTGGTGCTGGGCACGTTCATGGATCTGGCGCCGATGATCATCATCTGCACGCCGATCTTCCTGCCGCTGGCCAAGGCCATCGGCGTGGACCCGGTGCATTTCGGCATCATCCTGATCCTGAAGGGCGGCATCAGCCTGATCTCGCCGCCGCTGGGCTCGGTGCTGTTCGTCGGCACCGCGATCGGCAAGATCAGCATCGGCGAGGCGCTGCGCACGATCTGGCCGTTCTGGCTGTCGGCCCTGGGCGTGCTGCTGGTGGTGACGTTCGTTCCATCACTGTCGCTGTGGTTGCCGTCGTTGCTCAAGCACTGATGGCGGCGGCGGTTCGTGCGCGATCCGGCGTTCGGCGCGGCTGGCGCGGCCGCGACCGCGCAGGGGGCCGAGCCGGCGGGCTAGAATCCCCGCAACGCTCTTCTGGCCTGTCCGCCCATGCCGCGCAAGAAAACTGAACCCCCGGCGCCGGCCCGGGCCGCGGCGCCGGCCCGCCGGGCGCCGGACAAGGCGAAGACGATCAACGACATCGCGCGCCTGGCCGAGGTGTCCAAGAAGACGGTCTCGCGGGTCATCAACCATTCGCCGCTGGTGCACCAGGAAACACGCGAGCGGGTCGAAGCGGTGATGCGCCAGTTCAACTACACCCCCGATCCGTTCGCGCGCGGGCTGGCGTTCCGGCGTTCGTTCCTGATCGGCATGGTCTACGACAACCCGACCGCGCAGTACATCGTCAACATGCAGTACGGCGCGCTCGACGCGATCCGCGACTCGGGCTTCGAACTGGTCGTGCACCCCTGCGACAGCCGCAACCCGGGCTATATCGACGGCGTGCACCGCTTCGTCCAGCAGCAGAAGCTGCACGGGGTGATGCTGGTGCCGCGCGTGTCGGAAGACCAGGCCCTGGCCGACATGCTCGCCGACATCGGCTGCCGCTACTCGCGCATCGCCTCGGTGTCGCTGGACGAAGCCTCGCGCATGGTCATCACCCACGACCGCGACGGCGCCGCGGAAGCGGCCGATTACCTGCAATCGCTGGGCCATCGCGACATCGCGCTGATCACCGGACCGTCCAGCTACCGCTCCGCGCACGAACGCACCGCGGGTTTTCTCGAGGCGCTGAGCAAGCGCGGCATCGAACTGCCGGCCGCGCGCATCGTCGAAGCCGGCTATACCTTCGAATCGGGCGTGGCCGCGGCGGAGTTGCTGCTCGCCGGCAATAAGCGGCCCAGCGCGATCTTCGCCGGCAACGACGAGATGGCCGCGGGCGTGTACAAGGTCGCGCTGCGCGCCGGCATCAGCATTCCGCAGCAGTTGTCGGTGGTCGGTTTCGACGACAGCCCGCTGGCGTCGCGGTTGTGGCCGGCGCTCAGTTCAGTGCGCCTGCCGGTGCGCGACATGGGCCGCATCGCCGCGTCGATGCTGCTGCAATCCGAGCCCGGCGCCGCTTCGGTGGCTTCGGCCAGCGTGCGACCGCATCTGGTCGTGCGCGACTCGTGTCAGCCGCCGGCGTACTGACGCCGCGCTGAAATCCACGGCTTCGGCCGCCGCGCGCGACCCGCTCCCCGAGGTGCGACGGCCCGGTGCGGGCGCCGCGTTCTTACGCCGCCCGGCCGCCTGATCCTCGCCTCCGACCATGCCCCAGCAACGTTATTCCGCCTGATGACACCGGTTACCTTTCAGGACTAGAATCGCCCGAAGCCCCTCGCCCACGCCGCGCGCGAGCGCCACCCCGGGAGTTCTTCGATGTTCCAAAAGACCTATCACGCGACCCATCCGGACATGATGGCCGGCGCCAGCAATCAGCAATTGCGCGACCGCTATCTGATCGCGGACCTGTTCGCCGACGGCGAAGTGCGCCTGAACTACTCGCACAACGAACGCTTCGTCATCGGCGGCGCCGCGCCGACCAATGCGCCGCTGAGTCTTCCGGCGCAGACCGAACCGGCCTCGGCGGCCGGCAAGCCGTTCCTGGAGCGGCGAGAGCTGGGCATCGTCAATGTCGGCGCTGGCGCCGGCACGGTGGTGGTCGATGGCCATAGCTATGCGCTGCAGCCCAGGGACGGCCTGTACGTACCGATGAGCAGCGTCGAGGTCGTGTTCGCGTCCGATAAGGCCGCGCAACCGGCCAAGTTCTATCTGGCATCGACGCCGGCGCATGCGCGCTACGAGGCCGTGCACATCTCCATCGATCAGGCCGTGCCGCTGGTGCGCGGCGCGCTGGAAACCTCCAACGAACGCACGATCTACCAGTACATCGTGCCGGCCACCTGCCGCTCGTGCCAGTTGCTGCTGGGCCTGACCGTGCTCAAGCCCGGCAGCGTGTGGAACACCATGCCGCCACACCTGCACGACCGCCGCTCGGAGGTGTATTTCTATTTCGACCTGGGCGATCAGCAGGTCATGCATTTCATGGGCGAGCCGGCCGACATGCGCCATCTGGTGATCCGCAACGACGAGGCCGTGGTGTCGCCGCCGTGGTCGATCCACATGGGTTCGGGCACGAAGAACTATTGCTTCATCTGGGCGATGGGCGGCGAGAACCTCGACTACACCGACATGCAGCAGATCGATATCTGCCAGCTCAAGTGAGGACGCGCGCGTGAGTCACGACGATCCTTTCAGCCTCAGCGGCAAAGTCGCGCTGGTCACCGGCGCCAATCGCGGCCTGGGCCAGGGCATCGCGCTGGCGCTGGCGCGCGCGGGCGCGGACATCGCCTGCGTGGCCAGCGGTTCTTCGCACGACACCGTGCAGCAGGTACGCGGCCTGGGCCGGCGTGCGCATGCGATCCAGGCCGATCTGTCGAGCCTGGAGCCGATCGAGCGCATCGTCGGCGACACGGTCGAGGCCTTGGGCGCGATCGACATCCTGGTCAACAACGCCGGCCTGATCCGGCGCGCGGACGCGATCGACTTCAGCGAGGACGATTGGGACGCGGTGATGAACGTCAACCTCAAGAGCGCGTTCTTTCTCGCCCAGGCCGCGGGCCGGCGCATGCTCGCGCAGGGGCGCGGCAAGATCGTCAACATCGCCTCGATGCTGTCGTTCCAGGGCGGCATCCGGGTGCCGTCCTACACCGCGAGCAAATCCGGGCTGGCCGGCATCACCCGCTTGCTGGCCAACGAATGGGCCGGCCGGGGCGTGAACGTCAACGCGATCGCGCCGGGCTACATGAGCACGGACAACACCGCGCAACTGCGCGCGGACGAAACGCGCAACCGCGACATCCTGGCGCGCATTCCGGCCGGGCGCTGGGGCGAGCCGTCGGACCTGGGCGGGGCGGCGGTGTTTCTTGCCAGCCGCGCATCGGATTACGTCAACGGCGCGGTGCTGCCGGTGGATGGGGGATGGTTGGCGCGCTGATCCGCATTCGGAGCGACCGCTATGAAACTCAAGATTTTCAGGCAAGCCCTCTTCATCGCATCGGCACTGGCGCTGTCCCCGGCCGCGGCCGCCGAACGCGATCTGCCGCCGCGCTCGGATTCCTACATCGAGCGAGCCGCCGACATCGCGGTGCAACAGCCCGGGCCGCACGAAGGCGACGGCACGACCACCGCGTATCCGTTTTTCGAACGCGCGGCCGGCTTCGACATCGTGTTCCGCCAACGCGCGCTGCATCCCGGCGCTTCGATAGGCGAACATACGAACGACAAGGACGAGATCTACTACATCGTGTCGGGACAGGGCGAGCTGACCCTGGATGGAAAACGCAGCAAGGTGGTGGGCGGCGATGCGGTCCTGACCCGAACCGGCAGCCGCCACGGCCTGCGCCAGACCGGCCCGCGCGAGCTGACCATCATCGTCGTCTACAGGCGCAAACGCTGACGCGTCCATGCAACGGCGCGTCGACAGAATCAGTACACCTCCAACGGCCGCCCCGCCGGCACCCCGGTGGAGTCGCGGATGGTGAGGCGAGGCGTCACCGCTGCCTGCGGACCGGGCATCGCGCTTGCGGCTCTTTCGGCCACCGGGCGCCCCAGCAGCGACTGCACCGCCAATCGTCCGACATCGGAAATCGGCAGATGGATCGTGGTCAGGCTGGGCGAAAGCTGCGAGGCCAGCGGGCTGTCGTCGTAACCGACCACCGACAGGTCTTCGGGAATCGACAGCCCCAGGCGCATCGCCACTTTGTAGATGCCCGCCGCCATCTCGTCGTTGCAGGCGAAGATCGCGGTCGGCCGCGGCGTCTGCGCCAACAGGTATTCCGCGCCGGCCACGCCGGATTCGAAGGTATAGCCGCCCAGGTATACGCATTTCGACGACAGCCCGACGTCGTTCATGGCCAGATGCTGAGCGAAGCCTTCCGCGCGCTCGATCGAGGAACGATAGCGGCGCGGCCCGGTGATCACGCCCAGTTGCCGATGCCCCAGCGACATCAAGTGATGGGCCGCTTCCACGCCGGCCTGGCGATCGCGCGTGAGCACGGTCCGCATCGGGTCGTCCAGGGGAATCGAGGCCACGCGCACATAGCGGCATCCCGTCTCGCGCAACGCCGTCGCCAGCAGTTCGTCCTCCGAGACGCGCGGGATCAGGATGAGCCCATGCAATTTGTGCTGCAGGGTGAAACGCCGCACGCCGTCGACGTAGTCGGAGCGGTTGCTGTCGCAGGGATGCACCACCAGTTCGAAGCCGCTGCCCTTCAAGGCATCGAGCACGCTGCGCTGGATCTCGATGACGTAGTGCGCGGTGGGGTTGTCGTAGACCAGGCCGATCAACTTCCGCCGCGAAGCCGCCGCCGCGGGCGCCTGACTGCCGCGCGGGTCGCGCAGCGCGCCCATGAGCGCGAGGATGCGCTCGCGGGTGTCCGCATTGACCAGCGGCGATTTGTTGATCACCCGCGAGACGGTCTTGGTCGAGACATTGGCCATCCGCGCGATGTCGTCCACCGTCGAGGCTCCGGCGATCGCCGTGCGGCCCGCGCGCGCCGATCCGCTCAGCGTCCCGCCATGCAGCCCGCGCGCGCGTTTCATCCTGGACATGTCGTTTTGCATCGTCCTGACCGACAGAAGATGACACCGGTGGTCATACGCTAGCAGAGGCCGGTGCCGGGCGCATGCTGCGATGCGGGAAAGCGCCGGCGTCGCTTGCGGACAGGCACGGATCGAGCAGCGGCGTTCACACACCAATGCGGCCTGGAAGACTTGTCCCCGGACAACGCGCTTGTCCGAAGACATCGCACGGACCTCGATCCGATGCAGGCGTTGTGACTCGCATCATCATGCTGCGCCGCATGAGCTCCCTATAACTGACGCCCGCCGCGACAGCACGACGACGTCGGCGCGGCGCGGATCGCATCCCTATCAACTTGCTGAAGGAGTTGGGCATGAACAAGGCACAAGGCTTCCGGCACTGCATCTGTCTGGCGCTGCTGTTGGTTTCTCCTTCCTGCTTCGCGCTGGACCTTCCGAGCGTATGCAAGACCATCGACATAGGCAGCGGCAGCGGCATCAAGACCATCACCGTGGACGGCGAAACCTACGACGCGGCCCAGCGCAACAACTGCCCCGCCGGCACCGCGGTGCGCTATGTCGGCGACCCCGGCGACCAGACCGAAAAGCAGAAACCGACCTTCATCCTGAGGAACAACGCGGTGCTCAGGAACGTGGTGATCGGCGACGGTTCGAGATCCGGCACCGACCGGAACTATCGCGGCCGCGGCGGCGACGGCATTCACTGCTACGGCACCTGCACACTGTCGGAGGTGTACTGGGACGATGTCGGCGAAGACGCCGCGACCTTCAAGAACAACAAGGCTTCCGACGTGTTTCTCATCCAGGGCGGCGGCGCGCGGCTGGCGAAGGACAAGGTCTTCCAGCACAACGGCCCGGGCACGATGAAGATCGAATACTTCGAGATCGAGAAGGCCGGCAAGCTGTATCGCTCGTGCGGCAATTGCTCGACGCAGTACAGCCGGACCGTCCAGGTCACCCATGTCGTCGCCGCCGACACCGGCGCGATCGCCGGGATCAACTCGCGCTACGCCAACGGCGTGGCCGGCGACAAGGCCGTGCTCACCAGCGTTTCGACCTCCGGGCGCAAATGCATCGAGTATCTCGGGCTGACCAGCGGAGAGCCCAACGAAATCTCGCCGGTTCCGGGCGCCTGCACGATCAGGTAGGGCCGCGCGGCGGACACCGATCGCCTCGATCGCGAAGATCAACCCTACGACCGCGCGTATCGCGCGCGGTTACTGGAGTTCACATGCACACCCTCGACAGTCGTCGTGCAACGCCTACCCTGATCGCGGTGCTGATCCTCGGCATCGCGAGCCTCATGCCGGCCGCCGCGGCCGGGGTTTCGATGTACAACATCGAAGGCTATGCGGCGGCGAGCGTCACCGGAGGCGGGTACATCGCCGAGTCCGATGCCAGGTACCGGCGCGTGACCACGCCGGCGGGCTTCATCGCCGCGCTGCGCGCCGCGCGCATTTCGAGTTCCACTCCGGTCAAGGTCATCGAGATCGCGAACGATCTCGACATGGGCTGGAACGAGGTCGATGACGCGGCCCGCGCCGACGGCCTGCTGCGCCAGAACAAGGCGCCCAAGAAGCATCCGTCGTTGATCGCCAGCGGCGTGTCCCTGCTCGATGTCACCAACTTCAACGGGCTGACGATCTACTCCAAGAACGGCGCCGTTCTGCGCCATGTCGAACTCAACATAAAGAGCGGAACCAACCTGGTCCTGCGCAACCTGCGTTTCGACGAGCTGTGGGAATGGGACGAGGGCACGCGCGGCGACTACGACAGCAACGACTGGGATTTCGTCACGCTCGGCGACGGCGGCGGCGTGACCTCGGGCATCTGGATCGACCACTGCAGCTTCACCAAGGCCTACGACGGTGTCCTCGACATCAAGAAGGGCGCGAACAACATCACCGTGTCGTGGATCGAAACCCTGCCCCCGGCCAGCGGGCCCGGCAGCTTCGTGGCGCGACAGTTCGACTACCTCGAGGCCAATCGCGCGGCCAATGCGATGTACGACTTTCTGCGCGGCTTCTTCAGCAGGCAACAGATCACCGATATCTCGCTGCCGCAGAAGAAAGGCCACCTGATCGGTTCGAACGACCTCGAAGGGATTTCGTCCTACACCGTGACCTTGCATCACAACCATTATCGCGATCTGCAGGACCGCATGCCCCGTCTGCGCGGCGGCGACGTGCACGCCTATAACCTGTACGTCGACAGTTCCAATGCGCGGATCATGAAAGCCGCCCGCGACGCCGTCGTCCAGGCCAACCCGGCGTTGCGGTCCAAGATCGAAGGCATTTCGCCGGCCTACAAGTTCGACGTGGTGTTGAACGGCTCGGTGTCCACCGAAGGCGGCGCGGTCCAGGTCGAACGCAGCTTGTTCTGGGGCGTATTCACGCCATTGCGGAACAATCAGACCGATCCCGGCGATTCGCGCTACACCGGCGCGATCCGCGCCTTCGGCGTTCGTCATGTGCTGTTCGCGAGCGATACCAATTACATGCCGGTGTCGTCGCAGCAGGCGACGTTTGTCGATCGCGGCGTCGTGTGGGCCAGTTGGGAAGGAAACAGCGGCGCGGCAGGCAGCACGCTCGGCCCGGCCCAGGCCGCGCAGGTCCCGTTCGTCTGGCGCAACGGCGTGCCCTCGTACCCGATGACGCTGCATGGGGTCGATGAACTCGGCAACCTGCGCGCGTCGATGGGCGCAGGAAAGGTAAGCATGACCGCGCAGCAGTGGATGCGGGTCGTCAACTAGGTTGCCTCTGGAGCGCATGAGGCTCAACTGTGTTGGCAGGTTTGGAAAGGCTGCGACGCTTTGGTGCACAACGCGCCGAGCATTCACCTCCGACACGCAGTTGCCGCCGCCAGGCAACGTCAAATCATCGATGAGATTGGCGGATGGAATAGTGCTCGCCCGGGCGTTGACCGACCATAGATTACGCACACTGAAATGGAACGAGCTTGCGATCGAAATAACCGACAAACCTTGTTTCCCGATCGAACCCGCCGCCGCCTTGACCGGGGCGAAGGAAATGGCCGAGTCCGTAGCCGATAGCGGCGGCTACGCAGGCAGCGTCGAATATTCCTTCAACAACCGCGATGTTCGCATCGACCTGACGGCTTCATACGCCGGACCGCACTGCCTGCGCACGGTTTGGATTTACAAAAATCTCGTGCAAAGAAAAGTGCCCTGATCGCCAGTCCGCGATCCACGCAGCGCCATAACGCGGCGTACTTATTTCTTCGAACGCGCCGGCGTTTTTTCCACGCGCTTGCGCGCCTTGCCCTGATCGGTTTCGCGCGATTGCGCGTCTTCGATCAGTACCAGCACGTCGGCGATGATGCTCGACATCGACGCGTGCGCGGCCACCGCGTCGCCGGCCTTGATCGCGTCGAACACCCGGCGGTGCGCCGGGATGCTGGCGGTGTGGCCCTTGATGCGATTGGTCAGCTGGATCGAAATCCGCAGCGCGGTGTTCACCAGTTCGTGCAATTGCACGTAGAACGGGTTGCCGGTGGCGTCGAGGATGGCGACGTGGAAGGCCACGTCGGAGGTCAGGTGGTCGTCTTCGCCGCGCTCGGCGGCGATCATGCGCTTGAGCCCGCGCTCGATACCGTCGATGGCCTGCGCGTCGGCATTGCGCGCGGCCAGCGCCGCGGCGGTGGGCTCGATGCCCAGCCGCATCTCGGTGAACGAGCGCAGCAGCTTGTAGGAAAACTTGCGCTCCAGCATCCAGCGCAGCACGTCGGCGTCGAGCAGGCTCCAGCTGCGCTCGGGCTGCACCACGATGCCGCTGCGCGGCCGCGCCGACAGCATGCCCTTGGAGGTGAGCATCTTGATCGCTTCGCGGGTGACGCTGCGGCTGGTGGAATAGGCTTCGGAAATTTCCGCTTCGGTGGGGAAGCCGGTTTCGGCGAAACGTCCCAACACGATCTCGCGGCCCAAGGCGTCGAGCAGCTGTTCCGTCAGCGTCATGCGGCCGCTCAATTGAGATCGTCCGGCGGACTCGATAGGGGGCATCTTCCAAGCTGCTCGATGTTGGGTAAGTACGATTCTTACGGCACGCAGCGGTTCCGGCAAGGACCATCGGACGCCTTCATGGCCACCATAGCACGGGCCTAAACGGCGGCCGGAGCGGCCCGCGCGCCGGTCGGTACGTTCATGCGGCCGGTGCGATCGTGGTGGCGTCGCGCCGGCGCGGATCGGCGCGCGGCGGCGGATCGACACGATTCTATTTGTATGATAAATACGACAAGATTCCGAGGGAGAGGTCCGCATGCGTTCGTTCCTGCTTCGCGCCGCCGCCGGCGCGGCTTTGATCGCGCTTTGGTCGATCGCCGACCCGGCCCTGGCCTCGGTGCGCTACGACGCGCAGACGCGGGTGTTCCGCCTCGACGGCGGCCGCGTCACCTACGCCTTCGGCATCAACGACGCCGAGCAGTTGCAGGCGGTCTACTTCGGCGGCCAGCTCGGCGACGGCGACCGCCTCGGCCCGGTCAAGGCGCTGCCCGGCCATGCCAGCTTCGATCTGTCGGCGTCGGTGACGCCGCAGGAATTCCCGGCCCAGGGCGGCGGCATCTTCAGCGAAGTCGCGCTCAAGGTCGCCTACGCCGACGGCAACCGCGACACCGTCCTGCGCTACGTCTCGCACCGGATCGAAGGCGACGGCGTCGCCGTCGTCATGAAAGACATCGCCGCGCCGCTGCAGGTGACGCTGCGCTACAGCATCGATCCCGGCACCGGTGTGGTCGGGCGTTCGGCCCTGATCGAAAACCTGGGCACGACGCCGCTGCGCATCGACCAGGCCGCGTCCGCGTCCTACACCCTGGCGCCCGAGGACGATTATCGGCTGCGCCACCTCAGCGGCCGCTGGGCCGGCGAGTGGACCTTGCAACAGCGCCCGGTCAGCGAAGGCGCGAGCGTGCTGGAAAGCCGGCGCGGCTCCACCGGCCAGCAGAACGCGCCGTGGTTCGCGATCGACCGGACCCGCGTGTCCACGGAAGAAAGCGGCCCGGTGTGGTTCGGCGCGCTGGCCTGGTCGGGGTCGTGGCGGATCAGCATCGACAAGGACCAGCTCGGCGCGGTGCGCGTGGTCGGCGGCTACAACCCGTACGATTTCGCCTATCGGCTCGCGCCCGGCGAACGCCTCGACACGCCGGTGTTCTACGCCGGGTATTCCGACGCCGGCATGGGCGGCGCATCGCGCCTGTTCCATCGCTTCCAGCGCGAACAGATCCTGCCCGGCCACGGCAAGCCGCGCCTGCGGCCGGTGCTCTACAACAGTTGGGAAGCGACCGAATTCGCCGTCGATGAAGCCGGGCAGATGGCGCTGGCGGAGAAGGCCGCGCGCATCGGCGTGGAGCGCTTCGTCATGGACGACGGCTGGTTCGGCGCGCGCAACAGCGACAAGGCCGGACTCGGCGACTGGACCGTCAACCCGGCCAAGTTTCCCAACGGCCTCAAGCCGCTGATCGACAAGGTGCACGGCCTGGGCATGGAATTCGGCCTGTGGGTCGAGCCGGAAATGGTCAATCCCGACAGCGATCTGTATCGCGCCCATCCGGACTGGGCGATCCAGTTTCCCGGCCGTCCGCTGACCCAGGCGCGCAATCAGCTGGTGCTCAACCTCGCCCGCCGCGATGTGCGCGATCATTTGTTCCAGATGCTCGACGAACTGGTCACCCGCAACGACATCCAGTTCCTCAAATGGGACTACAACCGCAACTGGTCCGAGCCGGGCTGGGCGCAGATGGCGCCGGAGGATCAGCCCAAGTTGTATGTCGAGTACGTGCGCAACCTGTACTGGATTCTCGCCGAGCTGCGCCGCAAGCATCCCAAGCTTGAAATCGAATCGTGTTCCGGCGGCGGCGGCCGCGTCGATCTGGGCATCATGGCCTTCACCGATCAGGTATGGCCGTCGGACAACACCGATCCCTACGACCGCCTGAGCATGCAGGACGGCTTCAGCCACGCTTACGCGCCGGCGGTGATGATGGCCTGGGTCACCGATTCGCCCAATTGGGTCAACAAGCGCGAGACCTCGCTCGACTATCGCTTCCTGTCGTCGATGCAGGGCGGGCTGGGCATCGGCGCCAACCTCAACCATTGGAAGGACGCCGACTTCGCCACCGCCCAGCGCATGGTCGAGGCTTACAAGCAGGTGCGCCGCACGGTCCAGCAGGGCGATCTGTATCGGTTGATCTCGCCCTGGGACGGCGGCCGTCGCTCGGCCACGCTGTCGGTATCGGCCGATCGGCGCCAGGCGGTGTTGTTCGCGTTCCTGCACAGCGGCACCAAGGCTTTGCCCGATCCAGCGATCCGTCTGCGCGGGCTCGATCCGGCCAAGCGCTATCGCATCTCGCGTCTGGGCGGCGGCGCGGCGCCCGAGTCGGTGCCGGCCGAAGCCAGCGGCGCTTACTGGATGCAGAACGGTCTCGCGGTCGCCATGCGCGGGGATTTCCAGGCGGCCGGGTTCGTGTTCGAGGCGAAGTGAGCGGCGAGTCGGTTCAGCCGTCGGCGCGCAGGGTGAATCGATAGCGCCGCTGCATCCCCTCGCCCGGCGCGAGCACGGTCATGCCGTGAGCGGTGGCGCCGCCGGGCAGATGAACCGCGTCGATCGCGTGATCGACCGGTTCGAAACAAAAGAAGTCCGCATCCACCGGCGTGAACAGCACGAAGTGTCCCGCATCGGCGGCGATGTCCAGGCGCAGGCGTCGCCGCGGCCAGTGGACACTGGCCTCGCCCGACCAACCGACGAAGGCGTGATCGACGCAGTCGCGCGGCAAGGCGCGTTCGTCGCTGAAGCGCCAATGCTCGGGAATAGCTGCCAACTGCGTCGGCAGCGGCGTGTGGCCGTCGTTGAGCCATACCTGCCGGGCCGGCGCGCGCAAACGGGTATCGGCATCGCGCACGAAGAACGGATGCAGGCCGAGGCCGAACGGCATCGCCGCCGGGCCGGTGTTGACGACGCTCAGGCGCGCTTCGAAATAGTCCTCGTGCAACCGGTAACGCAATTCGGCGCGGTAGCGGTAGGCCTGCGAGGCGTCGTCTTCGTCGAGCACGAGCACCGCTTCGCCGGCATCGGCGTGAGCGACGCGCCACGGTCGCTGCCAACCGCTGCCGTGGATCGGCCACGGCTCGTCGTCGCGATTGCGCGGCAGCGCGATGCGGCGGCCATCGAATTCGAAGCCGTCCGCGGAAATCCGGTTCGACCACGGCACCAGCGGATAGCAGGCGAGCGTATTGGGATCGGGGCCGGGCGCCGACGGCGCCGGCCCCGGTTCGAACTCGCACGCACGCAACAACGGCACCGCGCCCCACGGCGTGAGCGCGTCCAGCCGCAACACGGCGCCGCCCCAGGCGGGCGCGATCCGCGCCCGCAACGCGGCACTGGCCAATATCATCCGTGCCGCCCGCGGCTCAGCGCGCGCTGATCCGGTACAGCGCGGTCGCATGCGGCGCGAGCGTCACCCGCACCGAGCCGTCGCCGTCGCCGTCGCGTTGATCGTGCTGCCACAGATCGCGCGCGGCGTACTGGCCCTTGCCCAGGCCGAGTTCGGCGGCGCTGACCGTCGCGTCCTTGGCCGCATCGGTTTCGTTGAAGCCGGACGACTTGAAGCTCATGGGGGTTCTCCGTGGAAAATCAGCCGCCGTCACCAGAACACGGCGTAAAGCACGGCCACAATCGCGATCACCACGATCGCGCCGAGGTTGAAACTGACCGGCGTGCGGTAACTCACGTCGTCGGTTCGGATCAGGTCGCTGCCGCTGCGGGTCTTGCTCATCAGCGACACCACCACCGCCAACACCAGCGCGAGCAGGAACACCACGCCGACGCGATTCATGAACGGATACTCCGGCCACATCACCCGCATCGCGATCGACAGCAGCACCGAGCCGATCGCCGCGGCCAGCGCGCCGGCTTCGTTGGCGCGCTTCCAGAACAGGCCGAGCAGGAAGATCACCGTGATGCCCGGGGTGAAATAACCGGTGAAATCCTGGATGTACTGGAAGGCCTGATCGAAGCTGCCGAGCAAGGGCTTGGCCGCCAGCATGCCCAGCGCGACCGCGACCAGCGAGGCGATGCGTCCCATCCGCACCAGTTTCGCCTCGGCTTGGCCGGGACGCAGCTTGGTGTAGAAATCCAGGGTGAAGATGGTCGCGACCGAATTGATCTTCGACGCCAGCGACGCCATGATCGCGGCGATCAAGGCGGCGAACACCAGGCCCAGCACGCCGGCCGGCAACAGCCCCATCATGGTCGGATAGGCCTGATCGGGCTTGCTCAGCCCCGGCGCCAGCACCACCGCGGCGATGCCCGGAATCACCACGATCACCGGCACCAGCAGTTTCAGGAACGCGGCGAACAGCACGCCCTTCTGCGCCTCGCCGATGTTCTTGGCGGCCAGACCGCGCTGGATGATGTACTGGTTGAAACCCCAGTAACTGAAATTCATGATCCACAGCCCGCCGAGCAGCACGCCCAGGCCCGGCAGATCCTTGTAGTAAGGATTGTCCTTGCTCAGGATCATGTGGAAACGCTCCGGCTGCGTCTGCAACAGATGCTGGAAGCCGGCGATCACGCCGTCGCCGTCGCCGATGCGGTTCAAGGTGAGCGCGGTGATCATCAGCCCGCCCAGCACCAGCAGCGAGACCTGCACGATGTCGGTCAAGGCCACCGCCTTGAGCCCGCCGTAGAACTGATACGCCAGCGCGAACGCGCCCAGCACCAGCAGGGCGTAGGACTGCTCGATCCCGGTCACCTGGCTCACCGCGATCGAACCCAGCCACAGGATCGAGGTCAGGTTGACGAACACGTACAGGATCAGCCAGAACACCGCCATGACCAGGCGGATCTTGCCGCCGTAGCGGTTCTCCAGGAACTGCGGCATCGTGTAGATGTCGTTGCGCAGGAACACCGGCAGGAAGAACTTGCCGACGATCAGCAAGGTCAGCGCCGCCATCCATTCGTAGGAGGCGATCGCCAATCCCAGCGCGTAGCCCGAGCCGGACATGCCGATGATCTGTTCGGCGGAAATGTTCGCCGCGATCAGCGAGGCGCCGATCGCCCACCACGGCAGGGCCTTGCCGGCCAGGAAATAATCCTGCGCGGTCTTCTTGTGCCCGCTCTTCTCGCGCGACACCCATTGCGCCAGGGCGAAGATGCCGACCAGGTACGCCAGTACGATCACGATATCCAATGCAGACAACATCATTCGCCTCTCTCTTCTTCAGCGCCGGCGATGCATGCCGGCGTCCACCATCGAGACCACGGAAACATCGGATGCGCCCTGGAACGCGGCGCGGTGGATCAAGCCGCCGGTAATCCACGCCTTCGCGCCAGCGCGTACAGGCCGCGCGCGGACACGTCTTCGCCATGCGTTTGCACGCGATGGCCGCGCCGGGTCAGCGCGGCGGTATAGGGTTCGGCCAGCGCGGGCGCGGCGATCAGGTGCACCGGTTCCGGCCGCGCCGGCAAGCGGCGCAGCTCATGGCCGATCAGCAGGCCGGACAGGAACGAACGCAGCGCCGTCGCCGGCAACACGTTGAACAAACCATGCGTGCGCACCGCGAACACGTGCTCCAGCAGATCGCCGTCCAGCGCGGCGTGATCCACGCCTTTCAGGAAGGCCGCGGCGTCGTGCGCGCCCGGCTGCATCAGCCGGCCGAGAATGCTGTGCTCGCTCAACACCTGGAACATCTCGCCGGTCATGGCGGTGGCGAATTCCTGGATGCGGCCGTTCTCGATCAGCACGTGCTTGCAATGGGTTCCGGCCAGACAGGCGCGGTGCGAACCCGGCCCGAGCCGGTCGATCAGGCCGCAGATCTGGGTTTCCTCGCCGCGCATGACGTCATGCACGCCGTGATCGTGGCGCACGCTCAGGCCCGGCACGATCCAGACCTCGCGATCGCCCAGGCCCGGCGCTTGCACGCGGGTCATGCGCGCGGCGATCTCGTCGAGTCCGGCCGGGCAGTCGAGGTAATTCACTTCCTGCCAGCCTTGACGGCTGCCGACCATGCCGGCCATCACCACCACGCGTTCGTCCCAGCCCTGCAGCGTGTCGCGCAGAACCTCTTCGAAACGCCCGGCGCAGGCGAGCGCGCCCTGGTCGGAGCGGCGCGAGTCGGTGATTTGTCCCTGCCCGTCCAGACGGAACGCACGCAGGCTGCTGCTGCCCCAATCGATCGCGATCATCGGTCGTCGAACCTCGCTTCGGCCAATCCACGCACGCCGGCGACACCGGCGCGAAACACGCCGCCGGCGTCGGGCTGCGCCCGCCGCTGAGCATCGTCGAGTTCCTCGCGCGCGGTGGTGATGTAGATCTCGTCCAGCGCGGGGCCGGCGAAACTCAGGCAGCTGACGTGGGAGGTCGGCACCGCGATCACGCGTTCGACGCGGCCGTCGCGGCCGTAGCCGACCACGCGGCCGACACCCCACTGCGCGCTCCACACCCGGCCTTCGCTGTCCACGGCCGCGCCATCGGGCGAGGCCGGCGCCTGCACTTCGGCGAAGACCTCCGGCGCGCCGACCTGACCGCTGTCGGCGTCGTAGCCGGCATGCATGATGCGGCCCTGCCGCGAGTCGCAGTAGTACAGGCCGCGACCGTCAAGATCGAAACACAGGCTGTTGGCGATCGCCACGCCCGGCAGCGCCAGCGGCCGCAGGCCGTGGCGGCGCGAGTATTGGTAGAAGCACCCGATCGGCGCGCGCCGCGGATCTTCGTTGAGGGTGCCGAAGACGAAATTACCCGAGCGATCGCAGCGCCCGTCGTTGATGCGCAGCGTCGGCTGATCGGCTTCCACCGGCGCCAGCAGCGTAGGCGCCAGCGTGTCCAGATCTTCGGCCGCGCTTGGATCGACGCTGTATACGCCCTTGGCCAGACCGAGCAGCAACCGCCCCGATTCGCACAGCGCGAACGATCCGAGCCGATCTGGCAATCGCCAATAGCGGCTGCGGCGGTCGCCGGGCGTATGCCGCCACAGTCGCGCCGATTGAATGTCGGTCCACCACAGCGCCTGCCGGCGTTCGCACCACAGCACGCCTTCGCCCAGACGGCAGCGGCTGTCCACGGCCAGCCTCGCCCGGGCGGTATCGGTCGCCACGGCCGCGGTCATCACCACTCCGCCACGCTGCCGTCGCGATGCCGCCACAGCGGATTGCGCCAGTCGCCGGCCTGCTTGCTGCGTTCGATCACTTGCGCTTCGTCGATCTCCACGCCCAGTCCCGGCAGGGTGAACGGACGCACGCAGCCGTTCTCCAGATCGAAGGCGTCCTTGTTGATCACGTAGTCGAGCAGTTCGCCGTCGGCGTTGTAGTGGATGCCGATGCTCTGTTCCTGCAGCATCGCGTTCCAGCTGACGAAGTCCACGTGCAGGCACGAGGCCAGCGCGATCGGGCCCAGCGGGCAATGCGGCGCCAGGGCGACGTCGTAGGCCTCGGCCATCGCCGCGATCTTCATGCATTCGCTGATGCCGCCGGCATGCGACAGATCCGGCTGCACGATCGCCAGGCCGCCGGCATGCAGCACGTTCTTGAATTCGAAGCGCGAGTACATGCGCTCGCCCGCGGCCAGCGGAATGGCGGTGTGCGCGGCCAGGCGCGGATAGTATTCGGCCTGTTCGGCCAGCACCGGTTCTTCGATGAACAACGGCCGGTACGGCTCCAGTTCGCGGATCAGCGTCTTCGCCATCGGCCAGCCGACGCGGCCGTGGAAGTCCAGGCCGAACTCGATGCTGTTGCCGAACACCGAACGGATCTCGGCGACCTTGGCCACGGCGGCGTCGATGGCGCGGCTGTTGTCGAGCAGGCTCAGTTCTTCGCAGGCGTTCATCTTGAACGTGTCGAAGCCCAGCGCGACGCGGCTGCGGATCTGCTCGATGATGTCCGCGGGGCGATCGCCGCCGACCCAGCAATAGGTCTTCATGCGATCGCGCACCAGTCCGCCCAGCAGCTGGTACACCGGCACGCCCAGGGCCTTGCCCTTGATGTCCCACAGGGCTTGATCGATGCCGGCGATGGCGCTCATGAACACCGCGCCGCCGCGATAGAAACCGCCGCGGTACATGGTCTGCCAATGATCGTTGATGCGCGCGGGGTCCTGGCCGATCAGCAGTTCGCCGATTTCGGCGACCGCCGCCTCGACGCTGCGCGCGCGGCCTTCGACGACCGGTTCGCCCCAGCCGACGAGGCCCTCGTCGGTCTCGATCTTGAGGAACATCCAGCGCGGGGCGACGCGGTACGTGGTGAGTCGGGTGATTTTCAAGGGCGCGCGCTCTGGTAGGCATCGACGAAAAGACCGCCGCGTTCGCGGGTGACCGAAGGCGCCTGGCCGGGCGCGTACAGATCGCTGCCCAGGCCGGCGCCGGCGCAACCCGATTGCAGATAGCCCGGCAGGTTGTCCGGGGTGACGCCGCCGACCGCGAACACCGGCACCTGCGGCGGCAGCACCGCGCGGATCGCGCGCACGTAGCCGGGACCGAAGCTGGCCGCCGGAAACAGCTTGAGCGCCTGCGCGCCCGCGGACAGCGCGGCGAAGGCTTCGCTGGGCGTGGAAAAACCGGCGGCGCAGATCAGGCCGCGCTCGACCGCGTGGCGGATCACCGCGACATCGGTGTTGGGCGTGACCATCAGGCTGGCGCCGGTCGCGGCCAACGCGTCCACGTCGTCGCGATTCAGCACCGTGCCGGCGCCGATCAGCGCGCGCGTTCCGGCCGCGGCGACCGCGAGCTCGACGCTGCGCAGCCATTGCGGCGAGTTGGTGGGAATCTCGATCAGGCTGATGCCGGCGTCGATCAATGCCTCGACGTGCGCCTCGATCTGCGCCGGCGTGATGCCGCGCAGGATCGCGATCAACGGGCGCTGGGTTCTCCAATCCATAGACGGCTCGATCATTCGTGATACAGCTGGGTGCGGCCGCCATCGATGACGATGTCGGTGGCGTTGATGAAGCGGGCCTCGTCGCTGGCGAGGAACAAGGCGGTGTAGGCGACTTCGTCGGGCTCGCCGATCCGCCGCGGCGGCAGCAGTTCGGTCTGGCGGCGGCGCGCGGCTTCGGGATCGGGTTGCGAGGACAACCAGCGTTCGATGCGGTCGGTGAGGATCAGGCCGGGCGAGATCGAATTGAAACGCAGGCCCTGCGCCGCGTATTCCAGGCCCAGCGCCTTGGTCAGCCCGATCAGGGCGTGCTTGGCCACCGGATACGGAAACGCGCCGGGAATGATCTTGTGCCCGTGCACCGAGGCGATGTTGACCACGCTGCCGCGCCCTTGCGCGAGCATCACCGGCAAGGCGGCGCGGCTGAAATTCCAGGCGCCGCCGAGATTGACGGCGAGATTGCGCCACCAGTCGTCCTGCGCCAGGGTCAGCGGATCGCTGAACACATCGACGCCGGCGTTGTTGATCACCGCGTCGATGCTGCCCAACCGCTGCGCCGCGTCGCCCACGAACGCGGCGACCGCGTCGGCGTCGGCGACATCGCCGGCGGCGAAGAACTCGCACGGCGCCGGTTGTCCGTCCGGCGGCGGCGCGCGGTCGTAACCGGCCACGCGCGCGCCGTGGGCGACGAACAGTTTCGCGATCGCCGCGCCGATGCCGTTGGAGGAGCCCGACACCAGCACGCATTTGCCGGCCAGACGTTGCCCGGGCGCCGCCGCGGGGGAATTGCTGTCGCTCATCGACTCGCCTCGGTGCCGGCCGCGGCCGGCGCTATGCGGAATTGGTAGCGCGAAGGCGCCACCGGGATACGGTACTGCGAATGCGGCTGGCCGAACTTGCTCCACTGATCATCGCCGCCCAGGCCGATCTGGCGCTCGTCGATCATCAGCGATACGTGCTCGCGCGGGCGGATGTCGCTGCTGTGGGCCTGCCCGACCGGCTTGCGGTCCAGGTCGGCGTAGGGAAAGGCCAGCGCGTTCACCGACAGCGGTTTGGCCCCGGTCACCTTCAGGCCGGCGCCGTCGGCGGCGGTCAGGCTGAGCCAGCGCACATCGACCTTGTTGCCGGTTTCCTGCGGGCGGATGTAGTCGTGGTTCTGCTCGGCGATCTTGCCGGCGTACACGCCGATCTCGCCGCTGCCGTAGCGATCGGAGTAGGTCTCATGCGGGCCGCGGCCATACCAGCTCAGATCGGTGATGCGGCTGGGCAGGGTGAACATCAGGCCCAGGCGCAGCGGATCGGGCAGGCCGGCGTACAGCGGTTTGAATTCGCCGCCGACATCCACCGAACCGTCGCGCGCCATCGCGTAGCTGACCGTGTATTGCACGTCCGGCGTGGTATCGCCGCCGATGTCGAATTCCACCCGCACCCGCGCGCCGCCGTCGTCGCCGCGTTCGACCTGCACGCTGCGCACGCGCCGGCTTTCCGAGAGCGATTTCCAGATCTGGTGGGTGGCATACAGACCGGTGCCGATGTCGTTGTCGGTGGGCGCGCGCCAGAAATTCGGCGCGCCGCCTTGCAGCAGGGTCTGGCCTTGATAGGCGTAGCGATCGATCAATCCGCTGCTGCGGCTGACGCTGAGCTCGGCGCCGGCGGCGCGCAAGGTCGCGGCCTGCGCGTTGTCGCTGACCGCCACCGCCGCTCCCGATGCCGCCGGCGCGGGCAGCGCCGGCGGCGGCGACAAGGCGAACTGCTCCCACGCCACCACTTGCCCGGCCGGCACCAGCGGCACCGTGCCGGCGCGAGCGCGCGCACGCAGGGTGATCAGGTATTCGGCGCCCGGACGTTTCGCCAGCGCCGGCAGTGCGTATTCGACCTCCTGGCTGGCGTCGGCCGCGGTCGATAGCGACGGGCCCTTGCCTTCGAGCACGACGCGGCCGTTCTCGCGGATCTGCCAATCGAAATCGAACCCGCTCAGGTCGATGAAGTTATGCCGGTTGCGCACGCGGAAACGTCCCGCCGCCGCGTCCATCGCTTCGAACTGGATCGGCCCGTAAACCTTGGCCAATTCGTGCAGATGCGGATTGGGCGTGCGGTCGGCCTGCAGCAGACCGTCGCCGAATTCGATCGCGTCCGCGCCGGAGGGATTGGGGCCGTAGTCGGCGCCGTAGGCCCAGAACGGGCGGCCGTCGGCGGTGTGCTTGATCATGCTCTGATCGACCCAGTCCCAGATGAAACCGCCCTGCAGGCGGTCGTGGGCGTAGATCGCATCCCAGTAGCCCTTGAGGTCGCCCAGGCTGTTGCCCATGGCGTGGGCGTATTCGCATTGGATCAACGGCTTGTCCGCATACTCCGGATGGGTCGCGTAATCGACGATGCGTTCGATCGAGTCGTACATCGGCGCGTAGAAGTCCACGTACGGCTCGGGCCGATGCTGCGAGTACAGCGTGCCCTGGCCGAGATAGCTCACCAGGCGAGTCTTGTCGCGCGCATGAACCCAGCCGGCGGCCTGGGCGAAATTGGGTCCGGTGCCGGCCTCGTTGCCCAGCGACCAGAACACGATCGAGGGATGGTTCTTGTCGCGCTCGACCATGCGCTGGACCCGCTGCAGATGCGAGCTTTCCCACTTCGGATCGAAACCCAGCTGGACTTTGTCGCGCGGCCGCATGCCGTCGTCGCCCATCTGCATGTAGCGGTGCGATTCGATGTTGGCCTCATCCATCACGTACAGGCCGTATTCGTCGGCCAGCGCGTACCACAGCTCGGCGTTGGGATAGTGCGAGGTCCGCACCGCGTTGATGTTGTTCTGCTTCATCAGCTCGATGTCGCGGCGCATCGAGGCTTCGGAGATGACGTGGAAGCTGACCGGATCGTGCTCGTGGCGGTTGACGCCGCGGATCTTGATCGCCTTGCCGTTGATCCGGACCAGGCCGCCGGACACTTCCACGGTGCGAAAACCGATCCGGGTCGATGTGGCTTGCAACAACCGGCCGTCGGCGTCGTGCAGTTCCAGCAACAGGGTGTACAGGTTCGGGGTTTCGGCGCTCCAGGTTTTGACGCCGGCGATCGCGCCAGACAGGTTGAGCGTGCGCTCTTTCGCCGAAGCCGGAACGGTCAGGTTCCGCGTCAACACCACCTGATCGCCGTCGAATACGCTGGCCTTGATCGTCGCCGCCCGGGCGTCGCCGCTGACGTTCAAATCCAGGTCGAGCTGGCCGTTCTTGTACGTCTTATCGAGCGTACCGCGAGCGAAGAAGTCGCGAATCCAGGTCTTCGGCGGCGCCATCAGATAGACATCGCGCTCGATGCCGCTGACCCGCCAGAAATCCTGGTCTTCCAGATAGCTGCCGTCAGCCCAGCGATACACCTCGATCGAGACGTTGTTTTCGCCGGCGCGCAGGTGACGGGTGATGTCGAACTCGGCCGGCAGCTTGGAGTCTTCGCTGTAACCGACCTTCTGGCCGTTCACCCACACGTAGTAGGCCGCGCCAGCCGCGCCGATGTGCAGCAGCACTTCGCGCCCGTCCCAGTCTTTCGGGACGGTGAAGTCGCGCCGGTAAGAGCCGACCGAATTGATGTCGTGCGGAATGAACGGCTGATTGGCCGGAAACGGATAGGCGATGTTGTTGTACAGCGGCTGGCCGTAGCCCTGCGCCTGCCACATCGACGGCACGGGGATGGTCTTCCAGGCCGACACGTCGAAATCGTCGCGGTAAAAATCCGCGGGACGCCGATCGACGCTCGGCGAAAAGGCGAAGCGCCAGTCGCCGTTGAGGCTGTGGAAATAGCGCGAATCGGCGAGCTTGCCGGCGCGGGCGAGCTCGACGGATTCGAACGGAAAGCCGGTGGCGCGCATCGGCTGGCGATTGATCTCGTTGACCTCCGGGCGTTCCCACTCCGCGGCCGGCGCACGGCTCCCGGCGGCGAGCGCCGCGCCGGCGCCGCCGCACAGCGCCAACAGCAGCAACGCGTGGACGGCGCGCATGCCACCCGTCGTTCGACCCGGCGCATCGAGCGCGGGCCGCCGCGGAGCGTCACGCTCCGCGGCCGCTTCCATCGCAACCTGCGTCACCATGAGCCGCGAACCCCAAACGAGATCGCGCGGCCGTTCGCCGCCGTCCACTGCGGACGGCTTTCGTAGCGCGAATAGGCTTCCTCGGTCTCGTCGTTGAGATTGGTCGCCTCGGCGAACAGCGAGATGTTGTCGTTGAGCTTGTAGTTCGCGCTCACGTCGATCTGGCCGTAGGGCTTGACCGTCGTCGGCTCGCCCTGCGAACCGCGCACCGCGGACAGATACTCGTCGCGCCAGTTGTAGGCCACGCGGAAACCGACCGGACCCTTTTCGTAGAACACGATCAGGTTGCCGGAATTGGCCAGGCCCACCACCGCGAACTGGCCGGTGGCGATGGATGGATCGAAGCTCTGCTTGCTATCGACGTAGGTGTAGTTGGCCTGCATGCCCAGGCCGTCGAACGGCGCCGGCAGACGGTCGAAGGTGTACTGGAACGACAGCTCTGCGCCCTTGACCACGGCGGTGTTGGCGTTGACCGGCAGGGTCTCCATGAACGGATAGCCCTGGATCGTGGTCGGACGGGTCACGTTGGTGACGAAGTTTTCGACCTTCTTGTAGAACCCGGCCAGGCCCAGATAGCTGGTGTCGTTGAAGTACCACTCCGCGCCCAGATCGTAGTTGCGCGCCTTGTAGGGCTTCAGGTCGATGTTGCCGGTGTTGATCGAACCCGGGCCCGGCGGACGCACGCCGATGTCTTCGCTGATGCGCAGGCTGGTCAGCGTCGGGCGCGTCAGCGTGTCCGAGGCCGAGGCGCGCAGCACCACGTTCTCGCGCAGGTTGATGCGGAAGTTCAGCGACGGCAGCCAATCCTGATAACTCGCGCTGCGCGAGATCGGAATCGGCGGGGTGAAGTGCACCTGGGCATTGGTCGGGTCGCCCGGCGTGCCGGTGATCGACTCCACCTGCGAGGACACCGCGCGCGACACCGCATCGGTCTTGACGAAGCGGATGCCGACGTTGAGCGTCCACGGCATGTCGTGGAAGGTGTTCTCGAAATTGGCCTGGGCGAAGGCCGCGTACGACTTCTCCTCGACCAGCCACTGGCTTTGCGGCACCGGCTGGGCGGTGAAGCCGCCGTATTTCTTCAGCGCATCGGCGATGCGTTGGGCGCGGCCCGGATCGTTCGGGTCGTACAAGGCGCCGCCGGGCGCGAACTGGTTGTACGCGGCCGGGCTCGACAGGAAATCGAAATAGCGCTGCGGATCGAAGGTCAGCCATTGCGTCGGCGCGCCGGGGGAGGCGCCGTTCACCAGGGAACCGGCGTTGAACACGCTGGCCAGTTCGGCCGGCAGCTTCACCGCGTAGCCGCAGTAGGCGCAGTTCAGATCGCTGTCGGAGGTGCGCACGGACACGCTCTCCTTTGTGCGCTTCGATCCGGAAATGCCGAACTGCAATTGCGACAGCGTGCCTTCGAAGAAGTTGCGGGTCAGGCTGATCTTGCCTTCGTACAGTTCGTCGCTGCGGTTGTCGCCTTCGCGATCGACGAAGTGCGCGCGCAGATCCGAAGTGTCGGTGGTCGGCAACAGATTGCTGTAGCTGGGGAACGCGCCCGGATTGAGGCTCCAGGTGGGATTGACGCCGACGTTGCGCGCGCCCATCACCATGAAATAGCCCTTGCCGCCGCTGCGCTCTTCGGCCTTGGAGTAGGAGCCGTCGAAATCCAGCGTGGTCTGATCGCTCAGTTGCCAGGCGACGTCCACGCCCAGCTGCTTATTGGTGGAGTTGCGCGGGCTGGAGGAGACGATGTGATCGTTGGCCAGGCCGCCGGTGTTGTTGCGCACGAACGACGTCGCGGTGCCGTTGCCGTCGGCGCTGACCTGCTGGACGTCGTTGGGGTCCATGAACAGGCCGAAGGCGTTGATCTTCGAGTCGATCTCGTACTTGGAGTACATCGCGTCGGCGGTCACGCGCACTTTTTCGCTCGGCAGCCAGTCGATCGCCGCGTTGATGCCGGTGCGGGTGCGATCTTCCTCGTTGACCTTGTACTGCAGCGTGCGCGGTACGGCGACATTGTTCAGTCCGCTCACGCCGTTGATGCCGTTGCTGCCGGTCAGCCAGCCCTCGTCGTCGATGACTTCGCTGGTGTGGCTGCGCTGGTAGCGAACGAAACCGAGCAACGCGCCGAAGGTGCCGTCGGCGTTGGTGTTGCTGATCAGTCCGGAAATCTTCGGCTTGTCCTCGCCCGACATGCTGTCGTGCACGCCCGACACGCTGCCGGCGATATGGAAGCCCTTGTCGTCCAGCGGCCGCCGGGTCTTGATGTTGACCGTGGCGCCGATGCCGCCTTCGCTGAGGTTGGCCTGCGAGGTCTTGAACACTTCCGCGGTGCTGATCAGCTCCGACGGCAATACGTCGAAGCTGAATTCGCGCCCGGAATTCTCCGTCGCCATGGTGCGGCCGTTGAGCAGCACCGTGTTGAACTCGGGGCCGAAGCCGCGCACGGTGATGTAGCGCGATTCGCCGCCGGAGCGGTCCACCGAAACGCCGGCGATGCGCTGCAGGGAGTCGGCGACGTTCTGATCGGGGAACTTGCCTACGTCTTCGGCCGAGACCGCGTCCACGGTGCCGATCGCGTCCTGCTTGAGCGCCTGCGACTTCTGGATGCTGGCGCGGGTGCCGCTGACCACCACTGCACCCAGCGTGGTCGCGTCTTTCTGCGCGGCATCCGCGGCGCCGGCGTCGGCGGCCGGTGAGGATGCGGATGCCGATTCCTGCGCCATCGCGCCCTGAGCGGCGAAAGCGGACATCGCCCACAGAACCATGAGTGCATTGCGGACCGATACAGTCAGTACTGATTGATGCATTACCCTGCCCCTCGCGAACAACCGCGGCTGTTGGTTGACGATCCCCCGGGCCGCCCCTGTCATCGGCCCCCTCCCTGCCGACGCTGCTCCAAAGGCCCGCGCCGACTGAATTCCTATTTGTATGATAAATAGTATTTATCAGGTCACGGGCGACGCAAGCTGCAGCGCAACATGGATGGAAGGCAGCGGGCTGGGCTGATCACGGCGGCGTCGCTACAGGCATCTCGCAGCAGTTGCCCAAGCAAGTGGACGGGCCCGCACCGAATCCGATCGCGCAAATGGTTGCCCCCTTTGAAAAAGGGGGCCCGCGCCCGGCGATAGCTCGAAGCCTTATCCATTGATGGCGCGGGGGATTGGCTTTGCGGGCAGAGCAAAAGCGAATCCCCCCTGCCCCCCCCTTTTTCAAAGGGGGGAACTGCAAGAGCTAAGGGATGCGGGCGTGGACGCGATGCACGTTCAAAGGCACCCGCTCAACTCAGCCACACGCAAACACCAAACGCCGCTAAACGACTACTCCATTGATCGTGGAATCAGCGACTTGGGGGATCGGACCGAGACGTGGCGCTACGAAATACTGCACACATCGATCACAAATATTGCGCTGCAGCGTGCATCGGCCGATTTGATCTGATTAGGCTAACAGCCGTTTCAATTCGGGTATTCAAACCATGAATTGGAGCAACCCCTCAGCTGATCGAGCTGGAGCCATCCCCGGATATCGGCCGTGAACAGTCACAGTGCTAGTCCAGGCAATACCCGGGGACGCCTGCTCGAAGCGGCGGAACTGCTGTTCATCAGGCACGGCTACGAAGGCATGTCGCTGCGCCAGATCACCAGCCACGCCAAGGTCAACCTGGCGGCGGTGAACTACCACTTCGGCAGCAAGGAAGCCCTGGTCCAGGAACTGCTGTCGGCGCGCCTGGACCGGCTCAATCAGGAACGCCTGCAACTGCTGTCGGTGTGCGAAGCGCGCTACGGCGAACAGGCCATGGACGCCTCGGCGGTGTTCGGCGTGCTGTTCGTCCCGGCCGTGCGGCTCAGCCGCGACAGCGCCGGCGGCATCGCCTTCATGCGCTTGCTCGGACGCGTCTACAGCGATCCCTCGCCGTTCATCCGCGACTATCTGCACGAACACTATCAACCGATCTACGAGCGCTTCTTCGAAGCCTTCGCGCGCGCCTTGCCGCACCTGTCGCGCAACGAGCTGGGCATGCGCCTGCATTTCGCCCTCAAGGCGCTGGCCGGCGTGCTCGCCAGCGAAGACATGGACGAGTTGATCTCGGCGATGTGCATGGGCGAGCCGGTCAGCGATTCGCTGATGCTGGCGCGGCTGATCGCGTTCGTCTCGCCGATGCTGACCACGCGCTTCGACAACGGCGAACAGATCCGCGGCGTCGAGCAGGTCATGGCCCTGGCCGCCGCCGCCGCGCAGGCGACCGATTCCAGGATGCGGGCCGAGGGCGATTCGCCCGCGCTGCGCAAGCCGCGTGGAATCCTGCCGCCGTGGGCGGAAAAAGTAGTGGGCGATGCGAACGCGGCCGAGCCGGCCGCGGCGGTTGGGGGAACCGAAGCCTTGCCGGTGCGGTAACTCGGCGATCGATGCCGAACACGTTGCAAGAACGCATCGTCCGGCGGTGATCCGCAGACGCGGTGCGCGATGGTTGGCCGCACCGCCCGGGCGATCGCCCGTGCGGAGGATCGCGCCGATACGCGGGCCGCTACGGCCAGCACCATTCCATGCGGTATGGGGATACAGACAATGACCGATCCGGCGTCATGGCCGCAAGAGTCCGCATCGCTAGCCGAGTACGGAGAGGATTGCGTCAAGCAGTGGAATAACGTGTCGCTGCGTTATCGCATGCCGCTGCGCGGCTTCTTCTCCAAGCGCGTGAAGGACGCCGCCGAGGTCGAGGACCTGACCCAGGAGGTCTTCCTGCACCTGATCCGGCGCGCCCGCGGCGGCCCGATCGAACACGTGGAACAGTACGTATTCCAGGTCGCGGCCAACACCCTGCGCGACTGGGGGCGGCGCCGGCGGGCCCGGGCCCAGGACGCCCATGAATCTTTCGACGCCGAAATGCATCAGCCTGCTACGGATATTTCGCCGGAGCGCGTCTTACTGGGTAAGGAAGAGATTAAACGGGTCAATGCGGTGCTGCGCGGGCTGCCCGAACGCACCCGCGACGTGTTCGTGCTGCGCGCGCTGGAGAAGAAGAAATATGCGGAAATCGCGGTCATGATGGGCATATCGGTGCGGGCGATCGAAAAGCACATGGCCAAGGCGCTGGCGCAGTTGGGCCGCGTGGTGGACAAGGCGGGAGAGCAGGACTGATTGGCGCCGGCCGGGCCGCGACGGCGGGCGCAATGTGTGCGAACGCGCATGCTTGGATCGGGCGGGCCGGCACGGATCGACTCGCAGGTCCGATGGGGCTGAAAAACGTGGACCGGGTCTTGCTGAGAGGTAACACCAGATGAAATGTAAAATCTCGCCAATGTGGGAGGGCTCGGCGGAGCTTGCGCCGGAGTGCGTCGATGAAGTCGCCGCCTGGTGGAGCGAGGTGCTGCGCGAGACCCCCAATCAACAGACCCATGCCTCGTTCGAGGCCTGGCGCGGCCAGTCGCCGGAACACGCGGCGGCGTTCGAGCGCGTGCAAGCCGCTCACGCCCTCGCGGTTTCGCTCGCCCACACTCCGGAAATGCAGGCCCTGCGCGAGGAAACCATGGCGCGCGTGGCGAAGGCCGGCGCACGCCGCACGCGCAGCGCGCGCTGGGGCGCGATCGCCGCCTCGCTGCTGGCCGTCGCCGGCCTGGGCGTGCTGGCGATGAACATGGACGCGCCGTGGAAGACCGCGCCCGGCAGCGACGACGCGATCGCCGGCAACGTCTACCAGACCGGCGTCGGCCAACGCTCGGTGGTGACCCTGGACGACGGCTCGGTGATCACGCTCAACACCGACAGCCGGATCTCGGCGCATTACCAGGCCGGCATCCGCGCGGTGACACTGGAACGCGGGCAGGCCTTGTTCAAGGTCGCCAAGGACCGCAGCCGCCCGTTCGTGGTCAGCGCCGCCGGCCGCCAGGTGACCGCGCTGGGCACCGAATTCGACGTCTACCTGTCCAAGCGCGCCTTCGAAGTGACCTTGCTGGAAGGCCGCGTCACCGTCACCCGCGACAGCGCGCGCAGCAAGGCCCCGGCCGGCGCCGCGCCGCTGCTGGACGAACTGCAGCCGGGCCAGCAATTCATCGCCGTCGCCAAGACCCGCCCGCAAGTGCGCAGCGCCGACGTCAAGCGCGTGGTCAGCTGGCGCCATGGCCAGATCGTGTTCGAGAACGAGCGCCTGGAAGACGCGATCACCGAGATGAACCGCTATTCGCGCAAACAGATCGTGCTGAGCGACTCGCACCTGGCGTCGCTGAAGATCAGCGGCGCGTTCAACACCGGCGACACCAGCACCTTCGTCGAAGCGCTGACCGCGTATTTCCCGATCGAGCACACCTCGGCGGAGAGCGGCACCATCGTGTTGAAGCCGCTGCCGCCGGTTCGGGGATGAGGGCCGGGGTTGCGTATCGGCCGCGTGGGGATGCGGTCTTGGAGTGAGGCTGGTGTTGGATGCCGGCCTCAGGTCTTGGTTCGGCGTGGGTTGCCGCTGAACTTGCGGATGTCGCGCGGCTTAGCGCGTGACTGTGGTGCTGGCATGATGCCCATATTGAGTGGCTGAGGCTGCTCTGAGTCAGTCGGCGTGAGCGCTATTCGACGACTTTTGCACGCAGACGCAAGTGGACTTGCGGACGGAGTGCGCGCCTTCCGTGCGAGCCCACATAGATTATGTGCGCTGCTGCGTATGGCGATCGCACTGTTTTCGATGGTCACCTATGTGCGGCCTTTCATCTGAATCGGCCTGTGGCATATTCCGGCTATCCGCGGCTCATCCGCACAAGATCAAGTATCGTCGCCATCCACGATAAGGCCACCCTAGTGGTGACCTTGTCTCCCAGTGGCCTCGAGTTCAACGGACGCTCTCTTGATGAGATATCCAATTTCCCGCTTTTCGTTGTCAGCGCTCGCTGTACTTTCGCTCGCAGCATGCGCGCATTCGCCCGCGCCGAAGACTCCGGCCCCAGCATCCAGGGAGGTAGCTGCCGTGAACACCGCCTCGCCCGCGCCTTATCAGCCCAGCACGCTGGCCGAGCATCCCGAGTTGACGCCGGAGGAAATTGGGCGGCGGTTCTTGAAGCTGGCCGACAGCTTGAAGTCATTCGATGAACTTTCGGCCGAACGCATCGACCAAGTAATGCAACTGCCGATGGTCAACACCCCCGAGACCCACGGCAGCTTCTTGACCATGAGCCTGCCGGAGTCTGGGTGGCAATACAGTTTCAGCTATAGCATCAACCCGAAATATCGCGAACTTACGAATGCGAAACTGGAGTTTCATAACGAAAAGGAGCGAATCGACAGAGGCCTATTGGAAGACATGGGACCGGTCTGCAGACTGGACTACAAAGCCTATGACGCAACCTTGAATGACATGGGATTCAAGAACGAAACGCCCACTTATGACGAAATTGGCCGGATAGTTTCGCTGCATTACTCACGAAACAATGTGCATGTCCAGATTGCCGAAAGACGCGAAGCAAATTCTCCGGAATCCAAGCTCAATCACGCCTGCGTCGAATTCATCAGCATCAACGAATTTTGAGATTGATCCATGCCGTCTCCAAACCCTCAACTGCAAGCATCGATTGCGCAGTTCGCCAGCCAACCTGGCGTCACGCCCGATCATGAGGCGCAATTGCGGGCGACCATCGGCGTGGACGCAGATCTGCTGAAGCGTTTGAACCAAGCGGCGGCCAATCATCAACTGACTGGTTTTGCGCTGCCCGCAGGCGGGGTCGGCTCTAACCTCGTCGGCACATATGACAAAACCTCAGGCGTGGTGACATTGCCACTCAATGCCTTCCAACCCACTGGAACGGCCGCGAGTGCGGACCTACGCGCGACATTGCGCCTGCAGGAAATGAGCGTTCGTTTCGCGCACGGAACTTATACCGACGCGTCTGGAGCGGTCCAACCTGTGTCGCAAGACATGGTAAGCAATCTCCAATTCACTATTAACGGCGCTCCATCTCTGGCCGTGGAAATGAAGCGAGCGGCAACGACGGCCGACCCTACCGACACGCATCATCGGATGCTGCTGGAGAACTTCGCTCCGCTCAGCGGAACAGTTGCGGGCGGTACGTACAACGGTGACACCAAGACCATGAGTCTACCGCCGAGTGTGCTTGCTCGATCACCCAGTACCTTTCAGCGGGTTGATTCACCAGACATGACCTTCGTTCTTGGGCATGAAACGCAGCATGCGTTCAATCATCCGGACAAGGTCGCCGCCTATCGGGCTTTCGATACAGCCACCAGGGCAATTGCCGCCGACAGCAACCCGATCAACGACTACACCGCGCCTGTCGGCCAACTGATCAGCGCCGGCCGCGATGACGAGGCCAAAGCACAAATCGCGGGATGGAACGCTCTTCTCAGTAAAAAGCAGCAAACGCTCCCGAATGCGACACTCACCGACATGATGGGAATCAACAACCGCCGTTTGAGCGACTTTATCGAACCAAGTCCAACTAACCCACAACAAGCACGGGCGCGCTCTGGCCTGTCGTTCAACCCAGACGCCACACTGTCTCCAACACCGAGCAACATTGCCGCCCAGGCGCAAAACTATTTCGACAAGCCACCTGCAGGAACACCAGGTTTAGCCAGCCACCAAACCACCGGCATAGGCCACCACGGCGATTCCGACTACCGCAACTACTACGGCGCGGGCGCGGTCAGCCGTGCGATCCACTTCGAGCGCAACTACGCCCATGCCGTGCACGGGATAGCTCCGCAGATGCAGCTCGACTTATCGCAACTGAAATTGCGTGAAGACTTGCTGGAGCGCAACGGCATCACGCTGCCGCCAAGCAACGCCACGACACCGCAGCCCTACTTGAACACCGGCACCAATCCACCGATCGCGGGATTGTTTCAGAACACCGCTGCCAGCCACCAGCACATCAGCCCGATCCCACCGTTTCCGCTTGAGTCGCCACCGTCTCCATCACCCCCGATCGCTTCACCGCCCCGCAACCCAACCGATCTCGACGCCCACGATCGCGCCCTGCTCGACAAGATCCGCGACAGCGTGCGCGGCATCGATCAGCGGATCGGCAAGCCGTGGGACGAGCAGAGCGAGCGCATCAGCGCCAGCCTGCTGACGCGTGCGGCGCAGATGAAGTTCTCCGCGCACGACGATATCCGGGTGACGTTCAACCAGGCCACGGCGGGCTTGGCTGCGGGCGAAGTCGTGCATGTGCACCGCGTCGGTCACGCCTCGCCCGATCAAGCCGCGCACCACGCCCACATGACCACGGCCGACGCGCTGTCGATGCCGGCGGACGAACGCTATCGCCAGGTCGAGTCGATCCGGCAAAGCCAGAACGCCGAGGCGCAACGCCAGCAGCAGGAACTGGCGCGCGGCATGAACGGGCCGGGTCAGGGCGCGCAGAAGTTGGCGATGTAATCCCGCACGGTCGTGCTTTCTCGCCGGCCACCGGCTCGTTCGTGGCATCGCCCGTGTTGCAGCGCAATGCGAATCCGCCGATTCGCGCACAGTCGCAATCGCGCTGTCACCGATGCACGCAGCAACGCGCCCGTTGCAAGCGCACTGCCATCGGTCGCGTCGCGCGGTGTTGCACCGCAAAACTAAACTCTCGGGTTCAACAACGACGCGATGCGAATCCGCGTGCATTCGCAGGTTCGGGTTTTGATGTCCGTCGCGTCTGTACTTAAGACAGGTCGCAATCAAAGACGACCCGCAACCCGAGGGGAGAGCGAATGCAATTGCAAGATAAGAGACGTCCGTGGAAGCGTGCCCTCAGGCCGTGCGTGCTGTTCCTGGCGCTGCTGCCTTGCTTGAGCGCCTACGCCGAAGGCAGCGCCGCCACGGCCAGGTTCGATATTCCGCAGCAGAAGCTCGACACCGCGCTGTCGGAGTACGCGCGCCAGAGCGGCACCCAGTTGCTGTATTCGCCCGAACTCGCCGCCGGCAAGACCGCGCATGCGGTACGCGGCGAAAAGAGCGTGCATGAGGCGCTCGACGAATTGCTCGCCGGAACCGGCCTGGACTACGCCACCAGCGCTTCGGGCGCGATCTTGATCAGCGACACCGCCAGCGGCGCCGGCGCGGCCGGGAAGTCGATGCCCGGGGAGAAGCAGGGAAACGTCCAAGAGGTCGCCGAAACGCAGCCGCCGGCGCCCTCCCAAGAACCCCAGGCAGAACAAACGGCGCCCGAAACGACGACAAACCCCGCTAAGCGCACCAGCGCGACCACCCTCGACACCATCGTGGTCACCGCGCAGAAAAAGGTCGAGAACATCCAGAAGGTGCCGATCGCGATCAGCGCCTTCGGCGGCAAGGACCTGGGCGACCGCCGCATCGAGACCGGCGGCGATCTGGTCACGGCCACGCCCAACGTCACCTTCTCCAAGACCAACTTCGCCAGCTACAACTTCCAGATCCGCGGTATCGGCACCCAGGCGCTGTCGGTGACCACCGACCCGGCCGTGGCGGTGAGCTTCAACAGCACGCCGATGATCCGCAACCGCCTGTTCGAACAGGAATACCTGGACGTGGAACGCGTCGAGGTGCTGCGCGGCCCGCAGGGCACGCTGTACGGGCGCAACGCGACCGCCGGCGTGGTCAACATGATCCCCAACCTGGCCAACCCGGACGGGTTCGAGGCCAACGTCAAGGGCGAGATCGGCAACTACAACACCCGCCGCGTCAACGGCATGCTCAACGTGCCGCTCAGCGATACCTTCGCCTTTCGCGTCGCCACCCAGTACACCAAGCGCGACGGCTACGACGAAAACACCGTGACCCACCGCGACGTCAACGATCGCGACCTGCTGTCGGTGCGCACCTCCTTCGCCTTCAAGCCCAGCGACAAGTTCAACGCCAGCCTGGTCTGGGAGCATTTCCAGGAAGACGATCGCCGCGCGCGCACCGGCAAGCAGCTGTGCCATAACGATCCGGGTCCGGCCAGGATCGGCGCGACCGCAGTGTCGTCGATCGACCGCAACTACATGAGCCAGGGCTGCACGGACGGTTCGCTGTACGACAACGGCGCGTTCGGCGTTCCCAACGGCGCGAGCATTCCGTTCGTGCTGGGCGCGCAGAGCACCGCCATCGGCTATCTGCTGGACCCGGACGGCAACTTCCTCGATGTCGCCTCGATGATTCCGCGCGGGCTCGACCCGTATGCCGGCGTGACGCAGTCGCACGACATGCGCAAGATCGCCACCACCTACGATCCGAAGTTCGAAGCCAAGAACGATATCTTTCAGCTCAACCTCGACGCCAGCCTGACCGACCACCTCAGCCTGGTCTCGCAAACGCTGTATACGCGGGATCAGTACTACTCGACCCAGGATTACGGCCGCTTCCAGTCCCAGCCGATCTTCACCAACACCTCCAACGGCGTGTCGGCGTTCGGCCCGAACGGTCCGGAGCCTGCCTACAACGCGTTTCCCGACGGCAAGTATTGCGACCCGCAACTGGGTTGTTCCGATCGGTTGCTGATCGCCGACCTGGTCGATTCCGACAGCAGGCAGTGGTCGCAGGAATTCCGCCTGCAGTCCTCGTTCGACGGCGCGTTCAACTTCAACGTCGGCGCCAACTACCTGGAGTACAAAGTAGACGAAAGCTACTACGTCTTCAGCAACGTGTTCACCTCGCTGGCCGATCTGTTCTTCAACGGCAACGGCGCCGGTACCGCGCCGGGCAAGTGCCCGGCCGGCGCGGCGACGCGGCTCGACCCGAACACCGGCCAGATCATTCCCTGCGTCTACATCGATCCCAATCCGCTGGGCGCGATCGACGGCCAGGGGCATAACTACTTTCGCAGCCGCAATCTGGCCGAAACCCGCTCCACCGCGATCTTCGGCGAAGGCTACTGGAAGCTCAACGACACCCTGCGCCTGACCGTCGGCCTGCGCTACACCAGCGACCGCAAGACCAGCACGCCGTTCCCGACCCAGACCTTGCTGTCGGATTCGACCGGTACCGCCGGCGTCCCGCAGTTGTTCGGCGGCTACGTGGGCTACGGCTATCCTTCGCTGCCGAAGATCCGTCAGAAGTGGAACAAGCCCACCGGCCGGTTGGTGCTGGATTGGTCGCCGGACCTGTCGTTCACCGACAGCACGATGATTTATGCGTCGGCCTCGCGCGGCTACAAGGCCGGCGGCACCAATTCGCCGGGCATCGGCGCCAATCCGCTGGCGCTGAGCTTCGAGCAGCGCGATCCCGAGTTCAAGCCCGAGTTCGTCAACGCCTTTGAAGTGGGCATGAAGAACGTCATGGCCGGCGGCAAGTTCATCCTCAACGGCACCTTGTTCTACAACGATTACAAGGACTATCAGGTCTCGCAGATCCAGGATCGCGCCACCCTCAACGAGAACTTCGACGCCAAGACCTGGGGCGCCGAACTCGAAGCGGTGTGGAAGCCGAACGACGCGTTCCAGCTCAGCGGCAACCTGGGCCTGCTGCGTACCCGCATCGGCTCCAATCAATACTCGATCGACGTGATGGATCGCACCGCGGGCAACTCCGACTGGGTGGTGGTCAAGCCCTGGCTGCAGTTGGCGTCCAACTGCGTCGCGCCCAAGGAGTATGTCGAAGCGGTGCTGGCGGCGACCTATCCGCTGGACCCGCCGTTCAACAACGCCGCCAATATCCTCAACAGCTTCTGCTCGACCAATTTGCCGCTGAACGGGAATGGATTCTCGTCCGGCGGACCCTACGACGGCCTGTACGGCTTCACCTACGATCCGGCCAAGGATGCGCCCAACGGCGGCGCCGGTTTCGCGAAGAACGTCGGCGGCAACGAGTTGCCAAACGCACCGCACATCACCGTCAGCCTGAGTCCGCAGTACACCTTCATGACTTCACGCGGCGATCTGATCCTGCGCGCCGATTTGTACTACCAGGGCCCGAGCTGGGCGCGCATCTACCAGGACAAGATCGATCGCCTGCACGACTGGGGCAACGTCAACCTGTCGCTGACCTGGCAGAAGATCGAAAGCGATCTGGCCGTGCAGCTGTACGTCAAGAACGCGCTGGGCGGCAAGGCGATCACCGGCACCTTCGTCAACAGCGACGACACCGGCCTGAGCAGCAACGTCTTCCTGCAAGACCCTCGCATCATCGGCTTGTCCGTGCGCAAGGGATTTTTCTGAGTTGAGTGTCGTCTCCCGGCCGCGTTCGCGGACGGGATGACGACGAGCAGAGCCTGACGGCTACGGACCGCTCACCGTAGCCGTCAGGCAGCGCAGCCACGGCGCCCGCTTCATCCGTGACAGCCCGTTAGGACACGCTCGTGTCCGTATACCTCGACGCATCACAGGAGAAAACGTAATGTCCAAGCTCAAGACTTCCCTTCTCGCCCTGGCCACCGCCGCGGCCGTCTTCGGCGCGAGCTCGGCCTCCGCTGCCTCGTTCGAACTGTGGAACGGCAGCGGCTGGGCCAACAGCGGTACGCTCACCTTCTTCGGCCCGACCACCGCGAGTTACGTCGGCGTCGGGGTACCTTGCAATGCCAGCTTCACGGTCACCGTCACTGGCGGCAGTGCCTCGGTGACCGCCGCGAGCTTCAGCGGTTCTTCGGCCTGCGCCGGCATCACCGCTTACAACCTGCCGTGGGCGATGACTCCCAGCGCCTATACCGGCGCGAATCCGCCGTTCACCGGCTCACCGACCCTGACGCCGACGCTGTGGGGCGTGGCCATCAGCGGCGTGCGGATCTACATCCCCTCGCCGTTGAACGTCTATTGCCCCAGCCAGACCGGCTCCGGCAGCATCAACGGCGTGCTGGATTCCACCTCCACGGCCACCAAGAACAATCAGTTCGTGTTCAAGGGCGCGTTGGGCGCTTGCTCGGTGCAGACCCAGAACAACGGCGCGCTGAGCGCCAGTACGCTGGTACGCGTGGTGGGCTTGTAACCACCCGACGACGTCCGGCACCGGCCGGCGACCCGCGGCGCTTCATGCGTGGCGCGCGGGTCGCGGTCTCGCATACCCCTCCGGACACGTCGATGAGCCGAGAAGGATTTCGGCACAGGGGAGGAGATTTTCCTCCCCTTTTTGTCCCCATCAGCGCAGCGCGGCCGTCGCGGTCGCGAGCAGGCCCGGCCGCGTGGAACACGCGCCGGCCGCACTCAACTTTCAGGAGAATCCGAGAATGCGCAAGACTCCGCTTTGCACTGCCGCGGCGGCGGCATTGCTGACGCTCGCGAGCGCGTCGGTGGCCAACGCCGGTACGCCGTCGGGCCCGTATGCGATGTTCAAATACTGCCCGTACACCGACCCGGCGGTAGGCAGCTGCGTCATCAACACCACCAATTCCGGTTCGCTCACCATCGGCAGCACCACCATGCCGATCGACAAGCCGATCGTGCTGCAGGGCGGTATCGAGTCCATCGGTGCCTCGCCGCTGTACGACGCGATCGGCGCGCCGACCCTGAAGTCGCCCGCGGCCAAGGTGCCCGGCGGCCTGCTCGGCATCGTCAATCCGGCGCCGAACTGGCCGGGCCCGTTGTGGACCGCGTTCTGGGCATTGGTGGCCACCGTCAACGACGTCAACGCCACCATCGAGCCGGTGCAGCAGATCCAGACCAACTTCGGCAATGCGCTGTTCCCGCCGACCGACGGCAGCGACCCGACCGTGGCGCGGCTGGCGGTGCGCGTGCATCTGCAAAATCCGTTCCTCGGCGACAAGTGCTACATCGGATCGGCGCAGAATCCGGTCGTGCTCAAGCTGCAGACCGGCACTACCGCGCCGCCGCTGCCGAACCTGCCGATCTCGGGCAATCCGGGCACGGCGACCACGGTATGGACCGACGAGCCGAACTTCATCGGCTACCTGCAGATCGACGGCACCACCCTGGTCGATAACTCCTTCGCTGTACCGGCGGCGAGCGGTTGCGGCAATATCGCGCTGGGCCTGCCGATCCTCACCCCGATCCTGGATGCCCTGGTATCGGGCGCGGTGAATCTGAAAGTGGGCCTGCCGGCCGTCGCGGGCAAGAACACCGCGATCATGACCGGCAACGCGTCGATCGCCGCATCGGCTTACGTTCTCGATAGCGAAAGGTAATCGTTGGTCAGGATGCATCGATCAGGCCATCACCGGCAGGCGAAGCGGTTCGCGCGAACCGCTTCGCCGTGGCCCGTCTGATGCGCGGCCGCGCGCTGGCGACGATCGCCGCCGCGCTGGCCGTCGCGGCCGGCGTGTACGGCTTCGGCCTGATCCAGGGCCGCTCGACCGGCGCGCCCGCTGCGGCCTCGCCCAGCGCGAGTCCGACGGCGAACCAAGCCGCCGCCGTGCCCGGCAAAGCGGCGCGCAAAGCCGCCGCAGATGCCGCCGCCAACTCGCCCAAGCTGACCGCCTCGCTGAAATCCGCCTTCGCCGACCTGCGCGCCCGCGCCGCCGCAGGCGACATCGCCGCGGCGACCCGCCTGTATCGCGACCTCAGCCTGTGCCGGCGCTTCGAACGCCTGGATCGCGATAACACTCAACTTTCCGACGAATTGCTGGGGCAAACGGTAGCCTCGATGAACGCGCAGCAGTTGAAGAACTACCGCGCCCAGCTCGACGCCATCGAATCGCGCAAACAGGCGCTGGATGGCATGCGCGCGCTGTGCGACGGCGCCGACCAGGAAATGCTCGACCAGTTGCTGCCCAACCTGCAGCGCGCCGCGCTGGCGGGCGAGCCGTATGCGCGCGCTTGCTATCTCGAGCGCGGGCCGAACTACGACCCGGGCAGTCTGCTCGATCATCCCGAGCGCCTGGGATCGTATCGCCACGATGTCCAGGCGATGATCCAGGCCGGCGTCGAGGACGGCGACTGGCGAGTGATCAGCGCGCTGCGCAACGCCTATCAGCCTGGCGCGTCCACGCTGCTCTCGGCCGCGGTTGGTACCGATGCCTACTCGCGTTACCGTTACCTGAAGCTTTTCCGCCTCGGGACACCGTCGGATCATGGCGAGCTCGATCGCGACATCCAGGCGGCGGCAAGCCGGCTCAGTGCGGCGCAGGCCGCGCAAGCCGACGCCTGGGCGGCGCGGACTTTCGATCATGATTTTCGGGGCAAGCCGATCGATGCGGATGGGCCATTGTGGGACCCCTGCGTTTTTCCCTATGAATGAACAGGCCGGCGACGGCCGATAACGAAGCGCGAGGATATGCAGACCAAACGCTCACTGTCGATCGCTGTCGCCGTGCTCGCCGCGGTGGTCGGCGCATACTTTCTTGGACGCGCGGATGCTCCGCAGACGCGTGCCGCGATGCATGTGAAGCTCGCCGACGCCGCGACGGCACAGGGCATGGATGATGAGGCCGCGCTCGGATCGAGCCCGCTGGCCTCCAAGCGCGGCCTGCTGCCGCCGCCCGACACGCCGCTGAAGAATAGCTTCGCCGAGCTGCGCGCGCGCGCCGCCGGCGGCGATGCCGACGCGGCCAAGCGCCTGCTGCGCGATCTCGACCGCTGCAGCCGCCTGCGCAGTTCGCAATGGAAAAGCGAGGGCGCGACCAACGACCTCACCCGCAAGTCCACCGATGGTATGAGCGCGGCACAGCTGCGCACCTACCAGCTACAGCTCGACGCGATGGAGCTGCGCCAGCAGGGCGTGCGCAAGAACCAGGCGCTGTGCGCCGGCGTCGGCGACAAGATGCTCGACGCGCTGGTGCCGAGCATCGCCCAGGCCGCGCGCCTGGGCGACGAGCAGGCGCGCGCGTGCTATCTCGACCGCGGCCCGCTTTACGATGCGCGCAGCCTGATCAAGCATCCAGAATCCTTGCGCAACTATGGCAACGCCGCCTCGGCGTTGATCGACAGCGGCCTGGCCGCCGGCGACTGGCGCGTGGTCGATCTGCTGCAGCAAGCCTACGAACCGGGCGCGCAGAGTCTGCTCGCCGGTCTGATCGGCGCCGATCCGGTGCAGCACTACCGCTACCTCAAGCTGTATCGCCTCGGCGCGGAATCGCATCGCGTCGCCCAACTCGACCGGCAACTCGACGCGATCGCATCGAGCCTGAGCCCGGGGCAGCTGGTCGAAGCCAACGAGTGGGCGCAGACCACGCTGCGGCAGAATTTTAAGGACAGCTCGACCCAGACCACGCCGCCGGGATGGGATTCGTGCGAGTTCTGAGCGCGCACGGGTCAGGGCCCGCGTGCGCCCGAAACGGCGATGATGTCGTGACTCGACGACATCGCCGCGCGGCGGTCAGGGTTGCTTGACCGCGTTCGAAGAACCGTTGCTGACATACACGCTGGTGCAATTGCCCGCGCCGTCGAAGCTGAAATCCACGTAGGAATCGGCGCTGACCGATTGCGCGACCGCGACCAGCGCCGCGTTGTAAGTCGTGCATTGGACGTAGGTGCCGGCGGCGTTACGCGCTTCGCACGCGGCCACCACCGTCGTCCCGGTCGCGCTGCTCGCGCAACCGATGGTCTGGTTGACGCCGGCGCTGGCGCGCGCGGCGGCCAGCATGCCGAACGCACGGACCGGTTGGCCCTGAGGATTGGTGGAGATGCTGACGGGAACATTGCTCTTCTCGCCTGCCTGAGCCAGCCCTGTCGCTACGATCAGTGCCGCCGCGGCGACCATTGCCAGTGACTTCATTGTGTTTCCTCCTTGAAGGCCTTCCACCGCGGAAGGCGCGAACGCAATGAAGCACGCGCCCAAGATCGAAACCATCACGCGTTGATACACATGTGGAAGCGATTGCGGCAATGCCGGATACGTCTCACAAGCAGCGTGCAAACTGTCGCAAGACGCAGGACCGGCGGCGCCTCACACGTCATTACGCGATGCGCGCTGGACAAGCCCGCGCGCATCGCGACCCCACACTATTTGACCAGGCGCGCCGTGGTATTGGCCGAGTTGGCGCTGTCGCCGTACTGATTGATCACGTGGGTGATCTCGCCATAGCCGCCGCCCAGCGACACCGTAGTCATGTTGTGAAACATTGCGCCGTTCAAACCCGCGGCCGGCGCTTCGATCGCGCTGAACAACTTGACGCTGCGGTTGACGTTGAAGAAGCAGTAGATTCCCACGCCCCAAGCATCGTGATTGGTCACCGACTCGGCGACCTTGTACGAGGCGAAACCGTTGACGCCGTTGTTCATCCAACTGCTCTGGTTCGGCACGTCGTAGGGAATCTCGCTCTGGTAGAAATACACCCGGCCGTTGTTGCCGTTCCAGATGGTCTGGTACTGGTGGAAGTGCTCGACGAACAAGCCATAGGCCGAGACGTTGTTGCCGTTGACGATCAGGCCGTTGACCGTGGTGTTGAGATCCCAGCCCCAACCGGTGCCGTGATCGGCGCGCCACAGCCACAAGTGATCGGCGATCACATCATAACTGTTGATCTTCAGGCTTACCGAGGCGCGGCCGACCGCGGCGCCGCCGATGCGGAAGAACACATCGTGCAGCGAAGTCGGATTGGCGGCGTGGCCGGCGGAGCTGCCGTTCGGGCCGATCTCCAGCAGCACTTGCGAATTGGTCACGCCGGCATCGAACAATAGGCCGGCGATCTTGACGCCATCGACATCGGCTACGCTCATCGCGTTGACGCCGTTGTCCGCGAGCAGCGTCGCCAGGCCCAGGCCGAGCACCACGGTGTTGGCGCGGGTGACGCGCAAGGTGTCGTTCAATCGATAGATGCCGGGCGTCAACAACAAATGCTTGCCCTGATTCAGCGCCGCGTTGAGCGTGGCCGCATTGTCGATGCCGGCCTTGGCGATAGAACGACTCGATCGAAGCGATTGACCGGCCGCCGCGCCGTTGCCCCAGCTCGTGCCGCTGCTATTGCTGCGCAGAGCCGGGACGAACACGCTGTAACGATTGGACGCGTCCACGGTCAGGAACGGCTTCTCGCGCACCACCGGCACGGTCGCGCGCACGGTGTTGGGCGGATTCGGCCACGATGCGCCGTTGGGCGCGCCGCCGACACCGGCGAAGACCATGTTCCAGTTCGAACCGGCCCAGCTTCCCAGTTGCGAATTGCGCGTGAACCACTGCTGCTGCCCGCCGGAATTGACCTGCCCGTCCACTCGCGTATCGGCCATGAAACCGCCGCTGGACCAACCGTTATCGTCCAGCGCCATGTTGCCGCGCACATGCACGCGTCGGAACGGCGCGGCCTGCGACACCGCCCAACGATTCACGCCGCCGTTGGGATTGATCGCCAGATTCTCCGCCACCCGCCAGAAATTGTGCGTGGCGTTGCCGTCGAACCAATCGGCCTCGGCATGCACTGCGCCGTTGATGTTGACATCGTCCGGCGACGCGCCCAGGCCAAGCACCTGCGTGTAGAAACCGACATTGACGTCGATGTTGTACGTGCCCGGCTTGAACACGATCGCGTAACGATCCGGTCCGAACTGATTGCGCTCCTGCAGCCGGAAGATATCGTTGGCGGTGGCCTGCATGGCCGACGGCGACAGGCTCGGATCGAAGATCACCACGTGGGGCCCGAAGTCCGGACCGGCACCAGCGCCGCCGATCGAGAACCAGTTGAAATTGCCGCTGCCGCCGTTCGCGCCGACGCTGTCCATCCGCAACTGGATCACGTGCGTGCCGGCCGGCAAATTGATGCCGGTCGAAAGCGTCCGCCAGTTCTGCCAGCCGCCGGTATCGGGCACGCTCAACGTCGATGTCGCCACCGCGCCATCGACGTTGAAATGGAAACTGCCGCCCGCACCATGGCTGGCCACGCGCACTTGCAGCGTGTAGTTGCCCGCCTGCGCGACGTTGACGGTGTAGTTGAGCCACTCGCTGGCGACCGTCTAACCGACGTTGTAACCGCCGCCGGTATCGCCGCTGGCCTCGATACCGACGCCGTCGCTGCGATACTGCCCGCCCGGATTGGTATTGCCCGGATTGTAGTAACCGACGTTCTGCCCGCCCAGGTCGAAATTCTCCGCCTGCACCATTCCTGGCAGCGCCCACGCAGCGCCGCCGTACGGCGACCCCGCCCAGGCACTACCGAAGGGCACGCTGAGCGCGAACGCAAAACCGATCACGAGGCCGAATGCTGTTTTCACGATGAAATCTCCGGGCAGAGTCGCGGTAACGGACACAGAAGTTGGCCGTCGTTCTACCCAGATCCACCGACGGATCTGCTGCCTGCGTTGCGAATTAGCCGAAGGTAGTAGGCCGCCTGCGCGATCGCCGGCCGAAGTTGCTGATCCAGGTCGCGATTCGCGCGTCGAATCGCAACGGATTTTGTCCCACGGACATGCGGGGCTGTGCAGTCGCACATTTGGTTGCGAATGATTCGATTGGCGGCTGGTGCGGCAATCGAGCGGCGATGCGGATCGTATGCCGCTGTGCATGGACCGATGTTGCGGGTCGCGCGTCCGAGACTCACGATGGCGATCGTGCGTATTCCGGCAGGAGACCTTGAGATGGCCTCACCCACCGATTCCGCCCGCGATCCTGACTCGTCTCAACGCCATCTGCCTCGGCTTACCCGAGGCTTACGAAGAACCCGCCTGGACCGGCATCCGCTGGATGGTGGCGAAGAAGAATTTCGCCCATGTGGTGATGATCGACAACGGATGGCCGCCGGCTTATGCCGAAGCCGCCGGTAGTCCGGGACCGATGGTCGTACTGACGTTTCGACTACCTATCGCGCGCTTGGCGGCTCCGAAGTTTTCGAGGCCGCCGTTTTTCAGGCCGGTGTGGTTTGCGAATATTGTCGGCGTAGCGGTCGATATGAGTAGCGACTGGGAGGAGATTGCCGATCTGCTGACGGAAAGTTACTGCGTGTTGGCGCCGAAGAAGCTTGCAGTTCTGCTTGATCGACCAAATCACTGAAGCGTCGCTACTAGACCCTAACCGCCGAGAAACCGTTTCATTAAATCAGGCGGGCGGTTGAAAGAACGCACCAGACCGATGACTGTCAACGCAACAAAGACCGTAGTTCTGGATGCATACATTATCAATAAAAACTTATCCGCGACCAAATAAAAGCGAACCAATACGTACTACGAGTTTTATTTAAACAGAAACATGAACAATTAGAGGAGACTCTAGATCCTGATATAAGCGGGCCCGAACGTACAAACCAGCCACAAGCAACGTCTCATCTTCATCAACGCCGGAATCATCAATTGCAAACAGCTCAGACTCCAATCTCCCGCCATTAAGAGCCTCAGCCCTAACAGCAGGATGATCCCTCAATATATTTGCAGGCATCAGCCCACCAACGCCCCCTCTAAAAGTAACCAAAAAATCTCCTGCCGCACTTTTCCTAACTTTAAAATCCGGTGCATTTGTCACTACAGCCAACATTTCCCTTTGGCACGCATGAGGATCAAACGACTGCGGACTCTGCTGCCACACCACGCAAGTTCCATTTTGAAAAACTACAAACTGCTTACCCGAAAAGCGCTTCTTCGCTTCCCCGATAATCCATTCATTGGCAGGCACTATGGTTGGCCGCCAAAGCGGCCTTGGATAATCCAACATATTTACTCCACCCAGATCGCAGGCCGGGGCAAAATCCTACCACACTGGGGACACCCTAGCTTAGGTAAATTGTCTGCCGCAAGAAGCGCCTCCATCTCTTGCGGCGCGCCGTAATACAAGCTTGGCTCAGTCGCGTTCGCAGCGAGTCCTTTCCAATCGCAGAACTCGCAAACTATGTGCTCAAGATGCACTCTTTGCCATTCGTGCTCAATCTTAAAAAGCAACAGCGGCAACCACTTCTTCGTTAGAACTCCGGGGTGATACAGGCCCAGGCAAAAGGCGTCATTTTTTCTCTTAACCAGCTCAACCATGTCGGAAGCATGTTTGGCGCCGGCCGGTAAACTGATGGGCTTACCCCGATACAACGCCCCCTTCAATAGATCAGGCCAAAGCCCAACTGATGGGACGTGCACTTCTTGGCAATTAACGGAAAAGACAACACCTTCCACTTGCAGCTCCTGATCAATGAATCGGCGGAGGCATTATAGGCTTTAACAAATTCGTGCCATTTCTAACCAAGTATTCACTCTCAGTTGCCCCTCTTAAGGTCTGCTCCAACAACGAAGAGCGCGGCACATATCCACCATAGGTGACTCCGCCGCGGGAAAATCTTGCCGCCACCGCCGGATCAGTTGTTACAGATATGAATGTTCTATCTAAACCAAAAGCGGGCTTTAGCTCAGTGCCGAATGCCGAATGCGCTTCCACATACTGACCTTCATCCCCCCAGATTTCGACCCATTGTTTGTGAGTCGCGTTGGAAGCCCGATAAGCATCATCCAGACCTCCGCTTTCTACGTAACCTCGCTGCGCTGAGTCGCTCAGTAGATGACCTGTCTCTTCAAAGATAGCGTTCTCTGTGCCTCTATTAGTGCCACGATATACATATACCATCTCTTCGCCAGCTTCCGCTGAGGCATGGGCCGTGGAGATCGTTCTATCTACCGAGGTTAAACGTCCCAGCTTACCGAGGTCTGATGCACTGCTCGCAAGACCTCTCAATGCCGTAACGGCGGTCATACCATATTTGAATATCGCGCCACCTCTGAGTCGGGCAGCGCTAATAGGATCGCCAGCGTCCTCGTACTGATTAGCGAGCTCGAACGGCTCGGCTAACGCATTCCAAACTTCCCCGGCCTTCTGACCCACAAAATCATGTGCGGCAGCCGTGTAGGGCGTTTCCACTCCGACGGTGTATAGCAAATTGCCTTCCCATGCGGCTTGATAAGTACTTGCCGTCTTAACCAAGCCGACCAACGCGCTCCTGCGTGCCTGATTAGCCTGAACTGCCGAACGCATAAATTCAGTATCAACTCCAACGCGAGCCAGCGTTTCGCCAAAGCCATCTGCGGCCATTGACAACCCGGCCGCAGCAAGATGGTAGGTGCCAACGACAGTGTCCTTGGTCATGCCGAGGCCATTTTCAATAGCGCCGATAAGCGCACCGCCTCCGCGCTTCAACCATATAGGGGCTTCGTATTGGGATTGCCAGTTCTGCTCAAAACTTTGGTGCGGCTGCATTCCTCCAATCCCACGCGGACCGCCGTATGTCGATGCCAACCAGTTGTAGTAGGCAGGTGCAGTCGCTTTGTACTGCTGACTCCGATAGTTGTTCAGCTCGACTTGCGACGTCGTTCGCGGCGGGGCGGGGCGGTTATAGCGAGTTGCCCACTCCCAAACCTGCATATAGTCGGACGTAAACTGCGGGTCGGGCGTCACGATCAGCGAGGGGAACGTTCTGGACACATCGCCGAAATTGCCGCTGGTGAACGGCGCCCCCGAACCTGCGATACGAACCGCTCTTCCACTTGAAACGGCTCCCGCTCCGGGAAGAGAGACATTCCCTTCATCCCAGAAATGACGCCCCCACACATTGCTGGTACCCAGCCCCTCCTCCGCAACCGTCCCGGAAGCGAAGGGCGAGAGGGTTTCCGCCGCATCTGCATTATTCGTGTTGGCCGCGTGGTCGGAAATACTGTTGCCGATCGTGCTGCCCAACGCGTCCAGGCCGACACTCATCAAGATGTCGCCGGATAGTTTTCCTCGTGCCGCAGCGCTAACCGCACCCGCCGCCAATCCGGTGACGAAATTACGTGTACCGGTTTTCCACACGTCTCCCAAAATGGTCTTATTCGAAATATCGCTCCAACCTTGGACGCCGTACTGCATACGGCCGATACCTTGCGCTACGCCGTAGCCAACGGCCCCACTTGCGGCAGATATGGCCACACTCTTCCAGTCGAAGCTGTCCTGCAAGCCGGTGGAGACTGCGATGCCTTGAGTCACCGTGGAGTTCAAGGCACTGCGCGCGGCTGCCTGCCCAAACTTGGTCGGCACGTTGCTGAGAAGATTCGAAATACCTGTCGAGCTCGCCAATCCGGCTGTAACGGCGGAACCGACAGCACCCAGCGCGACGCCCTTCCAGTCGAATTTGTCTTGCACTCCGCCGGCAATCAGTACTGCCTGACTAGCGATGCTTCCCACCGCACCGCCCAGAGCACCCGCGCCAACCGCCAAAGCGAATCCACCCGCGCCGGCTAACGTCGCGGTGCCGGCTCCCATGATTGCGCTGAAACCGGCGCCAAATCCTATGGTGGCAGCGCCCGCGGTGAAGATTGTCGCGACCACGGCCACGACGATCGCCAGCACTTTGACGAACCCACCGCACCCCTTGCCCTGACTCGGCGGCGGCGGCGGTTCCGGCACGGTCGGCGTGGTGTTACCCATCGCCGAGCCCGCGTCGTACGGCTTGAACGTACTCGCGTTGTTATGGATGTTGGTGACCTTGTTCGGCACCGTCAGCACGGTGTTGGCGATCAAGGGTTGGTTCGGGGCCAAGCCGTTGGCATCGGCCAGCAGGTACCACATCGCCGAGTCGCCCCACAGCGCGGCGGCGATGCCTTGCAGGGTATCGCCGGCCTTGACGATGTAACTGCCTGGCGCCGCGGTCGGGTACAGGCTGTTGATCGGCTGGTAGTTCTCGTCGAAGTTCGCGCCGGCCACCGGGGTGAAGCGCTTGTGGCGTTCGTCGTTCTTGGCGCCGGCCTGGGCTTCGTTCTGCGCCAGTTCCTTGGCGTAGTCGATGCGGTCGATGCCGTCGTCGCCGACGTTGCCGATCTGCTTGTCGTCGAAGAAGTAATAGCTGTGGTGCCGATTCTGTTCGGCGTTGACGATCATGCCCTGGGTGTCTTTCGTTCCGCCGAGCAGTTCATTGCGCTGCAGGATGCGGCCTTCGCCATCGACCTGATATGAGAAAGCGCGATGGCCCGAGCTGTCGTATGCCTGCAGGATGCGTCCCTGTTTGTCATACAGATAGTCGGAAAATCCGGGCGCCCAATCGTCGTGGGCTTCGTTATTGGCCTGAACCCTGATCTGGCTTTGCTTGGCGCTGTCGAACCACAAGTAGCTGTACGTCGTGGTCAGCGTGGTTTCTTCGCCATAGGTCTCGGTGTGTTCCACCGTGCCATCGGCCATGCGGAACGTGACCGTCCCCTTGTTGTTGATGTTGTCGTGGTCCTGCATCAACAGGCTGTCGTTGTCCCAGACATGGCTGATGTGGCTGCGCGCCGCGCCGTTGGCGTCGTACTCGATGTAGTCGATCACGCGACCGGCCAGATCGTTGACACGTCGCGCGCGCAGGACGTCGTTGATGCGGGTATCGGTCAGGTAGCCGCGCTGGTCGTACTCGTAGCGCTCGGTATGGCTGTCGCGGCCGTACTTGGCCATGCGACGCTGATTCGCGGCGTCGTAGCCCAGTTCCACGCCGTCTTCGTTGCCGACCACGATCCTCGCACGCGTATCGTCCGCGCTCGTCGCCTTCTCCACGCCCGCGTCCAGTTGCAGCTGGCCCATGGTGATGGTGAAGCGGTTCATGTTGTCGTAGCGGTACCAGTAGTCTTGAATGCGGGTGGCCCCGTTCAAGCCGTCCTTGTACATCGACTTCATGTGGATGCGGTTGCCCTGCGCATCGTAGCCGTAGGTGATTTCGTAGCGCGGGTCGAACACCCTGATCAGTCGATTCATGGCGTCGTATTCGCCGCGCGACTGCTGGAACGCCCAATTACCGTCCCGGGTGGTGAAGCCTTCGAAGGTACGGTTGCCGTTGTTGTCGTACTCGTAATCGCCCTTGATGCCGGTGACCGTGTCGGTCATGCGCTTGATCAGGCCGTTCTTGTAGTACTCGTAGCTGGTGGTACCGGAGGTCTTCAGCAGGCCGGCGAAGTTGTACTCGTAGCCGAACGTGTTGCCGCCCATATCGACATGGCTGAGCTTGCGACCCAGCGCGTCGACCAGATCGGTCATCGGCTTGCCCACCGCGGTGGTCGTCACCCGTCGCCAGGCGCCGAAGCCGCCATTGGCCTGCGCGTCCCAGGTCGCGGTGTACAAAGTCACCCGGCCCTGCGCGCTGGTCACCTTGCTGACTTCGCCTTCGATGCTGAAGTCGGTGGTGTCCGCGCCGAGCAGGCTGCTGGTGTGGCGGATTCGATGGTTGAGTTCGTCGTAAGCGTAGCTGTCCACGATCAACTCATCGTTCGGACCCTGCGGACGCTCGATCGAGATCAACCGGTTGTCGAGGTCGTAACCGTAGCCGGTGCGGCGGCCGAGTTCGTCGGTGACGACGCGCTGGTTGCCGAACACGTCGAGCTGGAAACGCTTGACGCCGTCGTCGGCATGCCACTCGGCGAGCAAGGTCGGCTGCGCGGAACCGTAGTTCCAGGCCTGGGTGGTACGGTTCCCGTTGGCATCGTAGTAAGCCACGATGCTGCCGACACGGTCGTAGACATAGCGGGTGACCGGCCGCGTCGTCATCTCGAAGCCGTTGCCGAGCGTGACCGTGACTTCCGCGTCCTCCTTGCGCACCAGCTTGCCGAGCGTGTTGTAGAACAGGCGCGTGGTCGGAATCACCGGCGAGCCGACTTCGGTCTTGGCGACGGCGTTGCCGTCGGCCTCGGACTCGATCTCACCGAACGCGTTATAGCTTTGTTGACGGTGGATCGTCAGCGCGGACGGCTCGAAGTTGGTGATCTCCCAGCTGGCTTCGATGGCCGGGCGATCGTTGTCGGCCCAGAAATAGCCGTTGTTGCGCACCAGGCGCTCGCCGGTGCCAGGGTTCTGCGCTTCGGTCAGGGTCCGGAAGACGTCATAGAAGTATTCGTACGTCGCCTGCTTGTCCAGGTCGAGGCTGTCCCAGCGGTACTTGCCATCGGCGCCGCGCAGGATGATCACCTGCTTGAACAACGTCTCGCTATTGCCTTCCGGGCGATAGTGCAGCACCAGCACCTGGCCTTCGGCGCTCTTGGGGTCCAGGTTCACCGTGTACAGATGATGATCGACCTTGATCACCGAGGCCTGCGTGCGTTGCGGACCGATCTCCACTTTGCCGGTGGCGGTGTAATTGCTCGGCGGAACGACCCGGTTGTCGATCAACGTCGCGACCAGCTTGTACTCGATCACACCGTTGCCGACTTCCGCGAGCACCTCGGGCGGGATCGCCCAGGCCGGGCTGAGCGCGCCGTTGGCGATGCTCAAGCCCGAGGCGCTGGCCGCGACGGTTCCGTCCGAGCGCAGCAGTTGCAGGTTCATCGATGCCGCATTCGGCGGCAGATTGCTCAGGCGGATGACGTTTTCATCGTCGCGCGGGAAGTCCAGCGCAACGTTCGGCGCACCGCCGACGGTGACTTCGCCGCGGATCGCCTCCAGTTCCTTGCCCTGTGCGTCGAGCATCTTGAGCACGACTTCGTAGTCGCCGCTCAATCCGCTGGTATCCCAACGCGCGCTGCCCTTCGTGCCCAATGGCGGCAAGCGGCCGAGCGCGGCCGTGCCGATCCACGGGTCCTGACTGCCCTTGCGGCGGTACTCCACGACCACGTTGGCCGGTACCGCACTCTTGCGCGTGAGCAGGTCGGTCATGTCCAGACCGTTGCCGTTCCACACGAAGGTGCCGACGCCGTTGGCCTGGAAGGCGCCGTCGGTGGTGTCGGGCGCGCGCTCGATGGATTGGTTCGGGCCTACCACCAGCGTGTATTTCTCGCGACGCACCAATGCGCCGCTGCTGTTGGTGGATACGTACAGCAGTTCGTACGCGCCATCCAGACCGGAGATATCGACCGTCGCCTTGCCCTGCTCGAACCCGCGCTCCACCGGCAACGACTGATATGGGCCGTTGGTATCCTTTCTGCGCACATAGACCTGCGGCGAATTGCCGGGGTCGTAGGCGTCGATCGGCATCTGGATGACATGGCCGGAGAACTCCGGCGGCAGCGAGCTGTTGACGGTCGTGGCCAGCGAGCCGGACATCACATCGACGCGGGAATCGTAATCCCAACCTTCATCCCACTTTATTTCGGCGTTGGCCTGATTGCTGGTGCCTACCAGAATTTCCCGGCCGCCACCGCTCCCGCGCGGAGTGACGAAGACCTTGACCGTAAGCGATATCGACGCATTTCGTATCGACGCGTCGACGTTGCGCAGGAACACCGGTACCTGCACCAACGCGGAGCGATTGTTTCTATCACCGACAAATTGGCCGAGCAAGGGATACACCGGTACCGGCTTGTTCATGTCCTCCCAGCGACCCGAAATAGGCCCCACCTGCTGGCCTTCGATCGCGATACGGATTTCGTATTCGCTGCCGAAGGCGTTGCTGTAGTCCGGTATCTGCAACAGGTAGGCCATCGAGGTCGGCGGATCATGGTCCCCGCCGCCCGGCCAAGCCCTGTAGATGTGATCGCCGGTCACCGGCGGCACACTGGTCGCATTGGTCGGCGCCACCGACGGCAAACCGTCGATCTCGCCGTGGTGCTGCGGATCGCGCACGCCGTTGCCCAACCGGCCGCCGACCGTGGACTGAATCTCGCCCGGACGGATCGGCAGGATGGCGGTCGTTTTGAGCCCCAGCCGCTCGCCCGCCGTGGTCATCGACGCCTGCACGACATCGATCAGCTTGTTGCGCTTGTCGTACAACGACAGCGTGGACGCGAACGCGCCCTGCTTTTCGAGCGGCGGGTCTAGGATTTTGTCCAGCGTCCACGCCGCATCCGACAGGTCCTCGGATTGCGACTGGATCTGCAGCGCGGTGTTGCCGGCGCCGTCGTACACATAGACCTTGGTGATTCCGCCTTCCATGTTGCTCTTGAGCACACGGCCCGCATAGTCGTACTCGGCGAACTCCTGCCAATCCTTCTTGGGATCGCCCTGCAGCGCGCCCAGACCGCGACCGGTAACGTCGCCGAACACGTTATAGCGGGTGCGGCGCTCGACGCTGCGGGTGCCGTCGCTGCCGACGGTAACGCGGCTGATTTCGCGATTATTTTCGTCGAAGCTGAGCTGCACCGTCTCGGTGCGTTGACCTCCGGCCGAGTCGGTGCGCAGGTAGCTCATGCTGACCATGTTGCCGACCACGTCGTAACCGAAGCGCGTGGTGTAGTTCAGCGCGTTGGTCTTGGACAGCAGGCGGCCGCCGGCACCATAGACGTAGCTGGTGACCTGATCGAGATCGTTACCCGCGCCGCGACGGGTTTCCTTCAGCACCTGGTTCAGGCCGTTGTAGCCGTACTCGGTGCGCGCGGCCACGAAGCGGCCCGCGTAATCGACGAAGCCCGGCAGGATCGCCGCGGTGTTGCGGCCGATCTTGTCGTACTCCCAGCCGAATACACTGCCGTTGGCGTCGGTGCGCCTGAGCAGGTTGCCGGCGGCATCATAAGCATAGGCCGTGGTCGCGGTGCCGTTGTCGATCTGCGTCAGCGCGCCGGTGCCGGTATCGACGACGCCATAATCCACGTTGAGCCGCGACTCGCTCAGGCGACGGCCCATCTTGTCGTAGGTGTAGACGGTGACGCGATCGTTCTCTTCATCGACCGGCCAGTTGGAGATGATCTGCTCGACCGGCTCATCGCTTGCGAACGCGGCCTGCCGTGCCAACGCCGGCGGTGGACGACGCTGGCTGTAGCGCGTTTCGGTCAGCACGTTGCCTTCGGCATCGCGATCCCACTTGATCGCATAACCTTCGCCGTCGATCTCCAGACGCTTCTGGCCGAGCGCGTTGTAATAGGTCTGGGTGATATTGCCGTTACCGTCGCTGTACTCGACCAGACGACCGCCGAGATCGTAGCTCCAGCGCTCGACGATGTCGGTGCCGTTGACAATGTATCGCTGCTTTTCCGGATGATCCGGATCCGGTCCGTACGCGCCGTGCGCCACGCCGATTACTTGCGATTCGATGCGGCGGCCGTTGGCGTCGTAAACGAATCGCGTCTCGCGCACCTGATCGGGCTTGCCGGTCGTCGGGTTGATCCACTCCGCCGGCAGCGCCCAGCCTGCCGGCAATGCCACCGCCTTCTCGAACGCACGCGTGCGCACCAGATTTCCGGCGGCGTCGAACTCGTTGAGCGCCAGCAGGCCGTTGCTATCGACCTGACCAACTTGGCGGTTGTTGGCGTCGTAGTAGAAGACCGTGCGCGCGTTGTTGGCGCCGATCTTTTCGATCAGATTGCCGCGAGCGTCGTACTTGGCTTTCTCGACCGCGTTGACATCGCCCTGCCCGGTGGCGACGACCGCCGTGCTGGAGATCTTGCGATTCAAGGCGTCGTAGGCGAACAGCGTAACGCGCGAGTCGGCGCTGTCGCCGGAATCGTCCTGACGAATCAGGTTGCCGTGCGCATCGTATTGGAAGTAATTCGTGACCGAAACCGGCGCCCCGCCCGCGCGCGCGGCGGCGGTGACCGGCAGCCGTTCGCTCAGCATCCGCCCCAGTTTGTCGTAGCCATAGTACGTCGTGCCGCCCAGCTTATTGGTCAGCTGAGTGCGATTGCCGAAGGCATCGTACCCGTAGGCTTCAACGCCCGACTGCGCATCGGTGACCTTGACCAGACGGCCGAGCAGGTCATACTCCATCTGCGTCGTCGCCACAGCGCCGGCCGGCGTGGCGGGAACACCGCCAGTGGGGAAGTTGTAATCGATGCGTTCGTAGTAGCGGTGGATCTTGCTGGCATTGCCCTGGAAATCGTATTCGGTGCGGGTCAAGTAGCCTTCGGGATCGACCTGATAGGTCACGCGGCCGAGCGCGTCGTAGAAGAAGAACCCAGCCCGGCCCATGGCGTCGATGATCTGGAAGGCTTCACCGAAACCGTTGTAATCGCGGCGGATCGTGCCGCCCTGCGGGTCGATCGATTCGACCAGACGTCCGTTGATGTCGTAGCTGGAACGGCTGGTGTACAGCGCCAGCAACGCCGCCTTCTGCGCGGCGTTCAGATCCGCCGCGCGTAACGCGGCTCCCGTTTCGTTCTTATAGCCGAGCGAAAACCGCTGTTCCAGCGCCCAGGCCGAATCGGATTCGGCCAACTCCACGCCGCGCGGATCGATGCTGGCGACGACTTGGCCGAAGGCGTTGTAGACGAAGCGCTTGCGCGATACCGCGGCAGTATCGGCCGCGGAGGTTTCTTCGACCACACGGCCGCCGGCGTCGTAGCTGCGGCGCGTGACCGTCTGTTCCGCCGTGCCCCACGCCGCGAACTCGGCGATCACTTGTCCCAAGCCATCGCGCTGATAGTGGCGCATGCCGCCGAGCGCATCGACGGTGTCGGACAAGCGGCCGGCCGCATCGTAGCGGTACTGGGTGGTTTGATTCGTACTGCCGGCGGCGGTCAACAACGCACGCAGGCTGGCCGCGTTGTCGTTCAGCGTGATCGCGCGGTCTGCGCCGAGCGCTCCCCACTTGCGATCGTAACGGGACGACGAGGTCGCATGATCCGCGGCGTCATAACCGGTTTCGGTGAAGTAACCTTCGGCGTCGTAGCTGAAGACGCTACGGCCGGCCGTATCGTAGAACCACATCGTGGTCGGGTTGACGGAGCGCGCATCGTTGCCGACGAATTGCGTGTACCACGCCGCCATGCCCTGCATCGTGTAGGCGCTGGGCCGCTGCGGCCCCGAGGCAAGCTGCAGGAAGCTGACGCTCATCCGGCGATTGCCGGCGGCGTCATAGGTGTAACGCGTGACGGTGTTTCCGGCATTCACCTGCCAGGCCACCCGGCCGGCGGCGTCATAGGCCCAATGTTCTTCGGCCGCCGCATTCGTGGGCTGGCCCGCGGCCCATGTGTCCAGCGCCTGCAACGTCGTCGCCGACGCGATCGGGTACGCGGCGGCAAAACGCGCGCGCGCGATCAGATTACCGTTGGCGTCGTACTGGTTGCGGGTGATGAAGCGCGCCGCGTCGATCTGGAACACCGCGCGTCCGGCCGCATCGTAGATCGTCTGGGTCTGACGATCTTGCGCGTGCATCGCCGACGTTTGTTCCGACAGCAGAGCGGTGACCGTCTGTGCCGTAATGTTGGTCCAGGTAGGTATCGCGACGGCATAAGCGATCGTACGGACAACGTTGTTCGAAGCGTCGTAGACAAGCTCGGTAACGTAACCCTGGCTGTCGATGGCGTAGCGAAGGCGGCCGTCTGTATCGAGGATTTGCTGGGTCGTCCGGTCAACGCCGGTCTGCGGCTGCAATCGAGCCTGAATCTCGGCCAATGTAACCTTCAGGCCCAAACCGGTCAGATCGATCGGCTTGGCGAATTGGGTGACTCCCAGGAAACGCCCCCAGACGCGATCGATATCGCGGCGCTGAACCGCGCCGGTCGCGTCGATAGTCAGTAACAATTCGCTGTTGCGATCGTAGACAAAGCGCGTCACCTGGCCGTTGGCATCGGTGCTCGCCACGACCATGTCGACGGCGTCGTAGGTGTAACGCGTGGTCAGCGCCAAGCCGTTCGGGTCGACGATCGTCGCGATGCGGCGGCCGCCCTTGTCGTATTCATAACGGGTAACCACGGCCGCCGCGGTTCCAACACCCTCCGTGGCCTGCACCGTCTGACCGAGCGCGTCGTATTCGAACGTGGTGGTCAGATTCAAACGGCCATCGCCAGCATCGACCACGACCGCGACCTTCTGGCCGTTGAGGTCGTAACGCGTCTCGGAGACCGTGCCGAGCGGATCGGTAACGCGGACCAACTGGCCTTTGGCGTCGTATTCGTACTTCGTTTTGATCGCCAGACCGGTCGGGTCGAGGGTACGGGTCAATACGCGGCCGACCGCGTCGTACTCGAAGCTGCTCTTGACGCCGCGGGCATCGGTGGTTTCGATCACCTGTCCGGCTTGGTCGTAATGGCTCGAAACCGTTCCGGCCGGATTGGTGGAACGAATCAGGCGACCGTCGAGATCGTACTCGTAAGTGGTGCTATTGCCGCGACCATCGATCAGCTCGACGACTTGGCCGTGCTCGTTGTAGCGGGTCTTGGTCAGCACCCCTTCGGCGGTGCTGACCTGGATCTCGCGATTGAACGCGGTGTAGCTATAGGTAGTGAAGGTCTGCACGCCCGGCGAGGTGTATTCGCCGCGCTTGAGTACATTGCCGAAGGCATCGTAGCTCAGAAAATAATTGGAGGCATCCGAATCGCGATCCTTGACAATAAGCACCTGGCCTCGGCGGTCGTAGGATTTTGACACGACGTTCTTCAGAGCGCCGTCGGCGCCCTGCACATAACGTGTGACCACCCGGCCGAAAGCATCGTAGTTATTGGTGGTGCGCAGCTTCAGTTGGCTGCCGCTGCCGGCAGAGTCCTCGATGACATTGACTTCGCGGCCGGCGCGATCGTAGTTGTGATCGATCTCGATCAGCTTGGATTGGCTACGCCCAAAATCGCTCCAGCGCGTCACCTTGTCGATCGCACCGAAGGTGGTGTAGGTGCGATCGGTGTATGCACCCAACGCATCGATCGTGCGCGACAACAACCCGGTCACCGCATAGCTCAGCGTGGTGCGGCTGGCTTTATCGTTGTCCAGCGCGGCGATCGCGTCGCGCTCGCTCTGGCTCATCTGGCCGCCGTGCATCTGGCCCAGCGACAACGAGGTCAGGCGCAAGCCATAGACGACGCTCTGCGAGACTTCACCAAAAATGTTGTAGCGCTGCTCGGTCACTTCGCCCGCTGCGCTGACCGTATGGGTCAGGCGGCCCTGCGCGTCGTAGTAGAACAAGGTCGAACGATCCAGCGCATCGATCATCGCAGTGCGATGGCCAGCGGCGTCGTACTGATAACGCACGCCCCAATCGGCCCAGATCGCGTCCACGGCGGACTGCGTCGGATTCGCGCCGAGCGCCTGCAGCGCCTTGACGCCTTCGCCGCTGAGTTGGGCGGTCAGACGGCCCTGCAGATCGAAGCGGTATTGTGTCTTTCGGTCGGCACGGTTCTCCGCGATCAGATTGCCCATGTTGTCGTACGCATATCGCGATTCGACATTTCCGCTGGACGAGAATTCGGTCTTGCTCAGCAGACGTCCGTCGGTGTCGTAGGTAAAGCTGGTTTTCTCCAGCACACCGGGCAATGTGACATCGAGCGAATCGGGGAATACCGGCCAATCGTTCTGCGGGTCCGGAGCCGACCAGACAGCCAGAAGATCGCCATACGCTGCCACCTCGCCGGAAGGATACTGCTGCACGGTGGAAGAGCCGGGCGACGTCCAGTTCGAATGCCCGCCCGCATCGAAAGAAACGCCGGAGAACTCAGCCGCATTGATCCATATGCTGCTGCCCGTGGCGACAAGGAACTCCAAGCGAACGTCGTGATTTTTTCCACGTGCGGCATTGGCGGAAAAGTTGTAGGTTTTATAGGTGATGCTGTCCAAGGTGACGGTCGCAGCGAGCGCGTTATCGACCCACACCTTGACTTGCGGGAAACCGCCAAAGGTCTCCATGCGCGCATTGAACGAGCCATTGAGCGTGTGAGTGCCCTTCAGCGAAGCTTCCGAGACCTGTTCGCCGCGGATTCGTTGGGTTACATGCCCCTGTGCGTCATATTCGTAGCGGGTGAGGTAACGTTCGCCGTCAATCTGCGAAACCAGTAATCCGCGGCTGTCGTAGTTGAAATAAGTATGAATATCTTGCGCGGTGGCGGTCGGCCGCAGCTGATCCAGGGTGCCGGTGTCGAACAGGTTTTGGTTCGCGAACTGCCAGTAAGCGATGGTTTTGACTTTGCGCCCGGCGCCGTCGTACAGCGTTTCGGTAACGCCGCCCGTGCCGTCCATGACGCCGATCAGCAGCCCGTCGGCGCTGTAGTAATAGCGCGTGATCAGATCGGTCGGAGTCGAGGGGAAGGCCGAGACCGCGTTCGCCACGGTCGGATTCGCACGGAACGTGGTCATGTTCACGCGGATGTCGTAGACCCGCGAACGGACCAATCGCGACGCCGCGTCATAGGTATATTCGGTCAAAGCGCCATCGGCGCCGACCGTCTTGTACAGACGGCCGGCCGAATCGTAAAACCGCCACTCCTCACGATCATTGACCGAATCCACCGCAGGCTTCAGTCCCGAATTCGCCAACGTCAGCATCACCGCCTGACCATTGACGGTCGTCGTCTGCTTCGGCTTGCCGTTCGCGTCCACCAGCGCCGCCATTGCCGCGGCGGTCGCCGCGTTGGAGTAGCGCGTGGTCTTGATGACCTGATTGTTAGCGTCGTACAGATACTCCGTCAGCGCCCCCGCCGAATCGATCTCGCCGGCGCGACGGCCGGCTTCGTCGTATAGCACATGCGTCTTCGCGCCCAGCGCGTCTTCGGTCATGCGCAGACGGCCGTCGGCGTCGTAGTGGTAGCGCACTTGCGACAGCACCGTGCCGCCGCCGCCCGATTCGGCCAGCGCGATCAGTTCGCCGGCGTGGTTGTAGGTCGAGGTGCGGACCAGGCCGTTACTGAAGCTGACGATGGTGCGGCGCTGGGCGTCGTCGTATTGGGTGAGCGTGATGCTGTCGTTGAACGCGGTCGCGCTCAGCACGCGGCCCAGGCCGTCGTAGGTGAATTGTTCGACGTCGGGGTTGCCGATCGGGCCGGCATAGTGCTGCAACAGGCGGCCTTGTTCGTCGTAGACGAAACGGCTCTGGATCGTCTTGTCGTCGATCACGCCGCTGCCGTCGGCGGCCAGCGTGCCGTATCGGGTGACGCTGCTTACGTTGCCGCGGAAGTCGTAGGCGGTGTCGGTGCGTTCGCCGATGCGGGAATTCGCGCCGGCCCAGCTGGCCAGGGCGGCTTCGGTGAACGTGGCGCCGGTGTACTTGCCTTCGGAATAGGTCAGCAAGCCGGTCTGCTGTCCGGCGGCGTTGTAGCGCAGCTCGGTCACGCGGCCTTCGGCGCTGATCTTGAAGCGCAGGTGCTGCTCGGCGTCGTAGACGTAACGCGTCGTCGCGGTGACCGTGTTCGGGCCGGACACGGTTTCGCTCAGCAGTTGGTTGTCGCTGCCGAACGTGCGCTCGACGATCGTGCCGACCGCGTCTTCCTGCTTGATCAGGTTGCCGGCGGCATCGTAGGTGTACTTCACCTCGTTGTTGAGACCGTCGCGGATGGTCGCGACCTGGCCGTCGGCGTTGTAAGTGAAGACCTGGATCTGGCGCACCCCGGCCACCGCCGGGCTGCTGGTCTGCAGGAGGCGGCCTTGGTCGTCGTAGCTCAGGATCGTGTCCTGGCCCAGCGGATCGGTGATGGTGGTGCGGCGGTTGGCGACGTCGTAGCTCAGCGTGGTCGTGCGCAGCACGCCGGTGTCGCTGGTCTGGGCGATGCTGGCGACGCGGTAGTCGCTGCCGACCAATTGATAGGTGAAGGCGACCTTGGCACCGTCGGACTGTGTGATCGAGGCGATGCGCGCACTGCTGCCGTCGTAGGCGTAGGTGCTGGTGAAGACCTTGCCGTCGCTGACGCTGTTGTCGTCCGGGCTCAGGTCCAGGGTCACCGTGCTCAAGCGGCCGCTGCCGTCGTAGCTGTAGCGCACCGCGGTCGAGGTCTGGGTACCGGCGCCGTTCTGGGTGACGGTGCGGACCTTGCTCAGGCGGTTGGAGCCGTCGTAGTCGAGGATCGTCGTCTCACCATCAGCGGTCGCCACCTGGCTGAGCGAGCCGGCGGTGTTGTAGCTGTACTGCACGGCGTTGCCGTCGCGATCGACGCTTTCGAACAAACGGCCGTTCTTCGTCGCGTCATACCGCTCGATCAGCTGGCTGCCGCCCTGGGTCCAGGTCCAGCGCTGGTTGCCGCCATCCCAGGCCAGGGTGTCGCGGGTGCCGGCGCCGGAGGTCGCCACGTACAGCGAGCGCGCCGTGTCCCAGGCGTAGGTGGTGCGGCTGCCGTCCCAGTCGGTGCGCGCGACCGTGCTGCCGGCGGTGTTGACCGTGCCGCTGAGGCCGTTGACCTGCTTGCTGGTGCCCGAGCGCCAAGCCTCGCCGACCAGTTGCGCCTGGCTGTTGTAGGCCCGGTACAGCTCGGCGTCCACGCCGCGGCCGAGCAGCCATTGGTCGCGGTCGCGCAGGATCAGGTTGCCGGTCGCGGCGTTGACGAACACCTGTTCGCCGCTCTTGCCGAAGCCCGCGCTACCGACCTGTCCCCTGCCGCCGAGTCCCAGCGCCGAAGACGACTGCAGACCCAGACCATTCCCTGTGACGATCGCGACCATGTGCCTATCCGTTCCGTTGTTGCCGCAGCTCTTGCGGCTCTCAATGGACTTCTCGGCACTTTTTTTGAAAAGTTTAGGGGCCCTCGGGAGTAAGCTGAATTTGCTGAACGAGGTGATTGCCGCGCCGATAGACGGGTGCGGGGAGCATTGAAACCCGGGGAGATCTCAGGGGCTGCGAGCGTCGAGGGCGACTTGTGTCCGCCCCCCAGGACCCACCATCGCGAGATCTTTCGACGAGATCCGCCTTTTGTGGGAGGGGCTTTAGCCCCGATGCTTTCCGATCAGCTGTCGGGACGCCTCACCGCAACGGATCGAGGCTGAAGCGCCTCCTACAGAGACTTCGCGCGCTCGCTAGTCAGGCCCGCGACCGCGACCACGAGTTCTTTCGACAAGATGCGCCTTTTGTGGGAGGGGCTTTAGCCCCGACGCTTTCCGGTCAGCTATCGGGACGCCTCGCCGCAACGGATCGAAGGGCATCGGGGCTGAAGCCCCTCCCACAGAGACTTCGCGCGCTCGCTGGTCCGGCCCGCGACCACGAGGTCTTTCCACGAGATCCGCCTTTTGTGGGAGGGGCTTTAGCCCCGACGCTTTCCGGTCAGCTATCGGGACGCCTCACCGCAACGGATCGAAGAGCATCGGGGCTGAAGCCCCTCCCACAGAGACTTCGCGCGCTCGCAGGTCCGGCCCGCGACACCGCCGGGGTCAATCGCTTCGGGTTGCCGCGGCCTTCCTCTCCTGGATGTATTCGAGCTCCTTCTTGCCGACCTCGCTGCCCGGATCGAGCTTGAGCGAGTCGCGATACGCCTGCGCCGCGCCGTCCAGATCGCCGGCCTCGACCAGCGCATAGCCGATGCCGCGCAGGATCAACGCGCGGGTCTGCGCCGAGGCCGAATACCGCTGCGCCAACGCCTGGGCCTTGCGATACAACGCCAGCGCGCCCGGCCAGTCGCCTTGGCGGCCGGTCAGATACGCGCGTTCGGCCAGGACATCGGCCCAATGCGGCGCGATCGCCTCGGCGCGGTCGAGCAAGGCCCGCGCGCGGTCGGGTTCGTTCGTATCGATCGCCAGAAACGCCGCCTGCTTGTAGGTCAACGGGCAAGCCCAATCGACGAAGGTCACCGTCGTCCCGGGCGGCGCCTGGTCGCGCAGTTCGCGCTCTTCGGCCTTATCGGCGACGCTGTAGAAAATTTCCGTCGCGGTGTTGCGCTTGCCGTCGCAGTACAACATCCCGGGCTGCAACACGTTCCAGGCCGCGCTGGGCCGTCCCTCGCGGACGTAGGCGGAGGCCTGATCGACGGCGCGGCGATACTCATGGCCCGGATACTCGTCGGCCTTGTACGCCAGGTCGGTCACGATCTGCGTGACCTCCGCGGCCGGCAGCACCGGCGCCGCGGCCAGCAGCGCCAACAGCGCGATCATTCGAGTCAGCATGGCTCCTCCTTGAAACCCGTCGATGCCGCCGATGCACGCGGCCGGAACCAATCGTAGTGCGGCACGCGGCGGCGATCCACCGATGCGCGCATCATCCGCCGCGACAGCGAACGGCGTACGGCCACGCCGCGCAAACCGCCGCACACGCCGTCTCGACCGGCCGCTCGTATAGTGCTGCGATACCAGCCTTCGATGGAGCCGTCGCATGTGGGACCCGGGCAAGTACCTCGACTTCGCCGACCTGCGCGGCCGGCCGTTCTTCGATCTGACCGCGCGCATCGGCATCGAACGTCCGCGGCGCGTGGTCGATCTGGGCTGCGGGCCCGGCAATCTGACTCTGGCGCTGGCGCAGCGCTGGCCGCAGGCGCAACTGGAAGCCAGCGACAACTCGCCGGAGATGGTCGAGGCCGCGCGCAAGGCTGGGATCGCCGCGGAGTTGATCGATGTGCGCCAGTGGACACCCAAGGCCGATACCGATGTGGTGATCTCCAACGCAGTGCTGCAATGGGTGCCGGAGCATCGGCAGTTGCTGGAACGTTGGGTGCGCGAGTTGCCGCCGGGCGCATGGATCGCGATCCAGGTGCCGGGCAATTTCGATGCGCCTTCGCATGTGCTCACGCGCGAGCTTGCCGCTAGCGCGGCATGGGCCGAGCGCCTGCGCGAGGTCGGGCTGCGCGAAGACGACGCGGTCGATACGCCCAAGCAGTACGCCGAGCGCCTGGCCACGCTGGGTTGCGCGGTCGATGCCTGGGAAACCCGCTACGTGCAGCGCCTGTCGGGCGACGACGCGGTGCTGGAGTGGATCACCGGCACCGCACTGCGGCCGGTCAAGGCGGCGCTGGATGCGGCCGATTGGCAACGCTTCCGCGCCGAGTTGGCGCCGATGCTGGACCGCGCCTATCCGCCGCGCGGCGACGGCACGACCTGGTTCGAATTCCGCCGCATCTTCGTGGTGGCGCGCACGCCGGGCGGCGGGCGCTGATCCGGCCGCCGCCGCGCGCGGCGACGCCGTCAGTTTTGAACGCCGCGTTGCGGTGAAAGTCGCGCCGCCGCGTCCCTGCGGCGACACGTCAGGGAATCAAAGCGCGCTGCCGCCGAACTTGTGCGTGTACTGCACGAACACCTGGCGGCCGACGGTGTCGAACCAGGACACGTCGTAATACGGGTAGCTGCTGTAGCTGGCGTCTTTCGGCGGCAGCTTGTCGAACAGGTTGGTCACCGACAACGCCAGCTGGGCGTGATCGGTGAAGCGGTACTGCAGCGACAGGTTGTAGCGATAGGTCGCGCCGATCCACGGGCTGCCGCCGTCGGCCGGGTCGTAACTTTCCTGGTAGGAATCGTAGTTGGGCAACTTGCCCAGGCGCTCGCCGTGCAAGGTCGCGGTCCAGCGGTTCTTGTCCCAGCTCACGCTGGCGCTGGCCTTGCTGCGCGGAATGTCGAAGCCGCTGTTGACCGCGAACTGATCCTCGACCCGGTCGCCGGCGTACTGCTGGCTTTCGTGTTCGCGCACCCAGCTGTAGTTGCCGTTGAAGCGAAACGTGCCGATCGCGGTTTCCAGGCGATAGCGCGCGTTGAAATCCACGCCGTTGGTGCGCTCGCGGGCGATGTTGATCGGATTGACGAAGGCGCTGTAGAGGCTGCCGTCGTCGCTGCGGCCCACGCGCGCCAACGCATCGATACAGGTCGGCGAATTCGCGTCCACCGCGCTGCCGTCCGGACGCTGGCCGAGACGGCAGCTGGCTTCGTCCTGCAAGATGCCGTCGATGCGCAGGTCCTGCACCTGATCGCGCAAGTCGATGTTGAAGTAGTCGAGCGAGAAATCCAGATTGGCCAGCGGCGACCACACCAGACCCGCGGTCCAGGCGGTGCTGGTTTCAGGATCGAGCTTGCGGTTGCCGCGCCGCGTCACCACCACGTTTTCGTCCGAGAACGAGCAGTCGCTGAACTGCGTGCCCGGCTCCTCGCTACGGCAGCGGTAGTAGTCCACGCCGGAGGATTCCGAATTGCCTTCGCCGGCGTACAGGTAATGCAGATCCGGCGCGCGGAACGCGGTGCCGTAGGAGCCGCGCAGCAGCAAGGACTCGACCGGGCGCCATTCCAGGCCGGCGCTGTAGGTGAACTTGTCGATGCTGTGGCCGCTGTAGCGGTATTGGTCGTAACGCCCGGCGACGCTGAAATTCAGGCTGTCGAGCAAGGGCAGGCGCAATTCGCCGGCCGCCGCCCAGCGATCGCGGCTGCCGTGGCCGTCGGCGTCGCGCCAGCTGTAGTAGTAATACTGCGTGGCCAGCGGATCGGGTCGCAGGTTGTAGCTCTGGCTGCCGACTTCCAGGGTGCCGGCGAAACCGGCGGCGCCGGCCGGCAGGGTGAACAGCTCGGTGTTGGTGAAGGTCAGCGACAGCGCGTCGGTGCGCGATTTTGGCTGGTAGGTGGTGCGCGCGGCGATCGAGTCGTACTCGGCGCGGGTCAACGGGCGATACAGGCGCTCGGGATCGGCGTTGAAGATCGGGAAGCCGTCGTCGTCGGTGCCCAGTTGCGGGCCGAGAAACAGGTCGTTGGCCTTGGACGCGACGATCTGCGGCCAGCTGATGGTGGACTGGTACTGCGAATGGCTCAGCGCGGTTTCCCAATCCCAGTGCTCGCCCCAGCGGCCCTTGAAGCCGGTGGTCAGGCTGAAGGTCTTCTGCCGGTTGCGGATGGTGCCGGCGCTCAGGCCGCCCATTTCCTCCGGCGAAAACTGGCGCTGCCAGTATTCGACCTGATCGGTGGCCTGGTTGAAGAAATAGCCTTGTTCGTTGCCGTCGGGCGCCTGGTAGCTCCAGTTGCCGACGTCGCGGAACATCGACAGCTTGTGATAACCCAACTGCAGATCGGCGAACCACTCGGTGTCGTTGTCGAAGCGGTAGCTCAGCGATGCGTAGGCGTTCACGCCCTCGCGCTCGCTGATCATGGTGCCGTAGCCGATCGCCTCTTCGCTGCCGCAATAGAAACCGTCCTCGCCGTCGGCGCCCCAGCCCGGGCGCGAAGCGCGATGGGTGGTGCCGCCGTTGAGCCGCGCCAGCCCATCGCAGGCGGCGCCGGGATCGAGGTATTCGTCGTCCCAGTTGGTGCGCAGGAACGCGCGCCGCGCCGCGCGCGCGGAGTCGCTGGGGGCATCGCGGGTGGAGTCCTGGCGCGCGCGCTCGTAGGCCCACAGCGGATTCTGCGATTGCAGCTCGAAGCCGTAGATCGCGCTGAAGCGATCGTTGCTGTAACCGCTGGACACGCTGAGGTTGAACGACTCGCCGCCGCCGCGGGTGGTGTCGCCCATGCGCATGTCCACCGTGGTGCCGTCGGCCTGCTTCTTGAGGATGAAGTTGACCACGCCGGAGATCGCGTCGGAGCCATAGATCGCCGACGCGCTGCCGGTCAGGATCTCGATCCGATCGACCATGCCCAGCGGGATATTGGAGATGTCGGTGAAATTGCTGCGGCCCTTGAACGGCATCGGAAAGTCGGCGATGCGGCGGCCGTTGACCAGCACCAGGGTGTGGTTGGGCCCCAGCCCGCGCAGATCGACCTGCTGCGCGCCGGGCGAGAAGTCGGCGCCGCTGGCCGACTGCTGGCTCTGGGTCTCGCCGCCGTTCTGGGTCATCGCGCGCAGCACGTCGGGCACGGTGGTGAAGCCGTTGGCCTTGATCTCCTGCGCGGTCATCACCGTGACCGGCGCCGGGCCTTCGATCTGCGCGCGCGGAATGCGCGAACCGGTGACCTGGATGCTTTCCAGTTCGGTCATCGCCGGCATGTCCGCGGCGGCGCCGTCGGGCGTGCGCGGCGTGTTGCGCGGCCGCGGCGGCGGCGCGGCGGGCGCTGCGCTCTTGACGATCACCATCGCCCCGGACGCATCGCGGCGCGCGGCGTAGCCGCTGCCGCGCAGCAGACGGTCGAGCGCGTCGGCCGGCGCCATGGCGCCGTGCACGCCCTGGGTTCGCAGGCCCTTGAGTTGATCGGCCGAGTAGACGAACTGCACGCCCGATTGCCGCGCCAGCGCATCCAGCGCGGTCACCAGATCGCCGGCCGGAATGTTCACCGCCGCGCCTTGCGCCTGCGCGGACAGGGCGGCGCTACACGCCAGACTCAACAGCAGCACACGAAGACGACCCACCATCGGCTTTCCCCTCCCCAGTCGGCGCTGACCGCGCCTTTGTTATCAGACGAACGAACTCGGCAAATCCCGCACGCGCGCCGGGCAAAGCCGCGGCGCGCGCGGCGCGTAGTGTGCCCATCGGGGTGCGCGCGCGACAGCGCGGATTGGCGCGATCGAGAACCGGCGCGGATAAACGCCGAGCGCGGCGCTCAACGGCTGTGCAGCACGATCCGGTCGTGCAAGCGCTCGGCCCGCACCGGCATCGCCTGTTCCAGCAGGCCGACGAAGACTTCGGCATTGGACCAGCGGAAATTGCCGCCCACGCGCAGCTCGCCGGCGGCGGCGTCGCCGATCACCAGCTTGCGCGCGTTGTAGCGGTTGAACTCGGCCGCGGCCGCGGCCAGCGGCGTGTCGCGGAACACCAGATAGCCGTTGCGCCAATCCACCACACGCTCGGCCTCATCGACCGACACGCTGCGCACCAGCACGCCGTTGCGGCCGGCCAGGGCGATGCTGCCGGCCGGCAACAGCGTGGTCGGCTGGCGATGGCCGTCGATGGGCTGCGATTCCAGGCGCACCGTGCCTTCGGTCACCACCACGCGCAGGTCGCCTCCGTCGCGGCGCACGGAGAAATGCGTGCCCACCGCGACCACGCGACGGCCGCCGGCTTCGACCGCGAACGGCCGGCCGGGATCTTTCGCGACATCGAAGAAGGCCTCGCCCTGCCGCAGCTCGACCCGGCGCTGCGCGCGCGACAAGGCGACGTCGATGCGGCTGTCGCTGCTGAGCGTGGCGCGCGAGCCGTCGGCCAGCGGCACGGTGGTCAGATCGCCGATGGCGGTGCGATACGAGGCTTGCTCGACCGTGCCGTACAGCGACCAGCCCCAAAACAACGACAACGCGACCACGCCCACCGCTGCTGCTGCGGCCCAACGCGCGCCATGGCGGCGACGCGCGCGCGGACGCGGCGCGAACACCAGCGCATCCGCGCGCACGGGCGCTCCCGCTGCCGCAGGTTCAGCGGCGTCGGTATCGCCATCGCCGGCATCGCCCGCGTGTTCCGCGCGCGCCGCGAACGGCGGCGCCGTCCACGCGCCGCGCTCGGGCATCTGCCCTGGCTCGGTTCCCGCCGCCAGCGCCTTGAGCCGGTCGCCCTCGCTCCAGGCCGCGCTCAGGCGCAGGAACGCGACCCGGTGCGCGGTCGATTCCGCGAGCCAGGCATCGAGTTGCGCCTGCGCCTGCGCCGGCCAATCGCCGCCGTCGCGGCGGGCGAGCCAATCGGCGGCCGCCTGTTCAATCTGTCTGCTTCCTGCCATGTCCGCGATTCCTGTCGTCCGGCGGTTGCCGCGTGGTGTCCTGCCGAACCTGCTGCGTGGCCGCGCGCGGCGATGCCGGCGGCCGCGCTTCCTCCCGCTTCGAGCGCCCCGTCGCCGGGCCCTCGCCTGCCTCGATCGCGCGCGCCGGCGCCATGTCGGCCAGGGCCTGCGCGCCGCCGTAGTAGTGCTCGGCGAGCAGGCGCATGCCCTTGGCGATCTGTTTCTCCACGGTCTTCTCGGTAATGCCCATGCGCAGCGCCACCTGTTTCTGCGGCAATTCCTCCACCCGCCGCAGCCACACCACCTGCCGGCAACGTTCGGGCAGGCGGTCGAAGGCTTCCGCCAAGCGCCGCAGGTTCTGCCGCGCGCCGTGCCGGCGTTCGGGAGAGACCTCATCTACCAAGACGTTCAAGGACTCGAAATCACCCACCGGCTCGATCGACACCACCCGGCCGCGGCGCAGGCGGTCGGTCATCAGGTGCCGCGCGGTCGCGAACAGAAACGATTTGGGCTGGCGCGGGCGGGATTTGCCCGCGGCCTCGTAGACCCGCACATAGACCTCCTGGCGCAGGTCGTGGACCTCGTCGCCGTGCGACCACCAGCGCCGCAGGTAATGCACCAGCGCCTCTTCGTGCACGAGGATTTCGCTGGTGAACCAGGCGTCGAGGGCGGTGTCCATGCGCCGACATTAGCCCAGCGCCGGGGCCGCCGTCATGCTCGCGCGCCGCTCACGGACGATGCGCGAGCGTCGTGGGGGATCGTCGCGCCCTGCTTCGTCATGGCTATCGATCCGTCCGGAGACCGAGCATGCTGGGTTCGTCGAAGTGGTGTGGCGGCGCGATGGCGCTGATGCTGGCGTGGCTGTGCGCGAGCGCCGGCGCGGCGGCGCAGGGGCCGGCGGCGGCGCCCGCGAGCGCGGTGCCCAAGCGCGCGGCGACAACTGACGACGCGCAGCGCGACGGTTATCGCTACTACCAGATCGGCGATCTCGCCGCGCCGCGGCCGGCGCCGACCCGCGCCGGGATGATGCTGGTCGGCGGCGGCGACTGGCCGCGCGAGGCCTTCGCCTGGATGATCGAGCGCGCCGGCCATGGCCGCATCGTGATCCTGCGCGCATCCGGCGCGGCCGAAGCGCAGGACGAATTCTTCCGCGATCTCGGCGGCATCACCGCCGCGCAGACCTTGGTGTTCGAAGATCGCCGCGCCGCCAGCGATCCGCGCGTGCTGGAGATCGTGCGCGGCGCCGACGGCATCTTCATCGCCGGCGGCGATCAATCGCGCTATGTGCGCTACTGGAAAGACACGCCGCTGGCGCGCGCGCTCGACGCCCACGTGCGCGCGGGCAAGCCGATCGGCGGCACCAGCGCCGGGCTGGCGATCCTGGGCGCTTACGCCTACGGCGCCATGGACGGCGGCAGCCTGGTCTCGCAGGCGGCATTGGACGATCCCACCGGGCCGCAGCTGACCTTGGTCGATAATTTCCTGCACCTGCCGTATCTGCAGCGGGTCATCACCGACAGCCACTTCGGCAAGCGCGAGCGTCTGGGCCGGCTGATCGCCTTCCTGGCGCGGCTGTCGCAGGACCATCGCCGCGACGATCTGGTCGGCCTGGGCATCGACGAATACACCGCGCTGTGCATCGACGCGCAGGGCGAGGGCCGCGTGTTCAGCGGCAACGGCGGCAAGGCCTGGCTGGTGCGGCCGAGCCTGCGCGCCGACGTCTACGCGCAGGGCGAGCCGCTGAGCCTGCGCGCGGTGCCGGTGATCGGCGTCGGCGCGGACAGCACGTTGCGCATGGGCGACTTCAAGGTCGAACGGCCGGCGTTCTCGGAGCTTTATGATGTCGAATCCGGGCAACTGATCCGCCGCGAGCCGACCGCCTGAGCGCGCCGGCCACGACTGCCCGTCCCACCCCTGGAGCCGAAAGATGAAGAACCTGTCGCGCCGTCGCTGCTCGAATCGTGTGTGGGGATCGGCCGCGCTGTCGATCGCGTTGTCGCTGGCGCTGGCGCCGGCCGCGCTGGCCGCGCAACCGGTGCTGGTCATCCACGGCGGCGCCGGCGTCGAACGCGCCGGCCTGAGCGAGCAGGACGAAAAAGACGCGCGCGCCGCGCTGGAACAGGCGCTGCGCGCCGGCCATGCGCAACTGGCCGCCGGCAAGCCGGCGCTGGACGCGGTCACCGCCGCCATCACCGTGCTGGAGGACGCGCCGCAGTTCAACGCCGGCCGCGGCGCGGTGTTCACTCACGACGGCAAGAACGAACTCGACTCGGCGGTGATGGACGGCGCCAGCCTGCGCGCCGGCGCGATCGCCGGCGTGCATCGGGTCAAGAATCCGATCCTGCTCGCGCGCACGGTGATGGAGAAATCCAGGCACGTGATGATGACCGGCGACGGCGCCGAGGCGTTCGCGAAGGAAAACGGCGTGACCCTGGTGGAGCCGTCGTACTTCCGCACCGAAAAACGCTGGCAGCAGTTGCAGAAGGCGCTGAAGGAAGAAGCCTTCGGCCAGGCTCACGAAGACATCGAAACGGCGAAGCATTTCGGCACCGTCGGCGCGGTCGCGCTGGACGCGCAGGGCCGTCTCGCCGCGGGCACCTCCACCGGCGGCATGACCAACAAGCGCTACGGCCGCGTCGGCGACGCGCCGATCATCGGCGCCGGCACCTACGCCAACGCGCGCTGCGCGGTCTCCGGCACCGGCTGGGGCGAGTACTACATCCGCGCGGTGGCCGCGCATGAGATCTGCGCGCGCGTGCAGTACGCCGGGCAGAGCATCAGCCAAGCCTCCGAAGGCGTGATCAACGGCGACATCCCCAAGGCCGGCGGCGACGGCGGTGCGATCGCGCTCGACAGCGACGGCAGCTTCGCCTTGCCGTTCAACACCGAGGGCATGTACCGCGGCTGGATCGGCGGCGACGGCGTGCCGCATGTGGCCTTGTTCAAGGATGAGAAATTGGCCGAGCCGGGCGCTAAGGCTCGCTGACACACCACTCGGAAACATCTATTGGAGCCCCTCTCCCGCGCCCCGAAGGGAGTCACCTTGGGTGGCTAGCGGGAGAGGGGTTGGGGTGAGGGCTCGGCCGGCGTCGGAGCTTCAAGCAAGAGCATTCGCGCCTGCGGCGCTCATCCCCTCACCCCAGCCCTCTCCCGCGAGCGGGAGAGGGAGAGGGAGTTGATCAAGATCTTTTGACGGCTCGGGATTTCTTCGCCAATCGCGCCAGCACCGCCGCGCTGCGCAGTTCGCGCAGCGCATCCTTGCCGATCCAACGCGGCGCGGCGTCTTTCGAGTCCGCCAACCGCGTCGCCACCGCGACCGCGGCGCCATGCAGGGCGAGGTTGCGCTTGCCGATCGAACGCAGCGCCCAGTTGATCGCCTTCTTGACGAAATTGCGTTCGTCGCCGGCGTGCGCTTCGATCAGTTCCAGGCCGCGCAGGAACGGCGCGTCCTCGGCCACCTTGTCGTGCACGGTCTTGCTGGCCAGCATCGCGAACGCGGCGCGGCGCACGTATTCGTCGCGGCGCGGCGCCCATTGTTCGATCTTGCGCCAAGCCAGCGGACTGCGGTCGAACAAGGCGAAGCAGATCGTGTCGCAGACCGCCCAGTTGTCGAAATCGCGGCTCCAGGCGTCCATCTGAGCGGCGGTGACCTGGGCCGGATCGTCGAGGTAGGACGCGAGCAGCCGCGCTTCGTACCAGCCGCTGTTCCACAGCGCCGCGGCCAGTTCATGGTCGCGGCCCAAACGTTTGGCGATGGCCTGGATCGAACCCATCGGCACGCCGAAGGCGCGCTCGGTGGGAATGGCGTAGCGCGCCAGGCCATCGCGATAGGCTTGGCTGGATGAGGTCCTGAGTTGATGCAGGGCGTCGTCGAGGCGGTGCGCGAGCGGCGGCGCGGCCGGGCGCGGGACGGCCTGCTTCGCGAGCGCTTTCTTCGCCGCGGCTTTCTTCGCGGGCGCCTTCTTTGCAGACACCTGCCTGGACGCGGCTTTCTTCGCCGCGGTTTTTGCGATGGTCTGATTGCTGGCGGTTCGGGCCATGTCGCGACACCGTCGAAGGGGTGGAAACGAAAAACGGAACGCGGCGCCAATGTAACCATCGGCGCCGCGGCCCGCCATGTCCCTTTATCGGCGTTTCGGCCGGTCAGCCGGCCGCCGCGGCGATCAGCTCGCGCCGGCGTCCGGCTTGGCCGGCGCCGGCTTGATCAGGCTGAGCACCACCGAGCTGCCGATGATCGCCGCCACGCCCAGCAGCGACACCAGGATCGGCACCTTGTAGATATCGATCAGCAGCATCTTCGTGCCGATGAACACCAGCACCAGGGCCAGGCCGTACGGCAACAGGTGGAAGCGGTCGGCCATGCCCTGCAGCAGGAAGAACATCGCGCGCAGGCCGAGCACGGCGAACACGTTCGAGGTCAGGACGATGAACGGATCGCTGGTGATGGCGAAGATCGCCGGGATCGAATCCACCGCGAAGATCACGTCGGTGACGCCGATCAGCACGATCACCGCGAACAACGGCGTGAACCAGCGCTTGCCTTCGCGCACGATCGACAGCTTGCTGTCGTGGTAGTCGTCGGTCAGGCGCAGATGGCCGCGCATCCACTTGAGCACCGGGTTGTTGTCCAGGTCCGGCGCCTTGCCGGCGGCGAGCAGCATCTTGATGCCGGTGATGACCAGGAACGCGCCGAACACATAGAGAATCCAGTGGAACTTGGCCAGCAGCAGGGCGCCGGCGAAGATCAGGATCGCGCGCAGCACGATCGCGCCGAGCACGCCGATCACCAGCACGCGCTGGCGCTGTTCCTCGGGCACGGCGAAGTACGAGAACAGCATCAGGAACACGAAGATGTTGTCGATCGCGAGCGACTTCTCGACCAAGTAACCGGTTAAAAATTCAAGCCCGACCCGGTTACCTACTTCAGCGCCAACTTGCTGGCTCACGTACCACCACAGGCCCGCATTGAACACCAGCGCCAGCGCGATCCACCCCACGCTCCACCAGGCCGCTTCCTTGAACGTCACCTTGTGCGGCCCGCCGTGGCGCATCAGCACCAGATCGACGAGCAGCGCGACCACGACGAAGGCGGCGAACGCGCCCCACAGCATCGGACTACCGATGGTTTCCATTTGAATCTCCCGGATAAAAGAAACGCCTCATGGCCGCGGGCCACGAAGCGTCATCCGGTGGAGATCGGGAGACGTGCCTTCGCCGCTTGCGGCGAAGGTCTTGCTCGCATCCGGCCGACGCGTGGCCGGGGGTCGGATGCCTGTCGCACCGGGGTCGTGGACCCGTAATGACGATACGACAGTTGGGAGCTACTCCCCTTCTGGATGCAACCATAGCACGTGGGAGGCTGAATTGCAGTTCAGAATCACGGACTTAGCGCAGCGGCGAGTTTTTTTGTAGGAGGGGCTTCAGCCCCGATGCCTTTCGATCAGGCGCGGCGATCGGAGCGGAAAGCATCGGGGCTGAAGCCCCTCCTACAAAGGCCTACGCCGGGCGGCTGCGATATAGAGCCACCGAGCTCAGCGCCGGGGTTGCATAGGCGAACTCGATTTCCAAGCGCCACCGCTGCGCGCGCACGGACTTAGCGCGGCGGCGAGGTCTTTTGTGGGAGGGGCTTCAGCCCCGATGCCTTTCGATCAGGCGCGGCGATCGGAACGGAAAGCATCGGGGCTGAAGCCCCTCCCACAAAGGCCTCCTGCTTCCGCGGTTACGCCGGGCCGCTGCGATACAAAGCCATCGAGCTCAGCATCGGGATCGCATAGGCGAACTCGATTTCCACGCACAACCGCCGCGCGCGCATGGGCTTAGCGGCGGCGAGGTCTTTTGTAGGAGGGGCTTCAGCCCCGATGCTTTTCAATCAGGCGCAGCGATCGGAGCGGAAAGCATCGGGGCTGAAGCCCCTCCTACACAGGCCTACGCCGGGCGGCTGCGATACAGCGCCACCGAGCTCAGCGCCGGGGTCGCATAGGCGAACTCGATTTCTACGCACAACCGCTGCGCGCGCACGGACTTAGCGCGGCGGAGAGGTCTTTTGTGGGAGGGGCTTCAGCCCCGATGCCTTTCGATCAGACGCGGCGATCGGAACGGAAAGCATCGGGGCTGAAGCCCCTCCTACAAAGGCCTACGCCGGGCGGCTGCGATACACAGCCACCGAACTCAGCGCCGGGATCGCATAGGCGAACTCGATTTCCACGCGCCACCGCTGCGCGCGCACGGACTTAGCGCGGCGACGAGGTCTTTTGTGGGAGGGGCTTCAGCCCCGATGCCTTTCGATCAGGCGCGGCGATCGGAACGGAAAGCATCGGGGCTGAAGCCCCTCCTACAAAGGCCTACGCCGGGCTGCTGCGATACAGAGCCACCGAGCTCAGCGCCGGGGTCGCATAGGCGAACTCGACTTCCAGGCGCAGCCGTTGCGCGCGCACGGGGTCGAAGCGCTCCAGGCGCTTGCAGCCGATGGTCGTGCCCCAGGCGAAGGTCTGCCAGCGCCCGTCGCGCCAGGCGTCGAAGCGGTGATTGGCGATGTGCTGCCCGTGTTCGATCGCTTCGGTCAGGCACAGCGTGTCGAACTCGATCGGACGGTCGAACTCGAACTCGATCCAACCCGAGCGCGCCGGCGCCGCCGGCATCCAGAATCGCTGCGGATCGCCGTCGAGCGCATGCGCGGGCGGATGCGCGTCGGCGCTGGAACTGGCGCGCACGCGCGCACCGGCGAGCAGATTGCCGCCGGCGAAGATCGCTTCGCGTTTGCGCGCGAACTGCGCCAGGTTCGCCACGTCGGTGTCGTGGAAGCGGCCGGCGCGGGTCGGCGGCACGTTCAGCAGCAGCTTGCTGTTGCGGCCGACCGAGCTGAAATACAGATCGATCAGGCCATCGGCGCTGCGCACCTTGGCGTCTTCGGCCGCGTGCCAGAACCAGCCCGGGCGGATCGACACATCGGTTTCGCCCGGCCGCCACACCGCGCCCTGCGGATCGCCCTGCTGCAGGGCTTCGCCGACCCAGGGCCGGTCGAAACCGGCGTGCGGCACGCGCACGGGATCGACCATCGACCAACAGGTGCTGCCGGCCACGCCGCGTTCGTTGCCGATCCAGCGCAGGTCCGGCCCGGCGTCGGAAAAGATCATCGCCCGCGGCTGCAGTTCGCGCACGGTGCGATGGATGCGCGGCCAGTCGTAGGCCTGGCGCTTGCCGTTGGGGCCTTCGCCGTTGGCGCCGTCGAACCAGACTTCGACCACCGGGCCGTAACCGCTCAACAGTTCCGTGAGTTGCGCGATGTAGAAGTCGTCGTAGGCCTTGCCGCTGCCGTAGCGCGGCTCGTGCCGGTCCCAGGGCGAGAGATAGAACCCCACGCCGAGGTTTTCCGCGCGACAGGCCTCGACGAATTCGCGCACCACATCGCCCTGGCCGCCGCGCCACGGGCTGCTGCGCACGCTGTGCGCGGTGGTCGCGCTGGGCCACAGGCAGAAGCCGTCGTGATGCTTGGCGGTCAGGATCAGGCTGCGGAAACCGCCGGCCTTGGCCGCGCGCGCCCACTGCCGCGCATCCAGGTCGCTGGGATCGAACACCCGCGGGTCTTCCGAGCCTTCGCCCCATTCGCGGTCGGTGAAGGTGTTGATGGTGAAGTGCACGAACATCGCCAGCTCTTCGCGCTGCCAGGCCAGTTGCTGCGGGCTCGGTCGCGGCCGCGATGGCGCCGCGTCGGCATCGGCGTGCGCGTGCTGCGCGGAGGCGCCGGCCAACGCATCGGCCAAAGGCGCCGCGCCCAGCGCGGCGACGGTGGAGGTGGTCACGAGAAAACGGCGACGATCCATGAAGCTCCTGCGGTCGGGGACGCGGCGATGATGGTCGAAGTCTAGTGCGGATCGGCGCGAGGTTCGCCATCGGCCGGCGCGATCGCGCCAACATGCGGCGTTTGGATTTCTTTTGACGCATGCGCGCGTTTTTGATTTTTCCGCGCATATCCAAATCGATGCAAACATCGACAAAACCGGTCGCCGATTCATGACGCTGACGACGCGTAACGGTTGACTGCATCGCCCCGCATTTGTTCCGATGCGGTTCGCCCTGTGCCGGAACGCTTCGATGTCCTTCGCGATTGTCCAAAGTCTCGCAGCGCGCGCCGTGAGCGCGGCGCTGGCCTGTGCGGTGTTCGCCTCGTCCGCATTCGCCGCCACGCCCGCCGCGGCGGTGCCGAAGCCGGCGGTGACCGCGCCCAGCGAAAGCCAGGCCGCGTTCGACGCGCGCATGCGCTGGTGGCGCGAAGCGCGCTTCGGCCTGTTCGTGCACTGGGGCCTGTATTCGGGCGCGGCCGGACGCTGGAACGGCCAGCCGATGCAGGGCACGGCGGAATGGATCGAGCGCACCGCGCACGTGCCGACCGCCGAATACGCCCGGCAGATGCTGCCGCTGTTCAAGCCCAAGCCCGGCTTCGCCCGGCAATGGGCGCGGCTGGCCAGGCAATCGGGCGCGAAGTATCTCGTGTTCACCAGCAAGCATCACGAAGGCTTCGCCCTGCACGACAGCGCGGTCAGCGACTTCGACGCCAAGGACGCCACCGGCCGCGATCTGGTCCGCGAAATCGTCCAGGCCGCGCGCGCCGAGGGCTTGAAGGTCGGCCTGTATCACTCGGTGATCGACTGGCATCACCCGGCGTATCCGTACCGCGATTTCGCCCGTCTCGAACACCCGCTGCCGCATCCGCTGGAAAAGGCCGGCGACAAGGACGATCCCGACTACGCCAAGCGCGCCGACTTGAAGGCTTATCAGGACTTCCTGCACGCGCAGGTGCGCGAGTTGGTCGAGCACTACGGCCCGATCGACGTGCTGTGGTGGGACTACTCCAATCCCGGCGCCGAAGGCGAAACCTGGCGCGCGAGCGAGCTGATGGCGATGGTGCGCAAAGCGCAGCCGAACATCGTCATGAACAATCGCCTGTATCGCTCGCTCGGCTACGACGATCCGCAGGGCAGCCTGCAGTGGTTCGATCGCGCGCATGGCGACTTCACCACGCCCGAGCAGGCGATTCCCGCGCGCGGCGTGGCCGGCGTGGACTGGGAAGCGTGCATGACGATGAACGGCACCTGGGGCTACAGCGCGCTGGATACGAAGTGGAAATCCACGCGCGAACTGGTGCGCGATCTGGCCGACACCGCCAGCAAGGGCGGCAATCTGTTGCTCAACATCGGGCCGATGGCCGACGGCACCGTGCCGCCGGCGAGCGTGCAGCGCCTGCGCGAGATCGGCGCATGGCTGCGGCGCAACGGCGATTCGATCTACGCCACCCAGGCCAGCCCGCTCGATGCGGTGGACTGGGGCCGGATCACCGCCAAGGACGGGCGCTTGTACCTGCACGTGTTCGAGCGCCCGGCCGGCGGCGAGCTGCGTGTGCGCGCGGCCGGCGCGCAGCGCGCGCGATTGCTCGACGGCGGTCGCGAACTGAGCGTTCGCCGCGACGGCAAGGACGCGCTGATCGCATTGCCTGCGACGCTGCCCGATAGCATCGACACGGTGATCGAATTGGCTCCAGCCGAAACTTGAATCTTTCGGAGCCGCCACTCGTTCATGTATCTGATCGACGCTCGCCTTCGCGGGTGCCGTAACGCGTACGGCTTGTGTCGCGCCGGGTCAGTTTGTCATGGTCTTGCCTGCTTTCATCACAATTCAGACGCGACGAAGCGCAAGAAACAGGCTTTATTTTTCAATTTCTTAGCGCTTCTTTCATCACGCCGTCTTTACGTAATGCCCTCGTAAATAGCAAGGACGTCAGGGGGCGTCATTCATGAAAAACATCGAAGTTTTCAGCATTGCCACTGCTCGGATCTGCGCCGCGGCGTTCGAGCAGCATCCCGTCGTAGCGCGCTTCAACGCCGAGGAATCGGCGCGTCACATGCCGGGTGTCGACCCGTCCAATCGCGAGGCCATGGCCGCGGCGGTGCTCGCCTGCGGCGCGACGTTCGAGTGGTTGATGGACGAGGGTTATCTGCGCAGCACCGCCTGCGTCAAGGAGTCGTTGAACGGCGTTCCGTTCGTGCACGTGGCGCTGCGTTATCGCCTGACCGAAAAAGGCCTGGCGATTCTCGGCGCTCACACCAGCACCGCCGACGAAAGCCGGACCATCGGCGAGCGCCTGATCGCCGCGGTCAAGCTCGGCGGCGCCGAACGCATCAAGGAATCGGTCAAGCTCATGCTCGGCACCGGCGCGAATTCGAGTACGAATCCGCGTCCGGTTCTGCAGATGAGCTGAAACCAAGACGCGGCACCGAACGCTTACCGCCAGCACCGATGCAAACGACAACGCCCGCGATTCGCGGGCGTTGTCGTTCGTGCGCGACGAAAGGGCTTGATGCGTTTACGGCGTGGTGTAGCTCAGCAGCAGCTGCGGCGCGTTGGCGCCTTCGCGCGAGGACCAGTCCACGCCGTCGGTGACGCCCGACGCCGGCACCAGGATCACGCCGTTGTTGGCGACCGCGCCCGAAGCCCAGTTCTTGACCAGTTGCAGGCCGGCGGCGTTGAGGGTGATGTACTGCGCGCCGGTCGCGTTCGGCGTGACCGAGCCCAGCTTGGTGCCGTAGGTGGCGCCGCTGTAGGTCGCGTTCGCTTCGGTCCAGGCGGCGGTGACCTGATACAGATCATAGGCGCCGGCGGACCTGTCGCTGACCTGCAGCTTGACCTGCGCGCCGGTGAGGTTGAGGCCGCTGGCGCTGGACACGTTCCAGCCCATCAGGCCGCGCAGCACCTGGCCGCCGTCGCTGCCGTCGGCGAACAAGGTCGCGCTGTTGTCGCGGCTGCCGCCGGACTTGACCGTGACGTCGCGCACCGCGTTGAGCGTCAGCGATTGCGTCGGGCTGCCGCCCTTGTTGCAGGTGCCGGTGAAGTGATCGGTGTAGCTGCTGCCGGCGCGCGGCACGAAATCGCCGGTGTAGCCGCTGGCGGTCAGGGTCAGCTTCAACACGCCGAAGGTGCTGGAGTTGCTGGCTTCCAACAGCGGGTGGCTACCGCTGATGCTGTAGAACGCGCGTCCGCCGGTGCCGACCAGCACCTGGCGGATGCCGTCGCTGGCGGCGGCCTGGCTCGGATTCATCTTGCCGTAGCGCTGATAGTTGTGTTCGTGGCCGACCAGCACCAGATCGGCCTTGGCCGCGTACAGCGCGTCCCAGATCGGCTTGACCTGGGTGTAGCCGCTGTAGCTGCCGCGGCTGACCAGCGGATGGTGGAAGTAAGCCGCGGTGCAGGGCTTGGTGTTCGCCGACAGATCGCTCTTGAGCCAATTGATCTGCGTGCTGGCGACGGTGCCGCCGCTCATGGTGTTGAGGGCGATGAAATGCCAGTCGCCGACATCCCAGCTGTAATAACCCTTGCTGCGATCGCCGGCCGGGCCGGTCTGGTTGCCGACGCCGTTGAAGTAGTCGAAGTAGCCGCTGGCGCCGGAGGTGCTGTAGTCGTGGTTGCCCGGCGACGGGCTGGTCAGCGCCTTGAAGCGGCCCCAGGTCGGCGCGTAGCGGTTGTTGTATTCGGTCAGCGTACCGCTGCTGTAGGCGTTGTCGCCGGCGGTGAACACCGCGGTCGGGCTGATCGATACGATCAGGTCGGACGTGCCCTGGCAGGCGTTGCCGCTGGTGTCGCAGATGTCGCCGGCGCCGGCCACGACCACGGTGGCCTTGTCCAGCGGCACCGCGCTGTATTCGTAGCGATCGAGCTGGAAGGCGCTGTCGGGCTGGCTGAAGTAAGGCTTGATGTCCACGCACTCGCCGCGCAGCGCGCGGGTGGTGAAGCTGCGCTGGTTCCAGTGTTGGCCTTCGAACACCAGCTTGTCGCCGCCGCTGCTGGTCAGCACCAGCGAGTCGTAGCCCGACAGCTTGAGCTGCTTGAAGCCGACCCGCAGCCACTGGGCGCCGCTTTCGCAGACGCGGTCGGACACGGCCTGGGCCAGCGGCGTGGCGCGCAGCGCGGACGCGGCGGCGATCGGCTTGCTGTGGGTGCCGTCCTCGGACAGTTGCAAGGTGCGCTGGCCGGCCTGCGCCGGGGCGAGCACGGCGGCGCCGATCAACAACGTGGCGATGGCGCCATGGGCGGTCGCGCCCTTGAGCTTGAGGTTCACTGGCTGTCTCCGAAGACGGGGAGTGGCTGGGACGGAATCGCGGCGTTGCGGCAGGCGATGGCTGCGGAGTGTGGCCGGAAAACTGCTACACGATTGCGACGGATTTCGCGGCCGTTGCTCGCCTGGCTGAGGTTGCGGTCACAAGTTGGGCGCCTGGGCGGGTGATGTGGCGGGTTGTGGCGATCTGAGCGCAGAGCATCGGGGCTGAAGCCCCTCCCACAACAGACTTCGATGATCTGTCGCGCCGATCCGTTGGCTGTGACTATTCATCGACACTGACATCGATAGCCGTGCCGCGCAGGCGCGTTTTTCAGAACGATCGCGCGAAGCCGCGAGGTCTGTTGTGGGAGGGGCTTCAGCCCCGATGCTTTCCGCTCAGATCGCGAAAAACCCCCTCACTCATCGTGCACAGGCCCACCCTCGCCCGCGATCTCCAACAACTCGATCTCGAAATCCAGCACCGAATTCGGCTCGATCTGCCCGGCCATGCCGCGCTCGCCGTAAGCCAGCTTGGCCGGAACCCAGAACCGGTACTTCGCGCCCGGCGTCATCAGTTGCACGCCCTCGGTCCAGCCGGGCATCACCTGCGCCAATACGAATTCGGCCGGATGATCGGTGTCGTAGGTGCTTTCGAACTTGCTGCCGTCGAGCAGCCGGCCGAGGTAATTCACCCGCACCGTGTCGCTGGCCTTGGGATGCGCGCCCTTGCCTTCGCGCAGCACCTGATACTGCAGGCCCGAAGCCGTGGTCTCGACTCCGGCGACCTGCGCGTTCTTCTTCAGGAACGCAGCGCCGGTTTCCAGATTGCGCGCGGCCACCGCCTTGACCTGCGCATCGTGCGCGCCGCGCAGATGTTCGCTGAAGCCTTCGCGGATCTTCTTGCTCTGCGCTTCGTCGAACAAGGACGCGCGCCCGGCCTGGGCGTCGCGGATCGCGCGCAGCACCAGTTCGGTATCGAGCTCGCCGCGGATCGGCTCGATGTTGGCGGCGAAGTCGCGGCCGACGATGTAGCTGATCCTGGCTTTCTCGCCGCTCACCTGCGCCGCGGTCAGCGCCGGCGCGGCGGTCGCGTTTTCGCCGCCCTGGCTGGAATCCTTCGAAGCCGTGCAGGCGCTCAGCGCCAACAACGCCGACAACGACAGCGCGAGCGGGGACAGGGACGGACGCGGCATACGAAAGCTCCCGGGAACGGCGTGCGGAATATCGGATCAGTCCGTCACCGCGAACGTCAGCATCATGCCCATGTCCTCGTGTTCGAGGTTGTGGCAATGAAGCATGTAACGCTGGGTGCCGGTGAAGGGTTGCGAGAAATCGATGGCCAGCCGCACGATCTCGCCGGGCCAGACCACCACGGTGTCGTTGAAGCCCATGTCCTGCGGATTCAAGCCGCCCGGCGCGACCTGACGGCCGCGGATGTCGGGCGGGCTGATCGCGCGCGACAACACGCGGAACTGGAAACCGTGCAGATGGATCGGGTGCGGCATGCTGGTCATGCTGTTGCGGATTTCCCAGACCTCGCGGCTGCCGCGCTTGATCGAGAACGCCGGCTCGTGACCGTTGATGTGGAAGTTCCAGTCGTTGATGAACCAGCGGCCTTCCTCGTCCATGCGCAGGCGCAGCGCGCGCAGCGGCCAGTCGCCGGTGTCGGGCAGCGGCGGGATCTTCGAGATCGCACTCAGGTCCGGCAACCGCGCCGGCGGGCGGTCGCGCGGCGCGCAATCGATCACCCGCAGTTCCATCAGGTCCAACGCCTCGCCCATCGCCGCGGCGCCGGGATGGTCGCCCATCGGATCGGGCAGGAACGCGCCCGATTCGTCTTCGTTCTCCATCGCCACGTATTCCAGGCTGCGCAGCACGACCTTGTCGCCGGGCGCGAGCGCGCTGAAATCGACCAGCACGTCCACGCGCTGGGCCGGCGCCAGAAACACGTCGTCGATCGGCCAGGCGCGTTCGAGCAAACCGCCGTCGCAGCCGATCAACTGCGTCGGCAACACTTTGTCGCCGGCCTGGAAGCACGGCCGCAGCAGGCGCGCGTTAGCGACGTTGGCCAGACGGAAGCGGTACCAGGCCGGGATCACGTCCAGATACGGCTCGGGCGTCCAGTTGACCAGCACGCGATTGCCGATCCAGTCGTCGGCGCCGTCCTTGTAGACGATGGCGTTGTCGGTGGCGACTTGTTTGTCGCTGATCATCAGCGGCAGATCGCGTTCGCCCCAGCGCATGCCCAGGCGCGCGCGCAGGGCGAGTTCTTCTTCGTCCTCGATCAGCAGCAGCCCGGCCAGGCCGCGCTGCAACTGCACGCCGGTGCGGCCGTGCGGATGGGCGTGATACCAGTACAGGCCGGCGCGATTATCGATGCGCAGGCGATAGCGGCGGCGCTGTCCCGCCGCCAGCGGATGCAGGCCGCTGCCGTCGTTGGCTTCATCGACCGACAGGCCGTGCCAGTGGATGGTGGTGGCCTCGCTGAGGCGATTGTCCAGGCCGACGTCGATGACGTCGCCGCGGCGCGCGCGCAGCAGCGGATTGATCGCGTCGCCTGAGCCGAGCTTGCCGACGTAGGACCACAGCGTGGTCGCCGCGCCGGGGAACAGGCCCTGGGCGATGCTCTGCGCGCTCAGGTCGATGTCGTGGTCGAGATCGATCTGCGCCATCAGGCCTTCGCCGCCGGGCAGGCGCAGCGGCTGGACGAAGCGCGCGTCGGGCGGCAGCAATTGCAGATCCGGCGCCGACGCCAGCGTGTGGCCGTGGCCGCCGGTCCAGCGCCACATCGCCACCGGGCCCGCCACGGTCGCCGCTCCGCCCACGGCGAGGCCGATAAGGAAACGGCGGCGTTGCGGATCGCTCATCGGTACGCGGTCCCCATGGTCTGGCGGGTTTGGGCGGGCGGCTCGGACGGTGCGCGCGCGGCCTGCGCGGGCGACCCGACATCATCCACGTCGAAGGTTGCAGTTTCCGCCGGCGCGCTGCGCTTCTGTGACGCGGGTCAATGCCGGAGCCCGGCCCGGCATCGGCTCAGAGCGAATCGTCGAGCTTGGCCTGCCAGACGCGGTCGCCCATTTCGTGTTCTTCCACGCCGGCGAAGAAGCTTTCGCCCAGGACCTCGTAGTCCGGTTCGCTGTCGCCGCGCCAGTCCAGGAACTTGGGCCGGTGCACGGCGAAGCCTTGCGGGTGGGCGGCGTTGCGATAGGGGATGGCCAGGGTCATGGCGAGGTCGTTGGCGTAATCGCGCACCGCCAGGATCAGCGCATCGGTGCGGCCCGACGGCAGGGTGATGTAGCCGTCGTGGACCATGACGGCGTGGCGGGCCTCGTCGGGATTGAGCGCCAGCCGCGCGCGCGCCTCGCCGACGCCGGTCTCCGGTTCTTCCGTGGCGTAGCGGGCCATGTGCCGCGCGCCTTCGGCGGTTTCGAAGGCGTACATAGGAATCAGGGTTTCGCCGTCGGCGACGCTCCACACGCCATGCGCGGCGAAGAAGCCGGCCAGTCGGATTGCTTGTTGCACTCGTATCCCCTCGACGCGATCGCGATCGTCCCCCCACCGGGCGGACCCGGCGCCGTCACTTTACACGGTGGGGGCGGGTGCTCGCCTCCTGTAAAAACGGGCTGATCTGTCCTTTGCCTTGCTCTGCTTGGCCCTGCTTGGCCTTGCCCTGCTTGGCCTTGCCTTGCTTGGCCTTGCCTTGCCTTGCTTGGCTTTGCTTTGCTTTGCTTTGCTTTGCCCTGCTCGGCTTTGGCTGGGCGCCGCTAGTAACTCGCGAGACCAGGGACACCCGGAGGGCGGCGCACATGGACGTGCGCCGGGTCCCGCCGTGGGCAGGATGCCCACTGCGGGACCTGCCTGCGAAAGCACCGCACTCGTGGCTCT
>NZ_JAGGRI010000028.1 GCF_018612875.1 Lysobacter sp. ISL-50 | reverse complement strand
TAGGACAGCCCCTTCGCTTTTCACGTCTTGCCCCCATTGCCTGAAATCCCGGTACATGGGAATGAAAAGACATACTTCGACTATTTCATCAATGCGCTCGCGGGTGACTAGAGCGCGGTGGGCGCTGACCTTCGTCGTGCGTCTGTAGAGGCGTATGCATGACCCGAAGCCCTGCGGGCCGGGTCCGACGGGTACCGGGCCATTGAAGCGGACGCGAAGAGTAATTCGACACCTAAGCGTATCGATGTCCCGATGCTATATCTGCGTGGAGCCGGGGGCGAGACGGATGGCGCCGAGTATGTTGTGGGGCTTCGGGCGGCCGGCGCAACCAACATGCAGGGCGACGTGATACCGGGTGGCGAATATTCTGCGATTCAACAGTGCGCTGTCGGAGTGTCATCGTGCCTGGCGCGCGGCGGATCACTCGGTGCGATAGGCCTCTTCGGCCGTGGTTTCGACGGTCTTGAGGGTCTTGTCGGAACGGCGGTAATCGCTTGGATCGGCTACCACCAATTTGCATCGCGCCAGATCGCCCTCGATGCCGATCGCCACGCCGGACAAGTCGATATGCACCGGTTCGCGACTGCGCTTGCCGAACTGGGTGAAGTAGGTCGCGCGATGGCCGCGCAACACCACCGCGTTGGCGGCCAGGGCTTGCGCGGCATCGGACAAACCATCGAACGCCCGTCGATAGCTCGCCGGCGCCGGCGATTTGTCCAGGCTGTCGCCCTTGATCCGGACGCCGGCCTCCGCCGACACCGCGCCGAGCTTGCGGTAAGCGCAAGCGGGCGTCGCATCGAGGACCGGAACCGCGGCAGCCGCTTCACCGCAGGCGAAGCACCACCACAGCAGTGCAGCGGCGAAGACGCAGCGTTGCCGATCGGACATGACGATTTCTCGTGAGTGGACGGGCGATGATAGATTGCCGGCCGACAGGAATCTGTAATTAATGGTGCGTGGGACGCACGGCCGGGGCTTCATCGATCCGCAAAAGCAATCGGCGGCCCCGGACCAACCCGCGTCGATACCGATTAGCGGTCAGGAAGCCCGGGAAGCTGGCGCATGAAGTCGAAGCAATTTCTGCTATGGACGTTGCTGGTCCTGTCTTCGGGTTGGATTGGCGTCGCCGGCGCCGCCGATAGCGTCGCTTCCGAGGCCGAACTCAAGGCGCAGATCCAGGCGCTGCTGGTGCCGTCGCCGTACCGGATGTCGCCGGCGGCGCGCCACGGCACCATCCGTTACCGGCTGAGCGAGCGCGACGCGGCGGTGGGCTGGCCGTGGCCGCAGACCGGCGAGCAATACGCGATGCGCTCCTCCGATGGGCTGGAAGTGACCGTCTGCAGGGATTGCGGCCGCGAAACCGCACCCGACGCGGAAGCGCTGCGGCGCTACCTCGCGCCCACGCCGTGGCTGCAGAGTGGCGATCGCGCGGTGACCCGCTTCGCCCGTGCCGCCGGCCGCGGCAGCACAGACGCGCGCATGCGCCACTTGGTGGCGGCAGTGCAGGCGCACCTGTCCGGGCCGGTGGTCTATCGGGATTACCTCAGCGCGCGCGAGGCCCTGGCCGGGAACGAAGGCGATTGCACCGAGTACGCGCTGTTGCTCGCCGCGGCCGCACGGGCGCGCGGCATACCGGCTCGGGTGGTCGCCGGCTTGGCCTACGGCAGCCGCTTCGTCGGCCGCGCGCATTCGTTCGGGCCGCATATGTGGGTGCAGGTCTGGAACGGGGAGCGCTGGGTCAGTTACGACGCCGGCATGGGCGAATTCGACGCCGGCCACCTTGCGTTGGTGGTCGGCGACGGCAATCCGGAGAGTGTGCGCGGAGCGATGCAGGCGATCGCCGGGCTGCGCATCGAGGATGCGGTCGGCGTGTTAGGCGAGGACCGCGCCGCGAACTGAGACGTCGCGAGCGCTTACTCGCGCGGCGGCGGTTCGCGCCGCATCGGCAGTTCCGGCAGGTCGCGATCGTCCTCGACCCATTCGGCTTCGTCGGGCCGGCTGATGCCGCCGACGAAGATGGATACCAAGCCAGGGTCGGCCAGGGTCTCGGGCGCTACCGGCGACTGCGCCTGCGACGCGGCGTTGGGCGCGGTCAGCGGCGCCGTCTGCGATGGCGTCGCCGGGGCGGCGGCGTCCGTCGGGCCGGCCGCCGTCGGCGCGACGACCGACAAGGCCAGGGCCGTGCCCAGCGCCAACCGATACGAGACGCAGATCGGGCCGCTGGCTTGCCGCAACAAGGCCGCGCGCTCCGCGTCGCTGCGTCCGTCCAGGCAGTGCACGGTCTTGCCGCACAGGCCGCAATGGCCGTCGATGCGCAGGCGCGCCTGCGTGTCGAGCGGGCAGGGCTGGTCGATCCTTGGGTAGCGGGCCATGGCGGGGTCTTTTGCGCCGAATGATGGGCCTTTGTAGCACGAGGCCGGCGGTTTGCGCCGCCCGGACGTCGTGTGCGGCCCGGCCGGCGAGTTTGTCGCCGGGACGCCGATTCGGACTGCGCGGCCATGTCGTCCGCGCCGGTGGTCGCCGGTAACGTCGAGGCGCCCGATGCGTCCGCGACGATGGAGTGAGTTGGTGCTTGACGAACCTCGATTGATTCCCGCGGCGCACCACGATGATTCCGTTCGCGGATCTACAGGGCGATCGCCCGGCTCTGTAAGTTCATCGTCATCAAGAATGGCCAACTGGGCGTACTGATGCCAAGGCGACTGGATGGAAAAGCCCCGCGATCGCGGTGTTTCTTCTGAATATCCGTCGCCCGGCTGGCTTGAGCCTTGGTCGGCTCAAGCCAGCGTTCTCGATCCCGTTTTCGGTGCGTCCAGGCCGGGGGCATCGGTCGCCAACGCAAACGATGGAAGGACGATGGTGAGCCCTGCCGGAACCAGCTCACTCACTCGGCCCGAAGGTGAGCGTAAGCACGGCCCGGATCGTCGGCGGCGCAATCGGCGACAGCAGTCCCGAGCGCGCGGCCAGATAGCCATCCGCCCCGGTAATGTTCGAGGCCACGATGCGCAATGCGGCGGGCCGACCGGCGAGTGTGAAGTTATGGCGCAGGCCGATGCCCAGTGTGGTGACCGCCGGCGCCCGCAAGGTGTTGGCGGTGTCGGTCCAGCGTTCGCCGGAATAGTTGAGGTTGGCGTCGAGCGACCATCCGTCGCGAAGCTGATACTCGATGCTGGCGCTGGCCGCGCGCTGCGACACGCCGACGCCTTCCGAGCCGACGATGCCCGCATCCACCAGCGCACCGGTCACCGCGGAATCGAAGGCGACAGCGCCGACGACGATTTTGATCCGGTCGTTGAGTTCACCGGCGATCGAAGCTTCGACGCCGCGATGGTCGACTTCTCCGACCAGCCCGAACGAGCCGTCGGAGCGAAGACCCTGGCTGGGTTTGGAAACATCGAAGAACGCGCCGATGAAGGTCAGCCGCGGCGAAAGCGCATGACGCACGCCCAGTTCGAATTGCTCGACATCGCCAGGCGGGAGCACTTCGTCGCCGTTGCTGGCGAACAGCGGCGCCACGCCGCTTTCTTCCAGTCCCGTCACCCAGCTTCCGAACAGCGCTGTGCGGTCGGTCAGATTGAACACCGCCGAAGCGTTGTAGTGCGTGCTCTTGCTGACGCGCCCGGTCTGGGTGCCCAAAATGGAACGTACCGCTTTGTCGTAACGGATGCGATGAATCCCAAGACGAAGCTGAAGGCGGTCGTCCCAGGCAAGCGTATAGCCCGCCGACGCGGTGACCTGTTCGACCCGGTCTTCGCCGCGCATGCCCGACCACTTGATTTCCGGCACCTCGGGCGGATCGCCCGGGAGCTGGAACGCGCCCAGGGGAACGGCGAGGTTCGAGCCGAATTCCGCGGTTGTGCGGCCGCCTCGCAGCGACAGGGTGACGCGCTGGTCGAGCGCGCCGGCTTCGAACGGGCGTCCGATCCGGGCTTCGACCGAGTCGGCGATCTTCGTGCGCCCCGGGCTTCGCAGCGTGGTTGCCGTCGCTCGCCCCGCGCCGTCCGACGAAATCAGGGTGAAGTCGTTTTGCTCGATGTCGAAGATCGAACGAAACGCCGACGCATCGACGCTGAAACGGCCGAAGCGGGCATCGTAGAGGACGCCCATGTTCGTGCTGTTGGCGGCCGTCTCGGCCCAACGCGGCGAGTACTGATGCAGCCTGCGCAACGGCGGCGGCATCGCGCCCGCGTTGGCGACCACCGCATAGTCGCCGTCGTAGTGGCGCTTGTACATCGATGCGAACGCGCGCAGCCGCTGATCGGGCGCGATGTCCCAGGCGAACACACCGCCCAGATTGAAGGCGACGCCTTCGTATCCCTGCGGGTGCCGGTGCAGCGGACGCCACAGGAATCCGCCCGCGAAGCTGAAGGCTCCGCTTCGGTATGAGCCGTCGCCCTGCAAGACTTGGGTGCCGAAATCGCGAACGCCCGCGCCCAGCCGCAGCTCGTTCGCCGGGCCCGCTTCGCGCAGCCGGTAGTTCACCACGCCCGACGGCGCGGGATAGGCAAGACGCGCGGCGTTCACGCCGACGCGCACGCTGGCGCTCGACAGCACCGTGTCGTCCAGGGCCGCGGCGCGGCTGAAATAAGCGTCGTCGATGCGGTAGGCGCCGCTGTCGTTGAGATCGAAACCGCGGACTTGGCTCTCGCTGTACAGGCCGGATTGTTCGATTCCCGCGCGTTCGCCGAAGGCGTCGACCGCGGATGTGAGTGCGTTGTCCTGCGCCGTCGCGCGCATCGCGGCGGCGTACATGATGACAAGACCTGCAATGCGTCGAACGTGGTGGCTCATCGACTACTCCCGGTGCCTTCGCGTATCGGCCGGGCAATCTTGCAGGCCACGCAAAGCGCCGAGCGACGCCATTACGATTGATTAGATTGCATTTCTTGCCACCTGGCGTAATGTGCGCGAATGCGCAATCGCACTCGCGAAGTATGGTTCGTGGTGTTCCCGGGCTCTGAGCTGCTCGACCTCAGCGGGCCCTGGTCGGTGCTCGGATATGCGAACGAAGTGCTGGGCCGGCCCGCATACGCGCCCAAGATCGTCGCACCCGCGAGCGGGGCCGTGCCCACGCGTCACGGCGTCGTGCTGGGCGGCGCCTGTTCCATCGACGAAGCCGCGCGCGACGGCACGCCGAGCACGGTGGTGATCGCCGGCGCCACGCCGGCCAACGGCCGTTCCGCCGGCGAAATGCGCGTGGCGCAGTGGCTGCGCGCGAATTCGCGCCGCGTCTCCCGGATCGTGTCCATTTGCACGGGAGCGTTCGTACTCGGCGAGGCGGGTTTGCTCGATCGCCGCGCGGCCACCACGCATTGGGTCTATCGCGACGAGCTGCGCAACCGGTTCCCGCGCGCGCGCGTGGAAAGCGACGATCTGTTCTTGCGCGACGGACGCATCTGGACATCGGCCGGCATCACCGCCGGTCTCGATCTGATGTTGGCGATCATCGAAGAAGATCACGGCCATCAGGCGGCGCTGACCGTCGCCAAAAGCCTGGTGCTGTATTTGCGGCGCCCCTATCAACAGGCGATGTTCTTCGACGAGAGCATCGTTCCCGAGCGCGGGCCGGTCGGCAGAATCCACGCATTGACCGCGCTGATCCAGGGCCATCTGGCCAAGCCTTTGCCGATCGGCAAGCTGGCGAAACTCGCCGGCATGAGCACCCGCACGCTCGCCCGGGTATGCGAGCGGGAGTTCGGGCAAACGCCGTCGTCCGTCGTTCGTCAAATGCGCCTGGAGCAAGCGCGGCGCATGCTCGAACACACCTCGTTGCCGCTCAAGACCATCGCGGTAAGAACCGGGGTCGGGGATGAAGCGACCTTATGGCGGCTGTTCCGCCGCCAACTCGGCATAGCGCCGGTGGAATACAGAAGGCGCTTCAAGCCGAGCGCGGCTGTTTGAAGGCGGTGTCCGCAGGCTTGCGCGATGCTCCCTGTGTCCGTTGATGCGGCGGGAGCAGGGCCGCCTGGCTCTGAATTCTTCCAAAGGACTCGCATGCACCCGCAAATCAGCCGCGGCGACATCGCTCAGGCCCGGGCCAATCCGCGGCTCGGCTCAATCCGGATGTCGGCCGCGACGACGCCCCGTTTCCGTCGCCGATTTTCGGGGCTGATCTTTCTCGCCTCCCTGTCTGCGTGCGCGTGGCCTGCCAGACACCCGCCCGTCCCTGTGCCCGACTCGAAACGAGAGCGCGCCGAGAACTGCGCGCTGGCGAAAGAACGACAGAATCAACTGGCGATCGATCACTGGTGCCAGGGGCGGGAGTAGAGAAAGCGGGCTCGACGCCCGGCCGTTGCTTCAAGCCGCGAGGCGAGCGCGGCCGCGAGGTGTCGACGAACGAGCGCGAGGCTACCCCGATTCGAAGACGCGTCACTCCCGACGACTCATCCATTAGTCGAATGCCGCTGAGTTCGGCCAACCTCCAGCCGCCCGGGCGATGTGATAATTATCACGAAAGCAGGTTTCGTAACGATTCGCCTTAAAGCGCGATGCTAGGCTGACTCGAACGCGGATTTGCATTGGGGTGTCCGCGCATATCAGGAAGCCGGCACAGGCTTCCTTCGGGGGAAATGATGATGAGCGCTCGCTTGCGAGAGGCCGCGCGGCGGCTGCCCGTGCTTGCGGTGGTGGACGACGATCGTACGTTCCGCGAAGACGTGCTGTTGCCGGTGCTGTCCCATTCCGGGTTCTGCGTCGTCGGCATGGACGGGGCGCTGGAGCTGTACCGGTCGATGACGCTTCGCTCCTACGATCTGATCCTGCTGGACGTCGGTCTGCCCGATGAAGACGGCTTCAGCATCGCCGCGCATCTGCGCAGGCTGTCTCCGCGGGTCGGGATCGTCATGTTGACCGGATACGACTCCGCGCAGGATCGGATGCGCGGCTTGCGCGCGGGCGCGGATGCCTACCTGCCCAAGCCGGTCGATATGGATGAGGTCGTGACGACCTTGCACAATCTGGCGCGATGGGTGATTCCGGACGCGAGCGCCGCGCCGGCGTCCAGCCATTGGCGACTGGACGAACGCGGCTGGTGCATATTGACCCCCGGCGGCGTCGAAATCGAATTGAACCTGGCGGAGCGGCAAGTCATGGCGATGCTGGCCGCGGCCGCCGGCCTTCCGGTGCAACGCGAGACCTTGATCGCCAGCCTGGTGAAGAACGCGTACGACTTCGATCCGCACCGATTGGAAATGCTGGTTCACCGCCTGCGCAAGAAATGCCAGCAGGCGGCGGAAGAGGAGCTTCCTCTGCGCGCCGTGCGCGGCATCGGATACGTGCTCAACTGGTAATCGATCATGCCGGCGCCATGCCGGCGGCGGGGAAGAGGCAGGGTGAGAGCCATAGAAGTCTGGCTGCGGTCGATGGCGTGGGTGGTCGGTCTGTTCGTCATAGGCGCGAGCGCCTCGGCATCGTCGAAGATCCAGCCTCGCTACCGCGCCGGCTTGCACGTGTTCACCGCGGACGACGGGCTTCCGCAGGCGGGCGTGAATTCCGTGGTGCAGACGCGCGACGGTTATTTGTGGATCGGTACCTTCGGCGGCCTGGCGCGTTTCGACGGCCTGGCCTTCACGGTGTTCCGCGGCAAACCTTCGCTCGATACGCCGGGGCCCAAGGTCGGCGCGCAAGGCGGGCCGCCCAGCGATCGCGTGCTGGCGCTCCATGAGGACGACCGCAAGCAGCTGTGGATCGGCACGCAGGACGCGGGGCTGAGCGTCTACAGCCAGGGGACGTTTCATCACTTGTCGATTTGCGGCGGTACCTGCCAGATCAACGCCATCGCGCAATCGCCCGACCGCAGGCTGTGGGTCGCGAGCAACGTCGGTTTGTTCAATCTGGACCCCGTGCGCAAGCGAGCGACCTGGGTCGATCCGGTGAGGACCGGCCATGCGGCCATGGCGTATGACGCCACGGGCCGTCTCTACGTGGGCGGCGGCGAAGGTTTTTTCGTCCTGGACGATCGGCGGCTTCGCCGCATCGCGCTGCCCGATGGCGACCAATGGGTGCAAACCTTGCACGCCGACGGCGGCGCCTTGCTCGTCGGCACGGATCGCGCGCTGTATCGCTATGAGCCCGATCCAGGGCGATGGCGCCGGCTCGGTGTCGCCGTCCCCACCGCCGCGGCCAAGGATGCGGACGGCCGGTGGTGGGTGGCCACGGCCTCCGGACGAGTGGTTCGCGAGAACGGCTCCGGGGAATGGCAAGACGTCCCGGAATTGTTCGGCATGGGCATTTCCAGCCTGGCCAGGGACGACGAAGGCAATCTGTGGCTGGGCAGCGGCAGCAAGGGCCTGTTGCGCGTGCGCAAACCGTTGTTCGGCCAAGTTCCGGTGTTCCGGGACGCAGTGATCATGGCCGGCCGCGCGGTGGTCGCGGACGGGCAGGGCGGCTTGTGGTTCGGATCGGCTTGCGGCGGGCTGTACCACTGGCAGGCCGACGGCGCGATGGCGCGGCGGCCGCTGCAAACCTGGCCGCATGTCGATTGCGTCACCAGCCTGGCGCTGGATCGCGACGACGCGCTGCTGGTCGGCACCGCGGAAGGGCGCCTGGTGCGCATCGCCAACGGCAAGCCGACGCCCGTCGGCGTGTGGACGGGCGTGGGCGCGATCAACGTCTGGCGGTGGGGCGAGGGCCGTTTCCTGGTCAGCGCCGGACGCTTCACCTTCGAGGTCTGGATCGACGGCGAAGGACGCATCACCGGGCAGCGCCGCATCGACGCCCTGCGCGGCATGAGCGTGAACAACGTCGTGCCCGCCGCGAACGGCGGCGAATGGTTCGTCGGCGACCGCGGCGTGTGGCGGTTGCTCGATAACCGCATCGTCGAGCGATGGACGCCGCAAGAGGGTTTGTCCTCCCGTTTCGCCCGCGCCTTGTTCGAAGACAGGCAGACCGCCACGCTGTGGGTGGGAACCTACGGCGGCGGCTTGAACCGGATACACGCCGGCCAGGTGCATCACTACGACACCCGCAACGGCCTGTTCGACGATACGGTCTCCTGCATCCTGGCCGACGGCCGCGGACGGTTGTGGCTGGGAGGCAATCGCGGCGTCACCTTGTTGCCGAAGCCGCGCCAGGCCGCGGCCGACATCGAATCCGTCGGCTACGCCGTGGACGACGGGCTGGTTCCGTCGGAAATCAACGGCGGGCATTCCACCGCCTGTCATCGCGATACGCGGGGGCGGTTGTGGTTTTCGCTGGTGGAAGGATTCGCCGTGATCGATCCCGCCGAGGTTGCGCCGGTCGCGTCGGTGCCGCTGCGGCCGCGCATCGAAGAAGTGGCGATCGCCGGGCGCGTGCAGAAGATCGCTGGATCGTCGCTGGTCCTGGAGCCCAACGCGCGCAGCCTGGAAATTCATTACACCGCCATCAACCTGAGCCGGCCGCGGGAGACGTACTTCCGCTTTCGCCTGCGGGGCTTCGATCCGGACTGGGTGGAGGCGGGGCAGAACCGCAGCATTCTGTATCCCCTGATTCCGTGGGGAGAGCACGTGTTCGAAGTCCAGGCGCGTACCCAGGGCGGGCGATGGTCGCCGGTGCCGGCGCGATTGCAGATCCTCAATCCGCAGCCTTGGTATCTGCGGCCGTGGATCTTGATCCTGGCGACCTCGTTAGGGTTGCTGGTGCTGGTGATCGGCACCCAGCTCGGCGCCGGCCAGGAGCGCAGTGGCGGCGACGAACCGCCGCAGGCGAACAATCGCCGCGGTCAACGCGTTCCCGAGCCGATATCGCGATAGCCACCGGCGGTTCGGCGTTCGATCGCGGACGCAGCGCCGCCGTAATCGCCGGCCACCGCCGGCGCCGGCGGAATGTCCAGGTCGGCGCCGTCCCCGATCTCGCTCCCGGCCTGCGCCAGCGGCAAGCGGATGCGCATGCGCGTGCCCTGGCCCGGGGCGCTGTCGACATCGATCTCGCCGCCGTGTTCGGCCACGAAGCGCTGCACGGTCGTCATGCCGATCCCGGTGCCCTTGTCCTTGGGCTTGGTGGTGAAGAACGGTTCGAACACGCGCGCCAGCACCTGCGGTGTCATGCCGGTGCCGGTGTCTTCCAGCTTGAGCGCGGCATGCGTTCCGTCGGCTTCGACGGACAAGAAGAACCGGCCGCCTTGCGGCATCGCATCGCAGGCGTTGCTGACGATGTTGAGCAGCGCCAGCACCAGTTCGTCGCGATCGGCCCTGACCAGCAGGCCGGACGCGGAGGTGTCGAGCGAGGCCTGGATGCCGCGCGGGAACATCGGCAGGATCAAAGGCCGCACCTCGTCGATGGCTTCGGCCAGATCGAACGTGGACACCTGGCGCACGTGCGTGCGGCTGAAGCTGAGCAGGCGCCGGGTCAGCGTGGCGCCGCTGCGCGCGGCCTGGCGGATGCCCGGAAGCACGGCGTCGATGGAACCGCCTCGCTTGTCCACCGAGGTCGCGTGCCCCAGGATCACGCTGAGGATGGCGTTGAAATCGTGCGCGATGCCGGTGGACAACCGGCCCACGGTTTCCATCTTCTGCGTCTGCAGCAGGCGTTCGTAGGCGCGCTCCTTTTCCTCCACCTGGCGAGTGAGCTCCAGGCAGAGCGCGTTGAGTTCTTCGCTGCGATTGATCGCCCGCTGCGACGACAGGATCAGCCGGTCGAGAATCATCACCAGCACGAGAAAATTCATCCCGGCCAGGAGCAGGTTGGACAGCACCTGCGAGGCCTGCATGGAATCGGTCGCCAGCCGCAGGTCGGTGTGCGCGCCGATACCCAGCACCGCGGCGTTGGCCAGCGCCGTCCACCACACCGCGCCGCGGCCCAGGAACAACCCGGAAAACAGCAGCGGCAGCAGCAGGGTGATCTGCAGTCCGGATTGCGCCTGCAATCCGTAGGCCTGATAGCTCGCGCCGATCAGGAGCAGGCCGCCGGCGACAGTGAGGCTGGTCGCCAGCCGGAACCAGCCGTTGCGCAGCAGGCAGAAGCACAGGCCGGTATAGGCGCTGATCACCAGGATCAGGCCGTTCTCGCCGCCGCCGCCCCGGTCCGCGCCGGCCGCGCACGACGCGATCGCCATGAACAGCGTCGCGGTCGTGGCGACGGCGAGGATCGCCTGCAGGGTCAGCGCGTTGCGCCGGTCGCGCCTGGCGTGGATGGGCACGCGGTTCATCCAGCCGATGAAGCCGTGCCACAGGGACAGGAGCGATACGCGGGCGATCATCGGTGCGGTCGATGCGAGCAAGGGGGTGATGGCCAAGGGCCGGCCGGTACCGCGGGAGGACGAGCGGCCCAGGAGCGATCCGCCCCTTCCCGCTGCGACGCTCGCGCGATCGACGGACTCGCCGTGGCAGACGCGATCTGCCTTGAATGACATCGGTAGTCAGACTAGCACCGCGTTTCGGCACGGTAACGCTGGAATAGGTGTGCCGGGAAGGAATCGCGATCTGCGTCACCTTTTATGGGGCGCCATTGGGCGAATCGGCGGTGCGGGTTTGCTTGCATTTCTCACCATCGGTGAGGAAAGGGAAATTTCTTGGGTGGTGGCGCGCCGGGGCGCGCTGCGCCGACCTGCTTCGCGAAGGGCCCGGCGACGGTAAGCCGCTGATCCGCGGGCGGCATGGCGCAGACCCGCCGACGACCCCGGCGGCGCCGTGGGCGCGGCACCTCTGGCGAGCGGGTGAGGATCTCCACGTCCCCGCTGGACGCCACGCTCGCGAGCGGCGCGCTCGATCGGCGCCGCGCCCATTGTCCGCGCGGCAACCGTTCGGCGAGGACTCGGGATGCGAACGCGCCGGTCGATACCGCCGATGCCGCGCGGGTTTGATTTGTCGCCGAGCCATCGGCGCTTCCTCGGTTGCGCGATAGCGATTGCGCTCGCGCCGCATTTGCCGCCGACGAAAAATATTCATCGTCATCGCACAAAACCGATCGGGCCCATGTCTCGATAAAGCGACGAATGCGATGCCGATCGCCGAAATTATTCGTGAGGGCTTGTGCGTGTAATGGCGGAAGTCGATCGCTAGTGTTCGACGCGCATGAGCGGTGCGCGATTCGTAAATCACAAGGATTGCGCGCTTCGAACACTCCTCACGATGGGCGGCGCATGAAACGGAAATTCGACGTGCGTGATGGTGCCTCGGCGCGAAGCGAACGTCCGGCCCGCGCCGGCATCGCCACCATCCGAACCGTCCGCGTTCCGGCGACGCCATCGTCCAGGCCGCCTCGCGCGAGGCCGGCCGGCGCATCGCCGGCAGCGACGACCCCACCCATTGCGCGCGCGGCGCCGGGCCGGGCCGCGCGGCCGCTACGACTTTCATCGAAAGAGCCGGCAGGCCTGATCCTGCCGCTCTCAATCCCACAGCCCATCGGATCGGCTAGTAACTGGGGAAGCATCCAATGAATAAAATCTACAGCGTTGTCTGGAGCCGCTCGCTCAATCAGCTGGTGGTCACGTCCGAATTGGCCGGAGGCGGCGGCAAGGCCTCGCGCGACCGTCGCAAGGGCCCGCGCCCGGCGGCGAGCTTGAGCGCGGGGGTCATGACCGCGCTGCTGGCGATGGGCGGGACGGGATGGGTGCCATTGGCGCAGGCGCAATCGGTGGACTGCACCGCAGCGCCGTACAACCAGTACAACGACTCCGCCTCATGCATGGGCTGGCAAGCCAGGGCGACCGCGCCCGGCGCCACCGCGCTCGGGTATCAGGCGGTGGCCTCCCTCAACTGGGCGACGGCCGTGGGTTTCCAGGCCGTGGCATCGGGACAGTACACGGTGGCTGTCGGTCGGCTGGCCTCGGCCACGGGGCCGGGAGGCGCGATCGCCATAGGCGGCAGCACGGTCTCGAACAACGTCAATACGATCGCGATGGGCGTCAACGCCAGCGCCACCGCGGCCGGCGCCAGCGCGTTGGGCACGTTCTCGGTTTCGTCCGGAGGAAATTCCACCGCGGTGGGTGTCAGTTCCCTGGCCAGCGGCGCGACGTCGTTCGCGGGAAGCTGGGGGAGCGTCGCGTCCGGCCAGAATTCCGTCGCCATCGGCGCGCAGGCGCGCGCCTCGGCATTGAACTCCATTTATCTGGGCTCTCGCACCGCCGCCGGAACAGGCGCGCTGGCCGAAAGCGCCATCGCCATCGGCACGGACGTGGAGGCCAGTTCTACCAGAACCGTCGCCATCGGCATTCAATCCAAGGCAGTGGGCAATCAGTCGATCGCACTGGGATTGAACGCACTCGCGGGCGTTGTCGGTACGCCCGCCACGCCGAACGACATCGCCATCGGCGTTAATTCGCGCTCTACCGGGGGTTTCGGCGTCGCACTCGGCACTGCCGCCAATGCGGCCGCGCAAGGTAGCGCTGCGATGGGTAACACGGCTGCCGCCACTGGGATCAACGCGACCGCATTGGGCGCCCAGACGAACGCGAGCGCCACCAATGCGGCCGCGGTCGGCGCGGCCGCCGAGGCCACCGGAGCCGCCGCCAGCGCCTTGGGTTCTTTCGCCAACGCCAGCGGCGGGTTTTCCACTGCGATCGGTTCTGGCGCCAATGCCAGCGGCGTCAATACGTTCGCCGGCGGCCGTTTGGCGACGGCGACCAGCGCCGCCGCCACCGCCCTGGGCAACGCCGCTCGGGCGGAAGGCAATAGTTCGCTTGCGCTGGGAGCGCAAGCGATCGCGTTCGGGGCCAGCACCGTCGCGGTCGGCCAGGGCGCCGGCGCGGGTTCGACCACCGCCAATACCGGTTCGGCCGCACTGGGCGTCGCCGCCGGCACGCTGGTCAGCGGCGCGCGGAACGCCGCCGTGGGCGGCGGCGTCGCCAGCGCGATGCGCGGCGCCGGTTCGGGCGTCACCGGAACGCGCAATCTCGCCTTCGGCACGGGCGACGGCACGGTCGCCTACGATGCCACCTTGAGTGCCGCGGCCGGCAGCCTGGTAAGCGGCAACGACAATATCGCCATCGGCACCAACGCGGGCATCGGTGTGGCGGACAACGCGACGACGTCGATCGGCCTGAACGCGAATGCCAGCGTGGGCAACGCGATCGCCGTCGGCACCCAGGCCAACGCATCCGCACTGGATGCCATCGCGCAAGGCAGCAGCGCCAACGCGGGCGGCCGCAACGCCATCGCCATCGGCTTCCAGTCGATCGCGTCCGCGATCAACTCCATCAATCTCGGCGCGCGCACGTTGGCCGGATCGGGCGCGCTGTCGGCGGGTGCCATCGCCATCGGCACGGACGTGACCGCGTCGCAGGATCGCGCCGTCGCACTGGGTGTCGGGAGCCGGGCAACCGGCGTGGACGCGCTGGCGGTCGGCACCCGGACGAACGCGGCGGCCGACTTCGCGACAGCGCTCGGCTCGGGCGGCAACAGCGCGGCAACAGCAGTGCGCGCCACCGGCATCGGTTCGGTCGCCGTCGGCGGCAATTCCACGCTGGGCGCGCTCGCCTCGGGCGCCAACGCCATCGCCATCGGCGGCGAATCCGTCGCCGATGCCGATGACGCGGTCGCCATCGGCCGCGGCTCCACCGCCACCGGCGGCCGCGCCGTCGCTATCGGTTCGGGCAACTTCGCCAGCGGCAACGGCGCCGTGGCGATCGGCGACCCGAACACCGCCAGCGGCAATGGCGCGGTGGCGCAGGGCCTGGACAACACCGCGACCGGCAACGGCTCGATCGGCATCGGCAACACCAACATGGTCGGCGGCGGCGGTCAGGCGGTCGGCGTGGCCGGCACGCCGGCGCAGGGCGCGGTTGGCATCGGCTTCCAGAACGCCGTGGTCGGCCAGGGCAGCGTCGCCATCGGCAGCACCAGCCGCGCGCTGGCGGCGGGCGCGGTCGCGTTCGGCGACACCGCGGTGGCCAACAATGCGCGCGACGTGGCGCTGGGCTCGGGTTCGGTGACCGCGGCAGCGGTGGCGACGCCCAGCGGCACCATCGGCGGCACGACTTACAACTTCGCCGGCATCGCGCCGACCAGCACCGTCAGCGTCGGCAACGCCGGCACCGAGCGGACCATCACCAACGTGGCGGCGGGGCGCATCTCGGGCGGTTCGACCGATGCGATCAACGGCAGCCAGCTGTTCGCCACCAACCAGGCGATCGAAGCCATCGCGGCCAGCACGCCGCTGCACTACTACAGCGTCAACGACGGCGGCACGCACGGGGCGAACTACCTCAACGACGGCGCGACCGGGGCCAATTCGATGGCCGCCGGCATCGCCGCCACGGCGTCGGGCGATCAGGCCGTGGCGCAGGGCTATCAGGCCAGCGCATCGGGCGGCGACGCGGTCGCGCTCGGCACCGGCACCGCGGCCTCGGCGGTCAGCAGTGTCGCGATCGGCGTCGACGCCCAGGCATCGGGCGTCAGCGGCTCCACCGCGGTGGGCGCCTTCGCCAATGCCAGCGCCACCAACAGCCTGGCGCTCGGCGAGTTCGCCAGCGCATCGGGCGAGTTCGCCTCCGCGATCGGCCCCGGCGCGAGCGCCACGGCGGCGCGCGCCACCGCGATCGGCGCGTCCACGCAGGCGTTGGCGGCTTCGACCGTGGCATTGGGCGATACCAACACAGTGGCGGCGACGGCCGGCCCGGGCTCGGTCGCGATCGGCCGCAACTCGCAGGTGCTCGGCGGTACCGGCGCGGTGGCGATCGGTGAGAGCCAGAGCGTCAACGGCGACGGCGCCGTGGCGATCGGCGATCCGAACACCGTCAGCGGCACCGGCGCGGTGGGCGTGGGCGCGAACAACACCGCCACCGGCAACGGCGCGGTGGCGCTCGGCAACGCCAACATCGCCAACGGCCTCGGGGCCGTGGCGCTGGGCAACACCGCCAACGCCGCCGGCGCCAGCGCGCTCGCCTTCGGCAGCACCGCGGCGGCCAGCGCGGACAACGCCATCGCGCTCGGCGCCAACAGCGCCGCCGCCCAGGCCGGCGCGGTCGCGCTGGGCTCGGGTTCGGTCACCGCGGCAGCGATGGCGACGCCCAGCACGACGATCAACGGCACGAGCTACAACTTCGCCGGCGTCGCGCCGACCAGCACGGTTAGCGTCGGTACGGTCGGCGCGGAGCGGACGATCACCAACGTCGCCGCCGGCCGGGTATCGGGTGCCTCGACCGACGCGATCAACGGTTCGCAGTTGTTCGCGACCAACCAGGCGATCGAACAGGTCGCCACCACCGCCAACGCGGGCTGGAACGTCAGCGCGCAGGGCGCCAACGCCAGCAACGTGGCGCCGGGCGAAGCGGTCGATCTGAACAATACCGACGGCAATATCGTGGTCAGCAAGACCGCGGCCAGCGATAACGTCAGCTTCGATCTGGCCGACGACATCACCGTCAACAGCGTCACCGCCGGCAACACCGTGTTGAACAATAACGGCCTGACCATCACCGGTGGGCCCAGTGTTACCACTTCCGGCATCAATGCCGGTGGGTTGGTCATCAACAACGTCGCGCCCGGCGTGGCCGGCACGGATGCGGTCAACGTCAGTCAGTTGACCGATGCGACCACGGCGGTGCGCACGCACTACTACAGCGTCAACGACAACGGCGTCGTGGGCGGCAACTACAACAACGACGGCGCGAGCGGCGTCAATGCGTTGGCCGCGGGCGTGGGCGCGACCGCGACCACCGCCGGCGCGACCGCGGTGGGCTTCGGCGCGACCGCCGCGACCCAGGCCGGCGACGTGGCCCTGGGTTCGGGTTCGGTCACCGGTACGGTTGTGGCGACGGCCGGCGACACCATCGCCGGGACCGCGTACAACTACGCCGGCATCACGCCGACCAGCACGGTCAGCGTGGGTACGGCCGGCGCGGAGCGGACGATCACCAACGTCGCCGCCGGCCGGGTGTCGGGTGGCTCGACCGATGCGATCAACGGTTCGCAGTTGTTCGCGACCAATCAGGCGATCGAACAGGTCGCCACCACCGCCAATGCGGGCTGGAACGTCAGCGCGCAGGGCGCCAATGCCAGCAACGTGGCGCCGGGCGAAGCGGTCGATCTGAACAACACCGACGGCAACATCGTCGTCAGCAAGACCGCGGCCAGCGACAACGTCAGCTTCGATCTGGCCGATGACATCACCGTCAACAGCGTCACCGCCGGCAACACCGTGTTGAACAACAACGGCTTGACCATCACCGGCGGACCGAGTGTCACCACTTCCGGCATCAATGCCGGCGGCCTGGTCATCAACAACGTCGCGCCCGGCGTGGCCGGCACGGATGCGGTCAATGTCAGCCAGTTGACCGACGCGACCACCGCGGTGCGCACGCATTACTACAGTGTCAACGACAACGGCGTCGTGGGCGGCAACTACAACAATGACGGCGCGAGCGGCGTCAACGCGTTGGCCGCGGGTGTGGGCGCGACCGCGACCACCGCCGGCGCGACCGCGGTGGGCTTCGGTGCGACCGCCGCGACCCAGGCCGGCGACGTGGCGCTGGGTTCGGGTTCGGTCACCGGCACCGTCGTGGCGACGGCTGGCGACACCATCGCCGGGACCGCGTACAACTACGCCGGCATCACGCCGACCAGCACGGTCAGCGTGGGTACGGCCGGCGCGGAGCGGACGATCACCAACGTCGCCGCCGGCCGGGTGTCGGGTGGCTCGACCGATGCGATCAACGGTTCGCAGTTGTTCGCGACCAATCAGGCGATCGAACAGGTCGCCACCACCGCCAATGCGGGCTGGAACGTCAGCGCGCAGGGCGCCAATGCCAGCAACGTGGCGCCGGGCGAAGCGGTCGATCTGAACAACACCGACGGCAATATCGTGGTCAGCAAGACCGCGGCCAGCGATAACGTCAGCTTCGATCTGGCCGACGACATCACCGTCAACAGCGTCACCGCCGGCAACACCGTGTTGAACAATAACGGCCTGACCATCACCGGTGGGCCCAGTGTTACCACTTCCGGCATCAATGCCGGTGGGTTGGTCATCAACAACGTCGCGCCCGGCGTGGCCGGCACGGATGCGGTCAATGTCAGCCAGTTGACCGACGCGACCACCGCGGTGCGCACGCACTATTACAGCGTCAACGACAACGGCGTCGTGGGCGGCAACTACAACAACGACGGCGCGAGCGGCGTCAACGCGATCGCTTCCGGCGTGAACGCCAGCGCGACCGGTGTGGGGTCGTATGCCGCGGGCTTCGGCGCGACGGCGAGCCAGGACAACGGCGTCGCCATCGGCACCAACGCGCAGGCCATCACCGGCGGCGTGGTGGCGCTCGGCATCAACAGCTTGTCCTCGGCCCAGAACACGATCGCGATCGGCGTCGGCGCCACGGCCAATGTCCGCCTCGGTATCGCCATCGGCGGGGCGTCCCTGTCCGGCGGCAACGGCGCGGTGGCGATCGGCGACGCATCGCGCGCGACCGATGCCTACGCGGTCGCGCTGGGCATGGTGTCGACGGCCACCGCGAGCCAGGCGGTGGCGATCGGCCATTTCGCCGATGCGACCGCGACCTCGGCCCTGGCCGCGGGTTACGACGCCAACGCGACGGGTCTGTATTCCACGGCCTTGGGCCGGTCGAGTTCGGCGTCGGCGGAAAGCGCCCTCGCCATCGGCAACACCGCCAACGCCAGCGCCACCGGCGCGATCGCCATGGGTCTGAACGCGGCGTCCAGCGGAGTCAACGCCATCGCGATCGGCACCGACGCGATCGCCACGGGTTCGGTCGCGATGGGCGCCTCGGCGCGCGCCGGCAACGGCGGCGCGGCGTTCGGCGACGGCGCCAATGCGACCTACAACGGCGGCGTGATCGATCCGGCGCTGGTAGCCGGCGCGGCGCTGGGCCGCAACGCCATCGCGGATGTATCCGGCGCCACCGCGTTGGGCACCAACACCTCGGTGACCGCCGTCGATGGCGTGGCCCTGGGCCGCGGCTCGGTGGCCAACACCGCCGCCGGCGTGGCCGGTTACGACCCGGTCAGCGGTCTGCCTTCCACCGATACCTCGCCGACCTGGCGCAGCACCTTGGGCGCGGTGAGCGTGGGCAATGGGACCGACACGCGCCAGATCACCGGCGTGGCGGCCGGCGCGCGGGACACCGATGCGGTGAACGTGGCGCAGTTGACCGCGGCGGCGCGGGCGGCGACCACGCATTACTACAGCGTCAACGACAACGGCGTCGCCGGCGGCAACTACAACAACGACGGCGCGAGCGGCGTCAACGCGCTGGCCGCGGGCGTGGGTGCGAGCGCCACGGTGGCCGGCGGCACGGCCGTGGGCAACGGCGCGGTCGCCGGCACGCAGGCCGGCGATGTGGCGCTGGGTTCGGGTTCGGTCACCGCTACGGTGGTGGCGACGAGCAGCGACACCATCGACGGGGTGGCCTACAACTACGCCGGCATCGCGCCGACCAGCACGGTCAGCGTCGGCGCGGTCGGCGCCGAGCGCACCCTCACCAACGTCGCCGCGGGCCGGGTGTCGGGCGCTTCCACCGATGCGATCAACGGCTCGCAGTTGTTCGCGACCAATCAGGCGGTGGGCGCGCTGGGCGTCAACCTGGATCAGCTGGGCAACAGCACCGCGGCCTCGCTCGGCGGCACCTCGGTCTACAACCCGGCCACGCACACGGTGACGGCGGGCCTGGCGGTCGGCGGCAACAACTACACCAACGTGCAGGACGCGCTGACCCAGGTGAACAACAACGCCAGCGCCGGCTGGAACATCGCCGCCGGCGCCAACAGCGGCAATATCGCGCCCAACGAAACCCTGACCGTGGCCGCCGGCAGCAACGCCACGGTCGCCTACGACGACGCCTCCGGCACCTTGACGGTCGGCGTGGTGCCGGACCCGAGCTTCAACAGCGTGGTGGTCGGCAATACCACGATCACCACCAACGGCCTGACCATCGCCGGCGGCCCCAGCATCACCAACGTCGGCATCAACGCCGGCGGCACGACCATCACCAACGTGGGCGCCGGCGCCAACGGCACCGACGCGGTGAACCTGGATCAGTTGAACCAGGCGGTTTCCTCCGGCACCGCGCATTACTACAGCGTCAACGACGGCGGCGTGCAGGGCGGCAACTACGCCAACAACGGCGCCACCGCGACCGGCGCGATCGCTTCGGGCGTGAACGCCAGCGCCACCGCCGGCGATGCGGTGGCGATCGGCACCGGCGCCACCGCCGGCACCGCCAACAGCGTGGCGCTGGGCGCGGGCTCCTCCACCGCCGCCGCGGTGGGCACCGCCAGCGCCACCATCGCCGGCACCACGTACAACTTCGCCGGTGCCGCGCCGGTGGGAACGGTGAGCGTGGGCAGCGCGGGCGCCGAACGCACCCTCACCAACGTCGCCGCCGGTCGCTTGTCGGAGACTTCGACCGACGCGGTCAACGGCTCGCAGTTGCACGCGACCAATCAGGCGGTCAATGCGCTGGACGGACGCGTGACCAACGTCGAGGGCGACATCGCCGACCTGAGCACCACGGTCAACGGCTTCGACGGCCGCATCACCCAGGTCGAAGGCAACGTCGCCAATCTGTCGAACACCGTCAACGGCTTCGACGGCCGCATCACCAATGTGCAGAACGGTTCCGACGGCATGTTCCAGGTCAGCCAGGAAGGCAACATCGCCAAGCCGCAGCCGACCGGCACCAATTCGTCGGCGGGCGGCAACGGCGCGGTGGCCAGCGGCAACAACGCCTTGGCGGTGGGCAACCAGAGTACGGCCAGCGGCAATGCCAGCACCGCGCTGGGCACCGGCGCGACGGCCAGCCACGCCAACAGCGTGGCGCTGGGGTCCGGATCGGCCACCACGGTCGGCGCGCAGAGCGGATACAACGCCGCTTACGTCGGCAACAGCACCTCCACCGGCGAGGTCAACGTCGGCGGCCGCACCATCACCGGCGTGGCGCCCGGCATCGCCGGTACCGACGCGGTCAACGTCAGCCAGCTCAACGCCGGGGTGAGTTCCGCCGTCGATCAATCGAAGGCCTACACCGACGCGCGCTTCCAGAAGTTCGACTACGACGTGTGGAACCTGCGCAAGGACTTCCGCGCCGGCACGTCCTCGGCGATGGCGATGGCGGGCTTGCCGCAGGCGTATCTGCCGGGCAAGAGCATGCTCGCGATCGCGGCCGGCGGCTATCAGGGCGAATACGGCATGGCGGTGGGCCTGTCGGGCATCACCGAGAACGGCCGCTGGGTCTACAAGGCCCAGGCCAGCGGAAACACCGCGCGCGACTGGGGCTTCTCGGTCGGCGCGGGTATCCAGTGGTGAAGCGATGCGCGCGGCGCCGAAGGGCGCCGCGCGCAATCCGATGAGGTCTTGGTCGCGGAACCCGAACGAATCAGAACTCTGTCCGGCGGCGCGCGTCATGTGCGCCGACCGATGGTCACCAGTCAAAGCGAGGAACATCCAATGGAAGCCAAACGATTCGCTGGCATAGCGATCGCGTGCACGGTCGCGATGGGACTGCTGTCCGCTTGCGGTACCCGACATGTCAGTCGCGATATTTCCGCCGACGGCGTGCCGGGCGAAGTGGTGTTTCCGGCGCCCGAGCGCGCGGTGCTGAAAGACGGAACCTTTCCCAACCTCGACAACCTGCGCCTGGTCGCGCCCGGCGTCGGCAAGGAGCAGCTTTATCACCTGCTGGGACGCCCGCACTTCCGCGAAGGCTACGCCGGCGTTCGCGAATGGGACTACCTCTTCCATTTCCGCCGCGACGGCAGCGTGACCACCTGCCAGTACAAGGTGATTTTCGACCAGAACTATCTGGCGCGCAGTTTCTACTGGCAACCGCAAACCTGCGGCGAACTGCTGCGCGAGCCCGTCGCGGCCATGCCGGCGGCGCCTGCGGCGGCCACCACGCGTAACTTCTCCGTGTCCGCCGATGCCTTGTTCGCGTTCGGCCGCTCCGGCGCCGGCGATCTGCAGGCGGGCGGCCGGGCTGAGGTCGCGCGCATCGCTGGCGAACTGCGCAATGCCAAGACCTTGCGCTCGGTGCGGGTGATCGGACACACCGACCTGATCGGCAGCGAACAAGCCAATCAGGCGCTGTCGCGCCAGCGCGCCGAAACCGTGCGTCAGCTCTTGATCGACGAAGGCGTGCCGGCGCGGCTGATCTCCGCCGAAGGCCGCGGCGAGACGGAGCCGGTCGTCGGAAATTGCGAGTCCTCGATGCAGCGCAGCGACTTGATCGCCTGCCTGCAGCCCAATCGCCGCGTCGAGATCAAGGCCGATGTGGAAGAGTGAATCGCCGCGTCGTTTTCATCCATCAAGCAACAACCGAGGTAGGGCCATGAAATTTTTCGTAACCGCGATGGCGGCGGCGTTGTGCGTCGTGTCCGCATCGGCGATCGCCCAGGGGCAGAGCCAGGGTCAGGCGGCGCGACCGGCCGCGGCGACCCAGTCGGCCGCCGCGCGCGACATCGACCCCAATACCCTGGCGAACTCCGCGTTGCAGTTGCTGCAGGCGATCGATCGCGATCAGGCCGGCGCGTTGTGGGACAACTCGTCGAACGTGACCAAGCGCAGCGCCAAGCGTGAAGACTTCGTCGGCTATGTCGGCAAGAGCCGCAAGCCGCTGGGCGCGGCCAGTTCGCGCAACTGGATCGCGGTGCGGCGCGAAATGGTGGGCAACGGCGCCAAGCTTCCTCCGGGCCTGTACGCCAGCGTCGAATTCTCCAGCCAGTTCCAGGGCAAGCGCGCGGCGACGGAACTGGTGTCCCTGCGTCGGGACGAAGACGGGATGTGGCGGTTCTCGGGCTACGTCATCCAGTAAGCGCGCCGTCGAGGCGCATCCGCGCTTTGCGTCCATGCGCCTTCGATGAAGCGGACGCCTGGGTCGAACCGATGCGTTCGATATAGGCCAGGAACATGTCCGACATGGCCTGCGAGTAGGCCTTGATCTGCGCCGCGGTGCGCGGAGTTTCCGAGAACTGTTTGCCCACGGTGCTGAGCGTCGTGCCGATCAGGTCGCCCGCGCGCAGGCGCGCGGCGCTGGGCGTGTTCGGCAGGATCTCGCGCATGAAGGCCTGCAGCGTGCGCTCGCCCCGGGCGCGGGCTTTCTTCGTCTCAGGCGCGTCGCGGTAGAGCGGGGCGGCATCATTGAGCGCCACCCGCATCTGCGCTTCGTCGCATTCGGAGCGGATGAAGGCATGGACCAGCGCCCGCAGGCGCTCATGTGGCGGTTTCGCGGCATCTTTCAGGATGGCGCTCAGCAGATCGGTCGTCTGCTGCCATTCGTCGCTCTGCAGCCGGAACAGAATCGCGGCCTTGTTGGGAAAGTACTGATACAGCGATCCGACGCTGACGCCGGCTCGCTCGGCCACCCGTGCGGTGGTGAACCGCTGCGCGCCTTCCACCGCCAGAACCTGCGCGGCCGCCTGCAGGATCGCGGTGACGAGCTGGTTCGATCTGGCCTGTTTCGGCTGCTTTCGCGAAGAAATTCTGGGCGCTTTGCGAGCGGTCATGGCCGGCCTGTCGATGCGGATTCGAGATGAGGTGCTGACCGCATCATAGGCCCAGTCGGGAAAATCGGCGCGCCGCGGCTGCGGCCGCGAGCGTTTGCGTCGGTCAACGCGAGACGGCTGGCTTTGTGTTTGCGCAGGGTCGATCGACTTGCGGCCCTGAAATGCGAACAGCGATGCGCAGATGACCTAAATACGCTCGGTCAGGAAAGCCGTCTGTCATCGAAATAACAGGTAAAAACAGGCGATTCGCCTTGGCTGGAATCGGACGAAATCTAATGCGAATACAAAATACGACGGTTTATTCGTATTGTGTGTCGACACCGGATTTCCCCCAATCAAGGCAGATATCGCTATGAACACCCTTGCAGTGTCACCCCTCGCGCCCTTGCTCGAACGGCTCTTCAAGGAGGCCGATGCGGCGACCAGCCCGGCGGTCGCCGAGATGTCGCGCGACGAGCGTTTGCGCCTGATGACGAGCAAAACCGAGTACCTGGATTTCTACGAACGGATGAAGGATCTCTGGCTTCCGGTCTCGCGCGAAACCGGTCATCTGCTCTACATGCTGGCGCGCGCATCCAACGCCCGCAGTGTCGTCGAATTCGGCACCTCTTTCGGAATCTCGACGCTGCATCTGGCCGCGGCCGTTCGCGACAACGGCGGCGGCCGGATCATCACCACGGAGTTCGAGCCGGCCAAGGTCGCGCGCGCCAGGCAACACTTCGCCGAGGGCGGATTGCTCGATCTGGTGGAGGTTCGCGCGGGAGACGCGTTGCAGACCCTGGCCTCGGACCTGCCCGATTCGATCGACTTGCTCCTGCTCGATGGCGCCAAGTCGCTTTACCCGGAAGTGCTGGCGCTGGTGGAAGCCCGCCTGCGGCCCGGCGCATTCATCGTCGCGGACAACGCCGACTACAGCCCGGACTATCTGGCGCATGTGCGTTCGCCGGCATCGGGCTATATGTCGATTCCCTTCGCCGACGATGTCGAGCTTTCGATGCGACTGCCGTAAGTCGCTGCCAGTCCGGCGTGCACCGATCGGACCTCGAGCCTGTTGGCCGACACCGATCAATCGTCCTACTTCGCCGGCTGAGTGCCGGTGGATGCATCTAGCGAAAACGCGTTCGGCCAAGCATGGCGCGCCATGCCTGGCCGTGTCGCGATGCGCGGAACGTCATTGCGCCACACACGCAACCTGAGCGTCGCCGGCCCGGGCTACGGGTTGGCGATCGGCGTGGTCGTATCCGCGCTCAACCGCCATTGACCGCGCACCTTCGCCCAGTTGGCGACATCGATCGCGTGCAGGGTGATGCCGGCGGACGGAATGGTGAACTCGATGCGGTCGACGACCACGGCGCTCGAACACTGGCTGATCGTCTGCGCCAGCAAGGTGCGCTTGAACACGTACTCGTTGGCCATCACCGCGCGATAGAACGCGGTGATCGCCGGTTTGCCGTTGAGCACCTGGCCGAGGCTGTTGACCTGGATCGCATCGTCGGCGAAGCCGGCCATGAATCGATTGAGGTCGCGGCGGGCGAAGGCATCGCCGAGCGCTTCGGAAACGCGCTCGAATTCGCGTTCGCAATGACGATGCTGCGCCGCCATCGGGTCTTGCGCCATCGCCGTGAGCGGGATCAGGCCGGACAACGCGAGCGTCATGCCCGCAGCGGCCATCGAGGTGCGACTCTTCATGTTCGGTCCTTGCTGAAGTGGCTGGAGACCGAACGTTATCCAACGCGCATGCGCGGCGATGTACCCGGATCGCGAAAGGAACTGACCGGGTTATTCAATACGCGATGCTTATTTGTCGCCCTCGCAATCCACGTCGCCGCCGCCCATGTGGTCGAAGCCGATACGCGCGATCGAGGTCTCGCCGCGGCCGGGGTCGCCGGCGCGGCGGCCCGGGGCGTCGTCGCTGCTCAGCGGATACTGGACGCAGGTGTCCATCAGGTTTTCCGGAACGCCGGTTGCAGGTATGCGAAACTCAGCCGCTCGCAGCGCCCGCCCTGCCGATGACAGCCGCAAGGCCGGCGGACTACGGTGGGGCCGCATGGCTGGCGTCATGGATCGCAGGAGGCAAGCGTGGGTATGGAAAGGCGCACAAGAGGCCGCTGGATAGTCGGGGCCTCGATAACGGGATTGGCGGTGCTCGCGCTCGGCCTGGGCGGTTGGTGGGGGTTGAATCGCGATCGTCGGGCCAGCGACGGGCAGGCGTCGGCTTCGGTGGCGGCGGATACCGGTACACGCGTGTCGGGTTCCGGCCCGGCCGCGGCGCCGCTGCCCACGGGGACGTTCCAGGACATCCACAAAGAACTCGAAGTCCGCGCGCGCGCGGGCGATGCGCGGGCGGCTTATCGCCTGGGCCAGATCATCAGCCGCTGCCGCGAGTACAAGCCGATACCCGGCGGCGAGTTTACCGAGATGCTGGCGGGCGTGGTCGCGCACGCCGGCGCCTCCATACGCATGGGCAGCCGCAAACTGGACGATCCGGATCTGCTGGACATGATGCTGTACGCCAAGAACGAAGCCGATGCGATCTGCGGCGGCGTGGGAGACCTGCCGGCGTCGGTGCGCAAGGGCGACGCGCGCGCGTGGTTCGAATTGGCGGCGCAGCAGGGCCATACGAAAGCGATGACCGACTACGGACGTTTCGCGTTCGACGATCTCGCCTCCGATGCCGATCTGCTGGACAAGGCGGACGAGGTGGTCGCGCGGCGCGAACGGGCGCGCGGCTACCTGCGCCGCGCGTTCGAATCGGGCGAGCCGGAGTCGCTGCTGGCGTTGGCGGCCGCGCACGGGAACATGCCGTTTCTGGGCCGCGATACGACGCAGTCTCTGGCTTACTGGAAGGCTTATCGTCGCACCGCCGAGGGGCGCAAGTTGCCGGAGGGCGTCGTGAACATGATGGAGGAGCAATTGCTGGCGGCGTCCACGCCTCAGCAAGTGCGCGATTCCGAGCGGCGATCGGCCGAAATCGTGCAGGCCTTCCAACAACACAGGGCGCCGCGATGAAACGCTGGCTGGGATGGGGTGGACTGTCGTTGGCGCTCGTCGCGCTGGCGGTGTGGTTTTATCTGACGCGGCTGACGCCGGTGCGCAGCGTGCCGTCGCCGGACATCGCAATCGTGGAGGCGGCGGCGACCGGACCGCAGGGTCGCCCGGCGCCGGGCGCGCAGAATTCCGCCGATGTACTTCGCCAGCGTTTGTCCAAGCTTCCGCAAAGCTCGGCGAAGCAGCGTGCCGCAACAAAGGCGATCGTTCTGGCCGACATGGAGAAAAGGAGCCCGAACGCGCGATGGTGGCTCCTGCCGATCGACGAGATCCACGGCGAAATCCGCGCCGCGGCGGAACGCGGCGATCTCAAGGCCGCGTATGCCTTGGGAACACGCTATGGACAATGCAGCAAGGCGTTGGAAGACTACGCGCCGCAGAAATTGCTGGCGGAACTTGATCAGGAAATGGAGTTCGCAGGTTCGGCGCCCGCATCGCAAGGCCGCATGGAGAACCTGGGCAACAGATTCAGCGAGGATCTGGCGACCTACGACGCCTGCGCCAGCCTGGACCGTGCGACCCTGGACGAGTCCATGTCGTGGCTGGAACGCGCCGGCCGGGGCGAGGTCAAGGGCGCCAGACTCTCCTATGTCTATGCCTGGACACAGCAGGCGCAGCGCGGCCGCAACGAACTGATCGCCGATATCGAGCGCGTGGCCGCGCAGCGAACGCTGGCGCGCGAATGGCTCCAGCAGGGCTTGGCCGCGGGGGATTCGAGCGCATTGGACCAGTACATCGAAGCGTATTCCGGTCAGGGTGGATTGCTGCCCCGCGACCGGGTGCAGGAAATGGCGTATCGCTACGCGCGCGATCTGGTCCGGGGCCGGCGCGGTTCCGAATTCGACGCGCTATGGGCCAGCGGCCCGACTCGTTTCGGCAAAGATTTGACCTCGCAGCAGTGGGACGCGGCGGAGGCGCAGGGCCGCAGCATTTTCAAGACTTACTACGAAGCCAGGCCGATCCGGCCGCAGTAAGCGATCCAGGTTCGACCCCGCCGATGCGGCCGCCATCGGCGCCTGGCCCAACGCAAAAGCCCCGCCGCAGCGGGGCTTTACTCGATGGTGCCCGGGCTAACCCACAGGGCTAGACGGGGCCTGGGTCATGATTGCGGCAGGTCGCATTTCATTCGTGCATCGACGTGAAACGGCTTGGGAACATCGGGGTTCGAGCTTTTCTGCTCGCCGTCGAGTTCGAAGGATTTCGCGTCGGGCGTGCCGCCGCGATCCTTGCAGGCGGCGGTCAGTTTTTCCTTGACCGCGGCAATCGCGCTGTCCCGGGTCGCGCCGTCGGCGCTGTTGGTCACGTTGACGATTTCCGCGAACGCGTTCTGGCTCATTCCGAAAGCGAACCCCATCAGGGCGGTCAGGTACAACTTCCTCATGATCTGTTCTCCATTAAACGACTGACATCGATGGTGGCGGTGATGCTGCGCTGGGCTGCGGACGTAAGTTATCCATAGCCGATCGTTAACGCAGCGAGAAGGATCGCGCGGGCTCGATCCGTCATCGCTTTCGAATGCGCGCTCGATCGCGTCACACGGGCCTGTTAATTCAATCTGATGTTATGAAAGTGCCGTCTGGCACGCCCCGAAGGCGTTGCGCGGAAGTGACGCGGATGTCGAGATGAAACGGCAACCGGTATTCGGCGCTGCTTTCCGTTATGCATGCCTTGTTTTTCGGTGATGGTATCGAAACCGGACGTTCTAAATTTCCAGGCAAGCGGCGAGCCGCCGAACGGCTCGAAAGCGGCCGCCCCGGATGCCGCCGTCGGCGCGTTTCGCGCCGTCGCGTCCCGCGCGAAGGCCGCGGAAAAATTTCATGAGCGCCTGTTAATCCTCGCAAAGCCGCGTCGTGGCGTGATCGCGGAATTACACGCCTCGCGCTCCATTGACGTTGTTCGAAAGGCTGTGACGTAATCGCCGCCACCTCGCCTGCCCCCAACGTGGCGACACGCACGCCGCTTGCGATGCGGCGCCTGCGATTTCCTTGCCGGCCTCACTGGCCATCGCGCGATTGCGCCTGTTCCGACCCATGGGGGTACACGCAATGCGAAACGGCAATTCGAACGCGCAGCGCCTCATCGCCGGCGGTTTCCCCGACGCACCGCCCGCACTTCGCATACGGAGAACGACCATGCGACACCTCGCTTTCTGGTTCCTGTTATCCCTGGCGCTCCTGCCCGGCTCCTCGTTCGCGCAAACGAAAACCGTCGTTCCATTGGGAGGCAACGCCTTCATCACCCGTCCGGCCGCGAACGGCGAAGAACTGGTCGACAACACCGGCCTGCACAACTGGAACTCGGACCAGGCCGTCGCCAGCGTGTATGTCTACGTCAAGCAGGCCGGGAAGCTCGAGGTCTCGCTGGTGGGCGCCTTGAACGGCGCCAACCGGAGCACCGTCGAGGTGTCCATCGACGGCCAGCGCCGGCTCGCGTCGCTGTCGGGCACGGACACGGCCTCGTTCCACGCCGGTACCTTCACCATCGGCCATCCGGGCTACGTCAAGGTCGATCTGCGCGGCGTCAGCACCGACGGCAGCTACTACGGCGATATCTCCGGCCTGGAAATCGGCGGCAGCGCCACCGCCGCGGGCCTGGTCTTCGCCGACGACCCGGCCAACTTCTACTGGTCGCGCCGCGGGCCTTCGGGCCATCTGGGCTTCGCCGTCCCGGAGAACACGGAGTATTTCTACAGCGAGCTCACCGTACCGGTTAAGTACGATCCGATCGGCTCGTACTTCATGGCCAACGGCTTCGCTCAGGGCTATTTCGGTATCCAGGTCAATTCAGCGACCGAGCGTCGCGTGCTGTTCTCGGTCTGGGACGCGCCCAACGGCAAGACGACGCTGCTGAAGAAGGGCAAGGACGTGATCGCGCAGGACTTCGGCGGCGAGGGCACCGGCGGCCAGAGCTTCCTGCGATACGACTGGAAACCCGGTCATACCTATCGCTTCATCACCCGGGCCCGTCCGGACGGACAGGGCAACACTGTGTACTCGGCCTGGTTCGGCACGCCGTGCCTGCTCGGCTATGGCGATTGCCAGTGGAAGTTCATCGCCAGCTGGAAGTACGAAGGCCTGTCCACCTACCACAAGGGCGTGTACTCGTTCATCGAATCCTTCAATCCTGATCTGGGCTACCTCGACCGCATGGCGCTGTACGGAAACCAGTGGGCGGTCGGCAGCGACGGCGCATGGACGGAAGTGAAATCGGCGCGCTTGTCGGTCGATGCGACCGCGCAGAATCGCCAGCGCCTGGACGTTACCGGCGGCGCCGTCGCTCCGGCGTTCTATCTGCGCAATGCCGGCTTCTTCGATAAGTCGGCGACGCCGGGCACCACGTTCAACCGCACCGCGTCGTGGTTCAAGCCGCGCGTGGATTTGCGGGCGCTGCCGGAACCGGCGCGCTGAGCCGTACGATCATGCAGCGCCCCGGCTAAGCCCGGGGCGCTGTCGTTCGCCGCGGGAACTTGCCGCGCCCTCAGGCCTTGGCGGAAATCGCGCTCAGCTCTTCGAGGTCGAGGTCGAGGTCGCGGTCCAGTTCGTGCAGCGTCTCGTCGTCGATATCGCCGGCGCGATGCAGACGGATGAGCTCGTGGCGTCCGCAGGCGACGGCTTCCAGGACGACATCGAAGTGGGCGTGGATCAGCGACGTGTAGTGCTCGGTGCGCTCGGCGTAATCGACGATCGCCACCGACTTGCGCTGATACTTTTCCAGCAGCTTGGGATGGATGAGGTTGCCTTCGCTGTCGTGGGCCAGGGTCTGCACGACGGCGAATTGCACCTGGGCCATGGCCGCTTCGGCCTCCGAGCACGGCGCAGGCGGCCCAGGGCAGCGCCGGAAACAGAAGGTGCGTCCGCGGCGGCCCGCGTATTCACTGGCTGGCTTGCAGCGATGCGCTCATGCGCTGATGGATCAGATTGATCGCCTTCAACGGCCGCAGCATGACCTTGAACTGAGTGATCTGCCCGGCCGCGTTCCAGGTGATGATGTCGACGCCGTTGACGATGATCCCGTCGATCTGCGTTTCGAATTCGAGCATCGCGTCGCTGTCGCCGACGATCTCGCGCACGTAGCGGAAGCTGTCGTTGAAGAACACCTGGAACGCCGCGTTGAGATACCACGCCGTCAGCTTGCGGCCGTGTTGCGGGGTATGCACGACCGGCGAATGGAAGGTGGCGTCCTCGGCGAGCAGCGCGTACAGACCCGAGGGGTCGCGGGTCTCGACCATCCGATGCCAGGTCGCGAGTGCCGAATTCGTCACGGTGTGCCTCCGGTAGTGGATTGAACGCCTGTAGAGAAGACTACGCGCAAATACGAAGTCGTCCCGGCCGATGGCGGCCGGGACAACGGTTTCTTCCGGCGATGCCCGTTACCAGATCCTGATGCGATCGGCCGGCGCCAGATACAGCTTCTCGCCCGGCTTCGCGCCCCAGGCGTCGTACCACGCGTCGATGTTGCGCACGGTCTGCGCGCGCTGCGCGGCCGGCGCGTGGCCGTCGGTGAGGATGCGCTGGCGCAAGGCGGCGTCGCGGATCTTGCTGCGCCAGGTTTCGGCGTAGGCGAGGAAGAAGCGCTGGTCGCCGCTGAGGCCGTCGATCACCGGCGCCTGCTTGCCGCCGAGCGATTTGCGATAGGCCATGTAGGCGATGGTCAGGCCCGACACATCGGCGATGTTCTCGCCCGAGGTCTGCTTGCCGTTGACGTGCAGGCCCGGCAACGGCTCGTAGGCGCTGTACTGGTCGGCGAGTTTCTTCGTCGCTTCCTGGAAATGTTGCGTGTCCGCCGGCGTCCACCAGTTGGCCAGGCGGCCCTGGCCGTCGAACTCCGCGCCGGTGTCGTCGAAGCCATGGCTGATTTCGTGGCCGATCACCGCGCCGATCGATCCGTAGTTCGCGGCCGCATCGGCGTTGGGATCGAAGAACGGCTTGTCCAGGATCGCCGCCGGGAAGTTCATCGCGTTCTGCAGCGGCAGTTGCACGGCGTTGACCGTCTGCGGCGTCATCCACCATTCGCCGTTATCGACCGGCTGGCCGAGTTTGCCGAGCTGGTAGCGGTACTCGTGCAGTTCCGCGCGCAGGCGGTTGCCGAGCGCGTCGTCGGGACGGATGTCGAGCGAGGCGTAGTCGCGCCAGCGTTCGGGATAGCCGACGCTCACGCGCATCGACTTGGCCTTTTCGCGCGCCTTGGCCTTGGTCTGCGGCGTCATCCAGGTCAGCGAATCCACGCGCTCGTCGAAAGCGGCGAGGATGTTGCCGACCATCTCCTCGACCTTGGCCTTCGACGCCGCCGGGAAGTACTTCGCCGCATAGAGCTTGCCCAGCGCGTCGCCGAGCGCCGAGCTGGTCGCGTCGAGCGCGCGCTTGCCGCGTTCGCGCGCCTGCGGCGTGCCCGCGAGCGCGGTGCCGTGGAAGCCGAAGGCGAGGTCGGTGTAGGCCTTGGGCAATTCGCCGGGGCCGCGCAGGGCCTCGTTCCAGGCGGCGTGATCCAGGGCGTGGAAGGCGAGGTAATCCTTCCACACCGGCAACGGCTCGCTGCCGACCAGACGGGCGATGCCGGCGATCGCGCCGGGTTGCCATGCGACGATCTTCTTCTGCGCCGCCAGTCCGGCCGCATCGAAGAACGTCGCCCATTCGATGCCCGGAGCGCGCTGGGCGAAGGCGGCGGTGTCCCAGGGGTTGTTGGCCTTGTGCACGTTCTGCGAATCGAGCAGCGGCGCGTGCGCCTGGGCGATCTTGGTTTCCAGGGCGATGATCGCCTTCGCCTTGCTGTCGGCATCGGCGATGCCGGCCTGCTTGAGCAGCGCGATCACATAGGTTTCGTACTTCTTGCGCGTTTCCACCATCTCCTTGTCGGACGACAGGTAGTACTCGCGATCGGGCATGCCCAGGCCGCCCTGCATCAGCGTGGCGACATACGCCGGCTCTTGCAGATCCTTGGCGACGAACACGCCGAACAGGTTGTCGGTGTGGAAGTTGGTCGAGTTGAGCGGATCGGTGTCGGCGCGAATGCCGGCGCCGAACACGCGCGAAAGATCGCCGCGCGAAGCGATCGCGCCGATCGCGTCCAGCCGCGGTTGCAGCGACTGCAGGCCGCGCTTCTCGGTGCCGGCTTCGTCCATGTAGGCGGTGTGGAAATCGGCGATGCGGCGCGCGTCAGTGCCGGCCGCGGGCTTGCCGGCGGACAGTTCCGCGATCAGCTCGGCGTTGCGTTTCTCCGCGGTCTCAAGCAACTGGGTGAACGCACCGTAGTTGGAGCGGTCGGCGGGGATTTCGAAAGTCTTGCGCCAGCCGCCGTTGGCGAACGCGTCGAAGTCGTCGCCGGGCTTCACCGTCTTGTCCAGGCCGGTCAGATCGATGCCGGACACCGGCGCGGCGGCGGGGGCCGCTGGTTGCGCGGGCGCGGACGCGGTTTCGTTCGTGGCGGGTTTGCACGCGGCGAGGCTGCCGGCCAGCACCAGGGTCAGGCCGAGAGACAGAGCATTCAGTCGGTAGGGCATCGTGGTTTTCCGAAGCGGAGCATAGGGCGGCCGTTCGTTCACCCGGGCCTTGGCCACCGCGTCCGAGCAATGGGTTGCGACGGGTGATCGGCGAACTGTCACCCGCGATGGATGACAGCGAGCGGCCTTCGAATTGCGCCCCATTGTGCGTCAGCCGGTCGGCGGCGTGGAAGGGCGCGAATATCGGTAAACCGTGCTGCCGCCCGTATCGGAAAAGCCGGCGGCCCATCGGCGGGTTGTGGCGTTGCTGAACACGGTTGGGGCGTGGTCGTGGCGCGGCGGGATTAAGCGGGCGACGCGAGGAAAATCGAGGCGCTGGAGTGCTACGCCATCACCACGCCGGCGTGGACGAAGGACGACGACATCCTGACCACGGCGGCGGAAGGCTCGCCCAAGTAAGTCGGTTACTCTCCGCGATAGGCCCGCCGCAGGGCGGGCCCGTCGATCACAGGCGAGGCCGGACGGTAAGGCACTGCGACACCGCGCCGATAGGGCCGCCGCTGTCGTGAATGATGCTGTGGGTGAGGCCGAAACCGCCCGCGCCGAAGCTGACCGTGGTGTCTAGCCCCAGCCATTCGCCGCGGGGCGGCGCGAACCAGTGCGCGGTGAGATCGAGATTCGGAAACGCGATCGCTTCCGGCGTCGCCCGCGGCGTGATGCCGTTGGAGATGTCGAGCATGCCCAGCGCCCGCGCGGTGGCGCTGACCTGCTCGCCGTCGATCATGGCCACCGCGGTGCGCAGCCAGTACAACGCCCGTCCGGGTTCGATCTGGGCGCGGCGCACGTCCACGCTGCGGACGAATCCGCCCGGCCATAACGAGCCCGGTTCCCACGGCTCCATCTGGTCCGGCGGGGCGATGCGCGGCAGCGCGGTGCCGGCGTGGGCCGCGGTGTCGTATTCCTGCATGAGCCAGGCGCGCAGGATCAGGGCGACGCGGCCGGCGTGGCTCAGGCGCGCTTCGACCAGTTCGATGGTGCGGCCGGGCCTGAGCACGGCGACCTCGATGTCGACGACGTCGATCGGAATGATGCCGAGAATGTCGTAGGACAGGCGCGCGAGGCGCAAGCCGTCGCTGCGGCGCGCATCGCGATCGGCCTCGACCGTGTGCGCGAGCAGGCCGAAGGCGGGGGCGACGTGCTGTTCGGCGGGATTCCAGCCGCCGCCGACCTGCTCGGTGGCGCGAAAGCGCTTCGTATCGATCCGCTCGAAATAGGCGGCCGGCGACCGAGGCCCTGAAGGTTGCTGCATTTTCGATCCTCTCCTGTCGGCTTCGCCGGGCGAAGCTCGACAAGTAGTTCGCGAGCATCCCGGACGTGAAGGGATGCTCGCTCACCGGATCGATTCTTGGCAACGACCGGCGCGCCGGCCGGGCAGGCGCGCGGAGAATGTTCGTTTGCCCCAGCGCCGCGTCCCGGATCAATTCAAGGGCGCGGCGGCGCGGTCAATGTTTCGAGGCGACAGGGCTCTCGGTGTGCATCACGCACAGCCAGCGATCGTCCACCTTGACCCAGGTGGACGTGTCGTACACCTCCATCTCCAGGGGTTTGCCGTTCATCTGCATCTTCTGGTTGACGTGGTAGCTGGCGACGGCGACATCGTCGGTCGGGAAAATAACGTCCATCCCGGATATTTCGTAGTCGGTCAACTTGAATTTGTCGTCGTTCGCCATCTTGAGGTAAGCGGCATGGTCGAACTTGTTCGTGCCGTGCGCGCTGACCATGACCGCGGGTTCGGTTAACATGCGGGTGGCCACTTCGGGCGCGCCGTCCAGCATCGACTGCCAAAACGATTTCTCCAGCCGCTCGATCTCGCCTTTCTGATTGGACCTGTTCATGGCATCGCGCCTTTCAGGATGGGAGCGCCCATGGATAAGCGCTGCGGCGTTATCTCCCGGTGAGAAGGACGCGGACGTCGCGTAACAATTCGGCTGTACCGAATAACGCAGTGGCATTCGATTTGTCGCGTGAATGGCTCTGGTCCGAATACAGGGCCTGACCATACTGGCCGCAGGTGATCCGAGGCTGAGAACGATGCGCTGCGATAATCCGTTGAGCCGGCTGCTGATGTTCGCCGCGATGGTCTTGGGGTTCGGCGCGATCAGCCCCGCCGCGCAGGCGCATCCCGCCTACCAGACCACCCAGGTCGCTCCCGGGCTGTACAGTTTCGGCGCCGGAATGGCCTTCAACGCTTTCATGATCACCGACGACGGCGTGATCGTCATGGACAGCTTCGACAAGGAATTCGCCGAGGCCTCGCTGCAGGCCATACGCGGATTGACCGACAAGCCGATCCGGTATCTGCTGTATTCGCACAACCACTACGATCACATCAGCGGCGGCGAAGTCTTCAAGGCGCAAGGGGCGACGGTCCTGAGCCACGAGGCGACCATGAACTGGCTGAAAAGCCATCCCAGTCCCGATGTCGTCATGCCGGACAAAACCTGGTCCGGGTCGAAATACGAACTCAAGCTGGGCCGCGGCGCGGTCAATCTGCTTTACTTCGGCCCGAATCACGGCGAAGGCATGACCGTCTTCCAGTTTCCGAACGAGCATGCGATCTACACCGTCGATCTGGTCGTGCCCAAGCGCGTGGGCTTCACCTACATGCCCGATTTCGCGCCGCGAGAGTGGGAAAGAACCCTCGCCGAAATGGACAAGCTCGATTTCGATCAAGTGATGTATGCGCACAACGCGGCGGTCGGGCCCCGGTCGAGCGTGGCGGAGCAACTCGATTATCTTCGCGACCTGCGGGCGGCGATTCTCGCCGAGCTGAAGAAGGGCACGCCCTTCATGAAGATTCCGAACACGGTGAAACTGCCGAAGTACGAGAAGTGGGACGGCTATGAGGAATGGTTGCCGATGAACGCCTGGCGGGTTCTGCTGGAAATCGCGATGGGCGTATAACCCTCAAGGCACGCGCGTCACCTGCCCGTAGGTGGCGCGCCAGCGGCCGTCGCGCTTCGCCCAGACATAAGACACCCGCAGCGTGCGCGTCTGATGGCGGCCGTCCTGCGTCCAACTCAGATGGAGCAGGCCGCCGATCACCGCGCCGTCGCCCCAGACCTTTTGTATCCGCTCCTGCAGCGCATACGGATCGATCTTGAATCCCGGCAGGTGGAAATCGGCCAGGAATTGCTGCTTGTTTTCCACCGACGCGTCGGAATTCACCAATATGTAGTCGTCATCGACCAGCCGCGCGAGCGTCCGCGTGTCGTTGCCGACTTGCGCCCGATCGTAGTCGCTGATCGCTTTGGCGAGGTCCGGCGGCAATTCAGTCGCAACGGCCGGCGTGGTAATCAGGGCGAGAATGACGGCGAGTTTCACGGCGGACTCCGCGGAGGGTGGAGGTTGAATGCGACGGGGCGCGAGTCAAATCGCTGAATGCGGGCTTCGACGTGCGATCACGATGCCGGTCGCGCCTGGGTGAGACAACGGCCATTTAACGGATCGGATCGATGCCACTTGGATTTGCGGCATCGCGGGCGCGATCGCGCCGGCAACGCCATGGCCACGCGGCGATCTGCGCATCAAGCTCACAGTGATCTGCATGCAAGACAACGGCAGCGATGTCCGCTGCATGCGCACACGAGTGAGACGATGATGCCCTCATGTAAAAATTCCGCAGATTTTTCTGCGACGTAGTGCTGTCGAAAAAGCGTCATAAGCTCATGACGAAACGATCTATGACGACGGCCTCGGAACCGCGCACGTCATCGTGATAACAAGTGCAACGTCGAAAGTCAGGGGGGCATCGACCCACGCAGCGCATCAGCTCGTGGTCAAAACTGAGGACTTCCCCATGTTGCAGCAACACGATCTCGTCCAGGATCCAAGCACGACAGCGGTCCCGTTCGCCGAGGAACTCTCGGACGAAAATCTCGAAGCGTTGTTCGGCGGTAAGCCGGTGGTCTGCGGTTGCGGTTGGCTTTGTTCCTTCACCGGCGAGTGCGGCTGTTCCAACGGCCACTCGGTGTGTGTCGGTCACTGCTGATCGGCTTCCCGGAGCCGCCTGGCCGCAAGCGGGCGGCTCCTTCGAGACTGCGACCCCAGCCCTGATCCACGCTGCGATGCCCGACGCGTCGCGCGGCGCCGGATGCCTGTCGCGAAAGCGCGACGCGCATTCGCGCGGCCCGCGCGGCGGTCGTCGTGCCGATTCTTCCGGCCATCGCGGCGCGGATCGGACGGGGTCGCTTGCGCGCCCCTCGCGGGCTCCTGCCTGGACGAATAGCACGTGAATCCTTCAACGCGGCGCGGCGCGGCCCGGACCAAGTTCGTCAGTCAGACCTCGGCCGCCGACTGCGGCCACGCCTGTATCTCGATGCTGTTGTCCGGGCTCGGGTTGCGCATGCCCATGCTCGCGCTGGCGGCGCGCTACCCGGTCAGCCAGCGCGGCATGTCGGCCAAGGAAATGCTCGATGTCCTGCGCATGTGCGGCGTGCGTCCGCGCGCACTGCGGGCCAGCGACGGCGGCGTGGAAGCGCTGAAGCACGTGGCGTTGCCGGTCATCGTGCATCTGCGCCGCGAGCATTTCGTCGTGGTCAGCAGCATCGACGAGGGCGAGGTCACGGTGCTGGACCCGGCCACCGGCGAAAGCCGCGTCGCCCACGCCGAATTCCAGTCGCAGTGGAGCGGCGTGTTCATCGGCGCCGAGCGCGACCCGTCCATGCCCGCGGGTGCCAAGACTTCGCCGCTGGGCCAGTTGTTCAAGGAATTTCTCGGCGAGAACTGGTCGCTGTGGCTGTTCCTGCTCAGTGTGATCGCGCTGACCGTGGCGACGACGATTTCCTTCCCGTGGTTGCTCAGCCGCGCGGTGACGTTCCTGGCCTACGGCGGCCAGGGCAGCGCGACCGGGCTGGGCGTGGGATTGCTGGTGCTGTCGCTGGCGTTCGTCGCCGCGCACTGGATGCGCGCGCGAGTGTCGCTGCTGATCCAGCTGCGCCTGGATCGAACCTTGATCACCCGCTTCGTCGACCGCCTGCTGCGGCTGCCGCTGCGGATCTTCTCGCTGCTGCCCGCCGGCGATCTGATCGCGCGGGTCAATTCGGTCTCCGGCGTGCGCGACTTCCTGTCCGCGCGCATCACCGGCCTGATCCTGGATTCGGGCGTGCTGGTGGCGACCTTGGCGGTGCTGGCATTCCAGAGCGCACAGGTCGCGCTGCTGTTTCTGGCTTTGACCTTGCTGTCCACCGTGGTTCTGGTGCTGTGCTGGAAGCGCCTGCTGCGCCTGACCGGCGGCGAAGTGCTGGCCTATTCGGGTTACTACAGCACTCTGGCCGAAACCCTGACCATGGCGGTGGACGTCAAGGTCAACCGAAAAGAGAAAGTCTTCGCCGACCGCCTGATGGAACGCTTCGGCGAACATCAGAAGTGGCTGGAGGCGCGCGGCAAGCTCAATGCGATCTTCGAGGCCTTGTACGCCTATCAGGACAAGGTGGTGCCGATCGCGGCGCTGTTGCTGCTGTTCGTCGCGTTTCCGTCGATCGACCTGTCGGATCAGACCGCGTTCTATTGCTACTTCCTGCTCGGCTGGACCGGCCCGTCGGTGCGCGCGATCCAGATGTTTTTCATGCAGCTGGTGGTGGTGCGGATCAACGCCGACCGCATCGAGTCGATCCAGGGCCTGATGAGCCTGGACGACGCGACGCCGCCGGCCGACGCCCAGGCGCCGGTGTGGGACGAGCCCAGCCAGGTGACGGTGCGCGATCTGGGCTTCTCCTACCTGGGCACCGGAACGCCGGTGCTGGAGCATTTGAACGCGCGTTTCGACGACCGCGGCCTGAACGTGATCGTCGGGCCCTCGGGTTGCGGCAAGAGCACGTTGCTGAAACTCATCGGCGGCCTGTTGCTGCCCGACGCCGGCAGCGTGCAGATCCGCATCAAGGGCGAGCGCGAAGGCGCCGCCGGCGCGGCCGCGGTGGCGTATCTCAATCAACATCCGGCGTTGTTCGCCGGCAGCGTCGCGCAGAACATCGCCATGTTCGATCCGCAGGCCGATGTCGAGCGCATCGAACGCTGCGCGCGCGCGGCCTGCATTCACGATGAAGTCGCGGCCTGGCCGCTGGGTTATCAGACCCAGGTGGTCGCGGTCGGCCAGAGTCTGTCGGCCGGGCAATGCCAGCGCATCGCCCTGGCGCGCCTGCTCTACAGCCACGCGCCGATCATGCTGCTGGACGAATTCACCAGCGATATCGACGCCGCCACCGAAGGCGCGATCCTGCGTCATCTACGCCAGTGGCCGGGGATGAAGATCATCGTGACCCACCGCACCCAATGGATCCAATCGGGCGATCACGTGCACGAACTGGGCCGGATCGCGCAAGGAGAATCGCGCCATGAACTCCCCGTCTACGCCTGAGCGCCGCCCGCGGCGTCTGGCGATCGCCGCCGGCGCGCTGGCGCTGTGCGTGTTGGCGCTGGGCTTGCTGGCGACGCGCAACACCGTCGCATCGGTGGCGCCGGTGGCGGTGGTCAATCCGAAACTCGACGCGCTGCCGACGGTGATCTTCGCCGACGGCACGCTGTCGTACCGCAACGAACTGGCGATGACCGCCGAGGTGCTGGGCGCTGTGGAGGAGATCTACGTGCGCCAGGGCGACGAGGTCAAGCGCGGCCAGCCGCTGATGAAGCTGCGCTCGCAGCAGTACGAGGCGCAGTTGGCCCAGCGCGAAGCCGGGCGCGACGGCGAGGTCGCTTCGCTCGAAGTCAATCGCGCCGCGCGCGAGTTGGCCGCCTCCAAACTGCGCAGGTTCACCGAGCTGCGCAAGCAACAGTTGGTCAGCGAGGCCGACCTGGACGAAGCGCGCGCGGCCTATCGCCAGGCCGACGCCGAATACCGCCAGGGCGGCACCCGCATCCAGAATCAGCGCGCACTGGTGGACGAAGTGCAGGACAGCCTGCACAAGTCGCTGCTGCGTTCGCCGATCGACGGCACGGTGCTGTCGATCGACGTGTCGGCGGGCGAAACCGCGGTCCCCAGCGCGCTGAGTTTCAGCGGCTCGACCGTGGCCCGCATCGCCGACACCAGCGTGCTGGTGGCCACCGCCAAGCTCGGCGAATACGACGTGTGGAAGATCCGGCCCGGCGCGATCGCCAACGTGGTGGTGCCGGCGTTCGACGAAACGCCGTTGCAGGGCACGGTGCGGTCGGTGTCGATGGCGCCCACGCGCGCGGCCGCCGGCAGCGGCAACGGCGCCGCCGCGACCGGCGCGGCGAGCTACGAGGTGCTGATCGACATCCGCAACACCCGCCGCGCCAGCCTGCGCACCGGCATGACCTGCCGGGTCGAGTTTCCCAGCCGCAAGGCCGCGCCGGTGCTGACCGTGCCGATCGCGGCCCTGCGCGAAGACGGCGACGCGACGGCGGCGGCGGGCAAGGGCAACACCGGCACCGTGCTGGTCGTGCGCGACGGCATCGCCAGCCTGCGCGAGGTGCAATTGGGCGAGGCCAACGACAGCCGCCAGGAAATCCGCCGCGGCCTCAGCGCCGAGGATCTGATCGTCGTGCCCGCGTCGGGCCAACCCTCGCTGCAGCCGGGCACCCGCGTGCGCGTGATCTCGTATGAACGCGGTTGAGCTCAGTGGCATCCGCAAGAGCTATCGCCTCGGCGCGACCGAGGTGACGGTGTTGCGCGGCGTCGATCTGCAGGTGGCGCAGCACGAATATGTCGCGGTGATGGGCGCATCGGGTTCGGGCAAATCGACCCTGCTCAACATCATCGGTTTTCTCGACACCCCCGATGCCGGCGAAATCCGCATCCACGGCCGGCCGGTGCAGCGCCAGGACGACGCGGCGCTGTCGGGCTTTCGCAATCGCACGATCGGTTTCGTGTTCCAGAGTTTCCATCTGCTGGGCAATTGCTCGGCGCTGGAGAACGTGATGCTGCCCTTGCGCTATCGCGGGCTGGCGCGCGCCGCGGCGCGCACGCGCGCATCCGCCGCGCTGGCCGAAGTGGGCATGGAGCGCCGCGCCGCGCACCGTCCGGACGAATTGTCCGGTGGCGAGCGCCAGCGCGTGGCGATCGCCCGCGCCATCGTCGGCGAGCCGGACATCATCCTGGCCGACGAGCCCACCGGCAATCTGGATTCGAAGACCTCCGACGAAGTCCTGGACGTATTCGCGCGCATCCACGCCAACGGCCGCACGCTGATCGTGGTGACCCACGCGCCGCACGTGGCCGAGCGCTGCCAGCGCACGATCCGGGTGTCCGACGGCCGCGTGCTCGACGCCGCTGCGCCTGCGACCGCCTGAGCGCATGGACGGCTTGCGCCGCTGGCTGGCGGGTGTGGCCGACGCCGCGCGCTCGCTGGCGCGCAGTCCGCGTCCGACCGTGCTGTGCGCCAGCGCGATCGTGCTGGCGGTGATGGCGTATTCGACCGTGGCCAGCATCGCCGAGGGCATGGCGCAGGTGCTCGGCCGGCGCTTCGAGACCTTGGGCAACGACACCCTGGTGATCCGCGGCCAGTCCACCGCCAGCGGCGGCTTCGTGCCGTCGCTGAGCGATCTGTCGGACCTGCAACGGATGCCGCAATGGGTGGCGCGCGCGGCATTGGTGCAGGAGCTGTCCGGCGCGGCGACCTTGCTGGAAGGGCCGGGCACGCGCCAGGTGACGCAGGTGCTGGCGGTGAGCGAGGACTACTTCGATATCGATCGCATCCAGGTCGGGCAGGGCCGCGGGCTCGGCCGCGGCGCCGGATCGGGCAAGCGCTGCCTGCTCGGCGCGCGCATCGCCGCGGCCCTGTTTCCCGGGCGCGCGCCGGTGGGAAAATTCCTGCGCGTGGGCGGGCAGTGGTACGTGGTCGGCGGCGTGCTGGCGGCGACCGACGAGCCGGGCAAGTTCGTGTCCAACGACGACGCGGTGTTCCTGCCGCTGGCCGGCGCCGGCGCGCTGGTCAAGCCCGGCGACGACGGCGGCCGGCTGGTGGTCAAGGCCGCCGCCGGCGCCGACATGGAGCGCCTGCGCGCGAAATTGTCCGCGCTGTTGCTGCGCAAGTACGGCGGCCGCTTTGATGCGGACGATTTCCGCATCGAGGCCAAGCAGGCGCTGCTGGACAGCGCGCGCGGCGCGACCCAGAGCCAGGGTCGCACCGTGGCGTGGATCTCGCTGCTGGCCTCGCTGGTCGCCGCGCTGGGCGTGATGAACATGATGTTCCTCAGCGCCGACGAGCGTTCGGGCGAAATCGGCCTGCGTCGCGCGATCGGCGCGACCCGCGCCGACATCGCGTGGATGTTCGTGTGCGAAGCGCTGCTGCTGTGTCTGATCTCGATCCCGTTGGGCCTGTTGCTCGGCCGCATCGCCGCCGGCGCGCTCAAGAACGTCTTGCGCCTGGATTCGGCGCCGGTGCTGGGCTGGCAAGCCTGCGCGCTGGTGGCGATGGCGACCACCGCGCTGGTGCTGGCGTTCTCGCTGGCGCCGGCCTGGCAGGCGGCGCGCAAAGATCCGAAAAACGTGTTGCGCAGCCAATGACCGCAGGCGCGCGCCCCGGCCATGACGACACCGCGATCGCCGCCGCGCAGGCACGCGCCGATGGCGCATCGATCCTGCCCGCGTCCGCGCCGGGCGCGTGGTTCGTGCTCGGCGAAGCCTTCCACGCCGCGCTGCGCCAGTTGCGCAGTTTTCCGGTGCGCACGGCGGTGGCGATGCTGAGCGTGGCCCTGGGCGTGGCCGGCATCGTGTCGGTCGCCTCGCTGTCGGAAGGCTTGTCGCGCACCCTGGTGCGCTCGTTCGAATCGATGGGCCGGCAAGTGGTGATCGTGCGCGCCGATCCGTCGTACGAATCCTTGCTGCTGGGCACCGCCAACCGCTTGTCCGAGCAGGACCTGCGCACGGTCTCGCGCGCCTTCCCGCAGCGGCCGGTGGCGCCGTTCCTGCGCTACGGCGCGTTCAACAACCCGATCGCGCTGGGCTCGCGCAAAAGCACCGCGGCGGTGTACGGCACCACCCTGGACTACTTCGCGCTGGGCGAAATCGAACTGGTCGCCGGCGCCTGGCCCTCGCGCGAGGACTGGCGCGGCGGCGGCGGCCGGCAATGCCTGGCCGGACGCAGTCTGGCGGCGGAGCTCGGCGGCGCGTCGGCGCTGATCGGCCGCGATCTGGTCTTGCCCGGGCGCAGCTGCCGCGTCAGCGGCGTGGTCAAGGGCGCCGGCAGCGCGTTGGGATTCGACTTCGAACGCCTGGTGATCGCGCCGATCGGCCTGGTACGGGCGATGGACAGCGACGGCAGCCGCAGCGATCTGGAACTGCACGCGGGCTTCGCCGGGCAGGACGACATCGACGCGATCGGCCGCCGCCTCAGCGCCGAGTTGCGCAAGCACCGCCACAGCGCGCGCGGCGAGGACGACTTCATCGTGGTCACCGCGCAACGCCTGCGCAGCTACCTCGACACCACCCTGGCCAGCGTGCGCGCCGGGTTGTTCCTGTTGATGGCGGTGGTGTTCGCGGTGGCGGCGCTGGGCATCGGCAACGTGATGTTGTCCGGCGTCAATGCGCGCCGCCGCGAGATCGCCGTCAAGCGCGCGATCGGCGCCTCGCGCGGCGGCATCTTCCTCGAATTCCTGGCCGAGGCGGTGATCCTCACCGGCTTCGGCGGCGTGCTCGGCGTGATGCTGGGCGCGGCGGCGGCATGGGCGATCACCGCCACGTCGAGTTACTTCGGCGAACCGACCGTATCCGGTTCGGGTTGCCTGATCGGGATTGTCACGGCGCTGCTGGTCGGCCTGCTGACCGGCGTGTGGCCGGCGGCGCGCGCGGCGCGATTGGACCCCGTGGCCGGTTTGCATCATCACTGAGGTGAAAACATGAAAGGACCGTGGATCTGGATCGGGGCGTCGGCGTTGGTGGTGTTGCTGGCGGTATCGCTGGGTTTCGTGTTGATGGCGGCCGGGCGCTCGGAGCCTTTGCAGACGATGCAGATCGACGACTTGCCGGTGCTGGGCCGCATGGATGCGGCGCACGAAATCGTCCTGGTCACCGACTACGGATGTCCGGCCTGCAAGCGTTTCCATGCCGAGATGCTGCCCAAGTTGATGGCGCGTTTCGTCGATGGCGGGCAGGCGAAGATCCGCGTGCTGGCGTTTCCGATCCGCGACGGTTCGACCGAACTGGCGCATGCGGTGACCTGTTTGCAGGAACGCCCGGGCGTTGACACCAAGGCCTTGTACGACCGTGTCTACGGCCAGGATCTGGTCGGCCTCGCCGCCCCGGAGCTGGCGCGGCGCTTGATTCCGGGCGCGCCCGCGGACGGTTTCGGCGCGGCGCAACTGAGCGCGTGCATGCAGCGACCCGACATCGCGCAACGGGTCGAACGCCAGCGTTACCGCGCGATCGTGCACGGCATTTCCTCGGTCCCGACCGTGGTCGTCGATCGCGTGCTGATGCCCGAGCCGTGGACCTTCGGCCGCTACGAAGCAGCCTTGAACGCACCCAAGACGGAAGCGCGATGACATGAGCAGTCTGGATTTCGATCGTTACTACATCGCCGCGATCTGCCGCGAGGAAGCCGAGGCCTTGCGCGGCGTGATCGTCGAACGCGTCGCCGCCAGCGCGGTGCCGGCCGGCCTGCATCCGGCGTTGATCGACGGCGCCGGCGAGTACCTGTTGCAACGGCTGTGCTGGATGTTCCAGAAAGTGTTCGTGTTCGAGCTCAATCGCTATGCCGGCGCCGCGCCCGGGCCGCAGGCCAAGCCGGCCACCGCGGTCGGCGATCCGGTGTTCGTCGCCTTCGTCCAGGCCATCGCCGAGGGCGAGCGCGCGCGCGATCTGCGCCAGCGCTACGCCGTCCTGTATCAACGCGCGCAGCGCTTCTGCGATGGTTTCGTCGAATTCCTTCGCGATCACCTGAGCCATCTGGCGGCCGATGCGCAGGCGTTGCAGGCGTTCGGCCTGCGGCCCGATCTGGCGCCGCTGCGCGTCGAGTTCGGCCAGGGTGATCCGCATCGCGGCGCGCGGGCGACCATCCGTTACCGCTTCGACGCCTTCGATCTGTACTACAAACCGCGCGGACTGGGCCTGGATTTGCTGTACGCGCGCCTGCAGCGCATGGCCGATGCCGATATCGCCGTGCTGCAATCGATCGATCGCGAACACTACGGCTGGCAGCTCGGCGTGCGCGGCGGCGGCGCGCAGGGCGAGCCGGCGGCCACGCGCTTCTATCGTTCGCTCGGCACCTGCACCGCGGTGGCGCACCTGCTGTGCGGCACCGACATCCACTTCGAGAACATCGTCACCGATGCGCAGGGCCGGCCGTTCTTCGTCGATGTCGAGGCCTTGTTCACCAACACCGCGCGCATCGACCGGCAGGCGGCCTCGGCGGTGACGATCATGGACGCCGAGCACGAGCTGGACCGGCGCCTGGGCGAATCGGTGCTCGGCGTCGGCGTGGTGTCGTTGCGGCGCACGCGCGAGGGCGTGTTCTCCGGCGCGGCGCAGGGCGACCGCGTGGCCGCGCCGGTGTCGCGCGAGGTCGCGGTGGACGCCAAGACCGCGAGCATGCGCCTGTCGCGGGTGCACGATGCGATCCGCATCGACAGCCCGGTGCCGCGTGTGGACGGCGAACCGGCGGCGTTCGCGGCCTACTTCGATGCGTTCGCAGAAGGTTACCGCTCCGCTGCTGCGGCGTTGACGGCGCAGGCGCGGGAGGTCGCCGCGCTGCTGGATGATGCCGCCTCGCTGCGTTCGCGGCAGATCATGCGCCACACCTATCTGTACGGGCTGTTCCTGGCCGAAACCACCCATCCGGCCCTGGCCGAACCGGCCGCGACCGATGCGCTGCTGCTCAAGTTGCGCCGCGAGGAAGCGAGCAAGCCGTTCCTGCGCCATCTCTACGACAGCGAGCGCCTGCAGCTACTGCAGTTCGACATTCCCTATTTCGAAGCGCGGCTGGACGGTTGCGATCTGCACAGTCCGTCCGGCACGATCAATGGTTTCTTCCAGCGCTCGGCCCTGCAACTGGTGCGCGAGCGCCTGGATCGTTTCGCCGATGCTTCGTGGATCACGCGGCAACTGAGCTACGTCGCGGTGGCGCTGGGATGCCACGGTGGCGCCGGCTGCGCCGGGCATGCGCACGGCGATCTCGCCGCATCGGTGGCCGCGGCGCTGGACGAGGGCTCGGTGAGCGGCGAGGGCGACGGCAGCGTGCTGTGGACGTACAGCCCTCCGGCCGGCACGCCCGGCGGCGATTTCGCGATCATGCCGATGGGACCGGACCTGTACACCGGACTCGGTGGCATCCTCGCCTTCCTGTCGCGCCGGCATCCGCCAAGCGCCGATGCCGGCGTGGACGCCTTGACCGAACGCCTGATCGCGACCGGCCGGCGCATCCTGGTCGAGCGCAGCGCGATGCTCGGCAGCGGCGCGTATTCGGGCATGGAAGGATTGATCCTGGTCTTGGCCGAAGCCGCGGTCGAACGCGGCGACGAGGAACTGCGGCGGTTGTCGATCGAAGCCTTCCTGGCGCGCGAGCCGCAATGGAGCGCGGATCGCTTCGACATCATCGACGGCGCCGCGGGCATCGCCTTGGTCGCGCTGGCCTTGCATCGTCTCGATGGCGACACGCGCCTGCTGGCCGTCGCGCGGCGTCTCGGCGAACGTCTGATCGCCGCGTCGCGGCCCGGCGACGACGGCCCGGAGTGGTGGCTGCACGGCGTCGATCGTTGCGTGACCGGCTTCGCCCACGGCGGCAGCGGCATCGCCTTCGCCTTGATGCAACTGGCGCAAGCGCTCGGCGACACCGCCATGAACGAACTGGCCTTGCACGCGCTGCGCCGCGAAGACCGATTGTTCGACGCCGATATCGGCTTGTGGCCGGACACGCGCGAGGCGCAGCCGCAGTACTCGCTGGGCTGGTGCAACGGCGCCGCCGGTTTCCTGCTCGCGCGCGCGCAGGCCTGGGACGCGCTGGAGCCGTGGCAGCGCGACTGCGTGCGCGCCGCGTTCGCGCGCAGCGTGGAATGGTTCGGACGGCTGAAGGACGATTCGCTGTGTCACGGCAGCGCCGGCGTGCATCTGGCGCTGGCCAAGGTCGCCGCCGCGCTGGGCTTCGATTTCGACATGGATGCGCCCGCGTTCGCCGTCGATGAATATCGGGCGGGCTGGACGCACGACGGCGGCAATCTGGGCTTGATGGTCGGTCTGGCCGGCGCGGGCCTGGCGCATTTGCCGGCGCGGCCGGCCGCTGGCGGCGCATCGCGAGGGTTCTGTCCGCTGACGCTGAGTTAGCGTCGGCGGCTCGCGGCGCGATCGAATCATCGTGACCGATAGGGGAGGGTCCGGCCGTCGCGATCCGCGCGATCGTGGCGGCCGGGTCGTCATAAGCGGGAGCCCGCACAAATCGATGGCGTTTGGCAAGGGCTGCGAAATTCGCCGCCCGCGGACGCCTTTGCAGGCCGGTTTCGCCTGACGAACCCGTCGCAAGCCGGCCGCCGCCGCAGGCACGATAGCCCGCGCCCGCAAGGGTTTGCGCGACTGTGAAGCAGCTGAATCAGCTTAGATTCGTGAATGTCCAGCCGCCGCCGAGCCCGCCGCGATGCCCGGCAAGCGGCAGGCGGCGGCCGCACGTGTAAAATGGCGATCTTTTAGCCAGTAGTAATGATGCAAGCACCTCGACGGGCCACGGTTCGCGGCCCGACGTTCATCCGCACGCTCGCTCGCCTGACGGCCGCAGACCTGCCCCAGCCCACGCGATCGTTGTCGGATCAGCTGAGTCACTGGATCGATTGGACTCATGCCGTTGCGCTGTCCACCGTGCTGGACAGGCCGGCGGCGGCACTCGACGACGAAGGCATCGACAGCGCCGCGGAAGCGGACGAATGCGCGCGCGTGCGCGCTGCGCTGACCGGCGCGATCGTCGGCGATGCGGCGTTCGCCGCGCCGCCGCGCGCGCCGGCTTCCTCGACAACCGACGCCGACGACGGCCTGGATTACGCGTTCTTTCGCCAGCGCTATCTGTTCCTGCAACAGACGATGGAAGCCGGCGTCGGCCGCTTGCGCGAGCGCCTGCGGCAGAAGCTGAGCGCGCAGTCGGCCGATCTGGCCCGCCTCGCCGCCGTGGACGCGGTGATGGAACGGGCGCTGAGCCGGCGCGAGCGCAGCCTGCTGTCGGTGGCGCCGGTGCTGCTCGCGGAACGCTTCGAATTCTTGCGTCAGAGCGCGCGCGACGGCAGCGACGACGCGCGCGTGCCGGGCGAGGCGCCGGCCGCGGCCGGCGACGCCTGGCCGGATGTGTTTCGCAAGGACATGCAAGACGTATTGCTCGCCGAACTGGATGTTCGCCTTCAACCGGCGCAGGGCCTGCTTGCCGCCCTCGCCACCAATCCACATGGATAACATGTTCAGAAATCTGCTTTATCCCGCGGTCTTTGTCGTAGGTTTGATCGCCGTGTGCTGGGTCGGCGCGGGTTATGTCGGCACCAACACGCTGGCGCTGTCGGTCGCGCTGTTGATCGGCGCCTGTTATTGCGCGGGCGGGCTCGAACTGCATCGCTATCGGCAGGCCACCGCCACGCTGGAACGCGCGCTGGCCGGGTTGTCGGCGCCGCCGGCGGATCTGAGCGAGTGGCTCGGCCGCCTGCATCCCTCGCTGCGCAATGCCGCGCGCCTGCGCATCGAAGGCGAGCGCGTGGCGCTGCCGGCGCCGGCGTTGACGCCGTATCTGGTCGGCCTGCTGGTGCTGCTGGGCATGCTCGGCACCCTGTTGGGCATGATGACCACGCTGCGCGGCACCGGGCTGGCGCTGGAAAGCGCCGCCGACCTGCAGGCGATCCGCGAATCCATCGCCGCGCCGGTGGCCGGACTCGGCTTCGCCTTCGGCACGTCCATCGCTGGCGTCGCCGCCTCGGCGATGCTCGGCCTGCTGTCGGCGCTGAGCCGGCGCGAACGCGGGCAGGCGGCGCAACGGCTGGATGTCGCCATCGCGACCACGCTGCGCGCTCACTCGCAGACGCATCGGCGCGAAGAAGCCTTCAAGCTGTTGCAACGGCAGGCCGACATGATGCCGGCGCTGGTCGATCGGCTGCAGGAGATGACCGCGGCGATGGAGCGCCAGAACCTGCTCGCGCACGAGCGGCAGACGGCGCGCCAGGACGCATTCCACGACAAGACCGAAGCGGTGTTCGCCCAGTTGGCCGCGTCGGTGCAGCGATCGTTGCAGGACAGCATCGGCGAAAGCGCGCGCGTGGCCGGCGCGGCGTTGCAGCCGATCATGCAGACCACGATGGCGGCGATCGCGGACGAAACGCGTTCGCTGCAGGCCACGGTCAGCGGCGCGGTGCAGCAACAGATGGACGGCCTGTCGGCCGGTTTCGCCACCACCACCACCCGCGTCGCCGAAATCTGGAGCGAGGCGCTGGTCGATCAGCGCCGCTGCAACGAAGCGCTGGCGCAGGACCTGGGCAAGACCCTGGACGGATTCACCGCGCGCTTCGATCAAGGCGCCGCCGGTTTGCTGGACACGGTGTCGGCGCGTTTCGACACCACCGCCGGCCATGCGGTGGAGGCGTGGGATAGCGCGCTGTCGCGACAGTTGAGCGCGCACCAGGACATGGCGGCGGAGAATCAGCAGGCGCAGCTGGCGGCGGCGCAGGCGTGGAACGAGGCGCTGTCGCAGCAACTGAGCGCCAACGAAGCCATGGCCGCGCGCAATCAACAGGCGCTGGCCGCGGCGGCGGCGACATTCGAATCCCATGCCGCCTCGCTCATCCGCACGTCCGAGCAATCGCATGCGCAGTTGCAGGCGACGCTGGAATCGCGCGACGAACAACGCCTGGCCGCGTGGACCGGCGCCTTCGATTCGATGGCGGCGAGCCTGGGCGAGCGCTGGGAGCACAGCGGCGAGCAGGCCGCGCAGACCCAGCGCGAGATCTGCGACACGCTCGCGCGCACCGCGCAGGAAATCACCGCGCAGTCGCAGGCGCAGGCCCAGGACACGATCGCGGAGATTTCGCGCCTGCTGGACGCGGCTTCGCAAGCGCCCAAGGCCGCGGCCGAAGTCGTCGCCGAACTGCGCCAGAAGCTGTCCGACAGCATGGTCCGCGACACCGCCATGCTGGACGAACGCAACCGCCTGCTGGCGACGCTGGAAACCCTGCTCGGCGCGGTCAATCACGCCTCCACCGAACAGCGCGTCGCGGTCGATGCGCTGGTCGTCACCTCGGCCGATCTGCTCGATCGCGTCGGCACCCGCTTCACCGATCACATCGAGGCCGAGACCGGCAAGCTCGGCACCGCCGCCGCGCAGATCAGCGTCGGCGCGATCGAGGTGGCCAGCCTCAGCGATGCCTTCGCCGCGGCCGTGCAACAGTTCGGCGAGTCGAACGAATTGCTGACCGCGCGCCTGCAAGGGGTCGAGACCGCGCTGGACAAGTCGCTCGCGCGCAGCGACGAGCAACTGGCGTACTACGTGGCGCAGGCGAAGGAAGTCATCGACCTGAGCATGCTCTCGCAGAAGCAGATCATTCAGGACATCCAGCAGTTGGCGCAGCCGCCGGCCGCGGCCGGAGCGCAGGCGGCATGAGCATGGACATCGACGGCGACGCCGAGTCGGCGACACCGGTGTGGGCCGCCTTCGGCGACCTGATGTCGGTGCTGCTGGGCGTGTTCGTGCTGATCCTGGTCGGCGTGCTCGGTGTGCAGATGCAGTTGTCGAATCGGCTCGACCAGGAGGTCAAGCAGCGCCGCCTCGAAGCGCAGCGGCGCAAGTCGCTGGAGCAGGCGCTGGCGGTGCCGCTGGCGAGCGGACGGGTGACCCTGGTCGACGGCCGTATCGGCATTCGCGGCAGCGTGTTGTTCGCGTTGAACTCCGATCAGCTGCAGCCCGAAGGCCGCGAGCTGCTCAAGAGCCTGGCCGGGCCGCTGTCGGATTATCTGCAGGCGCGCGATGAAATCCTGATGGTCAGCGGCTTCACCGACGATCGCCAGGTGCGCGACGGCAATTCGCAATTCGCCGACAACTGGGAGTTGTCGGCGCGGCGCGCCCTGACCGTGACCCGCGCCCTGGTCGCCGCGGGCGTGCATTCCTCGTCGGTGTTCGCGGCCGCATTCGGCTCCGAGCAGCCGGTGAGTTCCAACGCCGACGAAGAAGGCCGGGCGCGCAACCGGCGCGTGGAAATCGCGCCGATCCCGAAGCCGTCCAAGTCGGGATGATGCGTCGTGAGCCGTAATCCGACCCTGGCGCGCAAACGCGTCCAGCCCGATGCACGGGCGCAGATCGATGCCTGGCGCGAGCAGGGCGCCGATCGCCTGGACCGCGTGCGTTTTCATCGTATCGACGCGCTGGAGCGCCGCGCCGCCGGCCGTGACGGCGAAGCGCGGCGGCTTGCGGATGCGCGTTTGGCGCAGCTGATCCAGGCGTATGCCGGCGATCTCAAGCGCGCTGCGCGGAAAAACACGGCGGCGGGCGATGCCCGCGGCAGCGCGATGGGCGGGCTGATCGATTACCTCGCGCAGCAGACGGCGGCGCGCGACAGCGCCTTCGGCGTGGGCGAGGGTGTGGCGTTTCCGCAGCTTGCCGCGCTGGAAGATTTTCGCGCCGTTTGGTCGCGGCTCCGCGCCGAAAGTCAGTTGCGGCAATCCCTGCGGCAGGCGCCCGGCGATGCCGGCCCGCTCAACTCCGGCCGGCTCGTGCATCGCTCGCTCACCCTGATGCGCGAGCTGTCGCCCGGCTATCTGCAGCAGTTCCTGGCCTATGTCGATGCCTTGACCTGGATCGAACAGATGAGCGGCGACGGTGTCATGGAACTCGACGATGCGCTGCGCACCGGCAGCGTCGCCAAGCGCGGCCGCGACAAGCCGCGCAAGCGCCGCGAATAAGCCTCACGCGCCGAGCAGGCGCCGCCGGAGTTTCGGCGCCGCCAGCAGCACGAGCGATACGAATAAGGTCAGCACGCACATCGTCATGACCGCGGCGAACAGATAGTAGATTCCGTCGAAGGTCCCGCCGCCGGCCAGCAACTGCAGCGCGAACGTGCCGGCGAGCCCCAGCGCGAATCCCACCGCCGGGATCAGCAGCGCCTTCGCCCCGCTTTTCCAGATCAAGCCCGCGAACGCCGAGCCCACCACCAGCGCCGGGACGATCGACACGACGGTCAGGCCCAGGCCGGTCGCGCCGGCGAGCCAACATGCGATCGCGGCCATCGCCAGCGCCGCTACCGCCGCAATCCATTTGTGCGCCATGTCCGTTCCTTGATCGAGAGTGTGCGTGCGTGGCCATCTTAGCGAACCGGCGCGACCGTGGCCTTCACCGGCGGCAAGCCGCACGCGTAAGCTGCGCGGGCGTTCCGCTTCGGTCGTATGGAGGACTATGTGAAAGCCGGTATCGTCGTTTCAGTCATCGCGAGCCTGTTGGTCGGCTGCGCGACCGCGCCGGGGGCGAAGAGCGGCTCGCTCGGATCGCGCCTGGTGGGCACTTGGCAAGTCATGGAGCTGGTGGACACCGATCGCGCCGGCAAGGCCGTGCGTCCTTATGGCGAACATCCGCTCGGCTACATCGTCTACGACGCCACCGGGCATCTGCACGTGCAAGTCATGCGCACGCCGGCGACGCCGCCGTTCGCCGACGGCGATCAGAAGGGCAGCGATCGCGAAGTGCGCGGCGCTTACGACGGTTACATCGCCTACTTCGGCACGTACCGCGTCGATGAAGCGCGGGGCCAGGTGATCCATCAGGTGCAGGGCAGCCTGATGCCGAGCTACACCGGTACCGACCAGCCGCGGCCGATCAAGCTGATCGGCGATGAGCTGATCATCGAAGGCGATACCGACGACGGTCATTTCTACCGGCGGCTGCGACGGGTGAAATAAGCGATCGCCGGCGGCCGTTCGCGCCGTCAGGCCCCGCTTCAGCCCCCATTTCCGCGGTTCCGTCGCATCCGCATTGACCGGCCCTGGCGTACAGCGCAGTTTGGCGCGAATCGAAACCTGCGAGCCCGGGATGATCGTCATGACGCGTATGACACTCGCCGCAACGGCATTGCTGCTGGCGCTCGCGGGCGCGGCGCCGGCGTTCGCGGCCGAAGCCGCCGCCGCGCCGGCCTGCGAAATCGGCAGCTATCGCCTGGCCGACGGCAGCGCGCTCGACGTCGGTCCGGGCGCGCCGGGGCAACTGCGCTGGCGGCGCACCGACGGGCTTACCGGCGCGTTGACTCGCGCGGGCAAGGACCGCTGGACCAGCACCTACGGCTGGACCGAGCGTCCCGACGGACACGCGCTGACGATCATCGACTGCGGCCGCGGCGGCATTCGCTTCGACGATACTGCCGGCCGGCGCGAAGCCCTGATCCAGCGCGATACGCGCTTCGAAAGCAACGGCGTCGAATTGGCCGGGCGCTTGACCCTGCCGCCGGGCCGGGCGCGGGTGCCGATCGTGGTGTTGATCCACGGCGCCGAGCATTCCTCCGCGCTGGAGGACTATTCGCTGCAGCGTCAGTTCGCCAGCGCCGGCATCGGCGTGTTCGCCTACGACAAACGCGGCACCGGCGTATCGGGCGGCCGCTATACCCAGAACTATCTGCTGCTGGCGACCGACGCGGTCCAGGCCGCGCGCGAGGCCCGCCGCCTCGCCGGCACGCGGGCCGGACGCATGGGCTACCAGGGCGGCAGCCAGGGCGGGTGGGTCGCGCCGCTGGCCGCGCGCATCGAACCGGTGGACTTCGTCATCGTCAGTTTCGGCCTGGCGGTGTCGCCGCGCGAGGAAGACCGCGAGGCCATCGCCGCGGACCTGGCGCGCGCCGGCTTCGGCGGCGCGGAGACGGCGAAAGCGCTAGAAGTCGCCGATGCGACCGCGGCCATCGTCGAAAGCGATTTTCGCGAAGGCTTCGAACGGCTCGACGAGGTCAAGCGCAAGTACGCCGCGCAGCCGTGGTTTTCCGCGATTCGCGGCAACTACAGCGGCTTCATGCTGGGCGTCTCGGCGCAGGACCTGCGCACGCAGGCGCCGGCGCTGGTGGCGGGCATCGAGGTGCGATACGACCCGATGCCGGTGTTGAACAATCTGGCGGTGCCGCAGCTGTGGCTGCTGGGCGGCCAGGATCGCGACGCGCCGCCGGGCGAAACCGTGCGCCGCCTGGATGCGCTGAAACAGTCCGGCCGGCCCATCGACTACGTCGTTTTCCCCGATGCCGACCATGGCCTGTACGAGTTCGAGACGCGCAAGGACGGCGAGCGCATATCGACCCGGCAACCGCGGGACTACTTCCCGCGGATGCGCGACTTCATCCTGGGCAAGTCCGCGGCGAAGTGAGCGGGACGGCGCGCGCCGTGCATCGACAGTCTGCACGCCCTGCATCCGCCGACACTGCATCGACGCTCCCACGGGTTTAAGCTCGCCGCAGCGACTTGACCAATCGAGGAGACCGCCATGCACCATTCCCGTCTTTGCGCGCTGTTGATCGACTGCCAGACCTCCGACATCGACCAGGCCGCCCGGTTCTGGGCCGATGCGCTCGGCCGCCCGATGGATTTCGACCACCCCGGCACGCGCGGCAACTACCGCATGCTGGAAACGCAGGAGGACGAGCCGATCGTGCAGATCCAGCGCGTCGAGCACGAGAGCCGGGTCCACATCGATATCGAGACCGACGATATCCCCGCCGAAGTCGCGCGCCTGGAAGCGCTGGGCGCGACCGTGGTCGATCGCCTGGAACGATGGGTGGTGATGCAGGCGCCGACCGGCCAGCGGTTCTGCGTGGTGCGGGTTCAGCGTCCCGGCTTTCCCAAGAACGCCACTTGCTGGGATTGAGCGGAACTTGCGGCAGCGCTTGCGCCGCGCGACGACTCCCCACCTCGGTGGACCCGACGTCAGACTCCGAAGCGAGGCCGCAGATGTACGCAAAAGCCATCACCCCCATCCTGAACGTCTCCGACATCCAGCGTAGCTTCGATTGGTTCGGAAAACTCGGCTGGAAGAAATGCTGGGACTGGGGCACGCCGCCCACGTTCGGCAGCGTCGGCTCGGGCGAGTGCGAAATCTTTTTGTGCGTGAACGGGCAGGGCGGTCGCGGCGACGGCGAGAGTCGGCCGAGCTTCGGCCCCGATGCGAACGCGGCCGCGGAGACGGGCGTGTGGATGTCGATCTGGGTGGACGATGTCGATGTCGTCCATCGGCGCTGTATCGAGCAGGGCATCGAAGTCTGCTGGGGACCGGAGAACATGCCGTGGGACGTGCGCGAGATGCATGTCCGTCATCCCGACGGACATGTGTTCCGCATCGGTCGCGGCATCGACCACTCCTAGGCCGGCGCCGCGCCCGGCGAGCGCCCGGGCCTTGCGACGCCGGGCGCTTTGCCCGTCGCGGTCGCCGTCAGAACGCCGGCAACACCGCGCCGCGATACTTCTTGGTGATGAAGTCCTTGACCTGCGGGCTGGTCAGCGCCGCCGCCAGCTTCAGCACGCGCGGGTCCTTGAGGTTGTCCGGACGGCCGACCAGGAAGTTCACGTATGGCGAATCGCTGCCTTCGATCGCCAGCGCGTCCTTGGTCGGGTCCAGGCCGGCGTCGAGCGCGTAGTTGGTGTTGATCAGGGCCAGATCGACCTGATCGAGCACGCGCGGCAGCATCGCCGAATCGAGTTCGCGGAACTTGAGCTGCTTCGGGTTCGAGGTGATATCGCGCAGCGTCGCCAGCGAATCGGTCGGGTCGCGCAACTGGATCACGCCGGCCTTGTGCAGCAGGATCAGCGCGCGGCTGTTGTTGCTCGGATCGTTGGGAATGGCGACGTCGGCGCCCGCCGGCACATCCTTCAGCGACTTGAACTTGCGCGAGTACGCGCCGAACGGCTCGATGTGCACGCCGACGATGGTGGTCAGCTGGGTGCCGCGGCTCTTGTTGTAGGCGTTGAGGTAGGGCTCGGTCTCGAAGTAGCTCACGTCGATGAGCTTCTGCGCGACCTGATCGTTGGGCTGCACGTAGTCGTTGAACACGCGCACGTCCAGTTCCACCCCTTCCTTGGCCAGCAGCGGCTTGACCACTTCCAGAATCTCCGCATGCGGCACCGCGGTGGCGGCGACGGTGAGCTTCTTCGATGCGGTGTCGGACGCGCCGCAGCCGCTGAGTCCGGCGACGGCCAGCAGCAACGGCAGAAGGACTTTTTTCATCGGGTGATCCTCATTTCGAATATGGAAGGCGCCGGCTCAGCGTCGGCTGAAGCGCGCGACCAAGCGGTCGCCCAGAGTCTGCAACGCCTGCACCAGCAGCAGCAAAAGCAGCACCGTCACGAACGCCACGTCGGTGTGCGAGCGCAGATAGCCGTCGCGGTAGGCCAGATCGCCGAGACCGCCCGAGCCGATCGCGCCGCCCATGGCGGTGTAGCCGATCAGGGCGACGGTGGTGACGGTGGCGCCGGCGATCAGGCCCGGCAGCGCCTCGGGCAGCAGCGCGCGCAGCACGATCTGGCGCGTGGTCGCGCCCATCGCCTGGCAGGCTTCGATGATGCCGCGATCGACTTCGCGCAGCGCGGTCTCGACCAGGCGCGCGTAGAACGGCGCCGCGCCGATGACCAGCGGCAGGATCGCGCCGCGCACGCCGAGCGAGGTGCCCATGATCGACAGCGTCAGCGGAATCATCACGATCATCAGGATGATGAAGGGCACCGAGCGCAGGATGTTGATCACCAGCGACAGCGCGGCGTACAGGCGCGGCTGCGCGCGCAACTGCCGCGGCGCGGTCAGGAACAGCGCGATGCCCAGCGGCAGTCCGATCAGCAAGGTCAGCGGCAGCGCGCCGGCCAGCATCAGCAGGGTGTCGAGCGTGGCCTGGCCGATCTCGGTCCATTTGCCCGCGTCCAGGTGGGCGAACCAGCCTGCGTTGACGGTCATCGCGCGATCTCCTCGACATGCACGCCGGCCGCGCCCAGGGCCGCGATCGCGGCATCGCTGTCGCCTCCGACCAGGGCGATGGTGAGCTGGCCGTAAGGCAGGTCTTTGATCCGGTCGATGCGGCCGGCGAGGATGTTGTAGTCCACGCCGGTCTCGCGCGCGATGCGCCCGAGCAGCGGCTCGTAGGTGTGCTGGCCGAGGAAGGTCAGCCGCAGCAGGCGGCCGGAGACCGCGGCGAAATCGCTGTGCAGGGCGCCTTCGTTGACGTGCTCGGCTTCGGAGACGAAGCGGCGCGTGGTGGCATGGCGCGGGTGCAGGAACACGTCCGCGACCTGGCCGCTTTCGACCAGATGGCCGGCGTCGAGCACGGCCACGCGGTCGCAGACGCGGCGGATGACTTCCATCTCGTGGGTGATCAGCACCACGGTCAGGCCCAACTCGCGGTTGATCTGCGCCAGCAGCGCCAGCACCGAGGCGGTGGTCTGTGGATCGAGCGCGCTGGTGGCTTCGTCGCACAGCAGGATGCGCGGCCGGCAGGCCAGGGCGCGGGCGATGCCGACTCTCTGCTTCTGCCCGCCGGACAGCTGCGCGGGGTATTTGTTCGCGTGTTCGTTCAGGCCCACGCGCGCCAGCAGTTCGGCGACGCGGCTGGCGATCTCGGCCTGCGGCGTGCCGGCCAGTTCGAGCGGAAACGCCACGTTGGCCGCGACCGTGCGCGAGGACAGCAGATTGAAATGCTGGAAGATCATGCCGATGCGCCGGCGCAGCGCGCGCAGCCCGGCGGCGTCGAGCGTGCCGGGGTCTTCGCCATCGACCAGCACGCGCCCGCCGCTGGGGCGTTCCAGGCCGTTGATCAGGCGGATCAGGGTGGATTTGCCGGCGCCGGAGTGACCGATGATGCCGAACACTTCGCCTTCGACGATCTGCAGGTCGAGCGGTTGCAAGGCCGCGACCTCGCGGCCGCCGACGCGGAACGATTTGTGGACCTGCTGGAATTCGATCATGGACCGTCGCGAAGGCAGTGCGGTGCGTGGAAGGACAGCGCCGTGCAGGCGGTGGCGCGACGTCGGTCCGGGGCGGAGTGTTGCGCCGCCAGCCTAGCATTCGGCGCAATCGGGGGCGGACGGCATTGTAAGGCGGGGCGCCGGGGCGGGTGTTGCGGGCCGGTTATTTGCTTAGAACCGCTGGCGATGCCGTCTAAGTGACGGAAGCGCGGAGTTAGCCCCTCTCCCGCCTGCGGGAGAGGGGTTGGGGTGAGGGCGCGCGAGTAGCGGTGAGGCTTCGAGCAAGAGCATTCGCGCCTATGGCGCTCATCCCCTCACCCCGGCCCTCTCCCGCAAGCGGGAGAGGGAGAGGAGCGATTTTGTCAGCTCGTGCCGCCTCGCCGTCCGGCGGTCGCATGAGTCCCACCACTGTGCGCAATCCGCTCTCACGCAGTAGCCTGTCGCGATGGACTCTCTGAAGCGCCGAGTTGGCCCCTCTCCCGCCTGCGGGAGAGGGAGAGGAGCGATTTTGTCAGCTCGTGCCGCCTCGCCGTCCGGTGGTCGCATGAGCCTCGTCACTGTGCGCAATCCGCTCTCACGCAGTAGCCTGTCGCGATGGACTCTCTGAAGCGCGGAGTTGGCCCCTCTCCCGC
>NZ_JAGGRI010000027.1 GCF_018612875.1 Lysobacter sp. ISL-50 | reverse complement strand
GCGCCGGGGCGTCCGCCCGGCTTGCCGCCGGCCGGACGTGGCGCGTTGCCGCGCGCGGGGCGTTCGCTGCCGTAAGGATTGAAGCCCGGGTTGGCGTGGTCGGACGGGAAGCTCGGGGCGTTGCCCGGGTGGCCGTAGGGCCGCGTGCTGCGCTGGCCCTGGCCCTGGCCTTGCCCCTGACCGCCGCCGCCGCGGCGTTCGCCGTAGGGGCTGTTGCCGGTGCTGTTGCCGTTGCGATCGCCGCCGAAGCCGCCGCCTTGCGGACGGCCGCGACCGACGCCGGCACCGGCGCCCGGACCGCGATTGCCGCCGGCGCCGCCGCCGGGCTTGCCGGCATAGGGCTTCTTGGCGCGACCGTCGGGATTGCGATGGCCGCTGGGGCCGGTCTCGACGCCTTCGGGCACGTACCAGGTGCGGAACGCGGCCGGATTGCCGTCGGGCAGGGGCTTGACGCCCTTTTCCTTGCGCTGCTTGAACGGCTTCTGCGACTGGCGGGCGGCGGCTTCGCCGCTGACGGTCAGGCCGCCGGGCTTGCGCGGACCGCCGCGGCCGCGGCCGCCGCGATCTTCGCGGACGTGGTCGAAGCGGCGCAGTTCGCGGCCTTCATCGGCGGTGTTGTGGCCGCTGACGTAGCCGGCCGAGCGCTCGCCGCCGGACAGGTGCACGGTGGACTTGGCCGCCTTGCGCTGGCCGATCACCGGCTGCAGCGTCAGCGCCGACGGGGTGCCGTCTTCCAGGCCCAGTTCGGTGCGCAGGGCATCGACCTTGTCGTTGACCAGTTCCTGCGACTGGCCGCGCAGCAGTTCGCGCGGCAGCGAAACGGTGCCGTAGCGGATGCGCTTGAGCCGGCTGACCTGGCAGCCCTGCGATTCCCACAGGCGGCGCACTTCGCGATTGCGGCCTTCCTTCACCACGACGCGGAACCAGTCGTGCGAATCGGTGCCGCCGATGCGCTCGATCTCGTCGAACTTGGCCGGGCCGTCGTCCAGCGAGACGCCGCGGGCGAGGCGATCGACCAGGTTGTCCGGCACCGTCTCCTGGCCTTCGGGAGCGCGCACGCGGCAGACGTATTCGCGCTCGACCTCGAAGGACGGATGCATCAGCGCATTGGCCAATTCACCGTCGGTGGTCAGCAGCAGCAGGCCGGTGGTGTTGATGTCGAGGCGGCCGATCGCGATCCAGCGTGCGCCCTTGAGCGCGGGCAGGGAATCGAAAATGGTCGGGCGGCCTTCGGGGTCTTCGCGCGTGGTGACCTCGCCTTCGGGCTTGTTGTACATCAGCACGCGGGAGGGTTCGGTCAGCGCGCTGGCGACGAAGCTGCGGCCGTCCAGCTCGATCTTGTCGCCGCCCTTGATGCTCACGCCGATCTGCGCGGTCTCGCCGTTGACCTTCACCAGGCCGTCGGCGATGCGCTGCTCCAGCGCCCGGCGCGAGCCCAGGCCCGCTTGCGCGAGCACTTTGTGCAGGCGTTCTTCCAAGCGCGGCGCTTCGGGGGCCGTGCTGTCGCCGCTGCGCTTCAATGAGAGCTTGCGGGGTTTTTCGTCAGTCATTTCTGTTGCTCCGGCCGGTCGTCTTCGGACTCGGCCTCAAGTTCCGGAACGGTCGTCGTCTCGACGGCGTGTTGGTCTTGCTCGTGATCGTTCGCGTCCGCCGCGCGCTCGCCCGGCGCGGCATCGGGGTCGTCCGAAAGGACGGTGTGTTCGGTGTGTTCGGTGTCGTCTTCGCTGTCGGCGCTCGCGCCGGCGGCTTCGGATTCGGGGGCTGCCGCATCGGCGTCGGCATCGGCATCGGCATCGGCCGGAGCGTCTTCGGCAGCGGTTTCTTCATCGCCGTAGTCGTCGTCGTTGACTTCGCCGCGCTCGCTTGCCGGTTCGTCGGCGCGGCGCGCGGCGGTTTGCGCATCGGCGTCGCCGGTGTCGGATTCGTCCGGCGCCTGCTCGTCGCTACCGTCGGCGTCTTCGTTACCGTGGCCGATACCGCCGGCGGCGATCGCTTCACCGCCGAACGACAACTGCGGTTCCAGCTCGCCGATGTCCTTGAGTTCCGACAGCGGCGGCAGTTCGTCCAGGCGCTTGAGGCCGAAGTAGTCGAGGAAGGCCTTGGTGGTGCCGAACAGGGCCGGCTTGCCGGGCACATCGCGGTGGCCGACGACGCGAATCCACTCGCGCTCTTCCAGCGCCTTGATGATGTTGCTGCTGACCGCGACGCCGCGGACCTGTTCGATCTCGCCGCGGGTGATCGGCTGGCGGTAGGCGATCAGGGCCAGGGTCTCGAGCGTGGCCCGGGTGTAGCGGGTCTGGCGCTCGGTCCACAGGCGCGCGACCCAGGGATGGACATCGGCCTGGACCTGGAAGCGGAAGCCCGAGGCCAGTTCGACCAGTTCCACGCCGCGCTCGGCGCAGCCTTCGGCCAGCGTCTGCAGCGCGGTCTCGACGCTGTCGGCCGGGGCCGGCTGGTCTTCCGGGAACAGCGCGTGCAGCTGCGCCAGCGTCAGCGGCTGGTTGGCCGCGAGCAGGGCGGCTTCGACGATGCGGGTGACTAGGTGTTGGTCCATGTAACCGGGATTCGGGAATGGGGATTCGGGATTCGTAAGGGCGTGTAGCGGTTCAACCGTGGCGCGTAACGGTGCGGCGCGGCCGCCCCGGCAAGGGTGGATTTCGAAGACTGACTGACAGCGATGGCGCGCCGGGCGCTTGCGAGGTCCGGGGCGCGGACGGGCCGGCGCAGGCGCTCACAGGGCGCGATCGTCGTTGGCGGCGTCGTCGAACTCGCTGCTGAGCTCGATCTCGTCCGGGTCCTTCATCAGCGCCAGCGACTTGACGTAGATCGGCGCCAGCGGCCCGTCCTGCAGGATCTCGATCAACTGCTCCTTGGCCAGGGTCAGCAGCCCCAGGAAGGTCACCACCACGCCGAGCCGGCCTTCCTCGACCGTGAACAGCGTTTCGAAACGGTGGAACACGCCGTCGTTCATGCGCGTGAGCAACTCGCCCATGCGCTGGCGCACGCTCAGCGCGTCGCGCTTGATCGCATGCTGGGTGTACAGCTCGGCGCGCTTGAACACGTCGTGCAGGGCCAGCAGCATTTCCTTCAACTCCACCGGCGGCGGCAGCTTCACCGAGGCCCGGTCCGGCACGTAGGCCTGCACCGGCACGGTGTCGCGGTCCTGGCGGGGCAGGCTGTCGATGTCCTCGGCGGCCTTCTTGAAGCGCTCGTACTCCTGCAGGCGGCGGACCAGTTCGGCGCGGGGGTCTTCCTCGATGCCTTCCTCGTTCGGCGCGCGCGGCAGCAGCATCCGCGATTTGATCTCGGCCAGGATCGCGGCCATGACCAGGTATTCGGCGGCCAGCTCGAAACGCATTTCGTGCATGGCCTGGATGTAATCGACGTACTGCCGGGTGATCTCGGCGACCGGGATGTCCAGGATGTCCAGGTTCTGCCGGCGGATCAGGTACAGCAGCAGGTCCAGCGGACCTTCGAAGGCTTCGAGAATGACTTCCAGCGCGTCCGGCGGGATGTACAGATCCTGCGGGATCTGCAGCACCGGCTGGCCGTGGACCACCGCCAGCGGCATTTCCTGCTGCTGAGGCGTCGTCGGGCCGGGTAAGTGCCCCGTAGCGGGTTCGGTCGCGGCGGGCGCGGGTTCGTTGGTCATTCGGAACCGGCCCCTCCGGGCCGTGGGCACTGCTGTTGCGACGATGCGTGCGGCACAAGGCCGCACCGGGAATGCCGGACCGGTGGCGTACCCACCGGAATCGGAGCGTCCCTACGGGTGCTACGAACCACTCATTAAAGGCGTGTGCTTGGCCCGAACGATCCCGGCCTGCGCGACACGCGGGGCGTGGCGGCTAAGGCGTCGAGGGTTGCGGGCGCGGGCCGGTGGACTGCAGCGATGCAAGCGTACTGGCGCACCGATGGTGTGCGGGAGAGTACGGGTGCGGACGTGGCGACGGTGTGGGGTTCCGGTCGCGACGGGTTTGCTGCATCCGGCCTGACGGCAATTGAGGTTTAGGGTAAGGGCTGGGGGCGGCAGTGTCCAGCACCGGTATGAATGCCGGATGGGGCGCGGTTCCCGGTTCAGGCAAGCCGGGCCGCCCGGGGCACCGGTCCGGCCGGGCCGCCGGCGACGGCCGGGCGGGGCGGATTAGTGCAATTGATCGGCGCGGCCGGGACACATTGCCCGGGGTTCTGTCGCCTGCGGCGATCGGATTCGGTGGTCCGGTACCTTGCAGGCGCCGTGCGGAACGGGAACTCGCGGGCGATATCGCCAGGCCGCCCGCGCCGCTAAACTGCCGCGAGGGACTTTCATCCGCCTATATGGAACCGGGGATACAGATGAATCAAGCAAGGATCGCGGCCAGTTTGCTGGTCGTCGTGTTGTCGGCCTGCAAGGCGCCCGCGCCGGCCGAGAGCGCCGCTGCGGCGCCCGCCGCTGTGCCGGCTCAGGCCGCTGCCGTCTCTCAAGGCGCTGCGTCGGCGGAGGCGAGCAAGCCGCAGCCCGCGATCGCGGCCGGCAAGATCGAGTTGACCGAAGGCGCGTGCAACAAGACCGAAGACGATTTCTGGTCGTTCTTCCAGGATTACGTGAACCGCGAGGACGTGCGCGCCCGCTACACCGCGCCGACCATCGAGATACGCAGCTACGCCGACCCCAAGAAAGTGCTCGGCAGCGAGGCCGTGCAGGGCAACGGAGCGTTCAAGATCGGATTGGTCGACAATATGTGGTCCTACATCGAGCCTTCGCGTGCGGACGATGACACGCCCTACGACCGGGTCGAGCTGGACCTGCGCAACCAGGGCGATTTCATGCGCATGAATTTCTCGAAGGCCGAATATGCGCCGAACGACGATCTGATCAAGAAATTCGGCGCCCCGGGCGCCTATGTATTCCAGCACAAGGACAATTGCTGGCAATTGGTCCAAGAGCTGCGCTGAGATTCATCCACAAGGAGAAGTGCGATGCCTAAGTACACGATTGTCGAATCCGTCGACAAGAAAAACACGATCGAACACATCCACGATCTGGGCGACATCGAGCGCCACCATCCCAGCCGCGGCAACGAATCCGGCCGCGTCTATGGAACGGTGAACGGCGAACGCGAAGAGTTGTTGGGCAACTACGCCGGCAAGGCGACGGTGTCCCGCGACGGCGATCACTATGTCTCGAAGGACTTCATCCTGCAGTCGGGCAGCATGAAGAGCGTGCCCGTCCCGTCGGTGGCCAACGGCTATATCGGCAAGATCGATCCGGCCAACGGCATCGTGCAGCTTTACGACAAGCCGGCCACCGATCCCAGCCGCGAGATGATCGCCCAGTATCGTCATCTGGATCTGCGCGGGACCAAGCTGGAAGTCGGCGACAAGGTCGAATACGGCCAGCCTCTGGCGCCGCAGGGCGGCTTCAACAAGGGCAATCCGAAAGCCTTCGGTCCGCACGTGCATATCGATATCAATGCCAGCTATCTGCCGCAGATGGACCGTTACATCCGCGACATGGACAACGGCACGATCAGCACGGACAAGCGTCCCCCGCATTCGGAAAACCTCACCGCCGCGGCCAAGGTGACCGATGTCTCCGGCAAGGGCACCGTCACTCACACCGCCCCCGCCGGCACCGCGCATCACGACAAGACGCCCGCCGCGCCCATGGCCGACGGCACCCTGCGCAAGGACGAGCACGGCCCGGAAGTAAAAGCGCTGCAGGAAAAGCTCAGCCAGCTCGGCTACAAGGACGCCGACGGCAAGCCTCTGGTCGCCGACGGCAAGTTCGGTCAGCGCACCAAGGACGCGGTCGAAGCCTTCCAGCGCGATCACCACCTGACCGACGACGGCATCGCCGGCAAGGACACGCTGAAGGCGCTGAAGACCGCGCAGCCCAGGCAGGCCGACGCCGAGCCGACCCGTTCGGCCGATCCGGCGACGCGCGGGCCGCTGCTGTCGGACGCCGCGCATCCCGACAACGCGATGTACAAGCAGGCGGTCGGCGGGCTGGAGAAGCTCGGCGGCTTCAAGAACCACCAGGAGCTCGAACGCGCCGCGGCCACGCTGACCTACGACGCCCGCGTCAGCGGCCTGACCAAGATCGATCACGTCGTGCCCAACGCCAGCGGCACCGGCCTGTTCGCGGTGCAGGGCGGGCTCAACGATCCCAGCCACCAGCGCGCCTTCGTCGATCGCGCCCAGGCGACCCAGCAGAGCGTCGAGCAATCGACCCAGAAACTGCAGCAGGACGCGCCGAAAATGGCCGCGCCCGAGCAGGCCCCGCAGCAGGCGCGCACGATGGTGGCGTAAGCCCTCCATCGCGCTGCGCTGCGCTCGACGGCCCGCATCATGGATGCGGGCCGTCTTGTTTCCGCCAATCGCCGCAAGCGGCATCGCCGTGCGCCGCGCGCTCGCCGCTACAATGCGGGTTCCCTGCGCAGCTACGAAGTCGAGGCTTGGCCATGTGGTATCTGATCGAAGGTTATGACGTCGCCGATGCCTTGCCCAAGCGCGGCGAGGCGCGTCCCGCGCATCTGGCGCGCCTGCACGAACTGCGCGATCTCGGCCGCCTGCTGTTGGCCGGCCCGTGCCCGGCGATCGACGCGGAAGATCCGGGTCCGGCCGGTTTCAGCGGCAGCCTGATCGTGGCCGAGTTCGAATCCCTGGAAGCCGCGCGCGTGTGGGCCGATGCCGATCCGTATGTCGCGGCCGGCGTGTATTCGCGCGTGGACGTGCGGCCGTTCCGCAAGGTCCTGCCGTGAGCGCAGGCCCGTTGCCGCGCGAGCAGCGCGTGGAAGCGATCCGCGTCGCGATCGAAGCGGCGCTGGCGCCGTCCGCGCTGGAGATCGAGGACGAAAGCCATCGCCACGCCGGCCATGCCGGCGCCCAGGACGGACGAGGGCACTTCCGCGTCGCGGTGATCAGCGACGCGTTCGCCGGCCTGAGCCCGATCGCGCGCCATCGCGCCGTGTACGCCGCGGTCGGCGAGCTGATGAACACCGACATCCACGCCTTGGCGATCAGCGCGAAGACACCGGACGAAGCCGCGCGCTGAAGCCGCCGCATCGATGCGCGAACGGTGTTGCGGCGAGCCGCATCGTTGCGCACTGCAGCATGATGCGCCGGGCGAATTCGCCGACGCCGGCGGCCTAACCGGTTTTCATAACAAGCGCTTTACACTCGTTCCTGAAAACGTTTACAGTCGTCCCACTTTCCAACCGCGAGGGGCGGCCAGGACAGTGGTGAGCGTGACGATCAAAGATGTCGCCCGCGCGGCCCAAGTGTCGGTGGCGACCGTATCGCGGACCTTGAACGGCCACGGCAACGTGGCCGAGGACGTGCGTCGGCGCGTGTTGGCCGTCGCCAACGACCTGCGCTACACCCCGCATGCCGCCGCGCGCAGCCTGAGCAGCCGGCGCACCCAGACCCTGGGCGTGGTGCTGCCGGATCTGCACGGCGAATTCTTCTCCGAACTGGTGCGCGGCGTCGATCAGGTCGCGCGCGAACACCGGTTGCATCTGCTGGTATCGAGTTATCACGGCCGTCCCGACGAGCAGGTCGCCGCCTTGCGCGCCATGCGCGGGCGCGTCGATGGCCTGCTGGTGATGTCGCCGTACGCCGCCGCGCATGCCTCCATCGTCGAGGAACTGGCGCCGGCGCTGCCGATCGTGCTGATCAACGCGCAGAGCGACGCGCCCGAGGTGCTGTCGCTGAGCGTGGACAACTACGGCGGCGCCCAGGCGATGGTCGAGTACCTGATCGCCAGCGGCCATCGCCGCATCGCCTTCATCGCCGGCCCGGAAGACAATTTCGACGCCCACGAACGCCTGCGCGGTTATCGCGAGGCGCTGGCTCGGCTGCTGCCGGATGCGCGCGAGTGGGTGCTGCCGGGCGCGTTCGACGAAGCCTCCGGCCATGCCGCGGGGCAGACCTTGCTCAGCGCCGCGCAACGACCCGACGCGGTGTTCGCGGCCAACGACATGATGGCCCTGGGCTGCCTGTTTTCATTGGTGCAGGCCGGCTTGAACGTGCCGGGCGACATCGCCGTGACCGGGTTCGACGACATCCCGCTCGCGCGCTATGTCCACCCGACGCTCACGACCATGCGGGTCAATATCGCCCAGTTGGGAGCGCGCGCGGCGCGCTTGCTGATCACGCGCCTGAGCGTGGATTCCAATGCGCTCGACGCGCAGCAATACGAAGTGCGGGACGACGAGGTAAAGCAGCGGCGCAGCGAACCGTTGCGGCCGGAATTGATCGTGCGCGAGTCGGGAGTACGCCGGGGGGGCGGTGCCTGATCGCGTCGAAAAAAATTTGGTCGTGCGTGTAAGCGATTACAGAACGAAGCCGCAACATCAATGCCACTTGCAGTACGTGCTCCTTGGAGGGAGGAACGCTGATGAACCCCAATGACAATCGACACGATCGCCGCCCCATATCCGCCCTGCGCATCGGCGCCGGCCGCAACCTGCTGGCCTGCGCGCTGGCCAGCTGCCTGATGGTGGCCGCGCCGGCCGCGTTGGCGCAGAGCACGGCCGCGACCATCCGCGGCGTGATCAGCGGCAACGCCGGTCCCGCCGCCAACGCCAGCGTCACCGCGACCAATATCACCAGCGGCCTGAGCCGCAAGGCGCAGACCGGCGCCGACGGCAACTACACCCTGGCCGGCCTGCCGCCGGGCACCTACCGCATCGACGTCAACGCCGACGGCCAGACCAATACCCGCAACGTGACCGTGGCCGTCGGCCAGGCCGCGACGCTGAATCTGTCCACCGGCGGCGTGGCCGAGACCGCGCCGGCGGGCGAGGCGACCGATCTGGACAAGGTCACGGTGACGTCCACCGCGTTGGTCGAAACCAAGACCTCGGAAATCGCCACCTACGTCAGCAATAAGCAGATCGCCGCGTTGCCGCAGGCCTCGCGCAACTTCCTCGCCTTCGCCGACATCGTGCCGGGCGTGCGGTTCACCACCGGCACCGAAGGCTCGACCACGCTGCGCAGCGGCGCCCAGCTCAGCAACGGCATCAATGTGTATGTCGATGGCGTGGGCCAGAAGGACTACGTGCTCAAGGGCGGCATCACCGGCCAGGATTCCAGCCGCGGCAACCCGTTCCCGCAGTTGGGCATCGCCGAATACAAGGTGATCACTTCCAACTACAAGGCCGAGTACGACCAACTCAGCAGCGCGGCGATCACCGCGGTGACCAAGTCCGGCGGCAACGATTACCACGGCAGCTTCTTCTGGGATCGCACCTCCGATCAATGGGCGTCGAAGACCGTGCGCGAGGAAAAGGGCGAGGTGCCCAAGGCCGAGCAGAAGGAAGAGCAGTACGGCGCGTCCTTCAGCGGCCCGCTGATCCAGGACAAGATGCATTTCTTCGTGACCTACGAGGCGAAGGAATACAACTCGCCGCGCGCGATCACGCCCGGCCGCAATTACCGCATCGAGGATCTGCCGGGGCAGTTCCAGGACATGGCGCGCCAGTCCATCAGCGCGCCGTTCAAGGAAGACCTGTATTTCGGCAAGATCGACTGGACCCCGGGCGACGCCCACCTGATCGAATTCACCGCCAAGTACCGCAAGGAAGACGAGCTGACCAACATCGGCGGCCCGCGGCTTGGCGATTACGGCACGCTCAAGGCCGGCGAAGAAACCCGTCTGGACCTGCGCTACCAGTACAGCGCGGCCAACTGGCTCAACGACGCCCACTTGACCTATGAGGACACGACCTTCGGTCCGCGTCCGGCGACCCTGGCCAACGGATTCCAGCTGCGCGTGCCCAAGCAGGGCCAGGAGGCGCGGGACAACCCCGACATGGAAGAAGTGCTGTTCTTCGGCGGCGGCGGCGACTTCCAGGACAAGGGCCAGAAGGGTTACGCGCTGCAGAACGACTTCACCTGGAACGGCTGGGAAGGGCATACGGTCAAGGCCGGCGTGAAATACAAGGTGATCGACATCACCGCGATGGAGAAGCAGCCGTACTCGCCGCAGTTCCGCTACGACATCCGCAACTTCGCCACGCCCTACGAGGTGAACTTCTCCGGCTCCGCCGGCGATTTCCCGCCCAGCGTGAAGTCGCGCAACAAGCAGTTCGGCATCTACCTGCAGGACGACTGGGAGGTCAACGAACACCTGACCTTGAACCTGGGCCTGCGCTGGGATTACGAGACCACGCCGAGCTACGAGGACTTCCGCACGCCGGCCAACCTGGTCGCGGCCTTGAACGGCTTCTCCAACATCCATCAGCCCGGTGTCGACTACGACATCAACGACTACATCAGCACCGGCAACAACCGCAAGGCGTTCAAGGACGGCTGGCAGCCGCGCCTGGGCTTCTCCTACGATCTCAACGGCGACGAGCGCCATGTGATCTTCGGCGGCGCCGGCCGCTCGTATAACCGCAACCAGTTCGACTACCTGTCGTTCGAGCGTTACCGCCTGGCGTTCCAGCAGATCACCTACCAGTTCAACTCGCCGAACCACAGCTGCACGGTCACGCCGACCGGCAACTGCTTCAACTTCGATCCGAGCTTCTTCGATCCCGAGACCCTGGCCGCGCTGGCGCGCCAGCGTCCGAACGCGGGCAGCGAAGTGTTCCTGCTCAACAACGATCTGAAGACGCCGTATTCGGATCAGTTCAGCCTCGGCATGCGCAACGGCTTCGCGATGTTCGGCCAGGAGTGGAATTCCTCCGCGACCCTGGTGCACGTGCGCAGCCACGACGGCATCTTGTTCGCGCTGGGCAATCGTCGCCCGGACGGCAGCTTCTATCCGCCCGGCGTGAGCTTCGGCAGCGCGCCGTTCGGCGAGAATCTGCCCGGTTTCGGCAAATTCTTCATCGGCAACAACGCCGTGGAGACAAAGACCAATCAAGTGCTGTTGTCGCTGGACAAGCCGTTCTCGGAAGAGTCGGGCTGGGGCGTGAGCTTCGCCTATACCTATACCGACGCTAAAGAGAATCGCAATAACTCCGACATCTTCACCTTCGACTATCCGAACCTGGATAACGTGGGCTACGCCCGCGCGCTGGGCGTGTCGAAGCATCGCTTCGTCGCCACCGGCATCATGGATTTCTACGGCATGACCTTGTCGGGCAAGCTGACCTTGGCCAGCCCGGAAGCCGAGGAATCGTTGAACTGCGTCAAGTACGGCGACAAGGCCTGTTTCTTCGATCCGTACACGCCGGGCAACACCATCGGCTTCAAGCAGTTCGACCTGGCGTTGCAGAAGGAGTGGGACACCGGCGCGGGCTTCAAGATGTGGGCGCGCGGCGACGTGCTCAATGTCTTCAACTGGCGTAACTACATCGACTTCGACACCTACCGCGGCACCCAGACCGATCCGAACGAGAAACTGGGTGAGCGCCGCGACAACATCGCTCTGCCGACGCGCATGTTCAAGCTGTCGATGGGCTTCAACTGGTAAACCGCCGGCGCCGGCCGTCGCTGGACGGCCGGCGCCGCGTCCCGCGGGCGCAATCGCGCCGGCGGATGTTGTTGGGTTGTATCGATACCTTCCACACGAAGACACAGGGGTCTTTGGTTTTCATGCGATGCGTCAAAACGACAACACGTGCGATTTCCTTCGCTGTCCTGGGCACGTTGTTGCTCGTCCTGTCCGCCTGCAAGAAGCCGGAAACGCAATCGCAGACGCAACCCATCGTGAGTCCGGAGCCCGTCGTGGTCGAGCCGCTCAAGCAGGAGCGGCTGGAGTTGCCGCCGCTGTTCCGCGATATCGAAAAACGCACGTTCCAGTTTTTCTGGGACACGACCAATGAGCAGAACGGGCTGACGCCGGATCGATATCCGTCCAGGCCGTTCGCGAGTATCGCTTCTACCGGGTTCGCGTTGACCGCGTATCCGGTCGGCATCGAGCGCGGCTGGGTCAGCCGCAATCAGGCGGTGGATCGCACCCTGACCACGCTGAAATTCCTGCGCGATCTGCCGGCCGGGCCGCAGGCGACCGGCAAGGGCAGTTACAAGGGCTTTTACTACCACTTCCTCGACATGCAGAAAGGCCAGCGCTACGACAGCTGGGTCGAACTGTCGAGCGTGGACACCGGCCTGCTGATGATGGGCGTGCTGTTCGCGCAGTCGTACTACGACCGCGACGAGCCGCGCGAGAAGGAAATCCGCGAGCTGGCCGACACGCTGTACAAGCGCGTGGACTGGACCTGGCTGCAGCAGAACAAGCCGCTGGTGTCGATGGGCTGGTTCCCCGAGAGCGGTTTCATCAAGCACGACTGGATGGGCTACAACGAAGCCATGCTGCTGTACGTGCTAGCGCTGGGCTCGCCGACCCATCCGGTCGGGCCGGAGGCCTGGACGGTGTGGACGCGCACCTACAACGACGTGTGGGGGGTGTACCAGGGCGAGGAATTCCTGGCCTTCGGTCCCTTGTTCGGCCATCAGTACAGCCACGTCTGGATCGATTTCCGCGGCATCCAGGACGACTACATGCGCGAGCGCGGCATCGATTACTTCGAGAACAGCCGCCGCGCCGCCTACGCCCAGCGCGCTTACGCCATCGCCAACCCGATGAAGTGGGAGGATTACGGCCCGGAGGTGTGGGGCCTGACCGCCAGCGACGGGCCGCAGCAGACGTTGCAGGAATATCGCGGCGAGCAGCGCCAGTTCCGCCATTACTCCGCGCGCGGCGCCGGCCTGCGCGAGAACTTCGACGACGGCACCATCGCGCCGACCGCGGCGATCGCGTCCCTGCCGTTCGCGCCGGAGATCGTGATTCCCACCACCGTGACCATGCACGAGCGCTACGGCGAATACATCTATTCCAGCTACGGCTTCCTGGATTCGTTCAATCCCAGCTTCAAGTACGACATCCCGCTGAAGACCGGGCGCGTGGTGCCCGATCACGGCTGGGTGTCGAGCGACTACATCGGCATCGACCAGGGCCCGATCCTGGCGATGATCAGCAACTACCGCAACGAGTTCGTCTGGAACGTCATGAAGCGCAATCCCTACGTCCGCGCGGGCCTGGAACGCGCCGGATTCAAGGGCGGCTGGCTGGCGCCGGCGGACGACAAGGGCAAGGACGGCGGCAAGGACAAGAAGGCCGCCGAACAGGCCAAGCCCGAAGCGAAGCCGGCCGGCGCCATGGACCCGGCCACGGCGCGCGCGCTGGGCGAGGCGGAGTCGCGCGCGGGCCGCACCAACGCGCCGGCGAAGCAGGCCGCGCCGAAGCCGGATTGACGGCATGAGGCGAGCCGGCAGTCACGCGCGCAGGGGGGGCGAGGGCATCGAACCGGGGCCGCGCGCACGGGCGCTGGCGGCGATCGCGCTGGGCGCGGCGCTGCTGCTGGGCGCGTGTTCGCAGCGCGACGACGGCCGCGAGCGCGTGCGCTTCTGGGCGATGGGCTACGAAGGCGAGCAGGTGCTCAAGCTGATCCCGGAGTTCGAGCGGCGCAATCCCGGCATCCGCGTGGAAGTGCAGCAACTGCCGATCAGCGCCGCGCACGAGAAGCTGCTGACCGCCTTCGCCGGCGACGCCTTGCCCGATGTCGGCGCGATCGGCAACACGTGGATTTCCGAATTCGCCCTGCTCGATGCGCTGACGCCGCTGGACGCGCGCCTGACCGATCCCGCCGCGCCGCAGCGCCAGGACTATTTCTTCGGCGCCTGGGACACCGGCGTGATCGGCGGCACCACCTTCGCGGTGCCGTGGTACGTGGAAACGCGCTTGCCGTACTACCGCCGCGACCTGCTCGAACAGGCCGGCATCCAGCGCCCGCCGACGACCTGGGACGAGTGGAAGGTCGCGATGGCGGCGATCAAGCGCGAGGTCGGCCCCAAGCGTTATGCCACGCTGTTTCCACTCAACGAGGCCGAGCCCTTGCTCAACCTCGGCATCCAGGCGCCGGAGCCGCTGCTGCGCGAGGACGGCCGCTACGGCAATTTCCGCAGCCCCGGGTTCAAGCGCGCGCTGAGCTTTTATCGCGAAGTCTTCGACAAGCAATGGGCGCCGCTGGCCAGCAACACCCAGATCGCCAACGTCTGGAACGAGTTCGGCCGCGGCTATTTCAGTTTCTACGTCAACGGCCCGTGGAATATCGCCGAATTCCGCAATCGCTTGCCGGCCGACCTGCAGTCTTCGTGGATGACCATGCCGCTGCCGGGCGAACACGGCCCGGGCGCCTCGGTCGCCGGCGGCGCCAGCTTCGTGCTGTTCCGCGGGGCCAAGCGCGAGGACGCGGCGTGGAAGTTGATCGCGTATCTGTCCGAGCCGGACGTGCAGGCGAAGTTCCACGAGATCACCGGCGATCTGCCGCCGCGGCGCAGCGCCTGGAACGCGCCCAAGCTCGCCGGCGACGTGTATGCGCGCGCGTTCCGCGATCAGCTCGAACGCGCGCGGCCGGCGCCGAAGGTGCCGGAGTGGGAGCGCATCGCGACCGAGGTCAAGCTGGTCGGCGAACAACTCGCCAACGGGCGGGTCAGCGTGGATGAGGCGGCGGCCGAGCTGGATCGCCGCGCCGATCGGATCTTGGAGAAGCGGCGGTGGATGTTGGACCATCAGACGCTTAAGCCCGCGGCGGGCGCAGCGAAGCAGGCGGCCGGTGCGGAGCGGAGCTTGCGGGCTTCGGACGAAGCGGTAGGTACTTCATCGGCTTCGGTGGGAGAACGCGGATGAAACCTGCCACCGCCGGCTGGGTGTTCGCCGGGCCCGCCGTCAGCGTCATCGGCCTGTTCTTCGGATTGCCGGTGCTGGCCGCGCTGGCGCTGAGCCTGACCGACTTCGATATCTATTCGCTGGCGCATATCGACAACCTGCGCTTCGTCGCCTTCGACAACTACCTCAACCTGTTGCGCAATCCCTTGTTCTGGAGCGCGCTGGGCAACACCTTGTACTTCGTCGCCGCCGGCGTGCCCTTGTCGATCGCGGTGTCGCTGGGCGCGGCCTTGCTGCTGCATTCCAGGCTGGGCTGGTTCAAGCCGTTCTTCCGTACCGCGTTCTTCGCCCCGGTGGTGACTACGGTGGTCGCGGTCGCGGTGATCTGGCGGTATCTGTTCCATACCCGCTACGGGCTGGTGAACTGGGGCCTGTCGTGGGTCGGCATCGATCCGGTCGATTGGCTCGGCGATCCGCACTGGGCGATGCCGAGCATCATCGCGTTCGCGGTGTGGAAGAACTTCGGCTACAACATGATCATCTTCCTCGCCGGCCTGCAGGCGATTCCGGAAGACCTGTACGAGGCCGCGCGCATCGACGGCGCCAGCCAGTCCCGCCAGTTCCGCTACATCACCTTGCCGATCCTGGGGCCGGTGTTGCTGATGGTCAGCATCCTGACCCTGGCCGGGTATTTCCAGTTGTTCGCCGAGCCTTACGTCATCACCCAGGGCGGGCCGCTGCAAAGCACGGTCAGCGTGCTGTACCTGATGTACGAGGAAGGCTTCAAGTGGTGGAACCTCGGCAACGCTTCGGCGGTGGCGTTCTTGCTGTTCGTGTTGATGACCGCGGCGACCAGCGGCCTGATGTGGATCGCGCGCCGCAAGGGGATCGAATGAACGACTCGGGCATGCCGGCCTGGTTGGCCAAGGCGATCGTCAACGGTTTGCTGATAGGGCTGGCGGCGCTGAGCCTGGCGCCGCTGCTGTGGATGTTCGCGGTGTCGCTGATGCAGCCCGGCGAGGCCAGCGCGTTTCCGCCGCCGCTGTGGTCCTCCAACCCGACCTTGCACAACTACCATGAACTGTTCTCGCGCATGGGCATGGGCCGGTATCTGTTCAACAGTTTTCTGATCTCGATCCTGGTCACGCTGATCGCGGTGCTGCTCAACACGCTGGCCGGCTACGCTTTCGCCAAGCTGGATTTTCCCGGGCGCGAGCGGCTGTTCCGGCTGCTGCTGGCGGCGCTGGTGATTCCGGCGCAGGTGTCGATGATGCCGCTGTTCCTGATGCTCAAGCAGATGGGTTTGATCAACAGCTATGCCGGCGCGGTGGTGCCGGGCATGGCGGGCATCTTCGGCATCTTCCTGGTGCGGCAGTACGCGCGCTCGATCCCGGACGAATTGCTGGAGGCGCCGCGCATCGACGGCGCCGGCGAGTTGCGGATCTTTTTCCAGATCGTGCTGCCGGCGTTGCGGCCGATCCTGGTGACCCTGGCGATCTTCAGTTTCCTGGGCGCCTGGAACGATTTCATGTGGCCGCTGATCGTGCTCAGCGACGAAAACCTGCAGACCCTGCCGGTCGCGCTGGCGTCGCTGTCGCGCGAGCACGTGCAGGACAACGAGATGATGATGGCCGGCTCGGTGGTGACCGTGGTGCCGGTGTTGCTGTTGTTCCTGGTGCTGCAGCGGCATTACCTGCAGGGCCTGCTGGTCGGCAGCGTCAAGGGCTAGAACACTCAGCCGCGATGCGCGGCGCGGACAAGGTGGAAGGAATGTCGGAACGCTACCTCTCGGTCGTGGCGCGTGTGTTCGCCGCCTGGCCAGGCTCGGCTGTTGTGGGAGGGCCTTCAGGCCCGATGCTTTCGTCGGTTGTTGTGGGAGGGCCTTCAGGCCCGATGTTTTCGTCGGCTGTTGTGGGAGGGCCTTCAGGCCCGATGCTCTCGTCTCAGATCGCCGGAACCCTCAGCCGGTTGTTGACGCGAGCCCAAGATGCTCAGCGATCTGATCGAAAGGCATCGGGCCTGAAGGCCCTCCTACAAAAGACTTCGTGGTGGGCGTTGGTGCTGGCGGCGGCTCATGGCCATGCGTCCGCTGCGCAGCCGCAGGGGCTCGACGATTTCGAATCGGCGACGCCCTGGAAAGTCGTGGTCTCCGATCAAGTCAGCGCGAGCCTGCGCAAGGTCGAAGGCGCGCAAGGCGGCGGCTTGTGCCTGGACTACGACTTCAACGGCGTGTCCGGTTACGCCGGCCTGCAGCGCGAATTGCCGCTGGAGTACCCGGACAACTATCAGTTCGCGTTCCAGCTGCGCGGCGATTCGCCGGCCAACGATCTGCAGTTCAAGCTGGTCGATGCCAGCGGCGACAACGTGTGGTGGGTCAACACGCCCAAGTACGATTTTCCGAAGCAGTGGACGCCGGTCGTCTACAAGAAACGCCATATCGGCCGCGCCTGGGGCCCGGCGCCGGACCCGAGCCTGCGCCGCAGCGCCAAGCTGGAGTTCACCGTCTACAACAGCGCCGGCGGCAAGGGCTCGGTGTGTTTCGATTCGCTGAGCCTGCGGGCCTTGCCGCTCGATCCGGGCGGGCCGTACACCGGCACGGCGAGCGCTTCGAAGGCCGATGCGAACGGCGCGGCGGCGAACGCGGTCGATGGCAAGCCCGACACCGCATGGCGCGCGCGTTTCGATGCGGCGCAACCGCCGCAACTGTTGTTCGACCTGGGCCGCAAACGCGAATTCGGCGGCGCGATCCTGCGCTGGGCCAGCGATGCCTATGCCTCGGCCTACCGGCTGCAACTGTCCGACGACGCCCGGCAGTGGCGCGATGGGGCGATGGTTGGCGATGGCGACGGCGGTGCGGATTATCTGGCCTTGCCCGAATCCGAAGCGCGCTATCTGCGTCTGCAGCCGATGGCCGGGCCCGGCGCTTCGTTCGCACTGGCGCAATTGCAGGTGCAGCCGTTGTCGTTCGCGGCGACGCCGAACGACTTCGTGCGTTCGATCGCCGCGCAGGCGCCGCGCGGCCGCTTTCCGCGCGGGTTCAGCGGCGAGCAGCCGTATTGGACGTTGATCGGCGTCGATGGCGGCAGCGACCAGGGCTTGATCGGCGAGGACGGCGCGATCGAAGTCGGCAAGGGCGGTTTCAGCCTGGAACCGATGCTGATCAGCGATGGCCAACTGGTCACCTGGGCCGATGTGCAGACCTCGCAATCCCTGCAGGACGGCTATCTGCCGATGCCGTCGGTGCATTGGTCGCATCCGCGCTTCAAGCTCGATGTCAGCGCATTCGCATCCGGCGATCGCGCGCGCTCGCGCCTGACCGCGCGCTACCGCCTGCACAACGACACCGCGCAGCCGCGCAGCTACGTGTTCGTGCTGGCGCTGCGGCCGTTCCAGGTCAATCCGCCGACGCAGTTCCTGAGCCAGGTCGGCGGCGTCAGCGAGATCCGCGCGCTGCGCAGCGACGAACACGGCTTCAGCGTCGAAGGCGCCGCCGCCAGCGGTTCGGCGGAGAAAACCCGCAAGCGCCGCGTGCAGGCCAGCGCCGCCGATGCGGCCTACGCGATGAGCTTCGATCACGGCGAAGTGGTCGAACGTCTGGCCCGCGCCGACTGGAATTCGCCGTGCGCCAACTGCACGACGTCCGGCGAGATTCTGCGCCGGCTCGGCGGCAGCGCCATGAGCGCCGTCGCCAACGATCGTAACGCGCTGGCGTCGGGGGCCTTGTTCTATCGGGTCGAACTGGCGCCGGGGCAGTCGCGCGAGTTCACCTGGAGCACGGCGCTGTCGGGCGCGGACGATGCCGGCTTCGCCGATCTGGCCGAAGTCGATGCCTTGCAGGCGCTGGTCGCGCAACAGTGGCGCGACAAACTCGACCGCGTGCAACTGCGCGTGCCGCGCGCCGGCCAGCGCGTGGTCGACACCTTGCGCACCGGGCTGGCGCACATGCTGATCAGCCGCACCGGCCCGCGCTTGCAGCCGGGCACGCGTTCGTATGCGCGCGCCTGGATCCGCGACGGTGCGATGATCGGCGAAGGCCTGTTGCGCATGGGCCGCGAAGATGTGGCGGAGGAATTCCTGCGCTGGTATGCGCCGTATCAGTTCGGCAACGGCAAGGTGCCGTGCTGCGTCGATGACCGCGGCAGCGATCCGGTGCCGGAGAACGACAGCCACGGCGAGCTGATCTTCACCATCGCCGAGGTCTATCGCTACACCCACGACCGCGCCCTGCTGGAATCGATGTGGCCGCACGTCGAGGGCGCGATGCGCTACATGGACGCGCTGCGCCTGAGCGAGCGCACCGCGGCCAATCGCGAACGCGACCCGGCCTTCTACGGGATGATGCCGGCCTCGATCAGCCACGAGGGTTATTCGGCCAAGCCGATGCATTCGTACTGGGACAATTTCTGGGCGCTGCGCGGCTACAAGGATGCGGTCGAGATCGCGACGTGGCTGGGCAAGGACGCGCAGATCAAAACCTTCAGCGCCGCGCGCGATCAGTTCCGCGAGGATCTGTACGCATCGATCGGCCACGCCACCCGCCGCCACGGCATCGACTACATTCCCGGCGCCGCCGAACTCGGCGATTTCGACGCGACCTCCACCACCATCGCGCTCGCGCCCGGCGGCGAGCAGGGCCTGCTGCCGCAGACCTTGTTGAACAACACCTTCGAGCGCTACTGGAAGGAATTCGTCGATCGCCGCGACGGCCGCCGCGAGTGGAAGGACTACACGCCGTACGAACTGCGCACCATCGGCAGCTTCGTGCGCCTGGGCTGGCGCGAGCGCGCGCACGAGGCGCTGGCGTTCTTCTTCGACGATCAGCAGCCGCGCGGCTGGAATCAGTGGGCCGAAGTGGTCTCGCGCACGCCGCGCAAACCGTTCTTCGTCGGCGATCTGCCGCATGCCTGGGTCGAGTCGGACTATGTGCGCTCGGCGCTGGATCTGTTCGCCTACACGCGCGATGTCGATCAATCGCTGGTGATCGCCGCCGGCCTGCCGGCGTCGTGGCTGGACGGCGAGGGCGTGACGGTCGCGGGCCTGCGCACGCCGTACGGCGCCTTGGGCTATCGGTTCAAGCGCGAAGGCGCGAAGGCGACCTTGGAGATCGGGCCGGGGCTGCAGATGCCGGCCGGCGGCGTGATCGTGAAGTGGCCGTTCGACGGCCAGCCGGGCGCGACCCGGGTGGACGGGCGCGAGCGTGCGTGGAACAACGGCGAGCTGAGGATCGAGCGGGTGCCGGCGAAGGTGTCGATCGAGCTGCCGTAAGCCGCCGGCGCGCGTTGCGATGGTTCGCAAGCGCGCCGCGTTATCGCGTTACGGGCACCAATGCACGTCGAGGCCGACGTCGCCTTCCATGCCGATCAACACCGGCCAGCGCTTGATGTCGCCGCTGGCCACGGCCTCGCGGAAGGTCTCGCGCTTGGCCTTGCCCTGGATCAGCAGGAAGCGCGCTTGCGCGTAGGCCAGGCCGACCGGGGTCAGGCTGATGCGCTTGCTCCATCGGCCCGCGCCGGGCGCGCCGCTGGCGTCGATGGCGACGTAGGGCTGCTTCGACGCCAGCACCCGGTCCAGCGCCGGCAGGCCGGGAAACAGCGAGGCGGTGTGGCCGTCTTCGCCCATGCCCAGCACCGCGGCGACCGCGCTCTGGCGCGCGTGTGCGTTGGCGAAAGCGACGGCTTCCTCCAGGGTGCGGCCGGGCTGGGTCAATGATTCGAAACGCGCGGCGGCGGCGTTGTCGCGCAGCAGATGCTGGCGCACCAGCCAGGCGTTGGCGTCGGGATCGTTCGGCAACAGCCAGCGCTCATCGACCAGGGCGACATCGACCCGCGCCCAGTCCAGCGGTGCGCGCGCCAGGGCGCGGTAGACCGGCGCCGGCGTGGTGCCGCCCGACAGCAGCAGGCGCGCACGCGGACGGCGCGCGAGTTCGCGGCGCAGGTCGGCCGCGATCGCCACCGCGCAGGCCCAGGTCCAGGTGTCGAGGCTGCGGTGTTCGTGCCAGCGGTATGGCGTGGCCTGGGGCTGCGCCGGATCGTGCGGGACGGGTGAGGAGTCGTCGAGCATGCGGCGATCTTCGCACGCCGGGGTTTAAGGCGGTGTGCTCGCCGGGTGTGACTTATGCCTCATGCGCTTCGTTGATCGGCACACGAATTGATGGCGTGAGCAGCGGCCGCGACGGCGAGTCGCGGCGTGCGGGCACGTAACGCCCGCCCCTGATTCAGCGATGTGATCGGAACGGCCGGATGCGAGCGGTTAGCTCGCGGCGATCCGACCGATCCGGCCGGACTCAGCCGACCGGTTCGAGCCGCGACGCCAGCGCCGCCGCGCCGAGCAGGCCCGGTTGCGCGTGAGTCACCGCCAGGGTCGGCACCCGCGCCATCGTCGGCGAAAACCGGCCCTTGTGTTCGAAGCGCTGGCGGAAGCCGGAATGGGCCAGCCACGGCATCAGCTTCGGCACCAGGCCGCCGGGCAGGAACACGCCGTCCCACGCGCCCAGGGTCAGCACCAGATCGCCCGCGGCGGCGCCGAACACCGCGCAGAACACATCGATCGCGCGCAGGCAGCGCGCGTCGCCTTCGCGCGCCATCGCGGTGATGTCCTGCGGCTGCAGCGGGCCGGGGTCTTCGCCGGCGATCTGGCTCAGCGCGCGATGCAGATTCACCAGACCGCTGCCGCTGAGCAGGCGCTCATTGGAGACGCGGCCGAATTCGCCCGACAGGCGCTGCAGCACTTCGATTTCTTCCGGCGTGCCGGGGGCGAAGCTGACGTGGCCGCCCTCGGTCTGCAGCGGGTAGTAGCGGCCGTCGCGGCGCAGCAGCGCGCCCACGCCCAGGCCGGTGCCGGCGCCGATGATGGCGTAGGTGCGGTCGCCGCTGTCGTTCCAGCCGTTCCAGCGCACGCCGCCGATCGGCACCACGTCGGCCGGCTGCAGCAGCGACACCGCCATGGCCTGCGCGGCGAAATCGTTGACCAACCGAAGCTGCGTCAGCCCCAGCGCGATGCGAGTGCGCTCAGAAGAGATCACCCAAGGATGATTGGTAATCCGCGCCTCATCGCCGTCCACCCGCCCAGCCACCGCGAACACGCCCTGGTCCGGAGTCGCGCCGGTGCGGTCGAGGTAATGCCGCGCGGCATCGGCCAGCGACGGAAAGTCGGCCACCGCGAACACCTGCACGCTGTCGGGCAGCAGGGCGGGAGTGGACGGGTCGGAAGAGGCGAGGGCGAAGCGGGCATTGGTGCCGCCGATATCTGCGAGCAATGCACCGCTCATGCGTGGCCTCCGCTGTTGCCGTTGCCGGGGCGGTAGCCGTTGGTGGGCGGCAGGTAGCGTTCGGCCTCGCTCGGGCCCCAGGAGCCGGCCGGGTATTCGAGCGCCGGCTGGCCGGTCTGGGTCCACGCGGTTTCGATGCTGTCGATCCAGTGCCACGCCGCTTCGACTTCATCGTCGCGCACGAACAGGGTCTGGTTGCCGCGCAGCACATCCACGATCAGGCGCTCGTAGGCGATGCGCCGCTGCGGCGAGCCCGACATCGACAGGTCCAGCGACATCGGCTTGAGTTCCATCGCGCCCCATTCCGGCGCGGCCAGACTGCCCATCAGGCCCAGCTCGATGGTTTCGTCCGGCTGCAGGCGCATGCGCAGGCGGTTGGGGCGTTCGCGGCCGCGGCGCGGGCGTTCGAACAGCCAGTGCGAGGTCGGCCGGAACGAGACCACGACTTCGGTCGCGCGTTCGGCCAGGCGCTTGCCGGTGACCAACCGGAACGGCACGCCGGCCCAGCGCCAGTTGTCGATGTAGGTTTCCACCGCGACGAAGGTCTCGACCGTGGATTCGTGCACGAAGCCCTTGACCGCGCGCCCCTCGACCACGCCGGCGGCATAGCGGCCGCGCACGGTGCGCGAGGCGACGTCGTCGTTGCTCATTGGCCGCAGCGCGCGCAGCACTTTGCGTTTTTCGTCGCGGATGCTGTCGGCGTCGAGCACCGACGGCGGCTCCATCGCGATCAGCGCCAGCAACTGCAGCATGTGGTTCTGGACCATGTCGCGCAGCGCGCCGTAATTGGCGTAATAGCCCTCGCGCCCGTCCACACCGGCGGTTTCGCCGACGAAGATGTCCACCGACTCGATCCAGCGATGCTCCCACACCGCTTCCAGCAGGGTATTGCCCAGGCGCAGCGCGAGCAGGTTCTGCACCGCGGCCTTGCCCAGGTAATGGTCGATGCGGAAGATCCGCGATTCGTCCAGGCAGGCCTTGAGCGCGGCGTTGATCTCGCGCGCCGAAGCCAGGTCGCGGCCGATCGGCTTTTCCAGCACCAGGCGCGATTCGCCTTCGAGCAGGCCGGCGGCTTTCAGGCCTTTGGCGCAGGGCACGAACAGGTCGGGCGGAGTGGCCAGGTAGCTGACACTCGGGCGGTCGGCGTAGCGGGCCAGGGCGGTGGAGATGGCCGCCTCGTCGCGCAGATCCACCGAGACGTAGGCGATCTTGCCCAGCAGTTCCTCGACCACGGCCGGGTCGTCGGCGACCTCGGAGGCCATGCGCTCGCGCAGCCAGGCGCGGAAGTCGTCGTCGGACAGCTCCTGGCGGCCGACCGCGACGATCCGGAACGCCGGCGGCAGCAGCCGGTCGCGCCACAGATGGACCAGCGACGGGAACAGATAGCGCTGGGAGAGATCGCCGGTGGCGCCGAACAGCAGCAGGGTGTCGTGCATGGAACCGCGAGCTCTGAAAGTGGGGGAAACAGCGATCGAGCGCGGCAGCTGCGTTCGGTCGTGCGCCGGGAACGCTCCCGGCTCGGGTCCCAAGCATATCGCCGCTCGGGGTCAGGGCGAATATTCGTTGTTATGGATGTCGGTTGGTGCGGGGTTTGGGGGTGCCGGCGGTATCAGTCTTGATGGGCGGAGGGCGGTTTGGGGCGGCAACGTGTGGTGAAGCGGTCGGGTTGACGTTGTTGAGGCGAGGCCATCAATGCTTCACCCGCGAATCCATCCGTCCGTCATTCCCGCGAACGCGGGAATCCAGTGTCTTTGTCGCGACCTGTACGAAAGTCGCTGGATCCCCGCGTTCGCGGGGATGACGTCCTTGAGGGAGCGGCGCCGAGTGTCGGATTCGCTACGTCCCGGTGTTCGATTCCCGACTCCCGACTCCCGACTGCCGACTCCCGATTCCCAACCCAGAGCCGTGAATCCAACCCCCGAATCCCAAATCCCGAATCCCAAATCCCCGCCTCAATAAGGCAACGGCTCGCTCAAATGCTTGCCGTTGCTGGCGATCACCTTCGTATACCAGCGCGCGCTGTCCTTCGGCGTGCGGTCCTGGGTGGCGTAGTTCACGTGCACCACGCCGAAGCGCTTGGAGTAGCCCAGCGACCATTCCAGGTTGTCCAGCAGCGACCAGACCATGTAGCCGCGGATGTCGCAGCCGGCCTGGATGGCGTCGTGGATCGCGCTGATGTGCTTTTGCAGATAATCCATGCGCAGCGGATCGCGCACGCGGCGCGCGCCGCTGACGTCGGGCTCGGCCACCGGCGGGTCGAAGAAGGCCGCGCCGTTCTCGGTGATGTACATCGGGATGTCGCCGTAGCGCTCCTTCACCCAGGTCAGGGTGTCGGTCAGGCCCTGCGGGAACACTTCCCAGCCGGTTTCGGTGTAGGTGCCCGACGGCTGGCGCACCACGCCGGTGTTGAGCGGGTAGCTGACCGCGTCCTTGGTGACGCTGCGGGTGTAGTAGTTGACGCCGATGAAATCGAGCTTCTGCTTGATCAGATCGAAATCCGCCTGCGGCCATTCCGGCCAGGCCTCGCCGAAGATTTCCCGCAGTTCCGGCGGATAGCTGCCGAGCAGGGCCGGATCGAGGTATTGCTCGTTCATGTAGGCGTGCGCGCGCTCGACCGCGGCGGCATCTTCGGCCGAATCGGTGGCCGCGTACTTGGGCTCGATGTTCACCACCAAGCCGATCTCGTGCTTGCCTTCCGCGCGATATGCCTGCACCGCCGCGCCGTGCGCGCGCATCAGGTTGTGCGAGGCGATCGGCGCTTCGAAGCGGCTGCGATGGCCCGGGGCGAGGGCGCCGTGCAGATAGCCGCCGTCGGTGATCACCCACGGCTCGTTGAGCGTGACCCACTTCTTGACCCGGCCGTCGAGCGCGCGATACAGGACCTGACCGTATTCGGCGAACCAGTCGGCGCAGTCGCGGTTGAGCCAGCCGCCGCGGTCGTCGAGCGCGGCCGGCATGTCCCAGTGGTACAGGGTCAGCAGCGGCTCAATGCCGTTGGCCAGCAACTCATCGACCAGGCGCGAGTAGAAATCCAGCCCGGCCTGATTCACCCGGCCGGTGCCTTCGGGCAGGATGCGCGACCACGACACGCTGAAACGGTAGGCCTGCAGGCCCAGTTCCTTCATCAGCCTGACGTCTTCCTTCCAGCGCCGGTAGTGATCGCAGGCCACATCGCCGGTGTCGCCGTTGAGGGTCATGCCCGGCGTATGGGCGAAGCGGGTCCAGATGCTGGGACCGGCGCCGTCGGCCATCGGCGAGCCCTCGATCTGATGCGCAGCGGTCGCGGCGCCCCACAAAAAGCCCTGCGGAAAGGTACGGTCAGCGGTAGTGCGGTCGGTCATTGCGTCGTGGCCTCCGGAGCCATTCGGGCCTGCGGTCTGGCCGGCGGATCGAGGCCCGCCGGCAAAGCCGCAAGTGGGACGTGCACGAAAACGGTTACATGGCAGAATAGCCCAGGGCGCGGCCAAATGCATCGCCCCGATCGCATTGTCGGGAGAATTCATGGCGAAGGTCACTCTGCAGCATCTGCGCAAGGTTTATCCGAACGGCTATGTCGGCGTCGCCGACGCCAGTTTCGAAATCGCCGACGGCGAACTGCTGGTGCTGGTCGGTCCTTCCGGCTGCGGCAAATCGACCCTGTTGCGCATGATCGCGGGCCTGGAAACCATCAGCGACGGCGAGCTGCGCATCGGCGAGCGCCGGGTCAACGACATGCCGCCGAAGGATCGCGACATCGCGATGGTCTTCCAAAGCTACGCGCTGTATCCGCACATGACCGTGGCGGAGAATCTCGGCTTCGGCCTCAAGCTGCGCGGCATGAGCAAGGCCGATGTCGCCAGACAGGTCGGCGAAGCCGCGGCGATGCTGGAACTGGAGCCGCTGCTGGAGCGCAAGCCGGCGGCCTTGTCCGGCGGCCAGCGCCAGCGCGTGGCGCTGGGGCGCGCGCTGGTGCGCAAGGCGCAGGTGTTTTTGCTCGACGAGCCGCTGTCCAATCTCGACGCCAAGCTGCGCATGACCATGCGCGTGGAGATCGCGCGGCTGCACCGTCAGCTGGGCACCACCATGATCTACGTGACCCACGATCAGGTCGAAGCGATGACCCTGGGCCAGCGCATCGTGGTGATGAAGGACGGCAAGATCCAGCAGATCGACACGCCGATGGCCTTGTACGAGCGCCCGATCAATCTGTTCGTCGCGACGTTCCTGGGCAGCCCGAAGATGAATATCTTGTGGGGCCCGGTGGTCGAACGCGACGGCGGCCTGCATCTGCAGATCGGCGAGGGCGTTGAGCTGCGCCTGCGGCCGCAGGGCGAGATGCTGGAGAAAGTGCGCGCCTACATCGGTCGCGAGTTGATGATCGGCCTGCGCCCGGAAGACATGCATCTGGCCGAAGCCGGCCCGGACACCTTGCCGGCCAAGGTCGAAGTGGTCGAACCGGTCGGCAACGAAGCCTTCCTCAATCTGGGCTGCGGCGGCTGCGATCTGGTGCTGCGGCTGCCGCCGTTCCACCTGCCCGCGCCGGGCGAGACCGTGCACTTGTCCTACGCCGCCGAGCGCATGCATTTCTTCGATCGGCAGAGCGAGCTGCGTTTGTAATCGCGGCGCGCGGCCGCGCCGGAATCCTCGCGCCGCGGTCGCGGCGAAGCATCGCGCATGCAGCTCGGTCCGGCCGCCGCATGCGCAGCGGCCCGGCGTGCGCGCGACCAGCGAGTTGAGTCCGATCGCCGCTTGAGTGCACACTTCATGCGTGTGTTCCGCCGCCTGCGCAGTACGGAAGGGGACGCGCCCGTACGGTGGGCGCGACCGGCCTGCGATGTTAGTGTGCCGGGGCACCCGGAGGGATCCAGATGGACAGTCAGTCCGCGACCGGCCGCCGCCGTTGCGCGGCGATACCTTGCGCCGCGCATCGTATCGCCCGTGTTCGCCGGCTCCGCGCCTTGGCCGCGATGCTTGCCCTATTCGCCGCAACAGGATGTCAAACCGCCATGTCCAGTTCCGCCGCAACCGACTCTTCCGCGCAGCCCGGTCCCGGCGCCGGCACCACGGCACAGTGGCCGCTGCGTTTCCAGCGTCACCGTTTCGGCGGTTTCTGCTTCGACACCTACGGCTGCAGCATCGTCTACAACGGCTTTCCGCACGGCAAGGACGATCCGGATCAGCTCAGCGCCGCGACGTCGTCGTTCGGTGCCGACTACCGGCAGCGCATGAAGGCCGCGCACCTGGACATCGCCAATTTCCCCGCGCCGGCCGAAGTGAAGTGGCGTTCGAAGGACAAGAGCGAGCACCACGCCAGCATCGACATCGCGGCGATCTTCAGCGACCAGCTGATCCGCCATGAAGTCGCCCGCGAAGACGTCGCCGAGGGCGTGAGCGTCAACGATCCGGAAATCATCCTGGAAGTGGACGACCGCACCGTCAACGTCTACATGCGCTGCATGATTCCGCTGAAAAAGCCGCGCGATCCGGACAATCCGAACAGCGATTTCCGCGCCGACCTGATCCGGGTCTTCAGCCGGACGTATTGATCGACCTGACCGGGCGCGGCCGCCGCAGGCGCCGAGGCCCGGACCGCAATGCCAAGGAGAGTTTGCGATGGGCGGTGGCAAGAATCCCGACGGCGTCAAGACCTATCCCGCCGACGAGCACGACCTCGACAGCTACGTGGAAGCCGGCGAAAAGCTCGCGCAGTTGCGCGCGCCGACCTTGCTGGATTCGTCCGATCCGCATGCGCGCCTGTTCGTCGCCGCCTTCGACGGCAGCGGCAACAGCATGTACGGCGACGAGCCGAAGAATCACACCAACGTCGCCGAAGTCGTCAAGCAACTGCAGAACGGCATGCACGACAACATCGGCGTGGGCTACGTCGAAGGCCCGGGCACCCAGAGCGGCTTTTTCAAAAGCACCCTGGACCTCGCCACCGGCCGCACTTTCGAGCCGCGCGTGGAGAAGATGTACGCGCAGTTCATCGAGCAGTCCAAGCATTGGAAGGCCGAAGACCCCGACGCGAAAATCAGCCTGGTCGGGATCGGCTTCAGCCGCGGCGCCGAGCAGGAAGCCGCGTTCGCGCGACTGGTGCACGAGCGCGGCATCCAGGACCCGACCGGCGCGGTCTATCGCAAGGACCGGGACGGCAACGTCACCGAGGTGAGCTATTCCAAGCCGCCGTTGCAAGCGCCGGGGCAGGTGCCGCAGGCGGTGGGCCTGTTCGATCCGGTCGGCACCGGCGAGCCGCGCAATCACGACCGGCGCCTGCCGCCGACGGTGATGTCGGCCTTCCAGATCACCGCCGAGGACGAACGCCGCGACCAGTTCAAGTCCACCAGCATCCTGCACGACGGCTTCGCCGAGGATCGGCGCTTCCTCAACGTCACCGTCGGCGGCGCGCACAGCAACATCGGCGGCAGCTACGAGCTCAACGGCTTGTCGGTGCGCAGCGGCAATCTGATGGTGGACTACCTCAACGGCCTGAGCGACCGGCCGTATCTGGAAAAGCGCGCCGAGTCCGACGATCCCAGACTCAACGTCGTGCATCGCTCGGACAAACACCAGTTCTTCTACACCACGCACGGGTTCCGCGACGGCGTGCGCGACCGTGTCGATGAGGTCGCGGGCAAGGATCAGGTAAGGCACGGCTCGGTCGTCGATCCGCGCAACAAGGAACCGATCGACCCGGCCATGGACGCGCGTTTCGAGCGTCATCCGGTGCGGATCGGGCCGGCGCCGGGCAACGAACGCGGCATCGCCGTCGGCGGTCCCGCGGGTGCCGGCGGCGATATCGACCGCACTTTCGCCCGGCTGGTCGATGCGGCGCGCAATCGCGACGACGGCGCGTTCCGCGCGGCCACGCTCGATCACGCCCGCACCGAAGCCACTCAGGCGTGGCTGCGCAGCGGGCGCGATCGCTACCAACTCAATCACGCCGACCCGGCCACGCAGCAGCACGCCGCGCGCGAGCAACCGCCGGCGCAGCCGCCGTTGCCGCCCGAGGCGCCGCCGAACCCGCAGTCGCGGGCGACCGGGCCGTAACTTCAATGGAGAACCCAGCAGTGCAGGACGCGCAAGACCTAAAACGACTGGCCGCCGATCTGGCGGTATTCGCTCAGCACCTGCAGGAGCAGAGCGAGCGCGCGGTGCAGCACGTGGACCGCAGCGCCGACGAATTGCATCGCGCCGCGATGGGCATGGGCGCCGGCGCGCAGGAACTGGCCGAGCAACTGGTCGGGGCGGTGCAGGGGCACGCACGCGATGCCATCGGCCGCGCGGTGGAGCAATCCTTCGGCCCGATCGGCGCGCAGCTGCGCGAAAGCGCCGAGGTCGCCACGCGCGCGGGCAAGGCGCTGGAGGATCAGCGCCAGGGCCTGGAACGCGCGCAGCAGATGTTGATCTACAAGGCCACGCTGGCGCTGGTGGTGGGCTCGGCGGTCGCGGTCGGCGGCAGCTGGTTCTTCATCAACAAGTCCATGCGCGAGATCCAGCGCGCCAAGTTCGGCCAGGACATCCTCGAAGCGACCCGCAGCGGCGCCTTGACCCGCTGCGACGGCGAGCTGTGCGTGCGCGCCGGCAAGCGTTTCGGCAGCAAGGGCGAGTACGTGCTGATCGAGTCGCAGCGCTGATGCGGTATCGGGCTCCGGCGGCGAGAAACCTGCGACCTTGGCGAACCGGCGATCTGTCGATCTCATGAGTGAAGCGACGACGACGGTGTTGGTCACCGGCGGCTCGGGTTTTCTCGCCAGCCACTGCATCGCGCAACTGTTGGCCGCGGGTTACCGAGTGCGCGCCAGCGTGCGCGATCTTCGGCGCGAGCCCGACGTGCGCAAGATGATCGCCAACGCCGCGGTCGAGGCCGGCGATCGTTTGACGTTCGCCGTCGCCGATCTGGAGCGCGACGCCGGTTGGGCCGAGGCCGTCGCCGGTTGCGGCTACGTGCTGCACGTGGCATCGCCTTTTCCGGCCGGCGTGCCCAGGCACGAGGACGAACTGATCGTGCCGGCGCGCGACGGCGCGCTGCGGGTGCTGCGCGCAGCGCGCGGTGCGCGGGTCAAGCGGGTGGTGCTGACCTCGTCGTTCGCGGCGATCGGCTATGGACACCCCGCGCGCACCGCGCCGTTCGACGAAACCGTGTGGTCCGATCTGAGCGGCGAGATCGCCGCCTATCCGAAATCCAAGACCTTGGCCGAACGCGCGGCCTGGGAATTCATCGAGCGCGAAGGCGATGGTCTGGAACTGTCGGCGATCAATCCGGTCGGCGTATTCGGCCCGGTCCTCGGCCCGGACTATTCGACGTCCATCGCCTTCATCAGGCGCATGCTCGACGGCAAGCTGCCCGGCTGTCCGCGGCTCGACTTCGGCACCGTCGACGTACGCGATGTCGCCGATCTGCATCTGCGCGCGATGATCGATCCGGCCGCCAACGGCGAGCGCTTCCTCGCCGTCGCCGGCGATTTCATGCCGGTGATCGACATCGCGCGAACGCTGCGCCGCGGCCTGGGCGCGGAGGCGAATAAAGTGCCGGTGCGGCAACTGCCTGACTGGCTGGTCCGCGTCACCGGCTGGTTCGATCCGATGGTGCGGCAGATCGTGCCGGACCTGGGCAAGAAGAAAAACGCGAGCAGCGCTAAAGCTCAGCGCGTGCTGGGATGGACGCCGCGTTCGGGCGAGGAAGGGCTTATCGCCGCCGCGCGCAGTCTGATCGAACTGGAACGGGCGCGCGCTTGATCCCTTGTTCGGATTCGACGCATGCCCGATCGCGATCGACGGGTAGACTGGCGGCATGAAGCGGCCGGCGGCGTGAAGTCCGCGGCTATGAAATCCGAATCGCACCTCATGGAGAGAACGAATGAATGAGCGCATTCGCGTAAAAGACGTACGGCTTCTTTCGGACAACTGGTATGTCCTGAAGACGACGACGTTCGAATACCTGCACGCCGATGGGCAGTGGAAGACCACCAGCCGGGAAACCTACGATCGGGGCAACGGCGCCACGATCCTTCTGTACAACCGCCCGCGGCGCACGGTCGTGCTCACCCGGCAGTTCCGCTACCCGACCTACGTCAACGGCAATGCCGACGGGATGTTGATCGAGACCTGCGCGGGCTTGCTGGACGACGACGACCCCGAGACCTGCATCCGTCGCGAAACCGAGGAAGAGACCGGGTATTCGATCGGCAACGTCCGCAAGGTGTTCGAGGCCTACATGAGCCCGGGCTCGGTGACCGAGAAGCTGTTCTTCTTCGTCGGCGAGTACAGTCAGAAGGATCGAATCAGCGATGGCGGCGGCGTGGACAGCGAGGATATCGAGGTCTTGGAGATGCCCTTCGATGAGGCCTTGCGGATGGTCGCTTCCGGCGAAATCAAGGACGGCAAGACCATCATGTTGCTTCAGTTCGCCAAAACCAGCGGGTTGCTGGATTGAGGTTGAGTCAATTCACGCGGGCCTGGGCGCGGCGACTGGCGCTCAGGCCGCGGCGACCTCGCGCTCGGCGCGGCCGGATTGCCGCTTCAGCATCGCGATACCCAGCAGCAACAGCGCCATCGGCAGCAGCGACAGATAGAACGCGGTGCCGCCGCCGATACGGGCGAACAACTGTCCGGTGATGAACGATCCGGTGGTGCCGCCCAGCGCGGAGAACACCACGATCAAACCGGTCATCGCCGCATGCCGCGATTTCGGCAGCGAGCTGAGCACGACCGAATTGATCGCCGGATAGATCGGCGCCATGAACAATCCGATCAGCGGGAACACATACGCGGCCAGCGGCGCGCGCATCCAGTTCATGTCCTCGTGCGGCTGCACGTCGCGCGCCAGCGGCAGCGCCAGCAGCACCAGCATCGCCATCGCGATCACGCACACGCTCAGCAGCCAGTGCCAGGGCACGCGTCGCAGCGCCACGCCCGCGGCCAGGCGCCCGAGCGCCAGCGACACGGCGAAGATGCTCGCCGCCTGCACGCTCATTTTGGTCGGCAGGTGCAGGATTTCGCGATTGAACGTCGGCAGCCAGGTGCCGACGCTTTGTTCGATCAGCACGTACAGGAACGCCGACACCAGGAACGCGGCGACCAGCGGCTGGGCGATCAGGCGGAACATGTCGAGGAAGGATTCGCCCGCGGCATGGCCGTCGCGCGCGGCCGATTCGTCCATCCGCGAACTGGCCAGCAGGATCACGATGGCGGCGGCGATGGCGGCGAGCAGCCAGTAGACGTGCAGCCAGACCGGATCGCCCGGCGACTGCGGATTGATGAACCAGGCGAAGACCCAGTAACCGGCGAGCACGCCGACCATGAACCAGCCTTCGATGATGCTGGTCAGGCTGGCGTGCGCCTGCTTGCCTTCGGTGAGCAGGCCGATGGAGGAGTACACGGACACTTTCGCCAGGGCGAAGGACACGCCGGTAGCGATGAACAGCAGCTTGGTCATCCAGAACGACGACAGCACCGGCATCAGCGCGCAGGCGACGCCGACGATGCTCAGGCCCAGCATCATCGCCCGGCGGTAGCCCAGCCGCGGCATCAGCGCGGCGGTCAGGAACGAGACCACCGCGATCGGCAGATCCTTGAACGCCTCCAGGATGCTGGCCTCGTTCTTGCTGATGCCGAAGCCCTGGATCGCCTGCAGGATCACGGTGCCCACGCTGTTGAGCAGGATCCCGAACATCATGTAGGTCAGGATCATGGCCGCGATCATGCGACGGCGGTTGGCGGCGGTGGAGGGCATCGGGGCTCCGTGGGTATCGCGGCGTGTAGCGAAGTTTTCGAGCGTCGCGCAACAACTCCCTCTCCCGCAAGGCGGGAGAGGGGCTCCAGTCACATCACCACTTGTAAGCCGCCGAGAACAAGTACTGCCGTCCCGCGATCGGCCGCCCCATGAACACACCGCCGCTGGCCGCGCCCGGCACGCGCACGTTGCCTTCGGTCAAGCCCAGTTCGTTGGTCACATTGCTGCCGCTGAGCGCGAACTCCCAGTGATCGCCCACGTGCATGTTCGCGCCGACATCCAGCGTTTCGTACGAAGGCAGCTTCTGGGTATTGGCCAGATCGGCGAAACGGTCGCCGATGCGCGAGTAGGTCGCGAAAATCTTCAGATCGCCGAACGGCAGCGTCCAGAAATAGCTCGGGGTGAAACGGAACTGCTGCTTGGGCTGGCGCATCACCTGATTGCCGGTGAACTCGCGGTAGTTCTCGTACTTCGCGTCCAGCCACACGCCGGTCAGGGCCAGTTCCAGGCCGCCGATCGGCCGCACCGCGCCTTCGACTTCCACGCCATAGGCGCGCGAATCGCCGGCGCTGGTGAAGTTGGTGCCGTCGTCGAGGAAGGCCTGGAACGGCGAGTTGGTGAAGCTGTTGTAGAACGCGGTCAGGTACAAGTCGTAGACCGAGTTGCCGGACTTGAAGCCCAATTCGTACTGATCGATTTCCTGCACCTTGTTGTTGCCGTCGCGCAGGTTGTCGAAGGCCGGCAGCTTGTACCCCGAGTTGGCGCGGGCGAACACGCTGGAACTGTCGGTGAGCTTGTAGTTCAGGCCCAGGGTCCAGGAGAAATGCTTGTCGTCCTGATCGATGCGGCGCGAGCTGGGCAGCGAGACTGAAGTGTTGTTGTCGTACAGCGTGTTCGGGTTGCCGTCCAGATCGACCGTGGCGGTGTCGTGCACGGTGCCGTCCACTTGCTGCCACTCGTAGCGGATGCCGCCGTCCAGGCGCAGGCGGTCGTTGATCTGCCATTCGTCGGCGACGAACACCGCGGTGTTCTGGCCGTCGTAGTCGCCGCGCAGGGAGAAGAACGAGGTGCCGGTGAAACCGTCGCGGGTGACCTGACGGCCGTCGGCCAGGGTCAGGTTGATGCGGCGCGCGTTGTTCTGCGCGGTCAGCAGCATGTTGTTGCCCAGGTACCAGGTGTCCTTCGACGAATAGCGCGCGAAGTACACGCCCGCCGTCAACGTGTTGCCTTCGAACAGATCCTTGCTGAAGCGCAGGTCGTTGGTGAACGATTCGATTTCCTTGTCCACCACCCAGAAGCCCGCGGTCAGCACCTGCTGGTTCGGATCGACCGCGCCGCCGCCGTTGACGTAGGTCGCGGTGCCGGCGCTGCCGAATCCGGCGATGAACGATCCCAGCGTCTGCGGGCTGGCGCCGGTGAACAGGCCGTTGGTCGGAGCGCTGCCGCTGACGAAGTTGACGCGGTCGCTGATGGTCCAGTCGCCGAGATAGAAATCCATCGACGCGCCGAACACGTCGAGGTTGATGCCGCGGCCGTCGGCGAGATCGCGGCTGATGGTCTGTCCGCCCGGGCCGGTCGGAAGGGTGACGTGGCGGAAATCGTTGCCGAGCAGGGTGCCGGTCCGCGCATCCAGGCCCGGAAAGCTCGACAGGCTGCTGCCGTTGTCGCGCGAGAGCAGCGGGATCGGAGTGAAGAACGCGTTCTTGTCGTTGGTGTGGCGCGCGTACACGGTGATCTCGCCCTTGTCCCAGCTGTGGGTCAAGGTGGCGCTGAACTGGCCGCCCTTGTCGGCCGGGAACTGGGTGTCGCGAACGCCGTCGGTGGCGCGGTAGAAGCCGCCGACGCTGTAGTACCAGCCTTCGGCGAGCTTGCCGCTGTTGAACAGATCGACGCGGCGGAAACCGTCGCTGCCCAGGCCGACGCGGACGCTGCCGGCCGGCTCTTCGCCGCCCTTCTTCTGGATGAAGTTGACGGTGGCGCCGGGCTGACCGTTGGAGAAGATCGGGCTGGGGCCGCCGCGCAGCACTTCCATGCGGTCGATGGTGTCGTCCATGCGGAACAGCGTGGAGTTTTCCAGGAACGACAGGGTCGGCGGCGGGAACAGCGGCGCGCCGTCCATCTGCACGGTCACGAACGGCGCATCGCCTTCCGACGGCATGCCGCGCACGAAGATGTTCGCGCCGGTGCTGCCGCCGGCCGATTCGGCCCAAACGCCCGGCACGACCTTGAGCGCGTCGGCGGTGCTCAGCGGCACGGCCTCCTGCAACTGTTCGGCCGATGCGGTGGTGATCGAGAAACTCGCGTCGCGCTTGCGCAGGCCCTTGAAGCGGGCGGTGCCGCTGACCACGACCGCGTCGAGCGTGGTCGCCGAATCGTTGGCGGCCTGCGGCGCCGGGGCGGCCGCGTCCTGGGCCAGCGCGAGGCCGGGCGAAAGGGCGAGGGCGATCGCCGCCGACAGCGCGTAACGCATCAGCCGGTTTGGTTCGACGCCTGCGCGTTGGCCGGCTGCGTGCTTGAAAGTGGTCTGTTGCATGGTGTTCTCCCCACCCATCGTTATGGATTGTTGGTCAGTGGCGGTCCTGCCGCGGCGGTACGTGCCGGACGCGGTCAGGGCGAAACGAAAGCGTTCAGATCGAAAGAGGCGATGTCGGGCAGGCAGGCATCGGCGCGCGCCAGCGTGGCGGCATCGCCGATGCCGATCGCGGCCATGCCGGCGGTCTTGATCGAGACCACTCCGGCCGCGGCGTCTTCCAGGCCGATGCACAGCGACGGCGCGACGCCGAGCGCGGCGGCGACATCCAGGAAAATGTCCGGCGCCGGCTTGGCGCGGGCGATCCGCGCCGCGTCGGCGATGTAGTCGAAGCGCTCCGCGATGCCCAGGCGATCGAGCAGGGCGGCGGCGTTGCGGCTGGCCGAAGCCAGACCGAGCTTGAGCCCGCGCGCGCGCGCCTGTTCGAGCACGCGCTCCACGCCCGGGAACAGATCCTTCGGCGTGACCTCGGCGATGGCCTCGACGTAGTAACCGTTCTTGCGTTCGGCCAGCGCCAGTTTCTGCTCGGCGCTGAGCACCTTGCCGGCGTGGCGCAGGATGATGTCGAGCGAGCTCATCCGGTCCACGCCCTTGAGCTGCTCGTTGAGGTGCTGGTCGAACGGCAGGCCTTCTTCGTCGGCCATGCGCTTCCACGCGCGGTAATGGGTTTGCGCGGTGTCGGTGAGCACGCCGTCGAGATCGAAGATCAAGGCTTGCGCCGGGCGCGGAAACGCCAGCTTGGCGTCGTCGCCGGGCGTGGCCAGCGGCTTGCGCACCGGCGCGCCGCTGCGCAGCTCGATGCGTTCGCCGGCGTGTTCGATGCTCAGCGGCGCGCCGTCGAGCAGAACGTATTCGACGCCGTCGCGGAGCAGGTTCACGCGCAGGCGCCGGCCCTGCCAGCGCAGGCCGAAGCCGAAGCCACGCCATTGCCGCGGCAGAGTCGGCGAAAACTTCAGCTCACCATTGGAAACGCGCAAGCCGGCGAACCCTGACACCAGGCCCAACCATGTCCCCGCCAACGCCGCCATGTGCACGCCGTGATCGGTGTTGCCGTGCAGATCGTCTAGGTCCACGCGCAGGTTGTCGTGGAAGAAACGCTCGGCCTGATCGGCCAGGCCGACTTCGCTGGCGAGAATGCCGAACACCGACGCGGACAAGGTCGAGTCGTGGGTGGTCACCGCTTCGTAGTAGTCGTAACTGCGGCGCTTCACCGCGACCGAAATGCCGTCGCCGGCCAGCACCAGCGCCATCACCACGTCGGCCTGCTTGCAGATCTGGTGGCGGTACAAAGTGATCGGGTGGTAATCGAGCAGCAGCGGGCGATGTTCGCCCTCGTGCTTCGGGAACGGCCAGCGCGGCTTGTCGAGGAAGGTGTCGTCCTGGGCGTAGATGCCCAGCGCCGGGTCGAAATGCAGGAACATGCGCTCGCCGGCGCGGCGCCAGGTGTCGATCTCGTGCGTTTCCAGTTGCAAGCGTTGCGCCAGCGCCTGCAGTTGCCGCGGGCGTTCGCGCTGCAATTGTTCCCACACCCGCACCGCGCGCAGCAGATGCTGCTGGGCCATGCGGTTGGTGTAGAAGTTGTTATCAACCAGCGCGGTGTATTCGTCGGGGCCGGTGACCTCGTGGATGCAGAACGCGCCGCCGCGGCGCGGATTGAAATGGCCGATCTGCGGCCAGATGCGCGCGGTCTCGAACAGGATCTCGGCGCCGCATTCGAGCAGGAAATCGATGTCGCCGCTGGCGTCCAGATACAGCCCCAGCCCGTACGCCACAGCGGCGTTGATGTGGTAGGCCGCCGAACCGGAGGGATAGTGCGCCGAGCATTCGCCGCCGGTGATCGTGCGCCACGGGAACAGCGCACCGCGCGCATGGTTCATCTCGCGCGCGTGCTTACGTGCCGGCTCCAGCGCCAGGAAGCGCGCATGCAGCATCGCGCGCGCGACTTCCGGCGCGGTGCAGGCCATCACCGGCAGCATGAAGGCCTCGGTGTCCCAGAAATAATGGCCTTCGTAGCCTTCGCCGGTGAGGCCCTTGGCGGCGGTGCCGTTGATGCCGTCGCGGCCGGCCGATTGCAGCAGGTGGAACAGGTTGAAGCGCAGCGCCTGCTCGGCGCCGGCATCGCCGTCGATGAACAGTTCGGCGCCATCCCAGAACTGCGCCAGCGACGCTGCCTGACGCGCGGCGATGGCGTCGAAGCCCTGCGCCGCGGCCTGGTTCAAGGCCTGCGCGGCGTGCGCGGGCAGGTCGGTGGCGTGCGGATTGGAATCGGTGGCGTAGACCACGAACTTCTCGATCGTCGCCGTCTGCCCGGGCTGCAACTGCGCGAGGTAGCGCTGGGCGACCTGCTCGGCGCCGATCACGGCCTCGCCGAAGCTCAGCCCTTCGCCGAGGCGATGAGCCTGACTGCAGACCACGCGCACGCCGCTGCGGCGGGTCGCCTGGACCACGTCGGCGCTGCGCTGGTCGGCCTGTCGCGACAGCAGTTGCAGGCCTTCGGCCGAGGCCACGCCGATGCGCGGGTCGTCGCCTTGCTCGGCCGCGGCGTGGCCGCATTCGATCGCCGAGACCAGGGCGAGCGGGCCGCTGTAGTCGATGGACGCGACCGTGTAGCGGATCGCCAGCAAGTCCACGCCGGCCGCGCCGCTGTCGAACGGCAGCACGCGCTCGGCGCGGATTTCGATGCTGTGTCCCTGCGCGGTCTTCAGGCGCAGGCGCCTGCGCAGCAGGCCGCTGCGCAGGTCGAGTTCGCGTTCGAACCCCAGCCACTGCGCGCTATCGATATCCAGCCGCTGCGCGCCGAGCCACACCGCGATGCGCTGGCCGTCGGCGACCGGCAGGCGGGTATCGGTGTTGCGGGCGAAGCCGGGGAAGCGTTCGTGATAGTGGATCGGGTGTTTCTCGAACACCGCGGCGAGGAAGCTGCCGTCGCTGCCGCCGTCGGCTTCCTCGAATCCGCCGCGCACGCCGAGCGAGCCGTTGGCCAGCGCGAACAGGGTCTGGTCGCGGCGCGCGCGGGCCGGGTCGAAGGCGTCCTGGCGCAGGCGCCAGGCGTCGGGCGCGTCGGTCGAAGCGGTGTCGGGGGCGAGGGGTTGAGGCTGGATCACGCGAACGGGGCCCTGGATCTGGACGCCGCGGCGGGTATCGCGGCGGCTTGGAGGCGGACCCTAGGGATTCATTGTTATCGATGTCAAGTTATCGATAACAGTCGGTGCACCGATGGCGGCGCGAGGCGCTGATCGCCGGCGCACGACGCGCCGGATCACGAAACCTTAACCCCTTCGAATCAGCCGCTTAGCCAATTGTTGCGGTGCGCAAACCGGCTCGGCCGGTGCGCCGCAACGCAGCTCGGCCGCGCTGCGTTGCAGCATGTTTCAGCGGGCCGGCTGCGCGAACGCCGCCGATACCGCCGTCACGGATTTCCAGAGCGCATCGCGATGCCGCTCATGGATGAGTGGCGACGTAGGGATTCAGATCCAGGCGCAAGGAATCGAAGTACTGCAGGCGGTACGGCACCGTGGTCAGCACGGTGTAGGCCACGTCCGGCGGGACCCGGCCCAGGCCATGACGCACCGCCAGCCACATCAGGAAGGTTTCCGCCATGTCCTCGCGGGTCGGGTTGTCGCGCGCGTAGGTCGAGATGTATTCGCGGTCCCACTGCTGCGCCACCCACCAGCCGGACGAGCCGGCATAGAACGGATCCAGCGAGGTGTGCGTGGCTTCGTGGACGAAGGTTTCCTCCAGGATGCCGCGGGCGATGTAATCGCGGGCGTAGCTGCCGGTGTGGATCAGCAGATTGTTGTTGCCGCCGCCGAACGGCTGATCGCCGGCGTGGATCCACAGAGTGCTCACTTGCGAGCGCAACGCGCGCGGGATGCGGCCGATCACCGGCGCGTAGAACTCGACCTGCGCCTGCGCCGCGGCCGCGCTGCCGAACTCGGGATTGACCTGGGCCTGGACGTGGACGGCGTTGGCGTAGACGACATCGAACAGATACGCGTTGTAGTACGCATAGGCGTTGGTGCGCCGGTCGAACATCAAGCGCACGCCCTGGCCGCTGTAGCTCACGCCGACATAGTCGCTGGGATCGGCCGCGGTGATGAGGTTCGGAGCGAGATAAATCGTGCCGCTGTACGGCGGCGCGGCCTGGGCCAGGCCGCAGCAGGCGAACACCGCCGCGCATGCGGCGATGCGGGCGAAGCAACGGGCGAGGCGGCGCGGGAGCGAACCGGTGTGCGAGGCGATGAAGCGCTTCATGGCATCCTTCCTTGATGATGAGCGATGCGATCGTCGTGATCGCGTGCGATGTATCCATGCCGCGAGCGCCGCGGCGACTCACGCTAACGGCCCGGGCGATGCCGCGTCCACGCCGAAACCGCGCGGTTTCAAAACGCGAATGGCGACTGCGTCGCTGTTGCGCGAATTCGCTTGGGAGTGGCTAACGAAACCGTATCATTTCCCTCTCCCGCTTGCGGGAGAGGGTTAGGGTGAGGGGATGAGCGCCGTAGGCGCGAATGCTCTGGTTCGGATTTCTGCGGCCTCTCGCGCCCTCACCCCAACCCTCTCCCGCGCCCCGAAGGAAGTCACCTTGGGTGGCAAGCGGGAGAGGGAGATGATGAAGCTTCGCTATCGGTTCTTGGACAGCGAAATTACAGCCAGGTGAACATCGTGATCAGCAGCGCGATCGCCCAACCGCCGAGCCAGGCCAGCAAGGTCCGGGTCAATGCGGAGTAGATCAGCGTGGCGATCAGGAACACGCCGGCCACGATCGGGCCGAGGAAGATCAAGGTGTAGGCGTGGCCCAGGTTGTCGCCCTGGAATATCCACGCGGTCAGCAGATTGATGACGACGGAAAATCCCAGCGGCAGACCGAAGCTGATGTAGGCCTGTTGCGAGATGGGCTTGGGCGGGATGGGTTGCGGGTCGTCCATGTCGAGTCCTTTCGTGCGCTGTGCGCATCTGCGCGATCGGCATGGTCGACGATCGCGGCCGCGGGTGTCGAGTCGCGATGCGCCGGCCGAATCCGCACCGTCGCCATGCCGCGGCTCAGGTGACGCGCGCGACCAGATGGGTGGGCAGGATTTCCGACTGCGCCGGTTCGCCTTCGATCATCGCCAGGATCTTGCGCGCCAGCGACACGCCGGCATCGACGAAGTTCTGGTGGATCGAGGTCAGCGGCGGCAGGTAGGTGGCGCCCAGCGGCGTGTCGTCGTAGCCGATCACCGACACGTCCTCGGGCACGCGCCGGCCGCGTTCGATCAGCGCGCGGATCGCGCCGATCGCGAGCAGATCGCTGGCGGCGAACAAGGCGTCGAACTGCGGATGCTGGTCGAGCAGGGCGTGCACCGCCTGGGCGCCGGCGCTGACGGTGAAATTGGCGACCGTCGGGGTCAGCGGGACGATGCCGTGTTCGGCCAGGGTCTGGCGGAAGCCCTGCAGGCGTTCGGCGAACTCGCCGTGGGCTTCGTCCCCGAGAAACACCGGCCGGCGCCGGCCCAGGGCCAGGAACCGCTCCGCCGCCAGCTTGCCGCCGCGATGGTTGTCGCTGCCGACCACGACCTGCGATTCGTGCCGGCTGACCGCGCCCCAGACCACCATCGGCCGGCCCCAGCGGCGGACCTCGTGCATGGCGTCCTCGTGCGCGCCCTGGCCGAGCAGGATCACCCCGTCGGCGGCCTGCACGCTGGGCAGGGCGCCGCCCTGCAGCGAGGTCAGCAGCACGCTGTAGCCGGCCGAGGTCAACTCCTGGCTGATGCCGCCGAGCAGGTCCAGCGGGTAAGGGCCGGACATCTGCCGCTCGACGGTGGGTTTCATCTCGACCACCACCGCCACGGTCATGCTGCGGCGCAGGCGCAGATTGCGCGCGCTGATGTTGAACTGGTAGCCCTGGCGCTCGGCCAGCTCCTTGATCTTGGCCCGGGTCTCGGGATTGACCAGCGGGCTGTCGCGCAAGGCGCGCGAGACGGTGATCGCCGAAACCCCGGCCAGTTCGGCCAGATCGGCCATGGTCAGGTGTTCGCCGGCCTTGCGGGCGGGGTTGAATGCGCGCGGTCGGCTCATGCGGGGCGTGTCGCTCCATGTCACGTTGGCGACGGCGAGTATTGGCGACTCGGGTCGGATGGGCCGTGCATGTTTACCACGGCCGGGCCGTGGGCCGCATGGTCGCGGGCGGACGCTCGTCCCAGGATGGGGCGGCGGCGGGTTCGGGCCCGGCGGCCCCGCCGCCGCGGTCGCGGCGGCAAAACCGCGGCGTCGACGGCGGGCTCGGCTCCGGCCCGCTATACTCGCGAGGAAGCACGGTTTGGAACCGCGTCCTGCCCATAGGATTCAACCACTTGGGCGTACTGTCTAACCTAAATTCACGGTCGCGCCCCGGCGCGCCAAGAGGCCACACCGCCGCATGCGTCTGTCCACGATCAAGCTGTCCGGTTTCAAGTCCTTCGTCGATCCGACCACGCTGCACCTGCCCACCAACATGACCGGCGTGGTCGGTCCGAACGGCTGCGGCAAGTCGAACATCATCGACGCGGTGCGCTGGGTCATGGGCGAAAGCTCGGCCAGCCGCCTGCGCGGCGACTCGCTGACCGACGTGATCTTCGCCGGTTCCTCGGCGCGCAAGCCGGTTTCGCAGGCCATGGTCGAGCTGATCTTCGACAACTCCGACCACACCATCACCGGCGAATTCGCCGCGTTCAACGAAATTTCGGTCAAGCGCACGGTCAGCCGCGACGGCACCAGCCAGTACTACCTCAACGGCGGCAAGTGCCGGCGTCGCGACATCACCGATCTGTTCCTCGGCACCGGCCTGGGCCCGCGCAGTTACTCGATCATCGAGCAGGGCATGATCAGCCAGATCATCGAGGCCAAGCCCGAAGACCTGCGCGTGTACCTGGAAGAAGCCGCGGGCATTTCCAAGTACAAGGAACGCCGCAAGGAAACCGAAACCCGCATCCGCCACACCCGCGAAAACCTCGACCGCCTGAACGATCTGCGCGAGGAAATCGGCAAGCAGCTCGAACACCTGCGCCGCCAGGCCCGCCAGGCCGAGCAGTACCAGGCGATCCAGGCCGAGCGCAAGATCAAGGACGTGGAGTGGAAGGCGCTGGAATACCGCGCCCTGGATCAGAAGCTGCAGGTCCAGCGCGAGAAACTCTCGCAGCAGGAAACCCGCCTGCAGCAGTTGATCGCCGAACAACGCGAAGCCGAGCGCGAGTTGGAAACCGGTCGCGTCGGCCGCGAGGAAGCGGCGGAAAAACTCAACAAGGCCCAGGCCGCCAGCTACGAAGTGGGCGGCGCGCTGGCGCGCATCGAGCAACAGATCCAGCACCAGCGCGAGATGTCCAGCCGCCTGCTCAAGGCGCGCGACGAGGCGATGGCGCAGTTGGCCGAGATCGGCGAGCACATCGGCAGCGATCAATCGCGCCTGGACGTGCTGATGGCCGCGATCGCCGATGCCGAACCGCGCATCGAAGCGATGCGCGAGGACGACGAGGCGCGCCAGGACGCGCTGCGCGACGCCGAGAACAAGCTTGGCGACTGGCAGCAGCGCTGGGACGCGCACAGCCGCGAACAATCCGAAGCCGCGCGCGCGGCCGAGGTCGAGCGCACCCGCATCGAAGGCCTGGACCGGCAGACCCTGGACGCCGACCGCCGCCGCGAGTCGCTGAGCAGCGAACGCGCCGGCCTGGACGTGGCGGCTTTGGCCGATGCCTTCGAGCATCTGCAGAGCCAGCACGATCTGCAGAAAGAATCGCTGGACAGCCTCAGCGAAGAACTGGAAGTGCGTAAGTCGGCGGTGTCGGACCTGCAGGAGCAGCAGCGCTCGACCCAGAACCAGCTCGCCGAGGTGCGCAAGCAGGCGCAGACCTCGCGCGGCCGCTTGTCGTCGCTGGAAACCCTGCAGCACGCCGCGCTTGGGCAAGAGCAGGGCGCGGCGCTGACCTGGCTCAAGGCGCGCGGCCTGGACTCGGCGCAACGCGTCGGCGAAACCCTCACCGTCGAGCCGGGCTGGGAAAACGCGGTGGAAAGCGCGTTGGGCCAGTTGATCGAAGGCGTGCTGGTGGAAGCGCCGGAAGCCCTGGTCGATGCGATCGGCGAGCTCGGCGAAGGCCGCCTGACCCTGGTTTCGCCCGAGCGCGACAACGCCACGTATGCAGCGACTTCGCTGGCCTCGAAGGTGCAGGGCCCGGCGGCGATCCGCCGGCTGCTCTCGCGCCTGCACGGCGCCGAGGATCTGGCCGCGGCGCGCGCGCTGCAGCCGGGCCTGGGCGCGGAAGAAACCGTGATCACCCGCAACGGCGAGCGCCTGGGCGCCGGCTGGGTGCGGGTGCTGCGTTCGGGCGCGGCCAAGCAGGGCGCGCTGCTGCGCGAACGCGAGATCCAGACCCTGCGGGTCGAGATCGAAGAACTGCAGACCCGCGAGCGCGAACTCGAACAAAACCAGATTCAACTGCGCGACCGCTCGCTCGCCGCCGAGCAGCATCGCGAAGACGCGCAGCGCACCTTGTACATGGCCCATCGCGGCGTGTCCGAACTCGCCGGCCAGTTGCAGAGCCATCAGGGCCGCCTGGATTCGGCGCGCAGCCGCATCGAGAAAATCGACGCCGACCTGGAGCAATTGCTGATCGGCCTGGACGCCGGCCGCGAGCAGGCGCGCGAGGCGCGCATGCGCCAGGAAGCCGCGGTCGAGCGCATGGGCGAGTTGGAAGACACGCGCCTGCAGCTCGAATCCGAGCGCCGTTCGCTGTCGGAAGCGCGCGACGCCGCGCGCAACGCCGCGCGCGAATCGCGCGACGCCGCCCACGCCTTGAGCCTGACCCTGGAAACCCAGCGCGCGCAGATCGCCGGCCTCAGCCAGACCCTGCAGCGCATGGGCGGCCAGCGCGGCCAGCTCGATTCGCGCCTGAGCGAACTGTCGGCCCAGCTCAGCGACGGCGATGAGCCGGTGGTCGAACTGGAACAGCAGCGCCAGGTCGCGCTGGAGCAGCGCGTCGTCGCCGAGCAGGACCTGACCGCGGCGCGCAGCGCGCTCGACGGCATCGACAACGATCTGCGCAAGTTCGAGCAGACCCGCCAGCAGCGCGACGAACAAGCCCTGCAGCAGCGCGAAGCCATCGGCCAGCGCCGCCTGGAACAGCAGGCGCTGGTGCTCAAGGCCGAAACCCTGACCGAGGCCATCGCCGAAGCCGGCGCGGTGCTGCAGGACGTGGTCAATTCGCTCGACGAGAACGCCGAGCCGCAGACCTGGGAACGCACGGTTATCGAGCTCGACAACAAACTGCGCCGCCTGGAGCCGGTGAATCTGGCCGCGATCGCGGAACACGCCGAGTCGCAGCAGCGCAAGGATTATCTGGACGCGCAGTTCCTCGACCTCAACACCGCGCTGGAAACCCTGGAAGAAGCGATCCGCAAGATCGACCGCGAAACCCGCGGCCGCTTCAAGGACACCTTCGACCGGGTCAATTCCGGCGTGCAGGAGCTGTATCCGCGCCTGTTCGGCGGCGGTCACGCCTATCTGGAACTCACCGGCGAAGACCTGCTCGACACCGGCGTTGCGATCATGGCCCGTCCGCCGGGCAAGCGCGTGTCGAACATCTCGCTGCTGTCCGGTGGCGAGAAGGCGATGACCGCGGTGGCGCTGGTGTTCGCGATCTTCCGTTTGAATCCGGCGCCGTTCTGTCTGCTCGACGAGGTGGACGCGCCGTTGGACGAAGCCAACGTCGGCCGCTTCACCGCGATGGTCAGCGAGATGAGCGAACAGGTACAGTTCCTGTTCGTGAGCCACAACAAAGCGACGATGGAAGCCGCGCAGCAACTTTCGGGCGTGACCATGCGCGAACCGGGCGTGAGCCGTCTGGTCTCGGTGGATCTGGCCGAGGCGACGCGATTGGCCGGCGCGGCGTAGGCGCACGGGAATCGGGAATCGGGAATCGGGAATCGGGAATGGTCAAAGCATTCCGGCCGGACCTGTCACCATTAGTCTTATTCGATCATCTGGAGTTTGGAACTGGAGGTAGAGAATCGATGGCCGACGCGGCGCTTTTTCACGATTCCCGATTCCCCATTCCCGATTCCCGCACCAAGAGGAGCAACGAATGTCCGACGTGACCCTGATGAGGATCGGCATCCTGATCGCCGGCCTGATCCTGATCGGCGCCATCGTGTTCTTCGGCCGCCCGCGCAAACCCGGGCAGGGCAAGCGCGTCGCGCGCGAAGACGAAAGCCGCGCCGGCGAGCGCAAGCCCGGACCGCGCCAGGAACCGACTCTGGGCGAGCAGATCGAAAACGAACTGGGCCAGAGCGGCGTGCCCGGCGAGGCCACCACCCAGGCCGAGCTGGAGCTGTTCGACAAGACTCTGGAAGGGGGCGTCAACGCCGCCAACAGCGAACTCGGGCGCCGGGTCAGCGAGGAGTTCGACAAGATCGTCACCCTGTACCTGGCCGCGCGCGCCGGGCAGAAGCTGCATGGCCCCGACATCGTGGTCGCGGCGGAGAAGGCCGGCCTGGTCTACGGCCACATGGGCGTGTTCCACCGTCTGGTCGAAGGCCATCCCGAGCGCGGCCCGGTGTTCAGCGTGGCCAACATCATGAAGCCCGGCAGCTTCGACATGGCCACGATCCAATCGCTGGAGACCCCGGCGGTGGCGTTCTTCCTGACCCTGCCGGCGCCGGTTCCGGCCTTGGACGCATGGGAAACCATGCTGCCGACCGCGCAGCGCATGGCCGAACTGCTCGACGCGGTGGTGTTGGACGAACAGCGCAACGCGCTCGGCCGCCAGCGCATCGCCCACCTGCGCGACGAACTGCGCGCCTACGATCGCCAGCGCGAAGCGCCGCCGCTGAGCAAGCCGACGCGGTGGTGATCGGCGCGGCGGCGTAGCTGCCGCCCTGCTAGCAGCACCTCAAGCCCCCGCATCGCCCCGAAGTCTCTTCCCCCCTTTGAAAAAGGGGGGCTAGGGGGGATTCGCTTTTGCTCTTGGCACCGCCAAAGCAAATCCCCCGCGCGCCGATTGTCGGTGCAGACCTCCGAGCCTCGCAGCGCGCAGCCCCCTTTTTCAAAGGGAGCGTATTTCCGCGCCCGCATTCGCGACAGCGCATCCCCGCGTCTCCCCGAAGTCTCTTCCCCCCTTTGAAAAAGGGGGGCTAGGGGGGATTTGCTTTTGCTCTTAGCACCGCCAAAGCAAATCCCCCGCGCGCCGATTGTCGGTACAGACATCCGACCTCGCAACGCGCAGCCCCCTTTTTCAAAGGGGGCATGTTTCTACGCCTGCATCGGCCATCAGCATCCGCCATAACGAACGCATCTTCAGCCTGCATGCGCCGCACCGCAGCAGTCGCACCCCACGACACTCACAACGCCCACAATCACGACAAATCCGTTCAAAATGCCGGTCGCCCCGCTCGAACGGCAGCGCAAGGACAACCCGCCCGTGACGACCGCCAACAAGAAAGACGCCGCCCAGGCCGCCAAGCGCGCCGCCGAACTGCACAGCCAGCTCGATGACGCCAACTACCGCTACTACGTCCTCGACGACCCGACCCTGACCGACGCCGACTACGACCGCCTGCTGCGCGAGTTGGAGGCCCTGGAAGCCGCGCACCCGGAACTGGCCAGCGCCGATTCGCCGACCCAGCGCGTGGGCAACACCCCCTCGGGCGCCTTCGCGCAAGTCACCCACCAGGTGCCGATGCTGTCGCTGGGCAACGCCTTCAGCGACGAGGAAGTCGCCGACTTCGTGCGCAAGATCGTCGAACGCCTGGACATCGAAGCGCCGCAGTTCTCGGTCGAGCCCAAGCTCGACGGCCTGGCGATCAGCCTGCGCTACGAGAACGGCCAGTTCGTCCAGGGCGCGACCCGCGGCGACGGCGCCACCGGCGAGGACGTCACTCTCAACCTGCGCACGGTCAAGGCCATTCCGATGAAGCTGCGCGGCAAAGGCTGGCCGCCGGTGCTGGAAGTGCGCGGCGAGGTCTATATGCCGCTGGCCGCGTTCAAGACCTACAACGAAAAAGCGCTCAAGGACGGCGGCAAGGTCCTGGCCAATCCGCGCAACGGCGCCGCCGGTTCGCTGCGCCAGCTCGATCCGCGCATCACCGCGCAACGGCCGCTGGCGTTCTACGCCTATGCGGTCGGCGTGGTCGAAGGCTATTCGCTGCCGGCCAGTCATTCGGCCACGCTCAAGCAATTGCGCGAATGGGGTTTCCCGGTCAGCGGCGAAAGCGGCGTGGTCGCCGGCAGCGAGGGCCTGCTCGGTTACTACCGGCAGATGGGCGCCAAGCGCGACGCGCTGCCGTTCGACATCGACGGCGTGGTCTACAAGCTCGACGACTACGCCGGCCAGCGCGAGATGGGGTTCGTCTCGCGCGCGCCGCGCTGGGCGATCGCGCACAAATTCCCGGCGCAGGAGCAATCCACGGTGTTGGAGGCGATCGAAATCCAGATCGGCCGCACCGGCGCGGCGACGCCGGTCGCGCGGCTCAGGCCGGTGCAGGTCGCCGGCGTGGTGGTGACCAACGCGACCTTGCACAACGCCGACCAGATCGCGCGCCTGGACGTGCGCGTCGGCGATACGGTGATCGTGCGCCGCGCCGGCGACGTGATTCCGGAAATCGTCCGGGTCGTGCCCGAGTACCGCGCGCCCGACGCGCCGCAGTGGCAGATGCCGACTGTATGCCCGGTGTGCGGCTCGGAAATCGTGCGCGAGGAAGGCGAGGCGGCATGGCGCTGCTCGGGCGAACTGAGCTGCCCCGCGCAACGCAAGGAAGCCATCCGCCACTTCGCATCGCGCCGGGCGATGGATATCGAAGGGCTGGGCGACCGCTATATCGAAGACTTGTCGGACCTGGGCTATCTGCAATCGGTCGCGGATCTGTTCAAGCTCAGCCTGGACGATCTGCTGGAGATGAAGCGCCGCGCCGACGAGCGCGACGGCACCACGCCGGAGACGGTCAAGGCCGGCAAGGTCGCGACCAAATGGGCCGACAACCTCATCGAGGCGATCGACCACAGCCGCAAGACCACCCTGGGGCGCTTCCTGTTCGCGCTCGGCATCCAGCACGTCGGCGAAAGCACGGCCAAGGCCTTGTCGATCTGGCTCGGCGATCTGCAACTGATCCGCCAACTGCCGTGGCCGGTGTTCAAGCGCCTGCCCGATGTCGGCGGCGAAGTCGCGCGCTCGCTCGGCCATTTCTTCGACCAGCCCGGCAATCAGCAGGTGATCGACGATCTGCTCGCGCGCGGCGTGCTGATCGGCGACACCCATGCGCCGTCGCCGAAGCTGCGCGACGGCCTGAATCTGGCGACCTTGCTGGTCGATCTGGAAATTCCGAAGGTCACCAAGATCCGCGCCGAGCAACTGGCGACCGCGTTCGACAGCGCGGAGAAACTGCGCGATGCGCCCGAGCATTCCTACATCACCGCCGGTTTGCCGGCCGACAGCGCGCAGGCGCTGGCTTCGTGGCTGAGCGTGGATGAGAACTCGCAGTTGTTGACGCGGGTTGGCGACGCGCTGAAGCGGCTGGATGCGTTGACGCCCGTAGCCGCGTCCTCTTCGGCTGGCCCGCTCGACGGCCAGACCGCGGTGCTGACCGGAACGCTGAGCGCGCTGACCCGTGACGAAGCCAAGACTCGCCTGGAAGCGCTGGGCGCCAAGGTCGCCGGCAGCGTGTCGAAGAAGACCAGCTTCGTCGTCGCCGGCACCGAGGCCGGTTCCAAGCTCGACAAGGCGCAGGAACTGGGCGTGGACATCTGGGACGAAGCGAAGCTGCTGGCGTTCCTGGCCGAAAACGAATGAGTCCGGGCGATTCGCGCTGGCGGCCGTCGGCGGGCTTCGACGCACTGCGCCTGCGCGCGCGGCTCAACGCCGTGGTGCGCGCGTATTTCGCCGAGCGCGGGGTGATCGAGGTCGAAACTCCGGCGATGTCCGTGGCCGGCAACACCGATCCGAACATCGCCTCGTTCACCCTGGAATTCAGCGGCCGCACCGACGGCGCGCCGCGCACGCGCTGGCTGCGCACCTCGCCGGAGTTCGCGCTCAAGCGCCTGCTCGCGGCCGGGTTCGGCGATTGCTACGAGTTGGGCCGGGTGTTCCGCGACGGCGAAGCCGGCGGCCGCCACAATCCGGAATTCACCATGCTGGAGTGGTACCGGACCGGCTGGGATCATCGCCGCCTGATCGGCGAGACCGCGCAACTGGTGCGCGCCGCCCTGGCCCTAGTCGGGCGCGATGTGGGCTTGCGCGAAGTGGCGTATCGCGATCTGTATCGGCAGCGGCTGGATCTGGACCCGTTCGGCGCCGATGAAGCGCAACTGCGCGCGGCGCTGGGCGATGTCGTGATCGATCCGGCCGGGCTCAATCGCGACGACTGGCTCGATCTGCTGATGACCCATCGCCTGCAGCCCTCGTTCGCGCGCGACGAATTGCTCGCCGTCTACGACTACCCGGCCTCGCAGTGCGCGCTGGCGCGGCTGCGCGACGACGGCGACGGCCATCCGGTCGCGGAGCGTTTCGAGTTGTACCTGGGCCCGCTGGAACTGGCCAACGGCTATCACGAACTGGCCGAAGCGGACGAGCAGGGCGCGCGCTTCGATCGCGACCGCGCCGTGCGGGTTCAGCGCGGCGTCGCCGCGCCGCCGCGCGACGAGGCTTTGCTGAGCGCGCTGGGCGCAGGTTTCCCCGATTGCGCCGGCGTCGCCATGGGCATGGACCGCCTTGTGATGGCGATGCTTGACACCGATCGCATCGCCGAGGTGCTGGCCTTCGATTTCACGCGTGCTTGACCGCGATGAACCCCGCGCTTCACACCGGCCCCCGATCCCAGTTTTTTCATTGCAAGTTAGCAGTTCACGGTTAGAGTGACCGCATCGGGTGCGGGGGCCATGCATGCGCAATGTGAAAGCCGCGATCCATCTGTTTGCGTTCGCCGCGATGGCGTGCGCGGGCATGGTGCGCGCGGAACCGGCCGGCGAACGGCTTTTCGGCGGCGATGTCTTGCGCTGCGCATCGAATAACGAAGAAACCGTGCACTGTCCGGCCGACACGCGCGGCGGCGTGCGCTTGATCCGGCGTACCTCGGGCAAGCCCTGCGTGGAAGGCACCACCTGGGGCGCCGATCGCGGCGGCGTGTGGGTATCGCAAGGCTGTTCGGCCGACTTCGTGCTCGGCAAGGGCGGCAGCGGCGCCGGCAGCACCCGCGGCGCGCGGGTGATCAAGTGTGAGTCTCGCGGCGGGCGCTGGAACCATTGCCCGGCCCAGACCGAAGCCGGTGTCGCACTGGCCCAGCAATTGTCCAAACAACCTTGCCTGCGCAATCAAAGTTGGGGCACCGACGCCAGCGGCGTATGGGTCGCCAGCGGTTGCCGCGGCGAATTCCGCCTGCTCGGCGCCGAGCCGGAACCCGAAGCGGCCGCGCCGGCCACGGTGCTGCGCTGCGAATCGCGGGACCGCCGCGCGCGCCGTTGCGACGGCGAAACCGGCGCTGGCGTGCGCATGGTCAAGCAGCTGTCGAAGTCGGAATGCGTCGAAGGCCGCAATTGGGGTTTCGACGCGCACGGCGTGTGGGTGGAAGACGGTTGCCGGGCCGAATTCGAACTCGATTTCCGCCGCAGCGGCGGTTGATGCACTGCGCAAAAGTCGCGCTACCTTGCGCATGGATGGCGGCGCATAGGCCGAAGGTCATGCGACCAACGGCGGAGATTCGGCGCAAAACAAGGCGCAAAATTAGTGAGTCATGAATGTTTCGGGGCTGTTTCTGTCTGGGCCATCGAAGTACGGGAAATCTTGAGCTGGCGTTAAGCCCGCTCAGCTAGAGTCCTCGGCAAATCGACAACGACAAGGAGCACCTACATGTCCGCACGCATGCTTTCCGGGATGGGGCTGGTAATCGGCCTCGGCCTGTCCGCCGGCGCCGCCCAGGCCGCGCCGCAGTACGACGACTACGGCAACGGCGGCAATGTGATCCGTTGCGAATCCGACAGCGGCCGTCAGCGCCGTTGCGATGCCGACACGCGCGGTGGCGTGCGCATGTCGCGCCAGCTGTCCAAGTCTTCCTGCATCCAGGGCCGCAGCTGGGGTTACGACCGCGGCAGCGTGTGGGTGTCGGAAGGTTGCCGCGCCGAATTCGAACTGGGCCGCGGCGGCGGCGGTTGGAACGGCGGCAACAACGGCAGCGGCGATGTGGTGCGTTGCGAATCCGACAGCGGCCGTTATCGCACCTGTCCCATCAACGGCAATCGCGCGCGCCTGCAGCGTCAGCTGTCCAGCACCTCGTGCATCGAGGGCCAGAGCTGGGGCTCGCGTCAGGGCGAGGTGTGGGTGAACAAGGGTTGCCGCGGCGAATTCGTCGCCGGACGAGGCGGTGGCTGGGGCGGTGGCGGCGGCTGGAACGGCGGCGGCAACGGCGGTTGGAACGGCGGCGGCGGTCAGGAGATCAGCTGCGAGTCGAACAACAACCGGCAGAACCGCTGCAACATGAGCGTGCGCCGCGACGTGCGCCTGCTGCGCCAGAACTCGGGCTCGCCGTGCATCGAAGGCCAGACCTGGGGCTGGGATCGCGCCGGCGTGTGGGTGTCCGGCGGTTGCCGCGGGCGCTTCCAGGTCGATTGATCGCGTTTAGCTTGTACCGCGCTTGATTCGCGCAACGCCCCGGTCGCAGGATCGGGGCGTTGTCGTTTGCGCGGCAGGGGTTTGCTTGGGGTTGCTTCGCTTCGGAGCGAAGAGCATCGGGCCTGAAGGCCCTCCCACAAAAACCGTCCCACAACAGCTGCCGCGGTCGATTTCGGGACCGACCCATGCATCCGTTAAACTTGGGGCATGAACGACGCCATCGATTTCGACCGTTATGACCGCATTCGCCCGATCCGCTGGACCGGCGAGGCCCTGGAATTGCTCGACCAGCGCAAGCTGCCGTTCGCGGTGGACTACGTGCGCTGCGACGACAGCGACGCGGTCGCCGCCGCGATCCACGCGCTGACCGTGCGCGGCGCGCCGGCGATCGGCATCGCCGCGGCCTGGGGCGTGGTCCTGGCGGCGCGCGATATCGACGCCGCCGACGGCGCGCAGGCGTTGGCCGCAGTCGAATCGGCCATGCAGCGCCTCAACGCCGCCCGCCCGACCGCGGTCAATCTGGCCTGGGCGCTGGCGCGCATGCGCCGGGTGTTGGCCGCGGCCGGCGCCGACTGGCGCGAGGTCCTGAACCGCGAGGCGCAGGCCATCGCCGACGAGGACCTGGCCGCCAACCGTCGCATGGGCGCGCTGGGCGCGGCTTTGATCGTGCCGGGCAGTGGCGTGCTGACCCATTGCAATACCGGCTCGCTGGCCACCGCCGGCTTCGGCACCGCGTTGGGCGTGATCCGCGCCGGCGTCGCCCAGGGCCGCATCGCGCAGGTGTTCGCGGGCGAGACCCGGCCGTGGCTGCAGGGCGCGCGCCTGACGGTGTGGGAGCTCGAACAGGACGGCATCGCGCCGACCCTGATCGCCGACTCGGCCGCCGCCCATCTGATGAAGACCGGCAAGGTCGGCTGGGTGATCGTCGGCGCCGACCGCATCTGCGCCAACGGCGACACCGCGAACAAGATCGGCACCTATCAACTGGCGATTTCCGCGCGCCACCACGGCGTCAAGTTCATGGTCGCCGCGCCGTCGTCGACCGTGGACATGGCCACCGCGTCCGGCGATCTGATCGAGATCGAGGAACGCGACCCCGGCGAGCTGTTCTCGGTCGGCGGCGCCCGCACCGCGGCCGAGCGGGTCGGGGCCTGGAACCCGGTCTTCGACGTCACCCCGCACGAGCTGATCGACGCCATCGTGACCGAGCGCGGGGTGATCGAGCGGCCGGACGCGGTGGCGATGAAGGCGGCGTTCGGGGGGTGAGGCGAGGGTGCGGTGGGGTTGCGGCTTCGGCTTCGGTGAGGCGAGTTCGCTGGAACCTTCAAGGGCTTCAATCCCGCGAGATCTTCAAGGCCCTGACTCTGCGAAACCTACACGATCGTCATTCCCGCGAACGCGGGAATCCAGGGCTTTTCGTGCGAGAACGTTTGAAGTCGCTGGATGTTCGGCTCCGCCGAAGTAAAGCGGAGCCCGCGTTCGCGGGAATGACGTGCTGGAAGGGTGGCGCTGAAGTCTCTGGATTCCCGCCTTCGCGGGAATGACGGCCGTGGGGAATAGCGCTGCAAGCCCCCTCCGCAGCCATCGCAAAACCCCGGCGCGCCACCCCGGCAACCCAGCCCCGCCAGCGATGCTGCAGCGCAGCTGAAAATTCCCGCCAAGTGCTTGTTTCTGCGTGGGAATCGGGGCCCTGTGAAAGCGCGTTTCGTGATATGATTTCACGTCTCTTTGATGCCGCCCCGAGCGAGCTGCAGGACAGGCCCGCCGAGGGACTGTTTCCGGTGGTTTTACCGGCGTTCCGCACGGAATGCCTGCTCCGTTCGCCCGGGTCGTTCGAACCACCGCACGCAACGGAACCCTGATGGCCGAACTCGCCAAGGAAATCATCCAGGTCAATCTCGAAGACGAGATGCGCCGCAGCTATCTCGATTACGCCATGAGCGTGATCGTCGGCCGCGCGCTTCCCGACGTACGAGACGGACTCAAGCCGGTGCATCGCCGCGTCCTGTACGCGATGAGCGAGCTCGGCGCCCACAGCAACAAGCCTCACTTCAAGTCGGCGCGTATCGTCGGCGACGTGATCGGTAAGTACCATCCGCACGGCGATCAGTCGGTCTACGACACGCTGGTGCGCATGGCCCAGCCGTTCTCGCTGCGCTATCTGCTGGTCGACGGCCAAGGCAACTTCGGTTCGGTCGACGGCGACTCCGCCGCGGCGATGCGTTACACCGAATCGCGCATGGCCAAGCTCACCCATGAGCTGATGGCCGACATCGACAAGGAAACCGTCGATTTCCAGCCCAACTACGACGAAAAGGAACTCGAACCCACGGTCATGCCGACCCGGGTTCCGAACCTGCTCATCAACGGCTCGGCCGGTATCGCCGTGGGCATGGCGACCAACATCCCGCCGCACAACCTGTCGGAAGTGATCAACGCGACCATCGCGCTGATCAACGCGCCGGAACTGGACGTCGATGCGCTGATGGAATACATCCCCGGTCCGGACTTCCCGACCGCGGGCATCATCAACGGCACCGCCGGCATCATCAACGCCTACCGCACCGGCCGCGGCCGCGTGCGCATGCGCGCGCGCGCCGAGATCGAGGTCAACGAGGACACCGGCCGCGAAGCGATCGCGGTCACCGAGATCCCGTACCAGGTCAACAAGGCGCGGTTGATCGAGAAGATCGCCGAGCTGGTCAAGGAAAAGAAGCTCGAAGGCATCAGCGAGCTGCGCGATGAGTCCGACAAGGACGGCATGCGCATCTTCATCGAGGTCAAGCGCGGCGAATCGGCCGAAGTGGTGCTCAACAACCTCTATCAGCAGACGCAGATGGAATCGGTGTTCGGCATCAACATGGTGGCGCTGGTCGACGGCCGGCCGCAGTTGCTGAACCTCAAGCAGATCCTGGAAGCCTTCATCCGTCACCGCCGCGAAGTGGTGACCCGCCGCACCATCTTCGAACTGCGCAAGGCGCGCCAGCGCGCGCACATCCTGGAAGGCCTGACGGTCGCGCTCGCCAACATCGACGAGATGATCGAGCTGATCAAGACCTCGGCCAACCCCAACGAAGCGCGCGAGCGCATGTTGGAGAAAACCTGGGAACCGGGCCTGGTCGGCGCGCTGCTCGGCGCGGCCGGGGCCGAGGCTTCGCGTCCGGAAGACCTGGCGGCCGAGTTCGGCCTGCACGACGGCCGTTATCAGCTGACCGAGGTCCAGGCCACGCAGATCCTGGAAATGCGCCTGCACCGCCTAACCGGGTTGGAGCAGGAAAAGCTCACGGAAGAGTACAAGCTGCTGCTGGAAGCCATTCGCGGTTTGATCGAGATCCTCGAGAACCCGGAAGTGCTGCTGGAAGTGATCCGCACCGAACTGCTCAACCTGAAGGAAGAGTTCGGCGATGCGCGCCGCAGCGAAATCCGCGCCAGCGAGGAAGATCTCGACATCCTCGACCTGATCGCGCCGGAAGACGTGGTGGTGACCTTGTCGCATTCGGGTTACGCCAAGCGTCAGCCGGTCAGCGCCTATCGCGCGCAAAAGCGCGGCGGCAAGGGCCGCAACGCCGCCGCGACCAAGGACGAGGATTTCATCGACAAGCTGTGGCTGGTCAACACCCACGACACGCTGCTGACCTTCACCAGCACCGGCCGGGTGTTCTGGCTGCCGGTGCACCAGTTGCCGGAGGCCGGGCCGAACGCGCGCGGCCGTCCGATCATCAACTGGCTGGCGCTGGAAGCCGGCGAGCAGGTGCAGGCGGTGCTGCCGGTGCGCGAGTACGACGACAGCCACTTCGTGTTCTTCGCCACCCGCAACGGCATGGTCAAGAAGACGCCGCTGACCGAGTTCGCGTTCCGTCTGGCGCGCGGCAAGATCGCGATCAATCTCGACGACGGCGATGCGCTGGTCGACGTGGCGCTGACCAACGGCCAGCGCGAGGTCATGCTGTTCGCGAGCAACGGCAAGGCCGTGCGCTTCGCCGAGAGCGGACGCGAGGACGAAGCCGAGGTGGCCGAGGAATCGGCCGACGCGGATGCGTCCGACGAAGGCGTCGAGGCGGAGGCCGCGGGCGAAGGCGAGGGCGCGGACAAGTCCAGGCGCGGCAAGGGCGGCGTGCGTTCGACCGGCCGCAACAGCCGCGGCGTGCGCGGCATCAAGCTGGCGCCGGGCGAACTGGTGGTCAGCATGATCGTGATCGACGGCGATGGCGACATCCTCACCGCCAGCCAGCGCGGTTACGGCAAGCGCACTCCGGTCGATGAATACCCGTGCAAGGGCCGCGGCACCCAGGGCGTGATCGCGCTCAAGACCACCGAGCGCAACGGCGCGTTGGTCGGCGCGATCCAGCTCAGCGATCACCACGAAGTGCTGCTGATTTCCGACGGCGGCACCCTGGTGCGCACGCGCGCGGCGGAAATCTCCCAGGTCGGCCGCAACACCCAGGGCGTGACCCTGATGCGTCTGGCCGACGACGAGACGCTGCAGACCATCGAGCGCGTCGACGCCTCGCTGGATGAAGTCGAGGAAGGCGCCGAGGGCGAATTGCCGGCGACGCCGGTCGCCGCGGCTCCGGCCGAGGCGCAGGACCCTGCGTCGCCGGAATCCTGAGCAGTACGCTGAAGCAATCAGCAAAACGCCGCCTTCGGGCGGCGTTTTGTTTTTGGGCGATGCGGATCGCGGTGCGATCGGGATCAGCGATGCATGCCGGCGTGCGCCGCCGCTGCGCCATGCAAGGCCGAACGCCTGCGCACCGGCCGATGCTGCACTGCGTCGTAAACCCGGATCGTTTTCGCATACTCCAACGGTGGAGCGATCCCGCGCGCCGCCGCGATTGCGACTCGCGCTGGGCGGGTGGTAGCGTGCCCCGACTTTCGCCACGGGACCGCACCATGAACAAGCTCACGCTCTGCGCCATGACCTCGCTCGTCCTGTTCGCGGGCGCCGCCGCCGCCGCGCCGGTGACCTACAAGATCGATCCGTCCCACACTTATCCCAGCTTCGAAGCCGATCACATGGGCCTGTCCACCTGGCGCGGGAAGTTCAACAAGTCCGAAGGCTCGATCACCCTCGACAAGAAGGCCGGCAGCGGCACCGTCGATGTCACCGTCGATACCACCAGCCTGGATTTCGGCCTGGATGCGATGAACGAACACGCCAACAAGGAAGAACTGTTCAACACGGCCAAGTTCCCGAAGGCGACCTACAAGGGCAAGCTCGCTGGTTTCAAGGACGGCGTGCCGGGCAAGGTCGAAGGCGAACTGACGCTGCTCGGCGTGACCAAGCCGCTGACGCTGACGATCAACAAGTTCAAGTGCATGCCGCATCCGATGTTCAAGCGCGAAGTCTGCGGCGCCGACGCCCGCGGCACCTTCCAGCGCGATCAGTTCGGCATGGGCGCGGGCAAGGATTGGGGCTTCGACATGGCGGTGGAGCTGCGTATCCAGGTCGAGGCGATCGCGGCCGAATAAGCCCGGCGAATCGATTGCTCGCTCACGACACGCCGCCTTCGGGCGGCGTGTTGCGTTGTGCGCGCCCGCGAATCGATGCGCCGCCGGCTTGGCCGGACATGACAAACCACACTGTGGCGGCCGCGCACGAGTGGGGATATTGGACCGGCCCTATTTCGAACGCTGATCGCTCCGCCGCGGAGGCGATGCGCGATTTTCGCCCGCGACGATGCGTCGCGGCACCGCGCCCGCGCTCGATCCGCCGGCGCCGCCATCCGCCATCACGCGCGATACCAGGACTTGCCGATGACCACATCCGAACCCGTTTCCCCGTCCGCGCGCAGCGTCCACGACAACCGCTGGGTCGCGCTGGCGGTGCTGTGCATGGGCGCGTTGATGATCGTGCTCGACACCACCATCGTGAACGTGGCGCTGCCGTCGATCCGCACCGATCTGAAATTCACCGAGACCTCGCTGGCCTGGGTGGTCAACGCTTATCTGCTGACGTTCGGCGGTTTCCTGCTGTTGGGCGGGCGCCTGGGCGATCTGTTCGGACACCGGCGCGTGTTCCTGATCGGCATCGCGATCTTCACCCTGGCCTCGCTGGCCTGCGGCATGGCCGGCAGTCAGGTGTTCCTGGTCGCCGCGCGCGGCGTGCAGGGATTGGGCGGCGCCGTCGTCACCGCGGTGGCGTTGTCGCTGATCATGAATCTGTTTACCGAGCCGGCCGATCGCGCCAAAGCCATGGGCGTGTACAGCTTCGTCTGCGCCGGCGGCGGCAGCGTTGGCGTGCTGCTCGGCGGCCTGCTGACCGACGTGCTGAACTGGCACTGGATCTTCCTGGTCAACATTCCGCTCGGCGCGATCGTGCTCGCCGCCACCTTGAAGCTGCTGCCGGCCGCGCCCGGACAGGGCGAAGGGCATCTGGACGTGGCCGGTTCGGTGACCGTGACCGCCTCGTTGATGCTGGCGGTGTACGCCATCGTCAACGGCAACGAAGCCGGTTGGACCTCGCTGCGCACGCTGGGGCTGCTGGGCGCCGCGGCGGCGTTGCTGGCCGCGTTCTTGTGGATCGAATCGCGCGTGCGCGCGCCGCTGATGCCGTTGAGCCTGTTCCGCCTGCGCAATGTCGCGGTCGCCAACGTGGTCGGCGTGCTGTGGGCGGCGGCGATGTTCGCGTGGTTCTTCCTCTCGGCGTTGTACATGCAACTGGTGCTGCACTACACGCCGATGCAGGTGGGGCTGGCGTTTCTGCCGGCGAACCTGATCATGGCGGCGTTTTCGCTGGGCTTGTCGGCGAAGCTGGTGATGCGTTTCGGCGTCCGCTGGCCCCTGGCCTTCGGACTGGCGTTGGCGACCGTCGGCCTGCTGCTGTTCGCGCGCGCGCCGGTGAACGGCGAATTCCTGCGCGACGTGCTGCCGGGCATGCTGCTGCTCGGCCTGGGCGCCGGCATCGCCTTCAATCCGATGCTGCTGGCGGCGATGAGCGATGTCGCGCCGTCGGAATCGGGTCTGGCCTCGGGCATGGTCAACACCGCTTTCATGATGGGCGGCGCGCTCGGACTGGCGATTCTGGCCAGCCTGGCGGCCTCGCGCACCAGCGGCGCGCTCGCCGCCGGCGGCGAGCCGCTCGCGGCGCTGGCCAGCGGCTATCACATCGCGTTTCTGGTCGGCGCGGTATTCGGTTTCAGCGCGGCCTTGCTCGGCGGTTCGTTGTTGCGCGCGCCGGCGCGGGACACGGCGCACGAGGCCGCGCCCGCGCTGCACTGATCGCGCGGGCTTGTCCAACACAGGGGTCACTGTTCTATCGGAGGATGTATGAGCTACGTGGATGGTTTCGTACTGGCGGTGCCGAAGAAGGATCTCGCCGCGTATCGCGCGTTGGCGCGCAAGGCCGGAAAGATCTGGATGGAACATGGCGCCCTGGCGTATATGGAGACGGTCGAGGACGACGTCAAACCCGGCAAGACCACTTCGTTTCCGCAAGCGGTGAAGCTCAAGCCGGGGGAAGTCGTGGTGTTCTCGTGGATCGTGTACAAGACGCGGGTGCAGCGCGACAAGATCAACAAGCGGGTCCTCAACGATCCGCGGTTGGCGGATATGGATCCCAAGAAGACGCCGTTCGACCTCAAGCGGATGATCTACGGCGGGTTCAAGCCGATCGTGAGTTTCTGAGCGAACGCGCTGTTCCCTCCCCGTGCCGTTCCCTCCCATTCTGTTCCCTTCCGTGCAGTTCCCCCCTTTGAAAAAGGGGGGCAAGGGGGGATTTGCTTTTGGCGCTTTACCGGGAAAGCAACAGCAACAGCAAATCCCCCCTAACCCCCCTTTTTCAAAGGGGAGAACTGCAGCGCGTTGTCGTGCAGAGCATCGGGTGAAAAAAAGAAAACCCCGGCCGAAGCCGGGGTTTCCAAGGCGATCATGCGGGTCGCCGATGGATCAGAACGTGATGCTCCAGGTATCGATGCGGCCAACGTCGGCATTGGCGTTATCGTTCACGCGCAGCTTCCAGGTACCGTTGAGCGGTTCGCTGGAGAGGTTGAAGGTGAAGGTCCCGCTAAGGTTGTCGGCGCTGCCGCCGGCACGGTTGCTGATGTTGTACAGCGAGCCATCCGGCGCCACCAGGTCGACCTTCAGGTCGCCGCGGTAGGTGTGGATGATGTTGACCGACACTTGCGCATTGGTCGGGGCGTTGCCGGTACGGCCGGACACGGTGATCGGGCTGTCGACGGTGGAGTTGTCGTTGATCGCGAAATCGGTGTCGTTGGTGTACTTCGTGCCCGGACCCGGGCCCGGGCCGGTGGGACAGGTGACGCCCACGACCGAGAACGCGGCGGTGACGTCGGCCTTGGCGAAGCCCAGATCGGTCGCGGCGGTTTCCACGCCGCAAGCGCCGTTGTTGAAGTCGGTGCTCGGGGTCCAATAGTCCTTGTTCGCCTTGGCGAAGACCTTGAACGCCTTGACCGTGTCCCAGCCCGCCTTGGTGGCCAAGGTGTAGAAGGCCTTGTTGTAGACGCCCGAGGAGTAGTGGACGTCCATGCCCGAGGTGTAGTTGCTGGCGTGACCGATCGAACGGCCGTCCTGCGGCGGGTTGGCCATGTAGCGCAGCGCGCCGCTGGCCTTGAAGATCTGCGCACCGACGAGGAAGTCGTTGGTGTTGTTCATGAAGTACTCGGCCGCTTCGCCGGCGATGTCCGAATAGGCTTCGTTGATGCCGCCGGACTGGCCGGAATACACCAGGCCCGACTGCTGCTCGGTGAAGCCGTGCGAGACTTCGTGCGCCGACACGTCCAGGCTCACCAGCGGATAGAAGCGCGTCGCGCCGTCGCCGAAGGTCATGGCCGAGCCGTCCCAGAACGCGTTTTCGTAGCTGTTGCTGTAGTGCACGCGCATCGACAGCTGGAACGTCAGCGGCGCAGTGCCGACGTAGCTGTTGTACATGTCGAACACGACCTTGCCGAAGTAGTGCGCGTCGTTGAGCGGCGAGAACGCGCCGTTGATCGCCTTCACGGTGTTGCGCGGGCAGGTGTAGGAGAACGCCGTCGTGCCGCTGGTGCCGTGGTTGAGGTTCACCGTCTTGACGTTGGCGTTGTTCATCGTGCACGTGCTGCCGCTTTGGGTGACGTCGTTGAACCCGAAGTTGGTGCCGTATTCGTACTGGCCGGTCTTGGTGTTGCCGCCGGGGCCGGTGCCGACCAGAGCGTGCGCCAGGCCTTCCCACTGCTTGAGCACCTTGCCGCTGTTCGCATCGAGGATCACGAACGGACGGGTCGGCTCGCCGCCCTTGGGCGCGTCGGCGAAGTAGTTGACGACATAGGCCATGTGCGCGCGGCCGTTATCGTCGATGTAGATCATCTGCTTGCTGCTTTCGTTGCGCACCTGCAGCGCGCCCAGGCGCTTGCCGAGCGCGGCGCTCTTGGCCAGATCCAGCGCCTGCGCGCTGCTCAGCTTCGGCGCGGCGGCCGGCAGTTCGGCGGCCAGGCCGGCGACCGAGCGGCCGAACAGCGTGCGCACGTTGCCCTGGGCATCTTCGCTGACGACCACGTGCTCGCCGAACACCGGCACGCCGCGGAAGCTTTGCTGGTAGCGATAGTTGCGGGTGCCGTCGGCGTCCTGGCTGCTCTTGATCTGGGTCAGCGAGGAGTCGGCGTCGAGCGAGATCAGTTCTGCGTGGCGCACGTTGGCTTTGGCGGCGGCGCCGGACTTGGCGACGGCGGCCTTGTACTGCTGATTGAGCTTGGCGATGTCCTGGCCGTGCAGATCGACGCGCTGAGCGGCGCCGGCGGCACCGGAGGCGAGGACGAGCGACAAGGCGAAAGACAGGGCAGTCGGCGATACGTTGCGATTCACTGGAATTACCCCTAAACGAGTGTGGATGTTGGCCGCGTTCACGGCCGGCTCTCATTGCTCGTGCATCCGCTCCCCCGTAGCTCGCACGCGCGGCTTCCGGCGATCCGTGCCCGAGGCGGTGCGTGTCGTCGAACTTCGATGCGGATACCGCGCTGACGCGTAGCGCGGCGGAGGGACGCTATGGACGAGCCGAAAAAGCCGTCAACGGCGGGTACGGAGGTCACAAACCGAGTGCGACCTGTGCGTGTGCGTCCGCAACATGATTTCTTCTGAAAGCGTTCTGCCGCCTCACTCGCGGCGATTCGCGCCCGGAAGAGGAGGTTAAAAACCGCCGTAATAATATTTCACTTATGTTGCTGCACTGCAGCAGGATATTGCGAGCCCTGGGTAGGGTGCGGCCGCCTTCGTGCGTTGGATTAATGTGACTGCAGTCGTCGAAGTGCCATAAATCGCCGGGCGAGGCGCATATCGGCCGCGACGTGCGTTTTTGTCGAACTGCGCAATTCACCACCGGATCGATTATGTCCACCGGCTGACGTGACCTTTGCACGCATGGTTCTGCGGGCTGCTTTGCACTATTCGATTATTATGTTTATTCATAAGCCTAAATCGTTTTTCGAAAACCGGAACGGCGCCGCATATCGGCCCAGGTCATCAAAGCGCTCTATGGCGAACTCCTTGCGTCCGGCCCGCCACGACTGCGGGCTGGGGCGATTGCGGCGATGCCGTGTGCGGCCGATCCCGCCGACGGGGTTCGGGGGCTGAGAAGTGTCGCGAGATCGCACGGTGTCAGGGCACACCACTGGCGAACATTTTTGCGGCTCACGGGAACTTTTCTGGCGGGACATGGATAGTCGCGGGAGGCTGGCGCGCCAACGGATTCAGAGCCGCCCGAAGAACGTCGCGTCCCTGACCACTGGATCGACCTTGCACTGAATGGCTCTACGCGTCTTGCCACCTGCGCCTCGCAGGCGCTGTTCGTGATGCTGATGATGTCGAATACCGGCTGCGTGGACGCTGCACCGTTCATCCGGACGTAGGCGATCGATCGATACAGCATCCTGGTTCCCGGACACCTCCAAGGCGCAGCAGTTGATCCTGGCCGCCGACGCCGGCCAGGTCGATGAGTGCAGCGGCTGACCAAGGGCGCAGCCCCGACAAGATTTTCAGCCGGGAAGCGAAGCGCCCGTTGAGACCAACAAGGCTGGCGTTGGATACGCGATGACGCAGAGCCAAATCGTGCGGTGAAGTGACGGCGTATGCGTTCAATCGTGGGGATGCGTACAGGTATTGCGTATTACGCGCGGGCACTGGATATCCACTCTTCATCCGCCGCATTCGTGTCGGCGATTTTTCGCGGAAATTTCGTGTCGGCAAAGCATCGTTCGCGCCTTGCGTTCAAAGAATTTATCGCAAAATCTGTGCAAAAAATCATGATGAATACATGCGCCGCAAGCGAAACTTTTAGTTGCCGTTGTTTTTCGCGAATTTTTGTTCTCTCATGAGCTGCGTCGTTCGCAGCCAAGTCACCTCGTCATTCATCGTCGCCGACACGCGATCTGAAACCATGTCGCGAGTTGGCCGATGGCTCCCCCGCGTCCCGGAGAATTCAATGTCGTTGTTCAATATCCGCTTTCATCTGCTTGCCGCCATGGCGGTCGTGTTCGCGTTCGCTCCAAACGTTTTCGCCGAAACGAAGGCGACCGCGCCTACGGCCAAGGCCGATCCGCGCGGCGTCGAAGCGCCCAGTCCTCCTGTCACCACCGAAGCGGCAAAACGAGCCGTTCTCGACCAGCTGACCGATCGCGGCTCAGCCATGTTCCGCAATATTGAAATGAGCCCTCGATTGACCAAGGAAGGCCGTCCCTACGCCGTTTGCGGCGAGGTCAACATGAAGAATCGAGACGGCGCGTATGTCGGTTACACGAAGTTTTACGTTCCCGACGACCTGGAGCCTCTGATTGCAAGCAAGGGCGACCCGGGCATCGGCGCTTTCAAAGAGGCGCTGTGGCAGACCGTATGCGCGCGCGAGGAGAGTAAGAAATAGTCGCGGCCGTTCACGACCGCAAGCGGCATCGCGCACAGACTGCAGCGGCGTATGCATTGTACTGCGCACATCGGCACGGAATATCCGCAGCTTCGCGGTGAGCGGCGACACAGTTGCATCGAACGCTTAGAATCGCTTGCAACCCCACGTCGTACTGTCCAAGGATCGGGAGAATGAGCTTGCACGCAATCCCGCTGTCTCGATTCGCCGCTTACGCCATGCGCGCGCTGCTCGTTCTTGCACTGTTGGTCGGCACGGGCTGTCTCGACGCTCCGCCGTCCAACCGGGCGCTGGCGATCGATGCGGCGTCCTGGTTCCCCGACAACCCCAAGGCGCAGCAGTTGATCCTGGCCGCCGATGCCGGCCGGGTCGATGAAGTGCGGCGATTGATGAAGGACGAAGGCGTCAATCCCGACAAGATTTTTAGCCGGGAAGCGAAGTACCCGCTGATCGCGTTCTTGGTCATGTACAAGTACCCGAAGCCGTTGCAGGTGTTACTGGAGAACGGGGCCGATCCGAATGCGAGACATGCTTTGAAAACGCACGATCGCGGTATTCGCACTCAGGACAATGCCATGGTATGGGCAGCAAAGGCCGACGACACTATCTATCTCAAGCTTCTGCTTGATCATGGCGGCGACCCTAATACGCGGAACGCAAACAATGAAACCTTGCTTGTACAGGCCTTTCTTTGGGGCAAGCAGTGGCAGAACGTGAAGCTGCTAGTTGAGCGCGGCGCGGACGTGAACGCAAAGACCCGGAACCAACCATTCATCAGTGAATATGCGGGAGGAGGTGGCTTCGAGCCCACTTACTGGCTGCTACAGCATGGCGCCAATCCCGACAACGATGATGAAGACCCTGCCTATAAGACGACGATTAACGCGATCTTCTGGTACCCCAGCAAACCAGGTTACGTCGAATGGCAGCGCAAGTGCCAGCAATGGTTGCTCGAACGCGGCTATAAGCGCACACCGATGCCGTCGCATATCAAAGACATGCGCAAATCTTTCGGCTATCCGACCGAAGAAAAAGACATTCCTTTGCTGTAACCAACATTCCCAAACGACAAGGAGTCACCATGTTCCCCACCGCCGATGAACTCAAGGCTCGCCAAGACTTGCTGCGCCAAATGCGAGGTAGTGGCGATCCGACCGCCATCGCTCGTGCCAATGAGCTGCAACGTACCTATCACGACGACAATATGGCGGTGTTGGCCAAGGACACTTACTGGTCCGCGATGGGCGAGCATGCACCGGACGAAGGTAAGAAATCGCCTCCCGGTTGGATTCGCGCAAGCGAAAACCTCGATAAACTGCGGGAGGCGGCTCCGAAGCTCGCAGCGTTGAGCGATGAGCAATTACGTGACTACCTGAAGCCAGTGAACTCCGGCTTCCGCGCCGAGATTTACCTCCCAATCCAGGAAGTCCTGGGTCCGGGCTACAAACCGGTCATCGTCCCCAAGGGATCGGCTGGTGAAGTCGTCGGGGCAGACGGTGAACTCCATGCTACCGGTGCCGAAGACTTCGTCGCCAACAACTTCCCCCAGTCCATCGGTTTGAAGACCGATTACTATGACCGCACGATGCAGTTAGCGCTGTTCATGGAAAACAACGGCCTGATCGCCGAATACGCCGGCCACTCCCTCGGCGGCGGCATGTCCTCAGCCATGTCGGCGATCACCGGCCGCCCGGCGACCACATTCAATGCTGCGGGACTGCACCCGCAAACGGCCTTGCGCTTCGCCGCCGAAAAACCTGGCGTGCAGGTCCACGACACCGACCGCACCGTCACCTCCTACCAGATCCACGGCGAACTGCTCAACGAAGGCATCCAGCACAACATCGACCGTCTCGACGCGCTGCACCGCAAGCAACTGGCCGGCGTGCTCGGGGAAACCTGCGGGCTGCTGCACAAAGCCCCGGAAGGCCAGCAACTGCTGAGCGCGAAACTCAACGTCATGATGCCGGAGCATGCCCGCCCGGCCGTGCGCGAATTCGTGAAGCAGCTCGCCGAGGGCGACACCCGCCAGATGCTGCGCGACCTGCCGCTCGCCGCGGGTAAGGTCGTACCGCTGGATGATGTAAAAACCTGGGACGGCGCGGGCCGCCTGATCGATCGCGAGCAGCGTTTGACGCTGACCGAAATCTCCAACTTCGCCAAGCCGGTGCTGGAAACCGCGTACCTGACCTTGCAGGGAGCGCACATGGGCCACTCGGTGGGCCAGGTCGCGGCGGCGTCCGGACGGATCACCGCCCAGGGCATGGACGACGCCGGCGATGTAGTGCGTGGCGCGACGGTGAAGGCGGCCGATTTCGCCGACGTGGTTTCCGGCGTTTCGCACGCGACGGCGCAGGCCGGGGTGCGTGTGGGAGGCGAGACCACGGCGCAAGCGCGGCTGGCCGCGGGCCGCGCGGAGGCGGCGATCGACACGGTGCAGGGCGAAGTGCAGTTGCGTGGGGCGCAGGCGGGCGCGGGCGTGTTGCGCGGGATCAGCAGCCTGGATGTCTTGCCCGATGGTGTGCAACGTTGGGCGCACGACAAGGCCGACGACATCGAGCGCGGCGGGGTCGAGGCGCATGCGCGCAATCGCGGCGAGGCCGCGCAGGCGCGCGCCGGTGCGACGGCCGATGCGGCTTCGATCCGGGCGGCGACGTCGGCGCGGGTGGTCGAACTGGAGCGCGTGCAGGCCGTGGTCGAGGACACGCAGCGCACGGTGATCGCAGGCTCCGGTATCGCCTCGGATCGGGCCCTGGACGCGGGCGGTCGTACCCTGGATGCGGTGTCCGCGCGCATGCCCGCGGTCGGCGCCGGTGCCGGCGCGGCCGCCGGCGCCGCGGCCGGGCTCGCGGGCAATGCCAATGTATTCGACCTCACGCAGACCACGCGCTTCGCGCGGGGTGTGACGACGCAGGCGGGCGAGAGCATCGAACGCCATCTGATGACCGAGGCGGTGTTGCCGAGCATGGCCGCGCGGGTGCAGGCGCAGGAGCGCGCGGCGCACGCCCAGTTCCCGCGACTGACCGCGCCCGCGCCGGAGCAGGCACCGGCGGCCGCCCGGCCGGCGCAGACCGGTCCGGACAGCCCCGAGCACCGCGACCATTCGACGCTGCTGCAGATTCGCGACGGCATGCGCAAGCTCGACGCGCAGATCGGCAAGCCCTACGACGAAGGCAGCGAGCGGATCAGCCGTGCGTTGCTGGCCGAATCCAAGAGCCCTGTGGGCCGCTATCCCGGCACGGACGTCTCGGTGGCGGCCAATGTGCTCAAGCAGGTGGACCATGTCGTGCCGGGGGGCGCGGGCAACATTTTCGCGGTCGAAGGCAAGCTCGACGATCCCGCCCACAAACGCGTGTTCGTGTCGTCGGAGCAGGCGCTCAACACGCCGGTCGAACAATCCGACCAGAAGCTCGCGGCCGCCAATCGAGCGATCGACCAGGAGTTGGAGCGCCAGCGCACGCAGCAGCAAACGCAAACCCAGGGCCCCGACGAGCCGGGCAAGAAGCGCTGAGCCTGGCTGCATGGAAGTCCCCGCAGCGACCGAGGATGCCGCCGCTCCCTGGCTGGTGTACGTGCTGGCCCATCAGCGCGATCGTTCCTACATCGTCGGCGTGGGCCGCGATCTCGAGCAGATCGGCTACGATGCCTTCGAGCACGGCTCGCGCATCATGAAATCCGCGAATCGATATTCTCGCGATCCGTTCCTGCTGATGTGGTACGAAATCGCGTCCGGCCGCGAGCAGGCGTTGGCGCGGGCCGCCCAGATACGTCGCTGGCCGCATGCCTGGCAGCGGCGTCTGGTGGAAACCGGCAATCCGCAGTGGCTGGAGCAATGGAAGCGGGAAATCGGCGTGTCGCCGCTGTTTTGGGCGCAGGTTCCTGAAATCTCGCCCAGAGCGTCCCTCCCGCGCATTCCGGATTCCGCCCGGTCGTGCCGGCGACTGAGATCGTTACATTATCTTTGTCCCGTCCCGCGCCCATGCGCCGATCCGGAGCCGCCGCCTCCGTCCTGTCCGGAGCCGCGGGCGCAGCAGTCGTTGCCGAGCAGCCGCCACGCCCCAAGTGCGCTCGCTCGCGACATATTCGTTTCCTCGGTCGTGTGCGCATTGCTGATCATGGTCTGCGCTGCATGTTATTCGCCGGCGGCTTGATCGATGGGCGCAGCGATGCATCCGGTCAGTCCACTTTGTGGCAGCTTGCGCCCGTTATCGGCGGAAGCCTTGTCGGCGGCGGGAGGTGTACGAACCGTCCGCGCCCTGTCGTCGGCCCGGGGCCGAGCAGGCGCCCGGCGCGATTAACCCGGCGTGGCGCAGGTTGGCCCCTTGGCGGCACCTGGGGCTGGGCGGTGGTGGCCTTGACTGGCTGGTCGAGCCTGGCGATGGCGGCCCTGTTCAGATCCAAGCCGCGCGATTACCGCTTGCATGCGCTCGTTCTATACTCAGTCGCAGTTTCCTGAGAGATACGCATGATGCGCGCTAAGCCCCTGGATGGACTCGCGGATAAAACCGCTCTCTCGAACCTCTGCGCGGCGCGCGCCGCGAGCCGGCCCGGCGCCTGGGCGCGCACCGCGGCGGCGCTGCTGATCGCGGCGACCGCGCTGGTCGCCGGCTGCAAGCGCGACACCACCGGCCAGTTGCCCACGGTCAGCGGCGAAGCGATCCAGGCCAAGCGCGAAGCGGTCAAGGGCTTCGCCCTGGTCGCCGCCTATCCGGACCAGAAGCGCGGCGACGAACTGGCGATCGCGCTGGAATTCAGCCAGCCGCTGGTCGGCACGCAAAGCTTCGACGACCTGCTCGCGGTGACCGACAAGAACGGCGCGGCGGTGCAGGGCGGCTGGGTGCTCGACGACGGCGGCAAGATCCTGCGCTTCCCGCACGTGGAAGCGAGCAAGGACTACACCGTCACGATCAAGGCCGGCCTGACCGCCGCCGCCGGCGACCGCATCGGCCAGCCGATCAGCAAGCAGGTCTACACCGGCCCGTTGGACCCGGTGGTCGGTTTCGCCTCGCAGGGCAGCGTGCTGCCGGCGCGCGACAGCCGCGGCCTGCCGGTGGTGTCGATCAACGTGCCGGAGGTCGATGTCGAATTCCTGCGGGTCAAGGAAAAGGAACTGCCGAAGTTCTTCTCCGAATACCAGCGCGGCGGCCGCAAAGGCAGTTGGGAACTGGAACGCGACTGGGACGACAAGAAGCCGCTGTCCAAGCTGGCCGAACCGGTCTACGTCAATCGCTTCGTGCTCGGCGGCAAGCCCAACGAGCGCGTGCTGACGTATCTGCCGCTGCAGGACATCAAGGAACTGCAGGAGCCGGGCCTGTACTTCGCGGTGATGAAGCGCGCCGGCCAGTTCAAGGACGAGTTCGAGACCGCGTTCTTCACCGTCAGCGACCTGGGCCTGCATGCGCGCGCCTACAAGGACAAGCTGTTCGTGCACGTGGCTTCGCTGGAGAAGGGCGGCGCGGTCGGCGGCGTGACCTTGAAAGTGATCGACGCGCAAGGCGAGCCGGTGCTCAAGGGCGAGACCGACGGCAACGGCAACGCCATGCTCGGCTACAAGCTCGACGCCGGGCACGTGCTGATCGCGAGCAAGGCCAGCGACGTGTCGATGCTGCCGTTCAACCAGCCGGCGCTGGACCTGTCCGAATTCGCCGTCGCCGGCCGCGAGCAGGCCTGGTTCGACGTGTTCGCCTGGTCCGGCCGCGATCTGTATCGCCCCGGCGAGACCGTGCGCCTGTCGGCGCTGCTGCGCGATCAGGACGGCAAGCCGATCGACGCCAAGGGCAAGGCCTTGCAGCCGGTGTTCCTGCGCTACGTGCAGCCCGACGGCAAGACCTTCCTGGAAACGCGCCTGCAGCCCGATGCGCAAGGCTATGTGCGCCATTCGCAGCTGATTCCCGCCGATGCCGCCACCGGCCGCTGGCGGGTCGAGTTCCGCACCGATCCGAGCAGCAAGGAAGCGGTGCAGGGCATGACCCTGCGCATCGAGGAATTCCTGCCCGAGCGGCTGAAGATGGACCTGAGCGCGCAGCCGGTGCTCAAGCCCGGTCAGCCGTTCAAGCTCGGCGTGGACGCCGCCTATCTGTACGGCGCGCCGGCCGCGGGCAATCGTTTCACCGCGAAGATGACCGTCGCGGTCGAGCAGCATCCGCTGGAACAACTGCCGGGTTACTTCTTCGGCGATCCGACGCTGACGTTGCCGAAAGAAGCCAAGGACGTGATCGATACGACCCTGGACGAGCAAGGCAAGCTGACTCAGGACATCGCTTTGCCGGATGAAGCCAAGCCGGTCAGCACCATCGCCGCCATCGTCACCGGCAGCGTGTACGAAACCGGCGGCCGCAGCGTCAACCGCAGCGTCAAGCGGGTGCTGTGGCCGGCCGATGCGCTGGTCGGCGTGCGGCCCTTGTTCGACGACAAGGACGGCACCGACAGCAACGGCAATGCCGGCTTCGAGATCACCCGCGTCGGCAGCGACGGCAAGACGCGCCCGGCCACCGGCCTGCGCGTGACCCTGGTGCGCGAGCATCGCGACTACCACTGGAACTACGCCGACGACGGCGGCTGGGATTACGACTTCACCCGCCGCTATCAGGACGTGGAGGTGCGCAACGTCGATGTCGGCGCGTCGGTGGCCAAGCTCAGCTTCCCGGTGGAGTGGGGCGAGTACCGCCTGGACGTGTTCGATCCGGCGACCAAGCTCACCACCCGCTATCCGTTCCGCGCCGGCTGGAGCTGGGACGACCAGAACCGCGGCCTGGACGCGCGTCCGGACAAGGTCAAGCTGGCGCTGGACAAGACCTCGTACAAGGCCGGCGACACGCTGGAAGTGGCGATCACGCCGCCGCACGAGGGCCCCGGGCTGCTGATGGTCGAAGCCGACCGCATGCTGTACGTGCAGGCGATCGAAGCCAAGGCCGGCGGCAAGTTCAAGATTCCGGTCACCGCCGATTGGGAGCGTCACGACATCTACGTGACCGCGCTGGTGTTCCGCGGCGGCAGCGCGCCGAGCAAGATCACCCCGGCGCGCGCGGTCGGCGTGGTGCACGTGCCGATGGACCGGCGCGATCGCAAGATCGCCGTCGGCCTCAGCGTGCCCAAGCTGATGAAGCCCGAGCAGGATCTGCCGGTGATCGTCAGCGCGCCGCAATTGGCGGGTAAGGACGCTTACGTCACCGTGTCCGCGGTCGATGTCGGCATCCTCAACATCACCCGCTTCCCGGTGCCGGACGCGGCCGCGCATTTCTTCGCCCAGCGCCGCCTGGGCGTGGATGCCTACGACGTCTACGGGCGGGTGATCGAAAGCTACGAAGGCGACACCGCCAAGATCCGTTTCGGCGGCGACATGGCGCTGGAGGCCTTGCCGCAGGCGCGGCGTCCGACCGCGCGCGTGCAGACCGTGGACCTGTTCGCAGGACCGGTGAAGCTCGACGCGCAGGGCATCGCCCGGATCAAGCTCGCCGTGCCCGACTTCAACGGCACCGTGCGGGTGTCGGCGCTGGTCTACTCCGGCGGCAGCTACGGCAACAAGGACGCCGAAACCGTGGTGCGCGCGCCGGTGCTGGCCGAAGCCAGCACGCCGCGCGTGCTGGCGCCGGGCGACAAGAGCAACGTCACCCTCGACGTGCAGAACTTCACCGGCAAGCCGGGCGAGTTCGCGGTCAAGGTCGAAGGCGTGGGCCCGCTCTCGCTCAGCGACGGCGAGCACAAGCTCAGCCTGGGCGTGGAAGCCAAGAAGACCCTGACCTTCCCGATCGTTGCGCGCGAGGGCTACACCACCGCGCAAGTGCGGGTGCGGGTGGACGGCAACGGCTACAAGGTCGATCGCCGCTACGATCTGCCGGTGCGTCCGGCCTGGCCGTCGGTGCTGCGTTCGCGCACCCGCGTGCTCGATGAGCTCGGCGCGGTCCAGCTCGGCACCGATTTCGCCGACGGCCTGATGCCCGACTCGGTCAACGCGCGCATGGTGGTCAGCGCGTTGCCGCCGATTCCCTTCGCCAGCGCCTTGCAGGGCGCGCTGGAATATCCCTACGGCTGCGCCGAGCAGACCACCAGCAAGGGCTATGCCGCGCTGGAACTGGACGAGGCCACGGCGAAGATGCTCGGGGTCAAGGGCATCGACGCCAAGCAGCGGCGCGCGCGCATGGAAGGCGCGTTCGGCCGATTGGCGGCGATGCAGATCGCCTCGGGCCATTTCTCGATGTGGGGCGACGGCGATACCGTCAACCCGGCGCTGACGCCGTACGTGGTCGAGTTCCTGCTCGATGCGCGCGACGGCGGCTTCGCCGTGCCCGAGGCGATGCTGCAAAAAGCGCTGAAGGTGCTCAACGAGGATCTGCTCTCGGGCAATGCCTCGTTCTACGGCTACGACCGGCGCGAACATCTGAAGTTCGCCTATCAGACCCACGCCGGTTACGTGCTGGCCCGCGTCAACCGCGCGCCGCTGGGAACGCTGCGCGCGTTGTACGACAACGATCGCAAGCAGAGCCTGACCGGCCTGCCGCTGGTGCATCTGGGCCTGGCGCTGTCGCTGCAGGGCGACAAGGCGCGCGGCGGCAAGGCGATCAAGGAAGGCTTCGCGCGCGATCCGGCCCAGCGCCCGCCGTATCTGGGCGATTACGGCAGCCGCCTGCGCGACGACGCGCTGATGATCGCGCTGGTGCACGAGCACAAGCTGTCGCAGCCCGAATACGACGCGCGCACGGTGTCGATGGGCCGCGACCTGGATGCGCGCCGCAACAGCGGCTGGCTGTATCTGAGCACGCAGGAACAGGTCGCGCTGGCGCGCCTGGGCAAGGCCTTGATGGCCGACCAGGGCAAGCAGATCTCCGGCCGCTGGACCGTGGCCGGCGCCTCCACCGACGCCGATCCGGCCAAGCTGATCGGTCGCGTGTTCGACTACGCCACGCTCGCCTCCGGCGTGAGCTTCGCGCCCAGCGGCCAGCCGCCGCTGTACGCCAGCTTCGAAGTCGCCGGCGTGCCGCGCACCGCGCCGGCCGCCGACGATTCGCAGATCGAGGTCGCGCGCAAGTACTACACCACGCAGGGCAAGGACTGGAGCGGCGGCAGTCTGGTCGAGGGCGAGGCGTTGATCGTGCAGGTGAAGATCAAGGCCCACAGCGCCATGCCCGACGCGCTGCTCACCGATCTCCTGCCGGCGGGACTGGAGATCGAAAACTTCAACCTCGGCGACGGCAAGCAATGGGCCGGCGTGGTCGTGGACGGGATCGAGGTGTCCGAGCGCTCCAGCGCCGCCGACGTCAAGCACGAGGAGTTCCGCGACGACCGCTACATCGCCGCGCTGAAGCTCGACGCCAACCAGACCGCGCGCGTGTTCTATCTGGTGCGCGCGGTGACGCCGGGTACTTACACGGTGCCGCCATCGCTGGTCGAGGACATGTACCGTCCCGAGCTGCGCGGCGTCGGCAAGGCCAGCCCGGCCAGCTTGTCGGTGCGTCAGCCGTGAGTCCGGCGCGCAGGGCGGGACGCTTCGCGCTTCCCGCCGCGTCGCTGGCGGCGTTGCTGGCGCTGGCCGGTTGCGGCGGCGATGACGGCAACGGCGGCGCGGCCGCCGGCGCGGACAAAAAGGCGGCGCCCGCTGACGCCGCCGCTGCCTCCGCCGATCCGGCAACGGACCCGGCCTTGAACTGGGGCGGCACCTCGCCGCACGACACTCCGCCGCTGGACCCGCTGATCGAGCAGGCCGACGCGATCGTGCGCAAGGCCGATCCCGGGTTCGACCACTTCGATGTCGATCATTTCGTCGGCGATCTCGATCGCGACGGCCGCAACGATGTGGTGATCGAGTACGGCATCGGCGAAGAAGGCGCGATGCGCCACGTCGCCAAGCGCGTGCGCGTGTTGCTGGCGCGCAAGGACGGCCTGCAATTGCAGCCGGACCAGACCGATGTATTCGCCGACTGCCCGCAAGTGCGCGGAATCCGCGACGGCCGCCTGTGGGTCGACGGCCTGGAGGCGTGCATGCTGCCGTTTCCGAGGACGCTGGGTTACTACGCCTTCGAATGGGACGGCAAGGCGCTGCGCCGGGTCGTCGAAGAAACGCCCGAACAGCGCGTGATCGCGCAGTTGCAGGCCATGCGCTTGGCCTTGCAAGCCGGCCGCGACAGCGAGGTCGCCGCGCATCTGCGTCCGGCCCCCGCGGCCGCGGACAAGAACGCCGCCGAGCCCGAAGCCGTGTTCGCCGATGCGCAGCGGCGCCGCGCCTTCATCGATACCGTCGGCATGCTCAGCCACGCGCAGCTGAGCCGGATCGACGAGCACCGGCGCTTCGCCTCGGTCGCCCCGCGCGGCGGCGCCGTGCCGGGCGAGCGCGCCTTGCAGATCGATCTGGCGCCCGACGGCGCCACGGCCGAAGTCGCGGGCGGCAGCTATGTGATCGACGCCACCGCCATGCTGCAATGGCCGCAGAGCGGCGGAGTGGGGTATCACATGAACTTCCGTTTGATCGAAGGCGAGCTGTACCTGGCCGATCACGAAGAGCACGACCTGGGCGAGTGAGCGCGGCCGCCGCGGCCGCGATGCCTACGCCGGCCGGCCGCGTACCCTGCGCGCAAGCGCTTCACCTTCGTTGCACTGACCTCATCGCCTGCCGCTCTTGTCCACATCGCCCGCCGCCATCGAATCCCCTCGCGCCGCCGCACGCGGCCGCGCGCGCCGATTCGCGCTGAAAACCCTGCTGGCGCTGTTGTCGCTGACGATCGCGGCGATGCTGCTGGACCTGGCGTTCCCGCTGCCCTTGCCGAAACCGCGCGATGCCGGCGCGGTGGTGGTCGCGCGCGACGGCACGCCGCTGCGCGCCTTCGCCGACCGCGACGGCGTGTGGCGTTATCCGGTCACCGCCGGGCAAGTCTCGCCGCTGTACCTGCAGGCGCTGTTGAACTACGAAGACCGCTGGTTCTGGAAGCATCCGGGCATCAACCCGGTGGCGATGCTGCGCGCGGCCGGGCAGTGGCTGCGCAGCGGGCGGGTGGTGTCGGGCGGATCGACCCTGACCATGCAGGTCGCACGCATCCTCGACGCCGAACCCGGCGAACATCGCCGCAGCCTGTGGGCCAAGAGCCGGCAGATGCTGCGTGCGCTGCAACTGGAAACGCATCTGTCGAAGGCGCAGATTCTCGCCCTGTATCTCAACCGCGCGCCGTTCGGCGGCACGGTGGAGGGCGTGGAAGCGGCGAGCTGGGCCTATCTGGGCAAGCCGTCCTCACGCCTGTCGCATGCCGAGGCCGCGTTGTTGACGGTGCTGCCGCAATCGCCGAGCCGGCTGCGCCCGGATCGCGAACCCGAGCGCGCGCGCATCGCCCGCGACAAGGTGCTTGCGCGCATGGCCGCGCTGGGCGTGTGGTCGCGCGCGCAGGTCAATGATGCGCGCGTGGAGCCGGTGGTGGCGCGTTCGCTGCAGCCGCCGCGCTACGCACCCTTGCTCGCGCAGCGGCTGCGTTTCGAAAACCCCGATGCGGCGCGGGTGGTGTCGACCATCGATCCGCAGCTGCAGCGCACCTTGGAAGACCGGCTCAGCGCGTATTTCTCCAGCTTGCCCGAGCGCACCTCGGCGGCGTTGCTGGTGGTCGACAACGCCAGCCTGGAAGCGCGCGCCTACGTCGGCTCGGTGACCTTCGGCGATGCGGCGCGGTTGGGTCACGTCGATATGGTCCAGGCCTGGCGCTCGCCCGGCTCGACCTTGAAGCCGTTCCTGTACGGGCTGGCGATCGACGATGGGCTGATCCATTCCGAAAGCCTGTTCGTCGATGCGCCGCAATCGTTTCACGGCTACCGGCCGGGCAATTTCGACGCCGCCTTCAACGGGCCGGTCGGCGCGGCCACGGCGCTGCGCTTGTCGCTCAACGTGCCGGCGGTGGATCTGCTCGACCGGGTCGGCCCGGCGCGGTTCTCCGCGCGTCTGGCCCACGCCGGCATCGACCTGCAATGGCCGCGCGGGGCGCAGCCCAATCTGGCGATGATTCTCGGCGGCACCGGCGCGCGCCTGGAGGATCTGGTCGGCGCGTATTCGGCGTTCAATCGCGGCGGCATCGCCGGGCGCGTGCGTTATCAACTGGGTTCGCAGAAAACAGAACGCCGGTTGCTGTCGCCGGGCGCGGCCTGGATCGTGCGCGAGATTCTGGAAGCCAACCCGCGCCCGGGCAGCGTCGAACAGACCTTCGATTCCGCCGCGCGCCCGCGCGTGGCCTGGAAGACCGGCACCAGTTACGGCTTCCGCGACGCCTGGGCGCTGGGCAGCACGCGGCGTTATACGGTCGGCGTGTGGGTCGGACGGCCCGACGGCACGCCGCTGCCCGGCCAATATGGCGCGGTCACCGCGTTGCCGCTGTTGTTCGAAGTGATCGACAGCCTGCCGCGTTTGCGCGGCGATTCCGTACCGCGGCCGCCGCCGGCCAACGTGCGGCAGATCGAAGTGTGCTGGCCGCTGGGCGTGGCGCCGGACCCGCAGGCGCCGCAGCTATGTCATCGCCGCTTGCAGGCGTGGACGCTGGACGGCTCGGTGCCGCCGACCTTGGCCGAGCGCGATGCGCGGCTATGGAATGCGGGAGTCGAGCGGTATGAGGTCGATGCGCGCAGCGGTTTGCGTCTGTCGGGCGAGTGCTTGGCGCCGCACGAGCGCAAGGCGCTTGAGCTGGCGCGTTGGCCTGCCTTGGCGTCGCCTTGGTTGGCCGCCGACACGCGCAAGGCCTCGCGATTGCCGCCGCTGTCGCCGGACTGCATCGACGACGGCCGCGACGCGGTCGAAGAACTGCGGATCGAGGGCATCGACGATCTGGCCACGCTCGCCCGCGCTCCGGGCAGCGCGACGCCGCTGCGCTTGTCGGTGCGCGCGCTCGGCAGCGATGCGCGCGTGCGCTGGTTGCTCGACGGGCGTTTGATCGGCGAATCGCAGGGCCGCTCGCGCCTGGATCACGATTTCGGCGAAGCCGGCGAACACAGCCTGACCGCGTTGGCCGATACCGGCGCGTGGTCGCGGGTTCGGTTCAAGGTCTTGCGTTAGGCGAACGGCGGCGGTGCCCGGACGCGCCGCATTGCCGGCGCTCAGCGCGAGCGGATCGCGACTGAACAACAGCGCCAGCAGGGCGATCAGCAGCACCGTCCAATGCACCAACACCGGCGCGCCGAAAAGGCGGGACAAGGTCAGCTCGCTGCGGCGATGGGCCATGGGAGTTCGCGAACCCGATACGCAGAAGGGTGAGCCGGCATGGTAGCGCAAGGTGTCCGATCCGGCCGCGCGTGGCCGTCGCTGCGGTGCGCGCCGGGCAGGGCGGCTGCATCCGCATCGGCGCGGTGGTATACATCGCGGGTAACGGCCGCCGGCATCGACGCGCGGCCTGCGGCAGTGAGACGCGAGGCAGCGGTTTTGCGGCGTCGACCAGATTTCCCACCGGATCGGTTCGTGACCGATCCTGGCAGGCACAGGAGTTGCAATGATTCAGGACACCCCCACCCAGGCGGCATTCGCCCATATCGATGCGCAGCGTCTGCCCGAGTTGCTGCGGGCCATGCCCAAGGCCGAGCTGCACATGCATATCGAAGGCTCGCTGGAGCCGGAACTGATCTTCGCCCTGGCCCGGCGCAACGGCGTCAGCGTGCCCTACGCCGATGTCGAGGCGCTGCGCGAGGCCTACGCCTTCACCAATCTGCAAAGTTTCCTCGACATCTACTACGCCGGCGCCAGCGTGCTGCTCACCGAGCAGGATTTCTACGACATGGCCTGGGCCTATCTGCAGCGCGCCGCGGCCGACAACGTCGTCCACACCGAGATGTTCTTCGACCCGCAGACGCATACCGCGCGCGGCGTGGCGATGGAGACGGTCATCGACGGTCTGCATCGCGCCTGCGTGGATGCGCGCGCCCGGTTGGGCGTGAGCGCGTTGCTGATCCTGTGTTTCCTGCGCCACCTGAGCGAGCGCGAAGCCTTCGAGACCCTGGAGCAGGCCTTGCCGCTGCGCGACAAGTTCATCGGCGTGGGCCTGGATTCGAGCGAACTGGGCCATCCGCCGGAGAAATTCGCGCAGGTGTTCGCGCGTTGCCGCGAACTGGGCCTGCGCCTGGTCGCGCACGCGGGCGAGGAGGGGCCGCCGGCGTATGTGTGGAGCGCGCTCGACGTGCTCAAGGTCGAACGCATCGATCACGGCGTGCAGAGCGTGAAAGACCCGGCGCTGATGAAGCGGCTCGCGCACGATCGCATCCCGCTCACCGTATGCCCGTTGTCGAATCTGAAACTGTGCGTGTTCGAGCAGCTCAGCCAGCACAATCTGGGCGCGCTGCTCGATGCCGGTCTGGTGGCGACGGTGAACTCGGACGATCCGGCGTACTTCGGCGGCTACGTCAACCAGAACTTTACGCAGACCTTCGCCGCCACCGGCCTGGGCGCGCACCACGCCTGGCAACTGGCGGCCAACAGCTTCGAAGGCAGCTTCATCGATGCTTCGGCCAAGCGCGCGTACCTGGATCGGCTCAATCAGCTGTTCGCGACGTTCTGAGCCGCCGCCGCGGCGTCAGCGCGCGGCGTGCGCGGCGATCACATCGCCGATGGAGTTCGCGCCCGGTGCAGCCCGGCCATAAGCGCGACGCCCAGGAACGGCCGCGCGGTGCGGCGCAGCACTGTTTCAGGATTTTTGCTCATCATTCCCGCGAACGCGGGCTCCGCGTTACTTCGGCGGAGCCGAATATCCAGAGACTTCAGCGCCATCCTTCCAGGTCGTCATTCCCGCGAACGCGGGAATCCAGCGACTTCAAGCGTTCTCGCACGAAGAGCCCTGGATTCCCGCGTTCGCGGGAATGACGAGCAAAAATGACTTCAAAGGTTCTCGCACGAAAGGCCCCCGCGGCGTAGTCGCTGGAAGCCACAGAGCGCGGACCCGCCGCGCTCGCGGCAGACGACGAGGCTTACTTGCCGGTCCAGCCGTCGAGCATGTCGGCCAGTTCGTCGGCGTGTTCTTCTTCCTGCGCCAGGATGTCTTCCATCATGCGCTTGGTGGTGGTGTCCTTGTCGCCGATGTAGTTGATGATCTCGCGATAGCTGTCGATGGCGATGCGCTCGGCGACCAGGTCTTCCTTCACCATGTCGCGCAGGTCGTGGCCTTCCACGTATTCGGCATGCGAGCGCTTGGACAACACGTCGGGATTGAGGTCGGGTTCGCCGCCCAGCTGGACGATGCGCTCGGCGATGCGGTCGGCATGCGCCTGTTCTTCGTTGGCGTGTTCGAGGAATTCGGATTTGACCGCGTCGGCCATCAGGCCGCTGGCCATGAAGTAGTGGCGCTTGTAGCGCAGCACGCAGACGATTTCGGTGGCCAGGGCCTCGTTGAGCAGCTTGATCACCGCCTGGCGGTCCGCGGCGTAGCTGTCGGTGATCGCGCCGTCCTCGATGTGCTTGCGCGCGCGTGCGCGGATCGCGCCGATGTCGCTGACGAACGGCGAGGACTTCGGGGCGGGCTTGCGGCTTTCGATCTTGGTGACGGGCTTGGCGGACATGACGTCTCCTGGCGGTCGGGGATTGGGGCGGGGAACCTCGGCGATACGAAGTGGGCGGGAACGCCGGCCGGGCGGGGCCCGGACGGCGTCGTCGTGGAAGCGGCGCGGATCAGATCTGCTGCAGCATGTACTCGGCCGAGGACACGCGGTATTCGCCGGGCTCCTCGACATGCAGTTGCTTGACCACGCCGTCGTCGAGGTACAGCGCGAAGCGCTTGGCGCGCGTGCCCATGCCGTAGGAGCTGGCGTCCAGTTCCAGGCCGAGCGCACGGGTCAGATCGCCGTTGCCGTCGGCGAGCATCAGCATGCCTTCGGGAACGTGCTGGCTCTGCGCCCAGGCCTGCATCACGAACGGATCGTTGACGGCCAGGCAGGCCACTTCGATGCCTTTGTCGCGGAACTGCTGGAAGTGCTCGACGAAACCGGGCAGGTGCTTTTCCGAACAGGTCGGGGTGAACGCGCCGGGGACGGCGAACAGCACCGCCTTGCGGCCGTCGAACAGCGAACGGGTGTCTACCGTTTCGATGCCGTTGTTGATGCGCTTGAGTGCGACTTCGGGCAGGCGTTCGCCGACCTGGATGCTCATGGGGGTTCTCCTGATGTGGGGTGCAGTCTAGGCAGCCGGTTCTAAATACCGCGTCAAGGCGACTTGAAATCGCGGTCGTAATCGCCATGCTGTGAGCTTAATCATGCGTCAAGGCGGCGTGAGCGGACAGCGCCGCTCCTGCGTTTGCGCGATTGGAGCGATCGATCGATGCAGTTCAAGGACTATTACGAAACCCTGGGCCTGGAGCCCAGCGCGGGCGAGGCCGAGATCAAGACGGCGTATCGCCGCCTGGCTCGCAAGTACCATCCCGACGTCAGTAAAGAAGCGGGCGCGGAAGAGAAATTCAAGGCCGTCAACGAGGCCTACGAGGCCTTGCGCGATCCGCCCAAGCGCGCGGCCTACGACCAACTGCGCGCGCGCGGCTATCGCCCCGGCGACGAGGTGCAGCCGCCCGCGGGCGGTTTCGGCGGCGGCAATGCGGATTTCGAGGAAATCTTCGCCGGCGGCGGCGCGGGCGGCGGTTTCAGCGACTTCTTCGAGAACTTGTTCGGCCGCGGCCGTTCCTCCAACGGCGGCGGTTTCGGCGGCAATCCGCGCAGCGCGCAGCCGCCGCGCGGCGACACCCGGGCCCGCTTGGCGGTGTCGCTGGAAACCGTGTTCGAAGGCGGCAGCGTGCGCATTTCGGTCAACAACAAGACCCTGGACGTGCGCGTGCCCAAGGGCATCCGCCCGGGCCAGCTGATCCGCCTGGCCGGTCAGGGCGCGCACGGCGATCTGCTGCTGGAGATCGAATACGCCGCGCATCCGCAGTTCGAGGTCGATGGCCGCAACATCATCCACATGCTGCCGCTGGCGCCGTGGGAAGCGGCGCTGGGCGCGACGATCAGCGTGCCGACCCTGGGCGGGCCGGTGGAGCTGAAGATTCCGGTCAATTCCGAGGCCGGGCGCAAGCTGCGCCTGCGCGGCCGCGGCCTGCCGGGCACGCCGGCCGGCGATCAGATCGTCGAGCTGGAAGTGCTGGCGCCGCGCGCGCAGACGCCGGCGCAGCACGAGGCCTACGAGACCATGCGCGAGGCCTTCGGCGAGGACTGGCGCCGGCCCTGAAACGCGAAATCCCGGCTCGCGCCGGGATCGGATGAATGCGCCGCGCGGCGGCGCCGCGACGCGTGTTCAGCCCAGCGAGGGCAGCAGCTGGCCGATGATCTCGGACAGGTCGGTCTCGCTGAACGGCTTGGTGATGTAAGCCTTCGCGCCCTGGCGCATGCCCCAGACGCGGTCGGTGTCCTGGTCCTTGGTGGTGACCAGGACGATCGGTATGTGCTTGGTCGTGGCCTCGCGGCAGATCGAGCGGGTGGCCTGGAAACCGTTGAGGTTCGGCATGACCACGTCCATCAGGATCAGGTCGGGCAACTCCCGCTTGGCCGCTTCGACGCCAGCGGCGCCGTCTTCAGCGGTCAAGGCCTCATGCCCCAGTTTCTCGACGATGCGACGGATGCCCATCAACTGGGACGGCGAATCATCGACGATCAAAATACGCGCCATGTGTTTCCCCCAAGGATCTGCGGCCGATTGTAGCGACGCGCCGCGCGGCTGCAATGCCAACTAGATCACGACCAGGGTCCGGCCCAGCGAACCGCCGGCCAACATGGCCGGAAACACCTGCGTCAACTGTGCCAAACCGACCTCGCGGGTGCAGATCCGGTCCAGATGCGCGGGCTTCCATTCGCTGCCCAGACGCTGCCAGATTTCGTCGCGGATCGCGCGCGCGGTGCCGGCCGAGGCGATCCCGAGCAGGGACACGCCGCGAATAATGAAAGGCATTACCGTGGTTTCCAGCGCATGCGTGGCGGCCAGGCCGGCGGTGGCGACGTTGCCGTAGGGCGCGGTCTGCGCGAGCAGGCTGGCGAGCATCGGCCCGCCGACATTGTCCAGGCCGCCGCCGAAACGCGCCGATTCCATCGGCCGCTGCGTCTGCAGCGCGTCGCGGCCGAACACCTGATGAGCGCCGATGGATTTCAGATAATCGGTCTGCTCCGGCTTGCCGCTGATGGCGTGCACTTCGAAGCCTGCGCGGCTGAAGATGTCCAGCGCCAGCGATCCGACGCCGCCGGTGGCGCCGCTGACCGCCAGCGGCCCGTGTTCGGGCGTCTGCCGGTTGTCGAGCATGCGGTGCAGCGCCAGCGCGGCGGTGAAGCCGGCGGTGCCCAGCACCATGCTCTCGCGCAGGCTCAGCCCGGACGGCAGCGGCACCACCCACTGCGCCTGCAGGCGCGCGTACTCGCTATAGCCGCCGTCGCGGGTCTCGCTGAGGCCGCAGCCGGTGACCAGCACCGCGTCGCCTTCCTTGAACTTGCCGTCGCTGGAGGCGACCACGTGGCCGGCCACGTCGATGCCGCCGACCAGCGGGAATTTGCGCAGGATCTTGCCCTCGCCGGTGCCGGCCAGCGCGTCCTTGAAATTGACCGAGGAGTAGGCGGTCTTGATCACGACCTCGCCGGGGGCGAGATCGTCGATGCCGACCGCTTCGACGCCGGCGCGATAGCCGGTGGCGTCGTTATGAATGCGGAACGCGTTGAACGCGGCGGGGACGCTCATGGGACGGTCTCGTCGGGCGAGCTGAGGATCATAGCCGAGCGGCCGTGGATGCCGCCGGGTGGGGCTGCAACGCAGTGATCCGGGCAAAGTGGGGCAAAGTCGGGTGCAGGCGGGATGCGTTGCTTTTTTTGCTCGTCATTCCCGCGAACGCGGGAATCCAGGGCCTTTCGTGCGAGAACGTTTGAAGTCGCTGGATTCCCGCGTTCGCGGGAATGACGGCCTGGAGGGGTGACGCTGAAGTCACTGGATGTTCGGCTCCGCCGAAGCAAAGCGGAGCCCGTGTTCGCGGGAATGACGAACTGGATGGATGACGCTGAAGTCTTTGGATTCCCGCTTTCGCGGGAATGACGACCTGGAAAGATAGCGCTGAAGTCTCTTGGACTCCTGCCGTCGGAAGTCCAGCCTCAGCGCAGCGCCTTGCGCCGCTTCTCGTCCATCCACTTGGACGCCGAGGCCGGGGTGTAGTCGCGCATCCAGTTCAGCAGGACGTCGATGTCGTCCCCGTGCCACAGGTCCTGGCGCTGGTCGGCGTGGAGGAAGCGCTCGGCGACCATGCGATCGAGCATCGCCATCAGCGGCGCGTAGAAGCCGTCGATGTCGAGGAAGGCGCAGGGCTTGTCGCCGATGCCGAGTTGGCGCCAGGTCAGCATCTCGAACATCTCGTCCAGCGTGCCGAAGCCGCCGGGCAGGGCGACGAAGCCGTCGGCCAGGTCGAACATGCGCGCCTTGCGTTCGTGCATGGAGCCGACGATCTCCAGCTTGGTCAGGCCGCGATGGGCGACTTCCCAATTCACCAGTTGCTCGGGAATCACGCCGATCACTTCGCCGCCGGCATCGAGCACGGCATCGGCGACGGTGCCCATCAGGCCGACGTTGCCGCCGCCGTAGACCAGGGCGATGCCGTCGCGGGCCATGCGCGAACCCAGCGCGATCGCGCGCTCGGTGTAGATCGGCTTGGCGCCGGAGTTGGAACCGCAGTAGACGCAGAGGGTTTTCATGAGGACGGGAATCGGGAATCGAGAATGGGGAATCGGCAAGGCGAAGCGAAAGCGGCGATGCGGGTTTCGGAAGCCTGAAAAGCGAATCGGGAACCGGACGAGCGCATTGCGCTCTTTCCGATTCCCGATTCTCCATTCCCGATTCCCGGCAATTCCCGGCCTCAGTTGGCCTTGTGAATCGCCCGCTTGTCCACCGCCATCGCCGCATCGTGGATCGCTTCCGACAAGGTCGGGTGCGCGTGGCAGATGCGGGCGAGGTCGTCGGCGGAGCCGTTGAACTCCATGGTCAGCACGCCTTCGTGGACGAGCTCGGACACGCCGACGCCGACCAGATGCAGGCCCAGCACGCGATCGGTCTCGGCATGGGCGATGACCTTGACGAAGCCGGCCGGTTCGCCCATGGCCACCGCGCGGCCGATCGCCGCGAACGGGAAGCTGCCGGTCTTGTACGGGATGTTCTCGGCCTTGAGCTGCTGCTCGGTCTTGCCGACCCAGGCGATTTCCGGCTCGGTGTAGATCACCCACGGCACGGTGTCGAGGTTGACGTGGCCCGGCAGGCCGGCGATGAGTTCGGCGACCGCGATGCCTTCCTCGAAGCCCTTGTGAGCCAGCATCGGCCCGCGCACGCAGTCGCCGACCGCCCACACGCCATCGACGCCGGTGTGGCAATGCTCATCGACTTCGATCTGGCCGCGCTCGTTGATCTTGACGCCGGTGCCTTCGGCCAGCAGGCCCTTCGACGCGGCGCGGCGGCCGACGGCGACCAGCAGCTTGTCCACGACCAGTTCCTGATCGGACTTGCCGTCGTTGTAGGTCAGGTGCACGCCGTCTTTCTTGATCTCGGCCTTGCTGACCTTCGCGCCGAGCTTGATTTCCAGGCCCTGCTTCTTGAATTCCTTGGCCGCGGTCTTGGCGACCTCGGCATCGGCGGCGGCGAGGAAGTCGGGCAGGGCTTCGAGGATGGTGACTTCCGAGCCCAGGCGCTTCCACACGCTGCCCAGTTCCAGGCCGATCACGCCGGCGCCGATCACGCCCAGGCGCTTGGGCACTTCGGTGAAGTCCAGCGCGCCGACGTTGTCGACGATCTTGTCGCCGTCGAACTTGGCGAACGGCAGTTCGATCGAATCCGAACCCGAGGCGATGATGACGTTGGTGCCCTTGAGCTCGACCTCGGAACCGTCGTGCTGCTTGACCTTGACGACATTGCCCGGGTGCAGGGTGCCGAAGCCGTAGTACGGGGCGATCTTGTTCGCCTTGAACAGCATCGCGATGCCGCCGGTGAACTGCTTCACGATCTTGTCCTTGCGACCGACCATGGTGGCGACGTCGATCTTGGCGTTGTCGGCGCTGATGCCGTGTTCGCCGAACAGATGCTGCAGGTTCCAGAACTGGCGCGAGCTGTCGAGCAGCGCCTTGGACGGAATGCAGCCCACGCGCAGGCAGGTGCCGCCCAGCGCCGGCTTGCCGTCCTTGCCCAGCGCGGCGTCGATGCACGCGGTCTTCAGGCCGAGTTGGGCGGCGCGGATGGCGGCGTGGTAGCCGGCGGGGCCGGCGCCGATGACGACTACGTCGAATTGTTGTTGTTCGCTCATGCTTCGCTCACGGGAATGGGGAATGGGGAATAGGGAATCGGAAGAGCGGGAAGGGGGCGGGCTTTTACGACTCCCGATTCCCCATTCCCGATTCCCGGCTTCACATACCCAACAGCATGCGATGCGGATTTTCCAGTTGGTTCTTGATGTCGACCAGGAACAACACCGCGTCCTTGCCATCGATGATGCGGTGGTCGTAGCTCAGCGCGATGTACATCATCGGCGCGGCGACCACGGCGCCGTTCTCCACGATCGCGCGTTCCTTGATCGCGTGCATGCCGAGGATGGCCGACTGCGGCGGGTTGACGATCGGGGTCGACATCAGCGAGCCGAAGGTGCCGCCGTTGGTGATGGTGAAGGTGCCGCCCTGCAGGTCTTCCAGCGCCAGCTTGCCGTCGCGGGCCTTCTTGGCGTAATCGCCGATGGCCTTCTCGACGTCGGCGAAGCCCATGCGCTCGACATTGCGCAGCACCGGCGTGACCAGGCCCTTGTCGGTGGACACCGCGATCGAGATGTCGGCGTAGCCGTGATAGACGATGTCGTTGCCGTCGACGGAGGCGTTGACCACCGGATGGCGCTGCAGCGCGTTGGCCGCGGCCTTGGCGAAGAAGCTCATGAAGCCGAGCTTGACGCCGTTGGCCTTCTCGAAGGACTCGCCCAGCTCCTTGCGCATGGCCATGACCTTGCCGAGGTTGACTTCGTTGAACGAGGTCAGCATCGCGATCGAGTTCTTCGACTGCATCAGGCGCTCGGCGATGCGGGCGCGGATGCGGGTCATCGGCACGCGCTCTTCCGGACGCGCGCCGGCGGCGTTGCCGACGCCGCCGCTCTTGGCGTAATTGACGATGTCTTCCTTGGTCACCGCGCCCTTGCGGCCGGTGCCTTCGACCTGCGAAGCGTCGATGCCTTCCTTGTTGGCGGTGAAGCGCGCGCCCGGGGGCAGCTGGTCGTTGCCGGCCGGGGCCTTGGGCGCGTCGGCCTTCGGCGTGATCGGCTGGGCGCCGGCGGCCGGCAGCGCTTCGGCCTTGGCGGCGGCCGGAGCGGCCGCGGCGGCGGGCGCGCTGGCGACGGCGCCGGCCTCGACGATCGCGATCAGCTGCTGGCTGGTCACGGTCGCGCCTTCTTCGAACTTGATTTCCTTGAGCACGCCGTCGACCGGCGAGGGCACTTCCAGCACGACCTTGTCGGTTTCCAGATCGACCAGGTTCTCGTCGCGCTTGACCGCATCGCCCGGCTTCTTGTGCCACGTGGCGATCGTGGCGTCGGAGACCGACTCGGGAAGGACGGGGACTTTGATCTCGGTGCTCATGGGGCAGGCATCCTGGAGTGCTTGAATGTGGGTATGTAAGTTGTTTCGGGAAGAACCAGCGCCTTATTCGGCGCTGGACTCTCCGTGCAGCGAGTTGACCAGCGCGTCGGCGACCAGCTTGGTCTGCTCGGCGACGTGGTCGGCCAGATGCCCGGCCGCCGGCGAAGGCGAGCGCGCGCGTCCGGTGTAATGCAGCGCCTGCTTCGGAGCCAGGCACGCGCTGAGGTGGTGGCGGATCTGGTACCACGCGCCCTGGTTCTGCGGCTCTTCCTGGCACCACACCACATCCTTGGCCGCGCTGAAGCGCTTGAGCTCGGCGGCCAGGACTTCGCGCGGGAACGGATAGAGCTGCTCGATGCGGACGATGGCGACATCTTCCAGACCGTCCTTCTGCGCCTGTTCGAACAAGTCGTAATAGACCTTGCCCGAGCACAGCACCACGCGCTTGACCTTCTTCGGGTTGGCCGCGGCGTCCGGGATCAGGTGCTGGAATTCACCGTCGGCCAGCTCGTCCAGGCTCGACACCGCCAGCTTGTGGCGCAGCAGCGACTTGGGCGTCATCACCACCAGCGGCTTGCGCGTGCTCATGCACATCTGCCGGCGGATCATGTGGTACGCCTGCGCCGGGGTGGTCGGCACGCAGACCAGCATGTTCTCCAGCGCGCACAGCTGCAGGAAGCGCTCCAGGCGCGCGGAGCTGTGCTCCGGGCCCTGGCCTTCGTAGCCGTGCGGCAGCAGCAGAACCAGACCGCACAGGCGGCCCCACTTGGCTTCGCCCGAGGACAGGAACTGGTCGATGACGACTTGGGCACCGTTGGCGAAGTCGCCGAACTGCGCTTCCCAGATGTCGAGCGTCTGGGGATCGGCGGTGGAGTAGCCGTATTCGAACGCCATCACCGCTTCTTCGCTGAGCAAGGAGTCGATGATGGTGACGTCGGAGGGGTTGGTCACCAGCTCGCGCAGCGGCAGGATGTACTCGTCGCTGGTCTGCTCGTGCAGGATCGCGTGGCGGTGGAAGAAGGTGCCGCGGCCGCTGTCCTGGCCGACCAGGCGCAGCTTGTAGCCTTCGCTGACCAAGGTGGCGTAGGCCAGGTTCTCCGCGAAGCCCCAGTCGCCGGCTTGTTCGCCGGCGGCCATCTTGCGGCGGTCTTCGTAGATCTTCGCCACGCGCGGATGCAGCTTGACCGTGTCGGGCACGGCGTTGATCTGCGTGGCCAGCGCGTCGAGCTTGCTGCGCTGGACCGTGGTGTTGACCGGGTCGCTGAGCTTGCCCGACAGGTACTTGGACCAGTCGATGGTGAACTCGTCCGGCTTGACCTCGACCAGTTCGGTGGTGACCGCGCCGGCGTCGAGCTTGTCGCGGTACTGATCGACCAGCGCCTGCGCGTCCTCGGCCCTGAGCACGCCTTCGCCGACCAGTTGCTCGGCGTAAAGCTCGCGCGGGGTCTTGTGCTTGCGGATCACCTGATACATCAGCGGCTGGGTCGCCGCCGGCTCGTCGGCCTCGTTATGGCCGTGGCGGCGGTAGCAGACCAGATCGATGACCACGTCGCGGCCGAAGCGCTGGCGGAAGTCCAGCGCCAGTTCGGCGCAGAACACCACCGCTTCGGGGTGATCGGAGTTCACGTGCAGGATCGGCGCGCCGACCATCTTGGCGACGTCGGTGCAGTACAGCGTGGAACGCGCGTCCTGGCGCTCGCTGGTGGTGAAGCCGACCTGGTTGTTGATGACGATGTGGACGGTGCCGCCGACGGCGAAACCGCGCGCCTGCGACATCTGGAACAACTCCATGCCCACGCCCTGGCCGGCGAACGCGGCGTCGCCGTGCAGCAGCACCGGCAGCACCTGGGCGCGGCCCTTGTCGCCGCGGCGGGTTTGGCGCGAGCGAACGCTGCCGGCGACCACCGGGTTGACGATTTCAAGGTGCGAGGGATTGAACGCCAAGGCCAGATGGACCGGGCCGCCGGGCGTGGCGACGTCGGCGCTGAAGCCCATGTGGTACTTCACATCGCCGGTGTGGGCGTGCTCGTCGTGGTCGAACTTGCCTTCGAACTCGTCGAACAGCTTGCGCGGCGGCTTGCCCAGGGTGTTGACCAGGACGTTGAGGCGGCCGCGGTGGGCCATGCCGATCACCACGTCCTGCACGCCTTGCTCGCCCGAGCGGCGGATGGTCACGTCCATCAGCGGGATCAGCGCATCGCCGCCTTCCAGCGAGAAGCGCTTCTGGCCGACGTACTTGGTGCCCAGGTAGCGCTCCAGGCCGTCGGCGGCGGTGAGCCGCTCGAGGATGCGCTTCTTGTCTTCGACGCTGCGGCCGAACTTGCCGCCGGCGGTTTCCAGGCGCTCGTACATCCAGCGGCGCTGTTCGGCGTCGGCGATGTGCATGAACTCCGCGCCGATCGGGCCGGTGTAGGTGGCCTTGAGCAGGGCGAGCAGGTCGCCGAGCTTCATGCGCTCCTTGCCGGCCACCCCGCCGGTCGAGAACTCGACCGACTGGTCGCTCTCGGACAGGCGGTGGAAGCCCAGGGCCAGATCGGGCGCGTCGGGTTTCTGCAGCAGGCCCAGCGGATCGATGTCGGCGGCCAGATGCCCGCGCGAGCGGTAGGCCGTGATCACCTTGCCGACCGCGCGTTCGCGCTCGTCGCTGCCGGAGGACGCGCCGGCGCCGGCGACTACGCCGCGCGAGGCGGCCTTGCCGGCCTGGGTGATGCTTTCGATCGCGGCCGAATGCGGAATATCGCCCGCTTCACGGCCTTTGAAGCCGTCGAAATAGGCTTTCCATTTGGCCCCGACGCTGTCGGGATCGACCAGGTACTGCTCGTACAGGTCTTCGATGAAGGCGGCATTGGCGCCGAGTTGCGAGGATTGCGAAAACTGCTTGAGGAGGCTGTCCACGATGGCTATCGGGAAACTCTTGGTGGCGGAAGTGGCGTCGCGCACGCACGCGGGGTGCTGGGCGCGGACAAGGCTCGGAATTATAGCGGTAGTGTTAAGCCCAACGGCATAACTACTTACGTCTGAGCGACCGATTTGCTTCGATTTCGGGTCGGTCGGGGTCGCCGGAGGGGACCGGAACGTTGAGTGGACCGTTCCGGCAATGCTGGACAAAGTCTTGGGCCGTGGCGCGGCGTTTCAAGCAAGGCCGGGGTCGGCGGCGGGTCGGGACCGGCGCGCTTAGGGGCTCGCTTACGGTTGCGGTCACGGTTTAGCCGGCACTCAGATCCGCGGGTCGGGATGGGGCGCGGGGCAACGGGCGCGGTGCGCAGGTGGCTGGATGGCTCGCGACTGAGGTCGCTGCGGGCCATCGGGACTACCGAACCGGTCGGGGTATGGGGCAGTGGCTAGCAGGCCTGGCGGCATCGCTGAGGCTTACGTCGGTCGCCTGCGCTACCGCCGATGGCACGGCCGGGACCAAGTCCGGCCCCGTGCAGCGAATAAGAATGTGGCCGATCAGATTGGGCTCGGCCGACGCCGCCGCCGTACCGCCGCTCGCGCAGTCGCAGGTCTCCCCCACGCTTGGCAAGGGCCGCGCGAGCCAGCGCAGCCCGAGGACCGCTGGGACTTCGAATTGACGCTGCGGCCGTCGCCTCTGGCCGCGCCCGGGTCCATACCCAGACCGGCGAGCGCCGCTCAGATCCCCAGCGCGCGAAACTCGGTGCACGCCCGGGCGCGTTCCCACACCGGCTCGAAATGCGCGCGCAACTGGCGCGCGCGGGCGCCGCCGTCGATCCGGGTCTCGCCGTCGAAGCGATGGCCGAGCGGGCGGAAGTACCAGCCGTCGCGATCGTTGACGATGTAGGCGGCCGGGTAGTTCTGATCGACCGGCTCCTCGATCGCGCGAAATTCGAAGGCGCTGGGCAGGCGCTGCGCCAGACCGATCAGCGGCGCCAGCGCGCGTTGCGGTGCGGCCGGATCTTGCAGCAGCACGCGGGTGACGCCGCCGGCGGTGGCGAAGCGGCGCAGCAGGCTCACCGCGTCCGCGCGGTCGAGCAGGCCCGGGTCGAGTTCGCGGCTGTAGATCAGCAGGCCGCGGCGCGCGCCGGCGACGATCGCGCTCAGCGCCGCCAGCGCGGCTTCGCGGGTTTCCACTTGATCGCCGGCGGTCGAGGGTGAATTCATAGCGTCTGAATCCATTGCGAGTTAAGGCCGGACCCGCAACGAGCGAGCCGGGTCGGGCCGCGCCGAGGCTTATTCCTCCTCGGCGCCGACGTCCTCATCCAGCCCCAGCCGATAGTGGCCGCCGGCGATGAGTTCGAGCACACATTCGCGGCCGGCCTCCGACAGCGCGGAATAGCCGGCCAGATCGAGCTCGGCCGCGCCCGCGATCGCCTGCGCGTCGCGCGCGGGCAGGGCGAATTCCTGCCCGCTGACGTACAGGCTGGCGGCGCGGCCCTTGGCGTGCGCGCGGCGCCAGGCCATGCGCGACCACGGGTGCCGCCACAGCGCCGCGCCGCGCTGCAGGTCCCATTCGATCTCGATGCGCGAACGCGCCGGTTCATGGCCCGCGGACACTTCGCCGGCGGCGCGGTACACGGTGATGAAGCGGCCGAACCAGTCGCCGAGGCGGTCGGGATCGTTCATGCGCATCGCGTTCAAGGCCTCGACCACGCGGACCATGGCGGCGTCGTCGATCTCGTTCGGATCGCGCGGCGGGGCGAGGTCGGGATCGTGATAGCGCAGGCTTTCGTCGGCCTCGCCGGCCAGGGTGTCGATGTAGTCGCCCATCAGCTCGGCGGCCGAAGGCGCGCGCATGCCGATCGAGAAGGTCAGGCAGGCGTCTTGTGCGACGCCGTGATGCGGCACGCCCGGCGGCAGGTACAGCATGTCGCCCGGGCCGAGCACCCAGTCGTGGCTGGGATCGAATTCGCGCAGCAGCTTGAGGTCGGCATCGGGGCGGAAGTCCTGCGGCGCATCCGCGCGCGCGTCGATCTGCCAGCGCCGGTGGCCCTGGGCCTGCAGCAGGAACACGTCGTACTGATCCACGTGCGCGCCGACCGAACCGCCGGGCGCGGCGAACGACACCATGATGTCGTCGATGCGCCAGCGCGGCAGGAAGTCGAAGGCCGGCAGCAGCGCGGCGACATCGGCGTCCCACTTGTCCACGTCCTGCACCAGCAAGGTCCAGTCCTGATGCGGCATGCCCGGGAACTCGGCCTCGTCGAACGGCCCGTGCCGCAGCGTGTAGCGGTCGCTGGCGCGATCGTGCTGGATCAACCGCGCCAGCACGCCTTCCTCGCAGGCCAGGCCGGCGAGGTCCTCGGGCTGGATCGGCGATTGCAGCCCGGCGAACGCATTGCGGATCAGCAGCGGGCGTTTTTGCCAGTAATCGCGCAGGAACGCGGCTGGGGCGATGCCCAGGGGCGGTTTGCGGCTGGCGTCGATTTCGATCGGAAGCTCGGAGCTATTGGACTTGGTGGCCATGAGGCGAGACAGGCAGGCGGGCGTATTCGCGCCGATAACCCCATTGTCGCTCATGCGAGCCGCGCGTGTCGGGCCGTGCACACAAGGCCGCAGTTACAACCGCCCTTGCCGTTGCAGTTCCCCCCTTTGAAAAAGGGGGGCAGGGGGGATTCCGCCTTTGCCTCACCCCGCAATCTCATCATAGCCCCGCCCCAAAAACTGCAGCAGGCACCACCCATGCCCGAACGGATCGGCGATCCGCGCGAGCCGCCCCCAGTTCGCGCTGCGGACCTCGCCTTCCTGCACCGCCCCGGCCGCCAGCGCGCTGCGCAAGGCCGCGTCCAGATCCAGCACCACCACGTCCAGATGCAACGGCGACCAATGCCGCGCATAACGGCGCGTATCGGCGCCGGCCGCGAGCGAGCCCTCGGCCTTGAGCAACAGATAGATCGGCGCCTGCCCGCCGAGCAGTTCGATCACCTCGCCGCCGAGCCGGCGTCCGACATGCAGGCCGAAGGCGCGCGTGTAGAACGCCAGCGCCGCATCCAGATCGGGCACGTCGATATTGATCAACTGTTGCATCGCCATCCTCCGTCAACGCTGGTGGCGAGTCTGCGCGAGCCAGCGCTAAGGCCGCGTGGTCGCGGCCCGATCGATCGCTACGCCCCGATCACGGCTTGGCGTCGCCGCGTTCCTTGGCGATGCGCGCGTCCAGCTTGGCCGCGCCGGCGGCGGAGTAAGCGCGGCAGGCGCCGGCATCGACCAGCGGCCGGGTCGCGCCCGGTCCCAGGCGCGAGAACAACTCGCTGGCGCCCGGATGCGGAGTCAGCAGAATGTCGCAGGGCAGGTTCGCGACCGTGACCAGGCTTTGCCGGAACGCGGCGATGAAGCCCGGATGCGCGGCCTCGTCGGTATAGCGATACACGTCGTCGGAAAACGGCGTGAGGCTGTCGGCGTAGGCGGTCGCGCGGCACTGCCCGCCCTGATCGCAGGAGCGCCAGGTCCAGCTGGTGCTGCCCGGCGTATGCCCCGGCGTGGCGTGCGCGGTCAGCGCGATCGGTCCCAGCGTCAGCGTTTCGCCGGCCTCGATGCGGCGCACCGCGCGTACCGGCGCGAACGCCGGCGTGCTCAGGAACTGCGGATCGCCGCGATCGCCCTGGCCGCGCTCCAGCGACGCCGCTTGCGCCGGCAACGCGACCACGGTCGCGCCGCTGTCGCGCTGCAACCGGGCGATGCCGCCGGCGTGGTCGAGGTGTTCGTGCGAGCTGAGGATGTAGCGCACGTCCTCGACCTTGAAACCGAGCGCGCGGATATTGGCTTCCACCGACGCCGCGCCTTTCTCGGTGGTGCCGTCGATCAGGACATGGCCCTGGTCGGAGGTGATCAGGATCGAGCTGATGCCGCAGGTGCCGACGTACCAGGTATTGCCGTGGACGCGATGCGGCGCCGAGGGCGTGTCCCAGGTCGGATCGGCTGGACATACCGCCGCGGCCGCCGTCGCTTTCTGCCCGGACTTCAGAGCGGGCGCGGCGCAGCCGCCGAGCGCCAATACACCGATCGCAACCATCGCCAAACGCATCTTTGCCTCGCTCGCGGAAGTGAAAAACCTTCGCCCACTATCCGTCATGGCGCGGCATCGTGGAACCGCTATTCGTGTTGCGATTTGTGCGCGCGCGAACTCAGCGCAGGCCGATGGCGTCGGCGAAGGAACGGTAGAACTCGCCCTTGGGATCGCTCTCGTGGTCGATCTCGATCGGATAGGGCGTGGCTTCCTGCGGCATCGCGTTGAGCTCGCCGATGAAAGCATTCACGTCGCGGGTGTGGAACACGTACTCGCGATGGTCGGGCTCGGTGAACACGATCGCCAACACACTGTGGCCGGCGGCTTCGATGCGCTCGCAGACCCGGTCTTCGAAGCGTTCCATGGCCGCCATTTCCTCTGCCGAGGCGGTGCCGGCGCTGTGGTCGTCCTGGTAGGCCCAGATCAGGTTCAAGCGTTCTGGATAGCGGCGAAAGTCGAAGCCGCGTTCGAACTGCTTGATCCGGGTCAGGGACAGGCCATCGTCGGTGGCTTGCTCGGCCAGGGTCCAGGCGCGGGGGTCTTCCATCGCGGCGATGCTCCGGTGCGGGATCAGATTTCGCGCGCCAGGCGCTCGGCCAGGCCGGTGTAGCTGCCCGGCGTCATCGTCAGCAGGCGTTGCTTGTCGTCGGCCGGCAGGTCCAGCGAGGCGATGAACTCGCGCATCGAAGTCTCGTTGATGCCGTGGCCGCGGGTCAGCGCCTTGAGTTGCTCGTACGGATTCGGCAGGCCGTGACGGCGCATCACCGTCTGCACCGCTTCGGCCAGCACTTCCCAGGCCGCGTCGAGGTCGGCGGCCAAACGCTCGGGATTGACGCTGAGCTTGTTCAAGCCGCGCAGCAGCGCATCGATGCCGATCAGCGCGTGGCCGAAGGCGGTGCCGAGCGCGCGCAGCACGGTCGAGTCGGTCAGGTCGCGCTGCCAGCGGCTGATCGGCAGCTTGGCGGCGAAATGTTCGAACAAGACGTTGGCGATGCCGAAATTGCCTTCGGCGTTTTCGAAGTCGATCGGGTTGACCTTGTGCGGCATGGTCGAGCTGCCGACTTCGCCGGCCTTCACCGCCTGCTTGAAATAGCCCAGCGAGATGTAGCCCCAGACGTCGCGGCACAGGTCGATGCAGATGGTGTCGATGCGGCGCTGCGCGTCGCAGACCTCGGCGATGCCGTCGTGCGGTTCGATCTGGGTGGTGTAGGGCTGCCAGTCCAGGCCCAAGGACGCGACGAAGCGCTGCGAGAACGCGGCCCAGTCGATGTCCGGGTAGGAGGCGAGGTGGGCGTTGTAGTTGCCGACCGCGCCGTTGATCTTGCCTGGCATCTGCGCGCCGGCCAGGGTCTCGCCCTGGCGCAGCAGGCGCGCGACCACGTTGGCGATTTCCTTGCCGACCGTGGTCGGCGAGGCGGTCTGGCCGTGGGTGCGCGACAGCATCGGCAGCGCGGCGTGTTCGTGGGCCATCGCGCGCAGCTTCTGGATCAGATCGTCCAGGCGCGGCAGCAGCACCTGCTGGCGCGCCTGATTGAGCATCAGCGCGTAGCTGAGGTTGTTGATGTCTTCGCTGGTGCAGGCGAAATGCACGAATTCCAGGGCCGGACCCAGCTCGGCGTCGTCCTTGAGGCGTTCCTTGATCAGGTACTCGACCGCCTTGACGTCGTGGTTGGTGGTGCGCTCGATCTCCTTGACCCGGGCGGCGTCCTCGATCGACAACTCCTCGGCGAGCTTGCGCAGGCGCGCGGCGGCGGCGGCGGAGAACGGCTTGAGCTCGACGATGCCGGGCTCATCGGCCAGCGCCAGTAGCCATTCCACCTCGACCTTGACCCGTGCCTTGATCAGGCCGAATTCGGAAAAGATCGGCCTCAGCGCATCGACTTTGCCGGCGTAGCGGCCATCGAGCGGAGACAGGGCGAGCAGGGTGGTCTGGGAATCGGCGGACATGGCACGCGGTGGGGAGTAAACAGTCCGCCATTCTACCCCAGCGCCCGCGCCGTGCCGGGCGCCGCCGACCCGGCCGGATCGGGCGGAAAGCCGCCGCGCACTCGACGCGCGCCACGCCCGCGGCGATCATGACGGCCGCCAGCGAAATAACGATGCCAGCACGGCGCGCGCCCTTGCGATAGCACGGCTCGCCCCAGACCTGATTGATACGGCGCGCGGCGCGATCCGCGGCGCGTCTCCCCCACGACTCAATGGAGTTGGCAATGGCGAGCAAACGCAAGACCCCGGCCCGGACCTCCGGCCCGCCCGCGAAACCGGCGGCCAAATCCGCCGCCGCCGGGTTCCGCCTCGAACACGACAGCATGGGCGAACTCAACGTTCCCGCCGATGCCTTGTGGGGCGCGCAGACCCAGCGCGCGGTGCAGAATTTCCCGATTTCCGGCCAGCCGATGCCGCGCGAATTCATCCGCGCGCTGGCCCTGGTCAAGGCCGCCGCGGCGCAGGTCAACGGCGGGCTGGGCCTGCTCGACGCCGGCGCGGCCAAGACCATCGGCGCGGCCGCGGGCGAAGTCGCCGCCGGCCGCTTCGACGCGCATTTCCCGATCGACGTCTATCAGACCGGCTCGGGCACCTCCAGCAACATGAATGCCAACGAGGTCATCGCCACGCTGGCCTCGCGCGCGGGCAAGCACAAGATCCATCCGAACGATCACGTCAACCTGGGCCAGAGCTCCAACGACGTGATCCCGACCGCGATCCGGGTGTCGGCGCAGTTGGCGGTGGTGGAATCGTTGTTGCCGGCGCTCAAGCACCTGCGCAAGAGCATCGAGAAACGCGCGAAGGAACTGGCCAAGGTCACCAAGACCGGTCGCACCCACCTCATGGACGCCATGCCGCTGACCTTTGGGCAGGAGTTCGGTGCATGGGCCGCGCAACTCGATTCGGCGCAGCAGCGCATCGAGGACAGCCTCAAGCGCCTGCGCCGGCTGCCGATCGGCGGCACCGCGATCGGCACCGGCATCAACGCCGATCCGCGCTTCGGCAAGGCGATGGCCAAGGCGCTGTCGGCGGCGACCGGCACGCGCTTCGAATCGGCCGCGGACAAATTCGAGGGACTGGCCGCGCAGGACGACGCGGTCGAACTGTCCGGCCAGCTGAGCACGCTGGCGGTGGCGCTGATGAAGATCGCCAACGACCTGCGCTGGATGAACTCCGGGCCGCTGGCCGGCCTGGGCGAGATCGAATTGCCGGCGCTGCAGCCGGGTAGTTCGATCATGCCGGGCAAGGTCAATCCGGTGATTCCCGAAGCGCTGGCGATGGTCTGCGCGCAGGTGATCGGCCACCACGGCGCGATCACCGTGGCCGGGCAGAGCGGCAATTTCCAGCTCAACGTGATGCTGCCGCTGATCGCCTTCGACCTGCTCGATTCGATCCGCCTGCTCGCCCGCAGCATGCCGCTGCTGGCCGACAGCGCGATCGCCCGGCTCAAGGTGCGTCAGGCGCACGTGCGCGAGGCGCTGGACCGCAATCCGATCCTCGTCACCGCGCTCAATCCGATCATCGGCTACGAAAAAGCCGCGGCGATCGCCAAACAGGCTTATAAGGAAGGACGGCCGGTGCTGGAGGTAGCGGTGGAGACCAGTGGTCTGTCGGAGAAGCAACTGCGCCGGCTGCTCGATCCCGGCGCGCTGACCCGCGGCGGCATCCAGGCCGGCGGCGCGGGCGGGGGAGGTTGAGCGAAACCGCGGCTTGGCGCAAAATCCTCGCGCGTCGCGTCAAGGCCAGGTGAAGGTTTTAGCGCGTAAATGTTCCAGGATTTTGTTTCGCGACCGAATTGGGGGTTCCGCTGTTGGCCCTTGGATATCCTCGGCGCGCACAGGGGGATTAACCGGCATCGCGCCGGATAATCTTTCCGCGTGCCGGACAGGGGGCCGCGCCGGGCTGCGACCAGGGGCCATGCGGATTGGGCCGTAACGGTCCCAAGGCTATCTTTATCCGCGTACAGATTCCCTGGCGCGCCGTCCTCGCGGCGGCGCGCCGTGGATCCGGCGGCCTCGGCCGCCGGGCGCACCCGCCGATACCCGGCGAGGGCGCACGGTTATTGAGCGGTAATCGTGGCGCCATGACGGGTTTCATATTGGCGGTTTATGTAGTTCGTTCCGCGCGGCGCCGGATGCTCCGCGCGGAGGAGTTTCTCCCCCAGAAATCACTGGTCCGATCCGGCCAGCCATAACGATGGAGCATCGCTCATGAAGTCCAGGCATTTTCTTCGGTACGCCGCTGTCCTCTCGCTGCTGGTTTGTGCTGCCTGCAAACCGCAACTGTTTCCGTTCGGCGAGGGCATCAAGGTCGATCTGACCGCGAAGGCCGCGCCCGCGGCGGCGCAAGCCGCGCAGGCCACGGTCGCTCAAGCCGCACCGAAGCACTGACCGGTCGCCCCGGGCCGGGACTGGTTCCGGCCCGGGCATCGGCAAAGCACGGGCAAGGTGAGCGACGGCTTCGCCGTCGCGCGCCGGCGCAGGCGTTCAAGTCCGCGCGCCGGCTCACGCAGGTTCGCGGTTTCTCTTCGAGTCTCAACGCGGCGCCGCCGCCGCGGGCCGCGAACCGAAGCACCCACGCTATGCATCATGCGGGCCGATCCGGCCGGCGTGCTGAGTTCGCGTGCGCGATGGTGGATGACAGCGCCGCGGGCGCTTGGCATAGTGAGCGCGCGGGCTGGGAGCGCCCGCACGGCAACCCGTCTCGCGACGGCGACTTTGGCATTTGCCCGCCGCTACCAACGCTCAAGGATGCGATATGAACCGTGCCATTTCCGGCAAGCCCTCGGCGGCTTTCGTCGGCGCTTCGTGGACCGCGCTCATGCTCGGCGCACTGGCCTATCTGATCGGCCTGTGGAACGCGAGCATGCAACTCAACGAAAAAGGTTACTACCTGACCCTGCTGCTCTACGGCTTGTTCGCCGCCGTGTCGGTGCAAAAGGCGGTGCGCGACCGGATGGAAGGCATCCCGGTCACGAACATCTACTACGGCCTGGCCTGGGTGTCGGTGGTCAGCGCGCTGCTGCTGTTGTTCATCGGCCTGTGGAACGCGCAGATCAGCTTCAGCGAGAAAGGCTTCTACGGCATGGCGTATGCGTTGAGCCTGTTCGCGGCGATCGCGGTGCAGAAGAACACCCGTGACGGCGCTGGCGCGGGTTCGGGCGAAGAACTGGAATAAGCCGGCGTCCCGGTCCGGATATCGGCCACCGGCCTTGCTCGCGCAAGGCCTGGTGGCGAACGGCGGGCCGCGGCCCGCCGTCGGTTTGAACTAGCGGCGGCAATCCTTCGCCACGTCGGCGTCGATCTTGGCGAACGGCGCGAACGCCGGCAGCGAGGCGCGCAGTTCGTCCTGCGCGGTGCGCAGGCTGGCGACGCGGTCGCACATCTTCATCGCCTGCGCCTGCAGCTTGGAGGCTTCGGCTTCGACCTTCTTGCCGATTTCCTCCGGCTTGCCCTTGCTCAGTTCCTCGAACGCGGTGCTCACCGCCTGGCCGGCCATCGCCGCGCCGGCCTTGCCCATCGCGGCGCCGTCCTGGCCGATGCCGACGACCTGTTCGTAGTAACGCCGGCTGATCGCCTGCTGCGCCGCGCTCAGGGTCTGCGCCTTGCCGTCGATGCTCAGCGCGCCGTCGGCGGCGATGTCGGCGCGATGCTCGCCGTCGCCTTTCACCCGCACGTCGTCGCCGACCACGCTGATGTGATCGATCACCGAGACGTGGAGCGAGCGTTCGGGCGACTTCGAGCAGCCCGCGTTCGACACGGTCAGCGCCAGGACGGCGAGCAAGGTGGCGGGATGCAACAGCGAAAGCGGGGCTTTCATGGCGGAGTCCTGAGCGCGCGGAGCGCCGGCGGTAGGAGGGAAGCGGCGGCGCGTGCGCGCACGCGCCGTCGCGGTCAGTCTTCCTGCGGAATGTCGACGCGGCCGACGACGCCGCGGTGATGCACCGAGCCGCTGCCGACGCTGCTCACGCGCAGATTGCCGCGCACGTCGCTGACGTCGAGATCGCCCGAGCCCAGGCGCTTGAGCTCGACCGAGCCGCCGACCTGGTTGAGTTCGACATCGCCCGAGCCGACCGAGCCGATGCTGACGTCGTGGGCGATGCCGCGCGCCTTCAGATCGCCCGAACCCAGGCGCAGCAATTGCAGCGAACCGATCTTGTCCAGGTCGATGTCGCCCGAGCCCACCTGGGCGGTGACCAGGCCGCGCACGCGGCTGATGTTGATGTCGCCGGAGTTCACGTCCGCGCTCAGCGCCGACACGTTCTCGACCGAGGCGTCGCCGGAGCCGACCTTGAGCTGCACCATCAGGTTGTCGGGCACCGTGGCGTGCAGCTTCATGTGGCGCTGGCCGTTGAAATTCAGGCTGATCTTGTCGGCGTGCGCGGCGGTGACCACCAGCTTGTCGCCGACGCGTTGCTGGGTCAGGGTCAGGCCGGACAGGTCGGCGGCGTTGGAGGCGCAGGCATAGCCTTCGACCGCGCCCTTGGCGCCGGCGGCGCCCTTGACGCTCAGATCGTCGGAGCCGATCGCGAACACCACGGCTTTGACCCCGGCCAGATCGAGTTGCAGGTTGCGCGGCTGGGCGTTGTCGCAGCGGTCGGCGGCCTGGGAGGCCAGCGGCAGCGCCATGGCGGCGGAGAGAAGGACGATGGGCAGGCGCATTGGGCGCTCCGGATAAGGGTGGAATCTTAGAGATGCGGCGAAGGCGCAAACGGTTGAGACCGTTCGGCGGCGCGGGGGCCGCCGATACCGCCCGCGGCTTGCGCGGGCGGCAGACGCGGACTCAGCCCTCGTCGCGCCAGCGGCGCAGGCGGATCGCGGCGTACACCATCGCCGCGCCGAGAACCGCGCCGATCCACAGGTCGATCGTGGTCAGGGCGTGCAGGCTGCTGGTGATGTTGACCGACTGGGCCAGCGCTTCGGGACCATGCGTGGCCGCGTTCTGGGCGTTGGCGGCGACGTGTTCGTTGAGGAACCAGGTGCCCGGCACCACGCTGAGCAGACCGCGCAGTCCGACCGTGTACCAGATCGCGCCGTGCGGGATTTCGATGCCCGGCATGATGTCGAGGAAGCTGACGAACACGCACGCCAGCAGCGGGATCACCACCGCCCAGACGAAGGGCACGCTGCGCGCCCACGCCGAGCACAGCATCAGCCAGCCGATCGTCGGCAGCGCCCACAGCGCGTAGACCGGGATCGCCACTGCGATCTGCGCGATCAACTGCAGCGGATGGGCCTGGGTGAAGATCGCCGAGGCGCCGTCCAGGCCGTTGAGCACCGCCGCGAGCCAGGCCAGCACCCACATCACCAGTCCCACCCCCAGCCCGATCACCGCCGCCAGCAGCGGCGCCAGCACCAGCGCCCACAACAGCTTGGACAACACCGCCTGCGTGTCGGAGACCGGCAGCGACTTCCAGAACAGGATGCTGCGGTCCTTGCGCTCGTCGTAGATCGAGCCCAGAGCGTAGAAGAACACCACGAACACGAACACCGTGAACACCATGCCCAGGCCGCCGGCCAGGGCGATGTCGCCGACCCCGCCGAGGTTGTCGCCGCCGCTCATGTGGACGTTGACGCCGTCGCCGCTGTTGGCGGCGACCTTATGGAACAGCACGGAACCGGCGAGGATGCCGAGCACGGCGAAGGCGATCGCGATCAGTCCGGCGATCAGCGGTCCCCACAGGAAACCGCCGCGGTGTTCCCAGAACTCGCGCTTGAGCAGCATCTTGAACACTTGCTGCGGCGGGAAGGCGGCCACTGCGCGCGGTGCGGCCGGGGTGGTCAGGTCTTGGGCGGCGGCATTCATGCGTAGGTCCCCTTCATGGTGGCGACGAACAGGTCGGCCAGGCCCGGCGTGCGGGTTTCGCCCAGGCCGGTGAGCTGGGCGGCGTTGACGCCGTCGAACAGCATCACCGTCTTGCCGAACGGCAGGGCGCGTTCGTCCAGCGGTCCCAGGCTGCGCGCATGCTCGGCCTTGTCGTGGTCGATCAGCACTTCGGTGAAGCGCTCGCCGAGGTTTTCCATCGGGCAGTCCAGGACGATCTTGCCGTCGCGGATGAACATCACGTCGGTGAGGATGTGTTCGATCTCCTCGACCTGGTGGGTGGTGATGACGATGGTCTTGTTCTCGTCGAAGTAATCCTCCAGCAGGCGCTGGTAGAACTGCTTGCGATACAGGATGTCCAGGCCCAGGGTCGGTTCGTCCAGCACCAGCAGGCGCGCGTCGATGGCCATCACCAGGGCCAGGTGCAGTTGCACGATCATGCCCTTGGACATTTCGCGAACGCGCAGGTCCGGCTTGAGCAATGTGCCGTGCAGGAAACGCTCGCACTTGGCGCGGTCGAAGCGCGGATGCACGCCGGCGACGAAGTCGATCGCCTCGCGCACTTTCAGCCAGCGCGGCAGCACCGCGACGTCGGCGATGAAGCACACATCGCGCATCAGTTCGTCGCGCTGGGTGCGCGGGTCGCGGCCCAGCACCGATAGTTCGCCGTCGAACGCGATCAGGCCGAGGATGGCCTTGAGCGCGGTGGTCTTGCCGGCGCCGTTGGGGCCGATCAGGCCGACGATGCGGCCGGCGGGGATGTCGAAGGTGGTGTCGTTGAGCGCGAGCTTGCTGCGGTACGCCTTGCGCAAGCCGCGCGCGGTGACGATGTGGCCCGGATCGATATGGATGGCATTGGTCATGGTGCGTCCGCCTTGTGGTTGCCGGCGTTGTCGGCCGCCGCGCCGCCGAGCAGTTCCTGCGCGCTCAGGCCCAGTCGGGTAATGCGCTCGATGACCAGCGGCCATTCCTCGCGCAAGAAGCGTTCGCGCTCGTTGATGAGCAGTTTCCTCGCGGCTTCTTCGGTCACGTACATGCCCAGGCCTCGGCGTTTTTCGACCAGCGACTCGTCGGCCAACTCCTGGTAGGCGCGCGAGACGGTGATGGGGTTGAGTTGGTATTCGGCTGCGACCTGCCGCACGGAGGGCAGGGCATCGCCGGGCTTGAGCACGCCGTCGAGCATCATCGCGACGACGCGCTCCTTGAGCTGGCGATAGATCGGAGCGCCGTCGCTCCATTGGATTGCGGTCATGGCTCAGCCCCGCGTCAGGAAGGAGAAATAGGGCATGACGAGATTGCTTCGGTTGCGGCGCGAGGCGGTCCCGGCTTTGCGCTTGGGTTCGGTGCGTGCCGGCTCCGCGGCTGCAATGGGTTCGATGGCGTTGGCCATCGCACTGAGGTCGGCGACATCGCCGGCGAGCACGCCGGCGAATTGCGCCAGTTCGCTGGCGCTGGCGGCGTTTTCCAGACGCGCGGCGCTGGCTTCGATCCTGCGGGCGGCGCCGCCGATGTCGCCGGAGCGGCTGCGGGCGCGTTCGACGAAGGCGCGGTCGAAACTGATCCGCGCCTTGACCGCGCCCAGATCGAGTTCGATCGGGCGGGTGGCCGGCAGGTCGCCGGCGAACTGGGTCAGGCCCTGCGCCGGCGTGGCGACCGGGCCGGGCAGCGGAAGCATGACCACCAGGCCCAGGACCAGGGCGCCGCCGGCGGCCATCAGGGCCGATATGGAGTTATGCAGCTTGCGGTTCATGGGGACGTCCTGCTCGTTAGTAGGTCGGTGTTGTATTCAACTATAACACCTAAACACGCCGAGTCAACCGGTGCGGACCCAACTGAAGACATAGGCGTCATACTTGGGCCCAGCCTCCTCCCATGCGGCCCTCGCCCCCGCGGCGGCGGCCCCTCCCACCGTCCATCCGAGCCCGCCCCCGATGACTTTCCTGTCTCAATCGAGTCCGCGCCGCGCCCGCGCCGCCGGTTCCGTCGTGCTGCTGTCCCTGGCCCTGACCGCCGGCGTCGCCGCCGCGGCCGGCACCGGTCTGCTGGACCGCAGCTTCCGTCCGCTGGCCGGCAAGGTGCCGGTCGATCTGGCCAAGGCCTACGGCGGCGACGTCGTGCTGGTGGTCAACACCGCGAGCAAATGCGGTTTCACCCCGCAGTTCGAGGCCCTGGAAGGCCTGCACGCCAAGTACAAGGCGAAGGGCTTCGCCGTGCTCGGCTTCCCCTCGGGCGATTTCAAGGCGCAGGAATTCGAGGACGAGAAACAGATCCAGGAGTTCTGCACGCTGACCTACGGCGTCAAGTTCCCGATGTTCGAGAAAGTGCACGTAATCGGCGATCAGGCCACGCCGCTGTACAAGGACCTGACCAAGGTCTCCGGCGAAGCGCCGAAGTGGAATTTCCACAAGTACCTGATCGGCCGCGACGGCAAGCTGATCGCCAGCTACGGCAGCAAGGTCACCCCGGACGATCCGGCCGTGGTCGCGGCGATCGAGCGCGCGCTGGCCGCGCCCTCGGCCAAGGCGGCCAAGCCCGCCGGCAAGACGGCCGCGGCGGCGGCCGGCAAATAAACCGCGGAGGCGAAATCCAGGCCGATCGCGCGCGGATTTGCGCGCGTGGTCCGGTTTCGCGGCGGCGCCCTCGGGCGAGCCGCGGAACTTCGCCGCTTGTCCGCCGTCACACTGGAACATTGCCGCATCAGGCTGGGCCCGCGACAATGCCGGGCTGGCGCCGGATCGCGGCGCACACATTACGTAATCAGGACAAGCAACCAGGAGCTGGACCCCGATGAAGGCTTTCGTGCGCGGCGCTGCCGTGTTGATCACCACCGCAGCGCTGTTCGGCGGCGCCGCTTCTGCTCAGGACAAGACCGTGCTCGCCAACGACCGAGAAAAAATCAGCTACGCCATCGGCATGGACGTGGCGTCCTCGCTCAAGCCGGTCGGCCCGGATCTGGATGCGGCCGCGTTCGAACGCGCGGTCAAGAACGTATTCGACGGCGGCAAGCCGCTGATCACCCAGGACGAGGCGCGCACCGTCGATACCGCCCTGCGCGCGCGCATCGCCTCGCGCGAAGGCAAGCCGGCCGCCGGCGCCGCGCCCGGCGCCACGCCGCCTGCGGTGGACAAGAGCAAGGTCGGCCTGCTGATCGGCACCTTCATGGTCGGCCCGGCGCTGCAGCAGATCAAAAGCGAAATCGAGCTGCCGATCCTGGTGCAGGCCGTGCGCACGTCGCTCAGCGGCGGCAAGACCCTGCTGGCCGACGGCGACGCGCGCACCGTGCTGACCAATTTCAGCGAGAAGATGCAGGCCAAGATCAAGGCCGACGCCGCCGCCGCGGGCGACAAGAACCTGCAGCAGGGCACCGCCTTCCTGGCCGAGAACAAGAAGGTCAAGGGCGTGTTCGTGACCGGCTCGGGCCTGCAGTACATGATCCTGCGCCAGGGCTCGGGCGAGCGTCCCAAGCCGACCGACAAGGTCAGCGTGAACTACAAGGGCACGCTGCTCGACGGCAAGACCTTCGACAGCTCCTACGATCGCGGCCAGCCGGCCGAATTCCCGGTCAACGGCGTGATCCAGGGCTGGCAGGAAGGCCTGGCGATGATGCCGGTCGGCAGCAAGTTCAAGTTCTGGATTCCGGCCGAGCTGGCCTACGGCCCCAACGGCGCGCCGCCGAGCATCGGCCCCAACGCGACCTTGACCTTCGAAGTCGAGTTGCTCGACATCCTGTGATTGCGCTCCGCGTGCGGCGACGCATGCGGCCGTAGCGTAGCGTTCGACCGCCGGCCGGCAACGCGTTGCCCGGCCGGCCCGGTTTCCCACCTATCCGGTTATCAGTCTCCTAGGAGTGCAGTTTGATGAAGCCTTTCATGCGTAACACCGCCCTCGCGTTCGCCGTGGCCTCGATGGCGTTGTTCGCCTCCGGTTGCGACAAGACCGGCAAGCCGGCCGGCGACAAGGCCGCCGAGGCAAAGCCCGGCGACAAGGCGGCCGACGGTAAGGAGGTCAAGGTGCTCGGCGGCATGAAGACCGAAAAAGAACAGGAAAGCTATCTGATCGGCATGGACATGGGCCGCTCGCTGGAACTGCTCAAGGACGATCTGGACCTGGCCGTGCTGCAGAAGGCCATGCAGGCCAACATGAAGGGCGACAAGCCGTTGCTGACCGATGAGGAAGCGCAGCAGATCCGCCAGCGCCTGCAGGAAAAGGTGCGCAACAAGCAGGTCGAGAAGATGGTCGCGATGGCCAAGAAGAACCAGGAAGACGGCGTCAAGTTCCTGGCCGACAACGGCAAGAAGGCCGGCGTGGTGACCACTCCTTCGGGCCTGCAGTACCAGATCCTGACCGAAGGCAAGGGCGTCAAGCCCAAGGTCACCGACACCGTGCGCGTGCATTACAAGGGCACGCTGCTCGACGGCAAGACCTTCGACAGCTCCTACGATCGCAACGAACCGGCGGTGTTCCCGCTCGGCGCGGTGGTCCCGGGCTGGCAGGAAGGCATCGCGCTGATGCCGGTCGGCAGCAAGTTCAAGCTGTGGATTCCGAGCAAGCTCGGCTACGGCGAGCAAGGCACCCCGGGCGGCCCGATCGGCCCGAACGCGACCTTGGTGTTCGACGTGGAACTGCTCGACATCGTCAAGCCCGACGCACCGGTCGGCGGCCCGGGTTCGGCGGCCATGGGCACCGGTCCGAAGCACTGATCGATTGAGGAATAAGGCGGGAGTGGCGTAGCGGTACCCGAACGCAGGGCAGGGGCTGCAGTTTCCGTCGCGGTTGATACGCGACGCGGCTACAGTCTTCATTCCGGCGTTCGCGGTCCGCGCGCCACTCCCGTTTTCGTTTCCACCTGAAAGAGAACAACGAATGCGCGTCACCATCTTCGGCACCGGTTACGTGGGCCTGGTTACCGGCACCTGCCTGGCCGATGTCGGGCACGACGTGGTCTGCGTCGATATCGACCAGGCCAAGGTCGAGGGCCTCAACCGCGGCGTGATCCCGATCTACGAGCCCGGCCTGGAGCCGATGGTCAAGGCCAATCACGCCGCCGGCCGTCTGCACTTCACCACCGACGCCGCCGCCGGCATCGTTCACGGCGACCTGATCTTCATCGCCGTCGGCACGCCGCCCGACGAGGACGGCAGCGCCGACCTGCGCTACGTGCTCGCGGTGGCTTCGACCATCGGCCGGCACATCGAGCGCCCGGTGGTGGTGGTCAACAAGTCCACCGTGCCGGTGGGCACCGCCGACAAGGTCCAGGCGACGATCGCGCGCGAGCTGGAAAACCGCGGCGTGCAGGTCGCGTTCGACGTCGCGTCCAATCCCGAATTCCTCAAGGAAGGCGATGCGGTCAACGACTGCATGCGTCCGGACCGCATCGTGATCGGCGCGTCCAATCAGGTCGCGGTGGAAAAACTCAAGCGCCTGTATGCGCCGTTCAACCGCAATCACGAACGCATCGTGGTCATGGACCTGCGTTCGGCGGAACTGACCAAGTACGCGGCAAACGCCATGCTCGCGACCAAGATCAGTTTCATGAACGAGATCGCCAACATCGCGGAGAAAGTCGGCGCCGACGTGGAGATGGTCCGCCACGGCATCGGTTCGGACCCGCGCATCGGCTGGCACTTCATCTATCCCGGCGCCGGCTACGGCGGCTCGTGCTTTCCCAAGGACGTGCAGGCGCTGTCGCGCACGGCGCAGCAGCACGGCTACAGCGCGCGCCTGCTCGACGCGGTGGAAGAGGTCAACGACAGCCAGAAGGGCCATCTGTTCGAACTGATCCAGCGCCATTACGGCGGCGACATCCGGGGCAAGACCTTCGCCGTGTGGGGATTGGCGTTCAAGCCCAACACCGACGACATGCGCGAAGCGCCCAGCCGCAAGCTGCTCGCCCAGCTGTGGGCCGCCGGCGCGCGCGTGCGCGCCTACGACCCGGAAGCCGGCGAGGAAGCGCAGCGCATCTTCGGCGAGCGCGAAGACCTGGCGCTGTGCGATTCGGCGCGCGCCGCGCTGGCCGACGCCGACGCGCTGGTGGTGGTGACCGAGTGGAAGCAATTCCGCAGCCCGGATTTCATCCGCGTCCGCCAAGCGTTGGCCGACGGCGTGATCTTCGACGGACGCAACCTGTACCATCCCGACGAAGTCGAAGCCGCGGACCTGGCCTATTACGGCATCGGTCGCGGCCGCTCGATCCTGATCGACGGCGCCTGAGCCGTCGCCCGGATTTTACCTGTAGCCCCACCGGATTGATTGTTTTGGCCGATACCGAACTCCAGCAGCGTCTGATCGACCTGGAAACGCGCGTGGCGTTCCAGGAGCACGCGCTGAGCGAACTCAGCGACGCGCTCGCCGCCGCGCGCAGCGAAGAGGCGCGCAATTCGTTGCTGCTGTTTCGCGCGCTCGAAGAGATCAAACACATGCGCGCCGCCTTGGCGACGAGCCCGCTGACCGGCGAAGCCGCCAGCGAACCACCCCCGCCGCATTACTGATCCGACTACCGAGCAATGAGCGACACTCTCCGCGACCAATTGCTGGGTCTGGGCTTCAAGCCCGCGCCCAAGCCCGAACGTACCGAGCGCAAGCCCGACGACCGCCGGGGCGGCAAGCCCGGCGCCGGCCGCGGCGACGGCAAGCCGCCGCATCGCGCCGACGGCGCCCACCGCGGCGACGCGCGCAAGCCCGGCGAGCAGCGCCC
>NZ_JAGGRI010000026.1 GCF_018612875.1 Lysobacter sp. ISL-50 | reverse complement strand
CGCGTTCGCGGGAATGACGGTAGGAGGGAGTGCGCGGGTCTGGTTGTTTCGATCAAGGATCGTTCGGTTCCCTAGAAGCTTCAAGCAAGATCAAACGCTTCAAGCAAGATCAAACGCTAAACGCTTCCGCCATGGAGCGGCGGGTCACTTTCTTTGTCCAAAGCCACAAAGAAAGTAACCAAAGAAAGGGCTTTAGCTGTTTCGAGTCAAAAGCCACGAGTGCGGTGCTTGCGCAGGCAGGTCCCGCAGTGGGCATCCTGCCCACGGCGGGACCCGGCGCACGTCCATGTGCGCCGCCCTCCGGGTGTCCCTGGTCTCGCGAGTTACTAGCGGCGCCAAGCAACGGCAAAAGCAAAACGAAGCCGAAGCGAAGCAAAATCTCGGCAACAGCAACAGCAACAGCAACAGCGGCAACAGCAGCGGCAACAGCAGCGGCGAGGAGCCGCGCCGCAGCACAATCAACTCCGCAACTTCAAGTGTGGGTTTCAGCAAACGACAATCGAAAGATGGATTCCGGCAGACACCTCGCCGCAACCACCCCCAACCACCTCACCCAAACAACCCCCGCTCGCACACCCCGATCACCACCTCGCGCAACCACCGATTCGCCGGCTCGAACTCGCTGTTGGCATGCCAATACAAATGCAACTGCGCCGCCGGCAGCGCGAACGGCACCGCCACCCGCCGCAAGTGCGCGTTCGCCGCGATGCGCCCGGCCAATCCCGCCGGCATCGTCAGCAAGGCGTCGGATTGAGCGACGACTTCGCACGCGGAGTGGTAGTTCTGACAGCGCAACGCGATCGCCCGCTGCAAACCCAGGTTGAGCAGGGCGATGTCCTCGATCACCTGTCCGCTGGCGCGCGTGGATACCGCCACATGCCGCGCCTGCAGGTACTGCTTCAGGCTCAGGCGCTTCGACAGCGCATGGCCTTCGCGCATCACCACGCAGAAACCGTCCTGGAACAGCGGCCGGTGCCGCACCGGTTCGCTGATCGGCAAGGCCACGTCCACGGCCAGATCGACCTGGCCGGCGGCGAGTTCGCGCCCCAGCTCGCGCCGCGCCACCGCCACGCTCGCCAAGGTCGCCCCCGGGGCCTGCGCGTGCAGGGTCTGCGCCAGCGCCGGCAACAGGGCGCTCTCGGTCGCGTCGGGCATGCCGACGCGGAAGGCCTGACGCGTGTGCGCCGGGTCGAAGCGGTCCCAGTGCTGCAGCAGTTCGCGCAGCCGGGTCAGGGTGTCGATCAGTTGCGGGGCGATGCGCTGACAGGCCGGGGTCGGGCTCATGCGCCGGCCGTCGCGCACGAACAGCGGGTCGCCGAAGTGCTGGCGCAGCCGGGTCAGTGCGTGGCTTACCGCCGACGGCGTCAGGTACAGCGACTGCGCGGCGCGGCTGAGGTTCTGTTCCCGATGCACGGCCTCGAACACCTTGAGCAGGTTGAGGTCGAGCTGGTCGGTTCGGGTATGAATCTGGTTCATAGCCGGACGTTAGCAAATATCACTTCATTCATGCCGGTCCGGCGCCTAGGATGGTCCGCAGCCGGGCCGTTCCGGCGTTCGGGATTTCCGTGATGGACTTCGCACCCAGTGCGCGCACCCAGGCGTATCTGCAACGCCTGCAGGCCTTCATCGCCGAATACGTGGCTCCGTTCGACGCTCAGTACCGGCGCGAGAACGCGGAAACCAACGCCGGCGCCGACTGGCGGCAGTGGCGCGTGCACCCGCGCATCGCCCAGCTGAAGGCGTTGGCGCGCGAAGCCGGGTTGTGGAATCTGTTCCTGCCCGACGCCGAACTCGGCGCCGGCCTGTCGGTGCTGGAGTACGCGCCGCTGGCCGAGGCGATGGGGCATTACGAATTCGCCGCGGAAATCTTCAACTGCAACGCGCCCGACACCGGCAACATGGAAGTGCTGTACCACTTCGGCAGCGACGCGCAGAAAGCGCAGTGGCTGCGGCCGTTGCTGGACGGGCAGATCCGCTCGGTGTTCTGCATGACCGAGCCCGATGTGGCGTCGTCCGACGCCACCAACATGCAGGCCGAAGTCAAAGAGGACGGCGATTGGTTGGTCTTGAACGGGCGCAAATGGTGGTCCACCGGCATCGGCCATCCCGAGGCCAAACTGGCGATCTTCATGGGCCTGTCCGATCCGCAGGCCGCGCCGCACGCGCGCCACAGCATGGTGCTGGCGCCGCTGGACGCGCCGGGCGTGCGGATCGAACGCATGCTGCCGACCTTCGGCGAATACGATCCGCCCTACGGTCACGGCGAAGTCGTGTTCGACAACGTGCGGGTGCCGCGCGATCAGCTGATCCTCGGCCTGGGCCAGGGCTTCGCCATCGCCCAGGGCCGGCTCGGCCCGGGCCGCATCCATCACTGCATGCGCGCGATCGGCGCGGCCGAACGCGCGCTGGAGCTGACGATCCGCCGCGGCAGTTCGCGCGAAGCCTTCGGCCAGCCGATCCTGCGCCTGGGCGGCAATCTGGAACGCGTCGCGCAAGCGCGCATGGCCATCGATCAGGCGCGGCTGCTAACCCTGTACGCGGCGTGGAAGATCCAGAACTTCGGAGTCAAGAACGCGATGACGGAAATTTCCGCGATCAAGGTGATCGCACCGAACATGCTGCAGACCATCGTCGATCAGGCGATCCAGATCCACGGCGGCGCCGGCGTGTCGCACGACGTGCCGCTGACCGGATTGTTCATGATCGCGCGCGCGCTGCGTATCGCCGACGGCCCCGACGAGGTGCACAGCGCGATGGTCGCGCGCATGGAACTGGCCAAGTACGGCATCGGCCGCGGCCGCAAGCAGGAGGCCGCATGAGCGCCTCCGGCCAGGGACAACGGGTCTTCATCACCGGCGGCGCCTCCGGCCTGGGCCGCGCGCTCGCCGAAGGCTATGCGCGCGAAGGCGCGCGCGTGTGCATCGGCGACGTCAACGCCGCGCGCGGCGAGGAAACCCTGGCCGCGCTGCGCGAGGCCGGCGCGCAAGCGCATTATCTGCAGTGCGACGTGACCCGCGAAGAAGACCTGCAGGCCGCCGCCGATTGGCTGCAGGCGAACTGGAACGGCGTGGACCTGGTGGTCAACAACGCCGGCGTCGCCGACATGGGTCCGGTCGAGGCGATGCCGATCGCCGACTGGCAGTGGATGATCGACATCAACCTGCTCGGCGTGGTGCGCGGCTGCAAGGTGTTCGCGCCGCTGATGCGCAAGCAGGGGCAGGGCACCTTGCTCAACATCGCCTCGATGGCCGGGCTGATCCATCCTCCCTACGCCGGCGCCTACAACGCGACCAAGGCCGCGGTGGTGGCTTTGTCGGAAACGCTGAAGGCGGAACTGGAATCGGCCGGCATCCGCGTCAGCGTCGCCTGTCCGGCGTTCTTCCGCACCAACCTGAGCGAAAGCCTGCGCAGCCGCGATCCGCGTTACGCGCGCTGGATGCGCAAGCTGGTCGATGAATCCTCGGTCGGCGCGGAAGAGATCGCGGCCAAGATCCGCGCCGGCGTCGCCAACGGCGAGTTTCGCATTCTCACCCACGCCTCGGCGCGGCGTTTCTGGATGCTCAAGCGGCTGTTGCCGTACCACTTGTACGAAGCGGCGATGCGCCGCGCGGGCAAGGGCGGGTCGGGCAAGAAGCAGCCGCAATCGGCGGGCAGCAAAGGATGAGCGCCAGCGCCGGCGGCAACGGGCCGCGCGAGGATGCGCGCGCCGCGCGCAGCGGTGAGGAACTCGACGGGGTCGCGGTGGATGCCTGGCTAAAGGCGCGCCTGCCGCATCTGCGCGGTACGCCGCAGGTCACGCAGTACACCGGCGGCGCGTCCAACTGGACCTATCGGCTGCAGTACGACAACGACGATCTGATCCTGCGGCGGCCGCCGGCCGGCAAGAAAGCCAAGTCCGCGCACGACATGGGCCGCGAATTCCGCATCCAGCGCGCGCTGATGCCGGTGTATCCGTTCGTGCCGGAGATGTACGCGCACTGCGAGGACGAGTCGGTGATCGGCGCGGAGTTCTACGTCATGCAGCGCCTGGACGGGCCGATCCTGCGCAAGAACCTGCCGCGCGGGCTGGAATTGTCGCGCGAGCAGGTACGCACTTTGTGCATGCGCGTGCTCGATACCTTGATCGCGTTGCATCAGGTCGATCACCGCGCCGCCGGCCTGGAGCAACTCGCGCCCGGCGCCGGTTACACCAAGCGGCAGATCGAAGGCTGGAGCAAGCGTTATCGCGATGCGCGCACCTGGAACGTCCCTTCCGGCGGCAAGATCATCGACTGGCTGCAGGCGAACCTGCCACAGGACGAAACCATCTGCCTGACCCATAACGACTTCCGCTTCGACAACGTGGTGCTCGACGCCGACGATCCGACCCGGGTCGTCGGCGTGCTCGACTGGGAACTGGCGACGCTGGGCGATCCGTTGATGGACGTGGGCAATCTGCTCGCGTACTGGGTCCAGGCCGACGACGACTTCCTGGCTCGCGATACGCGTCGCCAGCCCACCCACCTTCCCGGCATGTTCACCCGCCGCGAGGTCATGGACTATTACAGCGAGCGCACCGGCCTGCGTCCGCGCAGTTGGACCTTTTATGAGGTCTACGGCCTGTTCCGGCTGTCGGCGATCGCGCAGCAGATCTATTACCGCTATCACCACGGCCAGACCCGCAACCCCGCGTTCAAGCGCTTCTGGCTGTCGGTGAATTACCTGCACTGGCGTTGCCGGCGCGCGATCGCAGGCGAGCGCGGCTGAGATGGCGACGACGATCCATCTGATCCGCCACGGCCAGGCCGCGTTCGGCGCCGCCGATTACGACGAACTCAGCGCGCGCGGCCGTGAGCAATCGCGCTTGCTCGGCGCGGCGCTGGCGCCGTTGGCGGGCGAGGGCGATGTCGCGATCTGCGGAGGGATGCGGCGGCATCGGCAGACGGCGCAGGAATGCTTGAGTGCGATGCGCGAAGCCAAGTCCTCGCATTCTCCGGCAACCTCACCCGATCAAGCAGAACAGAGCCCCTCTCTCGCGAGCGGGGTGAGCGGACGCGGCTTGCGAGCCATTGGCTCGCGCGTCCACGAACGCCCAAACACAACGCGTTTGGGCCGGGGAAGGGTTGGGGTGAGGGCATCACAGATCGCCGCGTCATCCGGATCAAGCCCACGCATCGATGAACGCTGGAACGAATTCGACCACGCGCAAATCATCGCCCGCCAGGCCCCCCACTACGCCGATCACGAACACCTGGTCGCCCACCTGAGCGCCCAACCCGACCCGCGCCGCGCCTTCCAGTCGCTGTTCGCCGCGGCGATGACGCGCTGGTGCTCGGGCGACTTCGACGCCGATTACGACGAAACCTGGTCCGCGTTCCAGCAGCGCTGCATGGCCGCGGTGCACGCCGCCGCCGAAGCCGGCGGCGACGCGGCCAATGTCTGGGTGTTCACCTCCGGCGGCGCGATCGCGGCGGTGGTACAACACCTGCTGGAGGTGTCCGACGCCCAGGCCATGCGCCTGAGCTGGACCCTGGTCAACACCGGCGTCACCCAGTTGCACCTCGCCCGCGGCGGCGTGCGCCTGTCCACCTTCAACGGCCACGCCCATCTGTACGGGCGCGATGGCCTCATCACTTACCGCTGAGCCGGAGACCTTTCATGCGCAAGCGCATCCTCATCACCGGCGCCAGTTCCGGACTCGGCCGCGGCATGGCCCGCGAATTCGCCCGCGCCGGCAGCGACCTGGCCTTGTGCGCGCGGCGCATCGACCGCCTGCAGGCGTTGAAGGCCGAACTGGAAGCCGCGCATCCGGGCATCCGCGTCGCCATCCGCAGCCTCGACGTCACCCAGTACGACGAAGTCTTCCGCGTGTTCGGTTCGCTGCGCGAGGAACTGGGCGGCATCGACCGGGTCGTGGTCAACGCCGGCATCGGCCAGGGCGCGCCGATCGGCAAGGGGCAATTCGCCTTGAACCGCAGCATCGTGGAAACCAACTTCCTCGCCGCGCTGGCGCAGTGCGAGGCGGCGATGGAAATCTTCCGCGAGGCGTCGCAGGGGCATCTGGTGCTGATTTCCTCTATGAGCGCGATGCGCGGCATGCGCGGCGGCCTGACCGCCTACGCCGCCAGCAAGGCCGGCGTGGCCTCGATGGCCGAGGGCATCCGCACCGACATGCTGCGCAAGCCGGCGATCAAGGTCAGCACGATCTTCCCCGGTTACATCCGCACCGAGATGAACGACCAGTCGCCGGCCAAGCAGACGCCGTACATCATCGACGAAGCCACCGGCTGCCGTTTGCTGGTGCGCGCGATCGAGAAGGAAAAGGCCAAGGCCTACGTGCCGTGGTGGCCGTGGGCACCGCTGGGCTGGCTGATGAAGCGGATGCCGTTGGCTTGGGTGGCCAAGCTCAACTGAGCGAGCGGGTGGGCCGCCGTTGAGCCGCGGCGGTACGGTGGATCGAAGCGCATATGGAAGGTCGGCGCAACTCGGAGCCGGAGCGTCATGTGCGGGCGCTTTCCGCGTCGATTGTATGTACGAATACTGAATCGCAAAGTGGACGCCTGATTGGTGATCTTTGCGTCGATAAAAGTAACTTACTTTGCGCACTTAATCAGTGCGATAGGCGCGTCCGGCTGCGCGACAGTTGCGCACGTCAGTGATGTGGCGACCTGAAGCGCTTGGCTGAGCCCGCGCACCGCTGTGCCGCATGTCGTCCGTCCATGCGGTTTTTCCGGGTCGCGATGTCTTCGCGCATCTGAGGCGTCTAAAGCGCAGCATTAGTACGCACGAATTACAGCTGTCCAGCCGCGTGGGTCGACCCGCGACTGTCGCGACGAAAATCTCCGGGCTAGCATCGCCGCCCTTGATGCCCGGTCCCGTGCGCGTTCGCGACGAACGCGGTGCGGCGCTCTCTCAAATTCAGGACGGCGCGAGGCCGTTCTCTCGTGCCTCGATTCGATCCGTCCACGTCCCGTTCCCCGATCCCGTCGATCCCGTGCCGCCTGCGCCTGTGCGCGCTGGCGTGCGCCAGAGGCTTCGCGATCCTTGCGCTGTTCGCGCTGCCCTTGAACAAGCCCGCGGTGGTGGTGGGGTTGGCCCTGGCCTTGGTTGGATCGCTGCTGGGCGCGGACTTGCGCGCGCGTCTGCGCGGCGCGTTGCGCGATCCGTTCGTGCGCGGCTGCCTGCTGTGGTGGGCGGTGACCGCCATCAGCGCCGTGCACGCGGGTTGGGAAGGCGATTGGCGGCAGTTGAGCAGCTCGCGGCTGTGGCTGTTCTGTTATCCGCTGATCCTGGCCAGCGTGCTGACCGATGCGCGTTGGCGCTGGCGCGCGTTGGCGGGATTCATGCTCGCCGCGACGCTGGTGCTCGCAGCGTCCTATGCGATGCAGTTCGGCCTGCTGCCGCAGCGCGAACTGGTCGCCGCCGCGCCGTCGATGCGCAACACCGTGTTCAAGGAATACACGCAGCAAGGGCTGGCGTGGCTGATGCTCGGCTCGATGGCGGTGTCGATAGCGTTCTGCGCGCGCTCGCGGGCGTTGCGCCTGGCCGCGTTCGCGCTGGCGTTGGCGGTTCTGGTCGCGGTTACGTTGCTGCTACAAAGCCGCACCGCATATCTGGTGCTGGCGCCGCTGATCGCGTACTGGCTGTGGCGTTGGATTCGGGCGCATCGCAGCTATCCACGCTGGGCCGCGGCGACCGCGGGGATCGCGGTCGCCGCCGTCGCGGTCGCGCTGGTGCTGAACGCGCCACCGGTGGAGCAGCGTCTGGTGTCGTCGGTGCCCGACGAGGTGCGCAGCTACCGCGATTCGCAGGCGCCGACTTCGGCGGGTGTGCGCCTGCGCCTGTGGCAGGACACCTTGCCGATCGTCGCCGCCGCGCCGCTGTTCGGCCACGGCCTGGGCCAGTGGCGGCCGCAGCACGAGTCGCGCACCGCCGGCGAGGCGGACGCCGAGTCGTTCTGGTTCGGGCATCCGCATCAGGAGTTCCTGCTGATACTGAGCGAGCAGGGCGGCGCCGGCCTGGCGATCCTGCTGGTCCTGATCGCCGCGCTGTCGCGACGCATCGCGACTTTGCCGGACCCTCAGCGCGGCTTCTTCGCCTGCGTGGTGCTGATCTACCTGAGCGCGGGACTGTTCAACGGCTTGTGGTCGGATTTCACCCATCGCCACACCTTCCTGCTGCTGCTGGCCTGCATTCCCGCACTGGCCGCGCGCGAGACCGGCGCGGAGGCCGCCGCATGAGCGCCCGGTCGGAGCTGGATTCGATCACCGCGGTCTGCGTGACCTACAACAGTCGCGCGTTGATCGAAGACATCGCCGCGCAGCTGCGCCCCTTCGCCCGCGCGATCGTGATCGACAACGGCAGCAGCGACGGCACGGCGGCGGAGGTGGCGCGGCGGTTGCCGTGGGTGGAGTTGATCGCATTCGCCGAAAACCGCGGTTTCGGCGCCGCCAACAATGCGGCGATGCGAGCGGTCGCAACGCCCTGCGCGCTGTTGTTGAACCCCGACTGCCGGATCGAGCCGGACAGCGTGCTGGCGCTGGCCGCCTGCATGGCCTCGCACGGCAATGCCGCCCTGATCGCTCCGCAGGGCTGGCGAGGTGTGGGCTTGCCGCAGAAGTCGTGGCGGCCGCCGTTCTTCGCCGAACAGCCGCCGGGCCCGTATCGGGTTCCGGATGCGGTGGTGCGCGCGGACTGGCTGCACGGCTCGTGCCTGCTCGCCGACACCGCCGCGTTCGCCCACATCGACGGTTTCGACGAACGCTTCTTCCTCTATTACGAGGATGACGACCTGTGTCTGCGCCTGCGCGCGGCCGGTTACGACTGTCTGTTGCAGCCTGCCGCGAACGCCGTGCATCCCGGCGGCGGCTCGTCCGGAACGGGCTGGCGGGTGGAGTTCATCAAGCGCTTCCACTACGCGCGTTCGCGCCAGATCGCGCTGCGCCGCTATGTCGGCCGGCGCGCGGCCGGCCTGCATCTGGCGCGGCTGCTGGCCGCGGCGCTGCCGGCGATGGCGTTCTATTCGCTGGTCGGACGCCCGCGCGACACGGTGAAGTGGGCGGGATGGGGCATGGCCGCGCTGTGCGCGACGCTGTCGTTGAACGCGTTGGCGGCGAAAGTGCGCTGAACGCGTAGCGGCCACCGCGCCATCCTGGCTCAGCCGGTCATCGCTTTCGAAGAAGGACGCCCGCCGAGGCAGGCAAGGCCGGGGCATTCGCCTTCCATCGTCGTCGGTGCAAGGCTTATCGATGAAAGCCCGGGCAAGGCGCGCGTTCAGGACCGCGGACTCAGCTCCGTTCCACCTTGCCGCCATCGCAACACTGTGCCGCCAGATCCTGCAGGATCGGACAATCCGGCCGCTCGTCGCCGTGGCACTTGCGTGCCAACTCCTCCAGTGTGCGTTGCATGGTCTGCATCTCGCGAATCTTCGCCGCCAGCTCCGCGGCATGATCGAGCGCCAGCCGCTTGACCTCGGCGCTCTCGCGCGAGCGGTTGTCCCACAGGCCCAGCAAGGTCTCGATCTGCTTGATCGAAAACCCCAGCGAGCGCGAGCGCTTGACGAAGCGCAGCCGGTGCAGATCGCTGTCGCTGTACAGACGGTAGCCGGCGACGCTGCGATGGGCCGCCGGGATCAGGCCGATGCCTTCGTAATGGCGGATCATCTTCGCGCTCACGCCGCTGAGCTGCGCGGCTTCGCCGATGTTGTGCAGGCCGTCGGCCTTGGCCTGGGCGAGTTCGGGGGCGATGGCGCTGTGGTTCACGGGCGGCTTCCTCTTGATCGGGTTCATGCCGGCCTCCAGCGGCGCAGCAGCAAGGTGTTGGCGAGCACGCTGACGCTGGAGAAGGCCATCGCCGCGGCCGCGACCACCGGGTCCAGCAGGCCCAGCATCGCCAGCACGATGCCGACGACGTTGTAGCCGAAGGCCCAGAACAGATTCTGGCGGATCTTGCCGGTGGTGCGGCGCGAGATCGCGATGGCGTCGGCGATCAAACCCAACTGCGCGCGCATCAAAGTAATGCCGGCCGCCTGCATGGCCACGTCGGTGCCGCTGCCCATGGCGATGCCGACATCGGCCGCGGCCAGCGCCGGCGCGTCGTTGACGCCGTCGCCGACCATGGCCACGCGGCCGTCGCGGGCGAATTCGGCCACCGCTTGCGCCTTGTGTTCGGGCAGCACGTCGGCGCGCACCTCGTCGATGCCCAGTTGCGCGGCGATGGCCTGCGCGGCGCCGGCGTGGTCGCCGGAAATCATCGCGGTGCGCAGGCCCATCGCGTGCAGGCGCTCGATCGCGGCGCGGGCGTCGGGACGCGGCGTGTCGGCGAAGGCCAGCAGGCCCAGCACGCGCGGCGCGCCGTCGTCGTGCGAGGCCAGCCACGACAGGCTGTGGCCGCGTTCGCGCAGCGCTTGCGCCTGGGCGCGCAGCGGCGACAGATCGGCGCCGGCTTCTTCCAGCATGCGGGTGCTGCCGAGCAGCAGCGCGCGGCCTTCGACCTCGCCGCGCAGGCCGCGTCCGGGCACTGCGCGCACGCCGGTAGCGGCCGGGATCGCGCCGCCGTCGAACGCGCTCAGCACCGCTGTGGCCAGCGGATGCTCGCTGCCGACCTGCAGCGCCGCCGCCGCGCGCAGCAGAGCGTCGCGGTCGCCGTCGATGGCGATCGATTCGCTCAGCACCGGCTTGCCTTCGGTCAGCGTGCCGGTCTTGTCGAACGCGACCCGTTCGATGCGATGGGCGATCTCCAGCGCCTGCGCGTCCTTGATCAGGATGCCGTGGCGCGCGGCGACGCCGGTGCCGGCCATGATCGCGGTCGGCGTGGCCAGCCCGAGCGCGCAGGGGCAGGCGATCACCAGCACCGCGACGGCGTTGAGGATGGCGCGGTTCCAGTCGCCCGTGGACACGCCCCAGCCGAGCAGGGTGAGCACGGCCAGCGCGATCACCACCGGCACGAACACCGCGCTGACCCGATCCACCAGATGCTGGATCGGCGCCTTGCGCGCCTGCGCGTCCTCGACCAGGCGGATGATCCGCGCCAGCGCGCTTTCCGCGCCGACCGCGAGCGTTTCCACCACGATCCGGCCTTCGCCGTTGACCGCGCCGCCGGTGACCCGGTCGCCTTCGCCGCGCGCGACCGGCAGCGATTCGCCGGTGATCAGCGATTCGTCGGCATGAGTGCGGCCTTCGACGATGCGGCCGTCGGCGGCGATGCGTTCGCCCGGACGCACGACGACATGATCGCCGACGCGCAATTGCGCGATCGCCACTTCGTGTTCGACCCCGTCGCGCAGCACCCGCGCGCTGGCCGGGCGCAGTGCCTGCAGGGCGCGGATGGCGGCGGTGGTCTGGCGCTTGGCGCGCGCTTCCAGCCAGCGGCCGAGCAGGATCAAGGTGACGATAGCGGCCGAGGTTTCGAAGTACAGCGCGGCGCTGTCGCCGCGCAGCAGGTGATACAGGCTCAGGCCGTAACCGGCGCTGGTGCCGAGCGCGACCAGCAGGTCCATGTTGCCGCTGCGCGCGCGCAACGCGCCCCAGGCGGCGCGATAGAACCGCGCGCCCAGCCAGAACTGCACCGGCGTGGCCAGGGCGAACTGCAGCCAGCCCGGCAACATCCAGTGCTGGCCGAACGGCAGTGCCAGCATCGGCGCGATCAGCGGCGCGGTCAGCAATGCGGCGATCAGCAGATGGCGGGTTTCGCGGGTAACCGGCGAGGCCGCGATTGCGTTCGCGCCCGCAGCCGCGCCGGTGTCGCCAGCGGTCGCGACATCGTTCGCCGGCGCGGCGCCCGCCTTCGCGGAATCGGCCAAGGCCGCCGCATAGCCGGCATGTTCGACCGCATCGATCAGCGCCGACGCCGGCGTGCCCGTGACCACCCGCACGCGGGCCTGTTCGGTCGCCAGATTGACCGAGGCCTCCAGCACCCCGGGCACGGCCTTGAGCGCTTTCTCGATCCGGCCGACGCATGAGCCGCAGTTCATGCCTTGCAGGCGCAGCGCGACTTCTTCGCTTACCAGCGCGTAACCGGCGGCGCGGATCGCCTGTTCGATCTCACCAGGTGAGACGGCGTCGGTGAATGCTACACGGGCGCTTTCGGTGGCCAGATTCACGCTGACCGATTCCACGCCCGGCACGGCCCTCAGCGCTTTTTCGACCCGGCCCACGCACGAGCCGCAGGTCATGCCCGCAATGGGCGCCTGCAGCTGGCGCAGGTCGGGGAGGGAGGAGGCGGTCGCATTCATGAAAGACATCCAGGAGACTCGATGCCGCCAGGGTGGGCCTTGCCATGATGGGAAGGTCAAGCGTCGGCCGGCGTGAGCGCGGCTGAACCGTTCACCGCTTCGAACCGGTCGCGCGCGCCGCGGCCGTTCAGGCGGTAGGCAATGCCACAATCGCCCCCATCTGGAGACGATCCTTCCGGTCTGCCGGAGTACCGCACGATCATGGTGCTAGACGACTTCCATCCCGCCATCGCCGCCTGGTTCCGCGCCGCCTTCCCGACACCGACGCAGGCGCAGGCACTGGCGTGGCCGGCGATCAAGGCCGGCCGCAACACCCTGGTCGCCGCGCCGACCGGTTCGGGCAAGACCCTGACCGCGTTCCTGGCCGCGATCGACGACCTGGTGCGCGAGGGCCTGGGCGCGGACAACGCCGGCCAGGGCCTGCGCGATGAAACCGCGGTGGTCTACGTTTCGCCGCTGAAGGCGCTGTCCAACGACATCCACCTCAACCTGGAAGCGCCGCTGGCCGGCATCGCCGAGCAACTGCAGCGCATGGGCCTGCCCGATCCGGGCATCCGCACCGCGGTGCGCACCGGCGACACCCCGGCCGGCGAACGCACGCAGATGCGCAAGCGGCCGCCGCATATCCTGGTGACCACGCCGGAATCGCTGTACGTGCTGATGGGCTCGGAATCCGGCCGCGCCATGCTGTCCACGGTGCGTTCGGTGATCGTGGACGAAATCCACGCCGTGGCCGACGACAAGCGCGGCAGCCATCTGAGCCTGACTCTCGAACGCCTGCGCGAGTTGTGCGCCGCGCCGCCGGTGCGCATCGGCCTGTCGGCCACGCAGAAACCCATCATCGAGGTCGCGCGCTTCCTGGTCGGCAGCGACGCGGTCGATGCCGATGGCGCGCCCGATTGCGCGATCGTCGATATCGGCTACGCCAAGCAGCGCGATCTGGCCCTGGAACTGCCGGCCTCGCCGCTGTCGGCGGTGATGTCGCACGAACAATGGGACGAGGTCTATACGCGCCTGGCCGCGCTGGTCGGCGAACATCGCACCACGCTGGTCTTCGTCAACACCCGGCGCATGGCCGAGCGCGCCGCGCGCCATCTGGCCGACCGGCTCGGCAAGGACGCGGTCGCCGCGCATCACGGCAGCCTGTCGCGCGAATTGCGCCTGGACGCCGAGCAGCGGCTCAAGCGCGGGCAACTGCGGGTGCTGGTGGCGACCGCGTCGCTGGAGCTGGGCATCGACATCGGCGATGTCGATCTGGTCTGCCAGCTCGGTTCGCCGCGCGCCATCGCCGCGTTCCTGCAGCGGGTCGGGCGCGCCGGCCACCATGTCGGCGGCGTGCCCAAGGGCCGGTTGTTCCCGCAGTCGCGCGACGATCTGGTCGAATGCGCGGCGCTGCTCGACAGCGTGCGCCGCGGCGAACTCGACGCTCTGCAGATTCCGCCGGCGCCGCTGGACGTGCTGGCGCAGCAGATCGTCTCCGAAGTCGCCGCGCGCGAATGGAGCGAGGACGCGCTGTACGCCTGGGTGCGCCGCGCCTGGCCGTATGCGCAACTGGCGCGCAAGGACTTCGATGCGATCGTGCGCATGCTGGCCGACGGTTTCACCACCCGGCGCGGCCCGCGCGCGTCCTACATCCATCGCGACGCCGTGCACGGGCGCGTGCGCGCGCGGCGCGGCGCGCGCCTGACCGCGGTGATGTCCGGCGGCACCATTCCCGATACCGGCGATTACGCGGTGCTGCTGGAGCCCGAAGCGCAGGTGATCGGCAACGTCAACGAGGATTTCGCGGTCGAGAGCCTGGCCGGCGACGTGTTCCAGCTCGGCAACGCCAGTTACCGCATTCTGCGGGTGGAACCGGGGCGGGTGCGGGTGGAGGACGCGCAGGGCCAGCCGCCCAATATTCCGTTCTGGCTCGGCGAAGCGCCCGGCCGCAGCGACGAGTTGTCGCACAGCGTGTCGCGTTTGCGCGCGCAGGTGGAGGCGCTGCTGAGCGAGGCCGCCGACGCCGCCGGCGCGGCGCGCCGGCTCAGCGAGGCCTTGGCGCTGGACGCCGAAGCCGCGCTGCAACTGACCGATTATCTGGCGCGCACGCGGCAGGTGCTGGGCGTGGTGCCGACCCAGGACACGCTGGTGTTCGAGCGTTTCTTCGACGAATCCGGCGGCACCCAGCTGGTGATTCATTCGCCCTACGGCAGCCGCATCAACAAGGCCTGGGGACTGGCGCTGCGCAAGCGCTTCTGCCGCAAGTTCAATTTCGAACTGCAGGCGGCCGCGACCGAGGACGCGATCGTGCTGTCGCTGTCCACCGCGCACAGCTTCGCCCTGGAAGACGTGGCGCGTTATCTGCATTCGGCCTCGGCGCAGGACGTGCTGATCCAGGCGCTGCTGGACGCGCCCTTGTTCGGCGTGCGCTGGCGCTGGAACGCGACCACCTCGCTGGCCCTGCCGCGTTTCGTCGGCGGCCGCAAGGTGGCGCCGCAACTGCAGCGGATGAAGAGCGAAGACCTGCTGGCGACGGTGTTCCCCGATCAGGTCGCCTGCGCGGAGAATCTGGTCGGCGAGCGCGAGGTGCCCGAGCATCCGCTGGTCGCGCAGACCCTGCACGATTGCCTGTTCGAAGCGATGGACAGCGCCGGCTGGCTGCGCATGCTCCAGCGCTTGGAAGCCGGCGAGATCCGCGTGGTCGGCCGCGACGTGACCGGGCCGTCGCCGATCGCGGCCGAAGCGATCAACGCCAAGCCGTATGCCTTCCTCGACGACGCGCCGATCGAAGAGCGCCGCACCCAGGCGGTGATGGCGCGGCGTTACGCCCAGGCCGACAGCGCCGACGATCTGGGCCGGCTCGATCCGGAGGCGATCGACGCGGTGCGCCTGGAAGCGTGGCCGGAAGTGCGCGATTTCGACGAAATGCACGAAGCGCTGATGGGACTGGGCTACCTCACCGCGGAAGAAGCCCAGGCGCCCGGCTGGCAAGGCTGGTTGCGCGAACTGGCCGACAGCGGCCGTGCCACCGCGCTGCGTCTGCGTGCCGCCGACGCCGAACCATCGTGGTGGGTCGCGACCGAAGGCCTGCCGCAGGCGCTGGCGCTGTTTCCCGAGGCGCTGGCGACGCCGCCGGTACGAGTGCCGGAGGAATACGCGCAGGCCGAATGGACCGGCGAATCGGCGCTGATCGATCTGCTGCGTTCGCGCCTGACCGCGCTGGGCCCGACCACTGTCGCGGTGCTGGCGCGCGACAACCGCCGCGATGCCGGCGAGATCGAGCTGGCGCTGCTGCGCCTGGAGTCGGAAGGCTATGTGATGCGCGGCCGCTTCAGCCGCGAAAGCCTGCTCGGCGGCGAGGAACAATGGTGCGAGCGGCATCTGCTGGCGCGCATCCACCGCTATACCGTCGGCCGTTTGCGCCGCGAGATCGAACCGGTGGCGCCGCGCGATTTCGCCCGCTTCCTGGCCGACTGGCAGCACCTGTCCAAGCGCGCGCGCATGAGCGGCCCGCAGGCGCTGCAGGCGGTGCTGGAGCAACTGGAAGGGTTCGAAGCGCCGGCCTGCGTGTGGGAAAGCGAACTGCTGCCCGCGCGCATCGCCGACTACGAATCCAGCTGGCTCGACGAACTGTGCGCCGCCGGCCGGGTCACCTGGGCGCGCCTGCGTCCGAACGCCAACGCCGGCGGCGGCGACAACGCCGCGCCGCAGGGCGTGCCGAGCGTGCGCCAGACCCCGATCGTGCTGCTGCCGCGCCGCGCCTTGCCCGACTGGCGCGCGGCCGCCGATCGCAACGCCGATCCGGCGCCTGTGTCCTCGCGCGCGCAACGCGTGCTGAGCGTGCTGGAATCGCGCGGCGCCTCGTTCTTCGACGAACTCGAACACTCCGCGCATCTGCTGCGCACCGAACTGGAAGAAGCGCTGGGCGAACTGGTCACCCGCGGCCGCATCACCTGCGACAGTTTCGCCGGCCTGCGCGCTTTGCTGGTGCCGCCGTCCAAGCGCGCCTCGACCCACGGCCATCGCCGCCGCCGCGCGATGCTCACCGATCTGCAGGACGCCGGGCGCTGGTCGCTGACCGCCGCGGCGCCGCCGCCGGCCGCCGATGCCGCGAGCGCGCCGGCTCAGGCCGCGCGCGGCGCGGAAGCGATCGAACACATCGCCTGGCGCCTGCTCGAACGCTACGGCGTGGTGTTCTGGCGGCTGATCCAGCGCGAAGCCGGCTGGCTGCCGCCGTGGCGCGATCTGTTGCGGGTCTATCGCCGCCTGGAAGCGCGCGGCGAAATCCGCGGCGGCCGTTTCATCGCCGGCATGACCGGCGAGCAATACGCCTTGCCCGACGCGGTCAACGCCCTGCGCCAGGTGCGCCAGCGCGAACACGACGGCGAAATCGTCTGCGTGTCCGCGGCTGATCCCTTGAACCTCACCGGCAGCGTGTTGGCCGGAACCAAGGTCGCGCGCATTCCCGGCGCGCGCATCGCCCTGCGCGACGGCGTCGCGGTGGCGAGCCTGCTGGCCGGACAGGTGGAGGACATCGAAACCCTGCCGGCGCAGGATCAGCGCGAAGTGCACCGCCTGCTGGTGCGGCGGCCGGGCACGGCGAGCGCGGCGGCGGAGTCGAGCATCGATCAGGTGCTGCGCAATCTCGCCGCGCGTTCGAGTGGATGACTGCGGCTTTTTAGCCGATTCAGGCTCAAACCGTGACGATGGTCGGGCGGGTTAAGACCGCGTAGATCCGATGTAACGGCCGCGTATGCAAAGGCGCCGCCGGACGAACCAATCCGCGCGCCATGCGCGCGTTGTTCCAATCCCGTCGCGCGCGCGCCGCGCATCGCCCATGCGCGGCGCGCGGCCGCGTGAGCGCAACTGAACGCTCGGGTAATTCGCCGCGTCCGTACTGACGCGGTCTTCGCGCGCTGCGATGGCAAGGTACGCCAGGGGGCCGTGATCGACCGGATGCATCCGGGCTCGCAGCCGCACTTCGTGCATCGATTTGAGCGCGAAACGGTTGCCAGTCGGAAACATTCGTCCATGCCACCCATGCACGCGATGCACCGCAAGGAGTCAAGCATGCGCTTCGAAAGCCATCGTACCCATCACAGCGGTTTCGTCGTTTCCTCCGGTGCGATCGGCGCCGGCCGTTTCTCCAGGCCGCTGGATTCGATTCTTTCGCCCGACGCCGTCGATCTGGATGCGGAGCTGTCGCACTGGCGCCGCCATCACCGCGGTCTTCTGATCGATCGCACCGGCCTGCGTTTTGGCGACTACGAGCCGGCCCTGAAGCTGGGCCTGGACGCCTACATGCGCGGCCACGGCCGCAGTTTTTCCGACATGGAAGAAGAATTGCGCGGATGTTACCGGCGCGTGCGCGGCGTATCGCGCCTGGATTGGGACGAGGCGCGCATCGTCGTGGCCGCGGCCTGCGAACGCCTGCGCCTGCACAGGCGCGCGCAATGAATGCACTGCACCGCGCGTTCGAGCGCGGGGCCAAGGCGGCCGCGCGCTTCACCGGGCAACCGTTGTGTTTCGGCCTCGCGGTCGGGGTCGTGCTGGTGTGGGTGATCTCCGGGCCGTTGTTCGGTTTCAGCGATACCTGGCAACTGGTGATCAACACCGGCACCACCATCGTCACCTTCCTGATGGTGTTCCTGATCCAGAACTCGCAGAACCGCGACTCGACCGCGGTGCAGATCAAGCTCGACGAACTGATCCGCGCCACCGAGAGCGCGGAGAACAGCCTGCTGGACCTGGAAGAACTCGACGAAGTCACGCTGGAAGAGTTCCGCGCGCGTTATGAGCAACTCGCCTGCAAGGCGCGCGATCTGCTGGACGAGACGAAGCGGGCGCAGGACGCGGACAGCGGCGACGATCGCCCCGATCCGACCGCGCGCGCCGACCCGCGCGCTTCCGGCGACAGCGAAGACGCGCGCCGGCCCGGCGCGGCAACCGATTCGCGCGCCGCCGCCGATCGCCGACCCACCGCGCCGGACCGGCCGCGTCCGGTCTGGCCCACCTCCGAGGACTGACCATGGCGCGCCCGATCTGGACCGGAACCCTGTCGTTCGGACTGCTCAACATCCCGGTCAAGCTGATGACCGGCGAGCGCCGGGTCGATCTGCATTTCCGCATGCTCGACAGCCGCAACAAGTCGCCGATCCGCTACGAGCGGATCAACGAGGAGACCGGCGAGGAAGTGCCGTGGAAGGAGATCGTCAAGGCCTTCGAGTACGACAAGGGCAGCTACGTGGTGATCGAGGAAGCCGATATCGCCGCGGCCTCGCCCGATCACAAGGAAACCGTGGACATCGACACCTTCGTCGATGCCGCCTCGATCGGCGCGGAGTTCTACGAAAAGCCGTATGTGCTGGAACCGGGCAAGAAGGCCGAAAAGGGCTACGTGCTGCTGCGCGAGGTGCTCAAGCGCAGCGGCAAGGTCGGCATCGGCCGGGTGGTGATCCGCACCCGCGAATACCTGGCCGCGGTGGCGCCGCAGGGCGACGCCTTGCTGCTGCTGATCCTGCGCTACGCGCAGGAGATCATCGATCCGGCCGACTACAAACTGCCCGAGGGCGGTTTGGCGAAGTGGAAGATTTCCCCGCGCGAGATCGACATGGCCGAGCAGTTGATCGATTCGATGAGCGGGCAATGGAAGCCGGAAAGCTACAAGGACGACTTCCGCGCGCGCCTGCATAAAGTGATCGAGCAACGGGTGAAGTCGAAGAAGGTCGTGCGCGGCAAGCAGACCGAGGAATCCAAACTGCCGGAGAACGCCGCCACCAACGTCATCGACTTCGCCGAACTGCTCAAGCGCAGCCTGGCCAAGAAGGGCGGGCAGGCGGCCGCGGCGAAGAAGGCCGCGCGCAAGGCGCCGGCCAAGGCGGCTAAGAAAACCGCCAGGAAAGCCGCGAAGAAGCGCGCGCGCAAATCGGCCTGAGGATGGCCGTGACTGAGTCCATGCGGCGAGACCGGCATCCATGAGCCTGCGCGATTACGTGCGCAAGCGCCGCCTGGGCGTCACGCCGGAACCGGCGGCGGAAGCCGGTGCCAAGGGCTCGCGCAAGCGCCGCGATGAGCCGATCTTCGTCGTGCAACTGCACCATGCCCGCGCGCGCCACTACGATTTTCGTCTGGAAGCCGACGGCGCGCTCAAGAGCTGGGCGGTGCCAAAGGGGCCGTCGCTGCGCGCCGGCGAGCGGCGGCTGGCGGTCGAAGTCGAGGATCATCCGCTCGATTACGCCGACTTCCACGGCGATATTCCGCAAGGCCACTACGGCGCCGGCCACGTCGATATCTTCGATCGCGGCGTGTGGCACACCGATGAGGACGCGCTCGAACAGATCGGCGCGGGCAAGCTGGATTTCTCGCTGCGCGGCGAACACCTGCGCGGCGCCTTCACCCTGGTGCGGACCAAGCCGTCCGGGCACCAGCGGCAGTGGCTGCTGATCAAACGCAACGACGACTATGCGCGCGACAGCGATGCGGACGAGATCCTGCGCGAGACCACGGCGAAGCCGGCTCGCAACGGCAAGGCGGATGCGAGCGCGGGGAAACGCAAAGCGACTGCTACTACACGTGCAAGCCGACCCGGCCCGAAGGCCACCGTACCGGCCGCCGCCGCGAAAGCGGAAAACCCCGTGCGGCCATTGTCTCGCGACGGTTGGCGCAAGACCGCGCTCGCGCTCGACGGCGCCAAGGCCGCGGCGATGCCGGACCAGATCGAACTGCAACTGGCGACCCTGCGCGAACATCCGCCGGCAGGCGAGGGCTGGCTGCACGAGGTCAAATGGGACGGCTACCGTCTGCTCGCCTATCGCCAACGCAAACTGCGGCTGGAATCGCGTAACCGCCAGGACTGGACCGAGCGCTTCCCGCATCTGGCCGAAGCGCTGCGCGCGTTGCCGGTGCGCAGCCTGATCGTGGACGGCGAACTGATCGCGCCCGGCCGCGACGGCCACAGCGATTTCGGCCAATTGCAGCGCCTGCTCGAATCCGGGCAGGTGCAGGCCCTGCGCTACGTGCTGTTCGATCTGCTGTACCTGGACGGCATCGACCTGCGCGGCGCGGCGCAATCGCGGCGCCGCGATCTGTTGCGCGAGTTGCTGGCGACTTCGGATTCGCCGGCGCTGGCGTTCAGCGAACACGTCGAAGGCGCGGCCGACGAGGTGCTGGCGGCCAGCGCCCGCGCCGGCCTGGAAGGCATCATCAGCAAGCGCGCCGACGCGCCGTATCGCGGCGGGCGCACGCAGGCCTGGATCAAGCTCAAGCATGTCGCCGACGAAGAATTCATCGTGGTCGGGCATACGCCGCCGAAGAACAGCCGGCACGGGTTCGGCTCGTTGCTGTTGGCGCAACCCGGCCCGCAGGGGCTGGAGTATGTCGGCCGGGTCGGCAGCGGATTCGACGACGCCACGCTGCGCTCGCTGACGCGGCGGCTCAAGACCCTGCATCGCGCGCAGCCGACACTGGCCTTGCCGGCGCACGTACCCTTCCCGACGCGGCAGGTGCGCTGGGTCGAGCCGGAACTGGTCGTCGATGTGCATTCGCGCGGACGCGGCAAGGAAGGGCTGGTCCGCCAGGCCAGCTTCATGCGGTTGCGCGAGGACAAGCGCGCGGCCGATCTGAGCGCGGCGTTGGCGGGCGCGGGGCGGAAAACCGGCGCCGCGAAGCGGACGCCCGCCGCGTCGGGCCGCGCAACGAACCAGGAGTCGAAGATGGCGCACACGAACATCACCCATCCCGAACGCATCGTGTTCCCCGACCCGGGCATCAGCAAGGGCGAGGTCGCCGACTACTATCGCGCGGTCGAGCGATGGCTGCTTCCGGAGTTGATCGACCGGCCGATCTCGTTGCTGCGTTGTCCCGACGGCATCGGCTCGCAGTGTTTTTTCCAGAAGCACCACAGCGACAGTTTCGGCCCGCACGTGCACCCGGTGAATCTGCGCGAGTCCAGCGGCAAGGCCGACTACGTCTACGTGCGCGACATCGAGGGCGTGATGGCGCTGGTGCAGATGAACACGTTGGAATTCCATCCCTGGGGCGCGCGCCGCGACAAACCCGACCGCCCCGATCGCATCGTGTTCGATCTCGATCCGGCGCAAGGACTGGCCTGGAGCGAGATCAAGCGCGCCGCGCGCGAGGTGCGCGATCGCCTGAGCGAAATCGGCCTGGACAGTTGGGTGCGGCTGTCCGGCGGCAAGGGCGTGCATGTGTGCGTGCCGATCCGCCGCGGGCCGGACTGGGCCCGGGTCAAGACTTTCAGCGAAGCCTTCGCCGGCGCGATGGTCGAGCAATCGCCGCTGCGTTACCTCGCCACCGCCTCCAAGGCCGCGCGCAAGGACCGCATCTTCATCGACTGGCTGCGCAACGCCCGCGGCGCGACCAGCGTCACCAGTTGGTCGTTGCGCGCGCGCAGCGGCGCGCCGGTGGCGATGCCGCTGCGCTGGGACGAGTTTTCGCGCAGCCGTTCCTCGACCGATTTCGATCTGGCCAAGGCCAAGCGCCGCGCTTCGCGCCTGAGCAGCGATCCCTGGGAAGGCTTCGCCCAGGCCGAACAGACGCTGCCGGATTTGTAGCCGCGGCGGCTACCGGCCGTTCCGTGTCGGCGTCGGCTTCGTCCGCCAGCGCCGTTCGAAGACATCCAGCGCCACCAGCACCAGCAGGGTCAGCACCGCCGACGCCAGCGCCAGCAAGTGATAGCGCAGCCCGGCGCAGGCGCCGATCACCGCGACCATCAGCAGCGAGGCGGCGGTGGTGATGCCGGCGACGTCCTTGCCGCCGCGCGAGGCGAAGATGGTGCCGGCGCCGATGAAGGACACGCCGGCGACGACCGCTTCGACCAATCGCATCGGGTCCATGTTGATCAGCAGCGGCATGCGGAAACGCGGATCGGCGATCGCCAGTTGGCCCATCCCGATCAACAGCGACGACGCGCCGGCCACCAGCATGTGCGTGCGGAATCCCGCCGGCCGGTTCTTGAGTTCGCGTTCGTAACCGATCGCGCCGCCCAGCATCATCGCGTAGGCCGTGGCGCCGACGACCCACAGTTGCTCCATGACGGACATGAATGCGCTCCACGAGGGTGACCGTGTCTTTGATAACCGCGCGCTCGTGACTCGATCGTGATCGCGCACAGCGGGCGCCATCACCTTCGCGCGACGAGCATGAACGCAACACGCCGCGCTAACACCATGCTACGCACGGCTTAACTTCGCGGCGCGTAGCGTCGTTGCCACGGCAAACGCAACGACTTCGAACGATCCGGTGAGATGCGCCGGGACGCAATCTTACACCCGCACCCGCTGAGAGAACCGACGAGAACGAGAAGGAGAGTCCCATGCCCCGCGGCGACAAAACGTCCTATACCGACAAGCAGAAACGTCAGGCCGAGCACATCGAAAAAGGCTATATCGAGGAAGGCGTGTCGAAGAAGGAAGCCGAGGAACGCGCCTGGCGCACCGTCAACAAACAAGATCACGGCGGCAAGAAATCCGGCTCCGGGCGCAAGTCGCATCACTGACGCGCCGCATCGCCGATCCGCGCGAGTCCCATCGCCGTAACGCTTGAATCCCGCAGCCGCGCCGCTGTCGAGCGCCTGCATCGATCACCAGAGGATGCCTCATGAAAACTCCGATCATCGCAACCCTCGCCCTGACCTTCGCCCTGTCCGGCGCCGCCTGGGCCGCTCCGCAGACCGCCGGCACCAAGGCCGACGCGACCGATCCGGCGACGGCCGCCGCCAGTGGCGATTCCAATCAACCGGTCAGCGACACCTGGATCACCACCAAGGTCAAGGCCGAACTGATGGCGTCGAGCGAGGTCGCCGGCACCGACATCAACGTCGAGACCGTCAACGGCGTGGTCAAGCTGTCCGGCAACGTCGATAAGACCCAGGCCGACAAGGCCGCCTCGATCGCGAAGAATATCGACGGCGTGAAGAAGGTCGATACCAGCGCCCTGGTTTCGGCCAAGAGTGCGCACCATAAGTAAGCCGGGCATCGCTGAGCGGACAGGTGCTTCAGCGGACAGTGGCCGGCCGTGCGGTTCATTGCGCACGGTCGGCCGATGCGCAGGCGCTTTCGCGGGCCTTGCCGCGGTTCGCGGCGGGGCAGGGGAGGCGGCGCCTCCGACCGGCGGTCGCCGATATCCGCCGATTTGCGCAGCCGGCATCACCCGATGCGACATTCCCGCGCGATCATGCCCGCATGTCGTTCCTGAGCAGCGCCGAGCCGGAGAAGGTCCACAGCGCCAGCCAAGGGCGCTGCTATCTCTACGTGCTGCCGTGCGCCTACGAGGATCTGCTCAAGCTGGGGTTTTCGCGCAATCCGCTTTCGCGCGCCCAGCAGCTGCAGCCGCGCTATTTCGAATTCTTCGATCTGGATCGCGCGTTCGCGGTGCAGACCGACAGCGTGCGCGAGGCGCGCGCCATGGAACTGCGACTGCGCCGCGCCCTGACCGAACACAACGCGCCGGCGCCGCTGACCATCCGCGTCGAAGCGGCCGGGCACAGCGAGTGGTATCGCGGCGCGTACGCGATTCTCGACGCGCAGGCGCAGGCCATGCAGGCTCAGGGCCACCTCGTGCATCGTCCGCTGCGGCCGTGGCTGGGCCGGGAACTGGCCGAACAGGGCGATCAGCTGTTCGCCCGCGCCAGCGAACTGCTCGACCAATTGCAGGGCGAGCCCGAACTGCTGGATCAACCGCCGCTGGCGCGGCTGCGGCGCAACCTGCTCGACACCCTGGACGCGCACGCGGCGCTGGGCATCGATCTGGCGCCGCGATTACCCGAACCCTTGTTGCACTGGTACCGGCGCGACTGAGCCGTGAACGACGGTGGCGGTAGCGATCGGCGGCACTGTGTTCTATGGCGTTCTACTTAGGGAGACGACCATGACCCGACTCGACAAACCGATACGGCGCGAACTGGAAATCGAAGGCAAGCTCTATACCCTGACGATCGACCCGGACGGCTTGAAGTTGTCCGAGAAAGGCCGGCGCAAAGGCCTAGCCCTGAGCTGGACCGAGCTGGCCTCCGGGGATGCGGCGCTGGCGGCGGCGCTGCAGGCTTCGGTCGAACTCTGACCGCGGCGGAGCGGGCTGCTCAAAGCCCGCTCAAGTCTCTGCTTCGTACCCGAGCGAGCATTTCGCTTTTTTTGCCCGTCATTCCCGCGTTCGCGGGAATGACGTTCTGGAAGGATGACGCTGAAGTCACTGGATGTTCGGCTCCGCCGAAGTAAAGTGGAACCTGCCTTCGCGGGAATGCCGGCCTTGTTTTTTTCGAGGTCTGAACGGCCTAAGGCTGCCGCACCCGCAAAGCAATACTGATGCGCGCATCGCCCACCCCCGGCGATTTGGGAATGCCATGATCGTAGTGATGTTGCGAAGCGTGGCTCATCACCACCAGGCTGCCGGCTTCCAACTCCATATGCCACTGCGTGTGCGGCGCGCGCTTGGCGCGGAGGGTCATGCGCCGGGTCGCGCCAAGCGACAGCACCGCGATGGGCTGACGCGGCACCAGATCGTGCAGCTTGTCGTTATGCGGGGCGACGCTGTCGCGGCCGTCGCGATAAAGATTCAGGCCGACGCTGTTGAACGGCGCCGCCAGCCGCTCGCCGACCAGCTGCGCGGTTTCTTCCAGCATCGGCGGCAATCGCTCGCGCTCGCGGTCGAGCCGGTACGAGGCCATGCGCCGCGGCACCTCGACCAGACGCTCGTACATCATCCGCTGCTGGCTGTTCCATTCGGCCTGATGCCACAGCACTTCGAACAGGCGCTGGCACCAGTCGCGATCGAACACGCCCGGCAGGTAACGCACGCCGCCTTCGGCGTCGTCGATCGGGTGCTGCGGATCGGTGGTGTCGAACAGCGAATTCTGGTGCATGGCCGCGCGAGGATGCCCGGGGCCGGTCGCGTCGGATGAGACGCGCCGGCATCGAAACGGTCCTGCTCAGATGGCGCCGGATCGCGCCGCTTGCAAGTGCGCGAAGCGCTTGCTTCAACACCGCCGCGGATTCAGCCCGCGACCGCCTCGCGCTTCTCCAGCTTCGGCAGGAACCACGCGAGCAGGCCGATCGCCGGCAGATAGGCGCAGATCCGGTACACCGCCTCGATGCCGATATGGTCGGCCAGCTGTCCCAGCGCCGCCGCGCCCAGCCCGCCCATGCCGAAGGCGAACCCGAAGAACAGCCCGGCGATCACGCCGGTGCGGCCGGGCACGAGTTCCTGCGCGTAGACCAGGATCGCGGAGAACGCCGAGGACAGGATCAGGCCGATGATCACCGTCAGCACCGTGGTCCAGGCCAGATTGGCGTGCGGCAGGATCAGCGTGAACGGCAGCACGCCCAGGATCGAGAACCAGATGACGTAGCGGCGGCCGATGCGGTCGCCGATCGGCCCGCCGGCCAGGGTGCCCAGCGCGACCGCGCCGAGGAACACGAACAGATGCACCTGCGCGCTCTGCGCGGTCACGCCGAACTTGTGCATCAGGTAGAAGGTGTAATAGCTCGACAGGCTGGCCATGTAGAAATACTTGCTGAAGATCAGCAGGCCCAGCACGACCATGGTCGCGACGATGGTTTTACGCGGCAGCCGCGGCGCCGCGACCGCGCGCGCGCCGGCCTTGCGCTGCGCCGGAATCTGTTCGCGGTACCACAGGCCGATGCGGCTGAGGATCACCATCGCGGTCAGCGCCGCGAACGCGAACCAGGCGACGCTGCCCTGGCCGCGCGGCATGACGATGTACGCCGCCAGCAGCGGCCCCAGCGCCGAGCCCAGATTGCCGCCGACCTGGAACAGCGATTGCGCCAGGCCGTGGCGGCCGCCGGAGGCCATGCGCGCGATCCGCGAGGATTCGGGATGGAACACCGACGAGCCCGAGCCGACCAGCGCCGCGGCCAGCAGCAGCATCTCGAACGTCGTCGCCCGCGACAGCAGCAACAAGCCGCTGAGGGTGAAGCCCATGCCGATCGCCAGCGACCACGGCATCGGCCGCTTGTCGGTGTAGATGCCGACCAGCGGCTGCAGCAGCGAGGCGGTGACCTGGAAGGTCAGGGTGATCAGGCCGATCTGGCCGAAATCGAGCTGGAACGACTGCTTGAGCAACGGATACAGCGCCGGCAGCAGCGACTGGATCATGTCGTTGAGCAGGTGGCAGACGCTCAGCATCGCCAGGATCGGCAAAGCGATCTTGTTCGCGGCTTCGGCGGCCGGCGCCTGGGGGGCTTCGAAAGCGGGAATCTGCGGCGTGGTCGCCGCGTCGGCCAGCTCGGCCGTCGCGGTCGCGGTGGAATCCAGAGTGGTCATCGGTCGCGGCGAGTGGGGAGGGGCTGAACCCCTCCAGTAGACGCCGCCTTTATCCTGCCCGCACTATCATTCAGGTCAACAATCTTCGAGAACGGGCCAATGCGCAACGTCCTTGCGGTCCAGGCCGACAGTCTGCCCGGGCGCATCGTCGCGACGTCGAACGAGCACCCGACCCATCACCGCATCGCCCGGCACGATCATCGCCGCTCGCAGTTGCTGTATGCCGCGCACGGGATCATGGTGGTGGGCACGCAGACCGGCCGCTGGATCGTACCGCCCGAGCGCGCGGCGTGGATTCCGGCCGGCATGAGCCACGACGTGCATGTGCTGGCGCAGATCAGCACACGCAGCATCTATATCGAACCCGAAGTCAGCGCGGCCTTGCCGCGCGACTGCCGGGTGATCGGCGTGTCGCCGCTGATGCGTCATCTGCTGCTGGAAACCCTGGATCTGCCGCTGCTGGTCGACGCAGGCAGCGGTTCGCGTCCGGACCTGATCTATTCGCTGATCGTGCACGAGATCGAACGCGCGCCGGTGCTGCCGCTGGACATCCCGTTTCCGGCCGATCCGCGCCTGGCCAGGCGCTGCCGCGCGTACCTGGCCCATCCGTCGCCGCACGACAGCATCGACGACTGGTGCCGCGACCTGGCGATGAGCCGGCGCACCTTCACCCGGCGTTTCCGCGCGCAGACCGGCACCAGCTTCGGCCAGTGGTGCCGGCAGGCGGCGATCTTCGCCGCGTTGCCGCGTCTGGCCGCGGGCGAGGCGATCACCGCGCTGGCGCTGGATCTGGGTTACGAAAGCGCGTCGGCGTTCACGACCATGTTCAAGCGCTTGATCGGCATGCCGCCGAGCCGTTATCTGGCGATGTCGCTTTAGCTTATGTGGGAGAGGGCTTTTGTGGGAGAGGCTTCAGCCCCGATGCTTTTTAGCTTATGTGGGAGGGGCTTCAGCCCCGATGCTTTCCTTTCAGATCTGATCGCCGCTACCTGAGACAAAAGCATCGGGGCTGAAGCCCCTCCTACAAAAGCGAGGCCCCGCCGCTCAACCCACCGCCTGCGCCGCCTCATCGATCAGCGCCGCCACCTCGACCGGGCGCGACGCCAGCGAAGCATGGCCGGCGTCGAGCGTGATGACCTTCTTCGCATTCATGCGCGCCGACATGCGCTGCTGATTCTGCGGCGCGATCATGCGGTCCTGGCTGGAGACCTGATACCAGCTCGGCTTGGAGCGCCACGCCGGCGTGGCGACGGTGTCGCCGAAGGCGCTGGCCAGCGGCGCCTTCTGGGTGACGCCCATGATCAGGCCTTCCTCGGCGCTGAGATCCTGGCAGAAGCTCTCATGGAACTTGTCCGCCTTCAGCCACAGATAACCGTCGCTGTCCGGCGCCAGATTCGCCGCCGCGTCCGGCACATGTTCCTGCGTGATGCCGCCCGGGCTCTCGCCCGCGTCCGGCGCGAACGCGGCGATGTACACCAGTCCGACCACGTTGTCGTGATTGCCGGCTTCGCTGATGACCGCGCCGCCGTAGGAATGGCCCACCAGCAGCACCGGCCCGCCGACCTGAGCGACCATCTTGCGCGTGCGTTCGGCGTCGTCGGCCAGCGAGGTCAACGGCAGCTCGACCGCCTTGATGTCGCGATAGCCCTTGCGCGACAGCTCGGCGATGGTCTTGGCCCAGTGCGCCGCGCCGCCCCAGAAGCCGTGCACGAGAACGATGGTGGGTTTGGCGGACATGGCGCGGCTCCTCTGGCGGCCCTGGGGTAGGGCGGGTGGGGGCCTAACTTAGTCCTGGGTGTGTCATGGCGACGTTACTGGAGGGCTTCGATATTGTGTCTTGGCGTGAGACGGGGTGAATCGCTGGATGGGGCAAATCCGTTTGGGTTGAACTGCTCCGTTTGGGTTCAACTACGACGCAGTAAACGTTCACAGGCGAATCCCCCAGACCGTCATTCCCGCGAAGGCGGGAATCCAGGGCCTCAAACGTTCTCGCACGAAATGCCCTGGATTCCCGCCTTCGCGGGAATGACGGTCTGGGGGATTCGCCCTGATCTTGCGAGGACGTCTAAAGTCACTGGATGTTCGGCTCCGCCGAAGTAAAGCGGAGCCCGCGTTCGCGGGAATGACGGTCTGGAAAGGGCGCGGCAAAGTCTGATCCGACGAAAGAATCTACCTACTTCGCAATCAACAACAACACCGACCGCGCCTGCAACCCATAAGTCGCATTCTCCCCGCCAATCAACGTCTCGCTGCCCGGCACCGCCACCGCGTTCGGCCCCTCGTTCCACGTCGCCGTATCCGTCACCCGATACCACTGCTTGCCGCTGCCCGGCCATGGCAGAACGAAATTCACCGGCGCCGACCAGCCGTTGTAGGCGACATAGATCGCGCCGGCGCTGTCGCCGAATTCGCTGCCATCGACACGCCAGGCCAAGGCATGACTATTGGCGTCGTTGAAATAAGCCGTATCGGCCTGCGCGCCGTCGGGCTTGAACCAGCGCAGCTGCTCCATCACGTTGCCGTTGCCGTCCGTGCCGGAATAAAACCCGGCCGGACGCAAGGCCGGATGCGCCTTGCGGAACGCGATCAGGCGCCGGGTGTAGGTTTCGTGGTCGGTCTCGATCGCGCTGCGCGTCCAGTACAGCCAGTTCGCCGCCGAATCCAGGTTGTAGGTGTTGTTGTTGCCGAACTGGGTGCGCAGGGCCTCATCGCCGCCGGTGATCATCGGCACGCCCGCGCTCAGCATCATGAAAGCGAGGCCGGTGCGCGCGGCCTTGCGTTGCTCGGCGACCACGCCGGCCTGATTCCAGCTGATGTTGTTGTCTTCGCCGCCGTCGGACGGGCCGTAGGGCCAGGGCTGATTGTTCTGCTTGCTGTTATAGGCATACAGATCGTTCAAGGTGAAGCCGTCGTGGGCGACCATGAAGTTGATCGAGTGCCAGGGCTTGCGGCCGTCGTCGCCGTACAGATCGCTGGAGCCGGCGAAGCGCGAGGCCAAGGTTCCTGGCGTCACTGTCTCCATGCCGAGCTTGTTCTGCTTCTTGCGCAGCGCGTCGCGGTACAGGCCGTTCCATTCCGCCCAGCCGGCCGGGAAACCGCCGACCTGATACGAATTGCCGCCGATCGCCCACGGCTCGGCGATCAGGTCCAGGCCCGCGCCGCCCGCGGCCGGACGCGGCGGCAGTTCGGCGACGATGCGGTTGAGCGCGTTGCCGCCGTCGTTCTTGTCGAAGTTGAAACAGCCGTGCTGGCAGCTGTTGCCCAGTACCGAAGCGAGGTCGAAACGGAAGCCGTCCACGCCCAGGCTGTCGCGCCAGTAAGCCAGCGAATCGACGATCAGATTCTGCGCGGTCGGATGGCGGGTGTTGTAGTTGCCGCCGACGCCGGTGTTGTCCCAGGGATGTTGGAAGTCGCTGCTGAGCGAGTAATAGGCCGGATTGTCGAGTCCGCGCCACGACAGCAGGTTGTAGACCGTCAAGCCGTCACTGCCGCCCCACGGCCCGCCTTCGCCGGTGTGGTTGTAGACCACGTCGATATACACCTTGATTCCGGCGTCGTGATAGGCCTTGACCATCGCCTTCCACTCGCGCGTCGGCCCGCCGGGGGTCTTGTCGTAGGCGTAGCGCCGATCCGGGGCGAAATAATTCAGGGTCATGTAGCCCCAATAGTTATCGTCGGCGGTCGAGTTCGGCGCGACGTCGTTCTGATCGTTCTGGGTTTCCTGCACCGGCAGGAATTCCACCGCGGTGACGCCCAGCGCCGCCAGCGCCGCGGCCTTGCGCGCCGCGCCCTTGTAGGTGCCGCGTTCGGCCGCGGGCACGCCGCTGTCGTTGCGGGTCAGGCCGCGCACATGGACTTCGTAGATCACCTCGTCCTTGAGCGCGCGCGCGGGCTTGCTGCCGACCGCGCTGGTATCGGGCAGCAGCGCGATGCTCTTGCTCGCGCACGCGCCGCTGTCCTTGTTGCGGTGAACGGCGCCGGTGGCGTAGATCGTGCCGTCGGTGCAGGCGGCTGTGTTCGGGTCCTGGCTGATTTCGCGCGCGTAAGGATCGATCAGCAGCTTGTTGGGATTGAAGCGGTTGCCGGCGCTGTCGACATCGCTGACGAAGCCGCTGGCGCTGCCCTTGGTCCAGGCCGCGTTGTACGGCCAGTTCGGTCCCCAGGCGCGGTAACCGTAGTAGACCGTGCCGGTGATGCCGTAGCTGGTTTTGATCGTGGAGACCGGCACCGAGAGCGACCAGACCTGGGTGGCCGCGTCCTTGCTGAGCGGCAGCCGCGCGACTTCCTGCGCGCCGCTCGGGCTGGCGTACAGGAACACTTCCAAGCGGCTGGCGCGCGAGGAGTACACGCGGAAGTTGAGATTGCTCTGCGAGGCGTCGTAGCGCGCGCCCAGTTGCTGCGCATCGACGGCGGCGCGCGCCTCGAACGGCGGCGCGGCTATCAACATCAACCCGAGTACGGCGGCGGCGCCGGCCGACCGCATGCTCAACCCACGCAAACCCTTGCCCATCGCCGCGTACTCCCTTCGAGGTCGGAACGCGCGCGAGGCGCGCATGCGGGCCAACTCTACGCTCGCCTCGGGGCGCACAATTCCGATTGCAATCGTATTCAATGAACGCCGAGCGCTGCTGTGGACGCTCATTCGCGGCTTGCCTCACAGTTCGCTGAAGACTCGCGCGGCGGCCGGCTGCGCCCGCCGCGCCGGAACGATCACCGAGATGTTGTAGCCGTATTGCCTGACCCGCGCCTCGCGGCAATCGATGCGGCGACGATCAGGTTGTCGCGCAGCGGCGGCAGATGCAGGTTGAGCACGTTGAGACGGTAGTACAGGTCCCGGAGGAAGCCGCCGCTGTGCGAGAGCGCATGCAGAGTACGCATAAGCAACATTCCGGCGCAGCTGCGACGGCCTTCGCTTTAAGGTGCGGGCGCGTGGCCGGCGGGGAAAACGCGTTCTCGGTTCGGACGCGTCTTTTGCCGTTCGCGCAAACGATTCCGGCGGCGGCCGGCGCGAGCGGCGTCGCCGACTTACTTCACCCGATGCTTGCCGAGCTTGCGCGCCAGGGTGCGGCGGTGCATGCCGAGCCGGCGCGCGGTCTCGGAGATGTTGAAGTCGGTCTGCGCCAGCATCTCGTGGATGCGTTCCCACTCCAGGGTCTTGATCGAGGTCTGGCGCTCGGTGAGTTCCACCGTCGCATCGCCCTCGGCGCGGCCGAAGGCGGCCTCGATGTCGTCGGTGTTGGAAGGCTTCGCCAGGTAATGGCAGGCGCCGAGCTTGATCGCCTCCACCGCGGTGGCGATGCTGGCGTAGCCGGTCAACACCACGATCAGCATGTCCGGATCGTGTTCGTGCAGCGCCTGCACGCAGGTCAGGCCGGAATCGCCGCCGGCCAGTTTCAGATCGACCACCGCGTAGCCGGGGCTGTGCTCGCGCAGCAGCGCTTCGACTTCGCTCAGTTGCGCGGCGTTGTGGACGATGTAGCCGCGGCGCTCGAACGAACGGCTGAGCGTGCGCGCGAAGGCGGCGTCGTCCTCGACGATCAACAGGCGCCGCGGTTCGTCGTCGCCGGGCTCGGCGCGATCGCCGTCGCGCGGATCGGTGTCACTCATCGCCGGCCTCGCTGAGGGTCAGGGGCGACAGCGGCAGGTTCATGGTCACCACCGCGCCGCTGGGTTCGCGATTGCGCGCGACGATGCTGCCGCCGAGCTGGCGGGCGACGTTGAGCGCCAGGAACAGGCCCAGGCCGCCGCCGGGGCGGCCCTTGCTGGACTGATACGGCTTGCCGAAATGCGACAGCATCGCCGGGGCGAAACCCGGGCCGGCGTCGCTGACGCGCAGCACCAGCTTGTCGCCGTCGCGCCACGACTCCAGGCCGACCCAGCCGGGCGAGGCCTCCAGCGCGTTGTCGAGCACGTTGCAGATCATCTGCTTCAGGCCGGAATCGGAAATGATCGCCACATCCTCGCCGAAGCCGTTCTCGTAGTCGAATCCGCGCACCGGGCGGGTGCCGCGCCATTGCGCCACCAGATCGTCGAGAAAGGCCACCACCGTGGTCTGCGCCGGCGCCTCGCCGCGCGCTTCGCCGGCCGACAGCAGGATGCCGGTGACGATGCTCTTGCAGCGGGTCAGCTGGGTCTGCATTTCGTCGAGTTCCTGCAGCAGCTCGGGCTGCTGCGTGAACGGCGGCATGCGCCGCCAGTCGCCGAGGATCACCGACAGCGTCGCCAGCGGCGTGCCCAGCTCGTGCGCGGCGCCGGAGGCCAGCAGGCCCATGCGCACGATGTGTTCTTCCTCGGCGGCGCGTTGGCGCAGATCGGCCAGGCGCGCGTCGCGCGCGCGCAGGATGCGGCCGATGCGGGTGATGAACACCACCAGCAAGGTCGCGTTGAGCACGAAGCACAGCAACATGCCCTGCACATAGGGATCGGCCAGGCCGCGGGTCGGGTCGGCCGGAATCACCACCGGGCCGGCGAACGCGGTCAAGGCGATGAAGCACGCGCTGGTGACGACCACCACCGCCCAGCTCGCCCAGGTGCGCAGCAGCACCGCCGCCAGCACCACTTGCAGCAGATACAGGAACACGAAGGGATTGGCCGCGCCGCCGCTCAAATACAGCTGCGCGGTCAGGGTGAGGATATCGACCAGCAAGGCCAGGAACAGCGCGCCGTTGGTGACTTTCTCGCGGCGGCGCCAGCGCAGCATGCTGACCAGGTTGAACGCGGCCAGACAGGCCAGCACGATCGCCATCGGCATCAGCGGCAGCTTGATGTTGAAGCCGAAGTGGACGAAGACGATGGTGGCAACCTGGCCGATCACCGCGATCCATCGCAGCTGGATCAGCTGGTGCATGTTCTTGACGCCGGCGTTGTCGCGGGTGCCGGAGTCCGTGCGCGATTGGCCGAGTTCGGCGTGTGGGCTCGCCTCATCGGTCGAGGGCGATGCGGAGCGGACCTCAGCAGCGCGGGAAAGCGGTGTGTCGCGCATCGGCGTACCTCATTGAAGCCCATCGGACGCGCGCGCGGCGCGGCGCAAGCGGCGTTCTTCCAGCGCCACGCGCCCGGCGGCCGCGACCACCATCAACGCCAGCGCGAACCATGTCAGCGCGTATTGCAGATGATTGTTGGGAAACTTTATCACCGTCAGGCCGCCGACCGGCCAGGCCGGCTGCGTGCCTGGATCGCGCGGCAGGGGCGCGGCGCGGTCGGCGTCGATGAAGTAGGGCGCGACCGGCCGCAGGCCGCGCGCGGCGGCGATGGCCTGGACATCGCGCGAGTACCAGCGATCCCGGGCCGGCGCGTTGTCGCGCAGGAAACCGCCGCCGGGTTCGCTCAGGCGTAGCAGGCCGGTGACCTGCGTGTCGGTGGGCGGCGGCGAAGCGGCGGCTGCGCGCGCGTTCGGCACGAAGCCGCGATTGACCAGAACGATGTTGCCGTCCTGGGTTTGGAACGGCGTCAGCAGCCAGAAACCCGGGCCGAGTTCGGTCACCGCCTGGGTCAGGGTGTCGTGCGCGGGCAGGTAGCGGCCTTGCAGGCGCACGTGCCTGTACTCGTCGCGCGCGGCGCCGACCGTCGGCCATTCAGCCGGCCCTGGCGCCGCGCCGGGCAGGGCGTGCACGCGCGCTTCCACGCGCTGGATCAGGTCGAGTTTCCAGGCGCGGCGTTGCACCTGCCACGCGCCCAATGCGATCAGGCCGAGGAAGACGGCGATGAAGAGCAGCGACAGGACCGCCAGCGCGAAGCGGCCGCGGGGGCGCTTGGCAGGGGTTGCGGTCATGGTCGTGGCCTCTTCAATGGTCGCCAGCGGGCGTTGGCTTTTTGCTCGTCATTCCCGCGAAGGCGGGAATCCAGAGACTTCAGGCGTTCTCGCACGAAAGGCCCTGGATTCCCGCCTTCGCGGGAATGACGAGCAAAAAGCATACGCTCGAGCCTGGATTCCCGATTCCCGATTCCCGATTCCCGAATCCCGAATCCCGAATCCCGAATCAGGGCATATTCCGCATATCGTGCATCATCGTCGGCATCATGTTCGCGTTGAGGTGATGCATGACCCACAACGAGCCGGCCAGCATGATCACCACCAGCACCAGGGTGAAGATCAGCGCGAGCATGTTCCAGCCGCCCTCCGACTTCGTGTTCATGTGCAGGAAGTAGACCATGTGCACGACGATCTGCACGACGGCGAAGGCCAGGATCACGAACGCGGTCAGGCCAGAGCTGGGGATGACCTTGGCCATCACCAGCCAGAACGGAATCGCGGTCAGGATCAGCGACAGCACGAAGCCGATGGTGTAGCTGCCTACGCTGCCGTGGGCGCCGTCGTCGTGATCGTGATCGTCGTGGCCATGCTCGTGATCGTGGCCGTTGTCGTGGTGTTGCGTGGCGACCGGTTGGCTCACGGCAGCACTCCCATCAGATAGACGAAGGTGAAGACGCCGATCCACACGACGTCGAGGAAATGCCAGAACATCGACAGGCACAGCAGGCGGCGGCGGTTCTCGACCGTCAGGCCGTGCTTGCCGACCTGCGCCATCAGCGTGACCAGCCAGACGATGCCGAAGGTCACGTGCAGGCCGTGGGTGCCGACCAGGGCGAAGAACGAGGACAGGAACGCGCTGCGCTGCGGGCCGGCGCCCTCGTGGATGAGGTGCGCGAACTCGTACAGTTCCAGGCCGATGAAGGCCAGGCCGAACAGACCGGTGATCGCCAGCCAGCCTTGCACCGCGGCGATCTTGCGCTTCTGCATCGCGATCATCGCGAAGCCGTAGGTGATCGACGACAGCAGCAGCATCGAGGTATTGATCGCCACCAGTTGCAGATCGAACAGATCCGCGCCCGACGGGCCGGCCGCGTAGTTGCGGCCGAGCACGCCGTAGACGGCGAACAGGCAGGCGAACACCAGGCAGTCGCTCATCAGGTACAGCCAGAACCCGAGCAGGGTGCCGTTCTGCGGATGGTGCTTGCCCTTCAGGTCGAGGAAGACAGGGCTTCCGTCGGGCTGGTGCGAGGCGATTGAAGAGGACATGGGGTGGGGCCGGGAGTGAGTTCGAAGGGGTGAGGAGTGAGTCGATCAGAAGGGCGAGGACAGGCTGTTGCTCGTTCCTCGCTCCTGTGAACTCACTCCCAGGCGGCAGCCAACTGCCGCGTGCGCGCGGTTTCCGTGGCGGTCACTTGCTCCGCCGGGATGTAGTAGTCGCGCTTGTAGTTGAAGGTGTGGACGATCGCGGCGACCAGCATGGCGGCGAAGGACACGCCCGCGACCAGCCACATCTGCCAGATCATCGCGAACGCGCACAGCGTGCTCAGGCCGGCGATCACCACGCCCGCGCCGGTATTTTTCGGCATGTGGATCGCGCCGAAGCCCGCCTGCGGACGCTCGAAGCCGCGCTGCTTCATGTCGTGCCAGGCGTCGTTGTCGTGCACGACCGGAGTGAAGGCGAAGTTGTAGTCCGGCGGCGGCGAGGACGTCGACCATTCCAGGGTGCGCGCCTGCCACGGGTCGCCGGTTTCGTCGCGCAGCTCGTGGCGGCGGCGGATGCTCACCGCGAACTGGATGATCATGCTGAGGATGCCCAGCGCGATCAGCACCGCGCCGAAGGCGGCGATGATGAACCAGATCTGCAGCGAGGGGTCTTCGAAATGGTTCATGCGCCGGGTCACGCCCATCAGGCCCAGCACGTACAGCGGCATGAAGGCGAAGAAGAAGCCGGTGATCCAGAACCAGAACGAGCACTTGCCCCAGAACGGATCGAGCTTGAAGCCGAACGCCTTCGGCCACCAGAAGTTGATGCCGGCGAACAGGCCGAACAGCACGCCGCCGATGATCACGTTATGGAAGTGGGCGATCAGGAACAGGCTGTTGTGCAGGGCGAAGTCGGCCGGCGGCACCGCCAGCAGCACGCCGGTCATGCCGCCGATGGTGAAGGTGACCATGAAGCCGATCGTCCACAGCATCGGCACTTCGAAGCGGATGCGGCCGCGGTACATGGTGAACAGCCAGTTGAAGATCTTCGCGCCCGTCGGGATCGAGATGATCATCGTGGTGATGCCGAAGAACGAGTTGACGCTGGCGCCCGAGCCCATGGTGAAGAAGTGGTGCAGCCACACCAGGTAAGACAGGATGGTGATGACCACGGTCGCGTAGACCATCGAGGCGTAGCCGAACAGGCGCTTGCCGCTGAAGGTCGAGACGATCTCGGAGAAGATGCCGAAGCACGGCAGGATCAGGATGTAGACCTCCGGGTGGCCCCAGATCCAGATCAGGTTCACGTACATCATGGGGTTGCCGCCCAGATCGTTCGTGAAGAAGTTGGTGCCGGCGTAACGGTCCAGCGACAGCAGGCCCAGCACCGCGGTCAGCACCGGGAATGCGGCGACGATCAGCACGTTGGTGCACAGCGAGGTCCAGGTGAACACCGGCATCTTCATCATGCTCATGCCCGGCGCGCGCATCTTGACGATGGTCGCGATCAGGTTGATGCCCGACAGCAAAGTGCCGACGCCGGCTATCTGCAGCGCCCAGATGTAGTAATCGACGCCGACCCCGGGACTGTAGGCGATGCCCGACAGCGGCGGATACGCCAGCCAGCCGGTCTTGGCGAATTCGCCGATGAACAACGAGGCCATCACCAGCGCCGCGCCGCAGGCGGTCATCCAGAAGCTGAAGTTGTTGAGGAAGGGGAAGGCCACGTCGCGCGCGCCGATCTGCAGCGGCACCAGGTAGTTCATGAAGCCGGTGACCAGCGGCATGGCCACGAAGAAGATCATGATCACGCCGTGGGCGGTGAATATCTGGTCGTAGTGTTCCGGCGGCAGGTAGCCGGCGTTGTCGCCGAAGGCCATGGCCTGTTGCAGGCGCATCATGATCGCGTCGGCGAAGCCGCGCAGCAGCATCACCAGACCCAGGATGATGTACATGATGCCGATCTTCTTGTGATCGATGCTGGTGAACCACTCCTTCCACAGGTAGCTCCACAGCCTGTAGTAGGTGACCGCGCCGAGCACGGCGATGCCGCCGATCACGACCATGGCGAAGGTGGCGATCAGGATCGGCTCGTGCAGCGGGATCGAATCCCAGCTGAGCCGGCCGAAGATCAGCGAGGCTTGGTTGGACGGTTCAGACATCTTCACTCCAGAAGTCCGCTCACGGACTCGGCGCGCGCGGCGCGCGCCTGTTGAATGCGTTGCTAGGTCGGATCACGGCGCCAGGGTGGCGACGCCCCAGTTCGGCGTGGCGGTGGGTTCGGTCACGCACATCGCCGAGGTCACCACCGGGCCGCCGCGCAGATCGCCGCGGCGGCGCGGCGCCAGCGCGTTGGTGTTCAGTCCCAGGCCGCCGCCGGCGTCGATCGCCATCATTTCGTCCATGCACATCTTCGAGGTGTCCACGCAACGGTTGAGGATGGCCTTGTACAGGCCCGGCGCGACCGCGGCGTAGCGGCGCACCGGTTCTTTCTCGCTCGGGCGTTCGAGTTGGAGGTAGTCGGCGCGCTGCAGGGTCTGGCCGCCGGCGCGGTTCTTCGCGACCCAGCCGTCGAAGTCGGCCTGGCTCATGCCGTGGAAACGAAAGCGCATGTGCGAGAAGCCTTCGCCGCTGTAGTTGGCGGAGAAGCCTTCGTAGTTGCCCGGCTGATTCATCACCGCGTGCAACTTGGTCTCCATGCCCGGCATGGCGTAGATCTGGCCGGCCAGCGCGGGGATGTAGAACGAGTTCATGACCGTGGAAGCGGTGATCTTGAACTGGATCGGGCGATCCACCGGTGCGGCGATTTCGTTGACCGTGGCGATGTTCTGTTCCGGATACAGGAACAGCCATTTCCAATCCAGTGCCACCACTTCGATCACCAGCGGCTTGGCGTCGGCGGCGACCGGCTGGCCGGGCTTGATCCGGCTCAGCGAGCGGTAGGGATCGAGCGTGTGCGTGCTGACCCAGGTGATCGCGCCGAGCACGATGATGATCAACAGCGGCGCGGCCCAGATCAGCAGTTCGAGCTGGGTCGAGTGATCCCAGTCGGGCTTGTACACCGCGGCCTTGTTGGAAGCGCGGTAACGCCAGGCGAAGATCAGGGTCAGCGCGATCACCGGCACGATGATCAACAGCATCAGCACGGTGGAGACGATGATGAGATTGCCTTGCTGAGCGGCCACGTCGCCGGGCGCGTTCAACAAGAGCATGTTGCAGCCCGTCAGCGGCAACAGCGCGCTGGCCAGGAGCAGGGGACGGAGCAGGGCTTTGAGAGCGTTCATCAACCTGACGCCGGTACACGGCAAGGCCGCGACAGCCGCGGCGATGTGCGCACTTTAGGCCGCGCGGACTGCGACGACGATTGGACGTTTTGTCCTATGGCAGCGCCGGGCCGGTGGTGGGAAGCTAGCGCCGTTCCCGGGATTCGGGGCGATGGGTGTTGGGCGAACAGCTGCTGCGCGCCTCATCCAAGCCGTCATTCCCGCAATCCCTGGGACGGCGTGCCTCCCCAGGCCGTCATTCCCGCGAACGCGGGAATCCAGGGCCTTTCGTGCGAGAACGCCTGAAGCCTCTGAAATCCCGCCTTCGCGGGAATGACGACAGGAAAGAACGCTGTAACTGAACGTACCCGCCTGTTCAAGCAAACACCGCAGGCCCGATCGCTCCACGCACCACAGCCGACCCAACGATGCATACGCCAAATCACGCAAACCCGGATTCCTCCCAGACCGTATCGGTGCACTCCACCGGTTCGCATGCCGAGGTGGCGCCGGGCGATATCGCCGTCGGCGTGGTGATCGGCCGCGCCTCGGAGTACTTCGACTTCTTCGTCTACGGCATCGCCTCGGCGCTGGTGTTCCCGTCGGTGTTCTTCCCGCACCTGGGCAAGCTCGAAGGCACCTTGTGGTCGTTCGCGATCTTCGCGCTGGCCTTCATCTCGCGACCGTTCGGCACGATCTTGTTCATGTGGATCCAGCGCCGCTGGGATCGCAGCACCAAGCTCACCATCGCCTTGTTCCTGCTCGGCACCTGCACCGCCGGCATCGCCTTCCTGCCGAGCTTCAGCAAGATCGGCGCGCTGTCGATCGTGCTGCTGTCGCTGTTCCGGCTGGGCCAGGGCATCGCCCTGGGCGGTTCCTGGGACGGCCTGCCGTCGCTGCTGGCGCTGAACGCGCCGAAGCAGCGCCGTGGCTGGTACGCGATGCTGGGCCAGCTCGGCGCGCCGTTCGGCTTCGTCATCGCCGCGGCGCTGTTCGCCTACCTCAACACCGCGCTGCCGCGCGCCGACTTCCTCGACTGGGGCTGGCGCTATCCGTTCTTCGCCGCCTTCGCCATCAACGTGGTCGCGCTGTTCGCGCGCCTGCGCCTGGTGGTCACCCACGAGTACGAGCGCGAACTGGGCGAGCACGAGCTCGAACCCACGCCGGTGCTGGAACTGTTCAGCGCCAAGGGCCGCCACGTCGTGATCGGCGCCTTCGCCGCGCTGGCCAGCTACGCGCTGTTCCATATCGTCACGATCTTCCCGCTGTCGTGGATACTTCTGTATTCGGACCAGTCGGTGACCCAGTTCCTGATGGTGCAGATCCTGGGCGCGGTCCTCGCCGCCGGCGCGGTGGTGGCCTCGGGCTGGATCGCCGACCGTTTCGGCCGCCCGCGCACCCTGGCCGCGCTGGCCGCGGCGATCGCGATGTTCAGCGGCTTCGCGCCGACGCTGATGGCCTCGGGCGACCTGGGCCAGGACGTGTTCATCCTGATCGGCTTCGTGCTGCTGGGCTTGTCCTATGGCCAGGCCGCCGGCTCGGTGACGGCCAACTTCGGTTCCAAGTACCGCTATACCGGCGCCGCGTTGACCTCCGACCTGGCCTGGCTGATCGGCGCCGCGTTCGCGCCGCTGATCGCGCTGGGCCTGAGCGCGCACTTCGGCCTGGCTTTCATCGGCGTGTACCTGCTGTCGGGCGCGATCTGCACGATGGCGGCGCTTGGGGTGAATCGGATGTTGAATATCCGTAGCTGACCGGTTTTCGGCGGTTGCGACGAAGAGAGCCGGCCCAGGCCGGCTCTTTTCTTGGGGAAGCTTCGCCACCGATGTAACTGCGCTTGGTAAGTGGCTTGCAGGAGCGACCGGGAGCAAAGGGGCAGGGCGGTTGGGCGCTGCGTCAGCGGGGTTCCTTTTGTTCATCTGACCGCCGGTTTTTAGCGCCGAGATGAGCCTCGTGGCGTTATGCTGGCGGCCTCCGACCAGACGACCTGAACACGGACGGGGCAAGGTCCCTGCGATGGGGCCCCAGGCGCGTGTCCGGCGAGCCTGTTCGCGCCAGTTTCCATACGGATTGAATTATGGTTTTCCTTTTCAGCACTGAAAGTGCGCGCTGCCTGCGGCGTCCACTGATCATTCTGTTTCTGTCGGTTGCAGCCGTTGTGGCCGTCTATTTTCCTTACTTGTCGTCGCACATCAACGCGACCTCGGACGGCCAGTTCGCGCAGTTTTTCGAAAGCAATTTCGGCTGGAGCGATTTGTACATCGGTGGATGGCCTGTGTACGCCGATCCCAATTCGATGTCGTTCTATCCGTTGCGGTATCTGTTCCCGGCCACTCGCGAGGCATTTGACTATTTTGTTCTTGCGGCCCCGCTGATTTTCACCGTGGGCAATGGCTTGCTTGCCTGGGCGTTGACGCATTCGCGCCGCTCAGCGTTGCTGGCGGTGGCCGCCGCGCCCGGGTTGGGTTTTTTCATCGCCCATGCCGGGCATACTTCGATGCTGCATGCCGCTTCGTACGCACCGTTCATGGTGCTTGCCGGTCTGAAGCTATCCCAGCGCGGTGCCGATTGGGCGCTGTGGGTGGCGCTGTTCGCGATCTCGACAGCCCTGTCGTTGCTGGCGGGCCATCCCCAGGTGACGGTGTATGCGTTGGCGGCGTCGGCGCTGATGGCGGCTCCGGTCGGGGCCAAATTCCGTGATTGGGTAGCGGTTTATCTGAAGACAGCCGCCGGCCTTGCGCTGGGCGTGGGGCTCAGCGCCATCTACCTTTTTCCTGCCGCCAAGTTCGTCGGCGAGTCGCTGCGCAGCACGATGTCCGCGGACGTCCTGCGGCAATTCAGTCTGAGGTGGTTCGAAGTCGGGTTTGACGTGTTTCCTTACCTTGCCGGCGGTGACTGGGACGGCCAAAGCCCGGTTCCTTATATCGTCGCCGACGCGACCAACAGCTGGAGCGAAAACATCGCCTACGTGGGCGTCGGCATCTTCTGTCTGGTGATGGTCGGATTGCGCGGATTCTGGGCCGACCCGGTTCATCGCAAGATCGTGATCGGACTGATTGTCGCGTCGTTCCTGGCGGTGGCGCCGTCCCTGCCTGGCAGCGCGGAAATTCTGGTGCGCATACCGGTGTTGTCCATGTTCCGCGCATGGAGCCGTTGGCAGTTGGTCTCGTCGGTGTTCGCACTGCAGCTGGCCTGTATCGCCCTGGCTCAATTGGTCGGCAGGCAAACAAGCTCGCGCAGCAGCGTCCTGGCCCCCCTCATCCCCTGGCTGATCGTGCCGGCGGCGCTGCTGGTGATCAACGTCTCTCGCGGATTGCGAGGCAAGATCGATATCCGCGATCTGTTCCAAGGAGAAACGCTGGTCCAGTTCGCGGTGCTTGCGGCCTTGACCATGACGATCTTCGCGCTGCGCAACGAATGGGGCCGGCGATCCATGGCGCTGGCGGTCCTTCCCGCGTTGTTGATCGGAGGCGAGTTGGCCTATCTGTCGCGTCAGGCGACCTGGGCCAATGCTCATAGCGGGACGGCCACGGCGGCGCAGATCGAAACCTTGTCGAAAGCCAAGGGAATTCTCGCGCAGACGCACGGCCGCATACTCGCCATGTCCGGTTGGGAAAGCCCATATTTGTCTGCCGATTACACGAGGGCCGCGGACATGCCTTCGTTGAACTGGTATGGGCCGTTGCTCAACGCTCGCTTCGCCGAACTTTCGGGGATCACCTCGGGAGGGTGGACCCGTCCAGAGGTGTTGAGCGAACGCAATCAGGTTCTGGATATCTACGGCGTCTCCGTCATCGAGCCCTATCCAGCCGAGGTAACGCCTACAAGCGAGAGTCGGGAGGCGCTCTATCCCGCGCAACGATGGAAACCGCTGCCGTCGCCCAACCCGCGTGAATTGCTTCTCAACACCCGCAGCCTGCCCAGGATCCGGCTGGTCAATCAAACTGTCCACGTCAACGACGAAGGCGCTTTGGCGGCGCTGAAGACCTCCAGGCTTCCCGACGGCCGGCCTTTTCAGGCTCGCTCGATGGCTTTGGTGAACGAACTGGGGCTGCAGATAAGCGGCAAAGCAGAAATTCCCCGGCATACGACTGATTCGACCGGCGACAGCGGTTTCTCCGTGAGCTTCGATGCACCTGTCGCTCATCCGCTCATGCTCGTAGTAGGCGACAATTTCTCGCGGAACTGGAATGTCCGGGCGGATGGGAAAAAGCTCGAAACCACGCGAGTCAACTACAACCAGCTAGGGGTGTTGTTGCCTGTCGGTACCCGCAAGGTCAGTATCGGCTACCACGACCTGCGGCTGACCAAGGGGATCGTGGCCAGTGTCCTATCCCTTATTGCACTATGCGCGTTGGTCTTCTTCGGAATGGCGCGCGCGGATCGCAGGAAAACCACATGAATTCGATCACCTCCCTGGCGCTGGTCGTGCCCATGTTCAATGAGGCGCAGAACATCGACCGGTTTATCGACCGTACCGGGCTCGCGCTTGCGCAAACCGGCTTGCGGATAAGCTTCGTCTTCGTCGATGACGGAAGTTCCGACGACAGCGTTGCGCGGGTTGTCGCCCGACTGCCGCATCTGCCGGGTTCTGCCGTGGTCCAGTTGACTCGCAACTTCGGTAAGGAAGCCGCGCTGCTCGCCGGGCTTGATGCCGCCATCAGCGGCGACTGCGATGCGGTGGTCATGATAGATGCCGATCTTCAGCATCCGCCCGAGGCGATACCGATGATGATCGAGGAGTATCGCAACGGAAACGATGTCGTGATCGCCTCGCGCGCATCGCGCACCGGCGACTCGCTGCTCAGACGCGGCTTTACCAAGCTGTTCTACAAAAGCATCAACTGGCTGGCGGATATCCCCATCGTCGATGGCGACGGCGATTTCCGTTTGCTGGGACGGGAAGTGGTCGAAGCCATCTGCAGCCTCCGGGAGCAACATCGGTTTACCAAGGGTTTGTATTCCTGGGTCGGCTTCAGGCAACTTAGAATTCCGGTGGAATACGAAACCCGCAACGCCGGTTCAAGCAAATTCCGCTACGGCCATTTGCTGGCCTTGGCCTTGAACGCGATAACCAGCTTTTCCGCTAAGCCGCTGCGTGTGGCGTTGGTGGTCGGTTTCGTTATCGGCGTTGTCTCGCTGACCTACGCGATATGGATCGCGCTGCAAACGATAGGGTTCGGCAAGGATTTGCCCGGCTATGCATCGATTTTCTGCGGAATGATGTTCTTGGGCGGAATGCAGCTTATCGGTATCGGTTTATTGGGCGAATACGTCGGCAGAACCTATATCGAATCGAAAGCCAGGCCGCCTTATTTGATCAGGCGCGTGGTTTCGAAAAGGATCGGCGAATCCGCCGATAACTGATGCCCGTAATCTTGCAATTCCCTGCCGGTGGGTAGACGCTGCCGGCCGGTGTCGTATCTGCCGAGGTTTGGAACTTATGCTTACGCAATCGCCTGCTCCGCGCCTTTCGATGTCGGTACTGATTCGTTTGGCCCTGTGTGTCGCGTTCGTACTGATTAACGGTTGCCAAAGGCATGCGCCTGCCGACGTCAACCCGCCCGCCACGACTGCTTCGGCACGGTCTGTCGTCGAATGCGAAATGGGCGTGGTACCCGCCTTGTTCGAAGCGCGAGTATCTAGCCCGGGTTGATGGGCAAGCAACGGAGAGTGAGGAGCGAGCGGATGCTGATGCTCGCTCTTTTCGTTCCCTCCCGCTCAGGCCGCCCGGCCTCCACACACCTGTCGGTCGTGAGTGCTTGCGATCCGCGGTGCGCGGATCGAACGCGGATGCGAGCGCTCAGGCCGCCTGCAGCACCTGGGCGAACACACTGGCGCCGTCGAGGTCGCGCAGATCGACGCTGAGCGCGCGACTGTCGGGATCGATGTTGACTTCGCCGAAGAACTGATAGCCCGCCAGCGGCGAGGCGTTCGGCGCCGGCGGCGCCTTCTGGAACACCACCTTCGGGCCGAAGCTGGCGTCGAGCGCGTTCGGGCCGAAGGAGCCTGCGTTGAGCGGGCCGGCGACGAATTCCCAGAACGGCGAGAAGTCCTGGAACGCGGCGCGGCTGGGATCGTAGTGATGCGCGGCGCAGTAGTGCACGTCGGCGGTCAGCCAGACCACATTGTCCACGCCGCGGATCGCGCGCAGCAGTTCGGCGAATTCCAGTTCGCGGCCGCGCGGCAGGCCGGGATCGCCGTTGGCCGCCGCTTCCCAGCGAGGCCGGCCTTGCGCGTCGGTGCCGTCGGGGACTTGCAGGCCCAGCGGCATGTCGGCGGCGACGATCTTCCAGGTCGCGCGCGAACGGCGCAGGCCCTCGGCCAGTTCGCGCAACTGGCGACGGCCGAGAAAAGCGGTGTCGGCGCCGGCCGCGGCCTGCAGATTGTCGGTGTTGGGGCCGCGATAGCTGCGCATGTCGAGCATGAACACATCCAGCAGCGGCCCGTAGTGGATCACGCGATCGATGCGGGTGCCGCGCGGATCGGGACCGCGGCGCTGCGGCGAATATTCCAGGAAGGCCTGGCGCGCGCGACGCACCAGCACGTCGATGTCCTTGACCGTGTAGCGCGGATCGGCGCGCAGGTCCTTCGATGGCGACCAGTTATTCACCACTTCGTGATCGTCCCACTGCCACAACTGCGGTACCTGCGCGGCGAAGCGGCGCAGATTCTCGTCGAGCAGGTTGTAGCGATAGCGGCCGCGGTATTCGTCCAGGGTTTCGGCGACCTTGTGCACGCCTTCGGCGACCAGATTGCGCCAAATGCGGCCGTTCTCGGCCGGCGCTTCGGCGGCGATGGCGCCGTCGGCATAGATGGTGTCGCCCGAGTGCAGGAAGAAATCCGGATCGCGCAGGCGCATGGCTTCGAAGATGCGCATGCCGCCGATTTCGGGATTGATGCCCCAGCCCTGGCCGGCGACGTCGCCGCCCCAAACGAAGCGCACCGGACGGGTGCGCGCGTGCGGCAGGGCGTGCGGCGCCGCGCGCAGGCGGCCTTCGCTCCAGGCGCTGCGCACGCCGCTGCGGGCGTCTTCGAAAGCGACGCGGACTTTGCGCTGGCATGGGCCGGGCAGGCGCGGAATGTCCAGGCGCGCGGTGAAATCGCTGGCCGTGGTCGCCAGCGGACCGCGCAGGCGCAGGGCGCGGCGGAAGCCGTCTTCGTCGCCGATCTCGACCCATAGGCGCGCGGCGCGATCGCTGCGCGCCCACACCGTGGCGCCGCGTTCGCCGACATCGCCGAATTGCAGGCCGTAGGGCAATTGCGGCCGCGCCGATTCGGCGGCGATCGGCGTCGGCCCGGCGATGGCGGGCAGCAGCGGCAGGCTGGCGCTGAGCGCGCCCAGGCTGAGGGCGGTGCCGGATCGGGACAGGAAGCGGCGGCGGAAGGGATCGTGATCGTGCATGGCGTCGGCTCGGCACAGGGGGAAATCCGACCCTAGCTCGCGCAGATGGCAGCCGTATGGCCGTCGTAGGCGCATGGATCGCGCTTGGGCCTGCAAAAGCTACAAACGATTACGAGGCGCCGACGTGGCCTCGAAGTCTTTTGTGGGAGGGAGCTTCAGCGCCGACCGAGGTCCGGCCTCAATCTCCAGCAACCTCGCTGCCATGGTTCGCAGTCGGGCCTGAAGGCCCTCCCACAAAAGACTTCGCAGCATCGACGCAGGCTGGGGGGCTTTTGTGGGAGGGAGCTGCAGCCCCGACCGAGGTCCGGCCTCACTCTCAAGCAACCTCGCTGCCATGGTTCGCAGTCGGGCCTGAAGGCCCTCCCACAAAAGACTTCGCAGCATCGACGCAGGCTGGGGGTCTTTTGTGGGAGGGAGCTGCAGCCCCGACCGAGGTCCGGCCTCACTTTCAAGCAACCTCGCTGCCATGGTCCGCAGTCGGGCCTGAAGGCCCTCCCACAAAAGACTTCGCAGCATCGACGCAGACTGGAAATATTTTGTGGGAGGGAGCTTCAGCCCCGACCGAGGTCTGGCCTCACTCTCAAGCAACCTCGCTGTCATGGTCCGCAATCGGGCCTGAAGGCTCTCCCACAAAAGACTTCGCTGCATCGACGCAGGCTGGAGGTCTTTTGTGGGAGGGAGCTTCAGCCCCGACCGAGGTCTGGCCTCGCTATCAAACAGCGTCGCCGCTGCGGTTCGCAATCTTCATGCTCGGGCCGGCGATCGTCGGCCCGAGGCGGTGGCGCCGATTTCGCCACAACCGGCGGCTGCGGCAAAGCCAGCCACCACATAGCGTTCACGCCGTCTTCCGAACATTGGCAGCGAATTACGATTCTGTAATGCGGACAACCGAAACCGGCTTCGCGCGTTAGCTTTATCCGAATCTCACGAATCAAGCGGATGCAGGCAGGCCTATGGGCACGACGCGGGAAGCTCAATCATCCGATGCGCTCTCTCGCCGAGGCGGATGGCGGCGCCATCAGGGACTGCTGCTGACGATCCTCGGCGTGCTGGTGCTGATCGCGCTGGTGTGGTGGCTGGTGCACGGGCGCGCCGCGCAGGAGCGCGGCAATCGCCGGCCCACCGCGACGGTCGGCACCGCGACCGCGGCCAGCGGCTCGATCCCGATCACCATCGAAGCCCTGGGCACGGTCACGCCGCTGGCGACAGTGACGGTGCGGCCGCAGGTCTCGGGCAACATCGTCGATATCGCTTTCAAGGAAGGGCAGACGGTGAGCAAGGGCCAGGTGCTGCTGAGCATCGACCCGCGCGGGTTCCAACTGGCTTTGCAGCAGGCGCAGGGCAGTCTGGCGCGCGATGAGGCGCAGTTGCGCGTCGCCCAGTTGACCTTGCAGCGTTATCAGACCCTGGTGTCGCAGGATTCCATCGCGCGCCAGGACTTCGACACCCAGGCCGCGACCGTGCGCCAGTTGACCGGCGTGGTGGCCACCGATCAGGCCGCGGTCGGCACCGCCAAGCTCAATCTCGACTACAGTCAGGTCAAGGCGCCGATCGCCGGACGCGTGGGCCTGCGCGTGGTCGATCTGGGCAATTACGTCACGCCCGGCGATGCCGCCGGCGTCGCGGTGATCGCCGCGATGACGCCGATCGATGTCGAATTCACCGCGCCGCAGGACGATCTGCCGCGCATCCAGGCGCGGTTGGCGAAGGGCGACGCGCCGGCGGTGACGGTGCTCGATCGCACCCGCACGCAAGTGCTCGGCCAGGGCCAGTTCCTGACCCTGGACAACGTGATCGACCCGACCACCGGCACGGTCAAGGCCAAGGCGCGCTTCGGCAACGCCGACGCGCGTTTGTTCCCGAGCCAGTTCGTCAACGTGCGGGTGCTGCTGGATACCTTGAACAACGCCATCGTGGTGCCGTCGGCGGCGCTGCGCAGCGGACCGAGCGGCGATTTCGTCTATGTGGTCGGCGCCGATCACAAGGCTTCGCTGCGCAGGGTGAAACGCGGGCCGGCCTCGGGCGACAGCGTGTCGATCGCGCAAGGCTTGCGCGCCGGCGAGAAGGTGGTGATTTCCGGCGGCGACCAGCTCACCGACGGCGCCGAAGTGCGTTTGCCGGAAGACGCGGCCAAGAGCGGCACGGGCGCGTCGCAGGGCGAACGTCGCGGCGGCCGCCGTAGCGCGCAATGAATCCTTCGCGCCCCTTCATCCTGCGGCCGGTCGCGACCTCGCTGCTGATGGCGGCGATCGTGCTCGCCGGCCTGGCCGGTTTCCGCCTGTTGCCGCTGTCGGCGTTGCCGGAGGTCGATTACCCGACCATCCAGGTGCAGACCCTGTACCCCGGCGCCAGCCCCGAGGTGATGGCGCACACGGTGACCGCGCCGCTGGAGCGGCAGTTCGGGCAGATGTCGGGATTGCGGCGGATGAGCTCGACCAGCGCCGCCGGCGCGTCGGTGATCACTCTGCAGTTCGATCTCGACGAAACGCTAGATGTGGCCGAGCAGGAAGTGCAGGCGGCGATCAACGCCGGCGGCAATCTGCTGCCGGCCGATCTGCCGGCGCCGCCGGTGTACGCCAAGGTCAATCCCGCCGACGCGCCGGTGCTGACCCTGGCGGTGACCTCCGACACGATCGCGCTGCCGCAGGTGCAGGATCTGGTCAACACGCGGCTGGCGCAAAGCATTTCCCAGGTCAGCGGCGTCGGCCTGGTGTCGTTGAGCGGCGGCAACCGCCCGGCGGTGCGCATCCAGGCCGATCCGCAGTTGCTGGCCTCGTACGGATTGGGCATCGACAGCCTGCGCACGGTGATCGCCAGCGGCAACGCCAGCGGCGCCAAGGGCAGTTTCGACGGGCCTAGCCGTTCTTACACCATCGACGCCAACGATCAGCTCACCAACGCCGAGCAGTACAAGCAGTTGATCGTCGCCTATCGCGACGGCGCGCCGATCCATCTGCGCGATGTCGCCAACGTGATCGAAAGCGCGGAGAACGTCCGCCTCGGCGCCTGGGCCGGGCTGACCCCGGCGATCATCGTCAATGTGCAACGCCAGCCCGGCGCGAACGTGATCGCCACGGTCGATGCGATCAAGGCCAGGCTGCCCGAACTGCAGGCCGGATTGCCGGCCGGGCTGAAGGTCGATGTGCTCAGCGACCGCACCACCGGCATCCGCGCCTCGGTGCGCGATGTCGAGTTCGAACTGGTGCTGGCGATCGTGCTGGTGGTGGCGGTGATCCTGGTGTTCTTGCGCAGTCTGGCGGCGACGGTGATCGCCAGTCTGGCGGTGCCGATCTCGCTGATCGGCACCTTCGGCGCGATGTATCTGCTCGGGTTCAGCCTGGACAACCTCAGCCTGATGGCGCTGACCATCGCCACCGGTTTCGTGGTCGACGATGCGATCGTGATGATCGAGAACATCTCGCGCTACATCGAGGAAGGCGAGCCGCCGTTCGAAGCCGCGCTCAAGGGCGCGCGTCAGATCGGCTTCACCATCATCTCGCTGACGGTGTCGCTGATCGCGGTGCTGATCCCGCTGCTGTTCATGGGCGACGTGGTCGGGCGCCTGTTCCGCGAGTTCGCCATCACCCTGGCGATCACCATCGTGATTTCGGCGGTGGTGTCGCTGACCCTGACGCCGATGCTGGCGGCGCGCTGGCTCAAGCCGCATGCACACGGCGGCGGCAAGGACGGGCAGGGCGAACGCCCGGATGTGTTCCAACGGGTGATCGACCGCTACGGCGTCGCCCTGGACTGGGTGCTCGACCGCCAGGGCGCGACCTTGATCGTCGCCGTCGCCACCTTGGCGCTGACGGTGCTGTTGTACGTGCTGATTCCCAAAGGCCTGTTCCCGGTCCAGGACACTGGCCAGTTGCAGGCCGAAGTGCGCTACAGCCACGACGTGTCGTACGCCGGCATGGCCAAGGTCCAGCAGGACGTGGCGCGCGAACTGCTGCGCGATCCCGACGTGGCGTCGCTGAGCGCCTACCTCGGCGTGGACGGCGCCAATACCACGCTGCTGTCGGCCGGGCGCATGCTGATCAATCTGAAGCCCGAGCGCGACGGCTCGCAGGAACAGATCATGCAGCATCTGCGCGACCGCGCCGCCGCGGTCGCCGGCGTGACCTTGTACGTGCAGCCGGTGCAGGACCTGACCATCGACGCCGAGACCGGGCCGACCCAGAACCGTTTCTCGATCCAGGGCTCCGACCAGAGCGCGGTGGACCGCACCGCCAACGATCTGGTCGCGCGGCTGCGCGGCGTGCCGCAGTTGCGCAACGTGATCACCGATGCCGGCGCGACCGGTTCGGCCGCGTTCGTGGCCATCGACCGCGACAGCGCCGCGCGCCTGAACATCAGCGCGTCCACCGTCGATGAAGCGCTGTACAGCGCGTTCGGCCAGCGCATCGTGTCGACCATCTTCAACGAGACCACGCAGTACCGGGTGATCCTGGAAGCTTCGCCGGGACTGGCCGCGCAACCGGCCGACCTGGGCCGCCTGCATCTGCCGACCTCCGGCGCGCCGACGCCGCTGGCGGCGATCGCGCAGATCCAGGAACGCGCCGCGCCCCTGCAGGTCAATCACGTCGCCCAGTTTCCGGCGGCGACGGTCGGCTTCGACACCGCCGCGGGCGTGTCGCTGGGCGCGGCGGTGGATGCGATCCGAAAAGTCGCCGGCGAGGCCGGATTGCCGGCCGGCGTCAGCCTGTCCTTCCTCGGCGCGGCCAACGCCTACGAGGCCTCGCTGCAGAACGAGCTGTGGCTGATCCTGGCCGCGGTGATCTGCGTCTACATCGTGCTGGGCGTGCTGTACGAGAGCTACATCCATCCGCTGACGATTCTGTCCACCTTGCCCTCGGCCGGCGTCGGCGCGCTGCTGGCGTTGATGCTGACCGGTTCGGACCTGGGCGTGATCGGCATCATCGGCATCATCCTGCTGATCGGCATCGTCAAGAAGAACGCGATCATGATGATCGACTTCGCCATCGACGCCGAACGCGAGCAGGGCCGCGCGCCGCGCGAGGCGATCCATCAGGCCGCGCTGCTGCGCTTCCGCCCGATCCTGATGACCACGCTGGCGGCGTTGTTCGCCGCGCTGCCGCTGATGCTGGGCTGGGGCGAGGGTTCCGAGTTGCGCCGGCCGCTGGGCGTGGCGATTTTCGGCGGATTGATCCTGAGCCAGATCCTGACCTTGTTCACCACGCCGGTGGTGTATCTGGCCTTCGACCGTCTGGCCAAGCGCCGCGGTGAGGCGCGCGGCGTCGCAACCGGCGCCGCGGAGCCGCAGCCGTGAACCTGTCCGCGCCGTTCGTGCGCCGGCCGATCGGCACGGTGTTGCTGACGGTCGGACTGGCGCTGAGCGGCATCGCGGCGTTCTTCAATCTGCCGGTGTCGCCGCTGCCGCAGGTGGATTTTCCGACCGTGTCGGTCAGCGCCAATCTGCCCGGCGCCAGCCCGGAGACGATGGCGTCGAACGTGGCCACGCCGCTGGAACGGCGCCTGGGCACGATCGCCGACGTCACCGAGATGACCTCGCAAAGCTCCACCGGCCAGGCGCGGGTGACCTTGCAGTTCGACCTGAGCCGCAGCATCGACGGCGCCGCGCGCGACGTGATGGCGGCGATCAACGCCGCGCGCGCCGATCTGCCGGCGACGCTGAAGAGCAACCCGACTTATCGCAAGGTCAACCCGGCCGACGCGCCGATCATGATCGTGGCGATGACCTCGCACAGCCGCACGCCCGGGCAGATCTACGAGGCCGCGACCAACATCGTCCAGCAGACCCTGTCGCAGGTCGAAGGCGTGGGCGATGTCGAGATCGGCGGCGGCTCGCTGCCGGCGGTGCGGGTGGAGATCGTGCCGTATGCGTTGTCGCGCTACGGCATCGGCCTGGAGGACATCCGCGCGGCGATTTCCGCGGCCAACGCCAACCGGCCCAAGGGCGTGGTCGAGACCGGCGAACGCGCGTTCCAGATCTACACCAACGACACCGGACAGAGCGCGGCGGATTTCCGCGACTTGGTGGTCGCCTGGCGCGGCGGCTCGCCGGTGCGCCTGCGCGATGTGGCCAAGGTCATCGACAGCGTCGAGGACGTGCACACGCTGGGCCTGTTCAACGGCCAGTCGGCGGTGGTCGCGGTGATCAGCCGCCAACCCGGCGCCAACATCATCCAGACCGTGGACGGCGTGCGCGCGGCGCTGCCGGTGCTGCGCAAGCAGTTGCCGGCCGATATCCAGCTGGATATCGCCTCGGACCGCACCACGACCATCCGCGCTTCGCTGGAGGAAGTCGCCGCCACCCTGGTGATCGCGCTGGTGCTGGTGATCCTGGTGGTCAGCGTGTTCCTGCGCAGCTGGCGCGCGACCATCGTGCCGGGCGTGGCGGTGACGGTGTCGATCCTCGGCGCGGTCGGGGTGATGTACCTGCTCGGCTTCAGCCTCAACAATCTCAGCCTGATGGCGCTGACCATCGCCACCGGCTTCGTCGTCGACGACGCCATCGTCGTGCTGGAGAACACCAGCCGTCACCTGGAACGCGGCATGGATCGCTTCGAGGCGGCGCTGCTGGGCGCGCGCGAGGTCGGCTTCACCGTGGTGTCGATCAGCCTGTCGCTGGTGGCGGTGTTCATCCCGCTGTTGTTCATGGGCGGCATCGTCGGCCGCCTGTTCCGCGAATTCGCCGTGACCTTGTCGGCGGCGGTGCTGATCTCGCTGCTGGTCTCGCTGACCACCACGCCGATGATGTGCGCGTATCTGCTCAGGCCGCATTCGCAGGACGAACCGCCGGGCCGCATCGGCGCGTTCTTCGACCGCCAGTTCGACCGCGCCCATCGCGCTTACGGTGCCAGCCTGCGCTGGGCGCTGGATCATCCCGGCCTGATGCTGGCGACCCTGGCGCTGGTGATCGGGCTCAACGGCTATTTGTTCGTGGCCATTCCGAAGGGATTTTTTCCCGAGCAGGACACCGGCCAGTTGAACGGCGGCCTGCGCGCGGACCAGAGCATTTCCTTCCAGGCCATGCAGGGCAAGCTCAAGCAGATCGTCGATGTGGTGCGCGCGGACCCGGCGGTGGCGACGGTGGTGGGCTTCACCGGCGGCTCGCGCGCCGGCGGCGGTTTCGTGTTCGTCACCCTCAAGCCCAAGCCGGCGCGCAAGGACAGCAGCGAGCAGGTGATCGCGCGATTGCGCCCGCGGCTGATGAAGATCGCCGGGGCGACCTTGTTCCTCAATCCGGTCCAGGACGTGCGCCTGGGCGGGCGGCAAAGCAACGCGAGTTATCAGTACACGCTCAAGAGCGACAGCTCCGACGCGCTGCGCGCCTGGGCCGACAAGCTGGCCGCGGCGATGAAGCAGCAGCCGGAACTGACCGACATCGATTCCGACACCCAGGCGCACGGGGTGGAGTCCTTCGTCGATATCGATCGCGCCAGCGCCTCGCGCCTGGGCATCACGCCGGCCGATATCGACAACGTGCTGTACGACGCCTTCGGCCAGCGCCAGGTGTCGACCATCTACAAGAATCTCAACCAGTACCACGTGATCCAGGAAGTCGATCCGGCCTACGCGCGCGAGCCGTCCGCGCTCAACGACGTCTATCTGCCCGCGCATGTCGCCGCGACCGCCGCCACCACCGGCGTGCAGGCGCAATCGGGCCCGACCGCTTCGCCGGTGCGCAACGCCTCGCAAGGCAGCGCGCTGACCCAAAGCGCGCGGCAGATGGTGCCGCTGTCGGCGATCGCGCGCTTCTCCGACGGCGCCGCGGCGACTTCGATCAATCACCAGGACGGGCAACTGGCCACCACCGTGTCGTTCAATCTGGCCCCGGGCCGTTCGCTCAGCGACGCCCAGGACGCGATCGCGCGCGCGCAGGCGCGGATCGGCATGCCGGCCAACGTGCACGGCAGTTTCCAGGGCACGGCCAAGGCCTTCCAGGACACCACCAAGAGCCAGCCGGTCCTGATCCTGGCGGCGCTGGTGGCGATCTATATCGTGCTGGGCGTGCTGTACGAAAGCATGATCCATCCGATCACGGTGCTGTCTACCTTGCCCTCGGCCGGTATCGGCGCGGTGCTGGCGCTGATGTTGCTGCGGATGGAGTTTTCCGTGATCGCGCTGATCGGGCTGGTGCTGTTGATCGGCATCGTCAAGAAGAATGCGATCTTGATCATCGATTTCGCGCTGGAGACGGAGCGCGCGCGCGGGTTGTCGGCGCGCGATGCGATTTACGAGGCTTCGATGTTGCGGTTCAGGCCTATCTTGATGACGACGCTCGCCGCGGGCCTGGGGGCGCTGCCGCTTGCGGTTGGCTTCGGCGAAGGCGCCGAGCTGCGCCAGCCGCTGGGCGTGGCGATCATCGGCGGATTGATGGCCAGCCAGGTGCTGACCTTGCTGACCACGCCGGTGGTCTATTACTACCTCGACCGCCTGCGTCGCCCGGGCAAGAACGAAGCCTGGTTGTCGCGCCTGGGCGACGAGGGTTTGCGCGCGCACGGCGCGTAGGAGATTCGATGCGCATCCGCGTTGCAACCATCGCACTGGCGTTGACCGCGTTGAGCGGCTGCGCCGCCGGCCCGGATTACGTCCGGCCGACCGTGAGCGCGCCGGCCCAGTACAAGGAGGCCGAAGGCTGGAACCGCGCGGTGCCGGCCGATGCGCTCGATCGCGGCCGCTGGTGGAGCCTGTTCCAGGACCCGGCGCTGGATGCGTTGATGGCGCAGGTCGAGGTCTCGAACCAGAATCTCGCCGCCGCGCAGGCCGCGTACCGGCAGGCGCGGGCGCTGGTGCGCGAGCAACGCGCCTCGCTGTTTCCGACGGTGAGCCTGGACGGCTCCGGCACGCGCGCGCGCAGCGCCGGCGGCAGCGGTTCCAGCGTCGGCCAGACGTATCGCTACGACATCGGCGCGAGTTGGGAGCCCGATCTGTGGGGCCGCATCCGCCGCAATGTGGAAGGCGCCGGCGCGCAGGCCGATTCCAGCGCCGCCGATCTGGCCTCGGCCCGGCTGGCCGCGCAAGGCGAGTTGGCGGCGAATTATTTCCAGTTGCGCGAAAGCGATATCGAAACGCGCCTGCTGCAGGCCACGGTGGCGGCGTACCAGCGTTCGCGGAAGATCGCCGGCGATCGCTATGCCGCCTCGATCGCGCCCAAGAGCGACGTGCTGCAGGCGCAGACGCAACTGGCCAATGCGCAGGCGAGTCTGGCCAATCTGGGCCAGCAGCGCGCGCAGTTGGAACATGCGATCGCGGTGCTGGTCGGCCGCGCGCCGGCCGACTTCGCCCTTGCGCCCGATCCGGCCTGGCATGCGAGCGTGCCCGAGCTGCCGCCCAGCATCGCGTCCGACCTGTTGCAGCGCCGTCCCGACATCGCCGCCGCCGAACGCCGCGTGGCCGCGGCCAACGCGCAGGTCGGCGCGGCGCAGGCGGCGTTCTTTCCGAGTTTCACCCTGAGCGCGTCGCGCGGCGGCGGCGCCTCGCAACTCGGGCGTTTGTTCGATGCGCCGTCGAGCCTGTGGTCGCTGGGCGTGGCGCTGGCGCAGACCTTGTTCGACGGCGGCGCGCGCCGCGCCGGCCGCGACGCCGCCCGCGCCGGTTACGACCAAAGCGTGGCGCTGTATCGGCAGACCGCGTTGACCGCCTTCCAGGACGTGGAGAACCAACTGGTGGCCACGAGCGTCCTGGTCGAGCGCGCCCGCTTGTTCGCGCAAGCCTCGCAATCGGCCGACGAAGCCGAGCGCATCGCGCTCAACCGTTATCAGGCCGGGCTGGTCGCCTACACCGATGTCGTCGTCGCCCAGGCCACAGCGCTGTCGGCGCGGCAGTCGCTGGCGCAAGCCACGCGCGACCGGCAGACCACGGCGGTCGCGTTGATCCAGGCGCTCGGCGGCGGCTGGCATGCGGAGCAGGGCGGATAGCCGGCAGGCGCTGGAACCGCGAGCGCCGTTCCGATTTCGACAACGCGCACATCCGCTTCTCGCGTAAGCGACCGATTCGACAGGCGAGCGACAGCTTGCGGCCCTAAGGTCGCGCCGTCTCCCACCGAAAGCGAATCCATGACCCGTTCGATCAAGTTCGCCGTCGCCGCGGCCGTGCTGGCATTCGCGCTGCCCGCTCCGCAGGCGCGAGCGCAGACCTATGTGTTCAACGACGAATTCAACGGCGCCGCCGGCAGCCAGCCCGATCCGGCCAAGTGGGAGCAGCAGACCGGTTGCGAATGGGGCGGCGGCGCCGAAGACCAGTGCTACACCGACGGCGGACGCAACGCCCGCCTCAACGGCGCCGGACAGTTGGTGATCACCGCTCGCCGCGAGGACTACAACGGCTACCGCTACACCTCCGCGCGCTTGATGAGCAAGCCGTCCCACGCGAAGGGCCGTGTGCAGGTGCGCGCGAAGATGTCGGGCTGGCAGTCCGGCGCGTGGCCGGCGATCTGGACGCTGGGCCAGCCCGAAGCCTTGTGGCCCAGGCACGGCGAGCTGGACCTGATGGAGAACGGGCTCAACGGTTCGCGTTGGCGCCCGGAATACCACGTGCATACCGACACCTCGGGCGAAGGCGGCGAATACGCGATCGACCCGGGCCAATGGCATGTCTATGAAGCGCGCTGGAGCGCCGGCGCCTCGGCCAAGGCCTCGTTCTACGTCGACGGCCGGCTGGTGAAGACCTTGCCGTACGCGGTGCCGGCGAACTCGCCTTCGACGGTACTGCTCAACATCGCCGTCGGTTCCTACGCCGGCACGCCCGATCCCGCGCTCAACAGCACGATGACGATCGACTACGTGCGCGTTTCCGCGCTGCCCTGACGCCAGCAGCCGATTGCGACGCGACCACGGGCCAGAAGATTTCCACGAGCCTCGGCGGCGTCGCGCTAACCGCCGCCGCGGCGTTCTTTCCTCCAGCGCAAGGATTTCCCATGCATCGAGCTGTTCCCACGCCCCGCCGCCGTCTGTTGAGCGGTCTGTTGAGCGTCGCCTTGTTGGGCCTGTCGTCGGCGGCCGTCGCGTCTTCCGCGGCCGACGCGTCGCGCGCGGCCGCGCCGGCCGCGAACGTATTCGTCGATTTCACCGCGCATGGCCAACCGACTTCGACGTATTCGCTGGGTTCGACCATCTCCACCTTCGCCGAGGGCGGCAGCAACCTGATCAAGGGGCCCGACAGCGGCCAATGGCGCCAGTACCTGGCCGACCTGGGGCCGCTGGTGTGGCGCATTCCCCTGTTCCATCACGACGGCCAGGTCGGATCGTCGGCCGGCGGCATCCATGGCGGCAACGAGGGCGAGGCCTACATCCGCGCGATCAAGGGTATCAACGGCATTGCGATGATCGCGGTCGGCGGCAGCAGCAACGACAACGATATCCGCGCCAGCGACGCGGCGGCGCTGGTGCGCTACTTCAACGACAACGGCGGCCAGCGCGGCGGGCCGGTGGTCGATTACATCGTCGGCAACGAGCCCGACAACGGCTTCGGCATGGACCCGTACATTTTCGGCGGCAACGGCAGCGACGGCTTCCACGCCATCGCCACGGCGATGCGTCAGGCCAGCGCGCAGCCGCTGTCGCTGGCCGGGCCGTCGCTGGTGACCTGGGCCGATTACAAGTACGGCGACTTCCGCAAGTTCTTCGCCGCCAGCCACGCCGATACCGACGTGGTCGATTTCCACAAGTACGGCAGCGGCAGCGCCTTGGGCAACCTGGGCACCACCGCCGACTACGGCGCGGCGATCGCCTGGCTGCGCCAGGAGATCACGCAGTATTTCGGCGATCGCGCCAACGGCGTGGCGATCCAGTTGGGCGAGTTCAACTACAACGCGTGGTACGACCCGGGCTGGCGCGGCTCGTTCTACACCTCGCGCAACACCGTGCACACCGCTTCGCTGATCGGCCACGTGCTGCGCGCCGGCGGCAGCGCGTACCAATATTCGGACAACAACGGGCCGCTGGGTTTGATCAGCGACGGCACCGACCGCAACGACCAGCCCGCCGGCAAGCGGTTGCGGTTGCCAGCGTACTGGGGCCTGTCGGCCTGGAGCGGCGGCGCGTGGTCGCGGCGGTACGGCGAGTTCATGGTCGGCGCCAGCACCCAGGTCGCCGGTCTGGAAGTGTTCGCCACCGACAACGCGAAGAAGATCGTGCTGGTCAACAAGTCGGAGAACACCGACCGGCAGGCGGTGATCGCGCTGACCGGCAGCACCAGCGGCCGCTACAGCGCCTGGCGCTACACCCGCGGCATGGACCCGGCGAACTTCGGCACCGGCGCGCAGTACCAGCCGCCGGCGCGGATCGCCAACGCCGCCGCGTTCTCGCAAGGGCGCATCACCGTGGCGGTGCCGTGGATGAGCGTAGTGGTGATCGATGTGAACTGAAGCTTGGCGTCGGCGAGGCCGATGACAAATGGCATGGGACGGCGCGGCGGCGCTCGCGGAAGCTGCCGTCCTCGCCGTTCCATCGCCTGCCAGGACCGCCGCATGCCGCGCCCGCTCGCTACAACCTTGCATCTGCTCGTATTGCTGAGCGCCGCGGCGACCGCGCGCGCGGCCGCGCCGTTCGACAGTTTCGAACTGAGCGTGCCGCAAGCGCCGGCGCCGGTGCAGGTGGAAGGGCGGTCGCGCCTGATCTACGAATTGCACCTGAGCCACTTCGGCGACCGCGAGCTGACGCCGTCTGCGCTGCGCGTGGTCGATGCCGATGGCGGCGCCACTCTCGCCAGTTTCAGCGGCGAGGACTTGGCCGCGCGCAGCCGGGTGATCGGGCGCAAGAGCGGCGATGCAGGCGCGATCCGTCCCGGCGAGCGCGAAGTGATCTATCTGGAGTTCGAGCCGCGGCGCACGCCCAAGGGCTTGCGCCATGTCCTTGAGTTCAAGGCCGCCGGCAGCGATGCGCCGGTCGCCGTCGAAGGCGCGGCGATCGCGCTGTCCGCCGCGCCCAGGCTGCAACTGGGGCCGCCGTTGCGCGGCGGGCCGTGGATCGCGATCTATGCGCCGCAGTGGCCGCGCGGCCATCGCCGGGTGTTCTACGCCCTGGACGGACGCGCGCGCCTGCCGGGGCGTTACGCCATCGACTGGGTCAAACTCGACGATCAGGGCCGCACCAGCCGCGGCGATAAGGATCTCACCGCCGATTCGCTGGGCTACGGCGAACCGGTGCTGGCGGTGGCCGACGCCACCGTCGCCGCCGCGCGCGACGGCGTGGCCGAGACCGCGCGCGTATCGCTCAATCCCAAACACGATTTCGACGAAGCCGCCGGCAACTACGTGGTGCTGGCGCTGGCCGACGGCCGCTACGCGACCTACGAGCATCTGCGCCCGGGCAGCGTGACGCTGCGCGAAGGCGACAAGGTGCGCATCGGTCAGACCATCGGCGAGTTGGGTTTCACCGGCGATTCCACCGGCCCGCATCTGCATTTCCATCTCGCCGACGGGCGCAAGCCGCTGGCTTCGGAAGGCGTGGGCTACGGCTTCGCCGGCTTCCGCCTGCTTGGCCATTACCCGCAACTCGATCGCCTGGGCAAACAGCCCTGGCAGGCGCTGGAAGCGGGCCTCGCGCCTGAGCGCCGCGGCGAATTGCCCGCGTCCAATGCCGTGGTGGAATTTCCGCGCTGAGCCCGGCGCTTCAGTCGCGGCGGCGGCCGAACGCGGCGTAGGCCAGGATCGCGGTCAGCACGAACAAGGCCACCACCACCGTCCAGAAGCCGTGCCGGCTCTCGGCCAGCGGCATGCCGCCGACGTTCATGCCGAACAGGCCGGCGATCAGATTGATCGGCAGCGCCAGCACGGTGACCACGGTCAGCACGAACAAGGTGCGGCCAGTCTGCTCGTTGACCAGCGCGGCCAGTTCTTCCTGGATCAGCTTGACTCGTTCCACCAGCGCCGCCGAATCGCCGATGGCGGTGGAGAATTCCTCCGCCGCCTGCTGCAGGTCCTGGATGTCGTCGTGGCTGATCCAGTCCGGCGGGCGGTTGAGCAGGCGGAACAGCGCGGTCGGCTCCGGCGCCAGCAGCCGCTGCAGCCGCACCAGACTGCGCCGCAGCGCGCCCAGTTGGGTGCGGTCGGTGGAGATGCGGTTGGCCAGCAGCCGGTCTTCGATCCGATCGACCTGCTGAGTGGATTTGCGCAGGATGTCGCCGAGCACGCTGGCCTGGTCGCGCAGCAGATGCGCGAGCAGTTCCACCGGCGAGCGGAAGCTCTGGCCCGAACGCACCGCCGCGCGCAGTTGATCGACCGAACGCAGCGGCCGCAGGCGCGCGCTCACCAGTAGTCTCGGGCCGATGCACAGGCTGGTGGTGCCGACCTCGGAGGCGTCGAAGCTGGAATCGAACAGGACATCGTGGATGACCGCGATCAGCGCGCCGTCGTCCAGCTCCAGCCGGGTCGAGCCGACTTCGCTGCGCAGGCTGTCGTAGAACGCGTCCGGCAGTTCCAGGGCGCGGCGCAGGTAGCGCTCGCTGCCGGTGTTGGACAGCGAGAAGTGCAGCCACAGGAAGCCGCCGCCTTCCTGCGCCGGCGTGGCGAGGAATTGCGCGACCGCGTGGGTGTCGATGGACTGCGCCGGCTGCTCCGGTTCGAAGCGGTAGCCCCAGATCAGGCCGTCTTCGTTGGAACCGTAGCTGGCGTCGGTGATTCGCATTGCTGAAACCGCGCGGGCGGGAGGTTGCCGCATACGCTAGCGGAAAGGGGCGACTGCGTCATTGCGGGGAGACGAAGTGGGTACTGCCGATGGCAGAGACGCTTGTCACGACTAGCGGAGGTTGATACAGCCCTTCTCCCGCCTGCGGGAGAAGGTGCCCGGAGGGCGGATGAGGGCAGCCGAGGCCCCTGTCAGCAATGCCCAGCCGACGAATAACTGCTCCCCTGCTTGCGCACCCGCATCCCCTGCACGCAACGGAATTCCACCGCTTCCTCGACCACTTCCTGGCCGGTGACCGGATCGACGCGAATGCGGGCGGGGGCCGGCTGCGTTCGCGCCCGCGCCGCATCGGCGGCCGGCAGCGCCGACACCGAGGTTCGCGGGGCCGGGTCGCGCTGCAGCAGATAGACCGAGGCCAGCAGCGCCGCCAGCAGCGCCAGCGACAGGCTCACGATCAGGCTCGGGCTGAGCCAGTCGATCGGCGCGGCGAGTACGACAGGCCGATGTTCGCTCGCTTCCATGCCCCGTTCTCCCGGATCGAATCGCCGGAGCATAGCCGGCGTCCGACTCCGACAACGCGAGGCACTGCTCAGTTTGGGCGAAGCCGCCGCCCGCGCGGACGCGCCGTTCGTTCAAGCCTCGCGCCGGCATGGACCCGGACACTGCGGCTCCCCAGCCGCCGGAGCCCTTCATGCCCCGTCCCGCGTCCGTCTTGCCGAACCCGTTCCTCCCGCTGCGAGCGAGCGCGACCGCGTTCAGCGCGAACCTGCGCCGGCCGCGCGCCGCCTGTCGCAGGTCTTCGCCCGCCTGTTCGCACTGCTGTACTGGGCCGGCTTCATCGGCGCGGCCCCGCGCGGCGGCTCGGACGATGTTCGTTGCAAGCACGGCGGATAGTGGATACGCGCATCGCGGTTATTTCTTGTAGCGCGCGATACCCAGAGCCAACAACCCGGCCAGCATTCCCCAGAACACCGAGCCGATCTGGAACGCGCTGACGCCCGATGCGGTGACCAGGAACGTGATCAGCGCCGGCTCGCGCTCCTGCGGATCGTGCACCGCCGCGGCCAGACCGTTGCCGATGGTGGTGAACAAGGCGATGCCGGCGATCGCCAGCACCAGCGGCTGCGGAAAGGCGGCGAACAGCGCCGCCACGGTGGCGCCGAACACGCCGGTCAGCAGATAGAACAATCCCGCGGCCACCGCCGCCATGTAGCGTTTGCGCGGGTCTTCGTGGGCGTCGTGGCCCATGCAGATCGCCGCGGTGATCGCGGCGAGGTTCAGCGCGAACGCGCCGAACGGCGCCAGCAGCAAGGTGGTCAGCCCGGTCCAGCCGATCAGCGGCGACACCGGCGTGTCCTGGTAGCCGTGCGCGCGCAGGATGGCGATGCCGGGAATGTTCTGCGACGCCATGGTCACCACGAACAACGGAATCGCCACGCCGACGATCGCCGCCAGCGAGAACCGCGGCGTCACCCACACCGGCGTGGCGATGGCGAACTTCAGCCGCTCGAAGTGCAGCTCGCCCTGCGCGGCGGCGATGACGATGCCGACCGCTAACGTGATCACTACCGCGTAGCGCGGGCTCCAGCGCCGCGCCAGCAGCCAGCTCAGGAACATCGCCGCCACCAGCCAGAAGCGTTGCTCCATCGAGGTGAACACGTTCAAGCCGAAGCGCAGCAAGACCCCGGCCAGCATGCCCGAGGCCAGACTCACCGGCAGCCGGCTGAGCGCGCGCTCCAGCCAGCCGCTGAAGCCGAGCAGGGTGGTCAGCAAGGCGCTGACCAGGAACGCGCCGATCACTTCCGCCAGCGGCAGCCCGGCCGCCGCGGTGATCAACATCGCCGCGCCCGGCGTGGACCAGGCGGTGACCACCGGAACCTTGTAGCGCAGCGACAGGCCGATGCAGGTCAGGCCCATGCCCAGGCCCAGCGCCCACATCCACGAGGCGATCTGCGCCTCGTCGGCGCCGGAGGCCTGGGCCGCGCTGAACACGATGGCGGCCGAACTGGTGAAACCGACCAGGACGGCGACGAAACCCGCGACGACCGCGGACACAGACAAATCGCGCAACACACGCATGCAGGAACGGCCGGCGGGGAAGGCCGCCATGATGCGGCAATCGCGGCGGCCGTGCGCAGCGGCGGGAGATTTTCGCAAGCCGCGCGCATCGCATGCCGGTTATCGGCGCCGGCGCACGACCGCGATCACAGTGGCGGGGCGGCGGCGCCACGCACGGCGATTGCCGTTGCGAACCTTGGCCTGGCGGCGGAACCGTGACCGCGGCGGGCAAAAAATTCCGCCGCCGCCGCGATCATGAGCGCCGCTCGCGCGGCCGGCGCATGGCCGCCCGCGTCCGCATCCTGCGTTCGTGCTGACATTAAAACCGAAGGGAAACCGCGCAATGGGAACGTTCCAGCAACCACTCAGCGGCGGCCGTCAGGTGCAATTGGCGCGGTGGGACGATCTGAGCCCGCCGGCCCACGGCGAGGATCTACGGCAACGCCCCTGGAATCCCAACGACAGCCGCACCGCGCTGGCCTTCTACGATTCCACCGTGCACTACATGCGCAACGACTGGGCGCGCGAAAACATGGACGTGCTGCCGGTGAGCGCGGGCCAGCACAATCTGCTGCTGTACCGCAATCGCGAAACCGACACCTGGCATACCGCCGAAGCGCTGGACATCGACCACGTGCAACCGTGGAAGCAGCACCTGCACGATGTCGGCACCCGCAGCATGGCCGACGCCCACCAGGCCTATAACGACGTCGGTAATCTGCGCGCGCTGCCGGCGGTGATCAACCGCGCCCGCAACAGCGCCGAACGCGCCCTGAACCAGGGCGTGGATTCGCCGGCCTGGCAGGACTGGTCGCGCGAACATTTCCACTACGATCCGGCCGCGCCGCATCCGCCGTTCGATCCGGCCCGCGACAGCGCGCGCCGCACCACCACGCGCGATCAAACCTGGGCCCTGGAAGACGGCCGCGCCGGCCTGAGTTTCGACACGCGCGTGTCCGGCAAGTGGTTCGAGCATCAGCTCTCCGAACGCTACGCTGGCAGCGTCCCGATCAACGGCGAGGACGGCTATGCGCGGCAGGTGCCGCTGTTCCATTGCCCCGCGACCGGGCAACTGGTGACCCGCGACGCGTTCGACATCGATCACGTGCGGCCGTTCGAGGACGTCGCCCGCGAGCGCCTGGAGCGCGCCGGCGGCAGCATCAGCAAGGCCGACGCGCTGGATCTGTACAACGACACCGCCAACCTGCGCCTGGTGAGCCGCAGCGCCAACTGCTCGCACGAATGGGAACTCGACGCGCGCGGCGAATTCCGCGACCGCGAAGCGCCGGAAACCGAACACGACCGCGCCTTCGTCGAGCACGGGCCGGCGACGCGCGAGGATCAGCAGGCGCTCGACATGCTGCCGGGCCTGCTCGATCGCCAGCCGCAGCCGGTGCGCGCCTTCGATCCCGACGCGCCGGTGCATCAGCTGCAGCCGCGCTACGTGCTCAGCGATGCGCGCAATCCCGACAACGGTTTGTTCGAGCAGGCCAAGGGCCATGTCGGCGCCTTGAACCGCGACCACGGCCTGGGCATGAGCGCGGCCCAACTCGACAACGCCTCGGCGGCGCTGGCGTTGGCGGCCAAGCACAATCGCTTGCCGTCCATCGACGGCGTGACCGATCAGCAGCCGGGCAAACTGTTCGCGATCCACGGCCATGGCGAATCGATGCAATGGGCCGGCGTGACCACCGCCGAAGCGATGGTCAAGCCGATCCAGCAAAGTTCGCGCGAGGCCAGTCAACTCGCGGCGAACGCGCCGGCGCCGTCGAACCCGCAAACGCAAACCCAGGTCGCGGCGATGCAGACCGATTCGCAACACGCGCATCCGGGACGTCATCCGGGCCAGTGAGCCCGGCCGCTCTTGCGACGGCGCGGCCGCCGGCCGCGCGGGTTTCGCCATGCCGGGCCGCGGCCGCTGGTTGCTGAACGCGATCTGGACTCAGCCCCTGCCGCAATCCAGCGAGACGGATTATGAAACGGTGTTCTCCAGTTTGAGTTTTGGATTTGCCGATGCTGGCTCTTGATGCCGTGGGGCAAATCGCTGACGAAGCTATCTGACGAAGGGGCGCGCCGTGGAGCCACACTCCCCCCGCAAGCGGGAGAGGGAGGCTTGTAGCCGCTCTCAATTTACGCAAGTCCCAATCAAGGCATTCGCTACGTGTGGCCGAGCGCAGCCTCGCTGTCACATTAGCCCGCCGCCGCCCGCAGTTTCCACGTCCGCCCCTTGGTTCGAAAATCCGCGCCATATCCACGCGGCGGCACGATAAAACCCTCTCACCCAACTCGGGCCGTACCTCACCCGGCCGCCCGGCGCCACCGGTTGTTCAGTTATCACGGCAGCCCGCCGGCATATTGCCGCACCGCGCAATCGTCAGCCCAGGTCAATTTCACGTGATGATCCGCGAACTGAAAAACGCCGGGCTATGTCTGTAAATATGCCTCTATCGTGTCAAGACGTGTAAATTAAGTCGTCGGTGCGTTCATAACCGGCCGACCGTGAGGCAGGCGCCGACCAGGGGGGTCGGTGGTTTCATCCGCGGCAAGCGCCGGTTACCGCGGCGGACCGGCGCGAATACGCGTCCTCGCGCCGCCGCCGGTGAAAGCGCGGGTGCGGCAAGCAATCACGGTAGGCCATTCGTTTCATGCGTCTCACGGGAACCAGCCATGAGTAATCTCACGATTCGCCAGCGAATCATGTTGAGTTTCGCGGTGATCATCGCGGTCATGCTGCTGATGGGCGGTCTCGCCCTGCAGCGGTTGAATCGCATCCAGGCCGAAGAAACCCGGCTGCGCAGCGACTCCGTCCCCGGGTTGTATGCCTCGGGACAGATAGAAACCCAGTGGCATGCCTATAACACGGCCATGAACGGGCTGGCCTCGTCCAACGCCAAGGACCGCGCCCAGGCCGCCGAGCGCATGCGCTCGCGCCGCGCGGCCTTCGACGAGGCGATGAACCGTTATCGCGTCACCATCAACGACCCCGGCGACCGCCGCAATTTCGATTCGCTGACCAGCATGAGCGCGCAAGTGTTCGCGCTGCAGCCCGAGCTGATCAAACTGGGCGAATCCGATACGGCCGCGCTGCAGCGGATGCTCAACGCGCAAGTCACGCCGACCTTCAACAAGTCGGTGGAGTTGATCGCCACCGTCATCAAGTTCAACTACACCCAGGCGGTCGCCTCGGGCCAGCGCATCGACGATGCGGTGATCTCGGCGCAGATCGGAATCACCGTCACCTTCGCCGGCGCGCTGGCGCTGGCGGTCCTGGCCGGGTTCTACCTGTGGCGCGCGATCACGCTGCCGCTGGACCGGCTGACGCGCGCCTCCGGGATCATGGCCAAGGGCGATTTCAGCCAGCGCCTGGGCTTCACCCGCGCGGACGAGTTCGGCGCGGTGGCGCAAGGCTACGACCGCATGAGCACGGATTTGTCCGAGCTGGTCGGGCAGATCCAGACCTCCGGCATCCAGGTCAATTCCTCGATCAACGAAATCACCGCCACGCTGCGCGAGCAGCAGGCCACCGCCGCGCAGATCGCCGCGACCACCACCGAGATCGGCGCGACCTCGCGCGAGATCGCCGCCACCTCCAAGGAACTGGCGCGGACCATGGGCGCGGTCGCGACCAGCGCCGAACAGACCGCGATGCTGGCCGGCAACGGCCAGGACGGGGTGGCGCAGATGGAAGAGACGATGGGCCGCATGATCGACGCCACCGCGACGATCAGCGGCAAGCTCGCGGTGCTGGCCGAGAAGGCCAGCAACATCAGCCAGGTCGTCACCACCATCACCAAGGTCGCCGACCAGACCAACCTGCTGTCGCTCAACGCCGCCATCGAGGCGGAAAAGGCCGGCGAATACGGCCGCGGGTTCTCGGTGGTGGCGGTGGAAATCCGCCGCCTCGCCGATCAGACCGCGGTGGCGACATTGGACATCGAGCAGATGGTGCGTGAGATCCAGTCGGCGGTGTCGGCCGGCGTGATGGGCATGGACAAGTTCTCCGAGGAAGTGCGCCGCGGTACCGGCGATGTGCAGCAGGTCGGCGGCCAGTTGTCGAAGGTGATCGAACACGTGCAGGCGATGGTGCCGCGTTTCGAGACCGCCAACGAAGGCGTGCAGGCGCAGGCCGCGGGCGCCGAGCAGATCAATCTGGCGCTGGTGCAGCTCAGCGAAGCCGCGCAGCAGACGGTGGATGCGCTCAAGCAGTCCAATCAGGCGATCGACGAGTTGCATCAGGTCAGCGCCGGACTGCGCGACGGAGTCTCGAAGTTCAAGTTGCAGGCCTGACCCGCGAACGCATGGCCGGGCAAGCCCATTCTCCGGAGAGCGATGCCGTGTTGCTGCTCGTCTTCCATCTGGACCGCGACCGTTACGCCATCGAAGCGGCGCAGGTGGTGTCGGTGTTGCCGCTGATGCAGGCCAAGGCGATCCCGCAGGCGCCGGCGGCGGTGGCCGGCGTGTTCGATTACCGCGGCGAACTGGTGCCGCTGATCGATCTGTGCCGGCTGGCGCTGGGCCGCGACGCGCGCGCGCTGCGCAGCACCCGGGTGATCGTGGTGCATTACCCGATGGACGACGGCGCCACGCGCAAGCTGGGACTGATCGCCGAGCAGGTGCTGGAAACGGTGCGGATGGAGCCGGCCGCGTTCGAAGCCGCCGGCGTCGATCATCCGCAGGCGCCGTACCTGGGCGAGGTCGCCAGCGACGCGCGCGGCCTGATCCAGCGCGTGCGCGTGCGCAGCCTGCTGCCCGAATCGGTGCAGCGGATTCTGTTCCAGCCGACGGCCGCCGACGCATGACGCCGGACGGTTTCCAGCAATGGCTCAAGCACACGATGGGGCTGGACGCGGCCAGTATCGGCCCGGGCGTGGTCGAACGCGCGGTGCAGCGGCGCATGAGCGCCAGCGATCGCGCCGACCTCACCGCGTACTGGCATCTGCTGCGCGCCTCGCAGTTGGAGCAGCAGGAACTGATCGAAGCGGTGGTGGTGCCGGAGACCTGGTTCTTCCGCGACAGCCAGGCCTTCGCCGCGTTGAGCCATCACTACGATCCGCTATGGGCGGCCGGCCATCCGGGCGAACGCCTGCGCGCGCTGAGCCTGCCGTGCTCCAGCGGCGAAGAACCGTACACGGTGGTGATGGCGCTGCTCGATGCGGGATTCCCGATCGACCGGCTCGACGTGGATGCGGTCGACATCAGCGAACGCGCGCTGAGCAAGGCCCGTCACGGCGCCTACGGCAACAACTCGTTCCGCGGCCGCGAGCTGGGCTTTCGCGATCGTCATTTCCAACTCGAAGACGGCGCCTGGCGCTTGCCGGCGTCGATCCGCTCGCGGGTGCGCTTCATCCAGGGCAACGTACTCGATATCGCTTTCCTGCCCGGAGAAGCGCTGTACGACGCGATCTTCTGCCGCAATCTGCTGATCTATTTCGATGCCCAGACCCAGGTGCGCACGGTCGAGATCCTGCGCCGCCTGTTGCGGCCGCAGGGTCTGTTGTTCGTCGGTCCTTCCGAAGCGAGCCTGATGCTGGCGGAGGGTTTCGTCTCCGCGCAGTTCCCGATGGCGTTCGCCTTCCGCAAGGCGCCGCCCAAGCCGGGGCTGGACATCACCGCGCCGGCGCCGCGCAAGACGGTCGCCGCGATCGCAGCGGCCCGGCCCGCGCCGTCGCCGCGCGCGCTGTCGGCGGTGCCGCGGCCGACAGCGCCGGTGCGGCCGGCACCGCCGCCGCCGCAGCTCGCGCACGCCGTGGACGAATCCTTGCTCGACCGCGCCCAGGCCCTGGCCGACAACGGCCGCTTCACTGAGGCGGCGACGGCATGCGAGGCCTACTTGCAGACGCATTCCGCGTCGGCGCGCGCGCTGTACCTGAGCGGCCTGATCCACGGCGCGCTCGGCCGCGACAGCGCCGCCGAAGATCATTTTCGCAAGGTCCTGTACCTGGAGCCTTGCCATGAAGAGGCACTGATGCACCTGGCCTTGCTGCTCGAAACCCGCGGCGACGCGGCCGGCGCGCGCGTACTGCGACTGCGCGCGCAACGCTGCCGCAGCGCCGCCGCCGGCAGGCAGGAGTCGCAATGAACGACAAGCCCGCGAGCGAAGCCGCGCAAAGCGCCGTCGCCCGGCTGCTCGGGCGCGCGCCGGAAGGCGAGGAACTGCGGCAGGCCGCGCGCCACATCGCCACCCGCGCCGAGGACTTGCGCGCCCTGACCGGTTCGCTGTTCGTGTTCCGCCTGGGCGGCGAATGGCTCGGGCTGCCGGCGTGGATGGTCGATGAAGTCATCGAGCCGCGGCCGATCCACAGCCTGCCGCACCGGCGCGAAGGGCTGGTGCGCGGTCTGGTCAATGTGCGCGGCCAGCTCACCGTCTGCGTCGCCCTGGAAGCGCTGCTGCAGCTCGATACGAGCCAGCCGGCGCCGGAGCGCGGGCGCAATCTGCTGAGCAAGCGGCTGGTGGTGTTGTCGGCGCGCGAGCAGCGGCTGGCGTTCGAATCCGACGAAGTGCACGGCTCGCATCGCTACGATCCGGCCGGCGTCGGCAACGTGCCGGGCACGGTGGCGTTGTCGGACTCTCCCTTCAGCACCGGCGTGGTGGCGGTCGGCGAACGCAACGCCGGCCTGCTCGACGGCGATCTGGTGTTGAGCGCGATCAACCGGCGGCTGGGATGAGCACAGGCAATCTCCAGGATTATTCGCTGCACGACCTGTTCCGGATGGAAGTGGAAGGGCAGGCGCAGGTATTGACCGAAGGCCTGCTGGTGCTGGAAACCCAGCCCGGCGCGGCCGCGGAGCTGGAGTCGTGCATGCGCGCGGCCCATTCGATCAAGGGCGCCGCGCGCATCCTGGGCCTGTCGGCGGCGGTGGCGATCGCGCACGTCATGGAAGATTGCCTGGTCGCCGCGCAGGAACGACGGATCGTGCTGGGCCATCAGGCCATCGACGCGCTGTTGAGCGGCGTGGACCTGCTCAGCCGCATCGCCGCCACCCCGGCGGAAGAATCCGAACCGTGGATGCGCGACGACGCGCCGCAAGCGCAAAGCTATTGCGCGAGCTTGGCCGCGGCGCTGACGCCCGATGCTCAGTCCGCGCCGCAGCCGGCGCCCGCGAGCGAAACTGCGGCCGCGGCCGATCCGGCGCCGGCCGGCGATCAATCCGACGACGAGCGCGTCCTGCGCATCACCGCGCGCAGCCTCAACCGCCTGCTCGGACTGGCCGGCGAATCGCTGGTGGTGTCGCGCTGGCTCGATCCGTACATCCGCTCGCTGAGCCGGCTCAAGCGCCTGCAGCGCGACAACGCGCTGGCGCTGGACAAGCTGGCCGACACGCCCGGCCTGTCGCGCGATCAGCGCGCCACCGCCTTGTTGATGGAAGCACGCTCGCTGGCGGCCGAATCGCAGCGGCTGCTGGCCGATCGCATCGCCCAACTGGATTTGTTCGAACGCCGCACCGCCAGCGTCGCCCATCGTCTGTACGACGAAGCCTTGTCCAGCCACATGCGCCCGTTCGCCGACGGCACCCACGGCTTCAAGCGCATGGTCCGCGATCTGGCGCGCGAGTTGGGCAAGCAGGCGCGCCTGGAAATCGTCGGCGCCAAGACCCAGGTCGATCGCGATGTGCTGGCTAAGCTGGAAGCGCCGCTGGGCCATCTGCTGCGCAACGCGGTCGATCACGGCATCGAATCGGCCGAGCAGCGCGACGCCGCCGACAAGCCGGCCGCCGGCACCGTCCGCCTGGAAGCGCATCACGTCTCCGGGCTGCTGGAAATCACCGTCGAAGACGACGGCCGCGGCATCGACCTGGAACGCATCCGCCAGATCGTCGTTGCCCGCCGCCTCGCCGACGAAGCCACCGCCGCCCGGCTCAGCGAAGCGGAGTTGATGGAATTCCTGTTCCTGCCCGGTTTCACCCTGCGCGAAGTGGTCACGGAAATCTCCGGACGCGGCGTCGGCCTGGACGCGGTCCAGAACATGGTCAAGCAACTGCGCGGCAGCGTGCGCCTGTCCTCGCGGCCCGGCGGCGGCTCGCGTTTCCAGTTGCAATTGCCGCTGACCACCTCGGTGCTGCGCGCGCTGGTGGTGGAAATCGGCGGCGAACCGTATGCGTTCCCGCTGACCCAGATCACCTGCACGGTGATGGTGCCGCGCGATGAGGTGCGCATGCTCGAAGGCCGCCAGCACTTCCAGTTGAACGGCCGCGGCATCGGCCTGGTATCGGCCTCGCAGGTGCTCGGCGGCGCCGACGCGCAGACCTCGCCGGAGCAACTGCAGGTGATCGTGGTCGGCACCGCCGGCAGCGTGCACGAATACGGCCTGGCCGTGGATCGCTATCGCGGCGTCAGCGAACTGGTGGTGCAGCCGCTGCCTGGGCAGTTGGGCAAGGTCAAGGACATCAGTGCCGGCGCCTTGCTCGACGACGGCACGCCGGTGCTGATCGTCGATGTCGACGATCTGGTGCGCTCGGTCGAGCGTCTGGTCTCCACCGGCCGCCTCGCCCAGCTGCGCTATCAGGATCACGCGCGCATGGCCGAACGCAAGCGTGTGCTGGTGGTGGACGATTCGCTGACCGTGCGCGAACTGGAACGCAAACTGATCGAGAACGGCGGCTACGCCGTCGAGGTGGCGGTGGACGGAATGGACGGCTGGAACGCGGTGCGCACCGGGCATTTCGATCTGGTGGTCACCGATATCGACATGCCGCGCATGGACGGCATCGAGCTGGTGAGCCTGATCAAGAAAGACCCGCGCCTGCGCGCGGTGCCGGTGATGATCGTGTCGTACAAGGATCGCGAGGAAGACCGCCGCCGCGGCCTGGAAGCCGGCGCGGATTTCTATCTGACCAAGGGCGGCTTCCATGAAGAAGCGTTGCTGCAGGCGGTGGTGGATCTGATCGGCGAGGCCGCGCCATGAGGATCGGCATCGTCAACGATCTGGCGCTCGCGGTGGAGGCCTTGCGCCGCGCCATCGCCCCGCGCCGCGAACACAGCGTGGCCTGGACCGCGTCCAACGGCGAGGATGCGGTCAAGCGCTGCGCGCAGGACCCGCCGGATCTGGTGTTGATGGATCTGCTGATGCCCGGCATCGGCGGCGTCGAGGCGACCCGGCAGATCATGGCCGCCAGCCCGTGCGCGATCCTGATCGTGACCGCCAGCGTCGGCGGCAACGCGCCGCTGGTGTTCGAAGCGATGGGCTACGGCGCGATGGACGCCACCGACGTTCCCAGCCTGGCCAACGGCGATCAGGCCGGGGCGATGGAACTGCTGGCCAAGATCGACCTGATCGGCCGCTTGATCGGCGACGCGCCGGCGCGCCGGCCGCAACGCGCGCCCGCGCGCGCCAACGGCACCAAGCGGCTGATCGCCATCGGCGCGTCCGCGGGCGGCCCGGCCGCGCTGGTGGAATTGCTCGGCGGATTGCCGGCGAACTTTCCCGCCGCGATCGTCATCGTCCAGCACATCGACGAAAAATTCGCCTTGAGCATGGCCGACTGGCTGAATCGTTATTCGAGCAATCCGGTGCGTCTGGCGATTCCGGGCGAGCGCCCCGTCGCCGGCACGGTGCTGTTGGCCGGAACCAACGAACATCTGGTGATGGAAGCCGGCGGCACCCTGGAATACACCCGCGAACCGGTCGATCAACCGTACCGGCCTTCGGTCGATGTGTTCTTCGACAGCATCAACCGGCAGTGGTCCGGCGAAATCGTCGGCGTGCTGCTGACCGGCATGGGCCGCGACGGCGCCCGCGGCCTGGAATCGCTGCGCCTGCGCGGCCATCACACCATCGCCCAGGACCGCGCCAGCAGCGCCGTGTACGGCATGCCCAAGGCCGCCGCCGATCGCGGCGCCGCGGTCGATATCCTCGCCTTGAATCAAATCGCCTCAAAGCTGCGGATGCTCTGCGCAGACACCAGGAACGTATCCACATGACCGTACCTCCCTTGAATCGTCCGTCCGGATTGCCGCACGAACGCCGCTGCCGCGTGCTGCTGGTCGATGACCAGCCGTTCATCGGCGAAGCGGTGCGCCGCGCCATCGCGAAAGAACAGGACATCGAATTCCATTACTGCGGCTCGGCGGCCGACGCCATCGCGATGGCCGAAGCGCTGCAGCCCACGGTGATCATGCAGGACCTGGTGATGCCGGACGTGGACGGCATGACCCTGGTGCACCTGTATCGGGTCCACGCCACCTTGCGCAACGTGCCGATCGTGGTGCTGTCGAGCAAGGAGGACGCCGCGGTCAAGAGTCAGGCCTTCGCCACCGGCGCGGCCGACTATCTGGTCAAGCTGCCCGATCCGATCGAGCTGATCGCGCGCATCCGCCATCATTCCCAGGCCTATCTCAACCAGGTCGAGCGCGACATCGCCTATCAGGCCCTGCGCGAGAGCCAGCAGATGCTGCTGGAATTGAACGAGACCCTGCGCCGGCTCAGCGACGTGGACGGACTCACCGGCCTCAACAACCGGCGTTACCTCGACAGTTACCTCGATAAGGAATGGCGCCGGGCCGCGAACGAGCGCAGCGATTTTTCCATCCTCATGATCGATGTGGACAACTTCAAGGTCTACAACGACATCTACGGCCATCTGGCCGGCGACGAAGCGCTCAAGGCGGTCGCGCTGGCGATCCAGCGCTGCGCGCAGCGTCCGGCCGACGTGGCCGCGCGTTACGGCGGCGAAGAGTTCTCGCTGATCCTGCCGTCGACGTCGTTCGAAGGCGCCAGCCGCGTGGCCGAGCAGATCTGCACCAGCGTCTACGAGCTGGGCATTCCGAACAAGGGCGCGACGACCGAGCGCATCACCGTCAGCGTCGGCGGCGCCTCGTGCGCGCTCAGCCGCATCGACTCCTACGGCCCGTTGCTGGAGAGCGCGGATCTGGCGCTGTACGAGGCCAAGCGCCTGGGCAAGAACCAGGCGGTCCTGCGCGAGCTGGGCTGAGCCGGCGGCGCGAGGCGAGGGCAGGGCAATGAGCCCCTGAAAGGGGCGATCGCCGAAGCGACCGCCCCCGATGCTTTCTTTTCCGATCGCGGC
>NZ_JAGGRI010000025.1 GCF_018612875.1 Lysobacter sp. ISL-50 | reverse complement strand
CGCCGGTGCCGGCCGCTTGCGCGCCAGCGGAAGCGCCCGACGCGGACGCGTTCGATGCCGCCGTGCCCGCGGTCGAGGTCGAAGACGCCGCCGACTTCTGCGCCGAGATCGCCCCGGCCGTCGCGCCGGCCGCGGCTGCGGCCGCTGCGGCGGGACTGGACGAACCCGATGCCGATGCCGAGCCCTGCGCGGATGCCGCCTGCGCATTCGTTTGCGCATTCATCGCCGCGCTGGTCGCGGTGCCGGCGGAGCGCGCCGCATCGCCGGCGCGATTCGCACCCGGATCGCTCGCCGCCGGATCGCCCACCGACGCCGACGCGACCGCCATCGGCGCCGCTCGCGCCATGGCGACCGCCGGCGTGCCGCCCCACCCCAGGCGCAGGCCGACGTTGAGCGAATGCGCGCGGTCGTCGCTGCCGATATCGCCGCGGTATTCGATGAAGCCGCTGCTGACCGGGCTGATCTTGTACTGCAGGCCCAGGCCGACGTTCCAGCGATTGCGTTCGGCGGCGAAGCCGCTGACGGTGAAGCCCGGCACGGTGGCGCCGGCGAAGGCGTTGCGCGCCACCGGCTGATCGTCCTGCAGATCGTGCAGATAACGGATGTCGGCGGTCGGGCTCCACTTGCGCGCGGCGCTGCCCGGCGCGCCGGAGAAGCGCACGCCGATGCCGGCGGTGGTGGTGTCGTAGCTGCCGGTGGAGACGATCAGGTTGGCGTCGCCCGCGCCGCGCTCGGTGAAGGTCGCCGATTCGACCTTGTTGTAGTACACGCCGAGCAAGGGCTCGATACGCACGCTGGCGCCGTCCCAGCGCCAACCGGCTTCGAGCATGCCGTACACGCCGTCGTTGCTGAAATGCGCGTCGCTGCGGCGGTTGAAGGTGCCCACCGCGATTTCGCGCTCGGCGTCGAAGCTGCCGTAGCTGTAACCGGCCGCGCCCTGGGTCCAGAACGGGCCCGGCGCATACAGGAAGTGGATGCCGACATTGAACAGATCGCCATCGACCTTGTCGTCGCGGCGGTCGGTTTCCATCTTCGAATGCGCCATGCCGACATGCCCGCCGAAGCGGAAGTGATCGCCGGGCGAGCCTTCCAGGCCGATCGCGATGCCGCCGACGGTGTTGTCGATGCCGTCCAGGCGATCGCCGTCGAACTCGGCGCGGCCGCCGTAAGCGGTGGCCCACAGCGTGCCGAGCGTGCTTTCTTCCTCGACGCCGGCATCGCGCACGCGGTCGAGTTGCCGCGCCACGCTGCGCTGCATCTGCTCGGCGTTGTAGCGCTGAGCGCTGACGACGGAGCCGTAGGTTTCGCCGCTGAGCGTGTCGAACGCGCGCGGCGCCTGCGCCGCGCTGAGGCCGCGCGCGGCCGCGACCAAGGTCGGCAACTGGCCGTTGTCGGCGTCGGCGATGGCTTGCAGCGCATTGGCCACGGCCTGCTGGTTGCCGCTCAGGCCGGGGAACTCGTTGAAGCGGATACCGGTGCCGCCGGCATCGTGTTCGCTCAAACGCAGGAACACGTCGTTGCCGATGGTGACCAGGGCCGCGTCGAGGAACGGCAGCGCGGTCTGGCTGACGCCGGTGAACGCGCCGGTGAGCGAGCCGGCATCAACGATGCGGTAGTCGGTAATCGGCTGATAGCTGCCCGCTTGCGGGATCGCCACCACCTGGCCGCCGTTCAACGCCGCCGCTCCGGCGACCACCACCGTGTCGCCGACGCCCGCGCCGGTTTGCCGCACTTGCAAGGTCGCGCCCGGATTGACGGTGAGGCTGGCGACATTGAGCGAAGCGCCGATCGGCCCGGTGCCGGCCGCGCCCGCGGCGCCGGCGATGCCGGACGGAGCGAGCGTGCCGCCGAGGGTCAAGGCACCGGCCAGGGCACCGTCGCCGATCAGACCGCCGCCGGCGGCGACGTTGGCGTTGCCGCTCAGATTGCCGTTGAGCACCAGGTTGCCGCCGATCGTGCTGTTGTCGAAGCTGCCGGTGGCGCCGCTCGGAAGAATCAGCGTGCCGCCCGCGGCGAGGGTCAGGTTCTCGAACCCGCTGAGCGCCGCCGCCGGCAAGGTGCCGTCGCCGGTGCCGCCGACCGAGAACGTGTCGGTGCCGGCGCCGGCGTTGATCGCGCCGGTGATGCCGCCGAGATTGGCCAGCGTCGAGCTCAAGGTATCGCCGCCCGCGCCGAGGTTGACCGTGCCGGCGACCGGCCCGGTCACGCTGAGGCTGTCGATGCCGGCGCTGAAGTTAGCGGTCGTGCCCGCCGCCGAGGCGAGGCCGGCGGTGATCGGGTTGGCGACGTTGAGCGTGCCGCCCTGGATCGACAGGCCGCCGCTGAAGCCGAGCACCGGGCCGTTGAGCCCGAGCGTGCCGGCGCCGGCCTTGATCAGCGTGCCGCTGCCCGACACCGCGCCGTTGAGATCCAGACCGTTGCCGCCGACGATGCTCAAGGCGCTGCCGCCGCTCAGATTCACCGCATTGGCGAGCGCGAGCCCGGGAATGCCGGCGTTGAGATTGGCCGCGCCGCCGATGTTGAGCGCGCCGGTGCCGAGCGCGGCGGCATTGCCGAGCGCCAGCGTGCCGGCATTGAGATTCATCCCGCCGGTGAACGTGTTGGCCGCGCCCAGGGACAAGGTGCCGGTGCCGTTGAAGCCCAGGCTGCCGGCGCCGCCAATGGTGCCGCCCAGGGACAGATCGTTGGCGCCGCCGATGCCGAGCTGCGCACCGCCCGCGAGCGAGATCGTATTGCCGAGCGCGATGCCAGGGACGGTCGCGTTCAAGCCCGCGTTCGCGCCGACATTGAGCGCGCCGGTGCCGAGCGCGAGGTTGTTGCCGACTCCGAGCGTGCCGGCGTTGAGCGCGACGCCGCCGCCGAAGGTATTGGCGCCGCCGAGGTTGAGCGAACCGGTGCCGTTCATCGCCAGTCCGCCGGCGCCGCCGATCGTTCCGCCCAGCGACAAGGCGTTGCCGCCGTCGACGCCCAGCGATACGCCCGCGCCCAGGTTCACCGCGTTGCCGAGCGCGACGCTGGCCGCGCTCGCGGTCAGGTTGGCGTTGCCGCCGACGTTGAGCGCGCCGGTGCCGAGCGCGAGATCCGCGCCGACGCCCAGGGTGCCGCCGCCGAGCGCGACGCCGCCGCTGAAGCTGTTGGCGCCGCTCAGGTCCAGCATCGAAGGACCGTTGAAGGCGATGCCGCCCGCGCCGGAGATCGCGCCGCTCAGGCCGAGGTTGTTCGCGCCGCCGATGTTCAATCCGGCATTGAGATTGACCGCATTGCCCAGCGATACCGCCGCGCCGGCGTTGAGATTCGCCGCGCCGTTGACCGACAGCGCGCCGCTGCCGAGCGCGGTGTTGGTGCCGACGTTGAGCGTGCCGCTGCCCAGATTGAAACCGCCGCCGAAGCTGTTCGCGCCGTTGAGGCTGAGCGCGCCGCTGCCGTTGAAGGCGAGCCCGCCGGCGCCGCCGATCGCGCCGCCCAGGGTGATATCGCCCGCGCCGCCCAGGCCGAGCGCCGCGCCCGCGCCGAGGTTGATCGCGTTGCCCAGATTCAACGCCGCGCCGGTGCTGGCCAAGGTCGCGTTGCCGGTGACATCCAGTCCGCCGGTGCCGAGCGACGCGCTGCCGCCCAGCAGCAGATTGCCCGAGGCCAGGCCGACGCCGCCGGTGAAGGTGTTGGCGCCGGTCAAGGTGAAGTTGCCGCCGCCGTTGATCAGCAGCCCGCCGGCGCCGCCGATCGTGCCGCCCAGATCGAGCGAGTTCGCCCCGCCCAGGCCGAGCGCGACGCCCGCGCCGAGATTGATGTCGTTGGCCAGCGCGATGCCCGGGATGCCGGCATTCAAATTCGCGCTGCCGCTGACGTTGAGACCGCCCAGGCCCAGGCCGAGATTGTTGCCGATGCTGAGCGTGCCGCTGCCCAGATCGAATCCGCCGGCGAAGCTGTTGGCGCCGTTGAGGCTGAGCGTGCCGGTGCCGTTGAAGCCCAATCCGCCCGCGCCGCCGATCGCGCCGCCCAGGGCCAGATCGTTGGCACCGCCGATGCCGAGTTGGGCGCCGCCGGCGAGCGTGATCGCATTGCCCAGGGCGATGCCGGGCGCGGTCGCGTTCAAGCCCGCGTTGGCGCCGACGTTGAGCGCGCCGGTGCCGAGCGCGAGATTGTTGCCGACCCCCAGCGTGCCCGCGTTGAGCGCGACGCCCCCGCCGAAGGTATTGGCGCCGCCGAGGTTGAGCGTGCCGGTGCCGTTCATGGCCAAGCCGCCCGCGCCGCCGATCGCGCCGCCCAGCGAGAGATCGTTACCGCCGCCGATCCCGAGCGAAACGCCCGCGCCGAGGTTGATGCCGTTGCCGAGCGCGATGCCGGGAATGCCGGCGTTCAAATTCGCGCTGCCGCTGACGTTGAGTCCGCCCAGACCGAGGCCGAGATTATTGCCGAGGCTGAGCGTGCCGCCGCCGAGGTCGAAGCCGCCGCCGAAACTGTTCGCGCCGTTGAGCGCGAGCGTGCCGGTGCCATTGAAGCCCAGCCCACCGGCGCCGCCGATCGCGCCGCCGAGGGAAATGTCCGCCGCTCCACCGATACCGAGTTGCACGCCGCCGGCCAGATTGATCGCATTGCCGAGCGAGATACTCGGAACACTCGCGCTCAGGCTGGCGTTCCCGCCGACGTTGAGCGCGCCGGTGCCGAGCGCCCCGGCCGCGCCGAGGTTCAACGTGCCCGATTGCAGACTGAAGCCGCCGCCGAAACTGTTCGCGCCGTTGAGGCTGAGCGTGCCGGTGCCGTTGAAGCCCAGCGCGCCGGCGCCGCCGATCGCGCCGCCCAGGTCGATGTTGGCCGCGCCGCCGAGAGTGAGTCCCGCACCCGCGCCGAGACTGATCGCGTTGCCCAGGTTCAAGGCCGCGCCGGTGCTGCCGAGGCTGGCGCTGCCGCTGACATTGAGCGCGCCGGTGCCGAGCGAGGCGCTGCCGCCGAGCAGCAGATTGCCCGCGCCCAGATTCACGCCGCCGCCGAAGCTGTTCGCGCCGCCGAGGGTGAAGGTGCCGGCGCCGTTGATCGCCAGCCCGCCGGCGCCGCCGATGGCGCCGCCGAGCGCGAGCGAATTCGCGCCGCCCAGTCCGAGCGTCGCGCCCGCGCCGAGGTTGATGCCGTTGCCGAGCGCGATGCCCGGAATGCCGGCGTTCAAATTCGCGCTGCCGCTGATGTTGAGCCCGCCCAGGCCCAGCGCGAGATTGTTGCCGACGCTCAGCGTGCCGCCGCCCAGATCGACGCCGCCGGCGAAGGTGTTGGCGCCGTTGAGGCCCAGCGTGCCGGTCCCGTTGAACGCCAGTCCGCCGGCGCCGGAGATGAGCCCGCCGAAGGCGATGTCGCTGGCGCCGCCGATGCCCAGTCCGGCGTTGAGCACCACCGCGTTGCCGAGGTTCACGCCGGCATTGGCGTTGAGCGTGGCCGCGCCGTTGACCGTCAGCGCGCCCAGGCCGAGCGATGTGTCGGTGCCGACCGTCAATCCGCCGCCTTGCAGATTCAAACCGCCGGTGAAGGTGTTGGCGCCGCCGAGGGTCAGGTTCGCCGCGCCGTTCTTGGTCAGTCCGCCGAGCCCGGCGATCGTACCGTTGAGCGCGAGATTGGCGCTGCCGCCGATACCGAGCCCGGCGTTGAGATTGAAGTTGTTGGCCAGGCTCACGCCGGCGTTGGCGTCGAGATTGCCCGCGCCGGAGACCGTCACCGCGCCGGTGCCGAGCGCGGTGTTGTTGCCGACCGTCAACGCGCCGCCGCCGAGGTTGAAGCCGCCGGCGAAACTGTTCGCGCCGTTGAGCGTGAGCCCCGGCGCGCCGGCCAGACTCAGGCCGCCCGCGCCGCTGATCGCGCCGTTGAGCGTCAACGCGCCACCACCGCCGCCGGCGCCGAAGTTCAAGGTGTTGTTGAGCACGATGTTGTTGTTCAAGGCCAGACCGGCCGCGCCGGTGAGCGAGCCGGCGCCGTTGACGGTCAGCGCGCCGGTGCCGAGCGCGTTGGCGTTGCCCAGGTCGATCGAACCGGCCGCCATGACCGTGCCGCCGCTGTAGCTGTTCGCGCCGGTCAGCGACAGATTGCCGCTGTTGAGCGTGAGCGAACCGGCGCCGGCGATGTTGCCGCCCAGGTTCAGGCTGCCGGCGCCGTTGAGCGACAACGCGCCGTTGAGTTGCACCTGATTGCTGAGCGTGCCGCTGAACGCGGTGTTCAACGTCGCCGGACCGCCGACCAGGAACAGGCCGGTGCCGAGCGAATTCGCGCTGCCCAGGGTCAGCCCGCCGCCGTTGAGCGCGAGGCCGCCGCTGAAGCTGTTGTTGCCCAGCAACGACAAGGTGCCGGCGCCGTTCTTGATCAGGCCGCCGCCGCCGCTGAGCGTCCCGCCCAGGGTCAGGCTGTTGGCGCCCTGCACGATCAGGCCGCCGGTGAGATTGACGTTCTGCGCCAGCGCCACGCCCGGCAACGAGGCTTCGATCGCGCCGCCGTTGGCGGTCATCGGGCCCAGGCCGAAGGCGAGCGCGTTGTCGAAGATCGACAGGCCGCCGTTGAGCGTCGCGCTGCCGCTGACCACCGCGCCGGTGAGCGTCCAGGTGCCGCTGTTGACGGTCAGGTTTTCGAAATTCAGGTATTGCAGCCCCGAGATATTGCCGGTGCCGCCGGTGCCCGAACCCGGCCCGGCCGCGGTGTTCTGCAGCACCAGAGTGTCGTTGCCGCCGATGCCGGCATCGACCGTGCCGGTCGCGCCGAAGGTCAGCAGGCCCGGCGGCAAGGTCGGTGTCGGCACGCCGATCGGCGGCAGCGGAATCAACGGATTGACCAGCGAGGAACCGGTCACCGCGACGAAGGTGTCGTTGCTCAGCGTGGTGCCGAGCGAAACGCTGCCGTTGATGGTGCCGACGTTGACGAAGGTATTGCCGCCGGCGCCCGGACTTGCGAACGCGACGCGGCCGTTGATGGTGCCGGAGTTGGTGAAGTTGACGTTGCCGCCGCCGTAGATCGCCACCGCGATCGAATTGGCCGGATCGAACAATCCCAGCGCGCTGACGCCGATGGTGCCGGTGTTGTTGACCGTGGTGGTGCCGGTGTTGGCGACCACCATCGCCGTGCCGCCCAGACCGAAGGTGCCGTCGAAGGTGCCTTCGATCGAGCCGGAATTATTGATCGTGACGTTGCCCGCGCCGGGCGCGAACAGATTGCCGACGGTGAGCGCGCGCGCCAGCACCAGGGAACCGGCGGCGTTGGCGTCGATCGCGCCGAGGTTGTTGAGCGTCAGGCCGTTGCCGCCGAAGGTCATCGCGGTGCCGCCGGGCAGCGTGCTCATGATCGCGCCGGCCTGCACGGTCACGTCGAGATTGTTCGCGTTGCTGAGGAAGGAATTCGGATTGGGCGGAAGCAGGATCGGCACCCCCGTGCAACTCACCGTCGCGCCGTCGGCCGGCGCGGCCGGTGTACACGCCGCGGCCGCCTCGCCGCTGTAGAACTGCAACGCGATCAACAGCGGAATCGCCTGCGCGACGCCGATGCTCAGGGGATGAAAGCGAAAACGACGGGGTTGCGTGCGTGCGGGCATGACCGTTCCTCCGTAAGCCAATGCAGGCCCGAACGGGACGGTCGAAGGACGAGAACCTTCGGCTTTGGCGGCGTCTGGCCGCGTCGCGCCCGTGCCAGCGACGTGACCGGGCGATTGGGGGGCCCGGTCAATCCGACAGCGACGAAATCATTTCGACAGCGTTAGAAAGCGAGCCGGCTCGTGATTAGAAGAGAACGAAACACCAATGCAAGTCTGAGCAATCGCTTAGCAGTTTATTCTCGCCAAACAAATGCAAAACTCACATTTGCTCACTCGATCCTGAGCGGGTTCAGAGTGCTGTACGAGACTCACGCAAACTCACGATGCGTCATGAGCGCGGCCGGATTCCAGTCATGCGATGGCGGTGAATGCGTTCAGTTCGATGTCGCACAACGACGCGGCCCGGATGCTTGCGCATCCGGGCCGCGGGTGTCGAATCGGCGTGGCGACGACGCCGCCACGATGCGATCGGATCAGACCAGGGTCAGCGTCACGTCGATGTTGCCGCGGGTCGCATTGGAGTACGGGCAAACCACGTGCGCCTTATCGACCAGTTCCTGCGCCTGTTCGCGCGGCAGGCCCGGCAGCGAGATCTTCAGCTCGACTTCGATACCGAAACCGCTCGGGATCTGGCCGATGCCGACGCTGCCGTCCACCGAGGCGTCGGCCGGGAAGGCGATCTTCTCGCGGCCGGCGACGAACTTCAGCGCGCCGATGAAGCAGGCCGAGTAGCCGGCGGCGAACAACTGTTCCGGGTTGGTGCCGTCGCCGCCGGCGCCGCCGAGCTCGCGCGGGGTGGTCAGCTTGGCGTCGAGCGCGTTGTCGGACGAAACGGCGCGGCCGTCGCGGCCGCCGGTGACGTGAGCGTGGGCGGTGTAGAGAACTTTTTCGATGGACATGTCGGTGCTCCGATTGAGAGAGGGTAGTGCCGGGGATGAGTCGCGGTGGCCCGCGGGTTCGTGTTCGGTATTTGAATTGTCAGCGATTCGATAGCGCACTGTTTTGGCCGGGCGAGGACAGCGGTTCGCGGTCGAATACGGCGAATGGCGGCGATGCGGACTCAGCTGGCGCCGCTGCGGATCAGGCTCTCGCGCAGCGATTCTAGTTGCGTCTTGAGCACGGTCAGTTGCTCGACCGTGCAGCCTTCCACCGCGCACGACATCCCGACCGGAACGCCTTGCGCCTTGGTTTTCAGCGCGCGCCCGGCCTTGCTCAGCGCGATGATGACCTGGCGCTCATCGCTGGCGGCGCGGGTGCGGGTAAGCAGGCCGGCGGTTTCCAGCCGCTTGAGCAACGGCGTCAGCGTGGCCGAATCCAGGAACAGGCGTTCGCCGATTTCCGACACGGTCACCTCGTCGCGTTCCCACAGCACCATCATCACCAGGTACTGCGGATAGGTCAGGTCCAGCCGGGTCAGCAGCTTGCGATAGACCTTGTTCAAGGCCAGCCCGGTCGAATACAGGGCGAAGCACAGCTGATCGTCGAGCAGCAGGGTCGGCTGCGGCGGCTTGGCGGTGGCGGCGGGCTTCTTCATGGGGCATAATTTACATAGCGCGCTATTTAATAGCAAGCGGTGTTTGTGGATGCGGGAGGGGGTGGAGTGTTCCAGTTATGGTGCGAAACGTTTGGCTTGGGTGAGGCCTCGTGGCTTTTCGCTTGCTTCGCACTCCCCGACTCCCGTCCCTTCCCCCAAGCCCGTCATTCCCGCGAACGCGGGAATCCAGCGACTTTCATGCAGGTCACGGCAAAGACACTGGATTCCCGCGTTCGCGGGAATGACGACTTGGAGAGATGGCGCTGAAGTCTCTGGATTCCCGCCTTCGCGGGAATGACGTTCTGGAAAGATGGCGCTGAAGTCTCTGGATTCCCGCCTACGCGGGAATGACGGTTTGGAGAGATGGCGCTGAAGTCTCTGGGTTCCCGCCTTCGCTTTTGCTCGTCATTCCCGCGAACGCGGGAATCCAGGGCCTTTCGTGCGAGAACGTTTGAAGTCACTGGATTCCCGCGTTCGCGGGAATGACGATCTGGAAGGATGGCGCTGAAGTCTCTGGATGTTCGGCTGCCGAAATAAAGCGAAGCCCGCTTTCACGGTAATGACGGCCTCATGCGCCCGCGCCGAAGCAACCAGCTACCTCACCGCTCCCGCGCCGGACTCGACAGCAAATACACCTCGGCAATCTCCAACGCCTTTCGATAAGGCTCCGGATCGTTGCGATTGGTCAGCATCACCACCGTCAGATGCCGTCGCGGCCAGCGCACGATGACGTTGCGAAAACCCATCGTCTCGCCCGAATGCCACAAGGTCTCGCCGGTGATGCGCCAACCGTAGCCGTAGCCGACATCGGCCAGGTCGGTCGCGGTGTGGGCGATGAACGCCGCTGCCCGCGAGCCGTCGCTGAGCAGACGATCGTCGTACAACGCCGCATCCCACTTCGCCAGATCATCGATCGAGGAATAGATACCGCCATCGCCGAGCACGGCGCTGGTCGAACTCTGATCGGTGCGCAGCCAACGCCCGTTTTCGTAGCTGTAGCCGAAGGCGCGGTGCGCCACCTCCGACACGCCGCGCTCGTAGGCGACCGTGTCGCGCATGCCCAGCGGCTGGAAGATGCGTTCGCGCAGGAAGCCGGCGAACGAGCGCCCCGAGGCGCGCTGCACCGTCAGCGCCAGCAGCGCGTAGCCGCTGTTGCTGTAGCGATAGCCCTGCCCCGGGACGAAATAACCGCGATCCTGCCCTTCCAGCGCGCGCAGCACGTCGAGGTCGTGCATCTGCCGCTGGTCGGCGTCGAAGCTGGACGACATCACGTCTTCGTAATCGATCAGCCCCGACATGTGGCTGAGGATCTGCCGGATCGTGATCGCATCGGCCGACTTGGGCAACGAAGGCAGCCAACGCTTGATCGGATCGTCCAGGCTCAGCTTGCCGTCCTGCGCCAACAGCAGCACCGCCGCGGCGGTGAACTGCTTGGTCACCGAGGCCAGACGATAATTAGTCCGCGGCGTCGCCGCCTCGCCGGTTTCCAGCACCGCCAGGCCGTAACCCTTGCGCAACAACGGCTGGCCGTCGCGCAGCACCAGCACGCTGGCGCCGGGCGCCTTGCCCTGGTAGTCGGCCATCAGCGCGTCCACGCGCGCCTCGCCGCTGGCGGCCGGCGGTTGCGCGGCAGGCGGCGCGCTCGCGCAGCCGCTCAAGCCCATCGACACCGCCAGCACGAACACGCCCATCGTCGGCCGCCGTGGTGATCGCTTACCGGCCATCGTCGTCATCGCCTGCCTCCTGGGTCGAATGCTGCGGCCGGTCGCGCGCGTCGCGATTCACTCGACCGGGAAATCGAAAGCCGTCGCCGGGGTGGGTTCGGGCTTGTAGGTGTAGTGCCACCACTCCAGCGGATAATTCTCGAAACCTTCGCGCTGCATCGCCGCGCGCAGGCGCTGGCGATTGGCCCGCTGCGCCGCGGTGATGTCGGGCGAATCGGTATGCGCGCGTTTGTCGAAGTAGTCGAAGCCGGTGCCCATCTCGACGATGCGATCGCCGCCGGCGTGCGACTCCATCAATCCCAGGTCCACAGTCGCGCCGCGACTGTGGCCGGAGGTCGGCGAGATGTAGTCGCCCAGCAGCACGCGCTTGTCCAGCGCCGGGTAATAACGCGCCTTGGTCTTCTGATCGCTCAAGTCGCCGGCCCAGCGGACGAAATCGCGAACCGCGCGCACCGGTCGGTAGCAATCGTAGATATGCAGGCGCAGCCCCTGCGGCCGCAGTTCGCGCTCCACCCGCGCCAGGGCCTGGGCGACGTTGCGGTGCAGATAGCAACCGGCGCCGCGGTAGCCGTCCACCGGCCGGCCGACGAAGTTGTCGCTGCCGGCGTAGCGGATGTCCATCGACATGTCCGCCACCAGCGAGCGGATCTCGACCATTCCGGCCGAGGCCGCATCGGCGGCGTTCGACACCTGTGGCGCGGCCGGCGTCTGCGCGTCGGGCGAGCGCACCGCGGCGACGCAACCGATCAATACCAGCAGCGCGCAGGCCTCAACCGCAATCGCCGACGCGCGTGAACGCCAGGTCTTCGAAGTCGTAGCTGAAATCGGCATCGGGATCGACCTTGCTCATGACGAAGGTAGCGGCCTGGTCCGAGGCGGCGAAGTCGATCCAGGCCGGCGTATCGACTTCCTCGGCGTCCCAGTCGATCCGCAGGCGCGGGCCGGCCCGGACGATAGTACCCGTCAGCAACGGCGACTTGCGCGCGGACCAGCGCACCGACTGGCCGCGCGCGCACACGCTGACCTCGCCGAACCACGGGTCGCGATACACGCCCAGCCGCGCGCGCAGTTCAGCCGGCGTCGCGGCCTTGCGCCGCGAGGTGTCGGGCGCGCGCCCCGCGACCGGCGCCTGCGCGTCGGCGGCCAGCGCATCGGCATACCACGCCACTCCACGCTCGCGGTCGCGCTCGGCTTGCGCCGCAGTGAATTGCCGGGTCAGCATCTGATCGAACACGCTGCGCGCGTCGCCGGCATCGCCGTTGATCAACACCACGAAGCCGCTGCGGCGGTCGGGCAACAGCGTCACCAGCGAATACATGCCCATCAGCGTGCCGGTGTGCGAAACCTTGAACGCGCCGTCGGCGTCGGTCAGCCGCCAGCCGTAGCCGTAGGCGGCGAAATGGGTGTTGGCCCAATCGCGTTGCCGCGGCGAGACGTTCATCGGCATCTGCGCGCGCCACAACGCCTCGCGCTGCTCGCGCGACAGCCACGGTTTGCCGTCAGCGCCGCGGCGGTCGGGCGTCAGCCACGCGCGCAGCCAGATGATCATGTCGTTCAAACTGCAACGCACGCCACCGGCCGGGTCCATGGTGCTGGCGGCGATCCGCGCTTCGTCCTGGCGCACCGGCAGGTAACGGCCATCGCGGCGCGCGTGCGGCTGGGCGACATCGCCGACCGCGTCGCGATCCCAGGCGCCGATCTGGCAGCGCGACAAACCCAACGGCGCGAACACTTCGCGCTTGAGCACGTCCTCGTAAGGCGCGCCGCCGGCCTTGGCCGCCACTTCGCCGGCGACGATGTACAGCAGGTTGTCGTAGTCGTAGCGCGAACGGAAGCTGTGCACCGGCTTGAGATAACGCAGCCCGTGCAGGATGTCGGCGCGGGTGAACGTGTTCGGTTCCGGCCACAGCATCAGGTCGCCGGCGCCGGCGCGCAGGCCGCTGTTGTGGATGAGCAGATCGCGCACCTGCATCTCGCGCGTGACCCAGTCTTCGTGCATGCGGAAATCCGGCAAGTACTTCGTCACCGGGTCATCCCAGCGCAGCTTGCCGGCATCGACCAATCGCGCCAGCGCGGCGGTGGTCATGGATTTGCTGTTGGAGGCGATCTTGAACAGGCTGTCGGCGCCGATCTTGCGGCCGCTGCCGGCGATCAGCTCGCCTTCGCTGCGCCGGTACACCACCTCGCCGTTTTCGACCACGCCGACGGCGAAACCCGGCAAGCGATAGCGCGCCTGCACTTCATCGACGATGCGGTCCAGCGCCGCCGTGCGCGATTGATGCGCGCCGGTATTGCCGGTCGCCGCGAGCGCGGCGAAAAAAAGCAGGGCCGGCCACCGTGGAGAGTCGTGTCGCATCGGTGGAAAGCCCTGTCGAGGTAGACAAAGGGCGGCCCGTGTCGCCGGGCCGCCAAGGGGTCGAGGGAATGGCCGCGGTCAGAAATCCACGGACACGGTCAGCTGGGCGTAGCGCGGGGTTTGATAGCCGGTGCCGTAGCCGTAGAACTCGTTGACCACGCCGATGCCGGTTTCGTATTCGTCGTCCACTTCCATCTTGCGCTGCTGATTGAGCAGGTTGTAGACCGCGAGTTTGACCCGCAGATCGGCGCCGGTGAACTTGTGCTGATAGGTCACGCTGGCGCCGATGTCGAAGATCCACGGCAGGCGCCCGCCCGAACCGCGGCGTCGCAGCTCGTACACGCGCTGCGACGGCTCGCCGGTGCAATTGGCCACGCAGGTATAGAAGCTGTGATAGTTGGTGCTGTCGAACGGGTTGCCCTTGCCGAAAGCGTTGACCGGCCGGCCCGACTGCGCATTCAAGGTCGCGCCGACCGACCAGCTGTCGTTGAAGGCATACGCGCCGCGCAGCTTGATCTGATGACGGCGGTCGTTCGGCAGCGGGCCGTAACCGTTGAAGTTCACGAACGGGTCGTCGAAGGACTCGGTACGGCCGGTGTTGTCGAAGCCGAAGTCGGAGTTCGACGGCCCCTCGGCGTTGCCCTCGCTCTTGGACCAGGTATACGAGGCGTTGAACGCCCACTTGTCGTCCCAGGCGCGGTCGAGCATGAATTCCAGGGCGCGATAGGTGCGCTTGGGCTTTACCCAGCCGCGTTCGCCGACGTAATTGCCGTCGTCGTCGTACATCGCCCAACCGGCGCGCGAAGTGTCGATGTTGACGTAAGCGTCGTTGACGCCGTCGCAGTTGGTGTCGGTGTACAGCTTGACGCTCTTGCCCGGGTTGCCCATCACATAACCGATCTCGCCCGGCGTTCCGCCGCACAAAATGCCGTTGGAGGTGATGTTCATGTCGTCGATGGCATTGTGCAGACGGCGATAGATGCCGCGCACGCCCCACGACCAAGTCTCGTCGATCATGCTCTGGAAGCCGAGGATGGCTTCGTCCTGGTACACCGGATCGATATCGGCATCGACCTCGCTGCGCAGATCGCCGACGCTGCCGTCGCCCTGGCTGTTGTCCACCGGACCGATCTGCGGCCCCAGGATCGGACGCATATAGGTCTGGCCGTTGTAGACGAACGGCTCCAGGCCGTTGAATACGTAGAAGGTGCGCTCATCGAGGAAGGCGCCGGCCTGCTTGACGTTGATCTGGTTCACGATCGGCAGGAAATAGCGGCCGATGTTGCCGAAGATCTTCGAACGCCCGTCGCCTCGGAAATCCCACGAGAAGCCCAGGCGCGGCGCGATCATGTCGTCGATCTTGATGTAGGTGTTGCCCTCGCCGTTCTTGTTGTTGAAGCCTTCCACGCGCACGCCGGCGTTGAGCATGAAGTCCGGAGTGATCTGCCAGTTGTCTTCGATGTAATAGGCCGAGTTGATCGACTCGAAGCTGCCGCTGACTTCCTGCTGGCGCGCGCGCACGTAAGCGTTGACGCCGGCCGGCACGATGCCACCGTTCTCCAGCTGCGAGCCGGGGACGGTCGGATAGATCTGATAGAACTTGCGCGACGGGCCCGGATAGAAGCTCTCGTTGTCGGAGGTGTTGACCTCGCGGTCCAGGCCGAAGCGCAGCAGGTGATTGCCGAGTTGCCATTCGAAGTCCAGACGCGCGGCCTCGCGCTTGTCCAGGCCCTTTTCGATCTGCGCCGAGGACACGCAGCCGATCTGCGGCAGGCCGGCCACGCGCCGGTCCTGGACCGCGTCGCAGGCGATGTCGTTGAGGCTGCTGTTGATGCGGTCGCGCTTGTTCTGGCCGTACAGGGCCTTCATCGAGAAGTTCTCGGTGAGGTAGCCGGTGTAGGTCAGCGCCCAGTTGGTGCCGCCGGCCTCGCTGAACTGCGTGTTGGTGCGGTCGCCGCGACGGTCGGCGTCGAGGTCGTATTTGTAGTTGTCGGTGGTGGTGTCGTTCTTGTCCGAGAAGGCCAGGAATTCCAGCAGGTGCTGGTCGTTGATCTGCCAGTCCAGCTTGGTGCCCCAGAAGCCCTTGTCCGACTTGCCCTTGAAGAAGGTGCTGCCGCTGTCGTTGGTGCTTTCCGGACGGTAGTCGCGGAACTCGTACATCGCATAGAAGAACAGCTTGTCCTTGACGATCGGGCCGGACGCGTAGACGTTGAGGTTGGTGCGGTCGTACTTGTCCTTGCTGGAGATGCGGAACGGGTCGCCGTTGCGATCGTAGTGGTTCTTGCCGTCGGACTGCAGCGACGACGGCTCCCATACCAGTTCGGCGCCGTACTTGAATTCGTTCGTGCCCGACTGGGTCACCGCGTTGATCACACCGCCCGTGGTGCGTCCGAATTCCACCGAGTAGCCGCCGGTCTTGACCTGGAATTCCTTGAAGAACCCGAACGGCACCGAGGAGAAGCCCACGCGCTTGTAGAAGTCGGTGACATTCAGGCCGTTGATATAGACCGCGTTCTCGGACACCGACGAACCGCCGAAGGAGGCGCCGCCGTACTGGCCCTGGATCACGCCCGGCGCCAGCAAGGCCACCGATTGGGCATCGCGCCCGACCGGCACGCGTTCCAGCTCGGCCTTGGTGACGTTGGTCGCCGACTCGGTCGAGCGCACGTCCACCGGCGTGATCACGCGCGAGCCGATCACCTGTACCGCGGCCAGATCGGTCGCCCCACCGGCGCCGAGATTGACGTTGGCTTCGTTGCCCAGGCTGACCACGACATTGATCGGCGATCCGATCGCCGCGCCGTCCTTGCTGGCCTGCAATTGATAGGTTCCGATCGGCAGGAACGGGAAACGGTAGTTGCCGTTGGCGTCGGCTTTCACGGTGCGGGTGAAACCGGTATCGGCGCTGCGCACCGTCACCTGCGCGCCGGCGGCCACCCGCCCGGCGAGCGAGCCGTCGGTATTGGCCGCCAACGCCGGCATCACCATCGATGCAAGGCAGATCCCCATCGCCATGCACAGTCCGGACTTACGCAAGGTCTTGCCTTTCATGCCGCACATCCTCCCCAAAGTAGTGTTGAGCGGTGTCGCGCGCGCTTACTGCTTCGCCGCCTGCACCTGCGCGCTGTAGTGGTAGTCCCATTGGTCGAAGTAGAGATTTCCCCCTTCCCACTCGACCTCGCCGCGTTGCGAATCCACGGTCTCGGAGCGATCGAAACGCTTGGCCGGGACGAAGTCGCGGCCGTAGTCGTCGTTGTACGCGATGCGATAAGCGTCCAGGCCGCTGAAATAGAAATCGGCCAGTTGCGGATCGGGCGAATCCAGGCGCCCGCTGGTGACATCGACCGGCATCCAGCCGTAGGGGGCCAGATACATCCAGGCCCAGTCGTGCATGTTGGTGTAGCCGTCGTCGCCGTAGACCCAGCCCGACTGCCAGCGCGCCGGAATGCCGTTGAGGCGCAGCAGCGTCATCAACAGCAAGGTCTGCTGGCCGCAGTCGGCGTGGCCGGCGTGCAGGGCGTAGTCGGAGATGTTCGTGATCGTCGAGTACTCGCGCGCGCCGGCCCAGGGGATGCGATCGACCGCGGCGTAAAGCTTCTTCGCGATGCGGTACGGATTGGTTTCATCGCCCACCACCGCGCGCGAGAACTTGCGCAGGGCGTCGGTGTAGACGATGTGCGGCGGGCGTTCGCCCAGGTAGGGCCGGGTTTCGCTGTCGGCCGGCGCGGCCACTACCTTGTCCGGATCGATGCTGCGGTACTGGCCGAACACGGTCAGCTCATAGCTCACTTCGAATTTTGTCGCCTGTCCGGCTTTCGCGCTGCGCTCGAAGTAGACCGTGCGCTGCATCGCCGATGCCGGCGCGATGCGATGGGCCGCCGGGGTGCTGGCGATGAAACGAATGCCTTCCTGCTGATGCGGCAGTTCGCGCGGATACGGCAGCCACGCGCGCAAGGTCTTGCCGGCCGGCACCGCGTCGGCGTCGACGGTCAGCGACTGGGTGATGCGCACGCGCCGCGGCGCGCCGTAGCCGCTCGCGAGCGCGGCGTCGCGCACTTGCGCGTGATGGGCGTTGAAGCGCTCCATCGGCCCTTGGCTGAGCGGCTTGGCGTCGGCGCGGCGGCGCTTGAGCGCGGCGGCGTCGAGCCGGAACAGATTCGACGGCGCGCGCTGGAAATAGCGCTTGTCGCCGTCGATGGTCATCGATTCGAGCAGGCCGCGCCGGTCCCAGTCGTCGAATTCGTCCTCGCGCAGATCCGGAATCTGCACGCGCAGCTTGGCCTGGGCCTGGGCGCGGTCGAGGGTGAAGTCCAGGCCGATGCGGCGCATGCGTTCGCTCTGGAACTGCAGATCGCGGCGTTGGCTCTCGCTCAATTCCGGCTGCGCCAAGGCTTGCGCGATGCGCGCCTGCGCCTGCTTGAAACGGCCGCTGTCGATCATCGCCACGACCGCGGCCAGATGTTCGCCGGCTTCGCGCGTGCGCTGCTGGGCCTGCGCATAAGCCGGGCCCATCGATACGTTGACGCCCAGCATCAGCGCCGGCATCGAGAACATCATCCCCAACGCCAGCGCACGCACTCGCCAGCGCGCCGCGCAGGAGACGATGGCCCTCGCGCGGGGAGCGATAAACAGCAGGTCAGTCACGGGATCCATACCTGGTGTCACCCACGCGGGGCCATCGGTTCATGGCTGTGTAACATGAGCGGAGTACCCGGTCAATAAATTATTCTCTATCTATTTTCTCAAGGAAGTATGTATTCTGCGGTTCGACCCGACGGCGCCGCGGCGTGGCCGGGTCGGTGCCGGACGACCGGCATCGGGCCTGTGACCTCGCGCGGCCGAACCGCGCGCGTGCCGGAGCAAGATGCGATGCGAACCGCTAACCGCCGCCACCGCGCAGCAGCCCCTCGCGCCCGCCTTCGCGGCGCGCCCGTCGCCGCGTCGGCGCGCTGCATCGCAACATGCTTATTCGCCGTCGCCTTGGCGTGTTCGACGCCGGCAGCGGCGCGTAGCGCCGACGCCGCGCGTCCGGGTACACCGTCAACCGGCGTGGTTGGCATCGAGGAGGGGCAATTGAACGCCGACTACTGGGTCCGCCAGCAGGCCAGGCCCGACGCGACGATTCTGGATGCGAAGGCGATCGCGGCGCAGAACCGGCGCCTGCACGAACTCGACGCATCGGTGCACGACATCGAACACCTGCCGGCGCAGCTCACCCAGGCGCAGGTGCGCGGCTGGATCGAAGCGATGTCGCAGCCGCGCGAGGAAACCCTGTACGACGAACGCGGCGAGGAAATCGCCGCGGCGACGCTCACCGGGCTGAGCGCAGACCTCGCGCTGGACAACATCCCGGCGCGCCAGGACACCCGCTACGGCATGGTCGTACGCCGCGCCGATCTGCGCACCTTCCCGACCCGCCTGCGTGTGTTCAACTCGCGCGGCGACACCGACATCGACCGTTATCAGGAAAGCGCGCTGTTCCCGGGCACGCCGGTGGCGATCGCGCATGAAAGCCGCGACGGCAAGTACTGGTTCGTGGTCAGCCCGCTGTACGCGGCCTGGGTCGAGAAAGACCGCATCGCCGAAGGCGCCAAGGCGCCGATCTTCGCCTACACCCGCAAGACGCCGTACCTGGTGGTGACCGGCGCCAGCGCGCGCACCGTGCACACGCCCGAGCAGGCCGGCGTGTCGGACGTGCAACTGGAGATGGGCGTGCGCGTGCCGCTGCTGGCGGACTGGCCCAGCGACAAGCCGGTCAACGGCCAGCATCACTATGCTTCGCATGTGATCGAACTGCCGTATCGCGACGATAAAGGCCGCTTGCAGTTTTCGCCTGCGCTATTGCCGCGCAACGCGGATACCAGCGCGGATTATCTGCCGCTGACGCAGGCCAACCTGGTGCGCCAGGGCTTCAAGTTCTTCGGCGAGCGCTACGGCTGGGGCCACTCGTACAACACCCGCGATTGCAGCGGCTTCGTCTCGGAAATCTACCGCAGCTTCGGCGTGCAACTGCCGCGCAACACCCGCGACCAGGCGGTCAGCCCGGCCTACAACCGCATCGATCTGGCCGAAAGCCTGAGCCACGAAGAACGGCTGAAGATCGTCAAGAGTCTGGAAGTCGGCGACCTGATCTACATCCCCGGCCACGTGATGATGGTGGTCGGGCATGAGGACGGCTGGCCGTATGTGATCCACGACACCACCGGCATCACCTTCCGCGACCGCACCGGCGATCTCACCCGCGTTCACCTCAACGGGGTCTCGGTGACGCCGCTGGTGCCGCTGCTGTTCAACCGCGAACAGCCGACGGTGGACCGGATCACCAGCATTCAACGTATACGTCCATGAGGCGAGACTGCATGAGGTCTGTTGTGGGAGGGCCTTCAGGCCCGATGCTTTTGTTTCCGGTCGCCGCGATCGGAAACAAAAGCATCGGGCCTGAAGGCCCTCCCACAAAAGACTTCGCCGCTTTCGCCTCATCGGGCTGATTGAACTTAGCCCGCGCCGCGCACTCCCATCCTCGAACCACGACGAAACAAGCCAAGCCAACGACCACATGAAGATCACCGACATCCGATTCGGCATGCTGCGGGTACCGCTCAAGACCCCATTCAAGACCGCGCTGCGCACCGTCGATACGGTCGAGGACATCGTCGTCACCGTCCACACCGACACCGGCCACATCGGCTACGGCGAGGCGCCGGCGACCGCGGTGATCACCGGCGACACCCACGGCTCGATCGTCGAGGCGATCCGCAAGTTCATCTCGCCGCGCCTGATCGGCCAGGAGATCGCCAACCTCAACCGCATCACCGGCCTGATCCAGGGCGCGATCGAGAAGAACTCCAGCGCCAAGGCCGCGGTCGAGATCGCGGTCTACGACCTGTGGGGCCAGCTCTACGGCGCGCCGCTGTACAAGATGCTCGGCGGCGGCGATCCGGTCATCACCACCGACCTCACCATCAGCGTGGACTACATCGAGAAAATGGTCGCCGACTCGATCGCCGCGGTCGATCGCGGCTTCGAATCGCTGAAGATCAAGGTCGGCAAGGACATCGGCGTGGACATCGAGCGGGTCAAGGCCATCTATGCCGCGGTCGAAGGCCGCGCGCTGCTGCGCCTGGACGCCAACCAGGGCTGGACCGCCAAGCAGGCGGTGTACGCGCTGCAAACCCTGGAAGACGCCGGCGTGCGCCTGGAGCTGGTCGAGCAACCGGTGAAGGCGCAGGACCTGGACGGCATGAAGTACGTCACCGACCGCGTCCACACCCCGATCATGGCCGACGAAAGCGTGTTCGGCCCGGCCGAGGTCATCGACCTGATCCGCATGCGCGCGGCCGACATCATCAACATCAAGCTGATGAAGACCGGCGGGCTGTCCAAGGCCATCCAGATCGCGGACATCTGCGCCATGTACGGGGTCGAGTGCATGATCGGCTGCATGATCGAGACCTCCATCTCGGTCGCCGCCGCGGTGCACCTGGCGGTGGCCAAGTCCAACGTCATCACCAAGGTCGATCTGGACGGGCCCTCGCTGTGCGCGTTCAATCCGGTCGATGGCGGGGTGATCTTCAACGAGTCCGAGATCACCGTGACCGACGCCCCGGGCCTGGGCATCCGCGAAATCCGCGGCCTGGAGCCGTTGCACGCCTGAGCGCGCGGCCGGCCGCGAAGCCGGCTACGCTGTAGTCATCCGCCGTGCCCGGGATTGGACCCCTGCCGATGTCGCCACTGCTCAAGATCCGCTCCGAACGCGACCAGATGTCGGCGATCGAACGCCGCATCGCCGACTATCTGCTGGAGAACGCGCACCTGCTGCGCGACTACTCCTCGCAGCAGTTGGCCAACGCGCTGGGGATCAGCCAGTCCAGCGTGGTCAAGTTCAGCCAGAAGCTCGGCTTCAAGGGCTATCCGGACCTCAAGTATTCGATCGGCGAGGCGGTCGCGCGCGGCGACGGCCACGACGACGGCGCCGCCGCGGTGGCCGCGCCGACCGATCCGCACGCCGCCCTGGCCGACCGCCTGTGGCACGGCAAGGCCCGCGCCGAGGAAGAAACCCGGCTGATCAACCCGCGCGATCGCATCGACGCGATCGCCGAGCGCATCCAGGGCGCGCGCCGGGTCTTCATCATCGGCCTGGGCGAGGACGGCATTCCGGCGCGCGCGCTGGCGATGAAGCTGGCGATGATCGGCATCCTGAGCGTCCACCACTTCGACCCGGTGCTGATGGCCGCGAGCACCGCCACCGCGACCCAGGACGACGTGCTGCTGGTGTTTTCCGAACAGGGCAAGCAGACCGCGCTGTGCCATCTGGCGCGGACCTTCCGCGAAACCGGCGGCAAGGTGGTCTCGGTCACCCGCCACACGCCCAATCCGCTGCGCGCGCACGCGGATTTCTCGCTGCTGGTGTCGGCGCACGACGAGCGCGCGCACGTCGAGCCGCTGCTGTACCAGTCGGCGCTGCAGCATCTGCTGGACCTGATCTTCATTCTGCTGTGCGAACGCGGCCAGGGCCGGCTCAGCCAGCTCGACAGCAATGCCGAACGCATCCAGGACATGCTCGATACTTGAGCCCCGGCGGATCGGATGGACAGCGAGGGATGCATATGGGTGGGCAGTATGCGGTGGGATGTGGGAGCGATGCGGTCTGGGCGGAAAGCGTCGGGGCTGAAGCCCCTCCCACAAAAGACATCGGCGCTGCGGCCTGTGCTGGTGGAGCGGCCCGTTGGCCGCGCCGGGCGAAATCTGTTGTGGGAGGGGCTTCAGCCCCGACGCTCTCCGCCAAGATCGCGGCATGGCTTCGTTGCGCGGCCTTCACCATGATCGCCATCACTCTGACCGGCTGCGCCAGCACCCGCGCCGACCGCGCCGGCGACGGCACCACCCAGCTGCAGTTGGTGCTGGTCACCACCGCCGATTGGAACGCGACCCAGGGCCAACTGCGGCGTTACCTGTTCGACGGCCATCGCTGGCTGGCGGTCGGCGATCCGGCGCAGGTCACCATCGGCCGCAACGGCTCGGCCTGGGGCCGCGGCCTGCGCGCGGCGCCCGACGACGGCGGCCCGGTCAAGCGCGAAGGCGACGGTCGCGCGCCGGCGGGCATGTTCGGCATCGGCACCGCCTTCGGTTACGCGCAACGCGCCAGCACCGCCCTGCCCTATGCGGCGATGACGGCCTCGGACTACTGCATCGACGTCAGCGATTCGCCGCTGTACAACCAGATCGTCGATGCCCGCAAGGCCGATCCCGAAGCGGTGAAGGGCACGACCGAACCGATGCGTCGCGATCTGCATGCCGGCGGCGATCAGCGTTATCGCCAGGGCTTCGTGATCGAACACAACCCGGGCCGTCTTGCCGGCGCGGGCAGTTGCATCTTCGCCCATCTGTGGAAGGCGCCCGGGGAAACCACCGCGGGCTGCACGGCGATGGACGATGCCGCGATGACCGAGCTGCTGGCGTGGCTGCGGCCGCAGGCGCGGCCGGTGTTCGTGCTGTTGCCGCGGGCGCAGTACGCGCGGGTCTGGCGCGAGTGGGGGTTGCCTGCGCCTGAGAGTGCTCGCTAAAGGCAAATCCCCCCTGCCCCCCTTTTTCAAAGGGGGGAACGGCAACGGCAAAGGCAGAAACCCCAAGACGGGTTCCCCCCTTTGAAAAAGGGGGGCCAGGGGGGATTCGCTTTTGCTTCACCCAACCAAGCAGTCCCCTAAGACTTAGCCTTAGCCTTGGCCTTCTTCTCCGCCGCCTTACCCCGACTCTCCTCGATAAACCGATCCACCCGCTGCTCCAGCACCGGCAGCGGCACCGAGCCCAGCGCCAGGATCGCGTCGTGGAAAGCGCGGATGTCGAAATCCTCTCCCAGCGCCTGCTCGGCCTTCGCGCGCGAACGCACGATGCTCATCTCGCCCAGGTAATACGACAACGCCTGCCCCGGCCAGCCGATGTAGCGATCGACTTCGGTTTCGATCTCGTGATCGCTCAACGCCGTGTTGTCGTGCAAAAACGCCTGCGCCTGCTCGCGCGTCCAGCCCAGGTGATGGATGCCGGTATCCACGACCAACCGGCTCGCGCGCCACATCTGATAGGTCAGATAGCCGAAGTAGTCGTAGGGCGTGTCGTACATCCCCATCTCGATGCCGAGCTTCTCCGAGTACAAGGCCCAACCTTCGCCATACGCCGAGATATAGGTGTAACGACGGAAATCCGGCAGCCCCTCCTGCTCGGCCGCGAGCGAACCCTGCAGCGAATGGCCGGGCGAGGATTCGTGCAAGGTCAGCGCCGGCAGATTGAACAACGGACGCGAAGGCAGATCGTAGGTATTGAGCAGATACACATCGCGGCCGCCGCGGCCGGCGGTGTAGAACGGCGCCAGATCCGGCGGCACCGGACGGATCGCGAAACGCTGGCGCGGCAGCAGGCCGATGTAGTTGCCGATCTCGCCGTCCACGCGCTTGGCCAGCCACGACGCGCGCATCATCAGTTCGTCCGCGGTCTTGGGATAGAACTTCGGATCGGTGCGCAGGTAGTGCAGGAATTCGGGGAAGCTGCCCTTGAATCCGGTCTTGACGATGGTCTCGTCCATCTGCGCGCGGATCTTGGCCACTTCCTCCACGCCGATCTGATGAATCTGCGCCGGGGTCAGGTCCAGCGTGGTGAATTCGCGGATCTTCGCCTGGTACAGCGCTTCGCCGCCGGGCATGGATTCGGCCGCCAAGGTGGTGCGGGCCTGTTTCATGTATTCGTTGCGCATGAACGCCAACAGCTTGCGATACGCCGGCAGCACCGATTCGTCGATGGCCTTGGCCGCCTCGGCGCGCAGGCGCGTCTGCTCGGCGGCGGGAATGTTCGCCGGCATCTGCTTGAACGGCGTGTACAGCAGATTGTCTTCGAGCTTGGCGTCGGCGACTTCCTGGATCGACACGTCGCGCCCGGTCAGCGTCACCTGCGGCACGCTGAAACCGCGCTTGAGGCCGGCGCGCATGTTGCCGATCTGCTCGTCGAAGTACCGCGGAATATCGCGCAGCTGGCCGAGATAGCGCTGATAGCCGACGACATCGCGGATCGGCCGGCGCGCGGTGAAGCCCAGGTTGGTCCAGAACGCGCTGTCGCTGTTGAACGGCATCTCCCACTGGCGCACGCGCTGATTGGCCAGCAGGCTCTGGATCTGCTGGCGGAAGACTTCGTAGTTGACCGGGTCTTCGCCGCTGAGCTGCGACTTGTCGATCGCCGCAAGCTCGGTCGTCACCTGCGTCCAGTAACGCTCGCGCGCGGCCTGACTGGCCGGATCGACCCGCGGCAGATGCGCGGCGGGCTGGCCCTGCACGTCTTCATCGTCGCCGCCGGCGAACTGCGCCTGGCGCCACTTCCATTCGCGGGTGTACAGCGCCTTGAAGCGCTCACCGGTCGCGTTGGTCGCGGCGCGGGTGGCGGCGGCAGCGGCCGGTTCGGCGGCGAACGCCGGCGCCAGGCTCAGGCCGATCGACAGCGCGGCGGTCAACGCGGCCAGGGGCGCGCGCACGGACAAGGAACGGTTCGAAATCATCGCAAGGCTCGGATGGGTCGCGGACGGTGCCGGCCATCATGGGGCAAACCCCGGGCCGGGCCATGTGCCTGAAGTGTCTGTCGCCCGCATCGCGGCGGCCGATTCTTTGCCGCGGACCGCCTTTTTGCCGCAAGCAGCCGCTGAGCCGCGAGGTCTTTTGTAGGAGGGGCTTCAGCCCCGATGCTTTTCGATCAGACGTCGCGACCTGAGACAAGAGCATCGGGGCTGAAGCCCCTCCTACAACAGCTCCCGCCGCGGCTCAATCCGCGAACGGCCGATCGATCGCCACCGACGGCGGCGTGAACCACGCCGCGCCGTCGTCGGTGACATGGAAATGATCTTCCAGGCGCACGCCGAACTGCCGCGGTACCACGATCATCGGCTCGTTCGAACAGCAATTGCCGCTGTCCAATCCGAGCCGGTTGCCGCGCACCAGGTACGGCGCTTCGTGCACGCTCATGCCGCAGCCGTGGCCGGTGCGATGCGGCAAGCCGGGCAAACGGTAGTCCGGCCCCAGGCCGCCGCGTTCGAGCACCTCGCGCGCGGCGCGATCGACCGCTTCGCCGCTGACGCCGGGACGCACCGCGTCGAACGCGGCTTTCTGCGCGGCCAGCTCCAGGTCCCAGATGCGCGTCTGCGCATCGCTGGCGCGGCCGCAGATGTAGGTGCGGGTGATGTCGGACTGATAGCCCTGCACCGAGCAACCGGTGTCGATCAACACCAGTTCGCCTTCGCGCAGCGTCTGCTCGCCGGGAATGCCGTGCGGATACGCGGTGGCTTCGCCGAACTGGACGATGCAGAAGGTCGAGCCGTTGTCGGCGCCGAGCGCGCGATGGGCTTCGTCGATGAAACGGCGCAGCACGCCGGTGGTGACGCCCTCCTCGGCCAGCCCGGCGGCGAGGCGGTGCACGTGCAGGGTCATCGCCGTGGCCTGCTTCATCAACGCCAGCTCCGCCGCCGATTTGCGCGCGCGGCAGCCATCGACGATCGTACCGGCATCGCTCAGGTCCAGCCCCGGCGCGGCCGCGCGCAAGCCGGTGAAGATCGCGAACGCCGCGCCTGGGTCCAGCGCCAGCCGGCTGGCGCCGCGCGCGCGCAAGGTGTCGATCACCAGCGCGCAGGGATCTTCGTGTTCTTCCCACAGCCGCGTCTGGCTGGGAATGTTCACTACATGCGACAGCGATCCGGCCTCGAACGCCGGGCAGATCAGGGCCGGGTCGCCGTCCAGGGTCAGCAGCATCGCCACCAGCCGCTCGCTCGCTCCCCACGGCACGCCGGTGAAATAGCGCAGCGACGTGCCGGCGGTGATCAGCAACGCATCGCGTCCAGCCGCGCGCATGCATTCGCGCGCGCGTTCGATCCGGCGCTGGTATTCGGCCGCGTCGATCGCCGCGGCGCGCTCGCGCCACGGCGCCAGCTGTGCGCGCGCCTGCTCCAGGCTCACGCCGCCGATCTGTCGGGTGGAATAGTTCATGGCTGCGCTCCGATATCGTCCGTCGTCCAACGCCCGTCGATGCAACGCGCGATCCCGCCGGGATTGCGGTCGCGCAGTTCCGCCGGCAGCAGATTTTCTTCGATCTGATCGTAGCAATGCAGTGCGGCGAAGCGGCGGATCGCCGCCGGCAGGCCGACCGAGGTGAAGCCCGGATGGCCGGTGCTCGGGTACGGCCCGCCGTGGTTCATCGCCGCGCTTACCGCCACGCCGGTCGGCATGCGGTTGCCGATCAGCCGGCCGACCCGTGGCCGCAGTTGCGCGGCCAAAGCGCCCTGCGCATGGGCGTCGTCGGCCGCGGCGTAGATCGTCGCGGTCAGATTGCCTTCCAGCGCGCGCGCGATCGCGATCGTGTCGTGGTGGTCGTCGCGCGTGCGCACGATCAGGCTGGCCGGCCCGAACACTTCGCCGCGCAAACGCGCATCGGCGATGAACGGCTCGGCATCGACCGACCACAGCGCCGGCCGCACCCGATAACCTTCGCCGCTGGCGGCTTCGCCACCGCCGACCAACGTCGCGCCGGCTTCGCGCCAGCGCGCCGATGCATTTTGATAGTGATCGCGCCCGCCTTGCGAGAACAGCACGCCCTCGCCCGCCTGGGCGAACAACGCCGCCGCCGTTTCGACGAAGGCATCGCCGTGCGCGCTGCGCGGCACCACCACCACGCCGGGATTGGTGCAGAACTGGCCGGCGCCCATCGTGCACGAGGCGAAGAACTCCTGCGCCAGCGCCGCGCCGCGCTCGCGCAAGGCGCCGTCGAGCATGAACACCGGGTTGATGCTCGACAGTTCCAGATACGCCGGCACGCCCGCCGCATCGGCGGCCGCCTTCAGCGCCAGACCGGCGTTGCGACTGCCGGTGAACGCCAGCGCGCCCAATCGCGCATCGCCGGCCAGACTCAGGCCGAGCGCTGGATCGAGGTGATACAGCACCTGCAGCGCCGTCGCCGGCAGACCGGCCTCGACCAGCGCGCGATGCGCCAGTTCGGCCAGACGCTGACTGGTCGCTGGGTGCGAGGGATGGACCTTGGCGATCACCGGATTGCGCGCGGCGATCGCCGAAGCGAAATCGCTGCCGGCCACCGCGTTGAAGGCGAACGGGAAATTGTTCGGCCCGAAGATCAGCACCGGTTTGTGCAACGGCGCCAGATGCGAACGCAGCCCGGCGGCGGTGTCGATCACCGGCTGCGTCCACGAACGCTCGCGCACCGCGCGCGCGGCCTGGCGCAACTGGCCGGTGGTGCGCGGCAGCTCAACTTTGGCTAGCCGCGGCTCGATCGCCAGCGCGGTTTCCAGATGCGCCAGCGCGACCAGATCCGGCGCATCGTGCTCGATGCCCAGCGCGTAGGCATCGAGGAAATCCGCGATGCGCTCGGGGTCGCACGCCGCCAGCAGGTCGGCGGCCGCGCAGGCCGATGCCTGCGCGGCCTCGACGTCGCGCGCGCCGCTGATCGGAAACGCCGGGCCGAACGCGACCGCGCGGGTCGGATCGAAAGCGCGGAATTCGCCGCCCGAGTCGTGCGAGGCCTGCCAGCGGCCTTCGATCAATACCGGTTCGCGCGCGCCCATGTCAGCGGCCCGGACGCAGCGCGTTGGCGCGTTCGATCACCGCCAGCGCCGCTTCGCGCTCGCCGCCCTGCAGGCTCAGGCGCGGCGCGCGCACGTGCTCGCTGCCCAGATTCACCTGCGCCTGCACCAGCTTGATCAGCTGCACGAACTTGGGAACCGTGTCCAGGCGCAGCAGCGGCAGGAACCATGCGTACAGCTCGGCCGCGGCCGGCGCGCCGCCGTCGCGCGCGAGTTCGAACAAACGCACCGACTCGACCGGATACGCGTTGACCAGTCCGGCGATCCAGCCGGTGGCGCCCATCGCGACGCCTTCGACGATGGCGTCGTCCATGCCGACCAGCAGGTCCAGGCGCTCGCCGAGCAGCGCGCGGATCGCGGCGAAGCGGCGCACGTCGGCGGAGGATTCCTTGACCGCCTGCAGATTGGCGTGCTCGCCGGCGAGTTCGGCGATCTGTTCCGGCACGAAGTCGGTCTTGTACGCCACCGGGTTGTTGTAGAGCATGCACGGCAGCGAAGTCGCGGCGATCACCGCGCTCACGTGCGCCTTCATTTCGCGCCAGTCGGTGGAGTACACATACGGCGGCAGCACCATCAGGCCGGCGCAGCCGATCTTTTCCGCTTCTTGCGCCAGACGCACCGCTTCGGCGGTGGACAGCGCGGCGATGCCCGGGATCACCGGCGCGCGGCCTTTCAGCGCGGCGACCAGGGTGCGCAGGATCGCCAGCTTGTCCTCGAAGCTCAGCGTCGCCGCTTCGCCGAGCGAGCCGAGCGGAACGATGCCGATGCAGCCGGCGTCGATCAGGGTGTTGGCGTGGCGGGCCAGGAAGTCGTGATCGATCGATCCGTCGGCGTTGAACGGCGTGGTGATGGCGGGAACGACGCCGCGCCAGAATGAAGCATTGCTCATGGGTGATCCTTGGTTTGGGATGTGTAGATGTCTTGAGCCGGGACTCGGGACTCGGGACTCGGGACTCGCAAAGCGGGGGACGTGGGCTCAGGGCTCTCTCCGGATAGGGAGTCCGAGTCCCGAGTCCCCAGTCCCGAGTCCCGAACCGCGAAAGCGCCGAGGCGCATCGGAAACACGGGCGGCCGCGCGCCATTGCCGGCGGATGCGAAGCCGCGCAGCTCGGTCAGCGCCGCGCCGCAGATGCGGCCCTGGCAACTGCCCATGCCGCAGCGGGTGGCGAGCTTGGCCGCGCGCCAGTCGGCGTGTTCGTCCAGTTGGCCCAGGCGCACGTCTTCGCAGCGGCAGATCACGGTCTGCGCCGTCGGCGCGCTGCGCACTTGCGCCCGCAGCGCGAAATGACGCGGCAGCAGATCGGCGAAGGCGCGCGCATGCGCGCGGCGCGCGCGCAGGGCGCGCGCGGCGTCGAGCGCGCCGGCCGCCGCGTGCCCGGCCATTTCGCCTTCGATCCGCGCCGCGTCCACGCCGCCGATGCCGCAGGCTTCGCCGGCGGCGTAGATGCCGGCGACGCTGGTGGCCAGATCGTCATCGACGCGCACCCGCGCATGCGCGCTGTCGCTGTCGAGCGCGCAGCCCAGTTGCGCGGCCAGTTCGGTGTTGGGCACCAGGCCGTAGCCGACCGCCAGATGCTCGACGGCGATGCGGCGGCGACCACGCGGCGTCTCCAGTTCGACTTCGCGCACGCGATCGTCGCCGTGCGCGGCGCAAACCCAACTGGCGCCGCGATACGGCACGCCGGCCAGCCGCGCGCGCAGCGCCGCGGCCTGCGCGAGTTTGTCCGGCCAACGCCACAGCCGCGCCGCGAATCGCGCCAGTTCGGCGGCCGGCGCCTGCTCGTGGATGCCGATCAGCTTCGCGCCGTGAGCGCGCGTGGTCGCCGCCGCGGCCAGCAGCAACGGCCCGCTGCCGGCGATCAACACGCGCCGGCCGGCGATCGGCCAGCCTTGCTTGACCAGCGCCTGCAATCCGCCCGCGCCGGTCACGCCGGGCAAGGTCCAGCCGGGAAACGGCAACAGCAGTTCGCGCGCGCCGGTCGCCAGCACCAGCGCGCGATAGCCCAACTCGCGCGCCAGCCCGGCTTCTTCGATCAACACCTGCCCGGGCGAGGCGGCGACCACTTGCGCCTGACCGAGCCAGCGCAGGTTGGCGCGCGCCTGCAGCGCCTGGAATTTTTTCCGCGCCGGCGAAAGCTCGGGTTTACGCACGTCCTGGCGCCAGACCTGGCCGCCGGCGCGCGCCTGCATGTCCACCAGCACCACGTTCACGCCGTGCATCGCGGCCGCGCGCGCCGCCGCCAGTCCGGCCGGGCCGGCGCCGATCACCAGCACGTCGCAGACCTCAGTCATCGCAATGCACCTGCATGCCTTCGCGGGCCAGCGTCATGCATGCGCGCTGGTGGGCGACGCCGTCGATGCTGACCCGGCATTCGAAACACACGCCCATCCCGCACAGCGGCGCGCGCGGCTCGCCGTCGCGCGAACGCCGGAAGCGCAATGACGCCAGCGCCACCGCCGCGGCGACGTTGGCGCCGGCGGGGACTTCCACCGCGGCGCCGTCGATCAGCAAGCGCACCGGCACGGATTTCATCGCAGCACCCGTTCGGGCAGGAACGGCGCCGGATCGATCGTCGGCGCGCGCCGCAGGATCTGATCGATCAGCAACTGCGCCGTCGCCAGCGCGGTGGTCACGCCCAGGCCTTCGTGACCGGCCGCGACCCAGGTGTCGGCGCGCATGCCCGCCGCGCCGATGTAAGGCCGGCCGTCGGCGGTGGTCGGACGGAAGCCTGTCCACACGCGCAAGGCTTGCAGCTCGCGCAGCATCGGCAGGAACGCGAAGGCGCGTTCGAGCATGCGCCGCAACATCGGCATCGAGACCGCGCGGTCTTCGACGCCGAACTCGCGCGACGAACCGATCAGGATCTGCCCGGTCGGCCGCGGCTGCACGTTGAAAGCGACGCTGCTGTCGGCATCGCCGTGAGCGCTGTCGGCGTAACCCAGTTCCAGCAGTTGATGACGCACACGCCCGGGATAGCGTTCGGTGATGACCAGATGGCCTTTGCGCGCGCGCATCGGCAACTGCGGCAGCAATTGCGGTAAGGCGCAGCCGGTGGCGAGCAGCACCGGGCCGCTCAGTTCGCTGCCGTCGTCCAGGCGCGCGCCGTTCGCGGTCAAGGCGACGACGCGACGGCCGAGATAACAATGGGCGCCGCCGTCGCGCGCCAGATCGAGCAGATGCATGGCGACGCGCGGCGGATACACCACCGCCTCGTCCGGCACCCGCATGCCGCCGCACAGGCCGGGCACGAGTTCGGGTTCCAGGCGATACAACTCCTCGGCCTCGATGCGCTGCGCGCGCACGCCGACCGCGGCCAGGCGCGCGACCTTGGCCGCGACGCCGTCGAGCTCGCGCGGCTCGCGCGCCACCCACAAGGTGCCGCAGCGGCTGAATTCGGCCTGCGGCAGATCGGCGAAGCGTTGCCACAGGCGCAGCGAGTAATTCGACAGCGCCAGTTCGGCCGGATCGTCGTCCATCGCCACCAGATGGCCCATCGCCGCTGCGGTCGCGCCGCCGCCGACCGGGCCGGGTTCGACCACCGCCACGCGCAGGCCTTCGCGCACCGCGCACTCGGCGCAGGCCGCGCCGACGATGCCGGCGCCGATGACGATGAGGTCGTAACCGGTCATGGCGAGGCCGCGCGCGCTCAGCGCGCCGCGATGCCCCAGGCGAAGGGATCGCGTTCGTCGATCAACAACCGCGACACCGCGGTGATATGCGCGCTGCCGGTGATGGTGGGCAGCACGCCGCGCTCGCCGTGAACGTAGGAGCCTTCGAACACGCTGCCCAGCACGCTCTCCTGCCGCCACGGTGCGCCCGGCGCGAGTTTGCCGTCGGCGGCCAGGCAGGCGAGTTTCGCGCTGGTGCCGGTGCCGCAGGGCGAACGGTCGTAGGCCAGCCCCGGACACAGCACGAAGTTGCGGCCGTGGTTGTTGGCCGCCGCGGCGCTGGTTTCCAGTTCGATGTGATCGATCTGCGCGCCGTCGGCGCCGGTGATGTCGGCCGCTTCCAACGCGTGGCGGATGGCTTCGGCGTGCGCGGTCAGCTCGCGCTGATGGGCCAGGGAAATCTCGCGATCGGTCTTGGCGATGAAGAACCAGTTGCCGCCCCAGGCGACATCGCCGCTGACTTCACCCAGGCCCGGTACCTGGATGCGCACCTGCGCGGCGTGGCGCCAGCTCTCGACGTTGTCGATCGATACGCGGCCGTCTTCGTGCAGATGCGCGCCGACGGTGCCCACCGGGGTGTCGATGCGATGCAGGCCGGGACCGATCCGGCCCAGATGCTGCAAGGTCCGCACCAGCCCGATCGTGCCGTGGCCGCACATGCCCAGGTAGCCGACATTGTTGAAGAAGATCACCCCGGCGCAGGCGTCGGCCGATCGCGGCGGCAGCAGCAGCGCGCCGACCACCGTGTCCGAGCCGCGCGGCTCGCAGGCGATGGCGCTGCGCCAATGGTCGAATTCGGCACGGAAGCGGTCGCGCTGTGCGGCCAGGGTGCCGGCGCCCAGATCGGGGAATCCGGAGACCACCACGCGGGTCGGTTCGCCGCCGGTGTGCGAGTCGATGATGTCTAGGCTATGCATCCCGCCATGCTCGCGGCCCGGGCCGTCCGGGTCTAGCGGTCCTTGCCGGCATCGGATGCGGAATTCGGCATAATCGCTGCGACCCTATTCCGCCGGTTCCGCACCGGCCGCGAGCCGCGCATGCCCACTGCCCTTTCCAGCCCGCCCACCGCCGCGGTGGCGATCGACGCCGAGCTCATGCAGACGCTGTGTGACGCGTTGCCCGACGTGGTGTTCTTCGTCAAGGACGGCGCCGGCCGCTACACCCACGCCAACCTGACCCTGGTGCGGCGGCTGGGGCTCAAGCGTCGCGAGGACGTGATCGGGCGCGCGGTGACCGAAGTGTTTCCGGCGCGGCTGGGCGGGCGTTACGCGCTGCAGGACCGGCGCGTGCTGGCCGGCGAGATCATCGAGAACCAACTCGAAGTGCATCTGTATCCGAACCGGCAACCGGGCTGGTGCCTGACCGGCAAGCGGCCGTTGCCGCTGGCCAGCGGTGTCGGCGGACTGGTGGGTCTGTCGCGCGATCTGGGTTCGCCCGACGGCCGCGATCCCACCTACGAACGCCTGCGCCGCGTCACCGAGCACATGCAGCAGCACTACGCCGGGCCGCTGCGGGTGACCGCGCTGGCGCAGGTGGCGAAATTGTCGGTCGCGCAACTGGAGCGGCATTTCCAGAAGGTGTTCCAGCTTACGCCGCAGCAGGCGATCACCAAGATGCGGATCGAAGCGGCGATGCGCGAGTTGCGCGGCGAGGCCAGCATCGCGCAGGTCGGCTTGGCGTGCGGGTTTTCGGACCAGAGCGCGTTCGCGCGGCAGTTCAAGGCGACGGTGGGCATGGCGCCGCGCGATTATCGGGCTTCGCATCGGGATTTTGGTGGGGGCGATTGAGGGGGTGGCAGTTCACAGCCAAAGCAAATCCCCCGGCGCAGCTGTATTCGTCTGAAGCGGGTTACACAGGCGCCAGCCCCCTTTTTCAAAGGGGGCAAATTGACGCGCGCTGCCGCCCTGCGCGGAGAGCCGCCTTTGCTGTTCCCCCCTTTGAAAAAGGGGGGCAGGGGGGATTCGCTTCACCCCGCCAACGCAATCGCCTCGATTTCAATCCGCCAAGCCTCATCATAAATCCCGGTCACCACCACACTGACCGACGGCTGCGCCACGCCGGCCAGACGTTCGCTCCGCAATTCGCGTTCGAGCCGACGATCCCCGGATCGAGCAAGAAACACCGTCACCTTCACCAAATGTCGCAGTTGCATATCGGCAGCGGCCAATTGAGCTTCGAGATTCCGCCACGCCAACCGGCATTGCCCGCAGAAGCGCGCCGGCGTGTTGCCCTCGGCATCGGTCGGCACCTGTCCGCTGATGAACAACAAGCGCGAGCCGGCGTTGATCGGATGCGCGATCGCCGCTTCGGACCCGGCCGGTGCAAGGGCGGCCGCACGCCCCGCCACCAGCAACACCGCCGCGCTGCCGCCTGCAAGAAAGTCGCGTCGGCGCATACCGGCCTCAGCGCGCCGATGCCGCGACGGACGACGGCCAGCGCCCGCTGTCTTCGAACGCGCCCGCCACCGCCTCGGCCAATTGCTTCGCCAAACGCCGGTCCGGGTCCAGGTCGGGATCGAAGATCGTCAACTCCACGCCCACCGCCTTCGGGTTCGCCAGCAATTGCGCGAGCAAGGCGCGGAACTGTTCGAAATCCAGGCCGCCGGGATTCGGCGAATCCACCGCCGGCATCACCCGTTCGGCCAGCACGAAGGCCGCGCCGTTACGGAAGCCGATGGTGCGATCGGGTTCGGGCGAGTACGCCTGCGCTTCGACCCGGCCCGCGTCGCGCGCGCGCAAGCGCTGCACCAGGCCGGTCGCGCGCAACGCGTCGGGCATGCGGCGCACGCCCGGCTCCACGCCCGGCCTGGGCGGTCGCAGGCCCAGATTGCTGGGCGCATCGATGACGGCGATGGCGGCGCGGCGCGGGAACGTCGACGTGGCGGAGCGGGACATCGCGATTCCAGAGGCCGGAGCCGAGGGTTGCGCGCACGCGGCCAAGGCCGGCAGCAACCAGGCGATCAGCGACATCCGCAGGGACCAAGACCGCATGAACATAACCTTTTAAAATCAAATTAAAGGTTATGTATGACGCGCAAACCTGTCAATCAAGATTTGCCGGTTACCGACGGACGGGCCCCGCCGCGCCGCCGATTCCAGCAGGATCGAGCCGATATGCTCATCCCGTCAAAGAGAGCAACGAGATCGCGCCGGCAACCATGCCGGCGCGATCGAACCCTCAGAACTTGTAGCCGACGGTGAAGCTATAGCTGCGCCCGAAGATGCTGGCGTAGTCGCTCGAATCGCCGAGGAAGCTGTTCGGATCGTAGAACGGCATCCGGTCGAACAGATTCTTGACGGTGATACCGACGTTGAGCTTGTCGGTCGGACGCCAGGTCACGCTCAGGTTGGCCGTCCACCACGACGGCACGCCGTCGCACTGGGCCTTGGGCAGCGCAAGGAATCCTGCGGTGCAGGTTTCCGGGTTGTTGTCCTGCTCGTCGATGCGCTCGTACGCCCACTTGGTCTTGCCGACGTAGTTGACGAAGAAGCTGGAGGTCACCTGGCGGTAGTTCCAGTCGGCGTTGATCGTGGCGCGCAGGCGCGGGTTGCCGTAGTAGCCCACGGTGTTGCCGTAGTACCAGCCGTTTTCGTCGTCCAGATAGGCCTGGTTGCGACGCGCGATGGTGGCGGCCAGTCCGATGTTCAAGTTGCCCCACTCGCCCAGCGAGAAGTGGCTGCGCGCATCGATGTCGAAGCCATCGACCAGGGTGCGGCCCTTGTTCTTGTACTGGCCGACGACGCTGGCCACGTTGCCGACGCTGTAGCCCGGCAGCGTGCCTGGGCAGGCCACGCCGCTGGCCGGATCGGCGCACATCGCCGCCAGCGCGGCGAGCGCGGCGCGGTCGGAATCGGTGATCGGCGAACGGGTCGAGGACTGGATGTCTTCTTGCTTGCTGAAATCCGGCGCGGCGATTTCGTTGCGGCGATAGATGAACCAGTAATCGGCCGACACCGACAGCCAGTCCAGCGGTTCGAACACGAAGCCCAGGGTGGCGATCTTCGCCTTCTCCGGCTTGAGATCCTGGTTGGGCTGGGTCATGCGCGCCACGGTGCGGCCGCAGTCGGCATTGAGCAGCGAATTGCCCAGGTCCACGTCGCCGCCGCGGCGCGATTGGCGCAGCAGGTTGGCGATGGCGTTGGTCTCGTTGCAGCGGATTTCGTCGCGATAGCCGCCGAGCTGGGCGAACACGCCGCCGGTGCCGGCCTCGGCCAGGCTGGGCGCGCGGAAGCCTTCCGAATATGTACCGCGCAACAGCAGCTGCGGCAGCATCTGGTATTTCAGGCCGATCTTCGGCGCGAGGTTGGCGCTGAAGTTCGGGTACTTGTCCACGCGCAGCGCGGCGTCGAGCTCGAGCTTGTCGGTCAGCGGCGCGACCGCCTCGGAGAACAACGCGTAGGTGTTGCGCTTGCCGTCGAACCACGAACCGCCCTGCTGGGTGATCAGGCCGTTGGCGGCGTCTTCGTTGCCCGGGGTGTAGAAGGTTTCGCGGCTGATGTTGAAGCCGAACGCGGCGCGCACTTCGCCGGCCGGCAAGTTGAACAGCGGGCCTTCGATCTTGCCGTCCAGAGTGTGCAGGCGGGTCCACGACTGGATGTCGAAGGTCGGATAGGCCGCGCGCAACAAGGCGCTGTTGGCCTCGCTGATCTCGCCGAACTTGTACGCCGGATGATCGGAGATGATCACCCGGCCGCTGCCCGGATCGACGGTGAACGGGCCGAAGGCCTTGCGGAAACCTTCCAGGTTGACGTTGACGGTCTGGTAGGTAACCGAGTGCGTGCCGGCGGTGGCGAACGCGGTTTCCCAGCTCCAGTCGCCGATGCTGCCGCGCAGGCCGCCCAGCGCGCGATAGCTCTGGTCGGTGTTGCGTTGGCCGAAGTAGTCGTCGCCGGCGTCCTGCATCAGGTAGTTCAGGCCGACCACGCCGCCCATCATCGCCTTGAGCTCGGGACTGGCGTGGTTGTATTCGTTGTTCGGGCCCAGGAACGGATAGCGGAACTGGTTGACGGTGGTACCGGTATTGCGCGAGAACCAGCTGGTCGGGTTGCCGGTGGTGCTGCCGAACGCGCGCGGCGTGCCGCCGTTGGCGCGCAGGTCGATGTCGGTGTAGGTCAGCTCGGCGAAGGCTTCGGTGGTTTCGCCGATCAGGAAGTGCGCGTTGACGTAGCCGGTCATGCGCTCGGTCTGCGCGCCGGCGTCGATCTCGTTGTTCATCCAGGTCTGCCAGATGCAACGCGGGCCGGCGGCTTCGCCAGTGAGCACGTTGTCGCAGCCCGGCGCGGCTTCCTGCCGGCGCGCGCCGGTGGCCGGATCGAAGGCGAAGTAACTGCCGGGATTGAACACGCCCGGCTTGCTGCCGGTGCCCAGGCGCAGGTTCTTGAGGTAGTTGGGGTTGTTGACGTAGTACTGCTTCGGACGCTTGTCGTAGAAATCGCTCAGCGGGATCGCGTCGCGGCGGTACAGGTTGACCGAGGCGTAGACGTTATAGCGGTCCTCGTCGAGATCGCCGAAGCCGGCGGTGATGCTGGCCTGGTGCTCGCCGTAGGAATCGATACGCGAGGACTTGTCCGTGGTCAGGCTGACTTCCGCGCCCTGGTAATTGCGCTTGGTGATGACGTTGATCACGCCGGCCACCGCGTCGGTGCCGTACACGGCCGAGGCGCCGTCGGTCAGCACTTCCATGCGTTCGATCGCCGCGGCGGGAATGGCGTCGATGTTGACGAACTGGGTCTGGAAACCGGCCGGCGCGCCGTAGTACGACAGGCGGCGGCCGTTCAACAACACCAGCGTGCCTTGCGCGCCGAGGCCGCGCAGATTGGCCTGCGAGGCGCCGTCGGAACCGGTGAACAGCGAGCGCGAATCCTGCTGCGCCGGACGCGCGGCCGGCAGGTTGTCGAGCACCTGCAACAAGGTGCGCGCACCCATGTTCTCGATGTCCTGCTTGCTGATGACCTGCACCGGCGAAGCGGTTTCCACATCGGTGCGGCGGATGTTGGAACCGGTGACTTCCACGCGCGACAGCTCGGTGGTCTTGTCCTTGCTGTCGGTGCTTTCGGCGCCATCCTGTGCGGCCGCGATGGAAACATGGCCCAGCAGCGCGGCCGCCAGGGCCAACGACAGCGGGGTGACGGGAATGCGGTTTGCGCGGTGACGGCGCGGACGGCGGCTTGCGGGCAACATCGGAACTCTCCTGGCAGGACTGCGGCGCGAATGGCGGACGAAAGGCAACAGCGATCCCGGGCCGCGGCCGGAAGGCCGCAGTCGGTGTGGGCGGGGGGAGGAGCGGTGTTACGGGTTCAGTGGGGTCATGGCGCGAGGATGCTGGCGGTATCGCCCTCCTGGCCGATCAGTACGGCGTTGGCCCAGTTCGCGCAGACCTGGGCGGGTTGGCTGCCCTGCGCGCCCAGCGTGCGCAGGCTCAGGGACGACAGACCGCGGATGTCCAGCTCCGGCTTGACCACGCCGGGCGCCTTCACCAGACCGCTGTCGTAAAGCAGTCGGCTGCCGCTCCAGACCTGGAACTGCAGGCCGCCGGCGGCGCGGCAGGCGTCGTCGATGCCGAGATCGGCGCGCAGCAAACGCCACTGGCCTTGCAGGCGCAGATCGATGCGGCTGGCCGCGCCGACGCCGAGGCCGCGGCGGAACAGCAGGCCGTTCATGCGCAGCGCTTGCTCGCCGCGGAAGGCGCGATCGGTGCGCACCTGAGCGGCCAGCGCGGCCGGCAACGGCAGCTCGGAGAGATAGCGTTGCTGCGCCGGCCGCTCTGGTTGCTGGTGTTCGAGGATGTGGAAGCTCGACAGCGCGATCGGGCCGACGTCGCGCGGCTGCAGCGCATCGACCGCGCGCGCCGCGCCGGCCTGCGCGGCGGTGACCATCGGATCGGTGGCGGATGCGCCGTCGCCTTCCGGGTTCTGCACGCTGAGCGCGCGGAAGCGCAACAGACGGCCGGCGCGCGCCGGGAAGTCGATGCGCTGCATCTCCTGTTTGAGCTGCAACTGGCCGCGCGCGATCGGCTCGCCCCATTCGCCGTTGCTGTCGCCCAGGTACACCTCGTAGTCGCGGATCTGGCCGTGCTTCCAGTTCTTGTCGTTGCGCGGCGCCAACTCGATGCCGTCGATCAACTTGCGTTCGCCGAAGCCGATCGTCCATTCGTGCGCGCCGGTGCGCACGGCCTGATTGCGCACGCTGCGGAACCATGTGTTCGCGTCGTCGTCGAACGCTTTTTCCAAGGCATGGCCGGGCTCTTCGGCCGGACGGTTGACCACCAGCAGACTGTCGGCTGGCAGCGCGCGGCCCAGCGCCGGCGCGGCCGGATAGGCGTCGTCGGCGTCGGCCTTGGCGACCGCGATGTCGAGCGTCAACTGCAGCGGCGCGCGGATGTCGATGGCGGCGGTGCGCACGTGCACGCTGCCCTTGCGCTGCTCCGGATCGAAATACCAGCCTTCGCCCGCCCCCTGCAGCGCGGCCGCATCGGCCAGCTTGGGCAGCGCGCGGCCGTCGAGCGAAACCGCGCGCGGCGCTTGCCGGCTGAGGACGCGCAAGGCGTAGCGGCGCTGCGGCAGCTGGCCCTGGTACTGGCCCTGCACCGCATCGATTCGCACCGACACCGGGCCGCTGCCCTGCCCCGGCGCGCTCATCCGCACTTGCTGCGTGCTCGACTCGCCCTGCTCGTAGCGACGCGTAGTGCCGTCGTCTTCGTACAGCGTGTACTGCGAATCGCCCTGCGGATAGAGGTCGAAGGTGATTTCGTCGAGCGGTTTTTCGCCGTCGAACAACATCGACGGATGCATCGGCACGATCGCGCCGGCGCGCACGAACAGCGGCAGCGTGGCGAGATCGACCTGACGATCGAGTTCGCGGCCGGCGGCGCCGGCCTGGACGCTGCGGCCGTCCCAGTAATCGATCCAGCGTCCGGCCGGCAGATGGATGCCGCGGCGCCAGCCGCGGCTCGCGGCCTGGCTGCGATACACCGGCGCCACCAGCAGGTCGCGGCCGAGCAGGAACTGGTACTTGTAGGCCTCGTCGCGCGCATGCGGGTCTTGCGGGTAATCCCACATCAGCCCGCGCACCGGCGGCGCGCCGGTCTGCGCGGCCTCGTAGGTCAAGCCGTACATGTACGGCGTCAGCCGCATCTTCAACTTCAGATAGTCGCGATTGATGCTGCGGTACGGCTCGTCGAACCACCACGGATGCTTGCGCGCGTTCGACGACCAGCCCGACATGCCCATCAGCACCGGAGTGAAGGCTTTCCACTGCAGATCGCGGGTGTAGGTTTCGGCGGCTGCCGCCGAAGATCGCATCGACGTCGCCGGTGGCGTAGGCCATGCCCGACAGGCCCGAGCCGATCAAGGTCGGCACGTGCCAGCGGATGTAATCCCAACTCGCGCTCTGATCGCCGGTCCAGGCCACCGCATAGCGCTGGATGCCGGCCCAGCCCATCACCGTCCACAGGAACGGGCGCGAATCGGAGTTGTGCACGATGCCGTTGAACGCGGATTGATTCGCGTCCATCGCGAACTGATAGCCCTTGCCGGTCCAGGCCACGTCGAGCTTCTGCACCCGGCTGCCGGCGGTGCCGACTTCCCACGCGATCTTGTCGACGCCGTTCTCGGTCCACAGGCCGGTGCGGAAGCCGTATTTCGCCAGCCCTTTCACCGTTTCGGGCAACTGCTTGTAGCCGCAGCCGTAGCCGTCGTTGGGCAGAATCCAGCCGCCGGGCATGTCGTGTTCGCGGTACTGGCGGGCGACGGCGTCGACCACGTCCGGCGTGGTGCCGGTGGGGCCGTCGTGCCAGCCTTCGGGCACGGTGCCGGGCTTCTTGTTGTTGTCGCCGTCGTTGTAGCAATCCGCGTCGCCGTAAGACAGCGCCCAACGCGGCAACAGGCCGGGGCGGCCGGTCAGTTGCGTGTAGCGTTCGAGCAGGCGCGGCAGTTCGCCGACGAAGTAATAGACGTCGAAGCGGTCTTCGCGATGCAGCAATGTGGATTGATCGGGCTGGCGCAAATCATAATTGCCGTCGCTCCAGGTGTTGCGCAACATGCCCCAGCCGCGCGAGCTCAGCAGCATCGGCGCCGGGCTGGGACGGTCGCCCTCTTCCCAGCCGCCGGAGTAGGACACCTCCAGCTCGCGGCCCTTGAACTGATAGCGGCCGTTCTGCTGGCCGCCGCCGTAGAACGCCTCATCGTTCTGCGAGGACAGCACTTGCACGCTCTGCGCCGCGTCCAGATCCAGCGGCTGCAGTTCCTGCCACAGCGGCGTGCGGCGCTCGCCGTCGATCCGCTCCAGGCGCAGTTTCAGCGGTTGCCGTTGCACATGCAGCATCAGCGCGGCGGTGCGCACGCGCACTTCGGCGTCGTCTTCTTCCAGGGTGGCGGCGACCTTCGCCGCCGGTTGCGGCAACACGATCGGCGCGGCCTTGTCGCCGGCGGGCGTCAGCTTGCCGCGGCGTCCGGCCTGCACCCGCACGATGTCGTCGGCGAGCACGTCGATGCGCAGCACGCTGCCGGTATCGGTGCTCAGCTCCCAGCCCGAACTCGCGCCGGCATCGGCGCGGACCGCGCGCAGGTTGCCGACCGGCTCGGCCGACGCCGGCAACGCCGACGCCATCAGGGCGGCCAGGATCGCGATCGACAGTCGCGGACGACGCATGCTCAATTCCACCTTACCCCCGGGCCCGCTGGGCGGGCATTTCTAAACCGATTGCGGCTGACTGGATGGGAGGCGGGCCTTCGGGCCGGCGCTCTTTTGTTTGGTTCGCGGTGTCGGAGAGGAAAGCATCGGGGCTGAAGCCCCTCCCACAAAAGCCGCCTCCCACAAAAGCTGCCTCGCACAGAAGCCGCGCCTCCCACAAAAGCCGCCTCCCCAAAGGCGGCGCTGGATCAGTAGCGGTCGTTCAAGGCGAAGATCGGCTTGCGGTCTTTCCACTTGCCGCCGGTGAAATCCGGGAATTCCAGGGTCTTGTGCTCGGCGATGGATTGCTCCGACAGCGGCGTGATCGCGCTCCAGGCGATCGCGTCGAAGATGTCGATCGGCATCGGCGCGTCGGCCTTGAGCGCTTCGACGAACGCGTTGATGACGAAGAAGTCCATGCCGCCGTGACCGGCATCGGCGGCGGCGGCGGCGAAGCGCTTCCACAGCGGATGGTCGTACTTGGCGAACCAGTCGTCGGCCTTGTCCCACTTGTGCGGCTGGCTCTTGCCTTCGATGTGGATCGATTCGTTGACGTCCATCCACAATCCGTTGGTGCCCTGCACGCGGAAGCCCAGCGAATACGGGCGCGGCAGCGAAGTGTCGTGCTGCAGCACGATGGTTTCGCCGTTCTCGCACAGGATCTGGGTGGTGACCAGATCGCCGAGCTTGAACTTCACCTTCGCGTTGGGATGATCCGGCCCGGCCTTCTTGACGATGTAGTCGTGCAGGCCGCGCGGCTTGCTCGCGAACGCGCTCAGATGGGTGAAGCGGTTGCCGCGATGGATGTCGATCGCCATCGCGCACGGGCCGATGCCGTGGCTGGGATACAGGTCGGCGTCGCGCTTGATCGAGTGCTCGGTGCGCCAGCGCGCTTCCGACCACGCCTTCGGGCCGAATTCCACGCCGCTGCCGTAGGGCTGGTCGGGATTGCCGCTGTTGAACTTCACTCCGCGCAGATCGTGCTGGTAGCCGCCCTGCAAGTGCACGATCTCGCCGAACAGGCCCTGGCGCACCATGTTGAGCGCGGCCAGCACGTCGCGGCGATAGCACACGTTCTCCAGCAGCATGTACGGCGTGCCGGTGCTTTGCTGGGCGCGCAGCACCTGCCAGTGATCCTCCAGGCTCAGGCCGGCGACCACTTCGCAGCCGACCGCGATGCGCGCCTGCATCGCCGCGATCGCCTGCTCGGCGTGGAATTCCCACGGCGTGGCGATGATCACCGCGTCCAGGCCGCCCTTGGCCAGCATCTTGCGATAGGCCTCGTTGTCGCGGTCGGCGCCGTAGACCGCCGGTTTGGATTTTCCGGCCTTGGCGATCAGCGCCAGCGAGCGGTCGAGCATGATCGGCTCGACATCGCACAGCGCGGTCACTTCCACGTCGTCGCGGCGCAGCAGTTCGGTCAGGTGCATCTGACCGCGCATGCCCACGCCGATCAGGCCCAGGCGCAGCTTGGAACCGCGTTTGCGCGCGAACGCCTGCGTGAACGCGCTGCTGGCCAGCAGCGTGCTCGCGGTGGCGGAGGTGGCGAGAAAATCGCGTCGGTTCATGCAGGTGCCTCGATCGGATGCGTGGTTGAAGGACGGGCCCGCGCGCGGCGCGGCGGGCGCGGCGGCGCTCAGCGCGGCAAGGGTTTGTACGCGGTCGCTTCGATCTCGATCTTGCAATCGACCATCATCTGCGAGCGCACGCACGAGCGCGCCGGCGGCTGTTCGCCGAAGTACTCGCGGTAGACGCGGTTGAAGGTCCAGAAGTCGCGCGTGTCGTCGAGCCAGACGGTGATCTTGACCACGTCGCTCAGGCCGCAGCCGGCCAGGCCCAGCACTTTCTTGACGTTCTCCATCGTGCGCCGGGTCTGCGCTTCGATGCCGCCTTGTTCGATCTCGCCGCGCTCGTTCATCGCCACCTGGCCGGAGATGTACACGAAGTCGCCGGCGCGCACCGCCGGAGAGAACGGCAGTTGCTGGCCGCCGGCGCCTCTGGGTTCCAGGCCGTATCGAATGATGGTGTCGTGATCGCTCATTGAGGTTCTCGTAAGTGAAGGGCCGGTCGCCATTACGCCCGATCCCCGCGGCGCTTGCCGCCGGGCCGGATCGGCCGGGTCGCGGTCGGGCCCGAATCGGCCCGGCTCCGCCCCCGGGAGCGCCGGAGGTGACAGACCGCCAGCGTCGTGAAATTATCTTACATGGCCGTCCGATGCATTTTGCAGTGCACAATGGCGGTTTATAAGGGCATTTGTTAGCTTTAGCGTCGGGGACCGCCCCGACGTGTTTGTAAATTACAAGGATTTCGGATGACCGCAGGCCGTTCCGCCCCCGTGCGCTCGATCTACGCCTACCCCTGGGACGTGGCTTCGCGCGGCGCGCGCGAGTTCGCCGCCCAGGCGGTCGAGCTGGGCCTGAACTCGGTGACCCTGGCGCTGGCCTACCACGCGGGCAAATTCATCAGCCCGCACCATCGCGGCCAGCGCGTGGTGTTTCCGGAAGATGGCGTGGTCTATTTCGAACCCGACCTGCGCGGCTATGGCGAGATCGCGCCGAGCGCGCACTCTGATCCGGCCCTGCGCCACGTCGCCGCCGATCTGGCCGAAGACGGCCGCCTGCAAGTGCGCGCCTGGACCGTGCTGCTGCACAACAGCCGCCTGGGCGAGCGCCATCCGCAGCACGTCGCGCGCAACGCCTGGGGCGATGCCTACCTGTACAGCCTGTGCCCGTCGTCGCCGGCGGTGTTCGCCTATGCGCAGGCGCTGTGCGCCGACGTCGCCCGCCAGCCGGTGCGCGGGCTGGTGCTGGAAACGCCGAACTGGCTGCCGTACGCGCACGGCTATCACCACGAGTTCGCCCAGGTGCGCGGCAATCTGTGGCTGGAAACCCTGCTGGGCCTGTGCTTCTGCTCGCATTGCCGGCGTCTGGCCGCGCAGGCCGACATCGACGCCGATGCATTGGCCGCGCAAGTGCGCGCGCGCGTCGATGCCTATCTGGCCGCGCCGGTCGATGCGGCGCCGGATCAGGCCGCCGCGTGGTTGCTGGCCGATCTGCTGGACATGGCGCAACTGGCCGCGTATCTGAAGCTGCGGCAAAAACGCGTCGCCGAACTGGTCGCGGCGATCCGCGACACCGTGCCGCGCGATCGCGAGGTCTGGGTGATCCCGACCGTGCAGCGGCCGACCGCCAACACCTGGCTCGAAGGCAGCCATCTGGCCGCGCTGGCGCGCGCCTGCGACGGTATCGAAGTGCCGTTCTACGAGCCCAGCGCCGCGCGCGTTGCGGCCGATGTGTTCGATACCGCGCAACGCGTCGGCGATGCGACGCGGCTGCGTGCGATCCTGCGCCCGGGCCCGCCCGATCTGGGCGACGGCGCCGAACTGGGCGCCGCGATGGCCGCTGTCAAAGCCGCCGGCATCGGCGATATTTCGTTCTACAACTACGGACTGCTGCGTAACGACCGCCTGCAAGCGCTCTCACGCACCCTGCAGTCGGACCGATGAAGGAATGACCCGATCATGAGCCAAAGCCGATTGACCCTGATTACCGGCGCCGCGGGCGGCATCGGCCGCGGACTGCTCGCGCGCTTCATCGCCGGCGGCGATCGCGTGCTCGCCCACGATCGCGACGCGCAGGCGCTGCAGGCGCTCGCCGCGCAGTTCGAACCCGGACAAGTGCTGACCGCGGTCAGCGAGTTGTCGGACCTGGAGGCCTTGCGCGCGGCGCTGGCGCCGGCCATCGCCGCGCACGGGCCGATCGGCGCGGTCGTCGCCAACGCCGGCAGCGCCGAGAGCCTGAGCCTGGCCGGCACCGCGCCGGGCGCGTGGCAGCGCGACATCGACGTCAACCTGCACGCCGGTTATTGCACGGTCGAGGCCGCGCTCGACGGCCTCAAGGCCACCCGCGGCAACGTCGTCTTCATCGGCTCGGTCAACGGCCTGGCCGCGCTCGGCCATCCGGCCTACAGCGCGGCCAAGGCGGCGTTGATCAGCTACGCCAAGGCCATCGCGATCGAATACGGCCGGTTGGGGCTGCGCGCCAACGTGATCTGCCCGGGCACGGTGAAGACCCAGGCCTGGCAAGCACGCGCGGACAAGAACCCGCAAGTGTTCGAAGACTTGAAGAAGTGGTATCCGCTCGGCGATTTCGCCACCCCGCAGGACATCGCCGACGCGGCCTGGTTCCTCGCATCGGATCAGGCGCGCATGATCAGCGGCGCGGTGTTGCCGGTGGACGGCGGCCTGATGGCCGGCAACCGGGTGATGGCGGCGGAATTGACCTTGGAGCAGTTTTGATGAACGACGCGCTGCGCGGGCTTGAGCGACAGCTGATCCACCCCGGCGCCAAAGGCCTGGCCCTGCAACAACCGCTGCGCCAGGACGAAATCGCCGCGCTCGGCCTCAACGTGCTCGACGGACGCCTGTCGTATCCGGTCGCGGTGCTGCGCCAATCCACCCTGGATCACAACATCGCCTGGATGCGCGAGTTCGTCGAACGCGCCGACGCGCTGCTGGCGCCGCACGGCAAGACCACGATGAGCCCGCAGTTGTTCCAGGCCCAGCTCGACGCCGGCGCCTGGGCGATCACCCTGGCGACGATTCCGCAATTGCGCGTCGCGCATCGCTTCGGCGTGAAGCGGGTGCTGCTGGCCAACCAGCCGGTGGCGATGGCCGACATCGAAAGCCTGGCCGCGCTGTTGCGCGACGAGGCGGATTTCCAGGCCTGGGTGCTGGTCGATTCCAGCGCCGGCGCGGCGCGATTGAATCAGGTCATGCAACAGCTGGCGCCGCAGCGGCGATTGCCGGTGCTGGTCGAACTGGGCGCGCAAGGCGGCCGCAGCGGCGTGCGCGGCGCCGATGCCGCGCTGGAACTGGCGCGAGAAATCCATGCCGCCTCGCATCTGTCGCTGGCCGGCATCGAAGGCTACGAAGGCCTGTGGGTCGGCGCCGATCGCGCCGACGATCTGCGGCGGGTGCAGGACTTGCTCGCGCAGATGGTCGAACTGACCCGGCGCTGCGACGCGCAAGGCCTGTTCGACGGCGAGGAAATCCTGCTCAGCGCCGGCGGCTCGGCCTATTTCGACTTCGTCGCCCGCGCCTTCGCCGGCCTGCGCGACACTTCGCGACCGCTGCGCCGGGTGCTGCGCTCGGGCTGCTATCTGACTTCCGACCACGGCTTCTATCACGGCCTGCAACAGGAGATGCGCACGCGCCACGACGCTTCGTTCCGCCACGGCCTGCAGCCGGCGCTGGAAGTGTGGGCGATGGTGCAGTCGCGTCCGGAACCGGGGCTGGCGCTGCTGACTCTGGGCAAGCGCGATGCGTCCTACGACATCGATCTGCCGCGCCCGTTGAGCTGGCACCGCCCGGGCGAAACCGCGCCGCGGCCGATGCGCGGCACCCGCATCGTCAAGATGAACGATCAACACGCCTACCTGGAGCTGCCGCCCGAGCATCCGCTGCAGGTCGGCGATCTGGTCGCCACCGGCATCTCGCATCCGTGCACCACCTTCGACAAGTGGCCGCTGATGCTGCTGACCGACGACCACTACCGCGTCACCGGCGCGATCAACACTTTCTTCTGAGGTACGACGTGTCCGACAACCTGATTCCGGTGATCCGCGGCGCGCTCGATCAGTTGCGCCCGGCCGAGCGCAAGGTCGGCGAAGTGGTGCTGGCCGACCTGGATTTCTCCATCCACGCCAGCATCAGCGAATTGGCCGCGCGCGCCGGCGTGTCCGAGCCCAGCGTGACCCGCTTCTGCCGCGCGGTCGGCTGCGAAAGCCTGCGCCAGTTCAAGGTGCAGCTGGCGCACAGCCTGGCCGCGGGCGTGCCCTACCAGGCCGTCACCATCGACAAGGACGACGACGCGGCGACCTTGGTGCACAAGGTCTGCGACAGCATCGCCGTGGCCTTGCAGGACGTGCGCGAACGCATCGACCCGGCCGCGCTCGACGCCGCCGCGGCCTTGATCGCCGGCGCGCGACGGGTCTGCTGCATCGGCGTGGGCTCAGGCTCCGGCGTGGTCGCGCAGGACGCGTTCCTGCGCTTCCTGCGCCTGGACATCGCCGCCAGCGCGCACAGCGACGGCCATCTGCAGCGGCTGGCCGCGGGCATGCTCGACAGCCGCGACGTGCTGCTGGCGATCTCGCTGTCCGGACGCAGCCCGGAGATCAACGACAGCGTGCGCATCGCCAAGGAGCGCGGCGCGCGGGTGATCGCGCTGACCCACATGGGCACGCCGCTGGGCTGGGACGCGCAGGTGCCGCTGCTGTTGCCGCCGTCGAGCGCGGCCACGCCGTATTCGCCGGGCGTGTCGCGGCTGATGCAACTGACGGTGATCGACATGCTGGCGATCGCGGTGGCGCTGCGGCAGGAACCGGAAGTGCTGGAAAAAGCCCGGCGGGCGAAAGCCGAGCTGGAACGCATGCAATCGCCGAGGCGCGCATGAGCGTCGCCGGCGACACGGTGCAATACGATCGGGTCATCGCCGACGCGCAGGTCTTCGACGGCAGCGGCGGCCCGGCTTACCGCGCCGATGTGGCGATCGACGGCGAGCGCATCGCCGCGATCAGCGCGCCGCACACGCTGCGCGGCCGCGCGATCGAAGACGCGCAAGGCCTGGCGCTGGCGCCGGGTTTCATCGACGTGCACACCCACGACGATCGCGCCGTGCTCGACGATCCGGGCGTGTTCAACAAACTCAGCCAGGGCGTGACCACGGTGATCGCCGGCAACTGCGGCATCAGCCTGGCGCCGTGGCGCGCTGATCGCGATCCGCCGGCGCCCTTGTCGCTGATCGGCCGCCGGCAGGATTTCCGCTTCGAACGCTTCGCCGATTACCTCGACGCGGTCGATGCGGCGCGGCCGGCGGTCAACGTCGCGGCGATGGTCGGCCATTCGACCCTGCGCATCGCCGAAGTCGCCGACCTGGAGCGCGGCGCCGACGACGCCGAGATCGAACGCATGCGCGCGCATCTGCGCGAAGCCATGCGCGCCGGCGCGATCGGTTTTTCCAGCGGCCTGTTCTACAAGCCCAGCCAGGCCGCGCCGAACAGCGAGGTGATCGCGCTGGCGGCCGAAAGCGGCGCCCATGGCGGCGTCTACGCCTCGCACATCCGCAACGAATACGACGGCGTGCTAGACGCGCTGGACGAGGCCATCGATGCCGGCGTCGCCGCGCGCACGCCGGTGATCTTGTCGCATCACAAATGCGCCGGGCCGGCCAACTGGGGCCGCACGGTCGAAACGCTGGCGCGCATCGACGAGCGCCGGCGCCGGCATTGGGTCGGGCTCGACGCGTATCCCTACACCGCCGGTTCGACCGTGCTCGATCCGGATTACGTCGACGGCGTGATCGGGATCATGGTGAGTTGGTCGCAGCCGCATCCGGAACACGCCGGGCGCGATCTGAGCGACATCGCCGCCGACTGGAACGTCGATCAAAAAGAAGCCGCGCGCCGCCTGCATCCGGCCGGCGCGGTGTATTTCCAGATGCGCGAGGACGACGTGCGCCGCGTGCTCAGCCACGACCGCACCATGATCGGCTCCGACGGCCTGCCGCACGACGCGCATCCGCATCCGCGCCTGTGGGGCGCCTTCCCGCGCGTGCTCGGCCACTACTGCCGCGACGAAGGCCTGTTCCATCTGGCCGAAGCGATCCGGCGCATGACCTCGCTGTCGGCGGACACCTTCGGGCTGAAGCGGCGCGGGCGCATCGCGGTGGGCCTCGCCGCCGATCTGGTGTTGTTCGATCCGGCCACCATCGCCGACCGCGCCAGTTTCGCCGAACCCAAGCAGGCCGCCGCCGGCATCCGCGCGGTCTGGGTCGCCGGCGCCTGCGCGCTGCGCGACGCCCAGGCCACCGGCGAACGCCGCGGCTGCGCCCTGCGCCGCGAGGAAGAACGCCATGGCCAGTGACGCCATCGCCGCGCACAGCGCCGGCAAGATCGCGCTGATCGGCGTGGACTGGGGCTCCACGCATCTGCGCGTGCATGCCTTCGACACGCTCGGCGGCATCATCGCCACGCGCCAGAGCGCGCGCGGCATGGCCACGCTGGCGGCGCCGGAGGAATTCGCCGCGGCGCTGGACGAATTGCTCAGCGTCGATCTCGACGACGGCGATGCGCCGATCCTGCTCGCCGGCATGGTCGGCGCGCGCAGCGGCTGGCAGGAAGCGCCGTACGCGCCGCTGCCGGCGGACGCGGCGACGCTCGCCGCGGCGCTGCAGCCGCTGCGCTTCAAGCACCGGCGCGCGGCGATCGTGCCCGGCGTCAGCGGCCCCAGCGACGGTTTCGACGATGTGATGCGCGGCGAAGAGACGCAGGTGCTGGGCGTTCCGCCGGGCACGCGGCGCGCGGTCGCGCCGGGCACGCACAGCAAGTGGCTGCGTCTGGACAGCGGCGCCGTGGTCGGGTTTTCCACCTATCCGACCGGGGAGCTTTATTCGCTGTTGCTGGAACGCAGTTTGATCGGCCGCGGCTTGCCGGCCGGTGCCTGGTCCGAGCGCGGTTTTCTGCAGGGGCTGGACACCGCGCGAGAGCGGCCGGACTGGCTGCATCAGTTGTTCGGGGTGCGGGCGCGCAATGTGCGCGATGCCGCTCCGATCGAAGAACTGCCGGCTTTTCTGTCCGGCCTGCTGGTCGGCTATGAAGTGATCGGCGCCAACGCCGCGGCCGACGACGGCGGCGGCGAAGTGGCGATCATCGGCGGCGCCCAGCTCGCCGCGACCTATGCCCTGGCACTGCGCCGCTTCGGCATCGACCACTACATCATCGAAGGCGACACCGCGTTCTGCCGCGGTCTGTGGCGCATCGCTCAAGCAGCCGGATACGTATGACGATTCCTCTTACTCCCGCCGTGCTGCAGGCATGGCTCGCCCGTTCCCCGTTCGTCGCCATTCTGCGCGGCATCACCCCCGATGAGGCGGTGCCGGTCGGCGAAGCGCTGTGGAGCGCGGGCTGGCGCATCATCGAGGTGCCGCTGAATTCGCCCGACGCCTTCGATAGCATCGCCCGTCTGCAACAACGCTTCGGCGATTCGATCCTGCTCGGCGCCGGCACCGTGCGGCGCGCGGAGGAAGTCGCCGAACTCGCCCGCATCGGCGCGCGGCTCATGGTCTGTCCGCACACCGATCCGGACCTGATCATCGAGGCCAAGCGCGCCGGACTGCTCGCCCTGCCCGGCGTGGCGACGCCGAGCGAGTGCCTGGAAGCGCTGGCGGCCGGCGCCGACGCCTTGAAGCTGTTTCCGGCCGACGCGCTGGGCCCGGTGATGCTCGGCGCCTTGCGCGCGGTGTTGCCCGCGGATGTCGCGGTGCTGCCGGTCGGCGGCATCCACAGCGACAATCTCGCGCCGTGGCGCAAGGCCGGCGCGAACGGTTTCGGCATCGGCGGCACCTTGTACAAGCCCGGCTACACGCCGCAGCAAGTCGCGCAGACCGCGCGCGCCTTCAACGCCGCCTGGGATCAGCCATGACCGGATTTCATCGCCATGCCGCCGCTTGCGCGCTTGCCGTCGCGTTGTCGCTGGCGATGCTGGGCACGCCGGCAAACCGCACCTGATCCGCTCCGGCATGCGTATTCAATTCGAGGCCGCGTTCAGCGGAGTAAATCGGCAACGCACCGGACGCAGCACTCACGCACGCACGAACACGCCGCACATGCATGCGCGACACGCGAACACATGCCGCGCGACCCACCGACGCGCATGCGCGCTGCGTCACCGGCGTTGGACGCAGTCTTATTCCGGCGCCGGCGTCTCGCTCGCCGGCGCCGTCACCAGATGCAGCATCCCCGCCGCGCGCGGATTCGCCGCCGGCGGTTGCGCCGCTGCTTCCGCCGGCTCGGGCTCGGGCTCGGGCTCGGCGATGATCGCCTTGCGCACGTCGGCCAGCATCGGCAGCAGGTTGTAGAACGAATTGGCGACGGCCTTGCGGCCCTGCGCGGTGTAGCGATCGCCTTCGCACAACGCGAACCAGGTGGCGGCGTGCAAGGCCTGCATCGCCCGGCGCAGCTGCGCGTTCTGGGTGGAACGGGTGTCCGTGCTCATCGTGGCCTCCGATCGCTCCGGCAAGGATCGACACGTGCAGCGTAACCAACTCGCAAATCAGATCCTGCGACGCACGCCGGCATCGCGCCGGCGATTCAGCGCCGGTGCGATTTGCGTTGTGCTGGCGATCAGTTTCGTCCTGTGCGACGAGGCGATGGAACGCTGTGCTCCTGCTTCACGGCAGGCGCGACGCGGCGGCGTGGCGCCGCCTTCACCGATGCGACCACCCAGGATGCGGCCCGCGCCATGAGCGATCTGATCGACCAAGCCCAGTACTTCGAGGAAATCAACCTCGCCCAATCCCTGCAGGCCCGCAAGCTGATGGCCGAGGCGACCGCGCGGCCGGCGGCGGCCGGCTACTGCCTCAACCAGCACTGCCTGGAACCGTTCGACGGCGAACCCGCCCGCCTGTACTGCGGCCCGGCCTGCGCCGAATCCCATCATCGGCAGATGCAGCGCGACCGCCACCGGCGCGGCGGCGCGTGACCGCCGCGGCCGGCTGTCATATGGCTCAGGCATAAGGGCTGACCCGCGCCGGGGAGCGTGGCCATCTCGGTGAAACCGGGGCGGCCGGTCCGGGAGGGCAATCCGGCGATCGGCACGAACGATGAGCCGGTCCGCCTCGCTTTCCCGAGTACTGGGTCGCCGGCCACCTGCCGCCGCCTGCACAGATTCTGCGCAGATTGGGCACAAAGCTCCTTCCCAGCTTCTCCCCGGATCGGGGCGCTGGGTTTAGGCCTTAAGTGAACGGCAAATAAACGACTGCGCGGCAGCCATGGGGGATCGCGGCTGCAACGTATTGATACAAAACGGGAACAACTGAGAACTACGACCAATGGAAATCAGAGATGAATCACACTCTCTCGATCCAAAAAGTTACGATAGCGTCAAGACGTTGCGACTTAACCTTTTGTTCATGATTGTGAAATTTAGTACAGGGACGCACTAAGCAATGAACGCAGCCAGTCACTTCACGACCCTCGCGGCGCGGCATCAGCGTCTGCAACAGTTTCTTCAGGCCGACCCGGACAACCTCAGCCTGATCGCCGACACGGCATCGGCGGCGTTCGACGCCCACCACTTCGACGACTGCGAAGCCTTGCTGGCGCGCTACGCGCAGCAGGCCGAACTCACGCCCGCGCTGCGCAATCTGGCCGGCCTGTCGGCGATGTCGCAAAGCCGCTTCGACGCCGCCGAGCACGTGTTCGCCGGCCTGCTGGCCGAACACGACGACGTCCACCTGCGCTTCAACCTCGCCTACGCCATCGCGATGCAGGAGCGCTACGCCGAAGCCTTGCCGCTGCTGAGCGAACAAGTGCTGGCCGAAGTCGCCGAGTCGATCCGCCTGAAGATGCTGTGCCTGTATCACCAGGGCGACCTCGATGCGGTCATCGCCCTGGGCGAGCAGCACGCCGATCATCCGGTCGCCGGCGAACAGATCTGCGGCCTGCTGGCGACGGCCTTGTTCGATGCCGATCAATTCGAGCGCGCGCAGCGCTACGCCGCGCGCGCCCCCGACTCGGTCGGCGGACTCACCGTGCAGGGTTTGCTCGCGCTGCAAGACGACGACATCGGCCGCGCTCAGCAACGCTTCGAACAAGCGCTGGAAACCGATCCGGCCAGCGGCCGCGCGCAGTTGGGCCAGGGCCTGGCCTATCTGTCGCAGCACGATTTCGCCAACGCCGCACCGCGCCTGGATCGCGCCGCCACCTTGCTGCGCAGCCACGCCGGTTCCTGGCTCTCGGCCGGTTGGGCGTATCTGATGGGCGGCAAGCTGCCCGAGGCGCGCGAGCGTTTCGAACGCAGCCTGCAGGCCGACCGCGGCTTCGCGGAGGCCACCGGCGCGCTGGCGGTGGTGGACGTGTACGAAGGCCACGACGACGACGCCCGGCATCGCGCCGAAGCGGCGCTGCGCCTGGACCCGAACTGCCTGTCGGCGACTTACGCCCGCAGCCTGCTGTTGGCCAAGGCCGGCCAGAACGAACAAGGCGCTGCTTTGTACCAGGACATGGTGCAGCGTCCGCTCGGCGAAAACGGCCCGAGCATCGCCCAGCTGATCGCCCGCCGTGCCTCGCACGGCACGCGCGGCTGAGCCCGCGCGCCGCGCCACCGAGACCCTACTCATGTCGGCCGACCAAGCGCTGCAGCTCATGGAGCAGCTGTTCTGGAACAGCTTCCTGATCGCTTCGCCGATCCTGATCGCCACGCTGGTGATCGGCGTGTTGATCAGCATCCTGCAAGTGGTCACCCAGTTGCAGGAAATGAGCCTGAGCTACGTGCCCAAGCTCGGCATGGCGGTGCTGATCATCGTCGTGCTGGGCTCGTGGATGCTCGGCCGGCTGACCGGGTTCGCGACCGAGTTGTTCAAGAGCATCGCGAACCTGGGGTGATGGCATGAACGCCTACGTCACCGCGATCGCGCTGCTGTCCCTGCGCCTGGGCCCGGTATTCGTGCTGTCGCCGCCGTTTTCGCTGATCCGGGTGCCACAGCGCGTGCGCGTGTGCCTGGTGCTGGCGCTGTCGGCGCTGCTCGCGCCGGTGCTGCCGATGCAATTGCCGGCCACCGAAGGCGCGTTCGTGGTCTCGGCCTTGTCGGAAGTGCTGATCGGGCTGACCTTCGCGCTGGCGCTGCAACTGGCGTTCGCGGCGCTGTCGTTCGCCGGACGCGTGCTCGACGTGCAGGCCGGCTACGGCCTGGCGATGGTGATCGACCCGGGCACGCGCGCGCAGTCGCCGCTGTTCGGCACCATCTTCGTCATGGCCGCGGCGGTGATCTTCTTCGCCAACAACGGCCATCTGGAACTGGTGCGCGTGCTCGCCGCCAGCGCCCACGCGATGCCGATCGGCCTGCCGATGCTGGCCGGCAGCCCGCAGGCGCTGATCGGCTATCTGAGTCTGGTGATCAGCACCGGCTTCGGCGCGATCGCGGCGGTAACGGTGACCTTGTTCCTGATCGATCTGACCATCGCCTTGCTGTCGCGCGCGTTGCCGCAGATGAACGCGTTGATGCTGGGCCTGCAGGTCAAGACCATCGCCACCCTGGTGATGCTGACGCTGTCGGCGGGGCTGCTGGCGCCGGTGGCGCTGCGGCTGATCCGCTACTCGCTGGATTTCATGACCTCGGTGAGCGTGAGTTCGGGGAGCGTGCCATGAGCGGCGACACCGATCTCAACAAGTCCGAGCAGGCGACACCGTACAAGCTCGAACAGGCGCGCAAGAAAGGCATCATCGCCAAGAGCCAGGAACTGGGCATGGTGGTCAGCCTGGCCTGCGCCGGCGGCTATATCTACGCGCGCGGCGACGTAATGTTCGCGCGCCTGGGCGCCTTGAGCGAACGCGCGCTGAGCGAATCGGCGGCGATCAACGGCGGCGGCCAGGCGCTGCTGCAATGGCTGCAGCGGCTGGTGGTGGAAACCGTCGATGTGATCGCGCCGCTGATCGGCGTGGTCCTGCTCGGCGCGCTGCTGGCGACGCTGGCCCAGACCGGCGTGCTGTTCGCGCCGGCGGCGATGAAGCCGGACTTTTCCAAGATCAATCCGATGCAGGGCCTCAAGCGGGTGTTCTCGCTGCAGACCCTGATCGAAGCGGCCAAGGCCTGCTTCAAGATGGCGGTGTACAGCGGCATCTGCCTGCTGTTGATCTACCAGGTCGCGCGCACCCTCACCCACGCCGGCCGCGGCGCGCCCGGCATCGCCCTGTCGCTGTCGTCGCTGGGCATGAAGCTGCTGATGTTCTTCCTGCTGGCCGCCGCGGTCTTCGCCGCGATCGACCAGATCCTGGTGCGGCGCATGTTCGCCCGGCGCATGCGCATGAGCAAGCACGAGCAGAAACAGGAAATCAAGCAGCGCGAAGGCGATCCGCGGATCAAGCAGCGGCGCAAGCAGCTGCAGCGCGAACTGCTGCAGCGCGCGCAGAGCATGCGCAACGTCCGCGGCGCCGACGTCCTGGTCACCAACCCCACGCATTACGCGATCGCGTTGAAATACGAGTCCAAGAAGATGCTTGCTCCGACCATCGTGGCGAAAGGTTCCGGCGAATTCGCCCTGCGCCTGCGCAAGCTGGCCTTCGTCTACGGCGTGCCGGTGATCGAATCGCGCCTGCTGGCGCGGCAGCTGTTCCATAAGGTGCCGATCGAGCGCGAAGTGCCCGAAACGCTGTACCGCGACATCGCCGCGATCTACCTGCGCCTGCGCGGCCGCGGCGCACAGGCGGCGGCATGAACGCGATCGTGTCCAAGAGCTGGTTCTCGCGCCTGGGCAAGCACGCCGACCTGGCCCTGGTCGGCGCGGTGCTCGGCATCCTGCTGATCCTGTTCATCCCGATTCCGCCGGCGCTGCTGGACCTGCTGATCCTGGTCAACTTCGCCTTCGCCCTGTCGATCCTGCTGATGACGTTCTACGTCGCCCGGCCGGTGGATTTCTCGACCTTCCCGTCGTTGTTGCTGATCGCGACCTTGTTCCGGCTCGCGCTCAACATCGCCGCGACCCGCCTGATCATGTCCGGCGCCGAGGCCGGCAACGTGATCCGCTCGATCGGCGAGTTCGTGGTACAGGGCAATTTCGTCATCGGCCTGATCGTGTTCTTCATCCTGATCGTCGTGCAGTACGTGGTGGTCACCGCCGGCGCCCAGCGCGTGTCGGAAGTGGCCGCGCGCTTCGTGCTCGACGCCATGCCCGGCCAGCAGATGAGCATCGACGCCGACCTCAACATGGGTCTGATCGATCAGGAAGAAGCCAAGCGCCGGCGCAAGGAACTGGAAAAGGAAGCCGGCTTCTACGGCTCGATGGACGGCGCGAGCAAGTTCGTCAAGGGCGACGCGATCGCCGGCATCGTGATCCTGCTGATCGACATCCTCGGCGGCTGGGCGGTCGGCGTGGCGCAGATGGGCATGGCCTGGCACGACGCGCTGCGCACCTTCACCCTGCTGACCATCGGCGACGGCATCGTCACCCAGGTGCCGGCGCTGGTGATCTCGGTCGCCACCGGCATCATCGTGACGCGTTCGGCCTCGGACAACGAGCTCAGCGCCGAAGTCGTGCGGCAGATGGTGCGCTTCCCCAAGATCCAGCTGATGGTGGTGCTGGCGCTGATGGGCCTGCTGACCCTGCCGGGCATGCCGAAGTGGCCGCTGCTGATCCTGGCGGCGCTGGCGGCGGTGATCTTCCTGATCATCCGCCGGCAGAAACGCGAATTGCCGGCGCTGACTGAAGAAACGCAGGACAAGACCGATGCCGCCGCGGCGACCGCGGTGCCGCCGATCGAGATCGCGTTCGGCCCGGCGCTGGCGGCGGCGTGGCTGCCGATGCAGAGCGTGCTGACCGATCGCATCGCCTCGTTCCGCAAGCATTACTCCAAGGACATGGGCGTGATGGTGCCGGCGGTGGTGTTCCGCGACGAGCCCATGTCCGGCGCCAACGACTACCGCATCTATCTGTTCGGCGATCGCTTCGCCGAGGCCACCATCCACGCCGACATGACCCTGGCGATCCACGCCTCCGACAAGGCCGGCAAGCTCGCCGGCATCGCCACCAAGGACCCGGCTTTCGGCCTGCCGGCGGTGTGGATCGACAACGAACTCGGCGCGCAGGCGCGGCAGTTGGGCTATACGCCGGTCGATTCGGTGACGGTGCTGGTCACCCATGCGATCGAAGTGGTCAAGGCCAACATCGCCATGCTGCTGTTGCGCTCGGAAGTGATGACCCTGCTCGAGGGCGTGCGCACGCGCCAGCCGGGGCTGGTCGAGGAACTGGTGCCCAACGTGCTGGCGATCAGCGACGTGCAGCACGTGCTGCAGGGCCTGCTGGAAGAAAACGTGTCGATCCGCAACATCGACCTGATCGTGGAAGTGCTGGCCGACAGCGGCCGCCACGAGAAAGATCCGGCCAAGCTGGTGGAAGTGATCCGCCGCCGCCTCGGCCACAGCATCTGCCGCGCCATCCAGGGCGACAAGGAGGCGCTGTCGGTGCTGACCCTGGACCCGGCGGTCGAGAACCGCATGCTGCAGAACCTGCTCGAAGCGCAGGACGCCAGCAACAGCTTCGTCCTCGATCCGCGCATGGCCGAGAGCTTCCTCGGCCGCCTGATCAAGCTCAACGAATCGATGATGCGCAAGAACCTGTCGCCGGCGCTGCTGTGCCGTCCGGAGATTCGCCGCGCGCTGCGCCTGTTCACCCGCCGCGTCGCGCCGCGCCTGTCGGTGCTGTCGATGAACGAGATTCCGCATTCGATCAGCCTGACTTCGTTCGGCACCGTCAGCGCCGATCTGCCGGCGGTCGAAACCGCCGCGACCGCGAACGTTTTCAAACCCTTCGCCGCCAGTTCCTGAAAGGACGCAATGCATGGATAACCTGATGCTCGTGGCGACCCAGTTGATCTCGCGCGAATCCCAGCGCGTGGAGGTCAGTGCCAACAACATCTCCAACGTCGCCACGCCCGGCTACAAGCGCCAGGTCGCGTTCCAGAGCGTGCTCGGCGCCGAAGCGGCGCAGCAGTTGCTGGAACAGGCCACGCAAACGCCCGCCGCCGCCCAGGCGATGAGCCGCGCGACCGATTTCTCCGCCGGCAAGCTGCAGCACACCGGCAATCCCTACGACCTCAGCGTCACCGGGCCGGGCTTTCTGCAGCTGGCGACCGATCAGGGCTCGGTGTACGCGCGCACCGCCTCGCTGCACCGCGACGCCGACGGCCGTCTGCTCACCGCGCAAGGCTGGCGCCTGCAAGCGGCCGGCGGCGGCGACGTGGTCGTCTCGGGCGAGAACTGGAAGCTGGAGCGCGACGGCACCGTGGTCGATGCCGGCAATCCGGTCAGCGCGGTGCGCCTGGTCGAGTTCGAAGACCTGAGCAAGCTCACCCGCGCCGGCAGCAATTACTTCGCCGCCGCCAACGACGCGCGCAGCAGCGAGAACCGGCCCGGCGCCGCCGGCACGCTGGCCAGCAGCGTGCAGCAAGGCTATGTCGAGGCGGCAAACGTCTCGGTCGGCAACGACATGATCCAGATCATGGAAGCGATGCGGCGCATCGAGTCCGGACAAAAACTCGTCCATGTCTACGACGACATGGTCGGCACCGCACTGCAACGCTTAGGGGGCATGTAAGCAATGAACGGAATCTTCTATATCGGCGCGACCGGTCTGGACGCGCAGGGCAAGGCGGTGGAAACCGTCGCCAACAACGTCGCCAACATCAACACCGCCGCCTACAAGCGCGGCACGGTGTCGTTCTCGGAACTGCTCAGCACCGATCCGGCCAACGCCGGCGCGGCGCCGGGCGATGCCGCGCAGCGCGTCGCCGCCGGCGTGATGGCCAATCCGACCCTGCACGTGTTCACCCAGGGCGAACTGCGTCCGACCGGCAACACCCTCGACATCGCCATCCAGGGCGAAGGCTTCCTGGAACTGGCCGCCGCCGACGGCCAGACCACGCTGTGGCGCGGCGGCACTTTGCGCATCGGCAGCGACGGTTATCTGGCCGCGGCCAACGGCACGCCGCTGGCGGCGATGATTTCGGTGCCGGCCGATGCCGAAGGCGTGCAGATTTCCAAGACCGGCCAAGTCATGGCGACCATTCGCAACGAACGCACGCCGGTGGAAATCGGCCAGCTCGACCTGGTGATTCCGGCCGATCTGCAGCGCATGGAATCGCTCGGCGACGGCTTGTACCAGTTGCCCGACGATCAGTTGTCGGTGAGCCGCGCCACGCCCGGCGAGGACAAGGCCGGACAATTGGTGCAGGGCTTCAGCGAAGCGTCCAACATCAAGCTCGCCGATGAAATGGTCAGCCTGATGATCTATCAGCGCGCCTACGCCTCCAACGCCCGGCTGGTGCAGATCGGCGACGAGCTGATGGGCATCGCCAACGGGCTCAAGCGCTGAACATGATCGCTTCGGCGCCCGCTCCGGTTTCGGTTTCGGCTCGCATGGGCTTGCGCGCGCTCGCGTGCGCGGCGCTGATCGCGCTGGCCTCGCCGCTGGCCGCTGCGGCCGCGGTGAAAGTCGACAGCGCAGTCGAGGGCCCGACCTCGGCCGACAGCGCACCCGCACAGACCGCCAGCCACGCCGCCGTCGCCGAGCGCGCCTGCCTGCGCGTGCTGGGTCCGGTCGCGCGCGGGCAAGCCCTGCGCGCCGCCGACGTGCGCGGCGAGCGCTGCGGCGCCGACACGGTCGTGCAACGCGCGCACTACGACCGCGATTCCGGCCTGGTGCGCGCGCCGGTCGATCTCGTCGCCGGCGACGCCATCGCACCGGTCGCGGCGAGTCTGTTCGCCGACGTGCGCCAGGGCGACAAGCTCGCGCTCATCTACCGCGACGGCCCCATCGCAATATCGCGCAACGGCGTCGCCGCGCGCGACGCCAAGGCCGGCGCGCCGGTGCGCGTGGCGATGGGCGACGGCGCCATCGTTACCGCGCCGGTCTCGCCGCGGCCTTCGTCTTCGTCCATCCCGTCTTCATCCCTCGCAGGGGAAACGCCATGATCCGCCCCACCCGCCCGCCGCGCGCGCGCATGCCGCTGGCCGGCCTGCTGCTCGCCGGGCTGACTGCGCTGAGCGCGCTCGCGCCCGCCGCCGCGGCCGATCTGTATCGCGAAGAATCGTTCCAGGCCCTGACCTCCGATCGGCGGGCGCAGCGCGTCGGCGATCTGATCACCATCTTGGTCTACGAAAACTCCAGCGCGCGCAACACCGCCGACACCACCACCAAGACCAACGTCGGCATCGGCGGCAACATCAAGACGCTCGGCGACACCAGTTCCGACTTCACCGTCGGCCTGGGCGACAACTACGGCGGCCGCGGCCAGATCCAGCGCAGCGGCAACCTGCTCGCGCAGATCAGCGCCACCGTCACCGGCACCTATCCCAACGGCGATCTGGCGGTCTCCGGCGAGCAGCGCATCAACGTCAACGGCGAAAAGACCCAGATCCGCCTCAGCGGCAAGATCCGTCCGGTCGATATCGCCCAGAACAACACCATCCTGTCGAGCCGCATCGCCGACGCCAGGATCGACTACACCGGGGACGGCTACATCACCGATCGCACGCGCCCCGGCCTGATTCCGAAAATTCTCGCCTGGTTGGGGCTGTGGTGATGTCCATGCGTTGCTTACTCGCCCTGTGCGTCGGCGCCGCCGTGTGTTTCGGCGCGATCGACAACGCCCGCGCCGCCGAAACCGCGTCCGGCTCGGTGCGGCTCAAAGACCTCGGCCGCTTCCTCGGCCGCCGCGACAACATGCTGGTCGGCTACGGCATCGTCACCGGCCTGTCCGGTTCCGGCGACGCGCCGCGCAACCAGGCCACGCGCCAGGCCATGCAGAACCTGCTGTCGCAGTTCGATCTGGTGGTGCCGGTGGAACAGATCCAAAGCCGCAACGTGGCGATGGTGATGATCACCGCGACCCTGCCGGCCACCTCCAACGTCGGCGACAAGATCGACGTCAACGTGACCTCCACGGGCGATGCGCGCAGCATCGCCGGCGGCACCTTGATCATGAGCCCGCTGCGCGGCCCGGATAAGCGCGTGTATGCGCTGGCCCAGGGCCCGGTCACCGTCGGCGGCTTCCGCTTCGACGGCAACGGCAATCTGCGCCAGAAGAACCATCCCACCGTCGGCGTGGTGTCCGAAGGCGGCACCGTGGAAGTTCCGGTGCGCGCCGAGCTGGTCGCCGACAACGGCCATCTGGACTACATCCTCAAGAACGCCGACGCGGTCACCTCCGAGCGCATCGCCGCGCGCATCAACGAATCGATGGGCTCGGGCGCGGCCACCTCGCTGGACCCGGAAACCGTGCGCATCCGCGCGCCGCAGAACCCGGGCCGGCTCAACGCCTTCGTCGCTTCGATCGAAGGCCTGTCGGTGATTCCGGACGTGGCATCGCGGGTGATCATCAACGAACGCACCGGCACCATCGCCGCCGGCGGCGACACGCGCATCTCGCCGATCACCATCTCGCACGGCGATCTGCGCGTGTCCATCGACACCGAGTACACCGCTTCGCAGCCGAACTTCATCGGCATCGCCGACGACTCGGTGCGCAGCCTGATCGTCGGCAACAGCCGCCTGGGCGTCGAGGAAGGCGACCAGCACGTGGCCATGTCCTACAAGCAGACCACCGTGGCCGAACTGGTCGCCAGTCTGGCCAAGGCGCGGGTCAACACCCGCGACGTGATTTCCATTCTTCAAGCGATCAAGGCCGCCGGCGCGTTGCACGCCGACCTGGTCGTCCAATAACCGCCGCACCGCACTCAGGGGAAAGCACCATGACATCGCCGGTCATCGAAGCGATCGTAAGCAAGGCCCTGGACGGCCTGCATCTGCGCGAAATCGCCACCGCCCACAACGTCGCCAACGCCTCCTCGCCCGGTTTCGTGCCGGTGCGGGTGAGCTTCGAGGGCGAACTGCAGCGCCTGGCCGCGGCCACCGCCGATCTGGCGCCGGAACTGCGCGCGGCCGAGTTGTCCTCGCTGCAGCCCGGCGTCGCCGCGGCGACCGATCCGTCCGAGCGCAGCGTCAAGATCGATCAGGAAATCGCCATCGCCTCGGAAACTTCCGCGCGCTACGCCATGCTGATCGGCATGCTCAACCGCAGCCTGCAGATGCAGCAGCTGGCGATCCGGGGGAGCTGAGCATGAGCGACTCATTGTTCGCCATCGCCCGCTCGGGCATGGACGTGGAACGCCTGCGCATGGAAGTCGTCGCGCAGAACCTGGCCAACGCCGGCGCCGTGCGCGGTCCCAACGGCGAGAACTACCAGCCGATGCGATTGATCTCCGGCCCGGGCTCGACGCCGTCGTTCCAGCAAGTGCTGGGCCAGTCGGCGCAGAGCTATTCGCTGCACGCGCCGGGCGATCTGAGCGGCACCCGCAGCTACGGCGTGCAGGCCACCGCGACGCCGCCGCGGATCGTCCACGACCCGGCCAATCCCATGGCCGACAAGGACGGCAACGTCGCCTACCCCGGCGTCGATCATGCCGGCGAGATGGCGCTGATGGTGCAGACCCAGCGCGTCTACGAGGCCAACGTCGTCATGTACAACTCCGCGCGCTCGATGTACATGCGCGCGATGGATATCGGAGGCAACAACCCATGAGCATCGACGCACTCGCCGCATTGATGTCGGCGCAATCGGCCGGCGCCGCCGCGCCGTCGCTGGCGGCCGCGACCGCCGCCCCGCCCGCGCAGAGCTTCGGCTCGATGCTGCTGGCCAACGTGATGCACGCCGACAACTCCGTGCAGGCCGCCGAGAAAGCGGTCGAAAGCTTCGCGCTCGACGGCCGCACGCCGCCGCACCAGGTCATGATCGCGCTGGAAGAAGCGCGCATGTCCCTGCATTACGCCCTCCAGGTCCGCAACCGGCTGGTCGAGGGTTACCAAGAACTGATGCGCATGCAGCTCTGACATGAACGCCGAAACCGTACCCTCGGGCTGGATCTCCCGTCTCAGCACCGATTCGCGCAGCCGCCAGATCGCCATCGCGATCGGGCTGTCGCTGCTGTTCTTCGCCCTGCTGCTCGGCGGCTATCTGCTGCTGCGGCCGCACTACATCGTGCTGTTCCGCGACCTCAAGCCGCAGGACGCCGCGGCGGTGGTCAAGGAACTGGAAAAGGAAAAGATTCCCTACCGCTACGACGAAGCCAGCAACGCCATCCTGGTGCCCGAAGGCGAGTCCAAGGCCGCGCGCATCAAGCTGGGCAGCGGCGATCTGCGCCTGCAGGACGTGGTCGGACTGGAGTTGTTCAAGGACTCCGACCTGGGCCTGACCGAATTCGCGCAGAAGGTGAACTACCAGCGCGCCTTGCAGGGCGAAGTCGCGCGCACGCTGATGTCGCTGGAAGAAGTGGACATGGCGCGGGTGCACCTGACCTTGCCGGAGTCGTCGATCTTCCGCCGCGAGCAGGTCAAGCCCAAGGCGTCGGTGACGATCTTCCCGAAGGGCAAGGACGCGCTCGGCGAAGACAGCATCCGCGGCATCCAGAAGCTGGTCGCCGCCTCGGTGCCGGGGATGACGCCGGCCGACGTGATCGTGCTGGATCAGCGCGGCGCCGCCGCCACCGCGGACGAAACCGGCGACGTGTCCGACCCGAAGTTCGCGCTCAAGCAGTCGATCGAGCGCAGCTACGAGAAGAAGATCTCCGAACAGCTCGCGCGCGTGCTGCGCGAGGGCAGCGCCAACGTCAGCGTCAACGCCGACATCAACTTCGACCAGATCCAGACCACGCGCGAAACCGGCACCGCGCCGGCGCCGGCCGCCGAGGCCGGATCGCGCGCGCTGCCGCCGTTGCCGACGGTGGCCGGCGGCAACGCCGCGCCGGCCGCGTCCGATCCCCTGCCGCCGCTGCCGGGCATCGCCATCGGCGCGCCGGCGGCGGCGCCGGTCAAGACCAATCGCGTGCTCGAACAGATCGTCTCCGCGCCGGGCACGGTCCGCCGCCTCAGCGTCGGTATCGTGCTCGACCGCGAGCAGCCGCCGGCGGTGATGGCCAAGATCGAGTCGCTGGTCGCGGCCACCATCGGCCTGGACAGCAAGCGCGGCGACGTGATCTCCACGGTGGTGCGCGATCCGGCGCTGCCGATCGCCGCGGCGTTGCCGGCGACCGGCCCGCTCGCGGGCGATTCGCTCGCCGTCGCCGACCACGCCGCAGCAAAGTCGCGTCCGCAGACCGCCGCCAGCAACACGGGTTGGGCCGGTTTCAACCTGGGCAGCGCGGTGTTGATCGCCGTGGCCGCTGCGCTGCTGCTGATCGGTTGGCTGGCCCTGCGCGCTCTGCGCGGCAACGCCCGCCGCGAGCAGCGTTCACTCACCCAGCAAGAGCGCCAGCAATTCGCCGCGCGCTTGAGGCTGCTGCTGGAAGCACAGGGGAATGCGCATGCCAAGTCCGAAACCTGAGCGAGAACTGCGCCGCGCGGTCAGCCAGCTGAGCCAGTACTCGATCGAAGACATCGAGGCGATCTGGTCGCAGCTCGATCCGCGCGAACAAGAACAACTGCGGCCGATGCTGGCCCAGGCCAGCGAACTGCTGCCGGGCACGCAACTGCCGGGGCTGCAACCGGTGCCGTCGCCGGCGCAGAACGATGCGATTGAACGGGTGCCGGCGGGCATGGCGGTTTACCTCGGCCGCCTGCCCGAAGCGGTCGCCGCGAGCGTGCTGTCCAGCTTCGAGCCGGCGGCGCGCGAATCGTTGTTGGCGGCGCTGCCGGACAAGGCCGCGCGCGAGCCGCTACGCGCTTCGGCGGGCAATGTTGCGCTGATGCCGGCGGCGCGGCGCGCGCTGCAGGCGGCGGCGATCGCGGCATCGCATGAGGTCGAACTCAGCGCGATCGAAACTCCCGCGCCGGCCGCCGCGCCGCGCCGCGGCCTGGCCGGCTTGCTGCGCCGGAGCCCGCGCGCATGAGCGTGATCAAGGCCGGCACCGTCCTGGTCAGCGGCGAGCGGCGTTCGACGCTGCAGACCGCGGTCGCGGGCGAAGCGCCGGCGGCGTTCGTCGATACCCAGGCGTTGCGCATCGCCGAGCTGGAAAAAGCCCTGGCCGACGCCAACGCGCGTCTGGCCGCGCTGGCCAAGTCGGCCGACGCGCGCGAAAAGCAGGCCCAGGAACGCGGCCACGCGGACGGCATGGAGGCCGGAAAGACTCAGGCGCAACAGCGCCACGACGAACAACTCGAAGCGCTGGCGCACGGCATCGCCGACGCGCAGGAAAGTTTTCAGCGCGAACTCATCGAAACCGCGCAGCAGTGGTCGGTCGATCTGGCCCAGGCCGCGCTCGGCCGGGTGATCGGCGACACCGCGCTTTACGCCGAACTGATCGCGCGCACGGTGGCCCATCATCTGCGCTCGCTCGCCCACGACAGCGTGCTGGCGATCGAAGTGGCCAGCGTCGATTTTCCGGACGACGCCGCGCTGCGCGCGGCCTTCGCCGAACAAGGCGCGATGCCGTCCTATCAGGTCAGCGCGCAGACCGGCCGCGCCGCCGGCAGCTGCGTGATCAAGCTCAAGCTCGGTCGCCTGGACCTGAGTCTGCCTTCGCAGCGCCAGCGCCTGGACGCCGCGTTCGACTCCGCGCAGGGACGCGACTGACATGACCGCGCACGCGCTGATCGACGCCATCCGCCAAGTCGATACCATCGCCCGCCTGGGCACGGTCACGCGCATCATGCCGACCTTCATCGAGGCCGACGGCCCCGGCGTGCCGCTGGGTTCGCTGTGCCGCATCCGCCTCAACGCGCACGGCGGCGACAGCGCTTCGACCTTGCTGGCCGAAGTGGCCAAGGTCGAAACCGGCCGCATCACCCTGGCGCCGTACGGGCCGGTGTCGGCCGCGCACATCGGCGACACGGTCGAAGCGTTGCGGGTGGGCGCGAGCTTTCCGGTCGGGCCGAATTATCTCGGCCGCATCGTCGATCCGATGGGCGTGCCGCTCGACGGCGGCGAAGCCATCGACGGCCCGCTGGAATCGTGGCCGCTGGCCGGTGCGCAGACGCCGGCGCTCGACCGCCTGTCGCCGCGCGCGCCGCTGGAAACCGGCCTGCGCAGCATCGACGCCTTGCTGACCCTCGGCATCGGCCAGCGCGTGGGCATCTTCGCCGGCAGCGGCGTGGGCAAGACCACTCTGCTCGCCGATCTGGCCAGCCACGTGCAGGCCGATGTCTGCGTGCTGTGCCTGGTCGGCGAACGCGGCCGCGAGGCCGACGACTTCTGGCAGCACGCACTGACCGAACAGGCGCGGCAGCGCTCGGTGATGGTGGTGGCGACTTCCGACCAGCCGGCGATCCTGCGCGCGCGCAGCGTGCTGGTCGCGCTGTCGCTGGCGGAATACTTCCGCGCCCAGGGCAAGCACGTGCTGTTGCTGCTCGATTCGATCACCCGCTACGCCCTGGCGCTGCGCGAGATCGGCCTGGCCGCCGGCGAGCCGCCGACCTTGCGCGCCTACACCCCGAGCGTGTTCTCGGCGCTGCCGAAGGTGATCGAGCGCTGCGGCGCGCTGCGCCAGGGCGGCGCGATCACCGCGTTGATGACGGTGCTGGCCGAGACCGACGACATCGACGACCCGATGACCGAAACCCTGCGCGCGCTGCTCGACGGCCATATCGTGCTGACCCGCGCGCTGGCCGAACAAGGCCACTATCCGGCGATCGACGTGCCGCGCAGCATCAGCCGCGTGTTCGGCCAGGTCACCAGCGCCGAACACCGCGCCGCGGCCAAGACCGCGATCGCCCAGCTGTCGCTGTACGAGACCTCGCGCACGCTGGTCGAATCGGGCCTGTACTCGGGCGGCTCCAACGCCCAGCTGGACCGCGCGCTGCGCACGCGTCCTGCGCTGATCGATTTCCTGCGCCAGGAGAGCGGACAAAGCCACACCGGCGCGCAGAGCATCGCCCGCCTGCACGAACTGGTCGGCGGAGCCAAGCCATGAGCCGCGAACGCCTGCACCAGCTCGACGAAGTCGCGCAGCTGCTGCGCCTGCGCCTGCAGAACGCGCAGATGCGCGCGGCGATGCTGCGCCGCGATGTCGATGCCGCGCAGCGCGCGTTCGACACCGCCGGCGCGCAACGCGACGAGATCGAAGCCGGCTGGCGGCGTTCGTTGAGCGACGGCGCGGGCCTGGATCTGAATTCGCTTTCGGCCTGGCGGGCGATGGCGCACGCCGCGCAATCGCGCTGCGGCGCCGCCGAGCAGTCCTTGCGCAACGCGCGCGAAGCGCTCGACGACTTCGGCCGCGAACTGATCCGCCACCAGAACCTGTCCGAGCGCGGCGACGAACTGGCCGATCGCGAGCGTACCGCGGTGGCGCGCAAGCACGACGACAAAGTCAGCAACGCCATCCTGGAACGGCACAACGCGATGGAAGTGCAAGCATGAAAGTAAGCGGACCGATCCTGCCGCCGCCCTCGCCGCCCGCGCCGTCCGGCGCCGGCGCCGCCAAGGGCCAGGCGCGCGGACAGTTTCAGAACATGATCCAGCGCCTGGAAAGCGACATGTGGGCGGGCGCCGACGCCGGCGCTTCGGCGGTCGCGCCGGCGCCGCCGCGCGCACCGGTGCGCGGCGGCGGCCCGGTCGCCGCGCCGGCGAAGCTGACGCCGGCCAGCACCCTGCGCGACCCCTCGCTGCCGGCCGAAACCGAAACGCCCGCGCCCAAGCGTTACGACATCCGCGACATCGTCGCCGCGCAGGCACCGCTGGCCGCGCCGGTCGCGAGCGAGCGCGCCCGGCCGGGCGAACCGCTGGCCGCGTTCGCGCCGATGCAAGCGCCGCGCGCCCGCGCCG
>NZ_JAGGRI010000024.1 GCF_018612875.1 Lysobacter sp. ISL-50 | reverse complement strand
CAGGCCGATCAGCAGCGGGCAACCCATGCGCGCGGCGATCAAACGGCCGGGTTCGTTCTTGCTCACGACGGCAATTGCGTAGGCGCCGACCAGTTCGCTGACCGCCGCCTGCACCGCGGCGAGCAGATCCAATCCCTGCTGCTGGTGGAAATGCACCAGATGCGCGATGACCTCGGTGTCGGTCTGCGATTCGAAGGCGTAGCCGGCGGCGCGCAGGCGTTCGCGCTGCTCGTCGTGGTTTTCGATGATGCCGTTATGCACCACCGCCAATTCACCGAAGCTGATGTGCGGGTGCGCATTGGCCTCGGTGACGCCGCCGTGGGTGGCCCAGCGGGTATGGCCGATGCCGACTTGAGCGTGGAAGCCTTCCGCCTGCGCGGCGTTCTCCATCTCGCTGACGCGGCCGGTGCGGCGCACGCGGCGCAGCTGCGCGCCGTCGAACACGGCGATGCCGGCCGAGTCGTAGCCGCGGTATTCCAGACGCTTGAGCCCATCGATCAGGACCGGTACTACATCGCGATCCGCAATCGCGCCGACGATTCCGCACATGCTGGGGCAACTCCTTCGATGGACCGCGCCATTGTATCCGTCGGCCATAAAGGCCATGTCCGCGCGGACACGGTGTCCGTCCGGACGGACGCCCGGACACCGCTGCCCGCCCTTTAAATTCAATGGCTTGCAGTTGGCACGGGTTGTGCGTGGGTTAAGGGCAAAGCCCCTTCACCGAGTTCGAGCCGATGAGCATCCGCGACACCTCCGCGCAAGACCGCCGCCTCGCCGATGCCAGCGTGCACGGCCGCCATCGCCGGCAATGGGCGCTCGGCGCCGGCGCCGGCGTGCTGGCCCTGGGCGCCGGCGCGTGGCTGTTGTCCGGTTGGAGCGCGAGCGGTGTGTCGGTTTCGGCCGAGCGCCTGCGCATCGCCGAGGTCAAGCGCGGCGATCTGATCCGCGACATCGCCGCCGACGGCCGCGTCATCGCCGCCAACAGCCCGGTGCTGTACGCCATCGCCGGCGGCTCGGTCGATCTGAAAGTCGTCGCCGGCGACGTGGTGCGCAAGGGCCAGATGCTGGCCGAGATCGACAGCCCGGAATTGCGCAGCAAGCTGGCGCAGGAGCAGGCCACCCTCGCCAGCCTGGAAGCCGAAGCCAGCCGCGCCGAACTCGACGGCGAACTGGCCCGCTCCATCGCGCAGAAGGAACTCGATCAGGCGCAGATCGATCGCGTCGCCGCGCAGCGCGACCTGGAACGCTATCAGCGCGCCTTCGAAGGCGGCGCGGTGGCCAAGGTCGATGTCGCCAAGGCCCAGGACGATCTGCAGAAGGCCGACATCGGCCTGAGCCATGCGCGCGAAGACATCGGCCGCCAGGGCCGCAGCGCCAACCTGGATGCGCGCAACAAGCGTCTGCTCGCCGATCGCCAGCGCGCGATCGCCACCGAGGCGCAGCGCCAGGTCGAAGCGCTGACCCTGCGCGCGCCGTTCGACGGCCAGGTCGGCCAGGTCCAGGTCGCCCAGCGCGCCAATGTCGCGATCAACGATCCGGTGCTGAGCGTGGTCGATCTGAGCGTGTTCGAAGTCGAGATCAAGGTGCCGGAGAGTTTCGCCCGCGATCTGGCCATCGGCATTCCGGCGCAGATCACCAACGGCAACGGAGAGCCCTTCGCCGCGCAGATCTCGGCGGTGTCGCCGGAAGTGGTCAACGGCGAAGTGGTCAGCCGCCTGCGCTTCAAGGACAAGCAGCCGCCGGGCCTGCGCCAGAGCCAGCGCCTGAGCGCGCGCATCGTGCTCGACACCCGCCGCGACACGCTGATCGTCGAACGCGGACCGTTCCTGGAACAGTCCGGCGGCACCAGCGCCTACGTCGTCCACAACGGCATCGCCACGCGCCGCCCGATCCGCACCGGCGCCAGCAGCCTGAGCAATGTGCAGATCCTCGAAGGCCTGCAGCCGGGAGACCGCATCGTCGTCTCCGGCAGCGACCAGTTCGCCAACGCCCAAACCGCCCGCATTTCTGGAGAATGATCATGAACGCCGCCAACTACGCCTACGACTTCGCCCCGCAGTGGAACGCCCAGCAGCTGACCGACGCGGTCCCGCTGCGCCTGCATCAGTTGATCGATTTCGATCAGGTCCGCGATGCCGGCAATGCCCGCAGCGCCAACGCCGAAACCGCCGCGCGGCGCAATTCCCGCCTGGGCCGTTACCTGACCGCTTGCGCGCTGCCGATGTTTGCGGTTCGCTGAGTGGTCGGCGCCGCAATGTTCGCCGACTCGCCCGCGCTTTTGTTCGTCATCCCCGCGAAGGCGGGGATCCAGGGCTTTATCCAGGCCTTACGCTGAAGTCTCTGGATCCCCGCCTTCGCGGGGATGACGGCAAAAGCCGGGCAACGAAGCGAACGCTCAGAAATACACATCCAATAACGAATCAAGCAAGGAAACTCCCTTATGCTCGACATGCGCCAGGTCACTAAGGTCTATCGCACCGAACTCGTCGAAACCCATGCCCTGCGCTCGCTGGATCTGCACGTGCGCACCGGCGAGTTCGTCGCGGTGACCGGGCCGTCGGGCTCGGGCAAGACCACCTTCCTCAACATCGCCGGCCTGCTGGAAACCTTCAGCGGCGGCGCATACAAGCTCGACGGCGAGGACGTTAGCGGTTTGTCCGACGACGCCCGCTCGCGCCTGCGCAACCAGAAGATCGGCTTCATCTTCCAAAGCTTCAACCTGATTCCCGACCTCAACCTGTTCGACAACTGCGACGTGCCGTTGCGCTACCGGCGCATGCCCGCGGCCGAACGCAGGCAACGCATCGAACAAGCGCTGACCCAGGTCGGCCTGGGCTCGCGCATGCGCCACTATCCGACCGAACTGTCCGGCGGCCAGCAACAACGCGCCGCGATCGCGCGCGCCCTGGCCGGTTCGCCGCGCCTGCTGCTGGCCGACGAACCCACCGGCAACCTGGACTCGCAGATGGCGCGCGGGGTGATGGAACTGCTCGAAGAGATCAACAGCCAGGGCACCACCATCATCATGGTCACCCACGATCCGGAACTGGCCGCGCGCGCGCAGCGCAACGTGCACATCGTCGATGGCATGGCCACCGACTTGCGCGCCGAACCCAGCCTGATCCGCGCGCCCATGTCCACCGAGTTCGCGGCCGCCGACACCGGCGCCGACACCACCACCGTCTGAGGTCGCGAGCATGCCCGGCAACAGCCAGTTCGCTTATTACTTCCAGCTCGCCCTGCGCAGCTTCAAGCGCAACATGGTGCTGACCGCGTTGATGGTGCTGGCCATCGCGCTCGGCATCGGCGCGGCGATGACCACCTTGACCGTGTTCCACGTGCTGTCCGGCGATCCGCTTCCGAACAAGAGCGGGCAGATCTTCCATCCGCGCATCGATCCGCGCCCGATGGACGACTACACCCCCGGCGACGAGCCGCACGACAATTTCACGCGCTTCGACGCCGAAGCCCTGCTGCGCGAGAAGCGCGGCGACCGCCAGGCGCTGATGTCCAGCGGCGCCGTCGCCATCGAGCCGCGCAGCAATGGCATGCCGCCGATCCGCCAGGACTCGCGTTTCACCTCGGCGGATTTCTTCGCCATGTTCGAAGCGCCGTTCGAGTACGGCGCGCCCTGGACCGCGCAAGACGACGCTGGACGCGCACGCGTGGCGGTGATCGGATCGGAACTCAACATGAAACTGTTCGGCGGCGGCAACAGCGTGGGCAAGTCGCTGTGGCTGGACAAGCACGAGTTCCGCGTGATCGGCGTGATCAAGCCATGGCATCCGCAGCCCAATTTCTACGACCTCAGCGTCGAACGCGGTTTCGGCGAGCCCGAAGAGTTGTTCCTGCCGTTCAGCACCTCCCGCGATCTGCGCATGGATGCGCAAGGCAGTGTCGATTGCTGGGGCGAGAACAACAAGGACGAGGAAGGCAACCGAAGCCTCAGCGCCGAGTGCGCCTGGGTGCAGTACTGGGTCGAGCTGCGCACGCCGCGGAAAGTCGATGAATACCGCCGCTATCTGACCAACTACGTCGCCCAGCAGCGCAGCGCCGGCCGCTTCGAACGTCCGACCGCGCCCAAGCTGGACAGCATCATGCAATGGCTGGACTTCAAGCGCGTGGTGCCGGGCGACGTGCGCCTGCAGATGTGGCTGGCGTTCGGCTTCCTGTTGGTGTGCCTGCTCAACACGGTCGGCCTGCTGCTGGCCAAGTTCCTGCGCCGCTCCGGCGAAATCGGCGTGCGCCGCGCCCTCGGCGCGACCCGTCGCGCCATCTTCGCCCAGTGCCTGGTCGAAGCCGGCACCATCGGTCTGGCCGGCGGTCTGCTCGGTCTGCTGCTCGCGCAGCTCGGCCTGTGGGCCGTGCGTCAGCAGCCGGTGGCCTACGCCGCGCTGGCCCGGCTGGACATGAACATGTTGTTCACCACCTTCCTGCTGGCCATCGCCGCCAGCGTGCTGGCCGGGCTGCTGCCCGCCTGGCGCGCCTGCCAGGTGACGCCCGCCATCCAGCTCAAGAGCCAGTGAGGCCACGCATGGACATCCGCCCCATCCTGACCACGTTGCGCCGGCACAAGACCGCCGCCGCACTGATCGTGTTCGAAGTCGCGCTGACCTGCGCGATCATCTGCAACGCCGTGTTCCTGATCGAAAACCGCATCCAGCGCATGCAGCGTCCCAGCGGCATGGTCGAGAACGAACTGCTGCGCGTGGCGATCCGCGGCATCAACGCCAAGGGCGACAAACAGGCGCTGACGCATGCGGATCTGGCCCTGCTGCGCTCGCTGCCGGGCGTGAAGGCCGCGACCGTCGTCAATCAGGTGCGCTACGGCGATTCTTCCTGGAACAGCGGCATCAATCTCAGCTCCGATCAGAAGGTCCCGACCACCAACGTCTCGATCTATCTGGGCGATCCGCAGTTCATCAAGACCATGGGCCTGAAGCTGATCGCCGGCCGCGACTTCAACCCGGAAGAAATGATCAACTACGCGAAAGCTCGCGAACCCGGCGCCAACTATCCGGTGTCCTCGGCGATCATCACCCGCGCGCTGGCCGAGAAGCTGTTCCCCGGCCAGGACCCTCTCGGCAAATCGTTCTACTCCTGGGGCGATGCGCCTACCCATGTGGTCGGCGTGGTCGAACACCTGCTGCGCCCGAACGAAGGCTTCGGCCTGGGCTCGGCGGAGTATTCGGTCATCTTCCCGATCGAGATGAGCTACGACGACGGCATCTATCTGCTGCGGGTGGACCCCTCGCAACGCCAGCAGATCCTCAAGTCCGCGGGCGAGGCGCTGGCCAAGAACGGACCGTTGCGCATCCTCAGCGACAAGAACGCTCTCGTCGAAAGCATGGCCGACAGGTACCTGCAGACCGACCGCTCGATGGTCTGGCTGCTCGGCGCGGTGTGCATCGCCCTGCTGATCGTGACCGCGCTGGGCATCGTCGGCCTGGCCAGCTTCTGGGTCCAGCAGCGCACCAAGCAGATCGGCGTGCGGCGCGCGCTCGGCGCGACCCAGGGGCAGATCCTGCGTTACTTCCAGACCGAGAACTTCCTGTTGACCAGCATCGGCATCGTCCTGGGCATGGCGCTGGCGTTCGCGATCAATCTGGCGCTGATGAAGTATTACGAACTGCCGCGGCTGCCGGCCTTGTACCTGCCGATGGGCGCGCTGTGCCTGTGGCTGCTGGGCCAGTTCGCGGTGTACGGACCGGCGCGCCGCGCCGCGATGGTGCCGCCGGCGCTGGCGACGCGTTCGGCCTGATCGAGCGCGCTCGCGGCCGGGCCCCGGCGATCGCCGCGACCGCATCGCGGTTACATCTCACGATGCGGCTCGCGCGCCTGTCGCAAAAGTCGGATGCTGGCACCGCGCGGATTCAGGCAAGCTGCGCCACCGATGCCGCCTTCACCGCATCTGCTTACCTGCCCCCTGTCCGGCCGCCCGGACGGGATCGGGACGACGCGACCGGCCTCGCCCCCGCCCGACACCACGGAGATCACCATGCGCCCTTCGTTCCCGCACCGCCCGTCGCATCGCGCATCGCTGCGCACCGCCGTCTTGTCTGCGGCGCTGATCGGCGCGGCCTGGCTGCCGGCCGCGCACGCGGCGAAGCCATCCGCCGCCGTCGCGGCGAGCGCCCAGGCCGCCGATGTCGCTACGCGCCTGAAAGCCTTCAACGCGCTGATGGACGAGCAGTGGGAAGGCATGATGCGCGAGTTGCCCGAGCAGGCCAGCTTCTTCGGCGACTACCGTTACAACGATGCCTGGAGCGATTTCTCGCTGGCCGGCGCGCAGCGCCACAACGAGGCCACGCGCGCGATGCTGGCGCGCTTCAAGTCCGTGGACACGCGCGGTTTCCCGCAAGGCGATCTGCTCAACCACCGCTTGATGGTGCGCTGGCTGGAGAACGATCTGCGCGGCTACGCGCTCAAGACCCATGAAATGCCGCTGGATCAGTTCAACGGTACGCACCTGATCCTGACCATAATGATCAAGGCCTTCCCGTTCAACGACACCCAGCAGTACGACGATTACCTCAAGCGTCTGCGCGAGATTCCGCGCATCCTCGACCAGGTCACGCAAGTCGCGCGGCAGGGCGCCAAGGACGGGCTGATGCAGCCGCGCTACCTGCTCGACAAGGTCGCCGCGCAGTGCAACGGCATCGCCGACGCCGCCGGCGAGGACAACGTCTTCGCCGCCTCGCTGAAGAAATTCCCCGACAGCGTGCCGGCGGCCGAACGCGAACGCTTGCGCAAGCAGATCCTGGAAGCGGTCGATCAGCAGGTGCGTCCGGCCTATCGCCAGCTCGCCGAGTTCGTCGGCAAGGAATACGCGCCGCAGGGCCGCGAGCAGTACGGCGTGTGGTCGCTGCCCGGCGGCGACGGCCTGTACCGCTATGCGATCGAGCAGTTCACCACCTCTTCGACCCCGCCCGAGCGAATTCACCAGTTGGGCCTGAGCGAAGTGGCCCGGATCGAGAAAGAACAGACCCGCATCGCGAAGACGCTGGGCTACGCCGACCTGAAAACCATGCGCGACGCCGTCGCCGCCGATCCCAAGCGCCATGCGACCTCGCGCGAGCAGATTCTCGATCTGTACCGCGAGTATCTGGCGAAGATGGAAACCAGGCTGCCGGAATTGTTCGCCACCCTGCCGACCACGCAGGTGCAGGTGCAGTCGGTGGAAGCCTGGCGCGAGAAGGAAGCCTCGGCCGCGCAGTACATGGCCGGCACGCCGGACGGCAAGCGGCCGGGCCTGATCACGGTCAACACCGGCGAACCCGAGAAGCGCCTGCTGACCACGATCGAAGCGGTCGCCTATCACGAAGGCGTGCCCGGCCATCATCTGCAATTGTCGATGTCGCGCGCGCTGCCGGAACTGCCGAAGTTCCGCACCCTGCTCGGCCAGACCGCTTTCATCGAAGGCTGGGGCCTGTATTCGGAAGACCTGGGCAAGGAAGTCGGGTTCTACCAGGACCCGTACAGCGACTTCGGCCGGCTCTCGCAGGAACTCATCCGCGCCAATCGCCTGGTGCTCGACACCGGCGTCCACTACAAGCGCTGGACCCGCGAACAGATGGTGCAGTGGATGCGCGATCACTCGGACATGGAAGAACCCAACATCCAGGCCGAGGCCGATCGCTACATCGCCTGGCCCGGCCAGGCCCTGGCGTACAAGATGGGCCAGCTGAAAATCCGCGAGCTGCGCGCGCGCGCCGAGGCCAGTCTGGGCAAGCGCTTCGACCGTCGCGTCTTCCACGACCAGATCCTCGGCGGCGGCGCGTTGCCGCTGCGCGAGCTGGAAACGCGGATCGATGCGTGGATCGCGGCGACCCAGCGCGGCGCCGCGGCCAAGGCCGCGAAGCAAGCGCGGTGAGCGCGCGACGCCTGTTCGCCCACCGCGGCAGGCGTCGTCGCCGCAACGGCGATTCGCCGCCCCGCGTCGCCGCTGGCATACTCGGCACGGCTCGATCGCGGGCATTGTGCTCTTTCATCACAACGGAACTCTGATGCGCACGGTCCTGGTCATCGACGACAACCCGGCGGTCGGCACCGCGCTGGATCTTCTGTTCGGTCTGCGCGAGATCCAGGTGGTCACCGCGCAATCGCCCGAGGAAGGCCTGGAGCGGCTCGCCCGCGACGACATCGGCCTGGTGCTGCAGGACATGAACTTCACCGCCGACACCACCTCCGGCGAAGAAGGCGTAGCGCTGTTCCGCGCGATCCGCGCGCGTTATCCGGACCTGCCGATCATCCTGCTGACCGCGTGGACGCACCTGGACATCGCCGTCGATCTGGCCAAGGCCGGCGCCGCCGACTATCTGGCCAAGCCCTGGGACGATCAGAAACTGCTGGCCAGCGTCGAGAACCTGCTCGAACTGAGCAACAGCACGCGCGAGGTCTCGCGCCTGCACGAGCAGCGCCGCCGCGCGCATCGCGAACTGGAAGCGCGCTACGACCTGCGCGGCCTGGTGTTCGGCTCCGAACCGCTGGCGCGGGTGATCGAACTGGCCTGCCATGTCGCCCGCGCCGACGTGCCGGTGCTGATCACCGGGCCTAACGGCGCGGGCAAGGAAAAGATCGCCGAGATCGTCCAGGCCAACTCCGCGGTCAAGTCCGGCCCGTTCGTGACCTTGAACTGCGGCGCGCTGCCGACCGAACTGATCGAAGCGGAATTGTTCGGAAGCGAGGCCGGCGCCTACACCGGCGCCAACAAGATGCGCGAAGGCAAGTTCGAAGCCGCCGACGGCGGCACCTTGTTCCTGGACGAAATCGGCAACCTGCCGCCGGCCGGGCAGATGAAATTGCTGCGCGTGCTGGAAACCGGCCGCTTCGAGCGCCTGGGCTCCAATCGCGAACGTCAGGTCAAGGTGCGGGTGATCAGCGCGACCAATGCCGACCTGCCGGCGATGATCCGCGACGGCCGCTTTCGCGAAGACCTCTATTACCGCCTCAACACCATCCAGATCGATCTGCCGCCGCTGGCCGACCGCCGCGACGACGTATTGCCGCTGGCGCGCTTGTTCCTGCGCGACAACCCGCTGGCCGCCGGCAAGCGCCTGGGCGAAGACGCCGAACGCGCACTGCTGGCCCACCACTGGCCCGGCAACGTGCGCGAATTGCGCAACACCTTGCAGCGCGCGGCGCTGCTGGCGCGCGGCGACAGCATCGGCGCGGCCGACCTCGGCCTGCCGTCGGCGCCGGCGCCGACGGCCGCGGCCGGGAACGGCGGCGACGAGCTCGACCGCGTCAGCATCGAAGCCGCGCTCGAACGCGCCGGCGGCGTGCTGGCCCAGGCCGCGAGCGAATTGGGGCTGTCGCGCCAGGCGCTGTACCGTCGCCTGGAACGGCTCGGCATCAAGCGCGACTGAGGAGCGATCATGCGCCGGCTACCCTTGAGTCTGGTGTTCAGTGCGATCGCGCTGGCCTATCTCGCGGTCGGCGCGGCGGCGACCTTGTGGCTGTCGCGGTATCTGGCGCGGCCGTGGCTGGCGCTGGCGATCGTGCTGGCGGTGCTGGCGCCGTTGCTGGTCTATCAGGTGCGGCGCGCGTTCGCGCCGATGAATTCGCTGTTCCGCGCGCTGGCAGGCTCGGTCGCCAGTTATCGCGACGGCGATTATTCGATCAGCTTCAACTGGCCCGGCAAGGGCGAGCTGGGCGAACTGGTCGCCAGCCACAACCGTCTGGGCGACGCGCTGCGCGAGCAGCGCCTGAGCCTGGTCCAGCGCGAACTGCTGCTCGACACGATGGTGCAGAACACGCCGGTGGCGATGATGCTGGTCGATCCGTCGCGGCGCATCGTCCACGGCAATCTGGCCGCGCGCAAGATGCTCGGCGAAGGCCGCCGCCTGGAAGGCCAGGATTTCCGCGAACTATTGTCGCGCGCGCCGGTGCCGATGCAGGAAGCCATCGAGCGCGGCGGCGACGGCATGTTCAGCGTCGGCGATATCGAGAACGAAGAGATCTACCACCTGTCGCGGCGCATTTTCCGCCTCAACGGCCGCGCCCACGAACTGGTGCTGCTGCGCCAGCTCACCGCGGAACTGCGCCGGCAGGAAGTGCAGACCTGGAAGAAGGTGATCCGGGTGATCAGCCACGAGCTCAACAACTCGCTGGCGCCGATCGCCTCGCTCGCCCATTCCGGCGCCGAGCTGGTGCGGCGCGGCCAGTACGAACGGCTGCCGACCGCGCTCAAGACCATCGAAGAACGCGCGCGCCATCTGGAAGGCTTCATCCGCGACTACGCGCGGTTCGCCAAGCTGCCCTCGCCGCGGCTGGAGCCGATCGAGTGGTCGCGCTTCGTCGAACAACTGCGCAGCCAGGTGGATTTCGCCTACGACGGCGTGCAGGGCGACGCGATTGCGCGGGTCGATGTGGCCCAGCTCGAGCAGTGCCTGATCAATCTGCTCAAGAACGCGCACGAATCTGGATCGCCAGCCGACGAGGTGCGACTGCAGTTGCGGCGGGTGCAGGATGCCTGGCGCATCGACATTCTCGATCGCGGAACCGGCATGAACGACGCGGTGCTGTCCAACGCGCTGCTGCCGTTCTATTCGACCAAGCGCAACGGCACCGGCCTGGGATTGGCGCTGGCGCGCGAAATCGCCGAAGCGCACGGCGGCCGCATCGCCCTGCTCAATCGCGACGGCGGCGGCCTGTGCGTGTCGATGGTGTTGCCGGACTGATCGCCTGCCGGCGCGGATCGCTCCGCGCCGCTCGATCTTCTGTCGCCTGATCAGTCGGCTCTTTTCGCCGCACCGAGGCGGCGCTTGGCCGCGCGCGCGCGTCCGGCCGATTGCGCCGCGTGCGCCTGCAGGATCGCCGGCAGCAATCCAGGGAAACGCTGTTCGATGTCGGCGCAACGCGTGGTGTTGTGCATCTCGACACCAAAGCGCTCACTGCGGATCAGCCCGGCCTCGCGCAAGGCGCGAAAATGCAGGGACAGCGTGGACTTGGGAATGTCGCGGTCGCTGATCTGCAGGAAATTCGAGCAGTTCATGGCGCAGGCCGACCCGGCGATCTGGGCGTAGATCGCCGCGCGCACGGGGTCGGACAGTGCGTGGAGAACGCCCTCCACGGTGATGTCCTCGATCGAGGGGTGCACCAGCGGTTTCATGGCGCCATCTTATCGGCCCTTGATTTCTAGTTCAATAGTTCATATGTTTTGAACTACTGGAATTTAACCCCGCTTCACCCACCCCACAGGAATCAAACCGTCATGAGCAACAAACTCGCAGGCAAGGTCGCCCTGGTCACCGGCGCATCCAAGGGCATCGGCGCGGCCATCGCCAAATCGCTGGCCGCGCAGGGCGCGTCGGTCGCGGTCAACTACGCTTCCAGCAAGGCCGGCGCCGACGCCGTGGTCGCGGCCATCGAGGCGGCCGGCGGCAAGGCCATCGCCGTGCAGGGCGACGTGTCCAAGGCCGCCGACGCCAAGGCCATCGTCGATGCCACGATCAAGCAGTTCGGCCGTCTCGACACGCTGGTCAACAACTCCGGCATCTACGCGTTCGCGCCGCTGGCGGAGATCACCGAAGAACAGTTCCACCAGCAGTTCAACGTCAACGTGCTCGGCCTGCTGCTGACCACCCAGGCGGCGTCGCCGCATCTGGGCGAAGGCGCCAGCGTCATCAACATCGGCTCGGTCGTCAGCCGCATCACGCCGGCCGACAGCGCGGTCTACACCGGCACCAAGGGCGCGGTGGACGCGATCACCGGCGTGCTTTCGCGGGAACTCGGCCCGCGCAAGATCCGGGTCAATTCGCTCAACCCGGGCATGATCGAAACCGAGGGCACGGTGTCGGCCGGCTTCATCGGTTCGGACTTCGAAAGCTGGGCGGTCGGACAGACGCCGCTGGGACGCATCGGCCAGCCGAACGACATCGCTTCGATCGCGGTGTTCCTGGCGTCGGACGATTCGTACTGGCTCACCGGCGAGCAGTTGCTGGCCGGCGGCGGTACGCGCTGAAGTCATTCGAACGTCCGCGATCGCGGACGTTCGATCCATCGCACTGCGCGCCGCGGTTTCGATCGCGGCGCGCGGCGCGCTTGCGAACATTGGCGACACAGCGATGTTCGATTCGCAGTCCGTGCGGCATCGCCATCGATGCGCGATGGCGGCATCCGTTCACACCATCGCAGTCGCGGGCGACGACGCCCGCATCCGCCTCGCCGCAATGGCCAGGCAAGCGATCCTTGGTATCGCGGCGAAGTTGCGCACGTGATCGCATCGCGCGCGAAGCATTGAATCTACGATCATCGATGTAGGGGAGTGGCCTTCGCTTCCGTTTCTAGACAGGAGGGTCGTGAACCTCAATCGCGACAGGACGTTCGCGCCCGTCAAATCGAATGTTTTTTCCAAAAAACAGAACAGGAGATTCGCCAATGCTTCGCAAATCTACGCTTTTGGCCGCCGGTCTAATGGCATTTCTTGCAAGTTTCGCGGCTTCGGCGCGCAACGTCGTATTCCTGAACAATCCATCGCCGCAAGACGTGAAAGACGTCGGCCACTATCTGGTAAGCAGCACCGGCAAGCCGTTCTTCTCCGACCTCGTGCTGTTCGCCGCCAACATCAACGGCAGCAAGCCCAACGCTCCCGTGCTGTACTACAACTCGGAGATGAGCGCGATCCTGAAGGACAACATCGACATCGTCCGGGAGTTGCAGCAGAAGGGGATCAAGGTGCAGATCTCGTATCTGGGCAATCATCAGAACGCGGGCTGGTCGTGCAACATGAGCGCCAGCGCGGCGACCAAGCTCGGCAACGCGATGGTGGCCGAGGTGGTGAAGTACGACCTCAACGGCATCAGCGTCGACGACGAATACTCCTCCTGCTCGGGCAACGCGACCGCGTTCTATAACGTGCTCAAGGCGATCCGCGCCAATCCGTATTTTTCCGGCAAGACCCTGAGCAAGGCGCTGTGGTCCGACTCGCAGTATTTCAGCTCGCCCACCAACGCGGCCACGCAGCTCACCGAAGGCTATGAGATGACCTACGGCGGCAGCGTCAGCTATCTCACGCCCTATGTCGGCTACGGCATGCTGAAGAGCAACTTGTTCCTGGGCATCTCGCCGCAGTTCAGTTCGGCCTCGCAAGCCGGGACGATCTCCGCGAGCGTCGCCAGCAACGGCTATCAAGGCGTGATGATCTGGGCGCCGAACGCCTTCCTCAACACCACCACGGCGGCCGCGTACTACACGCAGATCGTCAAGGCGCAGGTGGGCTCGACCGAGTCGGTGACCTACGTTCCTTGATCGCGCCCGCCGCAAGGCGACGCATCCGTCGCGGATGTTCGATGATCTGCCCCGCCGCGACAACGGCGGGGCGCAGTAGAAACTCGGGACGCCGATCGGCGTCCCGAGCCTTCGCGGTGAACGGTTTGCGCGAGGCCTGGCGCCCCGCCGCCGCTCAGTCCTGCGGTTTTTTCTTGACCGGCCGCTTCCAACCTTCCACCGTCGATTGGTGCGCGCGCGCCACCGTCAGCTGATCCGCCGGCGCCGGCTTGGTGATGACCGAACCGGCGGCGATGGTCGCGTTCCTGCCGATCGTCACCGGCGCCACCAGCGAGGAATTGGAGCCGATGAAGGCGCCGTCCTCGATCGTGGTCACCGACTTGTTCACCCCGTCGTAATTGCAGGTGATGGTGCCGGCGCCGACGTTGACGCCCGCGCCGATCATCGCGTCGCCCAGATAGGTCAGATGGTTGGCCTTGCTGCCCACGCCGATTTTCGCGTTCTTGGTCTCGACGAAATTGCCCACGTGCGCGCCGTCGGCGAGCACGGTGCCCGGACGCAGGCGCGAATACGGGCCGATCTGCGCCGCGCCTTCGACCACCACGCCGTCGAGATCGCAATGCGCGCGCACCACGGTGCCGGCGCCGAGCTTGACGTCCTTGAGCCGGCAGAACGGCCCGACGATCACGCCGTCGCCGAGTTCGACCGTGCCTTCCAGCACGACATCGACATCGATCTCCACGTCCTGGCCGACGCGGACCTCGCCGCGCTGGTCGAAGCGCGCCGGATCGGCCAGGCGCGCGCCCTGCACGCACAACGCGCGCGCGGCGCGGCGCTGGTAGGCGCGTTCGAGCTGGGCCAGCTGCCACGGATCGTTGGCGCCTTCGACTTCGATCGGATCGGCCACGTGGACCATTTCCGCCGGGCTGTATTCGGCGGTGGCGGCGGCGAACACGTCGGTGAGGTAGTACTCGCCCTGCGCGTTGTCGTTGCCCAGCCGGTCCAGCCAGCGCCGCAGCGGTTCGCCGTCGGCGACCAGGATGCCGGTGTTGACGGTGCGGATCTCGCGCTGTTCTTCGTTGGCGTCCTTGTGCTCGACGATGCTGCCGACCCGGCCTTCGGGATCGCGCACGATGCGGCCGTAGCCGCTGGGATCGTCCAGATCGGCGACCAACACCGCCAGGCGTCCGGGCGAATCCAGCAGCGACTGCAAGGTCTGCGGGGTAATCAGCGGGACGTCCCCGTACAGCACCAGCACCCGCGCGTCCTGCGGCACGCCCGGCATCGCCTGCTGGACGGCGTGACCGGTGCCTAGGCGCTGCGCCTGTTCGGCCCAATGCAGGTCGGGCTGGCCCTGGAAGGCCTGCCGCACCTGTTCGCCGCCGTGGCCGTAGACGACATGGATGCCGGCCGGGCGCAGCGCACGCGCGGTGTCGATCACCTGGGCCAGCATCGGCCGCCCGGCGATCTTCTGCAGCACCTTGGCCGTCGCCGACTTCATGCGCTTGCCCTCGCCCGCGGCGAGGATGACGATGTGCAACTGGTTCATCGACTCTTGAGCCATGTATGAAACCTTCCTTACATTCGGTTGCTTGACGTGGGCCCCCCGTCAGGGCCGAATCTTACCAACTGCCTTACCCAGGACTATGCATGCCCGCTGAGCGCGCTTCCCGGCGGACCGCCGCGCTGGTCGCCCTATTCTTCACCGCGATCGCCACGATCGTGCTGCGCCAGGACGCGAACTGGGATCTGCGTAACTATCACCTGTATACGCCGTTGGCATGGCTGGAAGGCCGGCTGGCGGGCGACATCGCGCCGGCGCAGTTGCAGAGTTGGCACAACCCGATCGTCGATATCCCCTTCGCGCTGATGGTCCGCGCCGGCCTGGGCGGCGTGCCGATCGCGATCTGGCTGGCGATTCCCAGCCTGCTGGCGCTGTATTTCGGCCTGCGCCTGCTGGATACGCTGATGCCGGCGCAGCGCAGCCGCGCGCGCACCTGGATCGCCGGTTTCGTGGCGATCACCGGCGCGGCGGTGTATCCGGGCACGGCGGCGATCTTCAACGACCACATCGTCGCCGCGTTCATGCTCGGCGCGCTGCTGTGGCTGGCGCAGTCGCAGCAGCGGCGCGGGCCGGTCGCGACCTGGCTGCCGATCGGGCTGATGGCCGGCGCCGCCGCCGGTTTCAAGCTGACCGGCGTGACCTACTGCCTGGGCTTCATCGCCGCGGCCGCGCTTGCCGGGCCGGTGCGGCAATTGCCGCTGCGCATCGGCGCGCTGGCGGTCGGCGGCGGCATCGCCGCCGCGCTGTGCTGGGGGCCGTGGGGCTGGTATCTGTGGCAGCACCACGGCAATCCGCTGTTCCCGTATTTCAATCAATGGTTCCTGTCGCCCGACACCATCGCCGATTCCTGGCGCGATAAGCGCTATCTGCCCGAGAACGCGGTCGAGATTCTCGACGCGCCGCTGCGCCTGCTGCGCCGCGGCCGCGACTTCTCCGAACCGCTGCTGGCGGACCCGCGCGTACTGCTGGGCCTGTGCGCGCTGGCCGCGTGGCTATGGCTGCGCCGCGATCGCGGCATCGACGCGGCGCAGGCCGGTCCAGGCCCGGCGCAGGCCGACCCCGGGCTCATCGCCGCCGAGCAAAACGCCGCCGCGCTGCGCTGGCCGCTGCTGGCCTTCGTCGCGGTCGGCTATTTCTCCTGGCTGACGTTTTACGGCATCTACCGCTACCTGTTGCCGTTGGAGCTGCTGTTCTCGCTGTTGATCGTCGGCGTCGTGTCGATGCTGTTCGCCAAGCGCTGGACCCGCACCGCGATGCTGATCGCGATGGTGCTGGTGATCGCGCCGACCAAGCATCCCAATTGGGGCCGCGACCCGTTCCGCTCGCCGATGATCGAAGTGACTTTCCCGGCCTTGCCCCAGGGCAGCATCGTGCTGACCAGCACCGAGAACCCGATCGCGCACGCCGTCGCCTTCCTGCCGCGCGAAGTGCCGGCGCTGGCGATCCGCAACAACTTCATGGACCCGCAGCGCTGCACGCGCCTGCAGGAACGCGTCGAGCGTACTGTCGCGACCCACCCCGGCCCGCTGTGGCTGCTGCGTCCGGTGCGCGTGGACCACCCCGCCGCCGAGCGCATGGCGCTGTACGGCCTCAGCGTCGGCGGCGCCTGCCTGCCGGTCGCCGACAGCTTGGCCGAGATCGAACTGTGCCCGCTGGCGCGCGCGCCGTTCGCGCCGATTTGCGTGGCGGCAAAATGACCCGAACCATCGAAGCAGGTGATAGATGAACGCCTTACAGCGCGCTCGCCTCGCCCTGGACGGTCTGTCCATAGGCGATGCCTTCGGCCAATGCTTTTTCCAGAATCCGGCCACGGCGCAGGCATGGCTGGAGCAACGCGAGCTCCCGCCCGCGCCTTGGCACTACACCGACGACACGCAGATGTCCCTGTCGGTCGTCGTCGTGCTGGCTGCCGATGGACAGATCGACCAGGAGCGGCTGGCGCTGTCTCTCGCGCGGAATTACGAATATGACCGCGCGTATGGTCCGTCCATGCACCGCGTCCTGGAACGCATCGCCAATGGCGAATCCTGGCGCGAAGTCGCCGGCTCCTCGTTCGGCGGCCAGGGCTCGCATGGCAATGGCGCGGCGATGCGTGCCGCGCCGGTGGGTGCGTATTTCAGCGATGACCTGACCGCCGTGGCTGAGCAAGCGCACCTCTCGGCCGAAGTTACGCATCGTCATCCCGAGGGCATCACCGGCGCCGTCGCGGTGGCTTTGGCCGCCGCGCAGGCGTGTCGTTTTCGGCGGCTCGGACAACGGCCGCCGCATGCTCAATTCATCGCCGCGATCGCCGAACTCCTGCCGATCAGCGAAGTGCGATCCAAGCTGCTGCGTGCGCAGGCGATGGATCATGTGACGTCGCTCGACCAAGCCGTCGCCGTGCTCGGCAATGGCAGCGAAATGTCGGCCCAGGACACCGTGCCGTACGCGATATGGTGCTGCGCGCAAGCATTGGAGGATTACCCGTCGGCGCTGTGGCTGGCCGTGAGCGCGGGTGGCGATCGCGACACTTTATGCGCGATCGTCGGCGGCGTGGTGGCCTGCTATGTAGGCGACAAAGGAATTCCCGCTTCATGGCGCGAACGTCGCGAATCCTTGCCTGACTGGCCGGACGCGCCTTCGTTCACCAATTAAGCACCCACTGCGCAAGGACGGCGTCAGGCGGCGCCGTCATCCCGGCGATGCACCACTTGGTCGGTAATCAACCGCAGGATTTCGTTCGAGCGCCGATTGACCGTATCCAGGATCAATCCAGTGGCGAGCAGGATGAACGCGGTCAGCGCCAAGGCCGCGGCGAGCACCGCGGTCGAGGGATGGGTGACTTCGCCGGTCAGGCTGAATTCGTGGAATACGAAGGCGCCGAAGCCCAGGCTGGCCAGCCCGGCCAGCAACGCGGCGCTGCCGAAGAACAGCAGCGGGCGCAGGTCCTTGTAGAGAAAACCGATGGTGCGCAGCACGCGGAAACCGTCGCGGAAGGTGCTGAGCTTGGATTCGCTGCCTTCCGGCCGCACGCCGTAGGGCACGGTGCGCTCGCTCAACACAAAGGCGTTCGCCATCGCGAATACGGTCATCTCGGTTTCGATTTCGAAACCGCGCGACAGCACCGGCATGGATTTGACGAAGCGGCGCGAGAACGCGCGATAACCGGAGAGCACGTCGCGCACCGGTTGGCCGAACAAGCGGCCGATGCTCCAGCGCACCAGTTTGTTGCCGAAGCCATGGAAGCGCCGGAACGAGGCGCTGTCGTGCTGTTCCAGGCGCGTGCCCACGACCATGTCGGCGCGGCCTTCGATGATGTCTTCGAGCAACGCGCCGGCGTGATCGGCCGGATAAGTGTCGTCGCCATCGACCATCAGATAGACGTCGGCCTCGACCTCGCGGAACATCGCCCGCACCACGTTGCCCTTGCCCTTGGCCGGCACCCGGTACACCCGCGCGCCGGCCTGCCGCGCCAGTTCGGCGGTGCCGTCGGTGCTGGCGTTGTCGAACACCCAGATGTCGGCCTGCGGCAACGCGCGGCGGAAATCGGCGACGACCTTGGCCACCGTGCGCGCTTCGTTGTAGCAGGGGATCAGTACCGCGCTGCGCACTACCGCCACTCTCGATATCCGGATCGCGCGATGGTACAGGGTCTGTCGTGGAGCGTCTGGCTAGAATACGGCCATGACCGAAGCCGCCCCCGCCCTGCCATCGCGCCCGCTTCCGCCCTGCCCGCCGCCGCGTCCGGCCGCCGGGGCGCGCGCGTGAGCCTGTCCCGGCAGGGCCGCAATTACCTGATCTTCGGCGCCCTGCAGTACTGCGTGGACTGGAGCGTCATGGTCGGCCTGAGCCACCTGGGCATGCCGGTGGAAGCGGCCAATCTGGCCGGCCGCGTCAGCGGCGCGATGCTGGGGTTCTGGCTCAACGGCCGCTTCACCTTCGCCAGCGAGAACACCGCGGTCGGCAAGCGCCAGTTCGGCCGCTTCGTGATGCTGTGGCTCGCCACCACCCTGGTCAGCACCTGCGCGATCAGCCTTATCGACCGCTATGCCGGGCTCCAGTGGACGTGGGCGGCGAAGCCGGTGATCGAAGTGATACTGGCCGGGGCCGGGTTCCTGGTGTCGCGGCATTGGGTGTATCGCCGCTAGCCGCGCGAAGCCGCGATCGCCTGAAACGAAAAACGCCGGCGCGAGGCCGGCGTTTTCGTAAGCGGCGACGCATCGCCGGCTCAGTGCTTCATGTTCTTGCGCAGACGCTCCAGCGCCTGCAACTGCGCCATCGCTTCGGCGAGCTTGGCCTGAGCCTGCGCGACCTCCATCTGCGGGCCGCGGTTGGCCAGCGCGCGTTCGGCTTCTTCCTTGGCCGCGCGGACGGCGGCTTCGTCGATGTCCTGCGCGCGGATCGCGGTGTCGGCCAGCACGGTCACGACCTGCGGCTGCACTTCCAGGATGCCGCCGGACACGGCGAAATCCAGGTGTTCGCCGTTGGGCAGGGTCACCACGACCTTGCCCGGCTTCAGGCGCGTGATCAGCGGCGCGTGGCGCGGCGCGATGCCGAGTTCGCCGATCTCGCCGGTGGCGACGAGCAGCGTCGCCTCGCCGTGGAAGATTTCTTCCTCGGCGCTGACGATGTCGCAACGGAACGTAGTGGCCATGTCTTTCTCGCTTTGCTCGTTCGACGGGAATCGGGAATGGGGAATGGGGAATCGTCTAAAGCCGCGATGGCCGACGCTCCGCTCTTACGATTCCCGATTCTCGACTCCCAATTCCCGAGACGCCGTCAGGCGTCTCAGCCCACGCCCATCTTCTTGGCCTTCTCGACCGCTTCTTCGATGCCGCCGACCATGTAGAACGCCTGCTCCGGCAGGTGATCGTATTCGCCGTCGCAGATGCCCTTGAAGCCGCGGATCGTGTCCTTCAGCGAGACGTACTTGCCTTCGGCGCCGGTGAACACTTGCGCGACGAAGAACGGCTGCGAGAAGAAGCGCTCGATCTTGCGCGCGCGCGACACGGCGGTCTTGTCTTCTTCCGACAGCTCGTCCATGCCCAGGATCGCGATGATGTCCTTGAGCTCTTTGTACTTCTGCAGCGTCGATTGCACGCGGCGCGCGGTGTCGTAATGCTCGGCGCCGACCACGTTCGGGTCGAGCTGGCGCGAGGTCGAGTCGAGCGGGTCCACGGCCGGGTAGATGCCCAGCGCGGCGATGTTACGGCTCAACACGACGGTGGCGTCGAGGTGGGCGAAGGTCGTCGCCGGCGACGGGTCGGTCAGGTCGTCCGCGGGCACGTACACGGCCTGGATCGAGGTGATCGAACCGGTCTTGGTCGAGGTGATGCGTTCCTGCAGCACGCCCATTTCTTCCGCCAGCGTGGGCTGGTAACCCACCGCCGACGGCATGCGGCCGAGCAGCGCCGACACTTCGGTGCCGGCCAGGGTGTAACGGTAGATGTTATCGACGAAGAACAGCACGTCGCGGCCCTTGCCGCTGGCGTCCTTTTCGTCGCGGAAGTACTCGGCCATGGTCAGGCCGGTCAGCGCGACGCGCAGGCGGTTGCCCGGCGGCTCGTTCATCTGGCCGTACACCATCGCGACCTTCGAGTCCTTGAGGTTCTCGAGCTGGATGACGCCGGCTTCGGCCATCTCGTGGTAGAAGTCGTTGCCTTCGCGGGTGCGCTCGCCGACGCCGGCGAACACCGACAGACCCGAGTGCGCGCGAGCGATGTTGTTGATCAGCTCGAGCATGTTGACCGTCTTGCCCACGCCGGCGCCGCCGAACAGGCCGACCTTGCCGCCCTTGGCGAAGGGGCACATCAGGTCGATGACCTTGATGCCGGTTTCCAGCAGATCGTTGCCCGAGGACTGGTCGGCATAGGCCGGAGCCGCGCGGTGGATTTCCCAATGCTCGGTGGCGTCGATCGGACCGGCTTCGTCGATCGGCTCGCCGAGCACGTTCATGATGCGGCCCAGCGTGCCCGCGCCGACAGGCACGGCGACCGGACGGCCGGTGTTGGTGGCGATCAGGTTGCGCTTGAGACCGTCGGTGGAGCCCAGCGCGATCGCGCGGACGATGCCGTCGCCGAGCTGCTGCTGCACTTCGAGGGTGATGGCGGTGTTCTCGACCTTCAACGCGTCGTACACCTTCGGCACCGACTCGCGCGCGAACTCGACGTCAACGACCGCACCGATGATCTGAACGATCTTGCCCTGGCTCATGGTTGTAACTCCAGCTAACTTTGTTTGATTCGTTTGTCGGGAATGGGGAATTGGGAATCGGGAATGGGAAGTCAAAAGCCTTTGCTTTTGTCGATTCCCTATTCTCGATTCTCCATTCCCGGCTTAAACCGCCGCGGCGCCGCCGACGATTTCGGAAATTTCCTGCGTGATCGCTGCCTGGCGGGCCTTGTTGTAGACCAGGTTCAAGGTACCGATCAGCTTGGTCGCGTTGTCGCTGGCCGACTTCATCGCGACCATGCGCGCGGCATGCTCGGAGGCCACGTTCTCCAGCACCGCCTGGTACACCAGCGACTCGATGTAACGCGTCAGCACGTGCTCGAGCACGGTCTGCGCATCGGGTTCGTAGATGTAGTCCCAGTCGTGCTTGGCGACCTGCGTCTCCGGCGCCGGCAGCGGCAGCAGCTGATCGAACGCCGCGCGCTGGGTCATCGTGTTAACGAAGTCGTTGTAGCTCAGGAACACGCGATCGATGTTGCCGGCGCTGTAGGCGTCGAGCATGACCTTGATCACGCCGACCAGTTGCTCCAGATGCGGCTGGTCGCCCAGATGGGTGACCGAGGCCAGCATGTTGACCTTGATGCGGCGGAAGAACACCGAGGCCTTCTGGCCGATGGTGACCACATCGACCTCGACGCCCTGCTCCTGCCACTTGCGGATTTCGCCGAGCAGCTTGCGGAACAGGTTGTTGTTGAGGCCGCCGGCCAGACCGCGGTCGGAGGACACGATCACATAGCCAACGCGCTTGGGGTCCTTGCGCTCGACCATGTACGGATGCTGGTAGTCGGTGTTGGCCTGGGCCAGATGACCGATCACCTGCTTGATCACGCGCGCATACGGGCGCGAGGTCTTCATCCGATCCTGCGCCTTGCGGATCTTGGAAGCCGAGACCATTTCGAGCGCGCGCGTCACCTTGCGGGTGTTCTGCACGCTCTTGATCTTGGTTTTGATTTCTCTGCCGCCGGCCATTGCTCGCTCCGCTCGTGGGAATAGGGAATCGTGAATCGGGAATCGCGGGAGCCGGCGCGGGTTTCCCCGATTCCCGACTCCCTATTCCCAATTCCCGGCTTTACCAGGTCCCGGTCTGCTTGAACTCTTCGATGCCCTTCTTGAAGGCGCCTTCGATTTCGTCGTTCCAATCGCCGCTGGCGTTGATCTTGTTGACCAGTTCGCCCGCGGTGTTGGTGAAGTGCGCGTGCAGCGCCTCTTCGAACGCGCCGATCTTGTTCACCGGCACATCGTCCATGTGGCCCTTATCGACCGCGTAGATCGACAGCGACTGCAGCGCGATCGACATCGGCGCGTACTGCTTCTGCTTCATCAGCTCGGTCACGCGCTGACCGCGCTCGAGCTGCTTGCGGGTGGCTTCGTCCAGGTCGGAAGCGAACTGCGCGAACGCGGCCAGCTCACGGTACTGGGCGAGCGCGATACGGATGCCGCCCGACAGCTTCTTGACGATCTTGGTCTGGGCGGCGCCGCCGACGCGCGACACCGAGATACCGGCGTTCACGGCCGGGCGGATGCCGGCGTTGAACAGGTCGGTTTCCAGGAAGATCTGGCCGTCGGTGATCGAGATCACGTTGGTCGGCACGAACGCGGACACGTCGCCGGCCTGGGTTTCGATGATCGGCAGCGCGGTCAGCGAACCGGTCTTGCCCTTCACTTCGCCGTTGGTGAACTTCTCGACGTAGTCGGCGTTCACGCGAGCGGCGCGCTCGAGCAGGCGGCTGTGCAGGTAGAACACGTCGCCCGGGTAGGCTTCGCGGCCCGGCGGACGGCGCAGCAGCAGCGAGATCTGGCGGTAGGCCACGGCCTGCTTGGACAGATCGTCGTACACGATCAGCGCGTCTTCGCCGCGGTCGAGGAAGAACTCGCCCATGGTGCAGCCCGAGTAGGCGCTGATGTACTGCATCGCGGCCGATTCCGACGCGGTCGCGGCGACCACGATGGTGTGGGCCAGGGCGCCGTTTTCTTCCAGCTTGCGCACCACGTTCGAGATCGAGCTGGCCTTCTGGCCGATCGCGACGTAGATGCACTTAATGCCGGTGCCCTTCTGGTTGATGATCGCGTCGATCGCCATCGCGGTCTTGCCGGTCTGACGGTCGCCGATGATCAGCTCGCGCTGGCCGCGGCCGATCGGGATCATGGCATCGACGGTCTTGTAACCGGTCTGCACCGGCTGATCGACCGACTTGCGCCACAACACGCCCGGAGCGACGCGCTCCACCGGAGCGCTGAGGGCCGCGCCGATCGGACCCTTGCCGTCGATCGGCTCGCCGAGCGCGTTGACCACGCGGCCGAGCAGTTCGCGGCCGACCGGCACTTCCAGGATGCGGCCGGTGGTCTTGGCGACGTCGCCTTCGCCCAGGTGTTCGTAATCGCCCAGCACCACGGCGCCGACCGAGTCGCGCTCCAGGTTCAGCGCGAGTGCGAAGGTGTTGTTCGGCAGTTCGATCATTTCGCCCTGCATCACGTCAGCCAGGCCGTGGATGCGCACAATGCCGTCGGCGACCGAGGTGACGGTGCCTTCGTTGCGCGCTTCGGCGGCCAGCTTGACCTTCTCGATGCGGGTCTTGATCAGTTCACTGATTTCGGACGGGTTGAGCTGGGTGCTTGCCATTGTCGTTTCCTTGGTCCTGCATCGCGATGGGGCGACGCGCGGGTGCTTTCTTTTGGTTCGGGAGTCGGGATTCGGGAGCCGGCAATCGGAAGCGCGTGTGCTTCGACGATCGCCTGTTCCCTATTCCCTGTTCCCGGCTTAACCGGCCAATGCCGTCTGCAGGCGCGCGAGCTTGCCCTTGAGCGAGCCGTCGATCACCACGTCGCCTGCGTCGATCACCGCGCCGCCGATCAGCGATGCGTCCACCGCCGTCTCGACTTCGACCTGGCGGCCGAAGCGCTTGATCAGCGCGGCCTTGATCGCATCGAGTTCGGCCGCGGGCAGATCGCTGGCGGAGGTGACCTTGGCCTTGACCACACGGTCGGCTTCGGCGCGCAGTTGTTCGAACATGCCGGAGATTTCCGGCAGCAGCGACAGACGGCGGTTGTCGGCCAGCAGCGCCAGGAAGCGCTGCACGGACTCGTCCGCGCCATCGATCGCGACCAGGGCGACGGCGTCGCCGGAGGTCAGCTGCGGATGACCGAGCAGCGACTGCACCTGCGGATCGGCCGAAACGCGCGCCGAAAAGGCGAGCGCATGCGACCAGTCGCCGGGGCGGCCGGCTTCGCGCGCCAGCGCGAATGCAGCGCGGGCGTACGGACGGGCGAGGGTGAGGTTCTGGCTCATCGCGTTGGGCTATCCGATCAGATTTCTGCGGCGAGCTCGTCGAGCAACGCCTTGTGGGCGTTGGCGTCGATTTCGCGCTTGAGCAGCTTTTCGGCGCCGGTCACGGCCAGCGCGGACACCTGCTTGCGCAGATCCTCGCGGGCGCGGTCGGCCGCCGCGGCGATTTCGGCATCGGCCAGCGCCTTCAGACGCGTGCCTTCGACCATCGCATCGGTCTTGGCCTGATCGACGATCTGATTGCCGCGCTGATGAGCCTGGTCGATGACTTCGTTGGCCTTGGTACGAGCCTCGCGCACGATCTCGTCCGCCTGCGCCTTGGCCTGCTGGATGAGAACTTCGGCGCCTTCGGCGTTCGCCAGACCTTCGGCGATCTTCTTCTGGCGCGCTTCGATCGCTGCGTTCAGCGGCGGCCAAATGAACTTCATCGTGAACCATACGAGGATCGCGAAGGAGAGCATCTGACCGAAGAAAGTCATGTTGGGATTCATGACGGGTCCTCGACGTTACTTACGTTGGGCCGGCGAGCGCCGGCCCGGATTGCCGAGTCGCGCCCCGATCGGGGCACGGCTCTGCCTGATCAGCCGGCGACGCCAGCGGCCTTGACGGCTTCGATCAGCGGGTTGGCGAACGCGAAGAACAGGGCAACGGCGAGGCCGATGATGAACGCGGCGTCGATCAGACCGGCGAGCAGGAACATACGGCCCTGCAGCATCGGCACCAGCTCCGGCTGACGCGCGGCGGATTCGAGGAACTTCGAACCCATGATCGCGATGCCGAGGCAAGCGCCGAGCGCGCCCAGACCGATGATGATGCCGATCGCGATCGCGGTCAGACCCTGAACGTTGGCGATGAACTCCATGGTGCTTCTCCTGGTAGAGGTAGTGCTAAACGGTGAAGGGAAAACGAATAAGGGGCGGTGCAGCGGGTGAGGCGGCTTGAATCAATGGCTTTCGCGGGCGCCTGCGATGTAGACGACCGTGAGGATCATGAAGATGAAGGCCTGCAGCAGGATGATCAGGATGTGGAAGATCGCCCAGGCGGCGTTGGCGATCACGCCAGGCACGAAGGTGTAGATGCTTCCCATCAGACCGGCGATGAGCATGAACACCAGCTCGCCGCCGTACATGTTGCCGAACAGTCGCATCGCGAGCGAAACCGGCTTCACCAGCCACTCGATGACGTTCATGACCAGGTTGACCGGCACCAGCACGATCTTCATCACGCCATGCGCGTGGAACGGCGCGGTGACCAGTTCCTTGCCGAAGCCGCCCACGCCCTTGGCCGAAACCGCGTGGCCGATCAGGATGAAGAACACCGAGGCCGAGATCGCGAAAGTGGTGTTGAGATCGGCGGTCGGCACGGCGCGGAAATACGTGTGGTGCGCCGTTTCCGCGCCGGCGGTGACGTGCACCAGCCAGCCGAACAGATCCAGCGGCAGCAGGTCCATCGTGTTCATGAACACGACCCACATGAAGATGGTCAGCGCCAGCGGCGTCACCGAACGGCGGTCGCCGTGGAAGGTGTCTTTGACCTGGCCGTCGATGAATTCGAGGATGATCTCGACGAACGCCTGGCCTTTGCTGGGAACGCCCGCCGTCGCCTTGCGCGCGGCCAGGCCGAACCACAGGATGAACACGAGACCGAGCACCAAAGCCACGATCCACGAGTCGAAGTTGAACTTCGACATCGCCTCGCTGCCAAAGACCTCACTGGTGTTGTGGGTCAAATGGTGCTTGATGTATTCGTTCAGGCCGCCCGAACCGGTCTGTTCACTCACGAAAGACACCTTATCGTTTCAGAAGATTGGCCAGTACGAAGGCCAGCGTCGCCGCCAGCAATCCCACCAGCATTGGTAGCGGCGGCAGATGCCACCGGGCCATGCCGAGCCCGAGAACCATCAATACCGCCACCCACTTGAATATGACTCCGGCCAACAACCGACCCATCGCCATCCCGGCCGGTTGCACGCCCCCCCCCAATGCCATCCTGGCCGCCACGAAGCTGCCAGCTACCGCCGCGCCGCCGCCCACCGCTGCCGCCAGCGCATGCATCGCGCCGAGGGAGAAGAAGGCCAGCGAGGCCAGCGCCGTTGCGCCGGCTTGCCAGGCAATCGCGCGCGACGCCAGCCGGCGGCCTGCGGACATTGGATCGTGCACGCGGGTCTCGTCGGTCTGGGGTTGGCGCTGCAAAGCGCCCGGTAGAGCCGCAAAAGTATAGAACGCGGGCGACTTTGCGGCAACCGGCGGCAGTCACGGGACCGCCATAGGCCGGATGTTGCGTAGTCAACACGGCGATCGCGTCCGCTTTCATGGCTGCAACTATGCGGCGCGCGGCTAGTGCGTTGAATTACCTGGGAGGTAAGCAAGGCGTCGCCGGCCCCGACCGTCATAGCCGACGACTATCGAACCAGTCGCTACATTCGATTTGCTTTTCCCCTGGGTCGGCGTATTTTGAGAATCATTCTCATCTAGGCCGCTCCCATGAGCAAGACCCTCAGCTTCGCCTGCATCCATTTCTGCGTGGCCTTCCTGGTCGGATACGTGATGACCGGCAGTCTCTGGGTCGGCGGCGCACTGGCCCTGGTCGAACCGGCCTGCAACACGGTGGCCTTCCATCTGCACGAAAAGGTCTGGAAGCGCATCGAACGCCGCCGCATCGAGAACGCATCGGCCAACGCGTTGGCGACTTGATCGAAATCTTTGACGAATTGCGGAACCTTTCGCCAAAGCACCGGTCAATATCAGTGAACGCCCGCCGCCACTCTCTCCTCGTCAATGGCAAAAGCTGCGGTGGGCACCCCGAAGCCCCGGCATGACCCGCCGGGGCTTCGCCTTTTGTGAAGCAGTTCGCTTTTTTGCCGATACAGCTTTGCCGAATCGGCCACCCCCGTTTTTTTCACGATCACTCCACTGCGCGATTGGCATTCATGTACGAACCAGTACACGAATGTGCTGTATTCCCCCGCATATGGAGTGAACTCGTGACCGCCAAACTTCTTCCCCTGTCGCTCGCGCTGGCCGCGTGCGCCGCGTACGCGCTGCCCGCGCACGCGGAAGACGACCGCTTCACCGTGCGCCTGGGCGCCATGTCGGTCGACACCAGCGGCGAACTCAGCGCCGGCACCAATTTCCAAGGCCAGCCCTATCGTTTCAGCCAGGACTTCGACTTCGGCAGCAAGGAAACCGTGCCGCGCATCGAAGGCCTGTTCCGCTTCAGCGAACGCAACCGCCTGCTGTTCAACTACTGGGGCTACGACAAGAGCAAGCGCGCCACGTTGAACGAGAACGTCTCCTTCGACGACACCACCATTCCCGCCGGCAGCTTCGCCAAGGCCAAGGCCAAATTCGAACTGGCCAGCGTGATGTACGACTACTCGGTGATCGAGACCGACACGGTCAGCTGGGGCCTGCAGATCGGCGTGGAGTACGCCAAGCTCGAAGGCAAGCTCGACGCCGCCGCCGGCACCGCCAGCTATCACACCAGTTCCAGCGAAGACGGCTACGCGCCGGTGGTCGGCACGCGCGTGACCTTGTCGCCGAGCGAACACTGGCGCTTCGTCGTGCAGGGACAGTACCTGGACGCGGGCTGGGGCGATTTCGGCGACTACAAGGGCGATATCAGCCGCGCCAACGCGTTGGCCGAATACCGCTTCACGGAAAGCTTCGGCGTGTTCGTCGGCTACGACTGGTTCAAGATCGACGCCCGCCGCGGCGGCAACGACGGCGTGGTCGGCCTGGATCAGCGCTTCAAGGGACCGATGGCGGGCGTGACGTTCTCGTTCTGACCTAAGTCGCGCAAATAAAAAAACGCCGCCGGAAACGGCGGCGTTTTTCATGGCAATCGCGCGATCGCGATCAGCCTTTCTTCTTCGGAATGTACAAATCGGTGATGGTGCCGTCGAACACTTCCGCCGCCATGCCGACCGACTCGCTCAAGGTCGGATGCGGGTGGATGGTGTGGCCGATGTCGGCGACTTCGCAGCCCATTTCGATCGCCAGGCCCACTTCGGAAATCAGATCGCCGGCGTGCACGCCGACGATGCCGCCGCCGACGATGCGGTGGGTAGCTTCGTCGAAGATCAGCTTGGTGAAGCCCTCGGTGCGGCCGATGCCGATGGCGCGGCCGCTGGCCGCCCACGGGAACTTGCCGACGCCGACCTTCAGGCCCTTGGCCTTGGCTTCGGCTTCGGTGACGCCGACCCAGGCGATTTCCGGATCGGTGTAGGCCACCGACGGAATCACCCGCGCGACCCATTCCTTCTTCTCGCCGGCGGCGACTTCGGCGGCGAGCTTGCCTTCGTGCGTGGCCTTGTGCGCGAGCATCGGGTTACCGACCAGATCGCCGATGGCGAAGATGTGCGGCACGTTGGTGCGCATCTGCCGATCCACCGGGATGAAACCCCGATCGGTGACGCCGACGCCGGCCTTGTCGGCGTCGATCTTGCCGCCGTTGGGCGAACGGCCGACCGCGACCAGCACGCGGTCGAACACCTGCGCCTCGGGGGCTTTTTCGCCTTCGAAACTGACCTTGATGCCTTCCTTCAGCGCCTGCGTGCCGGCGGCCTTGGTCTTGAGATACACCGCCACGCCCTGCTTCTTCAGGCGATCGGCGAGCGGCTTGACCAGATCCGGATCGGCGCCGGGCATCAGCTGATCGAGGAACTCGACCACGGTGACTTCGCTGCCCAGCGCGCGGTACACGGTGGCCATTTCCAGGCCGATGATGCCGCCGCCGACGACCAGCAGTTTCTTCGGGATCTCGGCCAGTTCCAGCGCGTCGGTGGAATCCATCACGCGCTTGTCGTCCCACGGGAAGCCCGGCAGCTTCACCGCCTGGGAACCGGCGGCGATGATGCATTGCTCGAAGCGGATCAACTGGGTACCGCCCTCGCCCGTCACTTCCAGTTCGTTCGCGGAAATGAACTTGCCGGTGCCGGCGACCACGCGCACCTTGCGCTGCTTGGCCATGCCGGCCAGACCCTTGGTCAGCTGGCCGACGACTTTTTCCTTGTAGCTGCGCAGCGCGTCGAGATCGATCTTCGGCGCGCCGAAGCTGACGCCGTAATCGCTGGCGTGCTTGGCTTCGTCGATGACCGCGGCGGCGTGCAGCAGCGCCTTGGACGGAATGCAGCCGACGTTGAGGCAGACGCCGCCGAGGCTGGCGTAGCGTTCGACCAGCACCGTGTCCAGGCCGATGTCGGCGGCGCGGAACGCGGCGGTGTAGCCGCCGGGGCCGGAGCCGAGCACGAGCATGCGGCATTCGACGTCGGCCTTGCGGCCCGTAGGAGTGGCCGCGGCGACAGCCGCGACTTCATTCCTTCCCCCGCTTGCGGGGGAAGGCAAGGATGGGGGCGCGACGGCCGGCGTGCTGCCCTCACCCGCCGCGCTGCGCGCGGCGACCTCTCCCGCAGGCGAGAGAGGTGCTTTGGTTTCACTGGCGGCTGCGGAATCGCCAGCGGCTTCCAGGATCGCGATCACCGCGCCCTCGGCCACCTTGTCGCCGATCTTGACGCTGATCGACTTGACCACGCCGTCGGCCGACGACGGCACTTCCATCGTCGCCTTGTCCGATTCCAGCGTGACCAGGCCCTGATCCTTCTTGACCGTATCGCCGACCGCGACCAGCAATTCGATGACCGGGACGCCGTCGTAATCGCCGATGTCGGGAACCTTCACTTCAATGCTGCTGGCCATCGCGCTGCGTCCTCTTCGGTGCGTTGCGGGCGCGCGGTGCGCGTCCGTCGTGGGGGCGCACGGCCAGGCCGTGCGTTCGGCGCCCGCCGCGAAGGCCGGCGCCTGCGATGCTTGCCCGCGGATGCGCTGAGGCAGCGCGGGCCGGCGCGCGGCTTATCGGGCCGGCGCCGCGGTGTCGGTCAATTCCTTGTCGAGTTCGTCCAGCGACTCGCCCAGCGCGCGCCAGCGGCGCTCGCGCTTGGAGGCGCTTTCGTTGGAAGCCTCGGTCAACAGACTCGCCTGTTTCATGACGATTTCGCCGACGCCGCAGTCCGGGCGCACGCCGCTCACGCGCAGGCCATCGACCACGAACAGCACCTGGTCCTTGTCCTGGAATTCGGCCGGCTTGTCCTTCGGCGCCATGCTTTCCAGCGCGCGCTTCCAGCCGCCGACCAGGCGCTGCGCGAGCGCGGCCGGGATCGGCGCTTCCTCGTTATCGACTTCCTGCTCCACGCGCAGTTGCAGCGCGCCGCTGGCGCGCCCGGTGTTCCACACCGCGACGCGTTCGTTGGGCATGGCGTGGCGCAGCGTCCAGTCGGCGTCGCCGCTGCCGGGGATCAGCAGCAGGCCGCTTTCGGTGCCGCGGGTGGGCAGGTAGGTGAGGGTCAGACGCGCTTCGGCCTTGGCCGCCAGCAGTTGTTCCACCGCCGAGCCGTGATTCTCGGTCGCCGGCGGCCAGCCGCGGCCGAGCGCGAACTGGCACTGATCGGCGGCCTGCGCGAACGGCGCGGCCAGCACGGCGGCGAGGCCGAGCCAGGCCAGGCGGCGGGAGGCGGAAGCGGTACGCGAGGAACGAATCATTGCGGCGGGGGATCCTGTTGGGCGACGGCGGTAGACGAATCTCGGACACGAGGGCGGCGCGAACCCGGCCGCCGTCGGCGACGGCGCGGGCGGCGATGCGGGGCGAAACCGCCGCGCATCGACCGCGAACTTACTGTGATATCGGCGCGTTACAGCAGCACGCGGCGCATGTCGGCCAGCAACTGCGCCAGATACGCGGTGAAACGCGCGGCGGCGGCGCCGTCGATGACGCGGTGATCGTAGGACAGCGACAGCGGCAGGATCAGGCGCGGCGCGAACTGCTTGCCGTCCCACACCGGCTTGGTCGCCGACTTGGACACGCCCAGGATCGCCACTTCCGGCGCGTTGACGATCGGCGTGAACGCGGTGCCGCCGATGCCGCCGAGCGAGCTGATCGAGAAGCAGCCGCCGCTCATGTCGGCCGGGCCGAGCTTGCCGTCGCGCGCCTTGGCGGCGAGCTCGCCGGTTTCCTTCGCGATCTGCAGCACGCCCTTCTTGTCGCAGTCGCGCACCACCGGCACGACCAGGCCGTTGGGCGTGTCGGCGGCGAAGCCGATGTGGAAATACTTCTTCAGGGTGAGGTTTTCGCCGCTCGCATCCAGCGATGCGTTGAAGTTCGGGAACTTCTGCAGCGCCGACACCGAGGCCTTCATCAGGAAGGCGAGCATGGTCAGCTTCAGGCCGGCCTTCTCGTTCTCCTTGTTGAGCGCCACGCGCAGCGCTTCCAGGTCGGTGATGTCGGCATCGTCGTGCTGGGTGACGTGCGGGATCATCGCCCAGTTGCGCGCCAGGTTGGCGCCGGAGAGCTTCTGGATGCGCGACAGCGGCTTGGTTTCGGTCTCGCCGAACTTGCTGAAATCGACCTTCGGCCACGGCAGCAGATTGAGGCCGCCGCCCAGGCTCGGCGCCGCGCCGGCGCTGGCCGGCGCACCGCCGCCGCCCTGCATGACGCCCTTGACGAAGGACTGCACGTCTTCCTTGCTGATGCGGCCGCCGCGCGCGCTGCCGCCGACCCGCGCCAGGTCCACGCCAAGTTCGCGCGCGAACAGGCGCACGGCCGGGCTGGCGTAGGGCACCTTGTCGGGCATGAGCTCGTCGGCGGTGAAGGCGACCGGCGGCGTGCGCGGAGGCAGGGCTTCCGGGTCGGTGCCGGCATTGGCGCCGGCGATGGGCGCGGGGGCGGCTTCGGACTGGGCCGGGGCCGCGGGTTGCGGGGCTTCCTGTTTCGCGGGCGCGGGAACTTCGGCTTTGGCCGGGGCGGCGGGCGCGGCGGGTTTTGCGGGTTCTTGCGGTTGCGCGGGCGCCGCTTTTGCTTCCCCTTCGGTTGGCTCGATCAGCGCCACCACGCTGCCCTCAGCCAGCTGATCGCCGATCTTGACCTTGAGTTCGCGGATGATGCCCGCGAACGGCGCCGGCACTTCCATGGTGGCCTTGTCGGATTCCAGCGTGACCAGTCCCTGGTCCTGGGTCACCGTGTCGCCGACCGCGACCAGCAATTCGATGACGGGTACGCCGTCGTAGTCGCCGATGTCGGGGACGCGTGCTTCCTTCAGATCAGCCATGTTCGTGGGGCTCCGCAATGCGCGAAAACCCTATTGTGGCGTGTGCAGGCGGTCACGCCAACCGCACGGGGCACGGTGCAGTACTAAAGGCCTAAGCGGCACAGCCGGCGCACCGCGGCGGACTTGCGTACGCCACGGTACTGGGAGGCGACCGGGTCGCTGCGAGGGGGTGGTCCGGCTTGCCGAGTCGGGTGGCCGGCGCCGCGGTAAGCACGCCAACGCCCGGGATGGCCGACTATTTCGCCTGCTTTTCCTTGACCTCGACCTTGAGCAGTTCCAGCGGCTGACCGTCGAAGCGGTAGCTCAAGGCATTGTCGAGCGCGTCCAGATTGCGCATGCGCTGGCACAGGCCGTCGGCGCGGCGGCCCAGTGCGTCGGCGCGGGGTTGCACCGCCGCTTCGATCTGCGCGTCCAGCTTGTCCAGGCGCTTGAACTTGTCGGTGTCGCCGCTGAAGGCGGCGGTGATGGCGCCGCCAGCCAATTCGCCGATCACGGTCGGCAGGGTCTCGCCGAGCGCGTCGGCGATGCCGTCGCCCAGCGCCTTGCCGCTGAAGCGGGTCGGGGTGATGACATTGCTCAAGCGGCTGTCGAGCTGCTTGCGCGCCTTGTCGAGGTGGGCGCGGGTGCGGTCGGGATGATTGCCGAGCACCGCGGCGACTTCGCCGAGCGCGGTGAAGGCGATATCGGCGGCCTCGCGGCCGATGTGCTGGGCCTCGGGCATGGCCGCGCGCGTGCCGCGCTCGAACTCGGCGATGCGGGTCGTGTCGGCGCCGCTGAGCTGCACCCAGCGGTCATCGACGAACATCCGGCCCTGACGCATGACGATCGCCTTGGGCGCGTCGTCCTTGCGGGTCAGGATCAGGCTGCGCTCGTTGAGGGTCAGCTCGAAGGGGCTGTCGATTTCGCAGTTGGCGTCGACATGGACGTCGGCGAAGGCCGCGCCGCAGGCCAGCGTCATTGCGGCCAGGGCGGTGAGTCGGAGCGGAAGGCGAGCGCGCATCGTCGGGTCCTCGACGGTGGGAATGGCATTCAGATTGCCTTGAAGGCCTGCGCGCTGCCCGTGCCGTTGGATGGCGTGACATTCGTCATGGCCGTTCGCCATGCCGGTTGTGGCGGTTCGCGAGGCGCGATGCGCGCGGGCCGCGCGCGAGTTCGCAAACGCTTCGGGCGCAGTGAACAGCCGCGAATGTTCCGCGCGTATCCATACGGCGGAAAAGTTCCACGCATGGATCGCACTTTCAATTCAATGCGAAAAAACAGGCGTTTCTGCGCCGTTTAGGTGCGCGCTGAAGAGGTTTCGATCGCTTCGGCCGTGTTGAATGCATCGCCGCCGGATCGCTGTTCACGCGAGCCACGATTCGTTCATCGAACGCATGAACACACGAAAATCGCTGTTTTAAAGGCTTTTCGTCGCCATATCCGAACATCTGGCCGCGAACATCCGACACTGAACAACACGCGACGAGCAAGAATCAGCCACCATTTCCGACCAGTCCGAATATGTTCATTTCGTTCATTTTCCCCTTGAAAACAGGCCTCTAACACGCTTCCCGCGTGAAAAGTTCCTTCACGCCGGTTCGCGCGGCAAGTTCGGTTCATGCATGCGTTGTTACCTTGCGCACCGCCTCCCCCAAGGCGTCGTGCAACACACAACACAACAACAGGAGTCCACTCCATGATCCGTTTTCGTCATTTGACCCTTGCCATGATCGGCGCGCTGGCGTTCGCCCCCGCCGCTTTCGCTCAGGATGCGTCCACCGACAGCGCGAGCGGCAAGCGCTTCGCCATCGTCGGCGGCTATGCGCTGACCCAGCCGACCAAGAATCCGCAGATCGCCGGCACCCGCACCGACCTGGACGGTGACGGCGCGCCGACGCTCAGCGCCAGCTACTTCATCAACGACAACATCGCCATCGAGGCGTGGGGTGCGGCGGACAAGTTCGGCCACCGCGTCAACGCCGGCGGCGGCAAGATCGGCAGCGTCGATTCGCAGCCGATCGCGCTGAGCGGCCAGTACCACTTCCGCGGCGCCGACACCATCGTGCGTCCGTTCGTGGGCCTGGGCTACTACGAAGCCAACTACAGCAATGAATCGCTGTCGGGCGGCCAGCGTCTGGGCGTGGAAAACGCCAAGGGCGCCATGGCCACGGCCGGTGTCGATCTCAACATCAACCCGACCTGGTTCGCCCGCGCCGACGTGCGCTACATGCAGGGCAAGCCGGACGTGAAGCTGGACGGCGTCAAGGTCGGCGAAGCCGAGCTGAACCCGGTCACCGTCGGCGTCGGCATCGGCGCGCGCTTCTGATCAACCGAAAAGGTTGCAGCGGCAGGTGCGGTAACGCAGTGGCAGCAAACGCTGCAGCGACATCGCAGCGGTGGTTGGCAGTACGGAACGGGCTCCTTCGGGAGCCCGTTCTTTTTTTGCGCCCGGCGCGATCGAACTAGTGCCCTGCCTCGTCGAGGAAATGGATCACGTAGAACCCCGCGCCGGTCGGATCGTTGAGACGGGCGATGCGAGCCACGCCGGTGGCGTCGAACGGCGCGAACGCGAGTTGCCCGCCCAGCGCCAGCGCGCGCTCCACGCACAGGTCCACGTCCGGCACCTGCACGTAGATCGACCAGTGCGGCGCCAGGTCGCCCCAGTCGGGCTGCATCTGCAATAGGCCGCCGAGCATGCGCTGCTCATCGACGAACACGCGGTAGCCGGTCGGCGCGTGCGGATGCGCCTGCATGCGCCAGCCGAACAACTGCTGGTAATAGGCCTCGGCGCGGGCGATGTCGCGGGTGGCCAGCTCCGCCCAGCACACCGCGTTGTCCACGCCGATCGCGTCCACGCCCGGATGCGCGCGCTGCTGCGCCAGCGAGAACACCACGCCTTCCGGATCGGCGCATACGGCCATGCGCACGTGTTCCATCAGTTCGAACGGCGCGGCGATCACGTGCCCGCCCAAGGCCGCCGCGCGCGCGGCGACCGCGTCGCAGTCGGCGGCGCGGAAATACACGCCCCAGTGCGAGGCGGTGTTGCCGTCGGGCCCGGGCGAGGCGCCGGGCACCAGGCTGTAGGTGCCGGCGACATCCAGGCCGTTGAGTTTGAAAATCGTATACGCGCTGGCGTCGGGCATCGGCGTGCGTTCGACCGTCCAGCCGAACAGCGCACAGTAGAACGCCTCCGCGGCGGGTTGATCGTCGCTCGCCAACTCGAACCAGCACGGTGCCCCGGGAGCGTGGACGAGCGCGGTCATGTGCTTCTCCCCTGACTACGCTTCGACACTACGCCGTGGCGAAGCAATCGTCATGGCGCGCTGCGGCGAAGCGCGCACGCACGTTCACTCTTGTTCACCCGCCGCCACCGCGCGCGGTTGCGGGACACCTGTATAGACGCACGATCGCGGCGTTTACCGATGCGCTTGCGCGAGATCGCGCTTAAGGATGTTCAGCTTCCGCGTGAACGCGCTCGCGGCGCAGCAGGTACAGGCCGCTGGCGACGATGATCGCCGCGCCCACCCAGGTGATCGAATCGGGCAGCACGCCCCACAGGCTGAGGTCGAGGATCACGCCCCAGATCAGCGCGGTATATTCCAGCGGCGCGATCAGCGAGGCCTCGCCGAGACGGAACGCCTCGGTGACCGCGTACTGGCCGAGCGAACCGGCCACGCCCAGGCCCAGGATCAGCCACCAGTCCTCGCCGCGCACCGGAACCCAGCCCGACCAGGCCAGGGCGCCGGCGCCCAGGCTGATCATCACCATCAGCCACACCATCATCGACTGGGTGCTGTCGGTGCGCGACAGCACGCGCACGGTGATCGCGGTGACCGCATACGCCAGCGACGCGGCCGCCACCGCCAGCGCGGCGGTGCTGAGCATGCCTTCGCCAGTGGGGCGCAGCAGCACCAGCACGCCGAGCAGGCCGACGCCGATGGCGATCCAGCGCCGCGGCCCGACCCGTTCGCCCAGGATCGGCCCGGACAGCGCGGTGATCAGCAGCGGCGCGATGAAGAACACCGAGTACGTGGTGGACAGCGGCAACCGGTTCACGCCGTAGACGAACGCGGCCATCATGCCCACGCCCAGCACGCCGCGCAGCAGATGCAGCGGCCAGCGCACCCGCAACAGCGAGCGCAGACCGATGCTGGCGATCGCCCAGGTCAGCACGAACGGCAACGACGACAGGCCGCGCAGGGTCGCGACCTGGAACGGCGGATAGTGCTCCGACAGCAGTTTGAGCAGCGCGTCCATCATCGAAAACATCAGCACCGCGATCAGCATGCTCGCGATCGCGCGGCGCTGCCGCGACGCGATCGCGGTCATGGCGCGTGCCCGCGAGCGCTGCGCGGAGGGATGCGGGGACGAAGCAGGACTGTCATGGCGGCCGGCACGAACGGGACTGGCCATCATGCCGCGCCCCCGGCGCGCGCGTCACCTGCGCTGTGTCACCTCATCGCGCCGCGGCGAATGCGCGTGCATGCCGGCGAAGGCGCCGCCGCAGTCCCAGGGTGTAGATCTGGTAGTAACCCAGCAGCAGGCCGCCGACCGCGAGCAGGCTGCCTTGGCGCGGCAACCAGCCTTCGTGCATGTCGCTGCTCCAGGCGTGCGCGCCCTGCCACAGGCCGTAGACGATGCGCGCGGCGACGATCAGGGTCAGGCCCAGCACCAGCCAGCGATTGGGGGTGTAGTACAAGCCCTTGGCCTCGTCTTCGAAGCGGGTCAGCGCCAGGCCCAGGGCGCCGAGCGCGCAGCCCGCCGCCAGCCCGGCCGCGGCGTACACGGGCGCGTCGTCGATCCAGTGCCCGATCGCCCAGGCGCTGGCGAAGAACAGCAGCAGCGAGATCAGCGACAGCGCCGTCGCCACAGCGATCGCCCACGGCAGCGCACGGCGCCGCGCTTTGCCGTAGCGGTAGCGCTGGATCAGGCCGATCGGAATCAGCAGCGCCCACAGCGCCAGCAGGATCAACAGCAACAGGGGAATCAGCAGCAGCGGCATGGCCGCAGCTTACCCGGCCGCGCCGCGATGGGCGTGGCGAGCGGGCGCTCAAGTCTCTGGAGTCCCGCCTTCGTGTGGGATGAAGGCTTGGGACGAATCGCGCTGTCCCCGCCTTCACGGGGACGGCGACTTCGACACCGGCGACCGTCGCGCCGCCTCAGGCCGCCTTGTCGAAGCTGGCGATATCGATGACGAAGCGATAGCGCACATCGCCCTTGAGCATGCGCTCGTAGGCCTGATTGACCTGGTCGATGTCGATCAGCTCGATATCCGAGGCCACGCCGTGCTCGGCGCAGAAGTCGAGCATTTCCTGGGTTTCGCGGATGCCGCCGATCATCGAGCCGACCAGCTTGCGGCGCTTGCTGATCAACAGCCCGGCCGCGACCGGCGCCGGGGTTTCGGGAATGCCCAGCAGCACCATCGTGCCATCGACCTTGAGCAGGCCCAGGTAAGCGTTGTAGTCGTGCTCGCCGGAGACCGAGTCGATGATGAAATTGAACTTGCGCGCCAGTTGCTTGAACGTGGCCGGATCGCGGGTCGCGGCGAAGGCGTGCGCGCCCAGCGCCAGCGCGTCGGCGCGCTTGGACTCGGAGGTGCTCAGCACGGTCACGCGCGCGCCCATCGCCACCGCCAGCTTGACCGCCATGTGGCCCAGGCCGCCCAGGCCGACCACCGCGACTTCGTCGCCGGCCTTCACGCCGTAGTACTTCAACGGCGAATAGGTGGTGATGCCCGCGCACAGCAGCGGCGCGGCGCGATCGAGCGGAATCGATTCGGGGATGCGCAGCACATAGGCCTGATCGACGGTGATGCGGGTCGAGTAGCCGCCGTGGGTCGGCGCGCCGCTGGCGCGTTCGCGCGAGTTATAGGTGCCGGTCATGCCCTGGTCGCAATATTGCTCGTCGCCGGCCTTGCACTGCGGGCACTCGCGGCACGAATCGACGAAACAGCCGACGCCGACCGCGTCGCCGAGCTTGAACCGGGTGACGTTGGCGCCGGCCTGGGCGACCCGGCCGACGATTTCATGGCCCGGCACCATCGGGAACACCGACCCGCCCCATTCGTCGCGGGCCTGATGGATGTCCGAGTGGCATACGCCGCAATAGAGGATGTCGATCAGCACCTCGTCCGGGCCGGGCGCGCGGCGGTCGATCGAAAACGGGGCCAGGGGCGAAAGCGCGTTCTGCGCGGCGTAGGCAGCGGTCTTGTGCATGGCGGTTCCAGGTGAAGTTGAGACGGGCGCGGCGGCGTGGGGTCGGTGCGGTCGCGGGGACCGCGGGGACCGGGCGGGCGGCGGATGCGCCGGCGCCGAAGCCGAAACGGTGCCCGGCCATTCTAGGCGGGCGATGTGCCGGCGGCGTCAAACCGGCCGATCGTTGACCGCATCGCGGCTGCAACGCTGCGTATCGCCGCCGCGCTTGCGTTACCCTTTGCGGCGTTTCCCTTCATTACCTGCGAGTGCGCCATGCCTTCTTTCGACGTCGTGTCCGAAGTGGACACCCACGAATTGACCAACGCGGTCGATCAGGCCAATCGCGAACTATCCACCCGTTTCGATTTCAAGGGCGTGGACGCCAAGTTCGTGCTCGACGACAAGCACATCACCCAATCGGCTCCGAGCGAGTTCCAGCTCGAACAGATGACCTTGATCCTGCGCCAGCGCCTGGCGGCGCGGCAGATCGATGCGCGCTGCCTGGAATTCGGCGAGGTCGAGAGCAATCTGGCCGGCGCGCGGCAGAAAGTCACCGTGCAGCAGGGCATCGAGCAGAAGCTGGCGAAGAAGATCGCCGCGGCGATCAAGGACGCCAAGCTCAAGGTCGAGACCCAGATCAACGGCGACAAGCTGCGCATCACCGGCAAGAAGCGCGACGACCTGCAGACCGCGATCGCGCTGCTGAAGTCCAGCACCTTCGAGCGGCCGCTGCAGTACGACAACTTCCGCGATTGAGTTCGCCATGAGCCAGGCCCCCGCAGCCGATCCGATCGAAGCGACCCGCCGCTGGCTGGAGCGCGCGGTGATCGGCCTGAATCTGTGTCCGTTCGCCAAGGCGGTGCTGGCCAAGGGCCAGGTGCGTTTCGTGCTGAGCGAGGCGCTCACGCCCGAGGATTTGCTCGAAGAGCTGGCCTCGGAGCTGGTGCTGCTGGAGCAGAGCGATCCGGAAAAGATCGACACGACCTTGTTGATCCATCCGCGGGTGTTGACCGACTTCCTGGACTTCAACGATTTCCTCGACCTCGCCGACGGCGCGGTCGCGGCGCTGGACCTGGAGGGCGAGATTCAGGTCGCCAGTTTCCATCCCGATTATCAGTTCGCCGGCACCGATTTCGACGATGTCGGCAACTGCACCAACCGCTCGCCCTACCCGACCTTGCATCTGCTGCGCGAGCTCAGCGTCGAGCGCGCGGTGGCGGCGTTTCCGGACCCGGAGGTGATCGTGGAGCGGAATCTGGAGACGTTGAACAAGTTGGGGTTCGAGGGGTGGCGGCGGTTGATGGTTTAGGGGCAAGAGCGAAATCCCCCCTGCCCCCCTTTTTCAAAGGGGGGAACAGCAAGAGCTTGCTTGCAACGAAGCTGCGTCGTCTGAGCCCCTGCACAACCCCTAGAACGCTTCCCCCCTTTGAAAAAGGGGGGCCAGGGGGGATTTGCTCTTAGCCGCGAACCACAGCCCACCCATCCCCGCCCCGCAGCACCGCGTCGAGCAATTCATGCGCCCGCCCCAGCGAAGCGACGATGCGATGGCCGAAGCCGCGCAACTCGTCTCCTGGCGCGACCAGATCCGGCACCTGGATCGGCGTCGCGCCGGCCGCGAGCGCCGCGCGCACGCCGGGCTCGGAGTCCTCCAGCACCACGCACCGGCGCGGGTCCACGCCGAGTTCGCGCGCCGCCAGCAGATAGATGTCCGGCGCCGGCTTGGGATGCTCGACATCGCTGCCGGTCACGATCACGCCGAAGCGATCGATCAGCCCGCTGGCGGCGAGCTTGCTCAGCGCGCGCTCGCGCCGGGTCGAGGTCGCCACCGCCTTGGCGATGCCGTGCGCTTCCAGCAGATCCAGCAATTCCAGCAGGCCGTTCTTGCGCGGCAAGCCGGCGACCACGCGCTGGTCGTACAGGCGATAACTGGTATCGCGCAGCCGCGTCGCCGCGTCTTCGCCCAGGTGCCCGGCCAACATCGCGAAGCTGGCGCGATCATGCATGCCGACCATCGACAGCCACAGGCCGTCGTCGGCGTCGATCGATTCGGTCAGCGCCGCTTCGCGCCAGGTTTCCAGCATCGCCCGTTCGCTGTCGAGCATCAGCCCGTCCATGTCGAACAACACCGCGGCGGGAACGAAATCGAGCGGACGCACGGCGAACTCAGCCACGGAACAAGGTCTCAAGGTCGGCGGAATCGAGCGTGCGCCATTGCCCGCTCGGCAGGTCCCGCAGCGACAAACCGCCGATGCGCGCGCGATGCAGCGCGTCCACGTGGTTGCCGACCGCGGCGAACATGCGCCGCACCTGGTGGTAACGGCCCTCGGTGAGGATCAACCGCGCCCGGCGCGGTTCCAGCACCTCCAGCGCGGCCGGCGCCAGCGGCGTCTTCTCCGCTTCCAGCATCAGCTCGCCGCTGGCGAAGATCGCGGCTTCCTCGCCGCGCAGGTCCGAGGCCAGCGTGGCCTCGTACACTTTGTCCAGATGGGCCTTGGGCGAAACGATCCGGTGCAGCAGGCCGCCATCGTCGGTCAGCAGCAGCATGCCGCTGGTGTCGCGATCCAGCCGGCCGACCGTGGACAGCAGCGGCGAACGCAGGCGATAACGCGGCGGCAGCAGGTCGTAGACGACGCGGCCGGGGTCCTTGGTCGAACAGGTGTAGCCGACCGGCTTGTGCAGCAGAATCGTCAAGCCCTGCGGCGGATCGAGCGCTTCGCCGTCGATGCGGATCGCCGCATGCTCGACTTTGTCGTCGGCGTACAGCACCTCGCCGCCGGCATCGGTGATGCGGCCCTGGCGGAACATTGCGGTCACGTCCTTGCGGCTGCCGTAACCCAGGTTGGCGATCAGCTTGACCAGTTTCATGCGCGGCCCCGCGCCTTGATCGCCTCGACCACCTTGAAGCCGCCGTGCTGGGCGACCGTGCGCACCTGGCCGAAGCGTTCGTCGAGCACGACCTCATACGGCAGATGGCGATTGGCGACCAGCCACAGGCGGCCGCCGGGATTGAGCGCCTCGGCGGCCACGGCGATGAAGCGGCGGCCGATGTCGGGGCGCTCTTCGCGGCCCTGGGCGTGGAACGGCGGATTGCTGACGATCACGTCGTAGCGCTGGGACAGGCCGGCGGTGACGTCGTGCCAGAAGAATTCCATCGGCACCGCGCTGTGGATGCGCTGCAGGTTGATCCGCGCCAGTTGCACGGCGCGCCCCTGCGCTTCGTACAGATCCAGCGCGGTGATGCGCGGGCAACGCGCCAGCAGTTCCGCCGACAGATAGCCGTAACCGGCGCCCAGATCGGCGGCGCGGCCGGCCAGATCGGCCGGCAGGTGTTCGGCCAGCAGCGCCGAGGCCGGATCGACCCGGTCCCAGGCGAACAGGCCCGGGCGGCTGCGGAAACGGCCGCCGAGGATCTCGCGCGGCGCGTCCAGCGCGGCCCATTGCCGCGCCAGCTGCGGATCGGGCGCGCCGTCCAGCGGCGGAGTCCAGAACACCCGGCATTTGCGCTTGGACAGGCTGGCGACCTTGCCGGCGATGCGGCCCAGATCGTCCTCGCCCGAACGCGCGCCCTCGTCGTTGCGCAGGCAGGCGACCACCCGCCCGCCCGGCGCAGTGTGCGCGATCGCCTGCGCGAACAACGCGCGCGCTTCCTCGCGCTGGCGCGGCGGCAGCACCAGCACCAGCGGGTAACGCTTGGACGGCGCTTGCGCGGGATCGGCCGATTCGAGCTCGATCGTCTCCAGGCCGCCGCGATGCAGGGCGTCGAGCGCGGGCTTGTAATCCTGCTCGCAGACCAGGCCCGGGCGCGGCCGCTGGCGCAGGCCGACGCCGTCGCGCGCGCGCAGGAACAGCGCGCCGCCGTGTTCGGGCCAGCTCAGTACGCCGTCGGCGAAAGGCTGGAACAGGGTATCGAGCGCGTCGTCGGAGGGATCAACGCGCATGGCGATTACGGAGAGATTCGATCATCGCGCCGATTTTACGCGGCTGCGCGCTAGGGTGTGGCATTGGATCTCAAGGAGGACGCCGTGCGCCTGCCCGTCCTGATCGCGGCTGCGCTGATGCCGGCGGTGGCCTGGTTCGCGCAACAGGGCTATTTCGGCCCCGACACCGGCGAAATCTCCGATCGCTACCCCACTTTGCTGGTCGCGGCCGGTTACGCGTTCTCGATCTGGGGCCTGATTTTCCTGCTCGATCTGGCCTTCGCGCTGTGGCAACTGCGCGGACGCTGGCGCGAGCACGAGACCCTGCTGCGGCTGCGCCCGGCGGTGGCGGCCGGTTTCACCCTGACCGCGCTGTGGATGCCGATCTTCTCGCAGCAGTGGTTCTGGCTGGCCCTGGCGGCGATCTGGCTGGCGCTGGCATGCATGGCCTGGGCCGCGGTGGTGCTGGCCCGCGACCTCTCGCCCCTGCCCGGACAGGCCATCTGGGCCAAGTTCGCGATATCTCTGCACGCCGGCTGGCTGTCGCTGGCGGCGTTCCTGAACACCGCGCAGGTGATCGTGGCCTATCGGCTGCTGCCGACCGACCCCATGCTGGCGTGGAGCCTGGCGTTGCTGGCGCTGGCGGCGGTGTTGCTGCTGGCGCTGAACGCGCGCATGCGCGGCAGCACCGGTTACACCCTCGCCGCGCTCTGGGGTTTGGCCGCGGTTTATGTGAAGCAGGCCGATTCGGCGCTGAGCGGCGCCAGCATCGCCGCGTGGGGCGCGCTCGCGGTCGCGGCATTGTTGCTGGCGCAGAGCTTGTGGCTGCGGCTGCATCCGCGCCATCGGGTGTTTTCCGGACATCTGTCGCCGGGCGAATGAGCGCGCGTCGCGCTTATCGCAAATCTGGCTGCGATTTTGCGCCGGCGCAACGCCGGTTTCATCGCGCCGCAACGTCGCGATGGGGACGATGCGAGACGTTCCCCTGACTCAGGAGCGATAGCAGATGCGAGCCCTATTCGTCGGCGGCACCGTCGACAACAGCGAACTCGACTTCGACAGCGGCGAGCCGCCGCTTCATTACCCGCCCGATACCGGCAGCGGCGCTCAGCGTTATCGATTGCATCATGTCGGCTTGCGCGAAGGCTCGATGGTGTACGTCGTGTACGCGGCGGCGGACTTGGCCGATACCGAGGTCGAGCGCGTGGCGGAAGAGCGCGGGTATGCGCGCAGGTTTCAGGCGCAGCCGCAGTTGCAGGTTTAAGAGCGTTCCCTCACCCCAACCCCTCTCCCGCAAGCGGGAGAGGGGCTCCAAGTTCCGAGTCGCAAGTACTCCCTCTCCCGCTTGCGGGAGAGGGCTGGGGTGAGGGCCGCCTCAGCCCTGCAACTCGCGCAACGTCACCGAAGGCGGCGCATCCAGCACCCGTCGCGTCGCGAACATGCCGGCCGCCAACGCCGCCAACACGCCCAGGCCGCCACCGGTCGCGGCCATGCGCCAATCGAATTCCCATGGCAAATCGAACACCTGCACCGCGACCACGCCGGCCAGCACCGAGGCGGCGATGGCCGCGGTCAGGCCCGACAACAAACCGATCGCGGCGAACTCCGACGCCTGCGCCAGACGCAACTGCCTGCGGCTGCCGCCGAGCACGCGCATCACCCCGCCTTCGAGCAAGCGTTCGTCCTGGCTCGCGCTCACCGCCGCCATCAGCACCAGCACACCGGCGATCAGCGAGAAATAGAACACCACCTCGACCACGGTCGACACCTGATCGGCGGTGCTGCGTACCTGCTTGAGCACGGCCTCCACGTCGATCACGGACAGATTCGGGAACTGCTCGACCAACTGCGAAGTGAAGCGGGTCTGCGCCGGCGGCACGCTGATCGCGGTGATGTAGCTGGCGGCGTAGCCGTCCATCGATCCGGGCGAGGCGATCACGAAGAAGTTCGGACGGAAGCTCTCCCAATCGACCTTGCGCAGGCTGGTGATCCTGGCGCTGAAGGCTTGCCCGGCGATATCGAAACCGATCGTGTCGCCGACCTTCCAGCCCAAGGTCTCGGCGAAGCTTTCTTCCACCGAAACCTCCGGCTGCGCGAGCTTGCGCGGCGCCCAGAACTTGCCCTCGACCAGTTTGTTGTCCGCGCGCAGCGTCTGCGCCACCGACAGATTGAACTCGCGCTCGGCCAGTTGCTTGGCGCGATCGCCGCGTTCGGCGTAGCTGTCGCCGGTCACCGGCTTGCCGTTGTACGACACCAGCCGCGCGCGGATCATCGGGAACAAGGTCGGCGCGGCCAGCCCTTGCGCGCCGATGAACTTGCGCACATCGACCAGTTGGTCGGGCTGCACGTTGATGATGAAACGGTTGGGCGCATCGCTGGCCAGCGCCAGCTGCCAGCGATCGAGCAGATCGGTGCGCACGAAGGTCAGCAGCAACAACGCCATCAATCCCAATCCCAGCGCCGACACCTGGGCGATGCTGGTGCCGGCGCGGCGGCTGACATTGGCCAGGCCATAGCGCAGGCTGCCGCGCAGGCGCGAACGCAGCCGGCGCACCAGCACGATCATGCCCCAGGCCAGCAACGCCAATACCGCCAAGGTCGCGGCGATGCCGGCGAGCATGTACGCGCCCAAGGCCACCGAGCCCGCCTTCCACCACAGCAACGCGCCCAGCCCGATCAGGCCGGCGACACCGACCAGCCATGCGCTGGGCTCGGTCGGGTCAAGATCGCGGCGCAGCACGCGCAGCGCCGGCACCCGGCGCAGCGCCAGCACCGGCGGCGCGCCGAAGGCGAGCAACACCACCAGACCGACGCCGAAGCCCTGCAGCGCCGGCATCGCGCTCGCCGCCGGGATCGACATCTTCAAGGACTGTTCGAGCCAGCCGCCGATCGCCCATTGCAGGCCGAATGCGAGCGCGACACCGATGGCGCTGGCGATCAACCCCAGCAACACCATCTCGCCGACGTGGATGCCGACCAGGGTGCGCTGGCTCGCGCCCAGGCAACGCATGACCGCGGTGCCGGACAGATGGCGCTCGCTGTGCCGGCGCGCGGCCATCGCCACCGCGACCGCGGCCAACACCACCGACACCAGCGCGGCCAGGCCGAGGAAACGTCCGGCGCGATCGAGCGCCGAGCGCACTTCCGGGCGTGCGTCGGAAATGGTTTCCAGACGCTGGCCGCGGCCGAGCGCGGGCTTGGCCGCGGCGACGAAGCGCTCGACCGCGCCGGGCGCGCCGGCGACGACCATTCGATAACGGATGCGGCTGCCGGGCTGGATCAGGCCGGTCGCGGGCAGATCGGCGAGGCTGAGAAACACCTTCGGTGCGATGTTGAAGTAGTCCAGCGACGCGTCGGGTTCCTGCGTGACCAGCGCGGCCAGACGCAGGCGCGAATCGCCGATGGCGATGTCCTGGCCGATCTTCGCCCCGAGCGTGTCGGCGCCGGCCTGGCTCATCCACACCGTGCCCGGCGCGGGCACGCCGGTCGCATCGCGTTCGGCGCCGCCGGCGCGATCGGCGATGCGGAAGCTGCCGCGCAGCGGAAAGCCCTGACCCAGCGCGCGCAGATCGCCCAATTGCAGGCGCTCGCCGACCCGGATCATGGTCTGCAGTTCGGTCGCTTCGGCGCGGCGCAGTTGCGGCACCGAAGCGGCTTCGCGCAACGCGCCCTGGATCGGCTGATCGGCGCGGATCACCGCGTCGCCGCCGAGCAGGCGGTTGGCTTCGATCGCCAGCGCGCGCTCGGCGCGATCGGTGACGAAACCGACCGCGGTCACCGCCAGCACCGCCAGCACCAGCGAGGCGAGCAGGATGCGCACGTCGCCGGCTTTCAGGTCGCGGCGCAATTGCCGCCATGCCATCGCGATGATCCGGCCCACGATCAGCCCTGCACCAGTCGGCCGCTGTCCAGGCGGATGCGGCGATGGCAGCGCTCGGCCAGATGCTCATCGTGGGTCACCAGCACCAGCGTGGTGCCGGCGTCGGCATTGAGCTGGAACAGCAATTCGATGATCGCCTGACCGGTGTGAGTGTCGAGATTGCCCGTGGGCTCATCGGCGAACAGCAGCGACGGCCGGGTCACGAACGCGCGCGCCAGCGCCACGCGCTGTTGCTCGCCGCCGGACAACTGGCGCGGATAGTGTTCCAGGCGCTGGCCCAATCCGACCTTGTCCAGGATCGCCTGCGCCGGCGTGCGCGCATCGCGATCGCCGCGCAGTTCCAGCGGCAGCATCACGTTTTCCAGCGCGGTCAGCGACGGCAGCAGTTGGAAGCTTTGGAACACGAAGCCGACCTTCTCGCCGCGCACGCGCGCGCGGCCGTCTTCGTCCAGTGCGGAAATATTTTCGCCGTCGAGCTTGACCGTGCCGGTGCTGGGCGAATCCAGGCCCGCCAGCAACGACAGCAAGGTGCTCTTGCCCGAACCCGACGCGCCGACGATGGCGACGGTGTCGCCCTTGGCGATCGAGAAACCGACCCCATCGAGGATGGTGAGTTCGCCCGACGGCAACGCGACGTGCTTGCCCAGGCCATCGACTTCCAGCGTCGCCACACCGCGCGCCGCCGCTGGCGTCGCTTCAGCCTGCGGTTCGTCACCGTCTTTCACGATGCGCTCGGCCATGATCGAATCAGCGAGATTGGAAACTGCCATGATCGTCCTTCTGCTTGCCTCGCCGCATCATCGGGAGACGTTATTAAATGATCTTTAAGAACCTTGGCGCCCGGCATGCCGCTGCGGGCCCGCACCGCGGCGGCACCGATGCCGCTGGCGACAGACGCGCGAATGAAGGATATGCGGCACGGCGCGGCACGGTTCAATGGGCCATCGGGCATGCCCGCGCGGCCGGCACGGGCGGCGCGCGGGCCGCATTATTGGCCGCGGCCGTGCTGCTGAGCGCCGGGGCGCCGCTTTCGGCCCAGCCCGCGCCGGCCGCCAAGCCGGCGGCGGCGGCCCCCGCGGCCAAGGCCGCGCGCACGGTGTTGTTCATGGGCGATTCGCTTTCGGCCGGTTACGGCCTGGCCGCCTCGCAGGGCTGGGTGTCGTTGACCGCCGAGCGCATCGCCAAGACCCAGCCCGGCTGGCGCGTGGTCAACGCCAGCATCAGCGGCGAAACCACCGCCGGCGGCGCGGCGCGCATCGCCGGCGAGTTGCAGCGCAACAAGCCGGCCGTGGTGGTGATCGAACTGGGCGCCAACGACGGCTTGCGCGGTCTGCAGTTGGCGCAGAGCCGGGCCAATCTGGAGCGCATGATCCAGGCCGCGCAGGGCGCCAAGGCGCAGGTGCTGCTGATCGGCATGCGCATGCCGCCGAACCTGGGCAAGGAATACACGGAAGGCTTCGAGCGCAACTACCGCGAGCTGTCGCAGAAGTACCGCACCCAGTTGCTGCCGTTCCTGCTGGAACCGGTGGCGATGGATCGCGCCGCGTTCCAGGCCGACAACCTGCATCCGATCGCCAGCGCGCAACCGAAGCTGCGCGATCATGTGTGGACGAAGCTGGGGCCGATGTTGAAGTGAGATCGTTTCGCCGCGGCTTTTGCTGTTGCCCCCTTTGACAAAGGGGGCGAACGGTCGCGAAGCGGACGTGGGGGATTTGCTTTTGCGGTTGTTCTTCGGGCCGTGCGGCTAAAAGCAAATCCCCCCTAGCCCCCCTTTTTCAAAGGGGGGAACAGCATGCAGCGACGACGCGCATCTTCGACATCACGCACTACGCCGCGCCGCCGTCGACCTCGCGCGTTGATCCGGCCGTTCCGCATCGCGACCCAGATACGCCTTGCAGCGGAACTGGTCGATATCGTTGATGCGCAGGATATTGCGCTTGCGGCTCACCAAACCGCTGCGATGCCAGGTCTGCAACTGCGCGTTCAACTTCGGCCGGCTGGCGTTGACCATCGCCGCCAGAATGCTCTGGGTCGGCGGCAAGGCGACTTCGAAATCGCCTTCGCGCGGCCGCGACTGGTTGTGCATCAGCGACAGCAGATAACGCGCCAGGCGCGACTCCAGCCGATGCAGGCACATGGTCTCCAGGCTCTCGACCGCATGCCGCAAACGCAGGCACAGCGATACGTGGGCGCGTTCGATCACCCCCGGATCGCAGGTCAGGCTGGGAAAGTGCCGGCGCGACAGCAGCAACACCCGCGTGGCGGTGTAGGCCACCGCGGTGAAGGTGTGCGAATGCGTATCCAGCAGCGGCGTCTCATCGACCGTCTCGCCGCTTTCGATCGTATCGACGATCAACTCCTGCCCATCGGGCCCGTACAGCAGCTTGTAGATCCGCCCGTGCACGACGAAGGCGAGAAAATCGCTGGGATCGTTCTTGAAGAACAGCGCGTCGCCTTCGTCCAGATTCAGCTCGGTGCTGTGACGCGCGATGTGCTCCAGCAGCGTCGGCGGCAGGCCGCGCAGCAGCGCGCAGCGATCCAGGCCCCAACGGCGCCGGCGCACCGCGTTGCCGTCGTCCGGTGTCAGGGACATAAGCTCGGCCGCGCGCCGGCAGCGGCGGCGGCGAGGCGACCGCTGCGGGCGCCCAGGTGATGACGGCCGCGACCGCGGCCGGTGGCAGGTTTCATAACGCCCCCTGTGGACGTCTGCGTTCGGAAGCCGCGGCGAGGACGATGGCCGAAACAGCGATGGTTCCCCTGCAGTCGTGGCGTCGTCGCCGTACTGCTGCTCGCGGCGCGCGTGGCCGCTACGATGCCGGCGCCCTGCGGCGGTCCGGCATCGCGTCCGTCGCGGCTTACAGGCCGGACGGCGATTTGAACGCGTTCAACACGGTCAACAGGCTGGTCAGGTTGTCGGCCACGCCGGTCTGACCGATCTTTTCCGTCGCGCCCGCGGCGGCCGTGGTGTCGACGCTGTAGACCTGCATCACCCCCTGGTTGGCCGCGGCCAGCGCCAAGGTGTTCTGCTGCTGCTGAGCGGCGACCGAGTTCTCGAACAGGATGCCGGTGGAATGCGCCGAGGCCTGGAAGATCGAGCCCATCGCGAAGGCGGGGCCCTCGGCGATGACCTTGACGTTGGACTGGGTGACGGCGTCGGTGATCTGATTGTTGACTGCGGTGGGATATGCCATGAGTGAATCCTCGGTAGCGGTAATCGGATTTCAAGCGTCGCAAGCGGCGAAGGCCGATGCCGGCCCGGCTCATGCAAACCGCGAGCCGGCATCTTCGATCCGACCTGCGCGGCCGGATCGCGGCGATCGACGGCTTAGGACTTGAACGCCTGCAGCACGGTCATCAGGCTGGTGAGGTTGTCGGACACACCGGTCTGGGCGACCTTCTCGGTGGCGCCGGCGGCGGCGGTCGTATCCAGGCTGTAGATCTGCATCACGCCCTGGTTGGCGGCGGCCTGCGCCAGCGTGTTCTGCTGCTGCTGCGCCGAGACTGCGTTCTCGAACAAGATGCCGGTGGAGTGGGCCATCGACTGATAGATCGAACCCATCGCGAAGGCCGGCGCTTCGCCGATGACCTTGACGTTGGACTGGGTGACGGCATCGGTGATTTGATCGTTGACGGCGGTAGGGAATGCCATGTCGAGCTCCTTAGGATGAAGTACGGCCGATGCCGTACGTTGCTGAAGAACGAGTCATCAATCGCGTTGTGAAGCCGGCGCCGAGGTCTTGGCGGACTTGTCGCGCGCTTCGCCCGCGGCCGCGGCGGCAGCGGGTTTTTCCGTGGTTTTTCCGCTTTTCGAAGCGTCGCCGGCAGCGTCGTCTTCGTCTTTTTTCGGCAGCAGGCCCTTGGCCTGGGCGGTGTCGATCACCGCTTGCAGCTGCAGCGCGAGCGGGCCGAACTGTTGCTGGAAGCAGGCATCGACTTCGGCCTTGATCAGCTCGGTGAGGCGCCCCGCGATCTGCGAGATCAGCGGCGGCTGGGTGCCCGGCGGCAGATCCTTCGGACGCAGGCCTTCGAGCGAGTCGGTGCGTTCCAGCGCGCCGAGCACGGCGCTCTCGGCCGCGCGCTCGGCCTGGGCGTTGCTGATCAGCGCGGCCTGCGCGCGGCCCAGGCTCTGCTTGATCACGGCCTGAATGCGCTGGCGCTCTTCGTCGATCGCATCCCCGGCCTGGCCGCGCCGTCCGCCGGCCGCCGCGCTCGTCTGCGCACGCGCGTGCGCGTCCGGCGCGATCAGGTGCAGGGCCAGTTCGGCGCGTTGCGCCTCGCTCAGTTCCAGATCGAAGTACTTGTGCGCGAACACGCGCAGTTGCTCGTCCAGGTCCGAGCGCGCGGCCCGCGCGGCGGGCGGCTGTTTCGCCACGGCCGACATTCAGCGCACGCCCAGCAGACGCGTCAGCGCCTGCACCACTTTCGGCTCGGCCAGCAGCTCGATCAGGCGCTTGATCATCGCCTCGGTCGATTGCTCCAGCTCGGCGATCTGCGCCGACGGCGACGCGACGGCCGTCGCAGTTGTCGTGGTCGATGCGGCGGTAACGGCCGGCTCGGCCGCCGTTACGCGTTGTGGCGCCGGCATGGCGGCCGCGCCCGTCACCGCCCCGACGCTCGCAGTTTTTTCCGGCGCCGCCGGCGAATCGAACAGGCCTTCCAGTTCCTCATGCAGCAGATAATGCAGATTCTCGTCCATAGCGAACTCCGGTCCTACAAGTCATGCGATACGCAATGCGGCCGGATTTCAGGCCGGCGCCGCGTTGCGCGTCACGGTGACGACCGATGCCGGCGCCTTGTAGCCGGCGATGGTCGCGGTGGTCTGACGCTGGCTGGAATAGCCCGCTAGCGGCCCGATGGTGCTTTGCCAGTAGGCGGCGGCGACATCAAAGATCAGTTGCTGCAATTGGCTTCCGACCACACCGGTCGCGCCCGGCGCGGAATCGAACGGCACCAGGTTGTAGGCCAGCAGCAGCACGCTGCGCAGGTATTCGTCCTGGATGTCGGTGTGCTCCACGCCTTGCGCGTCGGAGCCGAGCAGATAGCAGCGCCAGTTGATGAACAGGTTCAGCGCGCGCGCAAGAGCGGCGAACCACACGCTGCGCGACTGATTTTCGCCGATCATCGCCGTGACCAGGGTCTGGAATCCCTGGTAGCAGTTCGCCGCGCCGATGGTCTGGATGATCGGCGCCATCGCCACGCTCAGCATCGGCGTGATCACCGGCGCGCCGGCGCTGAACAGCAGCGGCAGGGTGGTCGAGCCGCGCGCCAGCTGCATCAGCTGATTGACCTGATCCGCGCTCAGGGCTTGCAAGCCGGTGAACATCACCGTGTCGGTGACGGCGGTGAGCAGGTCCGTATCGACATAACCGTCGAGATGGCGGAAGCCGCGGTTGAGCCGGTAGCCCTCCACCGAAGCGAACAGGCCCGAGGCGCCGGTGATCGCGTTGCTGCCCAGGTTGGTGTCGAAGGCGATCACCGGATAGCGCGCGGCGACGAAGCTGCGGTAGTAGTAGGCGTGGCCCAGGCGGAAGCTCAGCAGCGTCGCCGGCGCGGTCAGCAGCGCGTAGTAACTGGGCGCGGGCGGCGGTGGCGGCGACGGCGGCGCGCCCGCGGGCGGCGGCGCCGACGGCAGGTCCAGCGATTCGCACAGCGCCATCATGTTGCGCTTGCCGGCGTAGGCGACCAGTTCGCGGGTGCGCGTGCTGTTGCCGTCGTAGCGGCGCAGGGTCAGTCCGCCGATGGTCAACGAGTCGTTGCGGAACAATTCGTCGAACAGGCCCGAGACCTGGTTGTCCGACAGCGCGTGGGTGCCGGCGCTGCCGCGCGGATGGTCGGCCTGGCGGCCTTGCGCGGCGGCCAGGCAGGTCAGCACGTAGTCGGCGTAGGCGCGGTAGAACGGCGCGTCGGGCAATTGCGCCGAGTACGCCATCGCATAACCGATCGCCGAGCGGTTGTCGGCGGCGACGCCCATGCCTTCGCCGCAGTGGATGTGATTGACGAACTGCAGCGCGCGCGCATTCGCGCCGCTGCCGAAGTACTGCGTCAACGGCGGCGTCGCCTGGCTGGCCTGCGCGGTCAGGAAGGCGAACAGCTCGGCGTAGTTGCCGACCTTGTTCTCGCTGCCGAGCAGATCGATGCCGACCACTTCGGTCAGGCTCGCGTCCTGGAACAGCGGCAGCAGCTTGGTGTTGAGATCGCGTTCGAGTTCCTTGTCGCCGCCGTACACCGCCGAGGTGTGGCCCAGCAGCTTGTACTGGGTGCTGCGCGCGCTGTTGTAGCTGCTGGCCACGGCGTTGGCGGCGCGGATCTCGTCCTCGCCCAGGGCCAGCTGGGCATGGCCGATGCCTTCGTTTTCCAGATACAGCAGGCTCATCGCCATCCATTGCAGATAGCGCTCTTCGCCGCCGGGCTCGGCGCGCAGCTTCTTCAGCGCGAACGAGCGCGCACGGTAGGCATCGTCGAACGGGGTGTATTTGCTCGCGCTGTAGATCTTGTCGTTGAAGTAGCGCAGCGTCGGCAGCAGCGGCGCCAGCGCATCGGCCGCGCCGGGCAGCGACGAGCGCTTGGCGATCGATTCCAGTGCGCCGCGCACGCTCTTGTACAGCACCGGATCGGTCGCCGCCGCGCCGCTCAGATCGGCTAGTTCCATACGCCGGACCAGGCACACGCAGGCGATGTAGATGTCCTCCGCGATGCATTCGCCGCGCTCGTAGCGCTGGCGATTGCCGCTGGCGGCGAGGATCGCCAACGGATTGCTTTCTTCCATCAGCGCCAGCGCCTTGAGGAACAACGACAGGGCGCCGCGGCGGCCCTGCTGGGCGTCGGCGGCGCCGCCGAACGCGCCGGCCAGCGACAGCTGCTGGCCTTGCGCGATCTGCACGTTGACATCGACCTCGATGGTGCCGTCGCGGCCTTGCTGGGTGTAGGCCACCGGCAGCTGCACCGCCTGCGCGGCCGTCGCGGTCTCGTCCTCGACCGGCAGGATGCCGCCGAAATGGCTGTGGTAATCGAATCGGTAGCTGGGCAGCGTCAGCGAGGGCAAGGAAAAGTAAGCCACGGCCTGGGTCCTTTGCGAAATTCGCGGCGACAGCGCGGCGTGGCGGGCGCGGATGCAGCGCCCGCACGCGGGTGGCGGCGACGGTGATGACGGAATGTCGGACGGAGCGATGAAACGAAACGGCTACGGCGATACGGCGGCGGCGCGTTCCCGAGCGCTGAGCGCTCAGGAACTCTTGCGGTTCTGCAACAAGGTGGAGTACTTGTCGATGCTCTTGTCGATTTGATCGATGGCGTAGCTCGCCGATGCGGCTTCCATCGCGCCCGCGGCGGCGGCGACGGCGGCGGCGGCGGCAATGAAGATGTCCGTGGCGAGGATGCCCAAAGCGTCTTCCGCGGCCGGTTCGATGTTGCCTTCGACCAGTTCCTGCGTCATTTGCTTTATCAGCACGCCCTGGCTGGCCAGCGCCATCTTGGTGACGCCGTCGAAATACACCGCGGCCGATTGCGCGACCAGGCCGGCGGCCTGGCTGATCATCATGTCCGGGCCGGTCGCGATCTGCGAAGGCGAGTACGACGCGGTTTCGGCGTTGGTGAACTGCACCGCCTGCACGATCTTCTGATTGAGCGCGTCGGTCGGCGGCGGTGTTGGTGGTGTCGGCGGCGTCGGCGGTGTCGTGGGTGGTGTGGTGGGCGGCGTCGTGGGCGGCGTGGCCGACGGTGTCGCCGACGCTCCCGGCGGTGTCGCGCCGCCGCCCTGGGTCGCGCGTTCGCGCGCCGTCGCCAGCGGCGTTTTCGGCGGCGCGGCGGCGAATACAGGCGATGGCGCGACGGCGGCCGGCGTCGCGTCCGTCGGACTCGGATCGGCTGCGGCTGCGGCTGCGGCTGCGTTGGACGCATTCGTGTTCGAGTTCGGCGCGGTTGCCGCAGGCGCAGCGGCGGCCGTCGATGCCGCGTCCGCGGCCAAAGGCGCGGTCGCGTCGCCGCCGGAGGACGCTGGCGACGACGCGGCCGCACCACCGCCAGGCGATGGCGTGCCAGGGGACACGACGGGCGCGGCGGCGGCAACAGCAGGCGCTGCGGGCGCGGCGTTCGCGGCAACGGCAGCGGCCGCAGGCGGCGCGGGCGCGGCTTCCGCAGCCGCAGCCACCGTCGGCGGCGACGGCCCGCTCGCGGGCGCGGCCGGCGTCGCGGCGGAATCCTTGTCTTTACCGAACCAGAACTTCATCGCACTTCTCCCGCGCGTCGAAAACCCTCTTTCCGCTCAATCCCGGCATGCATGGTCGGCAACGGGCGCATCACGTCTTGTCGCCCACCGCCATGATCAGCTGCACCGCCTTGGACACCACCGCGGTCGAGATCTGATTGAGCACCTGCTGGCTGTGCACGGCGTTCTGCAAGGCCAGACCCGTGGAATGGCTGGACACCTGGTACAACGAAGCGATGGCCTGCGCGGGCGCTTCGGCGACCACCTTGACGTTGGTCTGGGTGACGGCGTCGGTGATCTGCGAGTTGACGGGGGTATCGGCCATGAGCCTGTCCTTGGGTTGAGTTCGTTACGGGTCTATCCAGGTGGAACGCGGTCCCGGTGGGCTTGTGAAGGCGCGGCGCCCGGCCGCGCCGGTTCAATCCCGCGACATCACCAGCTTCAGGCGATTGCGCAGCAGCTCCACCCGCTTGCGCGCCAGCGGCTGATTGATGTGCAGCTTCTCGGCGATCACCGGATACGGCAGATCGTCGATGAAGCGGTAAGCGAACAGGCGCCGCTGCTCGCGGCTCATCCGCGCCACCGCATCGACCACGCGGTCGAGCTGCTGGTCCAGTTCCAGCTTCTGCAAGGCGGTCAGGCCGTCGTGGGCGAAACCGGCCGAGTCGCCGTCGACCTCGCGGTTGCGGTCGAACACCTCGCGGTCGCGCCCGCGCCGGCGCACGCTGTCGAGAAATACGTGACGCAGCACCACGAACAGGAAGCCGCACGGATCGGTGATGGTCTGCGGCGAGCGGCGCATGAACAGCAAGGCCTTGATCGCGGTATTGGCCAGTAATTCCTCGGCGCGGTCGCGCTGGCCTTCGGCGAAACGTCGCGCCCGCGCTTCCAGCTCCGGCAGGCTCACCCGCCACGCGTTGGCGAACATTTCATCGGCGGCCTTGAAATCGGGACGTTCGAGTCTTGTACGTTCCATCACTCGCCTCTCCTGTTGTATGCATGTCAGGCGAGTCTGGTGAGGGGGTCCGGCGATGGCTGTTACTTGGGTGACACGCGCAGGGCACTGGTGACAGCGAACTGCGCACGCCGTCGCGATACCGCAAATGCGCGGATGCGGTTTCGCGTTTTGTTCGAGCGGCCCGCCCGTTTCGAGGTTTGTTGTAGGAGGGCCTTCAGGCCCGATGCTGTTCGATCAGACCCGGTTAGGGTCAAGGCAATCGGAGCGGAAGGCATCGGGGCTGAAGCCCCTTCCACATTCGCGTTTTGTTCGAGCGGCCCGTCCGTTTCGAGGTTTTTTGTAGGAGGGCCTTCAGACCCGATGCTGTTCGATCAGGCCCGGTTAGGGTCAAGGCAATCGGAGCGGAAGGCATCGGGGCTGAAGCCCCTCCCACATTCGCGTTTTGTTCGAGCGGCCCGCCCGTTTCGAGGCTTGTTGCAGGAGGGCCTTCAGGCCCGATGCTGTTCGATCAGGCCCGGTTAGGATCAGGGCGATCGGAGCGGAAGGCATCGGGGCTGAAGCCCCTCCTACATTCGCGTTTTGTTCGAGCGGCCCGTCCGTTTCGAGGTCTTTTGTAGGAGGGCCTTCAGACCCGATGCTGTTCGATCAGGCCCGGTTAGGGTCAAGGCGATCGGAGCGAAAGGCATCGGGGCTGAAGCCCCTCCTACATTCGCGTTTTGTTCGAGCGGCCGGTCCGCTTCGAGGTTTGTTGTAGGAGGGCCTTCAGGCCCGATGCTGTTCGATCAGACCCGGTCAGGGTCAAGGCGATCGGAGCGAAAGGCATTGGGGCTGAAGCCCCTCCTACATTCGCGTTTTGTTCGAGCGGCCGTCCGTTTCGAGGTTTGTTGTGGGAGGGCCTTCAGGCCCGATGCTGTTCGATCAGGCCCGGTTAGGGTCAAGGCGATCGGAGCGAAAGGCATCGGGGCTGAAGCCCCTCCCACAATAGAAAATTTCCGCGGCAGCAAACGCCGTGAACCCAGGCGCCGCCGTCATCGCCGCGCGCGCCGCTGCAGACAGCGGCGCGGCTGGCGCTCAGTCGATCACGCCGTATGCCGGGGCGCGGCGTCCAGGCCGATTGCGCGGGCGACGCCTTCCCAGCCCCAGGTCAGCAGACAGCAGCCGCCGGCCAGCACACCCCAGGACAGGCTGCCGGACGGCACCTGCGCCTGCAGCGCCGGCCACCAGTTGGCGCTGCTCGACCAGACCATCGCCGCGCCCGCCACCACCAGCGCGGCGAGCAGGAGCTGCTGCAGATAACGTTCGACCCGGTCGTTGCCGGCGGCCAGGGCCTGCGCGCGGCGCGCGATCTGTTCCGCGAAGCCGTACGCGATGGGCTCCATCACCGGCGCGCGCAAGGCCCGGGTCAGCAGGCGGTACTGGGCCAGGCGGGGATCGGCCTCGTCCATCGGCGCGCCGGCGCGTTCCTCGCGCTGGGCGCGTTCCTGCAGCTCCCATTCGCGGGCGATGCGCGGATCGTCGAAGCGGACCGCGTCGGCAGCGGTGTTTTCAGGTGTGCGGTTCATGCGAATTCTCCCAACCGGGCTTCCAGGCGCTGGCGCAGGCGCGCGCGGGTGCGGAACAGGTGGCTCTTGATCGTACCCTCGGCCAGACCGGTGATCTGCGCGATTTCGCCGATGGGCACTTCTTCCAGGTGATACAGGGTCAGTAATGTGCGCTGCAACGGCGGCAGCGCCTCGATCTCGGCGTGCAGGCCGGCGGCGATTTCCTCGTCGGCGCAGGCCGCCTCCAGATCGAAGCCGTCGCTGACCCGATCCAGCGGCGACAGCGCGTCCTCGTCGTCGGCCACTTCCACGATCGGAATCCGCTTGCGCTCCAGATGGCGCTTGGCGACCGAATAGGCGACCTGACCGATCCACGACTTGAGCGGGCTCTCGTGACGGTATTGGTGCAGACACTGGTGCACGCGCAGGAAGGCTTCCTGACACAGCTCGCGGGTGTCGTCGGGATGGCGGACCATGCGCTGGATGATGTGCCAGCACAGCCCCTGGTACTCGCGCACCAGACGCTCGAACGCGCCCGGCGCGCGCGCCAGTACGGCTTCGACCAGGGTGCGGTCGTCGTTCATGGGGTTGTACCGGTCATGGCCCAGAGGATGCGGCCACGGCGCGCGCGGTTGCAGTGGCGGGGCACCGGTCGCGCGGTGATACCTGTCACTTGTCCGCCGCCGCGTCCGGCCGGCGGTGGCGCCGGGCGCCACGGCGCCCTTCCGGGCCGCGCCCGGCGGGCCGCGGCGGGGCCGGCTGCAACCGACGGCGAGGGCGCCGTATCCATTGCAGCCAGACCCGAACCCGCAGAGACTGCCGCCATGCCAGAAATCCTCGTCCCCATCACCCTGTTCGTCTGCATCGTCTTCGCGATCAAGATCGTCGTGGAGGCGCGTTTCCGCAGCAAACTGCTGCAGACCGGCGGCGCCGAAGAGCTGTTGCGCTCGATGGCCCGCGACGAAGACATCCGCCGCCGCCACGGCGCCCTGCGCTGGGGCATCGTCATGGTCCTGCTCGCGGTCGGCTTCGGCATCATCGAAAGCGCCGGCTGGCGCGACGCCAACCCCGGCACCGTCGCGGTGCTGCTCGGCGCGATCGGGATCGGCAATCTGGCTTACTACTTCATTTCGCGCAAGCTCGACTGAGGCGCGATCCTCGGGATCGGCGGCGTGCGCCGGCCCGCGTCGCACGACGCGGGCGGCGAACGCGACCGGCCATTTAGCGACCCATGCCGCGACTGCGAACCGCGGCGGTAGGCAGGCGGCGCCGGCGCGGCGATGATCGGCGCATCCCCGATCGGAGGTCCGCATGCGCCCGTTCGCCACGCTCCATTCGACGCTCGCCCATTCCACGCTGTTGCGTTCCCTCTTCGCCGGCCTGTTGCTGCTCGCGGGCGGCGCGGACGCCGCCGCGGCGCAAGCCAAGACCGCGCCGGACCGGCGCATCGCGATGACCGTGGACGATCTGCCCTGGGTGCAATTGCCCAGCGTGCCGACCGCGCAGATCATCGCCGACCACCACCGCCTGATCGCCGCGATCGGCCGCGCCGGCGTGCCGGTGATCGGCTTCGTCAACGAAGGCAAGCTCGAAGGCGGCGGCCAGTTGCAGGCCGAACGCGTGGCGATGCTGCGCGACTGGCTCGACGCCGGCGCCACCTTGGGCAATCACAGTTACAGCCACGCCGATCTGCATGCGGTCGGGCTGAAAGCGTACGAAGACGACATCCTGCGCGGCGAGCGGCAACTGCGGCCGATGCTGCAGGCGCGCGGGCAGACCCCGCACTGGTTCCGTCATCCCTACCTGCGCGCCGGGCGCAGCGCGCAGGACAAGGTCGATCTGGCGAAATTCCTCGACGCGCACGGCTATCGCATCGCGCCGGTGACCGTGGACAACTCCGACTGGATCTGGGCCGCGGCCTATCTGCACGCCGCCGACCGTCCCGGCGCGGCCAAGCTCAAGGCCAGGTTGCGCCGCGATTACATCAAGTACATGGGCAGCAAGCTCGACTACTACGAACAGCAATCGATCGCCCTGCTCGGCTACAACCTGCCGCAGGTGTGGCTGATCCACGCCAACGCGCTCAACGCCGCCAGCTACGGCGACCTGATCGCGATGGCGCGCAAACGCGGCTACCGGTTCATCGGCCTGGACGAAGCCATGCGCGATCGCGCCTACGAGCGCACCGACGCCTACACCGGCCCGGCCGGACCGAGCTGGCTGCATCGCTGGGCGATCGGCGCGAAGGAACCGGCGAGCTTCTTCGCCGGCGAACCTACCGTGCCGGACTGGGTGTTGACGCTGGCGAAGCTGGATTCGGAGTAAGGCGCGCTTAGGTGCGATCGAGCGCCGTGCGCAGGATCGGGATCGTGGTGACGTCGTCCACGCCCTTCATCGCCGCGACCCGCTCGCGCAGGTCGGCCAACTCGCCGGGCGAGCGCGTTTCCACCAGCACCATCAGATCGGTCTCGCCCGCCACGCTGTGCACCAGCCGCACCTGCGGCCATTCCGACAGCGGCGGCACGATGTCGTCGCAGCTGAAGCCTTCCGCGTAACGCAGCATCAGCCACGCGCACAGCGGATCGCCGCCGCTGCCCAGGCGCACGGTGTATTGCGCGATCACCCCGGCCGCCTCCAGGCGCTGCAGGCGTTCCTGCACGGTGCTGCGCGACAGGCTCACCGCCTTGGCCAGGGCCACCGTCGACAGACGGGCATTGTCCTGCAGCAACGCGATCAGCTTGCGATCGACTTCGTCCAGCGTCTTCATGATGGGAACCCGTGGCGGCTGTCCGGCCGCGCCGGCCGGGACCGTCATTGTGCCGGGTTGAGACCGGCACGGCGCAATGCGCACCATGCCGCATCGCCCAGCGCGCCGCGCCCGTGCCGACCATGTCCGCGTCCCAGCCCATCCCAACGAACCGATCTCCATGAACTCATCGCATCGCACCGCCCTCATTCCCATCGACGTCCAGCGCGGCTTCGACTATCCGCCGTGGGGGCCTCGAAACAATCCGGCGATGGAACACAACGGCCGACGCCTGCTCGCGGCCTGGCGCGAACGCGGCTTGCCGTTGATCCATGTGCGCCACGATTCCATCCACGACGGTTCGCCGTTGCAGCCCACGCATGCGGGCCATGCCTTTCGCGACGGCTTCGAACCGCTCGACGGCGAAACGGTCGTCGGCAAATCGGCCAATGCCGCCTTCATCGGCACCGACCTGGACTTGCGCCTGCGCCGGTTGCGCATCGACACCGTCGTGCTGTTCGGCATCAGCACCGACATGTGCGTGTCCACCACCGCGCGCATGGCGAGCAACCTGGGCTATCGCACGGTCGTGGTCGGCGATGCCTGCTGCTGTTTCGATCTGACCGACGCCGACGGGACGGTGATTGCGGCCGAAGCGATCAGCCGCGCACATCTGGCTACGTTGCGCGCGGAGTTTGCCGAGGTGATCGATACCGATGCGTTGTTGGCGAGAGTCGGCCAATTCTGATCGCACGCAACGCAATCACATCGTCCCGCATCGCTTTCCCTCCCTCTCCCGCTTGCGGGAGAGGGCCGGGGTGAGGGCACGCGCAACCTCAAACCATCATCGCAACTAGAAATCTCTCGCCACACCCCCGCCCGAATCGATCACACCGACCGCGAAAAAACCTTTCGCGGGACGACGAACGGTCTTGCATCCGTAATTTCGCGAGCGTAGAGTTCGCGCCCATCGTCCTTGCGACGCAATCAACCGACCGCCTTCACATGCATCTCGACATCCACATCGCCAAACAGAACGAACTGCGGGCCTCGTGCCCCGGTCTGTTCGACCGCGCGTTGTCGATGCGCGGTCGCCAGGCGCAACACACGCCGGATTGATCTTCTTTGCCAAGGAAGATCGGTCGCCCGATCTTCCGAGGAAGCGAACGCCCTCGGTCGAACACCGGGGGCGTTTTCGTTTCAGCGCTCGCAAAGGACACCATAACCCTTGAAAACAAGCTTGATCGCACACGGCCCCGAAGCATCGTAGACACAGGGGTTCGACCGCAGAGGCGCTTTGAGCGCTGTGCTTGGGTGCTTCGGCACGGGCGGCGCGTGCGCGATCGACTCACATGGGCGCTTGCGCCCGAACGAATTGCCGTCTGGAAACAGACGTCAGTGCGCAGAATCAATGAAACGCATTTCAGCGGTACGGGTTGCCATCCCGTCCGGTGCGCGCGGCCGTGCCGTGGCGTATGCCGAAGTGCGCGGACGGGTTCTGCTTTGGAAGGTAGCTCAGTCGGTTAGAGCGGCGACTTAGTGCGCAGGCCGTCGGTTCGAGTCCGACCCTTTCGCTTGGATATAGCTCAGTCGGTTAGAGCACAGCGTCTTGATGCTGTTGTCGCGGGTTCGATTCCCGTTATCCCACCTACTGCCTAAAAAGCAGTCTTGAAGGAACGAAAGTTCCAACCCAGGAAACGCCCCGTGCGGCGTTTCGCCAAACGTCGCTGTCACGCGACGCGCAACGAAACGCGGCAGCGGCGGCACCGCCGGACCCACGCCCTGAAGGCGCAGGAACGGCGCGGCGCAAGCATCGGCGACAAGGATCGTCGCGATGCCTGGCGGCACCGGCTCCGCGCGATCCGCGCGCGGGTTTCGCGGTGACGGCGTCAGGGGCGTTTCCGCCTTGTTCCGTTCGTCTCCGTGCGCGGCGAACAAGCTCCAACGTTGTGCGCGCCCGGCGCGCATGACGAACCCATCGCGGCGCCCGCGGGCGCCGCGATCGCCCTGGCTTTTCACCGCGCCCTTGCGACAACCGATTCGGTCGCAACGGTCACCACCACGGATCGGACCCACCGGAACCTCAAGGAGAACACCATGTTCTGGATGAAGAAGGTCGTGGTCGGCGATGCCGAGCGCGTCCTGGTTTACCGCAACCGCCGCATCGAGCGCGTGCTCGGCGCTGGCGTCCATCGCCTCAGCGACTTCAAGCGCGAGCTGGCGCTGGTCACGCACGACATCGGCAACAGCCAGTACACCGGCAACGATGGCGAGGCGCTGATCGCCGGCCTGGGCGAGCGCCTGCAGATGCATTTTGTCCTGGCCGACATCGGCAACGACGAAGTCGGGCTGATGCTGCGCAACGGCCGCATCGCCGATGTGCTCGCGCCGGGCACCCGCCGCCTGTACTGGAAGGGCCTGGCCAGCATCGAGATCCGCGCCATCGCCCTGGGCGAAGGTCTGGAGGTCGAGCGCGAGGTCGCCAACGGCCTGCGTCAGCTCAGCTACCTCGACCGCGTCGCGGTCGCCGGCAACGTGCCGACCGAATCGGCCGGTCTGCTGTTCGTGGACGGAAAGTTCGTGCGTCGTCTGGAGCCGGGCGCGTATGCGTTCTGGAACCTGCGCAAGAACGTCGCGGTCGAGGTGGTGGAACTGCGCGTGCAGGCGATGGAAGTATCGGGCCAGGAACTGCTGACCCGCGACAAGGTGTCGCTGCGCGTGAACCTGGCCGCGAGCCTGCGCGTGACCGACCCGGTCGCGGCGCGTACCCGCGTCGCCAAGTACCTCGACCACGTCTATCGCGAGCTGCAGTACGGTCTGCGCAAGGCGATCTCGTCCAAGACCCTGGACGAATTGCTCGGCGACAAGGCTTCGCTCGACGCGGACATCTTCGCCCATGTGCGCGGGCCGGTCGCCGAGGCGGGGCTGGAAGTGCTCGGCGTCGGCGTCAAGGACGTGATCCTGCCGGGCGAGATGAAGGACATCCTCAACGGCGTGGTGCAGGCGGAGAAGACCGCGCAGGCCAACGTGATCCGTCGCCGCGAAGAGGCGAACGCGACGCGCAGCCTGCTCAACACCGCCAAGCTGATCGAGGAAAGCCCGGTCTTGATGCGCCTGAAGGAGCTCGAGGCCCTGGAAAAGATCACCGAGAAGATCGACAAGCTGACCGTATTCGGCGGTCTGGAGGGAGTCATGAAGCAATTGGTCAGCCTGAAGGGCAACGGCTGAGACGCACGACCGCATGGCGGCACGCCATGCGGATTCCGATAGCGCCTCAGCCGCGAAGGCAACGCGAGCGCCGCCCCGCGTGGGGCGGCCGTACCGTCGTGCCCGGCCGCATGGCCGAGCGCGCCGATAGCTATCGGATACCAAACCTGTATGCGAAACGACATGTACAAAGTGATCGTCGAGCGCCCGCGCCTGGGCGGCGGCTGGGACAAGCCGGGACGCGAAGCGCGCGACCCGGAAGACCAGCGTGTCCACGAGAGCCTGCGCCTGCGACACGGCTACCGTAAAAGCCTCAACGAAAACCTGCGCCCGCTGCAGCGCTACCTGGAACGCCAGGTCGGACGGCGCTGGGACTTGGTCTACTCGCAGCTGTGCGCGCGCGTGGACCGGCGCAACACCGTGCAGCAACACATCCATCAACACATTGATGATTTCGTGGCCATGCAAGTGCTCGAAATCGACGGAGAATTCCATGTAATGAGAAGCTGGGGCGGCTTGGCGCCGCTCGCTGAAGTCCGTAGCGCGCTGTATGTCGATCCCCGCAACGGTTGCCTGATGCGCAACGAGGCGGCGATCGGCCTGCGCGGCGAGCGCCGCCGCGCGCACCGCATGGCGGTGCGCGCGCGTCGCGAAGGTTGGCAGGATGAGGTGCGCACGCTGGACGCGCACACCCAACTGCGGCGCATCGACGGCCTGTGGTACGAGGTCGCACTCGCGCCGGTGCCCGCGCGCGATACGCCGCGCAAGCCCGATCAACGCAGGCGCAAGCTGCCGAGGCAGATCGTCTTCGATGCGGTGACCCACAAGAAGATCGGCCCCTGCGATGGCGAGCGATGCCGGACATACGGCGCTTGCGCGCTGTACGCACGGCGCAAGCGGCAGCTCAGCGGCGCGGAGTTGAGCGATCACGGACTGCGCAACGGCACCGCGCCCGATTCGTACGCCGCGAGCCCGCGCTCCGGCGGGCGGGCGCCGCATGCATCCAAATATCGCGCGCCGATACGAAACGGCGCGCGCAACAAGGAACATTGACATGAGTACATCAAGCTTCGAACTGCTCCACGCCGAAGAAGGCGCGGTGCCGGTCAAGGGCTGGGTGCGCGGGGTGACGGTCGACGAAGGCGCGCGGCGGCAGCTGCGCAACATCGCCGCCCTGCCCCACGTCGGCCCCTGGGTCGCGGTGATGCCCGACGTCCACCTGGGCAAGGGCGCCACCGTCGGCTCGGTGGTGCCCACGCGCGGCGCGATCATTCCGGCCGCGGTCGGCGTCGATCTGGGCTGCGGCATGGCCGCGGTGCGCACCACGCTGCGGGCGAAGGACCTGCCCGACAGTCTGGCCAAGCTGCGTTCGGCGATCGAGCACTGCGTGCCGGTCGGCAACGGCCGCGGCGGCGAGCACCGGCGCCTGCCCGACAGCCACGCCACGCGCCTGGCCAAGTCGGGCCTGGCGTCGCGGCTGGAGGTCATCCACGGCAAGCACCGCAAGCTGCGCACCGACAAGCTCGACAAGCAGATCGGCACGCTCGGCGGCGGCAATCACTTCATCGAAGTCTGTCTCGACGAGGCCGGCGCGGTATGGGTGATGCTGCACTCGGGCTCGCGCGGCACCGGCAACCTGATCGGCAGCTACTTCATCGAGCTGGCGCGGCTGAAACTGGAACGCCGCGTGCTGGGCTTCCATCTGCCGGACAAGGACCTGGCTTTCCTGTTGGAAGGCGAGCCTTTGTTCGACGACTACGTCGAAGCGGTCGGCTGGGCACAGGACTACGCCCGCCATAACCGCGAAGCGATGATGGAGCGGGTGTTGCACGCGATGCGTATCCAGCTGCCGAAGTTCCAGCTGGAAAAAACCGCGGTCAACTGCCACCACAACTACGTGCAGCGCGAGGAACATTTCGGCGAATCGTTGTGGGTCACGCGCAAGGGCGCGGTCAGCGCGCGCGAAGGCGAGCTCGGCATCATCCCCGGCAGCATGGGCGCGCGCAGCTACATCGTGCGCGGCAAGGGCAACGCGGACAGCTTCCGCAGCTGCAGCCACGGTGCCGGCCGGGTCATGAGCCGCACGCAAGCGCGGCAGCAGATCACGCTGAAGGACCATCGTGAGGCCACGGCCCACGTGGAATGCCGCAAGGACGCGGCGGTCATCGACGAATCGCCGGCGGCGTACAAGCCGATCGAAGCGGTGATGGCGGCTCAGACCGATCTGGTCGAGGTGGTTCACACCTTGCGCCAGGTGGTCTGCATCAAGGGTTGAGCGCAGGGAAGCGCTCGGGCGCCGCCCCTCGTGGGCGGCGTTTTTTTGCCGCCGGTGCATCCGGCCGCGCCGATGGAAACGAATGGCTTATCGACGGCCGATTCACCGCGCGGCCGCGAACACCCGGCGCATTCAGCATGCGCCCCACTCAAGGTTCAGTTTGGTCGCGCCGGGCCTCCGACTTTCGGTGGAGTACGAACGAACGCGCGAAAACCCGAATGCGTGTTTGCGACCTGGCTCGCGTTTCGGATGTGAGCTAGCCACTTCCCGTAACCCCCACCGAACATAAAACCGATATCGTCCTAATGCAAAAGGAATGCCAACGGACTGCCCCCATGCCCCCTCGCTACGTCGACTGGCTTTCCTCTTCGCCCGAGAGCGAACCGGGCGATCCGGCTTCGGCCAGCGCGGCGGCGATCCCGCATCACACCCGCGAACTGGCGATCACCTACGGCATCGGCGCGCGCCTGCATCACGGCGAACGCCATTGGGACGACATCCGCGACGAGCTGGCCCGGGGCTGGGAACGCCTGCGCGGGGCCGAGCAGGTGCCGTGGACGGTAGTCGAAGACGATGTCGAAGGCGCCTGGCGGCTGGTGCTCGCCGACTGAGTCGCGATCGGCTCGCCGCGGCATCGCATCGGCGAACGACAAATACCCTGCCGGCGCGTCCTTGCGCCGGCCGAGCAGGCGCAATCGCCTGCTGCCCCGTCTACACGACGGACCGGGTCGAGAAAAACATGCGGTCTTCGCGAGCGCTCAAGCCCGCGCCGGCAACGGCCGGCGCCATTGCCATTTCAGATTGACGCCCAGAGTGCCCAGCACGATCAGCGCCACGCCCAGGCTCTGCACCGGCGCCAATGTGCGGCCGTAGAGCAGGTAGTCCAGCAGCAGCGCGATCACCGGATAGATGAAAGCCAGCACCGCGATCGTCGCCACCTGCAGGCGCGGATACGACGAATAGAACAGCACGTAGCACACGCCGCTGTGGATCAGGCCCAGTCCGGCGAGCCAGAACCAGTGACTGCCCGGCGTCCACACCGCGGCGTAATCGGCGAACGGCGCCAGCATGACCACGCCGACCAGGCATTGGATCAGCACCACCGCGAACGGCCGCTCGCGGCTGATCCGCCGCGACAACAGCAACGACGCGCCGCACAGGATCGCCGCCACGAAGGTCATGCCGACGCCGATCAGATAACCGCTGCCGGCGCTGTTCCACAACTTGAACGGATCGGCCGAGCACAGCACGCCGACGAAGGCTATCGCCGTCCAGCCCAGGTCGGCCGCGCGCGTGCGCTCGCCGTAGAACATCGCCGCCATCCCCAGGATCACGAACGGGAAGAAGTGGTAGACCATCGTCGCCACGCCGATCGACGAGCGCGCCATGCCGGCGAACAGCGCCACCCAGTTCAGCACCAGCAGCACGCCGCTGACGATCGCCGAGCGGATCAGCGCGCGCTCGCCGAGCAAGCCGCGGAACAGCCCGCGCGCGGTGCCCCAGGCCAACAGAAACAGGCAGCCGAAGATGCAGCGGAACAGCACCGCGGTGATCGCGTTCTGGCCGCTTTCGTGCACGAACACGCCGACCGATCCGATCAGCAGTTCGGCGACCAATAACTGGATCAGGGCGGTACGCGACTCGGCGGGGGTGGCGACGGGGGGCATGAGGGACTGCGCGGTGCACGCGCCGGGGCGACGGGATCGGGGAGGCTCAGGTTAGGACCGGGCTGCGGACCGATACAGATTCAGTTAGGATCAATTTCGACCGGTACAGTTTGCGGGGCCGCGAGGCTGCATCTGTTCCCTCTCCCGCTTGCGGGAGAGGGTTAGGGTGAGGGGAGTGAGCGCCGAAGGCGCGAATGCCGTTGCCTTCACCAGCGCTTGCCGGCCCTCACCCCAACCCCTCTCCCGCGCCCCGAAGGAAGTCACCTTGGGTGGCCAGCGGGAGAGGGGCTTCGAACATGTCATCGGATTTGCCCCCATGTCCCAAGACCTCCTCTACGAACGCCTGGCCGACCGCATGCGCCGCCAGATCCAGCGCGGCGTGCTGCGCGCCGGCGAACGCCTGCCGTCGCTGCGCCGGCTCGGCCGCGATCAGCGCATCAGCCTGGCCACCGCGGTCGAGGCCTACCAGCAACTCGAACGCGAAGGGCTGATCGAAGCGCGGCCGCGTTCGGGCTACTACGTGCGCGCCGCCGCCGGTGCGCCGCCGCGCGGTTCGCGCGCGCGCCACCTCGCCCGCGCGCCGATGCCGGTGAGCAATCCCGCCCTGCTCGGCGTGCTCGACGTGCAATCGCGTCGCGACCTGATTCCGCTGCACGCGGCCACCCCGGACGCCTCGATGCTGCCGACCGCGGCGCTGGCCGCTTCAGTCGCGCGCGCGATGCGGCGCGATCCGCACACCGCGCTGAGCTACACCGTGCCGCAGGGGTTGCCGCAGTTGCGCGAGCGCATCGCTCAGCGTTACGCGCAATGCGGCGTGGAGATCGATCCGGACGAAGTCATCGTCACCGCCGGGGCGATGGAGGCGATCAGCCTGACCTTGCGCACGATCACCCGCCCGGGCGACATCGTGATCCTGGAATCGCCGACTTATCACGGCCTGCTGCAGGCGGTGTCGGCGCACGGCCTGCGCGTGCTGGAAATTCCCAACCATCCCGGCCGCGGCATCGACCCGGCGCAATTGCGCGAACTGCTCGAACGCCACGCGGTCCGCGCCGCGCTGCTGGTGCCGAACTTCAACAATCCGCTCGGCAGCTTGACCAGCGAGGCGAGCAAGCGCGAGATCGTCGCCGCCTGCGCCGCTCACGGCACGGCCTTGATCGAGGACGATCTGTACGGCGAACTGGCGTACTCCGGCGAACGTCCGTCGCCGCTGCGCCGTTACGACGACGGCGAACACGTGGTCACCTGCGGCTCGTATTCGAAGATGCTCGCGCCGGGCTTGCGCGTGGGTTGGATGCTCGGCGGGCGGCGCCGCTCGGAACTGCTGCGGACCAAGAGCTTTTCCACCGTCGCCACCGCGACCTTGCCGCAGATGGCGCTGATCGATTTCTTCGCCCGCCACGACATGGAACGCGGACTGCGGCGCTTGCGCCGGACCTTGGCCGGCAATGCGCAGATCTATCGGCAGGCCTTGCTGGACCATTGGCCCGACGGCACCTGCGTGGCCGAACCGGCCGGCGGCATGACCTTGTGGGTGGAGTTGCCGCCAGCCGTCGGCGGGCAGGCCTTGTTCGAAGCGGCGATGGCGCATGGCATCGGCATCCTGCCGGGGCATCTGTTTTCCAATCGGGGCGACTACGCCCACCACGTGCGGCTCAGTTGCGGGCAGCCGTGGGACAAGAAGATCGAGACGGCGTTGAAGACCGTGGGCGAGTTGGCCAAGGGCTTGCGAGGGTAAGCCGCGCGTCTTCGCGAACCCTGGACGCTTTTGTGGGAGGGGCTTCAGCCCCGATGCTCTTCTTTCAGCTCACGCGATACCTGAAACAAAAGCATCGGGGCTGAAGCCCCTCCTACAAAAGCGCGAACACCGGCATCTCACGCCGTCAACAAACTCGGCAGAAACTCATTCAACGCCGACTTGACCTGATCCACGCTCAAATCCGGCTGCGAGATCGCGCGCATCGCCAGGCCTTCGATCAGGCATTGCAGGATCAGCACGCGCGTGGCGACCTGATCCCGCGACACGCCCAAACCGCCGTCGGCGACGGCGCGCACGAACCAATCGCCCAGCAAGGACCGGAACACGTTGTCGGACGCGCGCGTGGCCACGGCGATTTCCTCATCGCGCGTGGCCTCGGCGGTCAGCTCCAGGAACAAGGCCGCGCTGGTGACATTGGGATCGTTGGCCTGCCACTGCCCGAACACTTCCGCGATGCCCGCGACCAGATCGCTGGTCGCGTGCAGCTTGGCGATATCGGCCCGGGCCTCTTCGAGCTGGCGCTCGATGATGGCCAGGATGATGTCGTTCTTGCCCTTGAAATAACGGTAGATCAGGCCCGCGCTCATGCCCGCCGTGTCGGCGATGTTGGCCATGCTGGCGGCGTGGAAGCCGTGCACGACGAAACACTTCTGCGCCGCCACGAGAATGCGCTCGCGCTGAGCCAGCGCGCGCGCGGCGGCCTTGGCGGTGGGCTTGCCCGGAGTGCTCATTGGCTGCGCTCGTTCCAGCCACCTCCGAGGACTTTGTACAGCGTGACCCGGTTGGCCTGTTCGCTCAGGCGCGTGGTCACCAGGCCCTGCTGCGCACCGTACAGCGTGCGCTGCGCATCGAGCTGGTTGAGATAGCTGTCGCGGCCGGCCTTGTAGCGGGCGGTGGACAACTGATCGGCGCGCGAGGCCGCTTCGACCAGCGCTTCCTGCGCCTGACGCTGTTCGGCCAGGGTCTTGGTCAGCGCCAGCGCGTCGGCGACGTCGCGGAAACCGGACTGGATCGCCTTCTCGTACTGGGCCAGCGCGATCTGCTGATCGGCCTTGGCCGAAGCCAGATTCGCGCGCAGCTTGCCGCCCTGGAAGATCGGCAGATTGATCACCGGATTCACCGTCCACGCACGCGTGTTCGAGTCGAACAGACCTGACAGCTCGTTGCTGGCGCTGCCGAGAAAACCGGTCAGGTTGATCGACGGGAAGAACGCCGCACGCGCGGCGCCGATGTTGGCGTTCTGCGCGCGCAAGGTGTGCTCGGCCTGCAGCACATCGGGACGGCGCAGCAGCACTTCCGACGGCAGACCCGACGGCAGCCCGGCCAGGCCGGTGACGCCGTCGGTCAACTTGAGCGGCAACAGCGTCGGATCGACGGTTTCGCCGACCAGCAGATTCAACGCGTTGATGTCCTGCGCGACCTGGCCGGCATAACGCGCCGAATCCGCGCGCGCCTGCTCGACCTGGGTGCGCGCCTGGCTCAGTTCCAGCCCGGACACCGCGCCCAGCTCGCGACGCTTCTGGGTCAGATCGTAAGCGGCCTGCTGATTCTTCAGCGTCGCTTCCGACACCGACAGCAGTTCGCGATCGGCCGCCAAGGTCAGATAGGCGTTGGCGACTTCGGCGATCAGGCTCAGCTGCGCGCTGCGGCGCGCCTCTTCCTCGGCGAAGTAACGCTGCAGCGCCGATTGGCTGAGGCTGCGCACGCGGCCGAACAGGTCGAGTTCGAAGTTGGTGATGCCGATGCCGGCGGTGTACTGGTCGGTGACCGGCACGTTGTCGCCGCCACGGCGATCCAACTGCGCGCTGGCGCCCAGCGCCGGCACCCGGTCGGCGCGCTGGATGCGGTACTGCGCGCGCGCCTTCTCGACGTTGAGCACGGCCACGCGCAGATCGCGGTTGTTGTCGAGCGCGCGGCCGATCAGGTTTTCCAGATTCTGGTCGGCGAAGAAATCGCGCCAGCCGATGTCGGCCACCGCGACGGACGAATCCGTCGCGGCGCCGGTGGCCGCCGGGTCCGAGGTCAGCGGTTGCGCGCCGACGAAGGACTGGGTGGTCGGCGGCAGCGGCCACTGCGCCGGAATCGCCGCCTGCTGCTCGGGCAGCTTCGGCGCCAGGCTGATGCAGCCGGTGGTCGCCACCGCGATCGCGAGCGCCAGGGCGTGGATCGAAAACTTACTCATGGCTCTGCGCTCCTTGCGTGCCCTGCTCAGCGGGCGCGTGCTTCTTTCGGACGAACACTTTCTCGACCACCACGAAGAACAGCGGGACGAAGAAGATACCCAGGAAGGTACCCACCACCATGCCGCCGAGCACGCCGGTGCCGATCGCGCGTTGCGCGCCGGAACCCGCGCCGCTCGCCAGGGCCAGCGGCAACACGCCCAGGCCGAAGGCCAGCGAGGTCATGATGATCGGGCGCAGACGGTCGCGGACGGCCGCCAACGTGCCCGCGATCAGGTCCATGCCCTTCTCCAGGTTCTCCTTGGCGAACTCGACGATCAGGATCGCGTTCTTGCTCGACAAGCCCACCGTGGTGAGCATCGCCACCTGGAAGTACACGTCGCGCTCCATGCCGCGCAGCCACGTCGCCAGCACCGTGCCCAGGATGCCCATCGGCGCGATCAGCAGCACCGAGGTCGGGATGGCCCAGCTTTCGTACATCGCCGCCAGACACAGGAACACGATCAGCAGCGACAACGTGTACAGCAGCGGCGTCTGCGCGCCGGCCTGGCGTTCCTGATACGACAGGCCCGTCCATTCCAGGCCGATGCCCGGCGGCAACTGCGCCACCAGCTTCTCGACCTCGGCCATCGCCTGGCCCGAGCTCACGCCCGGCTTGGCTTCGCCGTTGATTTCCAGCGCCGAGACGCCGTTGTAACGCTCAAGGCGCGGCGAACCGAATTCCCAACGGGTGGTGGCGAAGGCCGAGAACGGCACCATCTCGCCCTTGTCGTTGCGCACGTACCAGCGATTGAAATCGGTGGGCGCCATGCGGAACGGCGCGTCGGCCTGGATGTAGACGCGCTTGACGCGGCCGCGATCGACGAAGTCGTCGATGTACTGGCCGCCCCAGGCCGCCTGCAGGGTCGAGTTGATGTCGGCGATGTTCAGGCCCAGCGCGGCGGCCTTCTGGTTATCGACATCGACGCGGAACTGCGGGGTGTCTTCCATGCCGTTCGGACGAACGTTCTGCAGCAGCTCGCTCTTGCCGGCCATGCCGAGGAACTGGTTGCGCGCGGCGACCAATGCATCGTGACCCAGCGAACCGTTGTCCTTCATGTAGAACACGAAGCCGTTGGAGTTGCCCAGTTCGAACACCGCCGGCGGCGCCAACGCGAACACGAACGCATCCTTGATCTGCATGAAGCTGCCCATCGCCCGGCCGACCACGCCGTTGACGCTGTTGTCGGGCATCGGCGTCTTGCCGAAGCTGGTCAGCCAGCGCCAGCGATCGCCCCAGGTGGTTTCACGCTCTTCCCACGGCTTGAGCTGCGAGAACGCCATGCCCGCGTTCTGGCCGTTGCCGGCGAAGCTGAAGCCCTGCACGGTGAACAGCGAATCCACGGCCTTGTCGCCCAGGAACTGCTCTTCGACCTTCTTGAGCACTTCGCCGGTGCGTTCCTGCGTGGCGCCGACCGGCGCCTGCACGATGGTGAACAAGAAGCCCTGGTCTTCCTGCGGCAGGAACGAGGACGGCAGACGGATGAACAACACCGCCATCAACGCCGCCATCGCCGCGAACACGATCATGAAGCGGCCGGTGCGGGTGACGATGCCGCGCACCACGCCCTGGTACTTCAGGTTGCCGCGATCGAACTTGTCGTTGAACCAGCCGAAGAAGCCCTTGTCGGAGGCGTGATGGCCCTTCTCGATCGGCTTGAGCATGGTCGCGCACAGCGCCGGCGTCAGCACGATCGCCACCAGCACCGACAGGCCCATGGCCGAAACGATGGTCACCGAGAACTGGCGGTAGATGACGCCGGTCGCGCCGCCCAGGAACGCCATCGGCACGAACACCGCCGACAGCACCAGGCCGATGCCGACCAGCGCGCCGGTGATCTGGTCCATCGACTTGCGCGTGGCTTCCTTGGGCGAGAGACCTTCCTCGCTCATCACGCGCTCGACGTTTTCGACCACGACGATGGCGTCATCGACCAGCAGGCCGATCGCCAGCACCACCGCGAACATGGTCAACATGTTGACCGAATAACCGAACAAGGCCAGCAGGCCGAAGGTGCCCAGCAACACCACCGGCACCGCGATCGTCGGGATCAGGGTGGCGCGGAAGTTCTGCAGGAACAGGTACATCACCAGGAATACCAGCACGATCGCTTCGAGCAGGGTCTTGATCACTTCCTCGATCGCCACGCGCACGAACGGCGTGGTGTCGAACGGCGTCACCGCCTTGAGGCCCTTCGGGAACGAAGGCTTGAGCTGTTCGAGTTCGGCCTGGATCGCCTGCGCGGTGGCCAGCGCGTTGGCGCCGGTCGCCAGCGAGATCGCGATACCGGTCGCCGGCTTGCCGTTGAAGCGGGCGATGGTGCTGTAGTCCTCCTGGCCCAGTTCGACACGGGCCACGTCGGACAGCTTCAGCACCGCACCGCTGCTGTTGGCGCGCACGACGATGTTCTTGAACTGGTCGGCGGTCTGCAGGCGGTCCTGCGCGGTGATGGTCGCGTTGAGCTGCTGGCCCTTCACCGACGGCGTGCCGCCGAGCTGACCGACCGCGACCTGGGCGTTCTGCGCGCGCAGGGCGTTGATGACGTCGGTCGGGGTCAGCTTGTAGGTGTTGAGCTTGTCCGGATCGAGCCAGATGCGCATCGCGTACTTGGTGCCGAACAGCTGCGTGCTGCCGACGCCGTTGACGCGCGCGAGCGGATCGACCAGGTTGGCGGCGACGTAGTCGGCGATGTCCGCGCCGTTCATGCTGCCGTCTTCGGACACGAAGCCGATCACCAGCAAGAACGCCGAGTTGGCCTTCGACACGCTCACGCCCTGCTGCTGCACGATCTGCGGCAACAAGGGAGTGGCCAGCTGCAGCTTGTTCTGCACCTGCACCTGGGCGATGTCGGGATCGGTGCCGCTTTCGAAGGTCAGCGTGACGCCGGCCTGACCGTCGGAGGAACTGGTCGCCGACATGTACAGCAAGCCGTCGATGCCCTTCATGTTCTGCTCGATGATCTGCGTCACCGAGTTTTCGACGGCCTTGGCGGAAGCGCCGGGGTAGGACGCGTTCACCGATACGGTCGGCGGCGCGATGGTCGGGTACTGCGAGATCGGCAGTTGGGTGATCGCGATCGCGCCGCCCAACATGATGATGATCGCCAGGACCCAGGCAAAGATCGGGCGATCGATAAAGAACCGTGCCATGAATTTCTCCGATTACTGCTTCGGCGCGCCGGCGGGGGCCGCGGCCGGCTTGGCCGGCGCTGCGCCCTTCTCGGTCGCGTCCACCGGCATGCCCGGGCCGATCTTCTGCAGACCTTCGACGATGACCTTGTCGCCGGCCTTCAGGCCGCTTTCGACCAGCCACTTGTCGCCGATGGCCTGACTGACCTGCAGTTCGCGCGGCTCGACCGTGCCCTTGGCGCCGACCACCATCGCGGTGGCGTTGCCCTTCGGGTCGCGCGAAATGCCCTGCTGCGGAACCAGCAGCGCGTTCTGGCGCACGCCGGTACCGACCAGCGCGCGCACGTACATGCCGGGCATCAGGATGTTGTCCGGGTTCGGCACCACCACGCGCAGCAGGAAGCTGCCGGTGCCTTCATCGACGGTGACTTCCGAGAACGCCAGCTTGCCTTCGAGCGGATACTTGCTGCCGTCCTCGAGCACGATGGTCACCGGCGTGGTCGCTTCGGTCAGGGTGCCGGCGGCGATCTGCTTGCGCAGCGCGAGCAGTTCGGCGCTGGACTGGCTGATATCGACGTGGACCGGATCGAGCTGCTGCACCACCGCGAGCGGATCGGCCTGATTGGCGGTGACCAGCGCGCCGGCGGTGACCGCCGACTTGCCGATGCGGCCGGTGATCGGCGAGGTGATGCGGGCGCGGCCGAGGATCACGCTGGCGCTCTGCACCGCGGCGCGGCCGGACGACACATCGGCCTGGCTTTGCTTGAGCGTGGCGACCGCGGTTTCGTCGTCCTGCTTGCTGACCGCATCGATCTTGACCAGATCGGCCGAGCGCCTGGCGTTCAGACGCGCCGAATTCAACGACGCCTCACCGCGCGCGAGCGTGGCCTTGGCCGTTTCCAGATCGGCGGCGTAGGTCTTGTCGTCGAGCTGATACAGCGGCTGCCCGGCCTTGACCAGACCGCCCTCGGTGAACAAGCGCTTCTCGACGATGCCGTTGACCTGCGGCCGCACCTCGGCGATTAGCGAAGCGCTGGTGCGCCCCGGCAATTCGCGAGTCAGCGTGACCGTCTCGGGCTTGAGGGTCACCACCGTGACCTGCCCCTTCTGGCCGCCGGGTCCGCCAGGACCGCCTTGTTGATCGCCTCCCTTGCCGCAGGCCGCCAGGGCCAGGCTGAGCACGGAAACAGTGAGAATTGTCTTATAGGACAGGGACTTGCGCGACGGCATGGGGGAGCCTCAGGTCGTTGTTGCGGTCGGACAGACCGCGGCCACATCGTAGAATGAACGATCATTCTCTTTTTTTGGGTGGGCGAGGTCAAGTGACCTTTGGCGGAGGCGCGCAAGGCTCCACGGCGTTTTGCAGGGGGAATTAGTGTTTTCGGGCGCGAGGCGGCATCGAATGGGCCGGCTCGGCAAAGTCATGGGCGCTTGAAGGCGTCAGCGGGCAGTCAGGCCTACCGACAAGAGGGACTACTTGATCGGATGTTCCGCATTCCAGTCCGCCTCAATCGCTTCCGGCCCTCTGGTTTCGATTCCCAGGCCTGCTCGATGCTCACCCGGCGGATGCCGCTTCTATATAGATCCGTCGTCCGCGGATAGCTGCCGTCGATGAGGGAAAATACCTCAGGCAAAACCCGTGTCGTCGATGCCGATGCACAGAGTGCGCCTATAGCTGCTTAAGACTGCCTCCCAACAATAATCGCAAGGATTCCGAATAACATGGCAACAACAAAAACCAACAAGAGCCCTAGCCACTCACGCACATTAAATTCTTTCAAATCCCGAAAAACGTCAAAGTAAGACCATACAGCTTTATTTTTTCGCTTGTTATGGAGCGCGAACACATAATTTCCACCGACAACAGACACAATAATAAACAGCCCGAGAAAAATTAGCTGCGGGCCAGACATTTCCACAAATGAATCGATGACAGATACTTCTGACATGCGGTCCGCCTACTTTCCCAGACTCTTCACAAAATTGATAACTACGTTCGGTGACAAAGTCCAAGTCGTTGTCGTGGAGCCCGATAGCCCCGCTCCCGGCCCGACCGTTAGGGCAATTCCATTGAGCCCTTGATCGTCGAAACTCAATGAAGGAGAAATCCTGCCGGCATTAAGATCAAGATTCGCGCCTTTCCCTTCAATGTCCCGACAAACCAGCCCTCCCCCAACGCCCAGGCCAACATTGCCACCATGCGATGGGCCAATCGAGAAATAAACACCAGAGTCCATTGGCGCATCGGTATCAAATACCTGACCCACATTAATTTCAACCCCAATTCCGGCAGCCAAGTCAATATCTAGAGTAGTAAATATATCCGCAAGACCATATGGATCGGTACGACGCATCGGGTTGCCACGAACATAAGCGTATGTATTTACGCCTGCCAAAAGCCCTATCGGATCACTTTGAGAGTAGCGCCCCACAGTCGCGTCATACTGTCTGAAATAGTTCCCGTTCAAGCCCGACGAAGCGTCATAATGTTGCCCTGGGAAGCGGATGTTGAACACGAAGGCAGCGCCATCCATATCCGGATCTTGATTAGGCGTGCTGTTACCGAATGCCTCACTCTTTGCATCCCAGTTCCAGAGCACCGTATTTCTAACTGAGTCCAACACAGTGCGTGGCGTGCCGAGGCGATCCGACTCGATGTAATGTAGTTTCTGGGTTGCTGCCGCAGCCGCCAGAACCCCCATCGGCGTGCCGTTCATCCAAATGGTCTGTTGCCTTGCACCTCCTGCTGCATCGTAATCGCCGACCCAGTTCCCTGCTTCGTCGTACAACGTATATGTATCAATCGCAGTTCCTCCACCAAGCGCAACGGCAACTCGCTCGCTTCGCGCGTTATAGCGATAACTAGCCTTGGCCACTCCACCCTCTTTCACCTGCGTCATTCGATCGTTCGCGCTATATACAAACTCCTTCGCTGCGCCGCCTATGCTCACGGTGTTGCCGACGGGGTCGTAGCCGCGAGCAATCCCGCCGACGCTTGCTAGTCGGTGACTATCCGTTGGATAACTATAGATATCCGTCAGCCCCCCATGCAGCAAGCTCACTCGATTGCCAGTGGCATCGTAACCATAGGTCTCTAGAGGCGTACCAGTCGGGCCGTCGCGTGTGACAGTCAGCCGACCCAACGTATCGTAGTCGTACTTAGCCAGCGTAGTGCTCTGCAATCCATCTTTCAGCTCAGTCAGCTCGCCAACAGCGTTGTAGCCGTAATGCAGCGACAGACCTCCGGGCGACGGGTCATAGATACTCCTGGCGCGATAGTCCTGATCGTAGGTACGAGCCAGAGTGCGACCATTGCCGTACGTCCAACCGGCCACCGGCCCAAACGGCTCGTAGGTCGCACCGGTGAGCAGCACCGTGCGCGTATCGCTAGCCGGCGTCACGCCAACCTCCTTGATACGACCCTGGCTGTCGCGCACGTAATCGACCACAGCGCCGTCTGGATAGGTCATTGCGCTCAGCTGTCCGCCCAAGGTGTAGGCGTAACGCAAGGTGAGGCTCTTGCTATCGACCGTCTGCACCTTACGCACGACCTGCCCGAAACGGTCGTAGCAATACTTCAACTCGGTACCGTCGGTGCGCATCGCGGTGACGCGGCCGATCGCGAAAGTCTCGCCTGCCGTGCACACGCTGTTGACCGTGCCGTAGTCGTACTCCACACCCGGTCCGCCCGCGGCGGTATAGGACACCGTCTTGGGACGATTCAATGCGTCGTAGATGTAGCGGTGCGGCTCGGGATCGTTCGCGTCTTGCTTGGTCGCGACCTTACTCGCGGCGTTGTAGGTGTAGTTGGTAACGCCGGTATCCGGACTAATTAGGCGAGTCTGTTCGCCGAACCCGTTATAGGCGTAGACCGTGTCCAGCCCCTTCGGATCAGTCACCTTCTCCAGCTGGTCCAGCGCGTTGTATTTGAACGCCGTCTGGACCGCCAATCCATTCACATCCTGCAAGGTGCGGCTGAGTCGATTCCGCAGATCCAGATCCTGATCAGTTACGCGCCCCAGAGCATCTGTGGTCGTATTGAGATTGCCATTGGCGTCATAGTCGAATGAAGTGGCGTTCTGCGAAGCGTCCTTCTGCGCTTGCAACTGTCCCAGTACGTTATAGACCCTGGACAATGTCCGCTTAAGCGCTCCACTGGCGGTCTTGGTGTCTTCCTGCTTACGGTTGCCCGCGTTGTCGAGTGTGTAATGAATCGTATTGCCGTCGCCATCGGTGATATCGGTGAGTCGCTTCGCCACATCGTATGCGTAGTTGGTACGCGAACCATCGGGCAAAACAATGCTTTTGACCGTACCAACCGGCCAGTATTCGAAACGGGTGATCCGATCGTCCGTCTCGACACTATCGTCCGGGCCCCGAACTTTCGTCGCCGCGATCCAGCCACGCGGGTTGTATTCGGTATCGCTGATGACGCCGTTCGGGTCCTTGATCGAAAGAGTGCGCCCCGCGCCGTCGTAGCGCACGAACTCAGTAACGCCCCCAAGCGCATCCGTCACTTTCCAAAGATCGCCTTTCCGATGCGGGCACGCGGTCGGCGACGCGACACAAGTCGCGTCGTCGCTAGCGTAATAGACAAAGGTAGTGACGTCGGCAACGTCGGTTCTCGATCCGTCCTTCGACAGGATCAATCCGAGCAAGGGACAGGTGCCAGCATCTATACCGGACTGCTCGCAGTAAGTTGTTGCGCTGGTGCGTGTAGTCGTTCCATCCGATTGGGATTGCGTTATGGCTTGACCACGTGCGTTGTATGTCCAGGCATCAGTCCGAAGCAAAACCGAAGATGCATCGTACAAACGGCGCCGTAGCGGCACGCGCAATCCAACATCCCAGTCTGTCTGCGTGGCGCTCCTCGCTCCACTCGTATCGTTCGCAGCCTCTATCTGCTGAGTCAGCAGTCCCGCAGCGTTGTAATCGTAATTCGTCTCAGTGCCACGAAAATCAGTAACGACGTCGGGATATCCATTTACGTCGAACGTCTTCTTCTTAATCTGCCCGCCGTTACAACTCGGACACAGGCCGGATTGACTACTCAGGCGTCGCACGCCATGCAGCGTTTCGAAATTGACTGTCGTGACCGCGCCCAAGGGCTGCGTCAACGTCGCTGAACCGTCGGCCTCATAGGAAATAGCGACGCGATCTATCGCTGAAGTGGCAGTGCCATGAACGCTTAGATTGACTCGATTCTCGGCATCGTAATCCCAAGTGGAAGAACGACTTCCATTTTCGTCGACAGTCCCCGTCAACAACTGCGGCTGCCCCGCCTTTTCGTAGTGATACTGGACCCAGTGATTATCGCTCGGGCTCCCAGGCGTGGCATCGGGATAAGTAACCCATGAAAACATCCCAGACAGATAGTGGTAGGTGATCACACCGCCATCAGACAAAGTAGCCTTAGTCAGCTGCTTGTAGTTATCGAAGACGAACGTGATAGATCGTCCTTTACGATCGGTAACCTTGCTCAGTTGCCCGTTTACGTCGTAAGTCAACCAGTTGTAAGGCCCGCGAGTATCTTCGAGCCGAATCAGCCGCCCTGCAGCATCGTAGATTTCTCGCGCACCGCTTGCCTTGGCCGACAGAACCCAACCATCGTGCAATCCCGACGGCGCGATTAATTGGGTCAGCCGTTCGCTTACATCGGGGTCACTCAACCAAGTTCCGCTGGCCGCGTCGTAATGGAAAAAAATCGCGTTCCCCTGAGGGCGCCAGAAAAACGCTTGCATCTCCTGCACCAAGCCGGCGGCGACGGGCTGGTTGAAGCCTAATCCGCGATGGCCGTAGCTGAACTGCCATTTCGGCCCTAATGGGGCATAAGCCGTATTAGTCGGGCCACTGGTGTAGTAACGCGTTAGTGTCAGATCACCGTCCGCAGATCGATAATCAGTAGCGGCCTGAACTTTATCTCCCGTACCCAGGTTGCAGGGGTTTCCAGCGCTACCCTGCCCTGCACCCACCTGCCCCTCGTTCGGACAGCTGGGCGGTTTGGGACTCTTCTTTCTTACGATATCGTACTCATACGTGGAATTAGTGCAGTTCGATTTAAGACGCGCCACGGCTCGAGTGGGGCTCACTATCGTCGTGCCCAGATGCGTATATGGATTAGTGCACTTCTGGAAGCACTCCATGGTCGTAACGGCATTGTTATGCCGCATGTGCAAGACGGCCACCTCTTCGGGAGTCGCCGCATAGACCTCGGGAGTCCGGCACTCCTCACCGCCACCCGCCAGCGATGAGGGGTAGTACCACATCCCCTCAGAGCCAGGAATGATTTGGGCATGGGCCGCCGAGGCGACAAGCAACAACGTCAGCGTCAGCCAGCAGCGGCACGATCCGAACAAGTTCATGAAATATCCCCAAATGACATGGCTCTTCTTTCTTCCGTGAATCTCAGGCAACAGCCATAGCGCCGGAGCCTTCCTGCAGTCCAGTCTACAAGACTCGACCATTGCAATCCGATCGCGACGCGATGCCGAGCGCCGTCTTTTATCCCTATGATCCCAGACGCGGAGAGCTGTCGCACTGGCCGCGTCCAGGATCACCGAGTGAAAGGCAACACGTGAGACAACGCCGATCGTATTTATCTGTGTGATCCGAATCGTTTCTTACTTTTCCGATCCACACATTCGGCATTACCGATAAGTATTGTAGGTGTAGCTAGCACTCACCCCTTCCGGAATCCGGAAATAGTTCGTCACCAACCCCACCGGATCGCTAGCCAACATCCCCCGCCCCGGACCATCGTTGCTGTCGTCCCAACCCCAAGGCGCATTCGCCGAGTTGGTGTTGCAGCCGATCGCGCCGCTGCCGCAGCCGCCGGTCTTGTCGCCGGCGAAGCTGCCGTAGCCGGCGAACAACCAGCTGTTGTTGCGCTGGTCCCACATGCCGCCGGGCTCGAAGATGTCGATGAGTTTGTATTTGACGTCGCGGTCGTCGGCGTTGGACGGAACTTCCGCGGTGGTGAGCGAGGGGTAATAGATCACGCCGTCGCCGTTGATGTTGTAGGCGGGCCAGGCCTTGAGGCCGTGGCCTTTCGCTTCCTGCGCGGTGACCGGATGCGGGGCGCCTTGGTAGGTCAGGAACGACAGCGCGCCGTCCACGTTTTCGGCGCCAGCGGTCCAGTTGCTGCCGGCGGGGACGAAGGAGAAGAAGTCGGTGTGGGCGACGGTCACCGCGGCTTTGAGCGTGCCGTAGGTGGAGCCGTCGCGGGCGATCGCGAACAGCACGCCTTCGGCGTCGTTCTCGTGTTCGGTGTCGAAGAAGGAATCGGTCCAGTCGCGCGGATGGAAGAACAGATAGGTGATGAACCAGTGCGTGCTGGTTTCGACCACCGAGTAGTAGCCGTGCGCGGCGAGCGGATACGCGGACTGGCCGGCGCGATCCCAGTTGTTGCGTCCGTCGAGGTCGCCGTCGAAGTCGTAGCGGGTGACGTAGTCGGCGCCGCCGCCGAGTGCGTGGCTGCCGGTTTGGTCGACGTCCTGGTAGTGTACCGGTGCCCAGCGCAAGGCGAGCGCGGCGCGGTCGGCGGCCGATTGCGCCGACAGGCCGGCCGCGGTGGCGTCGGTTGCGAACGCGCCGGCGAGCAGGCCGCTGGCGATGAGACTGATGCGCACTGCGCGCGCGATACCGTCGAAGCCGATCATCGAACCCTCCTTTGCTTGGCGAAAGACCGAAGCATGCGAGCCGCTTGATGGCAACGGTATTGCAAGGGCGTTGATGCGAAGGCGCGAAGCGGCACAGATCGGCGAATTCGCGAGGCGGCGGGTCGAGACTGTGCGGGCGGTCGCTTGCGTGAAGTAACGCTGGGTTGACAGCGCGGCGCGGCGATTACGAAAAAGAGGGCTGGCAGGCGCGAGCCGGGCTGGCAAGAGGGGTCGCGATCCACTTCGGTCGCGCCGCGCATGCTACGGGCGGATCGTGGCTTGGACAAGACTCGATGATGGTTGCGAATACAGAAGACCGCTGACTGTGGATTCGCGGCGAGCTGGTGTCGGGGCTGAAGCCCCTCCCACAAAAGATTCCGGGGCTGCGTCGCTCGGTTGTGTCGCGAGGCTCAGGATCGATTGCGGCTTCAACAAGATCCGATGATGGCTGCGAACGACGAAAACCGCGAATCGCGGATTCTCGGCGATCTTGTGTCGGGGCTGAAGCTCCCTCCCACAAAAGATTTCGAAGCTTCGCCTCGACGTTGGGCTCGATGCGACTGCGTCGCGGCGCAGTCGCATCCACCCGCAATCAACCCGCCGCTTGCGGCACGCCGGCGATCTGTCGCAACGCCGCTTCGAACTGCTCCACCGGCTGGCCGCCCTGGATCAGGTGACGGTCGTTGATGATCACCGACGGCACCGCGCGGATGCCCTGGCTTTGATAGAACTGCTCTTGCTCGCGCACCGCGTCGGCGTATTCGTCCGAGGCCAGCAGCGCCTTGGCGCGTTCGCCGTCCAGGCCCGCTTCGATCGCCACCGCGACCAGCGCCTCATGCGAGGACACGTCGCGGCCGTCGGTGAAATACGCCTTCAGCAAGGCGTGCTTGAGCGCGCGTTCCTGCGCCTGGCTTTCGACGCCGGCCCAATGCAGCAGTCGGTGCGCGTCGAAGGTGTTGTAGATCCGGTCGCGCGCGTTGAACTCGAAGCCGACCGCGGCGCCGCGCTGGCGCAGGGCCTCGCGGTTCTGCGCCAGTTGCTGCGCGCCCAGGCCGTACTTGTGCGCCAGATGCTCGTCGATGTTCTCGCCTTCGGCGGCCATCTGCGGGTTCAGTTCGAACGGCTGGAAATGCAGTTCGATCTCGACCTCGTCGCCAAGCCGGGCGATGGCCTGTTCGAGCGAATTCAGGCCGACCGCGCACCACGGGCAGACGACGTCGGAGACGAAATCGATCTTCACGCGCGGGGCCGGGTTGGGGGACAAGGAACTCATGGTGAAACTCCGCGCCAGGCGCATCGAATAGGTACAAAGACGATGCGCCCGGCGCTGGCCGTCATCAAGCCGCGCGGGGCCGCACCGGCGGATCGGTGCGTTCCATCGCGGCGGCCGGGGCGGCAGGCGGCGACTTTGCCGCAACTGACCGTTGCCGCGCCGGTGCTGGCGCGCATGCCGGCCAGTGGCCACACTGTGCCCACCCCGCTCCCGCATCCTGCCGATATCCTTCGCGATGTCGGCGATCGGCGCTCCCCAGGTTTCGCATCGCTGCGGTCGCTTTCGCGATGCGAGCCTGAGCGCGGGCCGATCGCGGCTCGCGCCATTCCCCCTTTCTTTCGACGACGCACCACGCCATGAGCGCTACCGCAGCCCCTACGCCCTTTGCCCGTCCGCTCTGGCAGGGCCGCGCCTGGGTGCTGGTCGGCATCGTGCTGTCGGCTTTCACCCTGCGCACCGCGGTGACCTCGCTGACGCCGCTGCTGGATGCGCTGGGCCGCGAATTCGCCTTCGGTTCGACCATGACCGGCGTGTTCGGCATGGTGCCGACCGCGACGTTCGCCCTGTTCGGCGTCGCCACGCCGGCGCTGGCGCACCGCATCGGCCTGGAGCGCGCGGCGCTGCTGGCGATGGCGGTGGCGGCGCTGGGCCTGCTGGCGCGCGGCTTCGTCGGCGATACCGGACAGTTGCTCACGGCCAACGCGATCGCGCTGGCCGGCATGGGCATCGGCAACGTGGTGCTGCCGCCGCTGGTGAAGCGCTATTTCGGCGATCGCGTCGGCACGGTCAGCACCGCCTACATCACCGTGCTGCAACTGGGCACGATCCTGCCGGCGCTGGCGGCGGTGCCGCTGGCGCAGGCGTCGGGCTGGCGCGTGTCGCTGGCGTCGTGGTCGCTGGTGGCGGTGGCCGCGGCGCTGCCGTGGCTGGCGGTGCTGTGGATGGAAGCGCGCGGCCGTTCGGCGCAGGCGCGCGAACTGGCCAGCGCGCACGATCGCGCCGTCGCCGTCGGCGATGAAGCGCCGGAACTGTCCGTGCCGGCCGCGCCGGTCGCGCGCGGCAAGGTCTGGCGCTCGCCGGTGGCCTGGGGCATGACGCTGATGTTCGGCATGACCTCGCTGATCACCTATTCGATGTTCACCTGGCTGCCCAAGCTGCTGGTCGAAGCCGGCGGCAGCGCCGCGCTGGGCGGCAGCATGGTCGCGCTGTTTTCGACCCTGGGCATGATCAGCGCGCTGTGCATGCCGATGCTGGCGGTGCGCATCGCCAATCCGTTCCCGATCGTGCTGGCCTGCGTGCTGGCGTATCTGGGTGGTTTCGCCGGCCTGCTGCTGGCGCCGATGCACGGCACCTTCCTGTGGGTCGGCCTGATCGGCCTGGGCCCGAGCACGTTCCCGCTGGCGCTGACCCTGATCAATCTGCGCACGCGCACGCCGGGCGGTTCGGCCGCCTTGTCCGGCTTCATGCAGGGACTGGGCTACACCATCAGCTGCCTGGGGCCGCTGGCGTTCGGTTGGCTGCACGAGCTCAGCCACGGCTGGGTGTGGCCGTTCGCGATGCTGGGCGCCTGTCTGCTGGTGCTGATCGTGGGCGGACGCATGGCGTGCAAGCCGCGGTATCTGGAAGACACCTGGTAACAAGGCCGGGGGCGCCGCGCCCCGCCGCGCACGCGCGGTTTTTCCCTATCGGCCGATTCACGACGCCATGGCCGCATGCGTTGTTTTTTTACGTCGTGCAGGCCGTGCGCATGCGCGGTAACGTCGTGACTTCCGACTTCTTCCTTGCGTGATCGCGATGCAGGACCTGACCCAAGGCTCGATTCCCGGCCACCTGCTGCGCATGGCCACGCCGATCGCGGCCGGCATGCTGTTCCAGATGATGTACGTGCTAGTCGATCTGTATTTCGTCGCGCGCCTGGGCGATGCCTCGATCGCCGGCGTCGGCGCCGCCGGCAACGTCCAGTTCGTGATCATGGCGCTGACGCAGATCCTCGCGGTCGGCACGATGGCGCTGATCGCGCAGGCCGCCGGCCGCAAGGATCGCGACGACGCCAACCTGGTGTTCAACCAGAGCCTGCTGCTGGCGCTGGCGTGCATGGTGCTGGTGCTGGTCGCCGGTTACGCCCTGGCCGGCGCGTACATGCGCATGCTCGGCGCCAATGAGGCGACCACCGCGGCCGGCATCGAGTACCTGCACTGGTTCCTGCCCGGGCTGGCGCTGCAATTCATTCCGACCGCGATGGGCGCGGCCCTGCGCGGCACCGGCATCGCCAAGCCGACCATGCTGGTGCAGATCTTCACCGTCGTGCTCAACATCGTGCTGGCGCCGGTGTTGATCGCCGGCTGGTTGACCGGCCATGCGATGGGCGTGGCCGGCGCCGGCCTGGCCAGTTCGATCGCGATCGGCGCCGGCCTGGTGCTGATGGTCTGGTACTTCCTGCGCCTGGAGAAATACGTCCGCGCCGATCCGGCCCTGCTGCGGATACGGCCGTCGGTGTGGAAGCGCATCCTCGCCATCGGCCTGCCGCCGGGCGGCGAGTTCGCGCTGATGTTCGTGTACATGGGCCTGATCTATTGGGTGATCCGTCATTTCGGCGCCGAGGCCCAGGCCGGTTACGGCATCGGTTCGCGGATCATGCAGGCGATCTTCCTGCCGGCGATGGCGATCGCGTTCGCGACCGCGCCGGTGGCCGGGCAGAACGTGGGCGCGCGGCGGCCCGAACGAGTGCTCGCGACGTTTCGCGCGGCGACCTTGATGAGCGCGGCGGTGATGCTGGTGCTGACGCTGCTGTGCCAGTGGAGGCCGGAGCTTTTGGTGCGCGGCTTCACCCAGGAAGAAGCGGTGGTGCGGGTCGCGGCGGAATTTCTCGCGGTGATCTCGTGGAACTTCATCGCCTCGGGTCTGATCTTCAGCTGCTCGGGCCTGTTCCAGGCGCTGGGCAACACCGTGCCGGCCCTGCTCAGCAGCGCCAGCCGTCTGGCGACGTTCGCGGTTCCGGCGATATGGCTGTCGGCGCAGCCCGGCTTCGAACTGCGTCAGCTGTGGTGGCTGTCGGTCGCGACCCTGACCCTGCAGGCCATGCTCAGCCTGTGGCTGCTGCATCGCCAGTTCCGGCAACGCTTGCCGCAACTCGCGCTGGCGGTGTGAATCGCACGCGGCGTGCATGCGCCGCGCGTTGCAAACCTCACGCGCGAAGGCGTTGGCGCCGGACACTCGCTGAGCGATGGCGAAATCACCGGCCCCGGGGCAAACCCGGGACGGCGACCGAGCCAGACGGCCCATGGCCGACTTTTTTTATTCGCGCCGCGGCGATCGCGGGCGTTTTTTTGTTACAGCCGTTCGTGCGCGGACGCAGCCGCCGAGCTTACGCGTTCATCGGCATGAATCGCACGGATGTGCCGGCGGTCAAAGCGCGGATATGGAAACGCGGGCACAAATCGACCTGTCATGTCGCAGCGGTTTCCGGTAACGGATCACGTAACGCGACCTCTCGCTCACGACAATGAACGAACGGGATCCATGCTTGCCTTGCAACCACGCGGCTTTATCGCAGCCGCGTCCGAAGGAGATCGTTCGATGCATCCGCACTCTCTCGCCGCAGCCCTGGGCTGCTCGCTCCTGCTGACTTCGGCCCTGGCCGGCGCAAGCGACCGCTTCGACACATTGCAACTGAACCTGGAAAAGACCAACGCCCTGGTGTTGGCGCAAGCGCAGCGCGCGTCGTATCCCGAGTATTTCCGCCGCGCCTACGCGCGCTATCCGAATCTTCCCGCCGGCTCCCTGGAAGCCATCGCCTACGCCGAAACCAACTGGACCCACGTTCGCCCCGATCCGGCGCAGGACCCGCGCGATCTGCACATGCCGCGCTCCTTCGGCGTCATGGGCCTGTACCACGGCGGCGGCTTCGCCGACCAGATCGGCGACGGCGCGCGCCTGATCGGCCGCAGCGCGCGGCAAGTCATCGACGATCCGGAAAGCAACATCCTCGCCGCGGCCGCGCTGCTCGATCGCGCGCTCGCCGCCAGCCAGTCCGACCAGCGCAGCCGCGCGCTCGCCCAGCCCGAGGATCTGGCGCCGGTGCTCGCGCGCTACGCCGGCTACGGCGCCGCCAACGGCGGCATCGCCGACTACGCGCGGCAGAGCTTCGCCTACGGCGTGCTGCAGACCTTGCAGCGCGGCGTGGACGAACAAGGCGTGCGGATCAAGGCGCAGCCGCTCAAGCTCGAACGCGCCTTCGATGCCGGGCAGTTGCAGAAGCTGCGCGCGCCCACCTTGCTGATGAACGCCGGCGACGACAGCGTGCGCGTCAACGACGCGCTGGCGCGCGAACTCGCCGCGCCCGCGCTGAAGGCGCCGGCCACCGATGTCGGCGCCAAGGCGGTGGATTTCGGCGAAGCGATCTGGAACCCGGCCAGCTCCAGCAACTACAGCACCGCCTCCAATGCGATGAGCGCGGTGATCATGCACACGATGGAAGGCTCCTACGCCGGTTCGATCTCGTGGTTCCAGAACCCGTCCGCGCAGGTCTCGGCGCATTACCTGATCCGCAAATCCGACGGCCAGATCACCCAGATGGTGCGCGAGTACCATCAGGCCTGGCACGCGAAGAACCATAACTACTACACCGTCGGCATCGAGCACGACGGCCGCGCCGCCGACGCCGGCAACTGGTCCGCGGCGATGGTCAACGCCTCGGCGCGCTTGACCAAGAGCATCTGCGCGCGCCGCGGCGTGAATTGCGCCAGCGCCTGGAGCGGCCCGGGTTACGACACCTTCCACCTGGTCCCCGACAGCGTGCGGGTCAAGGGCCACGGCATGTTGTCGGGCAACGAGAATCGCTACGACCCGGGCAAATACTTCCCGTGGTCGAACTACTACAGCCTGATCAACGGCGGCGGCAATCCGCCGAATCCGACCGGCAAGTATTGGGTGGACACCTTCGCCAACGCCACCGGCTACAAGTGGCCGTCGACGCTGACCCCGGTCGGCACGCTCTACCAGGGCACCAACTACGTCTATTGCAAGGCCTGGGGCGAGGAAGTGCGTTCGGGCACCAGCTACAACCATTACTGGCTCAAGACCGATCTCGACGTCGGTCCGGCCGGCGCCTGGGTCTCGGCCTACTACCTCAGCCGCTGGGGCAACGACGAGGCGCGCGACAACAACGGCGCGGTGATTCCGGATTGCTGATCGGCCGCCGCAACGACTGAAACACCCCTCTCCCGATGACGGGATGAGGGGACGCGGCTTGCGAGCCATCGGCTCGCGCGCCGCCGAACGCCAGGACGTCCCGCGTCCGGGCGTGGCGAGGTCGGACTCAGGCTGAAAACCGCCGGACGTCCCGCCCCGCGGCAACGAATTCCCCCACTGTCACGAGTCACCGAATGAAGCGAAAGATGATGTTGTGCGAGCGAATCATGTATGTCGATCGCGATTCCACCTTCACCATCGTCCAGGCCGCGCGCGTGCGCGGACGCATCGACCCTGCGCAACTGCGCCATGCCCTGGACAAGGTCCAGCTCAAGCATCCGATGCTGCGCTGTTCGATCATCGACGGCGATCCGCCGGACATCGTGCTGGAAGACGATCCGGCGCCGATCCCGTTGCGCCTGGCCGAGCGCCGCGACGACGAGGAATGGCAGCGCCAGTCCGATATCGAGCGCGAGACCCGCTTCGCCAGCGAACGCGCGCCGCTGATGCGCATGGTGTGGGTGCACGGCGTGGACACCGACGGCGAGCCGGTCGGCGAACTGCTGGTGGTCTGCCATCACGTCATCTGCGACGGCATGTCGATGATGACGCTGCTGCGCGAAACCCTGGCCTTGTGCGACAACCCGCAACTCGAGATCGGCCGCCACACCAGCTTCAACGCCCTGCAGGACATTCTGCCGGCGCAGGTGCTGGCCGACCGCCGCATCCGCCGCAGCGCGGCCTGGAAAGCGCTGGCGTTCCGCTTGTTCTTCGCCCTGCGCCGCAAGCGCAAGCCGGTACCGCAGGGCGAGTTCTACGTGCTGCACTGGAAACTGCCGCGCGAAGCCACCAGCGCGCTGGCCGCGCGCGCGCGCGCCGAGGGCGTGACCATGTTCGCGGCGATGGCGGTGGCGTTCTCGCTGGCGTTCCGCACGGTCAAGGGCGCGGACGCGAAAGGCAAGATCTTCGCGCCGATCGACATCCGCAAATTCCTGCCGCTGATCGGCGCGGATCAATTGTTCTCGGCCTCGCCGGGCTCGATCGTCGCGCTCGACACCCGGCTCGCGCCCGATCAGGTCGATGATGCCGCGTTCTGGGATCACGCCCGGCAGTTCAAGGCCCGCTTGAATCAGCGGATCGAGCGCATGGCGCGCAACGTCTACGAATACTTCGTCGGCCTGGAGATGATGCAGTCGGTGTTCGGCCAGTTCGTCGCCGAGCGCCGCTCCGACCTGGATCAGTTCGATACCACCTTGTCCAACATCGGCCGCATCGAGATTCCGCAGGAGTACCGCGAGTTCCGCGTCGAAACCGTGTTCAGCCCGACCGCGCGCCTGCCCTGGCGCAGCACCACCGCGGTGCTGATGTCCGGCTACGCGGGCGAGCTGGATTTCGCCCTGACTTGCGATACCGCGTCGCTGCCGCGGGCGGAAGCCGAACGCGTGCGCGATCTGGCCAACGCTCTGTTGCTGGAGCGCGCGCATGCGCCGGTGCTGCAGGCCTTGCCGATGCGAGCGGCGGCATGAGCGGCGAGGCGCGCGATGCTTCGTTGAGTGAGGCCGAGGGGGTGGCGGGCGCGGAGGTTTCCGCGCGAGACGTTGGGTCGACGGGGAGTGAGGCCACTTCGGCCGGTGACGCCGCAAATTCGGGGCTCTGCGTTCGCGGTTCGGAGGACGACAGGACTTCCATCGATCCCGATTCTTTTGGCGTGATCGTCGTGCTGTGGCAGCCCAGCGCCGCGCACCTGCAACAGCTCGCCGCCACCCGCGCGGTCTGCCGCCATGTGGTCGCGGTCGACAACTCGCCGCAGGCCGATGCGGACTTGCACGCGCGCTTGCGCGAGTCCGGCATCGAGGTGGTGCACAACGCCAACCGCGGCGGCATCTCCGGCGCCTACAACCGCGGCGCGCAGCTGGTGTTCGCGCGCGGTTGCCAGGTGATGTTCCTGCTCGACCAGGACTCGCAGCTCGGCGCGGATTTCTTCGACGGCATGATGCGCGCCTGCGCGCGCACCGGCACCGACGCGTTCATCGTCGGGCCGAAGGTGTTCGAGGTGAACCTGGGCAAGTACCTGCCGGTGTTCTCGCCGCAGTTGCGCATGCCCAAGCCCGAGCGCATCGACGAGCGCGAGGAAGGCCTGGTGCCGACCTTGTTCGTGATCTCGTCGGGTTCGGCGATCTCGGCCGCGGCCTATCGCAAGGTCGGCGAGTTCCGCGAGGATTACTTCATCGAGTACGTCGATATCGAGTACGGCATGCGCGCCACCCGCAACGGCGTGCCGGTGTTCGTCAATACCGCCGTGCAGATGCGCCAGCAGGTCGGCGAATACGTCAAACGCGGGATTTTCTCGACCAGCAACCATGTCGCCTGGCGGCGTTACTACGCCTCGCGCAACGCCGTGCACGCGCTGCGCTCGAACTCGGCGCGCTGGTCGATCCACTGGCTGATCGAGCTGCTGACCCTGCATCAGGTGGCCTGCGTGCTGGTGTGCGAGCAGCACAAGCTGCGCAAGGTCGTCGCGATCGCGGTCGGCTATTTCGATGGCTTGTTCGGCAAGCTGGGGACGTTCGAGCAGCGGCATCCGCGGGTGGCGGCGTTTTGTAAGCACTGATTTGCTGGTGTGCGGCGATCTGAGCGAAAAGCATCGGGCCTGAAGGGCCCTCCCACAAAAGAGGCCGCGGCCTCGCAATCTCTTGTGGGAGGGCCCTTCAGGCCCGATGCCTTTCGCTCTTGTGGGAGGGCCCTTCAGGCCCGATGCCTTTCGCTCAAATCGCGACGAAACCTACCACCGGCATCCCTCAAAACGCATCGCTACCCGGCCGAATATCGACCCCCAACGCCGCCGCCACCGCCTGCATCGTCTCGTCATCGCGCCGCAACGTGATCCACCCCGCGAAGGTATCGTCGCGCGTATCGCGATTCCACACGGTATAGCCATGCTCGCGCAGGCGATCGTGCGCGGTCGACATCAGCTCCGGCACATCCACGCTTTGCAGGAACTCGTCGTCGGTGGGATCGTCCACGCCCCAATCCACCTGCAAGTTCCAGCGCGCGGCCAGTTGCGCGATCGAATCGATGAAGGACTGGGTGTCGCCCTCCTCCACGCGATATCCCGAGGTCCAGTCGATCACCTCCTGCAATGTGTCGATGGCCTCGCCGTCGCCGTCGGCGCCCTCGCGCAGTTCGCGGAAGCGGCCGAACTGGTGCAGCGCGGTTTCTTCGTCGCCCGGATTGATCAGCAGCAGCAGCTGCCAGAACAGGGTTTCTTCGTCCAGGTCCTCATCGTCGTCGTTGCCGCTGAAGTCGAAGGCGTCGTCTTCGTAATCGGATTCGTTGTCGGGTGAGCTCATGGCGGCGCATCGCGTGGGGGACGGATCATGGTGAGGGAAAACGTCCGGCGCGGGAATGAGGCGATCGGGGCATCGGCGCGGCGGCGCGGGCGCCCAAAACGAAAAAGCCCGGCTTGCGCCGGGCTTTTCGAGCGACCCGCGGCTTGCGCCGCCGGTCACGGGTACGGGCGAATTAGACCGCCTGAACCTGGTCGGCCTGCAGGCCCTTCTGGCCCTGGGTCACGACGAAGGAGACCTTCTGGCCTTCCTGCAGGCTCTTGAAGCCCTGGCCCTGGATCGCGCGGAAATGCACGAACACGTCATCGCCGCCTTCGCGGGAGATGAAGCCAAAGCCCTTAGCATCGTTGAACCACTTGACGGTTCCGATCTCACGATCTGCCATTTTACTAACTCCTTGAAACGTATGTATTTTGGAATGCCGCTTGCACGGCGGTGGGGCTGGTTGCAAGGAGGAAGCGTGGAACGATGGAGTGGATCTGTGGATCGTTGATCTACGGCATCGGGTCACGACCTACGGTGACCCTTGACTAACTCAGCTCGCACACCGTAGTGGCGTCCGGGGCGAAAATCAATTGGCTTGGGAGCCGGATGTTCAGACGATTTGCCAAATTTGGCACAAAATTATCAATTACAGGTATCGGTTCGGGCCGCGCAGGCATGCTTGGACGGCTCCGACCATAATCCTATCCAATTGATTTCAAGAGAAATTATTTCGGCGAAACGGGAAAATACCCGGCTTGCGCCAGCCCAGTCCGGCGCGATTGGAGCGGACGAGCTGAACGGGCTCGCGGTCACGCTTTGGATGCCCCCTAAACCGCCTGCCGGGGCACTTGAAGAGCCAGTCTGCGCCGAACCTTTGTTCAGCCGCCCTCGCCGCTGTCGCGGTCGGCCTGGATCTGGGCCCGGCGCCAGATACCGTATTCGGCCCGGTTGAGACGGAAGTCCTGCAGGGCGAAGGCGGCCGCGCCGCGATCGGCGGGACTGCTGGCCGGGTCGGCGGCGATGTCGAGCAGGGCCTCCTTGAGCCGGTCGCTGCGCAGGTGCGAGCTTTGCACCCCGGCGATGGCCTTGCCGCGCACCTGCGGCGAAGCGTCGAGCAGGGCGCGATGCAGTACGTCCTCGGCCTGGGCGCCGTCGTCCCACTGCGCCAACTGCAATACCGCCTCGGCGCGCACGGCCGGATCGGCGTGGCGGGTCAGCGCGCTCAGCTGCGCCACCACCGGCGCGGCGTCTTCGCTCGGCATCGTGGTCGGCGTCAGCATGCCGACCAGTTCGGCGGTGCGCTGCGGGTCGCCGTCTTGCTCCAGCTTGCTCAGCACGGCCTGGCGGACCTCGGCGCGATCTATCGAATAGGCGCGCAGCAGATCGAGGCCGTCGCGCTCGTCCTGCGCGCGCGTGCTCGCCGCCAGCGACAGGGCGAAGCGCAGCACATCGTCGCCGGAGACGGCATTGAGCAGCGACAACAGTTCGCCGCGCGCGGCCGGTTCGGTTTCGTTGCGGAAGCGCTGCAACAGGTTTTGCAGGAACGCAGGATCGCGGCTGGCGCGCTCGCGCAGGGATTGGAAGCTGACGTGGTTGCCGCCCAGCGACAGGTATTCGGGATAGGGCGATGGTTCGTTCGGGGCCGGTGGCGGCTTCGATGGTGACGAAGAGATCGCTGGAGGTGGCTTCGGCGATGCGACCGAGGCGGCATCGCGATGGGCCACGTACGCGCCGCCGGCGACGGCACCGACCGCGGCGGAGATGAGGGCGATCAATAGAACGCGCGTGGCGGTCATCGGCGAGAGGTGGCGAGATCGGTTTCAAGCATACGCGCGACGAGTGTTGAGCTGCCCTCATCCGCCCCCCGCCTTCGCGGGGGCAGGCTCTCCGGGCACCTTCTCCCGCAAGCGGGAGAAGGGACTTGCTCAAAGCCCCTCTCCCGCTTGCGGGAGAGGGGTTGGGGTGAGGGCCGCGCCCCACTCAGCAATCCGGCGCCACCCGCCCATCGGAACCGGTGTAGGTATACGCATCGGGAATGAAGCGCCCGCTGCCGATCCGGTTCCAGATGTTGCTGGTGCCGTAGGTGCCGCTGACCGAGGTGCCGGTGGTCTGGCACTGGATCGTCACCGTCGCGCCGTCGCTCAGGCTACCGACGATCGAATACGAAGTGCCCGGGCCCGAACGCACGTTCAAGGGCGTGCCGCTGGTGTTGACCGTGCCGGTGGCGCCGCCGCTGCTGCCGCAGGAATTGCGGCTGGTGTAGTTGGCGGTGCCCCAATAGGTGATCTGCGAGCCGTTGAACTTGATCTTCTGCGCGCTGCCGCTGAGGCGTTCTTCGAAATGCAGATGCGGGCCGGTCGAGCCGCCGGTGGTGCCGACGGTGCCGATCGACTTGCCCATCGCCACGCTCTGCCCGACCGAGACCGAGTACGAATTCAGATGCGCGTACAGCGACGTCCAGCCGCCGCCGTGATCGATCACCACGTACTTGCCGTAGCTGGTATCGCCGAGATTGCGCACCACGCTGACGGTGCCGGCGGCGGCGGCGACCACGGTGTCGCCTTCGTCGTTGGCGCGGTTGAAATCCACCGCGTTGGCCGGGCTGTGATTGGTACGGGTCTGGCCGGACCAGACCTGGCCGCAGGGGAACGGCATCTGGAACGTCGGCGCGGCCTGCGCGGCCGATCCGAACAAGGCCGCGAACGCGAACAGCGCCAGCGCGCCACGGGTGCGATTGACTGACTTCATGAGCACAACTCCATGGTTGGGGCCGCGAGCTTCGCGCCGCGGCGACAAGGTCGGGACAACGGGACGAAACATCGGTGGTGAAACTCAGTGCGCGATCTGTACATCGTCGAGGTAGAGGTTGACGTCGAAGCTGGTCTGTTCGCGCAGGAACCACACCGCGTCCAGACGCACACCGGCGCCGTCGATCTGTCCGTTGCTGGCGCCGGCCCAGGCGTTCCATTGCGCGGCGTCGTCAAGCGACCATTCCAGGTACGTCCATTGGCCGGTCGGGATCGCGCGTTCGATCGCGCGCTCGGTGCCGTCGCTGTCGTCGATGCTCAACGAGGCGCGCAGGCCGCTGGCGCCGGTGTAGATCCAGAAACCGACCTTGCCGCCGGCGCGGATCAACTCGACGTTGTTGGCCGGCGTGCCGCCGCCCGACAGCAGCCGCACCGACCATGCGGTGGCCACGGCGGGATCGTCCTTGAGCAGCACGCGCAGCGAGCACGCGCCGTTCTTGCGCGTGGCGCAGTCGTGCTGGGCCAGCGACGCGGTCGAGATACCGGCGGTGCTGCCGGACAAGGTCGGCGCGCTGGCGAAGCGGCCGACGCTGCCTTCGAAGTCGTCCAGCAGCACCGCGCCGCCGCCCGGACTGCCGCCGTCGTTGGCCAGGAACGCATTGCGTTGGCCGCCGGGACGGTTGTTGGCGTTGAAATAGTGATTGGCGATCCAGCGCCAGTCGCGGCCGTTGTTCGCGGCCCAGCGCTGCGTGCCCCACTGGCTCATGCCGCGGCCATGGCCGAAGCAGCCGCGGCCGCGTCCCACTTCATCGGACAGGCACGGCCAGCCGTTGCGCGGCGAACCGTTGTTGCCGTTGCCGCAACTCAGATCGTTGTTGACGCACGACAGGCCGTCACCAGGGTCGTCCCAGGCGTTGTTCTCGGAGGAATACTCGCTGAAGGCCGCGCTCTGGCCGTCGCGGGTCAACAGCACGCCGCGGGTGGCAGCGGCCGCGGCGACGGTGGCGGCGACGCTGTCGGCGTTGAAGGCCTGACACGAGGTGCTGGAACAGATGTCGTAGCGGCTGTTGACCGGATGGGCGACGTAGTACGCGGCGTAGCTGCGGTACGCCACCGCGCCGGCGGCCAGCGATTGCGGGTTCCACGACGCAATCCATTCTTCGTCCAGGCCGCGGCCGACATAGTCCTCGAAGGTGTATACCGACACCGCCGTGCACGAACGCCCGGAGCAATTGGTGCCCACGCGGATGCTGGCGGGCACGGCGATGCTCGCGGCCTGTGCGGCGAGGCGCTGCGCGAGCGCGACCGATTGCGGACGCGCCGGATCGAGGCCGACCTCATCCGCGGACGCGGACGCATCGGCTTGCGCACGTAGCGCATCTTCGGCCGATCGCGGCCGCTGCTGATCCTCGCGATGACGCGCGCGCTGCTGCACGTGGCTGCGGTCGATGGAGACGACGCCGTCGCCGCGATCCAGATCTATAATCAGATGACGGCTGTCGTTGATCAGCGCCAGGCCGCTCAGGCGCTGGCCGCGGTAGCCGGCGTGTTCGATGCTCAGATCGAACGTCGCCGGCAGCGCCTGGCTGTCGTTCGCGAGCGCGCGCGGCAGCGTGGCGGACAATTCGAAATAGCCGTCGCGGTCGCTTACCGTGCGCGCCCCCTGGCTGCTGCGCACTTGCGCGCCGGCCAGCGGCCGGCCGCTGGCGCGGTCGTAGAGATGGCCGCTGACGATCGCGCAGCGCGCGCAGGCCGCGGCCTTCAGCGCAAGCAGGTCGAGCGCGTCCGACGGCGCGGCCGGCGTCAGCCACACCGTCGTCGGCAACGGCTGCGCGGCGTCGATGCGCGTGCGCGTGGTCAGCGACTGAAAGCCGGCGGCGCCGATCACCAGTTCGTACTCGCCCGGCGCCAGCGTGGCGATGCGTTCGCCGCTGGCCGTGGTGCGCAGATCCTGCACGCGCGCCGAGACGCCGCGTGCGTGCACGGTCAGGTTCGAATCGAGAACGCGGCCGCTGACGCTGTCGCGCACGCGGATCGGCAGATTGCGGTCGCCAGCGTCCGCGGCGAGGCGGACGGCGGCGGGCGGAGCGGCGATTCCAATGGATGTGTTACCGCGCGCGCTGCGCAGCCATTGCGCGAACACCACGCCGGCGATCAACAGCGCGAGGATCGCCAGCCAGGTGGGTGCGCGGCGCGGCGGTCGGCGCTTCGGTCCGGGTGAATCGTTGGGTTCCGACATCGCTGTTTCCCCCTGTCGTTTGGTCCAGCCTGTTCGCTGCGATGCACGAAGTCTTTTGTAGGAGGGCCTTCAGGCCCGATGCTTTTCGCAACGATGATTGCGCAGGGTCGGAGCGAAAAGCATCGGGCCTGAAGGCCCTCCTACAAAAGGCGCTGAGGCCCAGCCGAGCTGATCCGATGCCGAGAAAAAGCGCGCAGGCCGCTGCGGGATTGCGGCCTGCGCGCCCGCCCCTCAGTTTTTCACTTGCACATCGTCGAGATACAGGTTGACGTCGAACGCGGTCTGGTCGCGGTAGAACCACACCGCGTCGAGCTTCACGGTCGCGGCGGTGATCGCGCCGTTGGCACCGCCGACCCACGCGTCCCACTGCGCATCGTCGGTCAGGCTCCACTCCAGATAGGTCCAGGTGTCGGCCGGAATCGCGCGGCTGAGCGAGCGCTCGGTGCCGTCGCTGTCGTCGATGCCGATCGCCGCGCTCAGGCCGGTGGCGCCGGTGTAGACCCAGAAGCCGACCTTGCCGTTGGCGCGGGTCAGGTTGGCGTTGCTGGCCGGATTGCCGCTGGCCGACAACAGGCGCACCGCCCAGGCGTTGGCGCTCGCGGTGTCGTCCTTCAGCAGCACTCGCAGCGAGCACTCGCCGTTCTTGCGCGTGGTGCAGTTGCGTTCGCTCAGCGACGCGGTCGAGATGCCGGTGGTGCTGCCCGAATACGACGGCGAGGTGTCGAAGTGGCCGACCGTGCTTTCGAAGTTGTCGATCACGCTGCCGCCGCCGGGCGGATTGCCCGGATTGAGCAGGGTGTAGTAACGCGCCCAATCCCAGTTGATGCCCGGATCGGTGTGGGTCTGGCTGCTGTAGTGCTGATGGCCCTTGATCTTGACGCTGGCCGGCAACACGTTGATGCCGCTGCCGGCCGGGCCGCGAAACGCGCTGGCGCAGCTGATCGCGCTGTAGGTCGCGCAGAAATGCCGGGTCAGCGCGGCCGAGGCGTTGTACATCGCGGCCGTATACCAGCTGGCGTTGTTGACGAAGCCTTCGTGCTCGATGCCCAGCGTGGTGCCGTTATGCACGCCGACGTGATGGGCGGCGCGGTTCTCGCGCACCATCTGGGTGATCTGGCCGTCGGAGCTGCGGATCAGGTAATGCGCGCTGACGCTGTTGGGATTGTTCTGGAACCAGGAGATGCTGCCGGCGTAATAGCCCTGCATCGTGTGGATGGTCACCGAGTCGTAGGACGTGCGCGCGTGGTGGTAGGGCGATGCGACCCACAGCGCCGGCGGGTAGTCGGTGCTCTTTTCGTCGGCCGCGGCCGATACCGGCGCCTGCAGGGTTTCGCTGAGCGGATCGATCGCGAACGCATCGCCTTGCCTGGGATTCAGGCGACCGGCTTCGACGCGGTCGCGGGCCGCGTCCAGGCGCACGAACGGCGCGCGCAATCGCACCAGGGTGCGCGCATCGAAGGCGCGTTCGAAGGCGACCGCGCGTTCGGGAACGACGATGCCGCGATCGTTGACGCCCTTGTCCTGCGCCAACAGCACATCGAAGGCGAAGCTGGCGCGGGCGTGCGACTGCACCGCGCTCTTGTCCTGGCCGCGGGCGAAGCCGGCATAGCGCTCCAGGGCGGCGCGGGTGGCTTCGACCGGCGACTTGGCGTTGACGCCGTCGGCGCGCAGTTCGCGATCGAGCAAGGCCGCGGCGGCCAGAATGTTGCTGAGCGGATCGCGCTGCACGCGCGCGACCGGCACACCGAGCGCACGCGCGCCCTCGCCGACCTGATCGGCGAAGCCTTCGCCGTGGTACAGGCCCATGACCCCGTAGGCCTGCGGCATGTGCTGGTGCTGCTCGCCGTACGCGGCGGTCTGCGGACGCAGGTGCTGCCAACGGCTCATGACATAAGCCACCGATTCCAGGGTGCCGGCCGGAATCGAGGGATAGCGGGCGTAGGCCTGGCGGAAATACCCGGCGTAAAGCTGGCGATCGACCCGCGCCAGCGATTCTTCGATCCGCAGGCGCTGGGCCAGGGCCCGATCCTCCGGCGCGGCCTGGGCCTGGACGGCCGAAGCGGCGAGGCTCAGTGCGGCGATTACGGCGAACGACAACGACGACAACCACGGCTGACGGCGGTCCGACTGGCGGACGGAATATTCGTTCATGTTATTTTTCCCCATGAGAATTAAAAATTCCCGCGCGGCTTTTGTACTGCATTTGTTTGACTGGCAAGTGCTGTCGGACCGGGTTTGCGGCACCGCTTTTCAGTTCCGCGACCGGGGTCACCTGGGGAATGCGCGCTGCGGCGAATCCGGGCATGGCAACGGGGCGGTTGCGATGCGCCGCGTCATGGTTTTGCCCGATCGCGCCGGCTTCGCCGTGGTCTGGCGCAAGGCTGGGCCTGCAGGCGCGGCGCTGACGGCGCGTTGGACAGGTCTAGGGTTGGCCCCAGTTCCCTAGCTGAACGCTCACTCTTATCGTGACGATCTGGGCGCTTCGGGGCGCCCGCCTACCCACGACGAGGGATCAGCAATGAGCGGCATCGACGGCGTCAATTACCAGCTTCTGCGCAATCTGCCGCCGGAAGACCGGCAGGCCATCCTCGATGCCGCCAAGGCCCCGCAGGCACCGGCGCCGGAACCGCCGCCCCCGCCGCCTCCGCCCCCGCCGCCGCCCCCGCCGAAAGAGGCCAAGACGCCGGAAGAAGCGGTGCGCTCGATCCACGGCCTGCCGCTGCCCAAGAACAGCGACCTGTCTTCGAGCATGCCCTCGGAGGTCTACAACTCGGTCTACCAGCCGCGCGTCACCGAGTTCAACAACACCCGCCGCACCGAAGCGCAGTCGGCGCTGGACCGGATGGAACCCAAGCTTGACGACTACCGCAACAGCGGCCTCAACGGCGCCACCGCCAACTACGAGTACCAGCAGTCGCGCGATGCGTTCAACAGCAACCCTTACGTCAAGGAATTGCAGCGCATCGTCGGCGAGGCCACCGACAAGCCGACGCAGGTGCCGGCCTATCTGACCGCCCAGAAGACCACGGCCGACCCGGCGCAGGTATCCGCGCTTCCGCCGCAGACCATGCGCACCGCGCTGGACACCCTCGGCGTGCAGTTGCCGGTGAATGCGACGCCGGAACAGATCGCCTCCGGTTACGAGCTGCTCAAGCTGATGCCGCCCGACGTGCTGTCCTACGCGATCAACCCCGGCACCGCGGTGAGCTACCAGATGCCGGTGGCCGGCGTGGGCACGCCCTCGTTCATTCCCGCGCGGGTCAACGCCGGCGTCACCGTCGAAGGCAAGGTCGAGCTGTCGGACGTGCAGACCGGCGTGGACTTCCAGAAGACCCAGCAATTCAAGGCCTCGGTGCAGGTGCAGGCCGAAGCTGGCGCCGACCTCGGCAAGACGCCGTTGCAGAAGCTCTACGGCATCGCCGACATGCTTGGCCGGGTGCCGCCGGACGTGAAAGAGCTGGTCGACAGCTCCAAACTGCTCAAGAACGTGGTCAAGGGGCTGCCGGTCTCCGGCCACATCACCGGATTCGAGGGCAGCCGCCTGAGCTACGAGGCGACGGTGACACCGCAGCAGGGCGCGCGGCTCGACAACGGCGATACGACCGCCATGCCGAACCCGCTGGATCCGTTGGCCATGCCCGAGGGCACCTCGGTCCTGATGCGCGGCCAGAACCTGACCGGTTCGGACTTCGCACTCAACTTCAAATCCTATGTCGGCATCGGCGGCACTCACACCGAACTCGACGGCGCCGGCTTCGGCGTGCGCAAGATGGAAGGCTCGGTGGTGGAGGTCTACGCAGGCCCCATGGAGACCGTGGAGAACGCGACCATGTTCGGCCTGGGCAAGGTCGGTTCGTATTCGGTCGGCCTGAGCGTGGAGACCAGCAGCGAAACCCGCTCGCTGGAGACCGCGCGCATCGACTTGTCGACGCAGGAAGGCCGCGACGCCTATCAAACCTTCATGAGCGGCGGCAAAGTGCCGGACTGGAGCCCGCCGGGCGTGCAGCGTTCGGGCACCACCGAGGTGTTCAACGCCGAACATGCCGCGCGCCTGGGCATCGACCTGGGCCCGGTGTCGCTGGGCATCGGCAACAGCAGCCAGCTCACCATCACCCGCAACGTCTGGCAGGACGGCACGGTCGATCAGACCAACAGCTACCAGTCGATGGGCCAGACCACCGACATACAGTTCCAGGTCGGCGCCGACGGCAAGCCGGTGAAGGATTCCACGCAGTGGACCCTGGTGCTGCCCAACACCAGCGATGTCGCCGCTTCGTACTTCAACTCGGCCTATCACCCCGGCGAGCTCAACAAGAAGTTCGACGGCGATCAGCACCTGCAGTTCGAGTTCACCGATTCCAGCCTGATGTCGCTGCGCGACCGCGCCCGCCAGAGCGTGGGCAACCTGGGCGGCGAGGAACACGGCGGCGAGCGTCTGCGCGATCTCGACTCCGGGCGGGTGACGCCGTTCCCGAACGACGTGACCGAGCAGATCGCCATCGCCAAGACGCCCGATGAAGTGTTCGCCGCGATTTCGCGCAGCGGCCAGGCCGGCTGCGAGGACTTCGTGTCGATGATGATGTGGGGCGATCAGCGCAATACGGCGCTGCCGGGGACGTTCAAGATGCAGGATGCCGGCTGAGGCTGGCTGCTGTTTTCATGGTTGCGAAAACGCCCGGCTTGGCCGGGCGTTTTTGTTTGTGGGTGGGGGTGTGGGCCGCGGTGATCTGGGCGAAGAGCATCGGGGCTAAAGCTCCCTCCCACAAAAGCTGGGCGCGCTGTGTTGTGGGAGGGAGCTTTAGCCCCGATGCCTTTCGATCGGTTAGCCGCGCGCCCCCACCCAAACTCACACCGGCGAAGGATTCCGCTCGCCGAACCCGCTCTGATGCCAATACGGATACGCCTTCGCCGTCGCACTCGCCGCATCGAGCTTGGCGACCTGCTCGGCCGTCAAATTCCAACCCACCGCGCCGAGATTCTGCTTGAGCTGCTCCTCGTTGCGCGCCCCGATCACCACCGTCGCCACCGTCGGCCGCTGCAACAGCCAGTTCAACGCGATCTGCGGAATCGTCTTGCCGGTTTCCCGCGCGACTTCGTCGAGCGCATCGACCACTTTGTACAGATACTCATCCTGCACCGGCGGCCCCATGTCGCCGGTGACATGCAGGCGGCTGGTTTCCGGCAACGGCTGGCCGCGGCGGATCTTGCCGGTCAGGCGGCCCCAGCCCAGCGGGCTCCACACCACCGCGCCGACGCCTTGATCCAGCGCCAGCGGCATCAGCTCCCACTCGTAATCGCGGCCGATCAGCGAGTAATACGCCTGATGCGCGACATAACGCGACCAGCCGTAGCGATCCGCGATCGCCAGCGACTTCATCAGATGCCAGCCGGAGAAATTCGATACGCCCAGATAGCGCAGCTTGCCGGCGCGCACCAGATCGTCGAGCGTGGACAAGGTTTCCTCGATCGGCGTGCGCGCATCGAAGCCGTGCAACTGGAAGAGATCGATGTAATCCGTGCCCAGGCGCTTGAGCGCGGCATCGACGGAACGGATCAGGTGATAGCGCGAGGAACCGACCTCGTTCTCGCCGTCGCCGAAGCGGAACGTGGCCTTGGTCGAGATCAGCAGGCTGTCGCGCGGACGGCCCTTGATCGCTTCGCCGAGAATCGATTCGGCCGCGCCCTTGGAATAGATATCGGCGCTGTCGAACAGATTGACGCCGGCTTCGATGGCCACGTCGAGCAGACGCCGGGCGCCGGCCACGTCGGTCTGGCCCCAAGCCTTGAAGAAGTCGCCTTCGCCGCCGAAGGTGCCGGTGCCGAAACTCAACACGGGGACGCGCAGGCCGGACGCGCCGAGATAACGATGTTCCATGCCGCACTCCTGATGAAGGGGATAAGGCCGCATTGCACGCCAACGCGGGCGAGCGCTCAACCCGGGGCGGTGGGATGCTGCGTTGTGCGACGGCGCGCGTGTGAGCGGCGGCATCGCGGCGGTGAGCGTAGCCCGCCGGGGGTTGCAAAGGCGTGAGCCGCATCCATCCAACCAGAATGGCGCAAGCGCGCCGACTGAACTCATCCAGTCAGCGCGCCGCGCGAACCCGCCGGCTCAACGCGCCGGAACGAACTTCACGTCCGAAGGCGACGCCATCGCCATCGACTGCACGGTCTTGCCGAGTTTGCCGTCGCGCGGATCGCGCTCGATCACCCGCAGCGTATTGCTGTGCTGATTGGTCACCACCACGAAGCGGCCGTCCGGCGACAGCGCGAATTCGCGCGGCCCGCGGCCTTCGCTGTCGCGGCGTTGCAACGCGCTCAACCGGCCGCTGCCGGCATCGACCGCATACACGGCGATGTGGTTGTCCTCGCCGCGATTGCTGGCGTACAGAAAACGGCCGTCATCGGATAAATGCAACGCCGCGGCGGCGTTGCCCTGGGTGCGGCCCGGATCGAGCGCCACGGTCTGCACCGCCTGCAGGCGGCCGTCGTCGTAGTCCAGCACCACCACTTCGCCGCTCATCTCCAAAGTCAGATAAGCATGCCGCCCGCTCGCGTCGAACAGCAGATGGCGCGGGCCACTGCCGGCCGGCAGTTCCAGGTACGGCGTGGACGCGGCCTGCAGCGGACGCTCGGCGCTGTGCGCGGGATCGTAGCGATAGGCATAGAGCTTGTCCGCGCCCAGATCGGCCGCGTACAGATAACGCCCGTCCGGCGACGGCACCGCGGCGTGCACATGGGTGGAGAGCTGGCGTTCTCGATCGGCCTGGCTGGCGCGATGGGTCAGCACCTGCACCGCCGGCTGCAGACGGCCTTGCGCGTCGATCGGCAGCACCGTGAGCGTTCCGCCCGGCGTGGCGTTGACGGAATAATTGGCGACGAACAGATAACGTCCGTCGCGGCTGGTGGCCGCGTGCGCGGGCTCGTCGCCGAGGCTGCCGACCTGCGACAAACGCTGCGTGCGCGCCTCGCCGCGGCCGAGGGCGAAGCTGCTGACGCGGCCGACCGGATCGGCCGACTGCGCGCCGTTTTCGTTGACCGCGTACAGGATCGAAGCGTCGGGCGAGAAAGTGAACCACGACGGATTGTCGGTCTCGATCACTTCCACCGGCTCGGCGCCGACCTGCCCGCGCGCGGCGTCGAAACGGTAACGGCCGATGCCTTTGCAGGCCGGGCCGGTGTAGCAGCCGATCAGCAATTCCGTCGGCGCGGCATCGGCGGGCCGGGCGGCGCCCGCGTCGGCGGCGAAGGTCGAAGTCATGATCAGGCTCCAGGCAAGCAGGGTGGATCGCAAAGTCATCGTCGGTTCCGGTGGGTCGGCGCGAGGCTCGATCCTGCATCAATCGGCGCCGATGACCAAGCGCCGCGCGACGCTTTGTAGGAGGGCCTTCAGGCCCGATGCCTTCCGCTCAGATCGCGACGTCCCGGAAATCACCGCTTATACGCATACTCCACATCCACCTGCGAAGTCACCTCGCCGCTCTGCGCCGGCGCCTCGGCCGCATAGTTGTAAGCGCGCGCCTCGTACTGCCGCGCAGTCGGCGTCTGCGGCAGCCACCAGGGCCGCTCGTCCTGGAATTTCACCGCGGTCGCGCCCGTCAGCTTCCAGCCCATTTCGCCGGCGATCAATTCCGCCTTGCGTCTGGCGTCGCGTAAAGCCTGACGCCGCGCCTCGTCGCCGTACTGCGGCAAACGCTCGGACAGCGGCCGCACTTCGAACGTCGCGACGCCGGCATCGGCCAGTTGCTGCTGCAGCAACGCCGCCGCCTCGGCGCCGCGCACGCGCAGCACGAAGCGGGTATCGAAACGATGTGTCGAGCGGCCGCCCTCGCCTTCGCGAACCTGCAGGCGCGGCGCGTCTTCGGATTGCTCGCTCAAGGCCGCGCGCTGGCCCTCGACGATCCGCCGCACCGCGGCCACCGCCGGCAGATGCCGCTCGCGCGCGCCGCGCGCATCCGCGCCCTGGCTGACCACGGTGAACGCCAGCTCGAACAGATCCGGCTGCCAGGCCACGCGGCCGAAGCCGGCGACGTGGAAGCGTCCGCCGTCGATATCGACCAGTTGCGCCGGCGCGGGCGCCGACCACGCCAGCGCCGACAGCGCCACTAACCAACTCGCCACGATCTTCATAAGCACGGCCCGTGCGGAGCGACGCAGGGATTCTGCCGCCGGCGGCGTCGCCCGTCGATGCCGCCGGTGCCTCGGCCCGGCCGCCCCGGGTCCGCCCGGGCTGGGCCCTGCCGCCGGGCCCGCGTATCCTAGGCGCCGCGCTGGCCGGTCCCGCGACCGCCCGTGCCGCATCCGTCCCGCCGTATCCGTCTTCGCTAGAGCGCCACCATGACCGACACCCCACCCGACCATCTGTCCAACGATCCGCGCAGCCCGTTCTACGACCCGTCCGTGCTCGAGCGCGGCATCGGCATCCGTTTCAACGGCGTGGAGCGCAGCAACGTCGAGGAATACTGCATCAGCGAAGGCTGGGTGCGCCTGCCGGTCGGCAAGTCGCTGGATCGCCGCGGTAACCCGATGACGATGAAGCACAAGGGCCAGGTCGAGGCCTACTATCTGCTGCCGGCGCCCGACGCCGCCGAGTAAGCGCTGGCGGGGCGCTGCTTCGCGATCTTTTGTAGGAGGGGCTTCAGCCCCGATGCTTTCCGGTCAGTGCCCTGGAAAGCCGCACCGCGATCGGATCGAAGAGCATCGGGGCTAAAGCCCCTCCCACAGAAGCCCGCCGGCTTCCTGCAGCGCCCGCGTTGCTTCGCGATCTTTTGTGGGAGGGGCTTCAGCCCCGATGCTTTCCGGTCAGCGCCCTGGGAAGCCGCACCGCGATCGGATCGAACAGCTTCGGGGCTAAAGCCCCTCCCACAGAAGCGCTCTCCCTGTTTCCTGCAGCGACCGCGTTGCTTCGCGATCTTTTGTGGGAGGGGCTTCAGCCCGATGCTTTCCGGTCAGCGCCCTGGGAAGCCGCACCGCGATCGGATCGAAGAGCGTCGGGGCTGAAGCCCCTCCCACAAAAGCAACCCTATCCACAAAAAATGCCGTGGCATTTTTGTCCCGGATGTCGCAAACGCGCCCCCTGGATCGTCGATAGAACATGCACCCCGAATCGCCGCCCGGCGCGGGGCCTCGCCCAGACGTTCCGGAGCCCGTCCATGTCCCTCGCCGCCAGCCTGCTGTCGTTCAAGCTCATCCTCCTCGCCGGTCTGGCCTCATGGATCAGCGTGGTCGCCTTCAACAACCTCGTCGCCTTCCGCAACGGCGTGTTCGCGCTCGGCCAGATCATGCGCATGGCGGCGCTGGAACAGGCGCCGGCGATCCAGACGCCGCTGCAGTCGCGCAAGGTCGATAACCCCGCCTGGCATCGCGCGGTGCTGAGCATCGTGCTGACGGCCGAGATCGTCAGCGCACTGCTGCTGTGGTCGGCGGCGGCCTCGCTAGCCGGAGCGGGCATCGTCGCCGACCCCATCGCCCTGGCCAATCTGGCGCTGACCGCGTTCATGGCGACCTGCTTCCTGATGCTGCTCGGCGGCAGCTGGTTCGCCTATTACATCCGCCAGGACAATGTGCAGTTGCTGCACTTCATGCTGATCGGGGTGTCGGTGTTGGGCCTGCTGGCGGTCAATCTGCGCGCCTGAGCCGCGGCGGCGCTCAAGCGACGGCGGTTTCGCGCAACTGCTCGCACAGCCGGCGCATGTCGCCGGCCAGCACCGGCACCGGTTGCGGCAGGCGCAAGGCCGCTTCGATCAGGCCGCAGGCGCGCGCCGCGTCGCCTTCGGCCGCGGCGAGCAATCCCTGCGCATACGCGCCCAGCGGCGCGCCCTGCTCCAGCACCGGCAGCAGCCATTCGCGCGCGTCCTTGACGGTGCCGCGCATCACCAGCAACTGCGCCAGTTGAAAACGCGCGACCACGAACTGCGGCTGCGCGCTCAACACCGCGCGCAGGCGTTCCTCGGCGCGCTCGTACAGGCCCAGCTGGGCGTGCTGGATCGCCAGCAGGTACTGCGCGTGCAGATTGCCCGGGTCGCGTTCGAGCACGGTCTTGAGCAGGCGCACGGCCTCGACGTCGCGGGCCTGCGCGATGGCGGCGGACGCGAGCTGCAGCAAGGCCGGATTGTCGAGCCGCGATAGGTTCATGCGGGCCTGCGCCTCCCCGGCACCGGCGATCGGTTGCGACCGGGCATTGTGCCCTGGACGCGGGCAACGAAAAACCAACGCCCGTCATAACGAAAAGCGAGGAATAAGCCGCACCATCGACAAAACGGTTCCGCCGGACTGTTCCCTCTCCCGCTGGCGGGAGAGGGCTAGGGTGAGGGCCGCTTTTCCGCAGCGAGCAGAAGCAACAGCCAAAGCATTCGCGCTACGCGCTCATCCCCTCACCCCCACTCCTCTCCCACAAGTGGGAGAGGGAATGTATCGATCAAGCGGCTTGCGCCACCGCGCTGTCGCGCTTGTTCAAGCCGGCGGCGAAATACAGCACCACCAGCAGAACCAGGAACGCCGGGCCCACGTACAAGGCCACGCGGGTGTCGGGGAAGTAAGCCATCAGCCCGACCACCAGCACCAGGAAACCCAGCGCGACCCACGAAGCGACCGGATACATCGGCATCTTGAACGCCAGCTTGGCGCGCTCTTCGGCGCTGAGCCTGGCGCGGAACTTCATGTGCGACACCAGGATCACGCCCCAGGTCCAGATCGCACCGAAGGTGGAGATCGAGGTCACCCACACGAACACCTTGGCCGGCGCCAGATAGTTCAGCACCACGCCGAACAGCAGCACCGCCACCGACACCAGGATCGCCGCGCGCGGCACGCCGCCGGGCGAGGTGTTGGCGAACAACGCCGGCGCCTGCTTCTGCTGGGCCAGGTTGTAGAGCATGCGGCCGGTGCTGAAGATGCCGCCGTTGCACGAAGACAACGCCGCGGTCAGCACCACGAAGTTGATGATGCCGGCCGCTTCGCGGATGCCCATGCGTTCGAAGGTCATCACGAACGGGCTGCCGGTGGTGCCCAGCTCGTTCCACGGATACAGCGACAGGATCACGAACAGCGCGCCGACGTAGAAGATCACGATCCGCCAGAACACCGAGTTGATCGCATCGGGAATCGACTTCTGCGGATTGGCCGCCTCGCCCGCGGTCAGGCCGATCATCTCCACGCCCAGGTAGGCGAACATCACCATCTGCAGCGACATCAGCACGCCCTGCGCGCCGTTGGGGAAGAAGCCGCCGTGCGCCCACAGATTGCTGATGCCGGTGGCCACGCCGTGGTTGCCGAAGCCGAACACGATCATGCCCAGGCCGGCCAGGATCATCACCACGATGGTCACGACCTTGATCATCGCGAACCAGAATTCGAACTCGCCGTAGGCCTTGACCGTGATCAGGTTGACCGAGCCCATCGCGATCAGCGCCGCCAGCGCCCATACCCATTGCTGCGATTCGGGGAACCACACCTGCATGTACACGCCGACCGCGGTGATCTCGGCCACGCAGGTCACCAGCCACAGGAACCAGTAGTTCCAGCCGGTCAGATAGCCCGACAGCGGGCCGAGGTAGTCGCGCGCGTAGCGGCTGAAGGAGCCGGCGACGGGGTTGTGCACGGCCATCTCGCCGAGCGCGCGCATGATGATGAAGATCGCGCCGCCGCCGAGCAGGTAGGCGAGCAGGATGCCGGGACCGGCGAGCTTGATCGCGTTGGCCGAGCCGAGGAACAGGCCGACGCCGATCGCCGCGCCCAGCGCCATCAGGCGGATATGGCGCTCGCTGAGGCCACGGTGGAGTTGCTGCTGGTTGTTCTGCATCCGCGGGACTCCGGCTGCTCCCGTCGCGACGACCGTGCTGCGCTCAGCGCGGCCGGGCGGGAATCGGCGAAGCATACCCCGGGTGTCCGGGGTGCGGCAGGGCCGCGGTTTTCGGTTTTCTTCCTTTTTTCTTCCTTTTGCCTGGTCTGACCAGCGGGCTACGCCGTCGCGCGTGCCCTCATCCGGCCCTTCGGGCCACCTTCTCCCGCGCCCCGGGAAGTCACCTTGGGTGGCAAGCGAGAGAAGGGAAAGCAACCAGCTCTTGCTCCCTCTCCCGCTCGCGGGAGAGGGCTGGGGTGAGGGCCGCGGCCCCAGTTCCTCAGCTCTTGAGCTTGTACCCCGTCCGGAAGATCCACCACACCACCGCCAGGCACAGCAGCATGAACCCCGCCGTCATCCCCACGCTCAGCGCGATGTCCACGTCCGACTTGCCGTAGAAGCTCCAGCGAAAGCCGTTGACCAGATACACCACCGGATTGAACAGCGACACCCCGCGCCAGAACGGCGGCAGCATGTCGATCGAATAGAAACTGCCGCCCAGGAAGGTCAGCGGCATCACGATCATCATCGGAATCATCTGCAGCTTCTCGAACCCGTCGGCCCACACGCCGATGATGAAGCCGAACAGGCTGAAGGTGACCGCGGTCAGGACCAGGAACACCGCCATCCAGACCGGATGGACGATGGTGAAATCGACGAAGCAGCGCGCGGTGATCAGCATCAGCAGGCCCAGGATCACCGACTTGGTCGCCGCCGCGCCGACATAGCCGCAGATCACCTCCACGAACGACACCGGCGCCGACAGCAGCTCGTAGATCGTGCCCGACCACTTGGGCAGATAGATGCCGAAGGAAGCGTTGGAGATGCTCTCGGTCAGCAGCGACATCATGATCAGGCCCGGCACGATGAAGGCGCCGTAGCTGATGCCGCCGATCTCGACCATGCGCGAGCCGATCGCCGAGCCGAACACGATGAAGTACAGCGAGGTGGACAGCACCGGCGTGGCGATGGATTGCATCAGAGTGCGGAAGGTGCGGTGCATTTCGAAGAAATAGATCGCCTTGATCGCGTGCAGGTTCATGCGCGCGCCTCCGGCGACGGTGCCGCAGCCCGCGGCGACTTCACCAGATTGACGAAGATTTCCTCCAGCGAGCTTTGGCTGGTGTTGAGATCTTTGAACTCGATCCCGTGCTCGCCCAGGCGCTTGAGCAGCGCGGCGATGCCGGTGTCCTCGGCCTGCGCGTCGAAGGTGTAGACCAGTTCGTTGCCGTCCTGGGCCAGATTCAGCGAATCGTGCCGCAAGGCCTCCGGCAGCGCCTGCAGCGGCGTTTGCAGCTGCAGGGTCAACTGCTTCTTGCCGAGCTTGCGCATCAAGGTGCGCTTGTCCTCGACCAGCACGATCTCGCCCTTGTTGATCACCCCGACCCGGTCGGCCATTTCCTCGGCCTCGTCGATGTAGTGCGTGGTGAGGATGATGGTCACCCCGCTTTCGCGCAGGCGCGACACCATCGCCCACATCTCGCGGCGCAGTTCCACGTCCACGCCGGCGGTGGGTTCGTCCAGGAACAAGATGGTGGGCTCGTGCGACAGCGCCTTGGCGATCAGCACGCGCCGCTTCATGCCGCCGGACAGGGCCATGATCTTTTCGCCGCGCTTGTCCCACAGCGACAGCTCGCGCAGCAGCTTCTCCAGGTACGCGGCATTGGGCGCCTTGCCGTACAGGCCGCGGCTGAAGCGCACCGTGTCCCACACGGTTTCGAAGGCGTCGGTGTGCAGTTCCTGCGGCACCAGGCCGATCGCCGAACGCGCGGCGCGGTAGTCGCGCACGATGTCGTGGCCGTCGGCGATCACCCGGCCCTCGCCGGGATTGACGATGCCGCACACGATGCTGATCAGCGTGGTCTTGCCGGCGCCGTTGGGCCCGAGCAAGGCGAAGATTTCGCCGCGGCGGATGTCCAGGTCCACGCGCTTGAGCGCCTGGAAGCCGCCGGCGTAGGTTTTGCTCAGGCCCTGGATCGAAACGATGTGGGCGGCGTCGTTGCGCGCGCGATCGGGCGCGGCGGCGGGTGCGACGGAAGCGGACGGCATGGAGACTCCCTGGGGTCGGGACGCGGATGCGGTGTGTCGCGCGATCGCACCGGTATGCATCGGTGCGCGCGCGCGGCCGGCGATCGCGACGGATTCGCGAGCGCATGCTTGCGCCGGCCAGTGTACGGCGCGTGCGCGCCGGCGTGCTGCGCCGATGGCGCGATTTGCCGGCGCCGCGCTCAACGCTCGGCCAGATAAGCGTCCAGGCGCTCGAAGGTTTCGCCCCAGCCCGGGATGATCTGCTGCGCCTGCGCGGCCTCGCGTTCGGCCTGCGTCGCGAACAGCATCTCCAGCGTCAACAAGGTCTGCTCCGGCGCGGCCGCTTCGAAGGTCACCGTCACCCGCGACTGCTGCGAGGGGCGATCGTCGTCCCAGTCGTCGATATAGACCAGGCGCTCGGGCTCGACGATTTCCTGATACGTGGCCTTGATCGGATACTCGGTGCCGTCGGGCGCGATCATGCAGATACGGAACTGGCCGCCGACCGCGACATCCATCTGCCGCACCACGCTGCGGAACCCGTGCGGCCCCCACCAGCGGGCGACGTGGACCGGATCGGTCCAGGCCAGGAACACCAGATCGCGCGGCGCGTGGATGATGCACTGCAAGCGGATGCTGCGTTCTTCGATGCGATGGCTGCTGCGCGCGGGCGTCGCCGCGAACGTGCTGGAACCGTCTGACGTCATGTCGGAACTCCCGGAGCGAAGGACCCTGCGCCGCTCCGGCGGCCGCGGCGCGGCCCGAGCGGGTATCCAGATAAACCTTTCGGCTAATTAACCGATAAGGAAACTAACGCCGGCGACGGGTCGCGTCAAGGCGGTGGATGCACAGGATCCGCGGCGGGGTCTCACAGGCTGCGACGATCCAATAAGGCCTTGCCGCCGACCCGCCTCATCGGCCTTATAGCGGCCTTCAACCGCCCGGCTCGACCTTGGCTTTACGCGGCCGCTTAGGCCCCGGCGCCGAATGCCGGCCCTGGCTGGCATCGATCTCGTCGATCCAGCCCGCCCGCGACTGCGCGAACGCATCGGCATACGGCACATACGGTTTGATATCGAGCACCGGCGTGCCGTCGAGCAGGTCCACGCCGCGCACGACCAGCGCGCGCGCCTCCACCGCCACCAGTTCCACCGCCGACAATCCGAGCGGATTGGGCCGATGCGGCGAACGCGTCGCCAGCACCCCGCGCTTGGGCCCGCCGCGCGGCGGCTTCACCTGCGCCTTCCAACCCTGGCTGCGGTCGAAGGCGAAGATCAGCCAGATCCGCTCGAACCCGGCGAGATCGGCGAACGCCTCGCCCGGCAGATCATCGACGAACTCCACCCGCGCCTGCGCCGCATCGCCGGTTTCGGTGCCCTGCACCACCGTGGGCTGATGCGGCGCGTCGATGCGCTGCGCATAAGGCGAGCGCAGGTAGGCGATCGGGCGGCAGGGGTAGAGGTCGGACATCGGCGGCGTGTCGGGGAGCTGACGGGCATTGTCGCTGCTGGCGCACGTCGATGCGCGGCTGCAGCCCAATCAACTGTTGGAGCTGTGCCAGGAGTCGCTGGCCAGTCACGCGTTGCGCCATGCGTGTGATCGCTATGGAATGTCTTGAGTACAGAGCAACCGCACTACAACGCCCAAATCTCCTAGGCCCGAACCGATGGCATTCACTTTCCCATTTCCAAAACTCGCCCTCACCGCGCCCGCGATACCACTTCCTGCTAGACAGCCCCCTATGGAAGCCGTCATTGATGTGGGTTTCTACACGGATCGCGGATCGCCCCAGCAGTGGTTCTTCGCCTTCCGCAACTCCACCGGAAGCGTCCTGCGACTCCCCGAAGGCCGGCTGCCGTGGAACGACGGCTCGGCTTGGGATCTGGAAGCGCAATTGGTGACGAACGGGAAATCCGTGCTGTTGCCGACCGCGCCGCCGATCGAATGCATCGGCTTCGATATCGAGGTGCCGGCCAGCGAGGTTCGATCCGCAGGCGTCCACTTCCACGACGTAATTCGGGACTTCAGTCGATTGGCGTGCGAGGGCGACATAATGGCACGGCTGTCTCTGGCGGCGAAGTAATGAAACAACTTACTCACTTTAAGGATGCTGTGAATACTGCGGGAGTTAACTACAATGCACGCGGCGTAAAATAAAATTCATTTGCATTTGACGCTGCACAAGGCCTTACTGGAACTAGACCCGCTGCCACGCCTGACTCTGGCAACAATGCTTTGGGAAGCGACCGTACAACTGGAGTGCAGTTCGAACCACAGGGGACCAATCATTGAAACGCGCTATCAACGGATTGCTGTTGGCATTTTTCAGTATCTACTCGGCCTCTTGCCAGAGGCATGGGCTTGCCGAGGCAGCGACTGAAGGAGTTAGAGTCGGAGAGACTCGCGCCAACGTCGAACTTCTACTAAAAAGCCGTGGCATAAAGTTCAAGTCCAGCCCTCCGCTGGCCGATACATCGGCATTGCCGGCTGAATTGATTCGGGAGGAGGCACTCGAATCGTCTACCCTCACGCTTTTTGTTTCCGAGCCACCAGTGAATGCGGTCACGAAAACGACGAGAATCATCGTAGTGTTCGATCAAAATGGCCGCGTTGATCAAATCATGACAAAAGAAAGTAACCTCGGCTTGTAGGGAAACAAAGGGACCGCACGCAACAAGCCCGCCACTCGGCGGCCAGAAGTGCCGGATCAATTCTGTTTGGAGCAAGGATCTGACTAAAGCACTCGCGCTTTAGTGGAGGCAGTTGCATATGGCCATTTTATCCCGCCCCGGTCGTACAGCCATCTCTTTAGCGCTCCTGTTGAGCACGCTCTCATGCGCTGCTCGAAAGGAAACCCCAAAGCATTCACCGCCCCTTCTTTCCGGGATTGAATTGGTCGCCATGGAGTTCAAGGAAGGACTGCCAAAGGCCAATGAAAACCTAGAGTCGGTACTGGGCGATTCCAAAGAATTCTTCCTGGGCGCATTGAAAAGAAATGCCCACACCATGAAGAAATATTCGCACGTCAGATTTGAAGTCCTTGGCTTCACCGACGACAAGGAATGCACTGACATTCAATGTCGGGAACTGGCCGCTCGCAGAGCCAAGCTCGTATACGACTGGCTGATTTCGAACGGCGTCCCCGCCTCCTCGCTTACGCCTCCAGCGGAACACGGCAACAGCATGCCTGTTGACGACAATAAAACTGTCGCAGGACGGGCGCGAAATCGGCGCGTGGAGTTGAATATCGCACCCGACTGAGCGTGCAGTGCGCGACTGGCCGCCGCCCTCGACAGCCATCGCCGCAAGCCTTACCGCCCAGCGATGGCCCTGCAACTCGCAAACAAACCCACGACATGCGTTTTGTCACTGCAGCCCCCCGCACCGATGGCGTTATGCTCGGCGCCGCAGCCATCCATCCCGGCCGGCCCCGAGGGCCGCGGGCGAATCTATCGACTGCGGGCGCGAGCCAGTTGCAGAGGACTCCATGAAATTTCTGGTGATGATCTACAACGACGATCAGCTGATCGAAGCCCTGCCCGACGGCGAGTACGACACCATGATGCGCGGCTGCATCGCTCACGCCGACGCAATGCGCGACAACGGCGTGTTGCTGGATTCGCAGATGCTGGAGCCGCCGGCGAAAGCGGTGTCGGTGCGCACCCGCGCCGGCCGCACCACCTTCATGGACGGCCCGTTCGCCGAAGCCAAGGAGTATCTGGGCGGTTTCAATCTGATCGAGGCGGCGGACATGGACGAAGCCCTGCGCATCGCGCAGGACTTCCCGTGGAGCCAGACCGGCCGCATCGAGGTGCGTCCGGTGATGGACTTCGACCAGGTGCGCAAGCACTTCGATGCCTGAAGCGCCGGCCGCGTGGATCTGTTGAACCGGTGCGCGCAAGCGCAAGCGCGCACCGGTTTCCCGCTCAGCCGCGCTGACGCTGCGGCATCCCGACGCGATCCCCGCGCCGACCTGACCTGTTCGCCGCCCCCACCGCGTTGATAGCGGAACGGGGGGACAGGCATGACATCGCGTTATCGAGCGGCGCTGACATGGGCCTTGCTGTGTGCGACCGCCGACGTCGGCGCGCACGGCGGCGGACTCAACGCCGAAGGCTGCCATCACGATCGCAAGCGCGGCGGCTATCACTGCCATCGCGGCGCCGTCGCGCCGGTCTATCCGGCGGCGCCGACGCGGCCACGACGACCGGCCCAGGCCCAGGGCTACGCGCCGTCCGGCGGCGCCTCCTACGCCGCGCCGGCGATCTACTACCCCAACTGCAGCGCCGCGCGCGCAGCCGGCGCGACGCCGCTCAGGCTCGGCGATCCTGGCTACGCGCCGCATCTGGATCGCGACCGCGACGGTAAAGCCTGCGAATGAACAGGCGAATGTCGCGCGCATCGTGAATTCGCGGCAACGGCGGTCGCGCCCGGACCCGGTTTAACGCAGTGTCGCTGGCGGCGCCCGTGGCGGAAGCGGAGAATCCAGGCATACCCACCCGCACCGGAGCCCGTCATGTATATGCGGACCGCACTCGCCATCGTTCTTTCGGCCGCCGCGCTGTTGGCCGTGGACGCCAGCGCCAAATCCCGCAGCGTCACCGATCCCGACGCTCCACGCGCCCTGCCCGCGCAGGGCCCAGTCAGCGTGAGCTGGCAGAACCCGGAGCAGTTCAGCGAAATCCGCCAGAGCCGCAATCGCTATGAAGCGCGCCGCGGCAACTGGGTCGAGCAGCTCGCCCAATACGTGCGCACGCGCGGACAGCGCCGGCTCCCGCCGGGCGAGCGCCTGGACGTGGACATCACCGACATCAAGCGCGCCGGCGACTTCGAGCCCTGGCATGGCTCGCAGTACAACGACACCCGTTTCGTCCGCGACATCTATCCGCCGAAGATCGCGCTGAGCTTCAAGCGCCTGGATGCCAACGGCCAGGTGATCGAAGAAGGCCAGCGCACCTTGCGCGACATGAGCTTCATGATGGGACCGCGCACCGCCAGCGACTCCGATCCGCTGCGCTACGAAAAACGCCTGATCGACGATTGGCTGCACGACGAATTCAAATCCACCGACGCGCGCAGCGCCTCGCGCTGATCCAGGCACCGTGATTTCGACTTCGCCGACGCCAAACCCCGGCCAACAAAAAACCTCGCGCATCGCGAGGTTTTTTGTTGCGCGCGGGGCGAACCGACCGGCCGCCGCCGCGCGGTCCCGCGGATGGCTTACTGCTGCGCGGCGCTCGGATCGGCGTCGGCATCCATGTAGAACACTTCCCAGGTGTGGCCGTCGAGATCGTCGTAGGAACGCTGGTACATGAAGCCGTAATCCTTCGGTTCGTGCGCGGTCGCGCCGGCGGCCACGGCCTTGTCGGCCAGCGCATCGACTTCGGCGCGGTTGGGCAAGGACACCGCCACCAGCGTTTGCACCTGCTTGGTCGCATCGACGACCGTCTTCTTGGTGAAGCTCTGGAAGAACGGCTCGACCAGCAGCATCACGAAGATATTCTCGCCGACGATCATGCAGGTGGCGTTTTCGTCGGTGAACTTCGGATTGAAGCTGTAGCCGAGCTTGGTATAGAACTCGATCGAACGGTCCAGGTTCTTGACGGGCAGGTTGACGAACAGTTGGGCGTGGGTGGTCATGGCGAGGGCTCCGGCGGTTGAAAGGGGATGGATGGATTGATGCGGCGGGCAGTAACGAGGGCGGGTTTGCGGACCGTTTCCTGCCTGCTCCTGACAACGACGAGCCAGGATCGCAGGAATCGACACGGCCGCGAAAAAAATTTCGCGGGCCGGTTTTCGGCCTCCTCCGGCCCGCCCCCTCAGACCGTCCGGGCCCCGCACCGCCAGCAGCACCGAATGCAACGAGATCGTCGCGGCGATGAACAAGCGATTGCGCTTGGGCCCGCGAACACCAGATTGGAGACCCGCTCGGGCAGGCGGATCTCGCCGATCAGCTCGCCGTCGGCGCGATGGCGCAATTCGGCAATGACTTGCGCGCCAGGGTGAGACGCGTCGCGGCCGGCCTGGCCATTCACAGAACGCCGGCGCCGGCGTTTACCTCTCATCCACCGCTGCGCGCCGACCGCCCGCGCGTGTCCGCCGCCGCCGCGGTTCCGCGTTGGTTTACGGCCCGCCCTCCAACACGAAGGTATCGCCCATGACCTCAGTACCTCTCACCCTCGACGCCACCCAGACCGATCTTGTCGCCGATGTCGCCGTCTATGCCTACATCGTCGGCCTGGTCGCCGGCGTCTTCTATCGCCTCGACGCCAGCGGCCTACCGCATCCGATGACGTTGAGCGACAACACCCAGGCCGCGCAGAGCTTTCCCGATTCCGGCCAACTCGATGCCGCCGCCATCGCCGCGCTGCAGCCCAACTATCCCCAGGCCTGGGCCGATTACTCGATCGCCCTGGCCCGCACCGCGCCGGCCACGCAACTGGACCTGTCGCAGATCAACACCACCACCGTGCCCGGCCTGGGCATCGGCGTTAATGCCTTCAGCGGCCGCATCTACGTGTCGGCCGGGCTGCCGCGGCTGCCGTTCACCGTCCAGGCCAGCGGCTACGCCGCGCCGGTGCCGTACGCGGACGGCCCGGGCGCGCAGTGCCTGTTCGACTGGATCGAGTTCTCCTACGACAGCGAAGGCAACTTCAACGGCAATACCACCCAGGTCGATCAGTTCGGCTTCGCGATGAGCCTGGACGGCGCGCCCGGCGGCGGCCTGCAAGGCGCGATGAGCGTTACGCGCGACGCGCTGCTGGCGCAGATCGGCGCGCTGACCGGCCCGTTTACCGACTCGGGCAGCCTGGTCGCGGTCGACGCCGCCGCTACGGCCGCATATCCGGCCAACGTCTCCACGCTGCGCGCGCAATCGCCCAAGACCCTGACCGCGATGGGCAGCTACAGCGGCGGGCTGACCGATTACTTCAACGACAACCTCGGCGCGTGGTACCTCAACTGGCAGACCACGCCGCTGGTGGTCAACGACGGCGCCACCGGCTACTACACCGGCGTGGTCGACAGCGGCAGCGGCGTGCTGAATTTCTATCAGGGGCAATACACCACCTTGGCCGAATGGCAGGCGGCGGCGCCGGCGCTGGCCTTCCCGATGATCGGTTCGGCGCCTTCGACCGTGCAGATCGCCTCGATCGACGTGTGGCAATGCGCCAACTCCTTGAACGCCGGCGGCGCCGCGCAGCAGAACGTCGGCAAGAACATCGCCGCCGCGTTCAATCGCGGCGTGCCCGGCTATCTGCTGGACGACACCGTCTGCCACAGCGAGGCCGGATCGTTCTATCCCTCCGGCGGCACCTGGAACGCCTGGGCCGCGATCATGCATGCGGCCAACAGCAACGCGCTGGCGTATGGCTTTCCCTACGACGATGTCTGCCAGCAGAGCCCGACGATACAGCTCAACGCGGCCACGCAAGTCAACGTGGTGATCGGCAATTTCTACAGCTGATACCGGCGCGCGGACGATGGATGGAACCACGGCCGCCTTCGATCGAAGGCGGCCGCGGTGTTTTACATCGGCATGAACCGGTTCAAGGCGGGGATCAGTTTTTCTCGACGCCGAAGATCTTGCCGTTGTCCGGGTCGAGCTTGAGCTTGACGTCGCGGCCGGCCGGATCGTCGGCCTTGGCCAGCCAGATGCCGTCGTCGTAATCGACGTCGTGGATGTCGGTGTAACCCGCCGCCGACAGCGCCGCGCGCACGTCGCGCTCGCTCATCTGCGCGACCTGCTCGTTCGGATAGACGCGGCCGCTGCGGGGGTCCAGCTTGACCTGCACGCGGTTGCCGTTGGCGCTGCGCGCATCGGCTTTCCACACGCCGTCCTCGAAGTCGAGATCGTTGATCTTGGTGTAGCCCTGTTCGGCCAGACGAGTACGGATTTGATGTTCGGTCAGCGCGGTCGGCGCGCCCTGGGCCATTACGAAGGAAGGGGCGCAGGCCACCAGGGCCAGCGCCAGCAGATATCGCTTCATGACATCCTCCTGTGCGTGGGGAGATTCGATTCTCGTTACGCCGTGCAAACGAGAAGTGAACGAGCGCGCGTTCATTCATGCTGTTGCTTAAGCGATGAATGAATACGGCGCAGCGGCCGACGCCATCGCGATTTTCGCCGCCATTCATACCGACATCACCGTGCGCTAACATCGCCGCAGGCCGTTCGCGCAGTTGCGCGCGGCACACGGAGGTCATCGATGCAACGTCGTCATTTTCTGCGCGGCGCCGGCGCCGCGCTGGTTACGCTCTCGGCCGGCGGCGCGGCGGCGCAACAGGCCTCTTCGCTCGCGCTCGCTCAGCCGCCCGCGCAACCGCCGCCGTTCGCCGCGCCGCCGCCGCTGGCGCCGATCCGCGCCAGCGCCGAGCGCATCATCGCGATCGACGCCTGCACGCGGCCGTTCCGCGCGCGCGGCCCGCGCATCGAAGCCGAGCGCTTCGGCCGCAAGACCGTGATCCACAACTACGGTCACGGCGGCGCCGGCTGGTCGCTGTCGTGGGGCGCGGCCACGCACGCGGTGCGGCTCGCCCAGGCCACCGGCGAAACCCGGCTGGCGGTGATCGGCTGCGGTGCGATCGGCCTGACCACGGCGCTGGTCGCGCAGCGCGCGGGCCTGCGCGTACGCATCTACGCCAAGGACCGGTTGCCCAATGTTCCGTCCTACTACGCCGCCGGCACCTGGTCGCCGGGCTCGCGCATCGTTACCGCCGAACATTCCACGCCGCAGTTCGAACAGAGTTGGGAAGACATGACCCGGATTTCGTTCCGCACCTATCAGACCTTGCTCGGCCTGCCGGGGCTGCCGGTGGAATGGGCCGACGGCTACGTACTGATCGATCCGCCGCAAGCGCCCAAGATCGCCTCGCCGGAAGACGGCGAACCGCAGTACCCGGTGCTGGAATCGCGGCTGATCCGCGATCTCAACCCGCGCTCGCAACCGCTGCAGCCCGGGCAGCACCCGTTCGCCTTCGCCGAAGTGCGCCGCTATACCCGCATGACCTTCAACCTCAGCGCCTACGCGCGGATGCTGATGGACGAGTACCTGCTTGCCGGCGGCGAGATCGAGCCGCACGAGTTCGCCAGCCCGCGCGATTTCGCCGCCCCGCGCGAGAAGACCCTGATCAACGCCACCGGCTACGGCGCGCGCGCTGCTCGGCGACGACTCGCTGACGCCGGTGCGCGGACAAACGGCGCGGCTGATTCCGCAGCCGGAAGTGAACTACAACCTCGCCTGCCCCAATCGCAATCTCAACGTGGTCTCGCGGCGCGACGGCATCCTGGTGCAGGCGCAGGCACCGGGCGATTTCGGCAATGCCGACACCACTGTCGATCGCGCCGCGTCGGAAGCGGCGGTGGCGACGCTGGCCAGCGTGTTCGTCCGCGGCTGACGGCGCGATCGCATCGCCGTCCGTCCGCGCGGGCTTGGTTTCCCGCGGTGGGGCGACTAACGTGATCGCATTCGCGCCACCCGGACGTGGCCGAAGGGGAGACCGCCATGTTCATTGCCCGACCGCGGCGCTGGCGCGCGGCGCTGCTGACCGCGCTGCTGCTGCCCGCCGCCGCCCACGCCTGCATCAACGAGATCGGCACCAACATCCGCGGCCTCACCTTCGAAACCGATTGGTTCGTGGCCGGCAGCGACATGACCGCGCGCCTGTCCGACGACGCCCGCGGCGCCGTGCCGACCGACCGGCAACTGGCCGAGGCGGTCGAACGCGCGCGCAAGTCACCGCAGTTCGTCTACCTCAACGATCTGGGCGTGGCGCTGATCTACCGGCGCAGCTATGCGCACGCCATCAACCAGTTCCTCGACGTCGAGCGGCGCTTTCCCGGCCGCCACCAGACCGCGGCCAATCTGGGAACGGCGCTGGAACTGGCCGGCTACGACGAGGTCGCGCTGCGCTGGATCCGCATCGGCATCCGCCGCAACCAGAACGAACACCAGCGCTCGGAATGGCTGCATGCGCGCATCCTGCAGGCCAAGATCGCGCTCAAGCGCGATCCGCGCTATCTCGATCATCGCTCGGTGGCCGGGCTCGGCTTCAGCCGCGCGCTGATTCCGAAGATGCCGTCGATGCCCGTCGGCAACGACGGCCGCCGGGTCAGTCCGGCCTTGCTGGAACGCTCGCTGAGCTATCAATTGTTCGAGCGCACCCAGTTCGTCAAACCCAAGGACCCGGTGGTCGCCAACCTGCTGATGGATTGGGCGACCTTGCATCTGGTCGGCGGCTCGATCGAGAACGCGACCGCGCTGTACGACCTGGCCGAACGTTACGGCGCGCCGCGCGATGCCTTGGTGAACCAGCGCCAGGCGCGCATTCGCGCGGTGCTCGATCGCGACCGCGACGGTGAAAAACTGTTCACCGGCGACTGCGCGGTCTGCGAACCGGAGTCCTGACGGCGGCCCGGGCGGATACGCCGGCATAGCCCCCGCCGGCCGCAGCCGGCGCCGGCGGGCGAACCGGGCGACACCCGGGCTGGCCGCCGCCGGCGCGGCTGATCGATAATGAGCGCGCTATCGAAACGCGCCCGGTGCATGATCGAATCGCGGCCGGCCGCCACTGGATCGCGATCGGCGCACGCCGCATCTGTCTTCCATCAACACAGGCCGCGCAGGCCGGGGGCTTCGCATCGTTTGTCGGCAATGCAGATCGAACGTCCCCGCCGGCTCGCGCATTTGCCCGCGCTGCGGCGCAGTGCTGCCCGGCTGGGGCGGCTTCAGCCCGACGCCGTCGATGTGGCGGGCCTGGCGCTCCAATGCCGTGTTCAAGCGGCTCCTGCTCGCGCTGGTGGTGCTGATCATGGTGCTGTGGGTGTGTTCGCTGGTCTCCGACGACGTCACCCAGAGCCTGCGCGAACAGCGGCGCGAACGCGGGCTCTCCGCCGACAGCCGCGAACTGCTGGTGCGCGAGCAGCAACGCTTGAACGTCCCCGACGCCGGCAGCCTCGCCACGCGGCCGTCCGCCGCCAACACCCGCCTGGCGCCGGCGCGCAACGCGAAAGAACTGTTGAGCGGCATGCACGTGATCGTGGATGAAGTCGGCGGCCGCAGCCGCTATCGCCAGGCCGAGGTCGAGGCGCGGATCGCCGCGCTGCATTTGCAGGACCTGCTGCTGCCCGAACACCTGCTCAGCGCGCAGGGGCTGCGCTCCGGCCGCGCGGACATCCGGCGCTACATCACCCTGCTCAACTACTCGCTCGCGATCAATCGCACCAGTCAGGCCGAGCTGGAGCAGCGTCTGCGCGCGCTGGCGGCGGAACTGCCCGAAGGCCGCGCCGTCATCGCCAGCCACGACCGCAACGCGGCGCGCGGGCTGGAGGAAGACAACGCCCTGCTCAACAACCAGCGCGTGGCCATCGGCAAGATCGAGCGCATCTATGCGCTGGCCGAGGCCCGGCTCGGCCACGTCCAGTTGCGCGGCAACGCGCTGATTTTCGAACGGCAAAGCGACGCGAACGAATACAACCGTCTGGTCCGCGACATCCAGGCGTTGGCCGAACGGCGCAGCGCGATCTATCGCTACCAGCAGGCGCGCGTGCAGGCGGAGCTGGATGAGATCGGCAAGCTCAGGCGGCGCTGAACGCCTGTTCGAATCTCTGCGAAACAAGCCCGTCATTCCGCGAACGCGGGAATCCAGCGGCTTCAAGCGTTCTCGCACGAACGGCCCTGGATTCCCGCGTTCGCGGGAATGACGAGCAAAAAGCATGGCGGCTCGACAACCGAAGCAACGACATGGAACCGGCTATCGAGCGCCTCGTCGATGGGCCCGTCGATCACCTCGCCGATGGGCCCGTCAATCACGTCGCCGATTGCGCGGCCGCCCGCTCCGCCGCCTGCGCCTGCAGCCTGCGCTCGATCGCGGCCGGAAATTGCGGATCGGCCGGCAAGCGCAGTTCGAACTCGTCGCGCAGCACCGCCACCGGTGAGGCCGCGCGCCTGGAAGCCCAGGTCCTGCAGCAGCGCCAGGAACATGCGATTGAGTTCGTAGCAATAGCCGCCGCGGCCTTCGTGCAGCAGCTTGCGCTGCAGCGACGGCAGATCCACCGGCACCGGCGCCTGCAGCAGCGTGGCGATGGTTTCGAAGGCGAATACGGCCGTGTGGCGCCGTTGCAACTCGCGCAGGGTGTCCAGATCGGGCGGCGGCGCGCGCTCGAAATCCAGGCGTTGCAGATACGCGGGAAGGTGTTGCAGTTGCGCGGACATCGCAGACTCCCAGGCGGGCGGCCGATGCCTACGGTAGCGGTTGCCGACCGCGCGGGTCGAGTGCGTGGATTGTCGATCCGGCGTGCGGCGGCGGCGTGAACGTCGCCGCGGGTTCGCGCATCACCAGATCAGATCGTCGGGCACCTGGAATTTCGCGTAGAACGCATCGTCCTCGCTGACCGCGGCTTCGCTCTTGGGCTCGGCGTGATCGAGCACGATCATCGACGGGTCGCGGCTGCGGACTTTCTCCGCGGCGGCGCGCGGCAGCAGTTCGTAACCGGGCTCGTGACGCGCGATCACCAGCGCGCCGCTGGCCAACTGCGCGCGCAGCGCGGGGTTGATCAGCACGGTCTTGATCTTGCCTTCGTCGGTGAAGCCGTAGGAGATCTCGCCCTCGCGCTTGATCTTGTGGGTCTCGACGATCTGGCGGATCTGCGCGCGCTGCTCGTGCGCGCGCGCCTGCGCGTTGCGCTCGGCCGCCAGCGCGCGATCGCGCTCGGCGCGCTCCAGGCGCAGCCGCTCGGTCTCCAACTGTTCCGCGCTCGGCGGCGGCGGCGCCTTGCCCTGGCGCTGCTTGGCCTGCTCGCGCGCGACCTGGGCGACCTGGGACTTCTTGACCAGACCGGCCTTGAGCAATTGATCTTGTAGGGGATTTCGCATGGGCCCAGTCTAGTACGGGCCGCGGCCGGCTTAAACCGGCCGGGGCCGCCGGAGCGGACTTTTGCCCGGTTTTATGGCGCGGCGCCGCTCAGCCGCCGGCCATTTCGATCAGCTTGGCGACCGTATTCAAATTGCGCGCCGTGCCGGTCTTGGCCGCGGGAATGACCAGCCGGGAATCGGCCATGCCGTCGCCGTAGTGCACGTAGATCTCGCGCTCGCCCAGGGCGATCTCTTCGCCGTTAAGGTGCTTGACCGCGGCCAGCGCATCGGCCGGCGGGGGTTGATCGAGGAAAATCAGCACCGCGCGATTGGGCGCGGCATGCGCAAACGGCTGCGCCGCCAGCGCCTTGGCCATCTGCGCGCCGGTGCGCACGATCACGCCGACCGGCTTGCCGGCATAGTCCGCCAGCCGCTTCTCCAACGCCGCCTGCGCCGCGCTCGCGCTCAGAGCGCTGCGAAACACCACGTTGCCGCTGGCGATGTAGGTGCGCACATCGAGGAAACCGGCGTCCTCGCACATGGCGCGCAGCTCGGCCATCGGCAGTTTGCCGGTGCCGCCGACGTTCACGGCGCGCAGCAGGGCGATATAGGTGGGCATGGCGCAAGGATACGGCAGCCGCGGGGAATTGCGGATGCCTTTGGGAAAACGTCGGCCCCGCGCTGGCGCGCCGGAATCACTCGGCCTCGTTGACCACCGCCAGCGTGCGCGTGCGCTGCGCGTCGCTGCGTGCCCAGAAATAAATCAGCAATCCCGCCAAGGCGGTGATCGCACCGACCACGCCGGTCGAAGTCCAGCCGTAGCCGGCGGTGATCGCCATGCCGCCGAGCCACGGCCCGAGCGCATTGGCCATGTTGAACGCCGAATGGTTGGACGCCGCCGCCAGCGTTTGCGCCGACTTGGCCACGTCCATCAGATGCGCCTGCAACACCGTCGCCAACGCGCCCATCGTGCCGACCGCCAATACCGCCGGCAGCACCGTCCACACCGAGCGCGCGGCCAGCGGGAACAGCAGCAGGATCGCCGCCGACCACAGCAGAATCCACGCCGCGGCGCGGAACTGCAGGCGGTCGAACAACCAGCCGCCGCCGAGCGTGCCGAGAATGCCGCCGATGCCGAACGCGATCAGGCCGAAGGGAATGAACGACTCGCGCACGCCGGTCACGTGCACCAGCGTAGGCGCCAGATAACTGAAGACGCAGAACATGCCCGCGAAGCCGATCGCGCCGATGCCCAGCGCCAGCCACACCGGCTTGCGGTTGAAGTCGCGCAACTCGCGCATCGCGTCCGGACGCGGCGCGTGCATGCCCGGCGGCAACACCCGCGCGGTCATCGTCACCGTCGCCAGCGCGATCAACGACACCAATCCGAACGCCCAGCGCCAACCGAAGTTCTGGCCCAACCACGTCGCCAGCGGATTGCCCAGCAACAACGCCACCGACAGACCCAACATCACCCGCCCGACCGCGGCGCCGCGCTGCTCGGGCGGACTGATCCGCGCCGCGACCAGGGCCGCGATTCCGAAATACGCGCCATGCGGCAGACCGGCGACGAAGCGCGCGAACATCAAGCTGTAGTAACCCGGCGCCAGCGCGCTGGCGAGATTGCCGAACGCATAGAAGCCCATCAACGCCAGCAGCAGACTGCGCCGCGACATGCGCGCGCCGAGGATCGCCAGCGCCGGCGCGCCGACCACCACGCCCAAGGCATACGCGCTGATGACGTGACCGACCGCGGGCTCGTTCACGCCCATCGCGCGGGCGATGTCGGTGATCAGGCCCATGACCACGAATTCGCTGGTGCCGATGGCGAAGCCGCCCATGGCCAGGGCGAACAGGATCAGGGTGATCTGGCGGGGAGACAGGATCGGCGCGGGACTGTCCGTGCGGACGGGGCTGGCGGGGGTCATGGGGGCATTATTGTGCTTTGCAGCATCGGGCGCCACTGCAGGATTTGGCGTTTATGGCACGGGCCGGAAGGCGAATTGCGTGCATGCCGGCGGCGAAATCGCCGGCGCGTCTTCGCCAGACTCGCCGAATCAGACGACGGTTTGCGCTACCCATCTCCAGGCACGCCCGCCCTCCAGCCGGTGCCGGAACACCCCGGCGGCGCTAAGCTCGCGCCATGCGCCTGCTCGTACTCGAAGACCAGACCGATCTGCGCGAAGCCGTCGCCGGCCGCTTGCGCACGCACGGGCACGCCGTGGACGAAGCCGATGATCTGGCGACCGCGGAGTCCTTCGTGCTGTCGTACGCCTACGACGCCCTCGTGCTCGACCGCACCCTGCCCGACGGCGATGCGCTGGCCTCGCTGCGGCGATGGCGCCAGCGCGGCATCGCCACGCCGGCCTTGTTCCTGACCGCGCGCGACGCGGTCGATGATCGCATCGACGGCTTCGCCGGCGGCGCCGACGACTATCTGATCAAACCGTTCTCGATGGACGAGCTGATGGCGCGGATCGGCGCGATCGGCCGGCGCGGCGGCGCGATCCGGCCCAGCGTGTTGCGCGTGGCCGATCTGGAAGTCGACCTGGGACGCCGCGAAGTGCGCCGCGGCGGCATCGCGCTGCCGCTGCGTCCGAAGGAATTCGCCCTGCTGCAATTGCTGGCCGAGCGCGCCGGGCACGTGGTCGCGCGCCACGACATCATCGCCAGCTGCTGGGGTGAAGGCCAAGAGCCGGCGTCGAACGCCGACGAAGTGCTGATCGCCGCGCTGCGGCGCAAACTCGGCAGCCCGCCGCTGCTGCGCACGGTGCGCGGCGCGGGCTATCTGCTGGACGGACGCGATGACGCGACGGCGTGAGCAGGTGCTGCGGCGCCTGCACCTGCGCCTGACCGCCGTCTGGACCGCGGCGTGGCTGCTGTGCGTGATCGTGCTGTGCGGCGTCGCCATCGCCACGCACGCGCGGCTGACCCAGCTCGATCTCGCCTCCAACCTGCGGCTGCGCGCGACCGCGGTGTACGGATTGACATGGTTCGACGCCGACGGCCGCTTTCACGACGAAGTGCTGCGCAAGGAACCCGGCGTGATCGACGGCGGCAGCGACATCTGGGTGATCGGCAAGGGCCCGCCGCCGCGGGTGCTGTTGCGCCCCGAACACCCGCGCTTCGATCTCGCCGAACCCTTCGCGCTGGCCGACACCGTGATTCGCGGCGGCGACGATCTCGCCGACGAAGGCCGCGACCGTCGCGGCCGCGCTTACCTGCTGCAAGCCAAGGTCACCTACGACGATCGCGACCGCCCCATCGCCGCGATCCTGGTGCTGGCCGATCCCAGCGCGCGCGACGCCACCCACGCCGCGTTCGTGCGCTGGACGCTGCTGATCGCCGCGGCGCTGGCCGCGTTCGGCATCCTGGTCGGCCACGTCCTGTCGCGGCGTTCGCTGCGGCCAGCGATCGCTTCGTTCGAGCAACAAGAGCGCTTCATCGCCGCCGCCGCGCACGAGTTGCGCACGCCGGTCGCGCGCTTGCAGGCCTTGTGCGAATCCGCGCACGACGGCCGCGAGCCGCCGGCGCAGGTGCTGACCAAGATCGAACGCGTGGCGACGCAGACCGCCGGCCTGATCGATCAGTTGTTGCTGTTGGCGCGCCTGGATGCGGCGGCAACTCCGGTGAACAGGGAACCGGTGCGGCTGGATCTGCTGGTCGAAGCGATCCTGCCGGAGGAGCGCGAAATCGTCTTCCACGGCGAGGAGTCGGTGGTGAACGTGGACCTGCGGCTGGTGCAGACCGCGGTGCGCAATCTGATCGACAACGCCTTGCTGCATGCGGCGGCGGACGCGGCTTCCGAGCCGATCACGGTGACCGTCAGCGGCCGCACGGTGATCGTCGAAGACCGCGGCCCAGGCTTTCCGGAAACCTTGCTGCAGCGCATCCGCGAGCCCTTCGTCACCGGCCCGGGCAGCCGCGGCAGCGGGCTCGGGTTGTCGATCGTTCAGCACATCGCCCAGTTGCACGGCGGGCAATTGCGCCTGGAAAACCGCGCCGGCGGCGGCGCACGGGCGGAACTGGCCCTCTAGCGGCGGCGGCCGGCCGGACGGTATCAGCTCGATGTCAGCTTCGCTGGCTAAGGTGCGCCTCCAAGCTCACCCACCCCAGACAGGTTCCTCCATGCACACCGCCCTCCCCCGCGCCGGCTGGCTTCCGCTGGTCGCCGGCGTCCTCTGCGCCCTCACCCTGACCGCCCCCGGCACCGCCCGCGCCCAGTCGGGTTACATGCCGGACGAAACCGCGCGCCACGAAGGCACCTGGCTGCAATGGCCGCACGCCTACACCTTCGGCCGCGCCTATCGCGACCGGATCGAATCGACCTGGGTGGCGATGACCAAAGCCCTGGTCGCCAGCGAGAACGTGCACATCGTCGTCTACGACGCCGCCGAGCAGACCCGCGTGCGCAACATGCTCACCGCCGCCGGCGTCGCGCTGTCGAACGTGAGCTTCCTGATCCGTCCCACCGACGACGTGTGGGTGCGCGACAACGGCCCGATCTTCGTCTACGACCGCAACGACCAGCTCACCATCACCGATTGGGGCTTCAACGGCTGGGGCCTGGATGCGCCGTACCGCAAGGACGACACCGTGCCCGCCACCGTCGCCGCCCGCCTCGGCCTGCCGCGCGTGGACTTGAACGACGTGGTGCTGGAAGGCGGCGCGATCGAAGTCGATGGTCGCGGCGTGCTGATGGCCACGCGCAGCTCCACCCGCGAAGCCAATCGCAACGCTGCCTTGAGCGAAGCCGAACTCGAAGCGGTGCTGGCCGACCAGTTGGGCGTGTCCAAGTTCATCTGGCTCGACGGCGCGCCCGGCGGCAAGGACGACATCACCGACATGCACATCGACGGCTTCGCCCGCTTCGGCACGCCGAACACGCTGGTGACCATGAGCCGCGACGACCTGCGCGAATGGGGTCTGTCGTCCGCCGACGTCGACCGCGTGTACCGCGCCAGCGATGTCGACGACGCCGCGTACCGCATCGTGCAGCTGCCGCTGACCACGCGCAATGTCGTGACCTCTTACGGTTACGCGCTGGGCTACAAGGGCTCGTACGTGAATTACTACGTCGGCAATACCGTGGTGCTGGTGCCTGAGTACAAGGACGCCAACGACACCGTCGCCAAGTCGATCCTGCAAGGTCTGTATCCGGGCCGCAGCGTGATCGGCATCGATGTGCGCAATCTGTATCGCAACGGCGGGATGGTGCATTGCGTGACGCAGCAGCAGCCTGTCGCGCTTTGAGGTTGGGTTTTCGTCGGGTGGGTGGGCGATTGAAGCGTAAAAGCAAATCCCCCGGCGCAGTTGGATTCGCCTGAAACAGGCGGTTTCGGCGCCAGCCCCCTTTTTCAAAGGGGGCATTGATTGACGCCCGGCGCGCTCGCTGTTGTTGTTGCCGTTGCTGTCATCTCCCCCTTTGAAAAATGGGGCCGGGGGGATTTGCCTTTACCGGTAGATCGCCCCGCACACCCAAAGACAACATGGACCTCGAAACAATTAGAGGCCTGCGCCCGTCCAACCGCATCAGCGCAGATTCTTCCCGTACAAGATATGCAGCGACAACTCGCCGTGATGATCATGCGAGTCGTTGCATTTTGCCTCCAGGGTCTGCCCGGCCCAGCGGTTGTCGCAGGTATTCGCGAAGCCAGCGCTCAGTCGCCGATGCCCCGAGGCAGCGCCAGTCCCGAAGCGCCCGCGACCACTTTGCGCACGCTGGACAACGCGGCCGACGACAGCGAACGCTGCACCAGGAAAGCCGGCGCACTGCCGCCGATGTCGGTCAGCGAAGCGTAGGTCAAGCGCGTCCCGCTGCCGGTCGGCGTCATCGTCCACTCGCCGCGTGCGCGCAGCGCGATGCAGTCGGGCATCGGCGTCCTGCCGGCATAGTCGAGCGACACGAACTTCACCCGCATCTCGCCGTTGGCCAGCGCGTGCCGCTCGAAGCGCATGGAGTAACAGCGATCGCTGGTGACCGAGGTGCTGAGCACATCCGACCACAGCGCCATGTCCGGCCCGCGCTGGATGAAGGTGCGACTGATGTTCTTGTTCTTTTCGTCGAGATACTTTCCGAGCAGATAGTCCGCGACCGTCTTCGGCGCGGCCTTCAGCGACGTGGTGACGCGAAGCTCATCGAAACGCTCGCCGGGAATGCGCCGCGCCTCGAGCCGGATGCCGTCCTTGTCGCTGAGCAAACGCCACTGCGGGGCCGGTTCGCCGGCGAACGCCGACCATGCCGCCGGCAAAAACAAAAGACAGGCCAGGCACCGCGCCGCCCCACGTGAAACGGCCGGAACCCGGCATGAGACTGGAATACGGAACCTGGCCATCGTCGTCTCCCGGCGCTTGAGCCATACCGCCGATTCGATGCCACGGGGATGACAGGATCAAGACAACCGCGGTTCGATCGACGACGCCCCGGCTCGACCAGGCGCAGAAATCCGGGTTTCGGCACCGATGCGGCAGGCGCGCGGCCGAACCACGGGGAAACGGCTCAAGCCGCATCCCGGTGGTTCGGCAAACCCGAAGAGGTTGGCATCGGCTCCGCCGCGAAACCGCTGTTCAGTCGCGGCCTAACGCACAGCCGTCGCACGTGCCCGATCAGCCGCGGACAGCGGCCTCGATCGTGGCGATATCGATCTTCTGCATCTTCATCATGGCGTCGAACGCGCGCTTAGCCACCTTCTTATCCGGATTAGTGAACGCATCCGTCAGCGCACGCGGGGTGATCTGCCACGACAGCCCCCACTTGTCCTTGCACCAACCGCACTCGCTCTCCTTGCCGCCGTTTCCGACAATTGCGTCCCACAAGCGATCGGTCTCGGCCTGATCGTCGGTCGCGACCTGGAACGAGAACGCCTCGCTGTGCTTGAACATCGGCCCGCCGTTCAAGCCGATGCACGGGATACCCATCACCGTGAACTCGACCGTCAGCACGTCGCCCTGCTTGCCGTCGGGATAATCGCCGGGCGCGTGATGCACCGCCCCCACCGAGCTGTCCGGAAACGTCTGCGCGTAGAACTTCGCGGCGTCCAGGGCGCCGCCGTCGTACCACAGACACACCGTGTTCTTGCTGATCGCGTTCTTGCTGACCATCGCCGTTCTCCTGTCTTCAGAGCGGATACGTGCATTGAAGTCGCGCAGAGCGCCGCACTGCGTAGGCGCCTGCCGGCCATGAGGCGTATGCACGATCGTCTCATGGCGTCGCCGCATGCCCGATCACATGTTTAAACGGGGCCCGGGCGAGTGCCGGGCAAAAGTATCATCAGGCGCTCGGAAAACAACGGGACAATGTCACCTGCCCGACCTGACATTTCGACGGTGGCGATGCCCGGTTCTTTAAGCTCGCCGTCGTGCGGCGATGGCGGTCAGGTCGCGCGGGCGAGCAATACGAGGTCTTCGTCCTGCGCCAAACCTTCGGCATCGTAATGGACCAGTCCAGACGCGGAGGCCTCGATTATGCAGCCGCGCTGCAGATACGCCCAATCCGCCGCAACGTAGCCAGGCAGCGCCGCCTGCTCGGCGAGCATGGCCACGACCACGCCGCGCGCGTCGCATCCCCAGTGAACGCTGTCGCCCAGCCGGACGTCTTGGCCCTCTTGATAGCGCAGTGCCGTCATCGCCCCATGCCCGGCCCCTTGGGCGTTCCCTCCGGCGTATGCCCGAGCGTCTGGGCCTGGGCCGTCTGCCGGGCGATACGCTCGTTGATCGCCTCCAACTTTTCGAACGAAGCCGCCTGCGGTGTACGGACGGCCTCGTCCGTTTTCATATGTGCGCTGAGGTGGGCCGGATCGTCTAGCCGCCCTTGTACGACGAAGACGTTTTCGCCTGCGGCGACGTGCTCGTTCTTGGTGCTGAAGACCACGTGATCTACCCGGGATAGACCGCTCTCTTTCGTCAGCGCTAACAAACTGGCCGTCATCCGCTCACTGGCGTCGTCCCACTGACGTCCGTGCTGCTGATCCTGCTGGCGCACCTGCGTGGCGATCTGCGTGTAAAGGCCATGATCGGGATGTCCGTGCTGTGCCGGTGTCAAACGGTCGCGGTTCTCGACCACAGGTTCATCCACCAAGAAGGCCGGATCGATGGGCACATGCTGGTTCAAGCTGGGGCCCGTCTTGGTGTGATCGAAGTGCTGCAGCGCGGGCGGCGATTGGCTGGTGTCGTAATAGGCCTGCCGTTGTTGCGGATGCGGGTCGATCTCCAACCCTAATCGCTCGATCAACCGTTCGTTGAGCCGCAAAGCCGTCATATCGATATGCATCTGCGGCTCGACCCCGTCGATCGCGCGCGAGTTCTTCCTGTCGATCGTTATGATCCGCTCGATCGCATTGCGGCCGTAGTAGTTGGCGTAGTCGGCCTCCCTGTGCGGACCGAGCGTGGACACTTCACGGGCGGTCCTGCCCGGCGTGTTCAAAGGATCCCGGTCGAAGTAATTCTTGCCCATAGTCTCGACGTTGGCCGCCGTCGGTTCGAGGTTGAGCCCAGGTCCGAATGTCAGCCCCGGACGCCCCTCGAATTTGAACGTAGCTGCGTTCATCTCGACGAAGAGATAGCCTCGTACGTTGTTTACCTGCCCCATTGTGTTCAGATCAGCCTGCGGTTTGGCCTGCTTCACCATGCTGGCCACCGCATTCCATCCTGCGATTTCGGCCTTGGCTTCGTCTTCGCGACCGGCGCCGATTAACTTGCCAATGGGCGCGGTGTAGTCGTTGATTGGGTTCTTGTCGCGTGCGATATCCCGAACCTCGCGATCGAATACAGCGTAGGCCTGTCGCTTGGCCGCATGATTGAACCCATGCTGGGTTTCATGCGCGATCGTGTACACCATGCTGAACGGATCGAACCCGTCCTTATTGATGGGGGACGAATTCTGCAATCTTGCGGCTGGAATGCTGATCGACTTGCTGTCGCCGTCATAAGTCGCACCCGCGCCAAAACCCGCATCAAGGATGTCGAACTTGATCAAGTGCGGGGAAGGCTCGGCGCTGACCGCCGCTTTCATTTGCGCCGCCAACACCGGCGACTGGTTGATCGAGTGCTGCAAGTTCCCAAGCATTTCCTGCGAGACAGGAACTTTGCTGCCCGACCTATCCGCATAGACGCTATTTCCGAATCTCACGGACATGTCCTGAAGCTTCAAGACAGCAGTCAAATCTTCCGAAGCAGAGATGCCCGATGGACGAAAGCTAGTAGTTGGCAATACCACCGTGCCTGATTGGATATCGTAGCGCCCCGCCAGCCCTTCTTCACCGATGACGAAGGCCTTGATATGCCCCAGTTTGGCCTCGTCGTTCATGCGATCCAGCAGCTTGCTGTCCGAGACGAGTGCATCGCGCAACTGAGCGATCTGATCAGGGATAGCGGCCGGATCCGCCCACAGCCGGTCGATGGCGTTGGATAGCTCTTTGTTTGGTCTGGCCATGGATCAATCCGCCGGATAAGCAGTCAGGCGTTCGACACATAAGGGTGCATCAATATCTCCTGCGGTCCGGTTTCGGGGTCCTATCCGAATCGTCAAACCTTCACGATGGAAAATATATTCCTCCAACATTCCGATCTCATTGCGCTCCTCGCCGATGCTGTAACCGGCTCGTTTCAGGGCGTCCGCATAGGCACCGAAGTCGAGCTTACATACAGGTGTCATGTCCGCGCTGTTGCGGTTAGCGGGATTTCGCACTTCGTAGTACAACCGCTCTTCCCTGCTGTCATCGGCCGGCTGATAGGCCGTGTAGTACAACCAGCCCGAATCGGGTAAGCGGACCGCGAATCCATAAACGCCAGCCTCCGGAGCCAGCTTTAGCGGCAGTCCGGTTCGCTCGATCACCTGTTGACCAGTCAGCCCCCTCAGGGAACGCAGGCCCTCTAATAGTTTCAATACCCTCAGCCCTACCTCTTCGGGCGGCAACGCAGGGTGCTCCGCGGCGTCGCTGATCCTGTGATATTCGTTCGACTTCATGTCATTGGGCTCCTGTGTATTAGCGGCGTGGCTTGGTGGTGCTGGGCCGTGAGCGCAAGCGCTGACGGCAAGAACATTCAGGACGATCAGCGCGAACGCGACTGCGTGGGGACAAACGGCTGCAGCGACACAGCGGAACTGAAAGTTGCGCATTGCTTGCACCGCAGGCAGAGAGGATTCGTTGAGCATAAGCGAGCTGTCATTCGATGAACAACAACCGCTGCCGACTTTATGCATTGATCGCCGACGACCATGGCAAAAAGCGGTGAAATATGTGGCTCCGTTTGGTATGCGTACACGAAGACCTTGTTGATGCTTGCCGTCATGCGGTTGGAAGTAAACGTGATCCGTCACGACGGAACTTCGGCCGCCTCCAATACCTTCTGCTGGGATGCTTCTTGCAACCGAGCGATCGCGGCTTCCAACTGCGGATTCGGCCTGCTCACGGCTTACTCCGCGCTATGAACTGAAACCGATTCGACGCAAGCCCTGGTGGCTGCGCCGTCGCGCGACAGCGGCACACCCCACTCGCGAATCAGAACATCTACCTTTCCCTTCCTGAACGAGTAATTTTCCAGCTGCCCGATTTCCCCGTACTCAGGCCCACCGGAGTACCCGGCACGCTTGAGTTCGGAGACGAAGTCGTTCAAGCCGACTTCGCAAACAGGTGTTGCATCTTGACCGGCCGTCTTGTTGGCGAAGTCCAGACTGAGCGTCTTCTTCGTCATGCGAGCCAGCTCGAGGTAGTCGACGCCATAAGACCAGCCGCTCTCGGGAAGGACGATGCGGAAGGCGTAGCCATCTGAGATGGTCCGCTTCAGGGGAAGGCCGAGTCCCTGTGAAACAGCCGCAACCGAAAGGTCGTCGGCGCTGTCCAAAGAAACCAGGAACTTGAGGAATTTTCTGGACACCTCGCCGGGGGTCAACTCAGGATATTCCGCGAGCGAACTTAGCTTGTAATCGCTGGATGACGTCATGTCTTTGGGCTCCTTGGGGGCAACAGTGTCGGCTGAATTTTTCGACCCGTGAGCACACGCGGTCAAAGCAATACAGTTCAATGCGAGCAGCGCGACCGTCGCGCGACTCGAAAGAAAAGACGTATGGCGATACTGATAGTTGCGCATTCCCTGCATCAGCCGTTTGATAGATGCGGGGAGCATAGGCGAGTCATCGCAAAGCGCATGGAGAACGCGGTTCGATTCAGGAGCTAAATCATGCGTGGTGGCGGATTAAGTCCGCTTAAAGCACACAAAACTACTGACCCATACGCGCCCCGAGAATGGGTGCGGCGTACAGTGGGTTGTAAACATGGCCCGGCACTGCAGTCCTCTGGCTACTTGAACGAAGAGAACAACTCTTTGAGATAAACGATGCGCGTCCGAGTCCACTCCACACGGCAAGCCTCCGTCATGTCCGCCGCCTCGCGACGCGACATGCCTTGAGCGAATGGTTCCAGCAAACCGTCGGCATCGCGAGAGGCTGCCCAGGCCTTGTGCGATCCGCTCTGATAGGTGGACAGATCATCGAGGTAGGCCGGGTCGCCGTTGGTGTAGGACGCGTACTGCTTGCGTGCCTTGGTTAAGGCGCCCTGACTCAGTGCGATTAGGTGTGCGAACTCCGAACCAGAAATATCTGCTGTTTGATCTGTGCCAAAGCTTTGCGCTGCTGTCCTTCCGACAGCAACCCAAAGGCTAGAACCATTTGGGCGAGCAGATCAGAGTCTGTAAACAGGTATGCGATTGGCACACGCAGTTCATCTGCAATGCGCTGCACCGTCGCTAGCTCAGGCTTGTCGCCCGGCTTTAGGTAACGCACGAATCGGGCATTTGGGAGACGGGGGTTTGTGACGGCATCCATGCTTCCACTCCTCTGCGTTCCGGCAACGAAGACCGGCTGACATGTCCAGATCGGACACGCCCACACTTTCCAATAAGGAAACATGCGTGTCAACCGTTTTGGAAAGGAAACTCCTTGCCGATTTGGTCAGACTTCAGGCATGGACACTTTCGGCTCAAGATTGCGTGGCCTGCGCGAAGCGCGCGGCTGGTCTCAAGAAAAACTGGGCTTCGAACTCGAAGTCACGGGCGCGACTGTCTCTAAGTGGGAGACTGGGCGGGCCGAGCCAAACTTGGGGCACCTTGAGCTGTTCTTGCAGGTGTTTGGTCAGGACAACGTCACATTGGACTGGCTGATTACGGGTAAGAAGTCGGGTTCGACAAAGATCGATAAGCCCCGCAAGGGCAACGAGCCCTCGCCTCGCTTTGCGGATACTCAGGACGAGCAGGCCTTGCTATCCCGCTATCGTCGGTTGCCGGCTAAGAAGCAAAAGATGTTGCTCGGCCTGCTAGAAGACTAGCGGCATTGCCGCCCCGCATTGGACGCAACCATGGCGAGCTGCCCGTGATCGAACTCCCGTTTGAAGTCGGCGCGCTTTACCACCGCGGCACGGACATTCATGGGCTGCTGGGCGGCCAACGGCAGGGCGGAATCTCTACGCCCAGAGATCAGCCCTTCATCATCGCCTTTACCGGTGAGGCAGGTAAGTCGCACGGCTATGACGACTTCTGGGATGACAACCGAGTCTTCCACTACTTTGGTGAAGGCCAAAGCGGTGACATGCAGTACATCGGAGGTAACCGAGCCATTGAGCAACACGTAGCCGACGGCAAGCGGCTGTTGCTGTTTCAGATGATGGGCCGCGGCAAGCCGTACCGATACCTGGGCGAGTTCGTCAAACAGTCGTCTTATCGCAGACCCGACACTCCCTCTACGCCGGGCCCGCTGCGCACCGCCATCGTCTTTCGCCTTGTGCCGGTGGAAGACGCCGCTTTCTTTGCCGGCAATAGAATCGCCGAATCGCCCGCACCGTATCAGGCTCTCAGCAGCACGGTGTCTACGCGGCTGGTGGAGGTTCGCGACAAGCAAGCCCTGTTCCGTAGGCGCCTGCTCGGCGTAGAGAAGCAGTGCCGGCTGACCGGCATTCAAGACCTGCGCTTCCTGCGCGCTAGCCACATCAAACCGTGGGCCGACTGCATCAGTGGCAACGAGCGCACCGACGGCCATAACGGCATGCTGCTGACTCCGCAAGCCGATCTGTTGTTTGATCGCGGGTGGATCACGTTTGAAGACAGAGGCCAGCTAGTTGTAACTGGCGACCTGCCCAGCGATGTCACTAAACGGCTAGGGCTGAATCTACGTCCCGGACGCAACTGCGGTTTGTTTAGCGACAAGCAGGCGTCGTATTTGGGCTATCACCGTACTCAGGTATTTGAGCGGCGATATAAGAAGAGTGCAGATCCGATTGATGATCTCATGGGCGACCCAATCGGAGCGATGCCGTAAGCTCTTATCATCAGGCACCGCACTACGTCTAGTCTTGCAGCGCCTCCCACCACACTGCCCGCACAGCTCAAAAACCGCCCATTGCCGCGAGCCATCGAAATACTCGTTGCACACATCACTGGTTCCTAAACAAGGCTTTCACCAGCGAAAGCTATGGCGACTAGAGCCGCCCCCTCGGCGAGCGATCGATAAGAACAAGCGCTTACGGAGGTCTCGTTTGAGAGCGTCTATATCCGTCATATCGCCTCGCTCCCCCCTTAGCCTTTGTCAGTCTTGAAAAGCCCGCTTAAGTGCATCGTTGTTTTCGAACATGCGTAAATCACGTGGAAAGTGATATGTCCTACCACCACGAGTGATACCACCGCCTTGCAATGTAGTCAGCTCTCCGTCCGCATAAAACGCAAGAACCGCAACGTTGCTTGAAGCAGAAGAAGAGAGAAATCGGCTAGCTGCTGCACGAAGAGCCGTTGGAGTATCTCGCTCAAGGCCTATCTCAACGAGCTGCGATTCGTTCAAATCATCAAACTTCACACATATGCAGCCTGGGTGAGTGCCAGTCAACTGCCTCTTTGCGGCGTCGGAAATCGTCTCAAAGACCCTACTAAGAAATTTATTGGGCTTCTCACTTTCCAAGGAAATAACGACAACCCCCTTCCCTTTCACGCCTAATACCATCACCTGCTTATTGACGATGCCGTGACCTTTCAAAAATAACGTCAGATCTTCCTCAGAGAACTCGCCGGAGGAAAATATTGAATTTTTTAGGTCAAGTTGACTCAAGCGAATGGAGTAATCGGCACACTGATAGTCCGCCCCAAGAACTATCACCTCTTTGACATGAGAGCAAAGCTCTAATCGATCTACGATATTTTTTGGCGGCCTGTCTTTGAAGATAACCCGCAGGACGAGGCCCACCCTCAAACCACCAATATACTTCTTCAGTGCTTTTTCGAGGAGCGAATTTATTTCAAGCGCCTCTCGCTGGCTAACATATCGCCCTTTATCAGCAGTAATGAATTTGCATTCAAATTCTAGAGGTGCCGTCCTCCCGCCACGCGTCGCCAAAATATCAAAGATACCTTTTCCATCCGTTTCCGGGAACTCAACTTCAAAGTCTCGCTTGACAAGATGCGTCGCTACCTGGAGTTCAAACTGCAGCGCTCGCATGTCAGCGGGATTTCTCAGCGCGCCATTCATTCGTCCGGCTAAGGATCTAGCTTTTTTATTATCGAGCCTCTGAACCACATCAACAAATTGAACCATCAAAACGATCGTCTCATATTCAGCACCAGACATATGAGCATGAATAGCTCCGTGACCAAATCTACTAATGATATTTTTTATTTTCTCCAGGGCCAGCGGCGTCCTGTGAAGCTCCGCCAAATAGCTCTCCAGAAATGAGTTGCCCTTAATTTCCTTACGCACATTCTTTACTACCCGCATCCATTCTGCCCTATCGATCCAAGAGTCAAATCTTGCAACGATGCCAGGCAGATACTCCGCACGAAAATCAGTAGTTAACTGCATCATCCCTCAGATAATTAGAGTATTTTTGCAACCAAGTAGAGTCGTGATCTTATAAATGAAACGCCGGCCAAATCATCCTGACCTTTGGGCAATTAAATACTGACTAATTTAAGTGTCCACATCTCCAATCTCTCGCCTCCCCTGAAGGATATTCCTCATGACTGCTAAAGGAAAATAATCAGCAATGAAAATCTGCATTGAACGAATAACGGCCAGCAATGCCACTATCAAAAGAACCACTCCAACTACCATATCCAGGACAGATCCCCAAGGTAGCAGGATCAGAAACACCCCCAATGCACCACTGGTTTGAGCCAGCGACGTCCTTAGATTAATTCTCTTCATGGATGGCATCAAAGCCGCCTCTATCAATGCAATTTCGGACTGCCGCTCTGCCCTAGGAGGAAGATGCAGTCGTGCACTTTCATATATTTTCCTTACACTTTCCTTATATTTATTATTACGCTCGTTCAGCCTCAGAAGACCGCTAGAAATGGCCTTCTCTACCCAGGCGCCTGTTATTACAAACACACAGGCAAAGAGAGCCCATCCTAAGCTCGGAGCTTGTTTCACCCAATACTTTTCTGACATTAGATCAACAAGCTTCAAAGAAAGCAGCGAATCTATTACACCTACTTGACCACCCTCATCCGCCGCAATTATTAAGAACCCAAGCGCAAACAAAAAAAAGTATCGTAACGGCAACTTAGTCGAAGCCGCCTCTAAATATTTCGTCGCGAGAGATTCAAACACCGGTCAACCAACCAAGTCCAGGAACACAAGATCGCCTCCATAAAGATCAAAGCCTAGAGCCTCAGTCAGAGGTGATGCATACATCAGCACCTCTCGTCCGTCGTGATATGGATGAAGCACATCAAAATCCGCACGTTCCTGGAGATGCAATGACACCTCACGCCCAGTCGCAATGTTTTCGATCTTAGCGCTTGGCATCGCACGCTTATTGCCGCGATCAAGCACTCTGATTTTTGCACGCACTATGACAGGTGCAGCAAGCTGTCGATTCGAGGCTATCGCATGAAATCTCTGTGCAATGATCGGAGAAAATCGCATATCTTGATATACGTTACTCCCGACGAACCGAAGATCGACACAGCTGTTCTCGTCATGCGCTATCACACTCACAAGCGGATCGATCTCCTTCACGATTGACCTACTCGAATAAGCTTTCGACCAGATATCCGGAGGATCATCAAGCAAGGATTCAAATGTTTGTGTATCCCTTCCCATATTCTCGACATACGCGATTCGATCTTGATACTGAATCGCAACAGACTCAGCGAGTTGAACACCCTGCCTCGTGGACGCCTCGAACAAAGGAATAACTGCCGCAGCAATTCGATCGATGATTGCTTCAGCGCCTTCGCGGGCAGCATCGAGAATTATCCCGCCTTCACGCGGGTATTCCGCAATAAATTCGGTCTCGGCGTACTCATTCCCTTTTAGCCGAGCATGCTTCCATACCTGGCCATGCTTGTTAATTAAATATGAGCGATCTATAGCTCTTTGCATGTGCTCATATGTATTAGCAAGTACGCGGATCGAGACTTTGTGATCACGCGTTGTAATTGCTCCATCGAAGTGAACGCTAAAAATTGCCATTCCCTCTCCTCCTAAAAGATTCCTTTCTTGACGTAACGAACCAAGCGATCAGGTTCGCGACCAACGGTGGCCGTTTCGTACGTCAAAATACGTTTTGAGCAATCCTTCGAAAATGGCTGAGAATTCAATTCAGTTCGATCCAGCCAGCCCCATTAAATCTGGTAAGTGGAAGCCAGCGCAAGCTCCAATACTTGAACCACACCATGCTTTTGTCACTGGCGTGGCGTTGCTGATATCGCAAAAAAAAGGCGGCCAACTGGCCGCCCTTTCTGCTTCTCGCCAAGAGATTAAACCCCCAACGGATTCGGCTTCTCCACATCAATCTTGTACTGCTTAATAGCCCTCGCCACATCCTTCCCGGTCATCTTCCCCTCCGCCGCCAGCGCCGCAATGGCCGCATGCGCGATGTAGTGCCGATCAACCTCGAAGTGACGCCGCAAGTTGGCGCGGGTATCGGAGCGACCAAACCCATCGGTGCCCAGCACCGTGTACCGCATCGGCACGAAGGCGCGGACTTGCTCCGGGTACATGCGGATGTAGTCGGTCGCGGCGATCGCCGGGCCTTGGCGGCCTTCCAGCAGTTCGGTGATGTACGGCTTGCGCGCGGTCTTCGCTTCGGGGTTGAGGCGGTTCCAACGCTCGGTGTCGCTGGCGTCGCGGGCGAGCTCGTTGAAGCTGGGGCAGGACCAGATGTCGGCGGTGACGCCGAAGTCCTTGTCCAGCAGTTCGGCGGCGGCGATGGCTTCGCGCAGGATGGTGCCGCTGCCCATCAGTTGCACGCGCAGTTCGCCCTTCTTGGGCTTGCCGGCGTCTTTCAACAGATACATGCCCTTGATGATGCCGTCGGCGCTGCCTTCGGGCATGTCGGGGTGGGTGTAGTTTTCGTTCATCAGGGTGAGGTACCAGTACTCATCCTGTTGTTCGGTCAGCATGCGCTGCATGCCGTGTTGCAGCAGGGTCACGACTTCGTAGCTGAAGGTCGGGTCGTAGCTGCGGCAGTTGGGGATCAGGCCGGCCTGGACCATGCCGTGGCCGTCTTCGTGTTGCAGGCCTTCGCCGTTGAGGGTGGTGCGGCCGGCGGTGGCGCCCAGCAGGAAGCCGCGCGCGCGCATGTCGGCGGCTTGCCAGGCGCTGTCGCCGATGCGCTGGAAGCCGAACATCGAGTAGTAGATGTAGAACGGCAGCATCTGCAGGTCGTTGGTGCTGTAGCTGGTCGCGGCGGCGAGCCACGACGAGAACGCGCCTGCTTCGGTGATGCCTTCTTCCAGCACCTGGCCGGTGGTGTCTTCGCGGTAGTACATCAGCTGGTCGCGATCGACCGGCTTGTACTTCTGGCCGTGCGGGGCGTAGATGCCCAGCTGGCGGAACAGGCCTTCCATGCCGAAGGTGCGCGCTTCGTCGGCGACGATGGGGACGATGCGCGGGCCGACCTGCTTGTCGCGCAGGGCGATGTTGAGGGCCTGCACGAACGACATGGTGGTGCTGATTTCGCGCTCGCCGGTGCTCTTGAGCAGGCGGTCGTAGGTTTCGAGCTTTGGCACTTCCAGCGAGGTGCTGGCTTTGCGGCGGCGCTGCGGCAGGAAGCCGCCGAGGGCCTTGCGGCGCTCGAGCATATATTCGACTTCCGGCGATTTTTCGCCGGGGTGGTAGAACGGGACGGCGCCGTCTTTCAGTTGTTCGTCGGTGACCGGGATGTTGAAGCGGTCGCGGAACAGGCGGACGGCTTCGTCGTCCATCTTCTTGGTGCCGTGGGTCGGGTTGAGCGATTCGCCCGACGCGCCCATGCCGTAGCCCTTGACCGTCTTGGCCAGGATGACGGTGGGCATGCCCTTGGTGTTGACGGCTTCCTGGTAGGCGGCGAAGACCTTGTGCGGGTCATGGCCGCCGCGGTTGAGGCGCCAGATGTCGTCGTCGGACAGGTTGGCGACCAGCGCGGCGGTCTCCGGGTATTTGCCGAAGAAGTTGTCGCGGGTGTATTTGCCGCCGAAGGCTTTGCAGTTCTGGTATTCGCCGTCGACGGTTTCCATCATCAGCTGACGCAGCTTGCCGGTGGTGTCGCGCGCCAGCAGCGGGTCCCAGTAGCTGCCCCAGATGGTCTTGATGACGTTCCAGCCGGCGCCGCGGAACTGGCCTTCCAGCTCTTGGATGATCTTGCCGTTGCCGCGCACCGGGCCGTCGAGGCGCTGCAGGTTGCAGTTGACGACGAAGACCAGGTTGTCGAGGCCTTCGCGGCCGGCGACGGAGATGGCGCCCAGGGATTCGGGCTCGTCGGTTTCGCCGTCGCCGAGGAAGGCCCAGACCTTGCGGTCGGACTTCGGCATCAGGCCGCGGCCTTCGAGGTATTTCCAGTTGCGCGCCTGGTAGATGGCGCTGATCGGGCCCAGGCCCATCGACACGGTCGGGACCTGCCAGTAATCGGGCATCAGCCACGGGTGCGGGTAGGAGCTCAGGCCGCGGCCGTCGACTTCCATGCGGAAGTTGTCGAGCTGGGATTCGCTCATGCGCCCTTCTAGGAAGGAGCGCGCGTAGATGCCGGGGGAGCTGTGGCCTTGCACGCCGATGACGTCGCCGGGGTGATCGGCCGAGGGCGCGCGCCAGAAGTGGTTGAAGCCGACGTCGTACAGGGTGGCCGCGGAGGCGAAGCTGGCGATGTGGCCGCCGAGGTCGCCGGGCTTGCGGTTGGCGCGCACGACCATCGCCATGGCGTTCCAGCGGATCAGCGAGCGGATGCGCCATTCCATCGCGGCGTCGCCGGGGCTCTTGGCCTCCAGGTGCGGCGGGATGGTGTTGATGTATTCGGTGGTGGGCTGGAACGGCAGGTGGGCGCCGGCGCGGCGGGTGACCTCGACCATGCCTTCGAGCAGTTGGTGGGCGCGCTCGGCGCCGTCGCGGGCGATGACGGCCTGGACGGATTCGACCCATTCCTGGGTTTCGGTCGGGTCGGGGTCGTTCTGCAGGAGGTCGTGCAGGGAGCTGGCAAGCGGCTGGTTCATCTATCTCGCGGCCCCGTGGCCGCGCCTCGAATGTTGGGGGGCGGATTAGAGCGTCGAGTCTAACAAACGGGGGATGGGGTTCGGCTTGCTTTGGGTGGTCGGTGGGGTGGGATAGTTCGTATTGGCTATGGATGAATGGTGCTGGGGGCGGGGGATACGGTGGGGTTTGGTTGGGGGGCGGGTGGCTGGAAGAGCGAATCCCCCCTGGCCCCCCTTTTTCAAAGGGGGGAAATGCTTCGGGTGGGGGCGTGGTGGGTGATGCGGCGATGTGTCCCGGTTATCCGAAGCGATGCGGTCGCCTCCACTGAAATCCCCGAGACGGATTCCCCCCTTTGAAAAAGGGGGGCCAGGGGGGATTTGCTCTTGCTGTCCGAGCGATCAAGCCGGCGCCCCCCGCAACACCAAAATTCCCGCGACGATCAGCCCCACCCCGCCCAGCTTCAACGGCGTGATGGATTCGCCGAACAGCATCGAACCGATCAGCACCGTGCCTGCGGCGCCGATGCCGGTCCACACCGCATACGCGCTGCCGACCGGCAAGGCGGTCAGCGCGCGGCCCAGCAGCCAGACGAAGGCAATCAAGGCGACCACCGACGCCGCCGTCCACCACGGCCGGGTGTAGCCCTGCGAGAGTTTCATCGACAAGGCCCAGGCCACGTCGATCAAGCCGGCGGCGATCAGCATCATCCATGCGGTCGAGGCTTTCATGCAGGCGCTCGCTCGGGTTGCGCGCGTGCGTCCTCGCGCTCGCGGCGCAGCGCGTCGCGCACGCTGTCGCGTTGGCCGATGCGGTCCAGATAAGCGTCCAGGGCCGGGTACGGATGCAGGTCCATCTTCAACACGCGGGCCCAGCCGGCGATGGTGTACAGGTACGCGTCGGCGATGCTGAAGCGCTCGCCCAGCACGAACGCGTTCTTGGCCAGATGGCGGTCCACCAGCGCCAAACGCGGCTGCAAGCGTTCGCGAGCAATCCGCGCGGGGGCTTCGCCGTACTCGGGATGGAACAGCCACGGGCTGAAGAGTTTATGCAGTTCGGAGCTGATGAAGGTCAGCCACTGGTTCAACTCGATGCGCTCGGCGCTGCCCGGCGCCGGGGCGAGACCGCTGTCGGGGTGCTGGTCGGCGAGGTATTGCAGGATCGACACGCCTTCGTGCAGCACGCGGCCGTCGTCGAGTTCCAGCAGCGGGACGTAGCCCAGCGCGCCGAGTTCGCGGAAGTCGCGTCCGTCGGCGACCACGATGGGGTCCGGGCCGATGCGCACGCGGCGCAGTTCGGCCTCGATGCCCAGTTCGCGCAAGACGATATGCGGGGCGAACGAGCAGGTGTGCGGGGTGTAGTAGAGCTTCATGAGCGTGTATCCGTGGGGGAGTGGCGCTACTCTCATCGAATGCCCCGGCGCCCGGAATACGGCGCGACCCCAAGGATTGCTTGCGGATGCGACAACCTCGATTGTCCCTGGAAGATTTCGATCTGCTGCGCGCGATCGGCGCGCACGGCAGCCTGAGCGGCGCGGCCAAGGCGCTGGCGCTGGATCACTCCAGCGCGTTCCGGCGGCTGGCGGCGATCGAGGCGCGCGCGGGCGCGGCGCTGTTCCGGCGCAGCCGCAGCGGCTATACCGCGACCGAGGCCGGGGCGATCGCGATCGCGGCGGCGCAGCGGATTCTCGATGATGCCGATCGTCTGCAACGCCAGCTGGCCGGGCGCGATGCGCAGGCCGAGGGACGTTTGCGCATCACCATTCCCGACACGCTGGCCGGGGTCGCGGCGCGGATGTGCGCGGCGTTCACCGCGCAGCATCCGCGGGTGCGTTGCGATCTGATCGTCGCCAATGCCTTCGTCAATCTGCAGCAGCCCGACGCCGATGTGGCGCTGCGGGCGAGCGCGCTGATGCCCGATGGCTTGTCGGTGCGAAGGATCGCTTCGATTTCCACCGCGGTGTATGTGGCCAGCGGCACGAAGGCCGGCAAGCGTTCGGCGTTGTCCGACGGCGAGTGGGTGGGCTTCGACGATGCCTTGTCGCATTTGTCGTCGGCGCATTGGCTGCGCGCGAACGTGGACGAGGCGCGCATCGCGATGCGGGTCAATTCGTTGCCGGCGGCGTTGGCGGCGTCTCAGGCCGGGATCGGGCGCGCCTTGCTGCCGTGCTATTTCGCCGATGCCGCGGGCGGGGTGAAGCGGTTGTCGGCGCCGATGGCGGAGGTGCCTACCGAGTTGTGGTTCGCGATCCATCCGGATCTGCGGCGCTCGGCCCGGGTGAAGTTGTTGCGGGAGTTTGCGATGGCTTGGTTGCCTGGGCGGGTTGAGGTGGCTTAGGGGCTTGGACGGGAGCTGCGCTGGAGCGGGCCGGCTGAAGTCGCTGGATTCCCGCGTTCGCGGGAATGACGAGCAAAAGAAAATCGCGGCTCCATCTACGACGCCACCTACCTACCGTCATTCCCGCGAATGCGGGAATCCAGCGACTTCAGCGAGTAGCCACCCGAAAGCCGCCCCACTCACCCCATCTCCTCATCCAACCACCGCAAGAACGCCTTCACCGGCGGATGCCGTTCGCGACCGGGCACGCACAGCGCGTGGCGCTGCTGACTTCGCCGGAGGAAATCTATCCGGCGATCGCGCTGGGGACCGTGCATCAGTTGCAGGAGTACGCGCGCTACACGCACTCGCAGTTCATCGGCGCAGATGGATTTTGTGGGAGGGCCTTCAGGCCCGATGCTCTTCGATCAGGTCGATGCGGTTCTGGCTATCTGATCGAAAAGCATCGGGCCTGAAGACCCTCCCACAAGAGCCAAAGCCACCGCTCGCGGCGCGATCAGATCGGCCAGACCTGCCGCGCTTCGCTTTCCTCGACCGCCTGCCAACGCAGATGTCCGGCGATGCGCGCGGCCATCGCGTCAGTACGCGCGCTACACGCACTCGCAGTTCATCGGCGCAGATGGATTTTGTGGGAGGGCCTTCAGGCCCGATGCTCTTCGATCAGGTCGATGCGGTTCTGGCTATCTGATCGAAAAGCATCGGGCCTGAAGGCCATCCCACAAGAGCCAAAGCCACCGCTCGCGGCGCGATCAGATCGGCCAGACCTGCCGCGCTTCGCTTTCCTCGACCGCCTGCCAATGCAGATGTCCGGCGATGCGCGCGGCTATGGCGTCGTACCACTGCGGCGGTTCGGAATAGGGGCAGATCAGTTCGATGATGTCGATGCGCGGAATGAATTTGCCGTCGCTGGCGTAGCCGCCGCGGCCGTTGTCCTTGGCCAGGATCATCAGCATCTGCGGCTGGCCGGGCACAGATTCGAACTCGACCGGGCCGATCTGGCGCAACTCGGGTTGCGCGGCGAGGTAGGCGGTCAGCGCTTCGGTGTCCGCCGGTTCGGCTTGCGATGCGGCGGGGCGCAGGGTTAGGTACCAGCTCATGCGGGGCCTTGGGGGGTTATGGCGATCGGAGCGAAAGGCGTCGGGCCTGAAGGCCCTCCCACAACAGCGGGACGCTTCGGCTGTAAATCAGCGCAGGCCGAACCAGGAGCGCGGCAGCAGCAGTTTCAAGGCGCGCTCGGCGCTCTTGCGGCGCAGGCCGCGCTGGGCCAGGCCGCGCATCACCGGGCCGAGCCAGCGCCAGCGCGGTTGCGCGATGATCGCTTCGCGCGCGTCGGCTTCGATGCGGTACATCGCCAGCACTTGCCGCGCCAGACGGCGCTTGCGCTCGGGCAGTTCCGGCATTTGCCGCAGGCACGATTCCAGATCGTCGGCGGTGCCGCGATAGAACTGCACGGTGCGCTCATAGCGACGGCGGGTGGCGACCGCGCGCGGTTCGTCGCGCGCGAACACGGTGCCGCTGACGCTGCCGGGATGGCGCCGGTACTGGATCAGCGGCTGGCGCAGGCACAGCGATTGGCCCAGCAGCGCGCCGCGCAGGCTCAGGGCGTTGTCTTCGATCGGGCCGAGCAGCGGGCCGAAGCGATCGTAAACGCAGCGGCGGAACGCCATGGTCGCGCCGAGCAGGCCGATCAGGCGGCCGATGCGCACGTAGTAGTCGAGTTCGTAGCGTTCCGGGCGCGCGCGGAAGCTGACCTTGATCGGTTCGCCGCGCGTGCCGATGCCGTCGAAATCGCTGCCGAGCACGGTCGCGCCAGGCGTGTCCTCGAACGCGCGCACGATGGTGGCGACGCGTTCGGGATAGGCGATGTCGTCGCCGGCCATCATCACGATGATGTCGCCGTGGGCGAACGTCATCGCGTCGTTGAAATGCGCCGATACGCCCAGGTTGCGCTCGGTGCGGCGCACGCTGACCCGGTGCGGGCCGCGATAGGCGGCGACCATCTCCACCGCGATGTCGAAGGTGGCGTCGTCGGAACAGTCGTTGGAGACGATGATCTCGCACGGCACGGTCTGGGCGAAGGCGCTTTCGATCGCGGCGCGGATGTAGTCCGCGTCGCGAAAGCACAACAGCAACACGCTGACCTGCGGCCACGGCTCGGCCAGCGGGGCGAGCGAGGGCGCCGCCGATACCGGCAGCGGTTCGCTGGCCAGTACGGCGTTCAGCGCGCCCCCTTCGCCCATGCGCGTGGCATCAGACCCCGCCGAGCTCCGCCAAGCCCTTGCGGTCGGCTTCGCGCAAGGCGCGGATCTGCGCGTCCACGGCCGCGATCGCGGTCATGTTGACGACGCGGCGCGGGGTCGAGGCCGGGGTCAGGATGTGCGCGGGCTTGTCCAGGCCCATCAGGATCGGGCCGATGGCGACGCCGTCGGTCATCACCCGCACCATGTTGTAGGTGATGTTGGCGGCGTCCAGGTTGGGCAGCACGAACAGGTTGGCGCGGCCGTGCAGGGTCGCGTTGGGGAAGATGCGCTTGCGCAGCACGTCGTCCCAGGCCGTGTCGGCCTGCATTTCGCCGTCGATTTCCAGCTTGGGCTGGCGCTGTTTGACGATCTGGCGGACCTTGCGCATCTTCGCCGCCGACGGATTGTCGTGGCTGCCGTAATTGGAGTGCGACAGCAGCGCGACCTTGGGCTCGATGCCGAACAGCTTGAGGCGGTAGGTCGCCTGCAAGGTCGCTTCCGCGATCTGCTCGGCGCTGGGATCGACCTGGACGTGGGTATCGAGGAAGAACCACGCGCCCTGGTCGTTGATCACGCCGGTCATCGCCGAGGTGCCGGACACGCCCGGATCGAAGTCGAAGATGCTGCGCATGTAGCCCAGCTTCTTGTGGAAGCGGCCGACCAGCCCGGAGATCATCGCGTCGGCTTCGCCGCGTTCGACCATCAGCGCGGCGATCAGCGTCGGCCGCGAGCGCAGCAGGTTCTTCGCCGCCGCCGGCGACACGCCGCGGCGTTCGGTCAGGGCGTGGTACTGCTGCCAGTATTCGTTGAAGCGCGGATCGTCGTTGATGTTGGTCAACTCGAAGTCCACGCCTTCGCGCATGCGCAGGCCCAGGCGCTTGATGCGGGTGTCGATGACGTCCGGACGGCCGATCAGGATCGGATAGGCCAGTTCTTCGTCGATCACCGTCTGCACCGCGCGCAGCACGGTTTCTTCCTCGCCTTCGGCGTAGACCACGCGCTTGCGGTCGGCGCGGGCGCGGTCGTAGACCGGCTTCATCAACAGGCCGGTGCGGTAGATGTACTGGCTGAGCTTTTCTTCGTAGGCGTCCATGTCGAGGATCGGACGCGTGGCCACGCCCGAATCCATCGCCGCCTTGGCCACGGCCGGGGCCAGCATCACCAGCAGGCGCGGGTCGAACGGACGCGGGATCAGGTATTCGGAGCCGAAGGTGGGGACGTCGCCGCCGTAGGCGCCGCCCAGGTCGGACGACTCCATGCGCGCCAGCGCCGCGATCGCGCGCACGCAGGCCAGCTTCATTTCTTCGTTGATGACGGTGGCGCCGACATCGAGCGCGCCGCGGAAGATGTACGGGAAGCACAGCGCGTTGTTGACCTGGTTCGGGTAGTCCGAACGGCCGGTGGCGATGATGCAGTCCGGACGCACGGCCTTGGCGTCTTCGGGCAGGATTTCCGGGTACGGATTGGCCAGGGCGAGGATGACCGGCTTGTCGGCCATCGTCGCGACCATTTCCGGCTTGAGCACGCCGCCGGCGGACAGGCCCAGGAACACGTCGGCGCCGGCGATGATGTCGGCCAGGGTGCGCTTGTCGGTGTCGCGCGCGTAGCGCTGCTTGTCCGGGTCCATGTTGCCGCGGCCGCTGTAGAGCACGCCGTCGCGGTCGACCGCGAGGATGTTCTGCGGCTTCATGCCCAGCGCGACCAGCATGTCCAGGCAGGCGATGCCGGCGGCGCCGGCGCCGCTGGTGGCGAGCCTGACGTCCTCGATCTTCTTGCCGACCACTTCCAGCGCGTTGAGCACGGCGGAGCCGACGATGATCGCGGTGCCGTGCTGATCGTCGTGGAACACCGGGATCTTCATGCGCTCGCGCAGCTTGCGCTCGACTATGAAGCATTCCGGCGCCTTGATGTCTTCAAGGTTGATGCCGCCGAAGGTCGGCTCCAGCGAAGCGATGATGTCCACCAGCTTGTCCGGATCGCGTTCGTCGATTTCGATGTCGAACACATCGATGCCGGCGAACTTCTGGAACAGCACGCCCTTGCCTTCCATCACCGGCTTGCCGGCGAGCGGGCCGATGTCGCCCAGACCCAGCACCGCGGTGCCGTTGCTGATGACGGCGACCAGGTTGCCGCGCGCGGTGAGCTCGCTGGCGGCGTTGGGGTCATCGACGATGGCCTCGCAGGCGTAAGCCACGCCCGGCGAATAGGCCAGGGCCAGGTCGCGCTGGGTGACCATCGGCTTGGTCGCGGTGACCTTGATCTTGCCCGGCGGGCTGAGGCGGTGATAGTCGAGCGCGGCGGTTTTCAGATCGTTGTCGGACATCGCTTGGGGGCTACCGTGGCAGGGGCGCGAACATGGCGTGAAGGTGCAGTCTAATGGATCGTCAGGGCGGATTCGCGCGGCCGCCGGGCGTCGTTCATTAGTACTTTGGGGTTGTACACATGTTGTAACCGCGACGCTCGCCGCGGTCTTTGCGCCAGCGGCCGGCCGGGCCCGCCGGGCGCCGCGGCGCGCGCAACCGACGCCCGCGTATGGGCGCTCACGGCGCCGCCGCCCCGCCCTTGCGCCGCGGCTGGACCGTGCTGCGCCAGGCGTCGAGAAACTGGCGCCGCTTGAGCGCGTCCAGATACACCAGCAGCCCCGGCCCGAGCGGGATCGGCCGCAGCGCCCGGACCCGGGCGCCGTCGCGGGCCTGCGGTCCCAGCGGCGTGCCGTCGCCGGCCGCGTTCGAGCGCAGCACCGGCTGCAGGCCGACATGCCGGGCCAGCATGCTCTGGCCGCGCGGCGACAGCAGGTAGTCGAGGAAGCGCCCGGCCTCGGCGGCGTTGGCGGCGGTGCGCGGGATCAGCGCGGTGCGCAGCAGCACCAGGGTGTAGTCCTCGGGCAGGACGATGCCCAGCGGCGCGCCGGCGTCGATCCGCGCCTGGGCGTAGGAACCCAGCACGTTGTAGGCCAGCGCCAGCTCGCCCTTGGCGACCCGGTCGAGCAAGGGCCCGGTGCGTTCCTCCAGCACCACCCGGTTGTCGCCGAGCGCGGCCTGCAAGGCACCGGCCATGCTGCCGAGCTGGTGATCCTGGGTCGCCAGCAGATAGCCCACGCTGCTGCGGGCGACATCGTAGGTGCCGACCCGCCCGGACAACTTCGCCGCCGGATCGCGCAGCAGGGCCAGCAGCTGGCGGCGTGTGTGCGGCACCTGCGCCGCCGGCAACAGGCGCTTGTTGTAGACGATGACGACCGGTTCGTAGCTGATGCCGAAAGCTTCGTGGCGCCACTGCGACCACGCCGGCAGCGCGGCGGTCGCGGGCGAGCGATGGGCCAGGGCGTGGCCGTCGTTGGCCAGCTTGGTCTGCAGGTCCATGCCGCTGCTGATCAGCAGATCGGCGCTGGCGCGCGGCCCGGCCTGGAGATGGCGCGCGTACACGTCCTGGGCGACCAGATCGGTGTATTCGACCTCGGTGCCGGGATTCAGGCGCTGGTAGTCGGCGATGACCGCGGCGAAGTTCTCGATATCGGTCGAGCCGTGGATGCGCAGGTGGGCGGCGAGGGGTTGCGGCGATTTGAAGGTCCGGATGTCGCCGGGAGCGGCGCTGGCCGCGAGGAACGAGTTCAGAAGAGTGAGAAACGAGTACAAGCACAAGCGACGCAAGGCAGAGGAACGCCAGCCTCCCGGCTTTCTCTCATTCCTCACTCCTCTGAACTCATTCCTCGCTCTCAAAGCACAGCCCTCGGCAGTCGCAAGGTCACCACCAGCCCGCCGCCGACGCGATTAGACAAGTCGATCCGGCCGCCATGGCTGTCCACGATGCGCTTGACGATCGCCAGTCCCAGGCCGGCGCCGCCGGCGGCGGCGTCGCGGCCGCGGGCGAAGCGTTCGAACACGGTCTGCGCATCGGCCGCGGCGATGCCGGGGCCGTGGTCGGCGACGGTCAGCACCGCGGTCGGCACGGCTTCCCCGTCGCTCACGGTCAGCGCGATCTGCAACGGCCCGCCTTCGCCGCCGGCCTGATCCTCGTGTTTGCGATCCACCGATCGTGGCTGGCCGTGCTTGAGCGCGTTGTCGATCAGGTTCTTGATCGCCTCGCGCAGCAGCAGCGCGTCGCCGCGCACCAGCACCGGATGATTGGTCGCGGCCAGGCGCAGGTCCGGACGCGGGCCCGATTGCGGGATCGACTCGAAGATCGCCTGATGCAGCAGCTCGGCCAGATCGACGGTTTCGAACTGCTGCAGATGCGAGCGATGGATCGCGCTGGCGTCGCTGAGCAACTGGTTCAACAACCGGCTCATGTGGCTGGCGTTGCGCTCGATCATCACCAGGCTGCGGCGCTGTTCGGCTGGATCGTCTTCGTCCAGCGCCAACTGCGCCTGCGCGCGCAGCGCCGCCAGCGGCGTGCGCATCTGGTGCGCGGCATCGCCCATGAACGCACGCAAGGTTTCGTTACTGGCCGACAGCCGCGCCATGAAGCGGTTGAGCGCGCCGACCAGTTGATCCAGTTCCAACGGCACCGCCCCGGTCACCGGCCGCAGGTCGGACGGCTCGCGCAGCGACAGATCGCGTTCGAGTTTCTGCACCGGACGCAGCGCGCGATGCACGCCGACCCACACGAGCACCAGCGCCGCCAATGAGGCAGCGACGATCGCCACCAGCGCCCGCAACACCACATCGTCGGCCAGCGCCTCGCGCGCGATGCGCGTCTGCCCCACCTGTACGATCGCCTGCCCCTGCGCGAACGGCCCGGCGACCCAGCGCGACACCGCGACGAAGCGGGTGCGTTCGCCCAGGTACATCGCATCGAACAACCGCGGCTTGCCGTCCAGCGGCGGCGACGGCGGCGCGGGCAGGTCGCTGTAACCGGTGATGGTGGCGCCTTCGCGGCTGGCGACGCGGTAGTACACGCGGTCTTCCGGCGCCATCGCCAGCAGATCCAGCGCGGCATAGGGCAGATCGACCTGCCACTGGCCATCGACCAGGGCGACGCTGTCGGCGATCGACAGCGCCGAAGCGATCAGCAGATGGTCGTAGGAACGATCCGCGGCGGCGCGGCCGTAGCTGCGCGCGGCCGCGAACAGCAGCGCCGCGCCGATCAGCGACAGCACGCCCAGATAGATCAGCAAGGTCTTGCGGATGGAGTCGCGGCGCGGCGCCGCGGTGCGCGCGGGCTCAGCCATCGGCGGGCTCCGCGCCGGCCGGCTCGGCGCCGGCCGCGTCGGCGGCTTCGATCAGATAACCGGCGCCGCGCACGGTCGCGATGCGCAGCGGCGCCGCCGCCAGACGCTTGCGCAGGCGACCGATATACAACTCGATCGCGTTCGGCCCGGCTTCGTCGTCGAAACCGAACAGGCCGTTGCCGATCTCGTCCTTGCTGACCACCTGCCCGAGTTTGCCGATCAGGATTTCCAGCAGGCGGAATTCGCGGTTGGGCACTTCGATCGCTTCGCCGTCGAGGGTGACGCGATGCGCGCCGGCGTCGAAGGTCAGCGCGCCGATCTGCACCACGCCCGCGGCCTGGCCGCGGTTGCGCCGCAGCAGCACCCGGCAGCGCGCTTCGAACTCGCGGAAATCGAAGGGTTTGCTGAGGTAATCGTCGGCGCCCGAGTCCAGCGCCTTGACCCGGTCCTCGATGCCGTCGCGCGCGGTCAGCATCAGCACCGGCGTGGTGTCGCCGCGTTCGCGCAATCCGGCCAGCAGGCCCAGGCCGTTGAGCCGCGGCAGGCCGATGTCGAGCACGATCAGATCGAAGGCCTGATAGCGCAGCACGTTGGCCGCCTGCAGGCCGTCGGACTGCCAGTCCACCGCATGGCCGTCGCGGCGCATGCGCCTGACGATGGCGTCGGCCAGATCCGCGTTGTCCTCGACCAAAAGAATGCGCATTAAACGGGCTCCCTCGCCCAGTCAGAAGCCGCACTCAGTCAGCGGCCGTAGTAAAGACCCTTCGCGATGACAGGTCGTTGACAGCTTCGACCGCCTAGCCTGCGCTGGAGGGGTTGGGCAGGCCGTCCGGGCCGACCCAACTATAAGCGCAGTGCGCGCCGTCTGTCGCGCGGAAAACTGCGGGAAAAGCAGGGTCGGGAGAAACATCGATGGCTGTTGTCCACCACGCCGGCGCGTGTGTCGCGCTGTGCCTGCTCGCCGCGTCCGGCGTCGTTCGTGCCGATGAAAACAGCGACAAGCCCGTCACCGCCGAACTCGGCGGTCGCGTGCACTGGGACTTCGCCCAGTTCGACAACGACGACCGCGGCACGGCCAATCCCGACGACAGCGAAGTGCGCCGGCTGTGGCTGGACGTGTCGGGCCGGTTCTACGGCTGGGGCTACAAGATCGAAGGCGACTTCGCCGGCCTGCAGGACAAGTTCAGCGGCGACAACGTCGAGGCCAAGGACGTCTATGTCACGAAGGATTTCAAGGCCGGCAAGCTGACCATCGGCCAGTTCAAGCAGTACTTCACCCTGGACGACCGGATCAGTTCGAACTACGGCGCGTTCATGGAGCGCAGCATGTTCGCCAGTTCCGTCGCGCCCTTGTACCGGCTCGGCGCGGCGTGGATCACCGCCGGCGAGGACTACACCATCGGCGGCAGTGTCTACAGCCTGGAAAGCATCGACGTGTGGCAAGTGAAGGGCCGCGCGTTCGGCGCGCGCGGCACTTGGGCGCCGCGCCACGACGACGGCGACACCTTGCACCTGGGCCTGTCGCTGGCGCGCGAGTACTACGATCATCCCGGCCGCGACGGCGCCAACGGCCTGCGCATCGCACCGCGTCCGGCCGGGCATCTGTCCGACAACAGCCGCGCGACGCTGGTGAATTTCAACCGCGGGCTCGATACCGATGTCGATAAGTACTCGCTGGAGTTCGGCTTCACCCACGGGCCCTGGTATCTGCAGTCCGAAGTGAGCGGCGCGAATTTCGACGACGGCTCGCAACGCGGCGATATCCGTTCGGCCTACGGCCTGGTCGGCTGGTTCATCACCGGCGAGACGACACCTTACGACAGCAAGTCCGGCCGCTTCGGCCGGGTGAAGCCGGCGCGCAGCAGCGGCGCGTGGCAACTGGCGGCGCGCTACGACACGATCCGCGGCAAGCAGCACCTCAACGGCGCGGCGAATTTCAGCGATGTGTCGATGGCGCAGACCAGCGTCGGAGTGAACTGGCATCTGCGCTCGAATCTGCGCTTCATGCTGGACTGGATCGAGAGCCGCAATCGCGATCGGTTGGCGAACCGGACCCTGGATCGCACGCGTGCGGTGGTGGGGCGGTTTCAGTACGACTTCTGAGAGCCGCGTTCAAAGTTTCTGATTCGTATTTCGAGTCTCTACGCTTTTTTGCTCGTCATTCCCGCGTTCGCGGGAATGACGGAGTGAGGGTTTCGCCGCCCTGCGGATGAGTGTTTCGTCGTTTCCCGCACCGCCGCGCCCTGTCGCGAACGTGCATTCAAAAGGAATAGCTTCATGTTGACCGCGCTCGGCTTCGGCATGGTCCTGACCTTCATGTATCTGATCATGAGCAAGCGGCTGTCGCCGCTGGTGGCTCTGATCGTGATACCGATCGGTTTCGCCCTGCTCGGCGGTTTCGGCGCCGGCATCGGCGAGATGATGATCGAGGGCATCAAGAAGATCGCGCCGACCGGCGTGATGCTGATGTTCGCGATCCTGTACTTCGGGGTGATGATCGACGCGGGTCTGTTCGATCCGATCGTCAAGCGCATCCTCAAGCTGGTCAAGGGCGATCCGGTCAAGATCGTGGTCGGAACGGCGGTGCTGGCGATGCTGATCTCGCTCGACGGCGACGGCTCGACCACGTACATGATCACCGTCTCGGCGATGCTGCCGCTGTTCCAGCGGCTGCGCATGAACGCCTTGAACCTGACTTGCGTCACCATCCTGGCCAGCGGCGTGATGAACCTGACGCCGTGGGGCGGGCCGACCGCGCGCGCGGCCACCGCCTTGCACGTGGACCCCAGCGAAGTGTTCGTGCCGCTGCTGCCGGCGATGGTGGTCTCGCTGCTCGGCATCATCGCGCTGGCCTGGTACCTGGGTCTGCGCGAACGGCGCCGGCTCGGCATCGTGACGCTGGATGGCCACGCCGCCGACTGGAATCCCGAACTCGACACCGCCAGCGACAATCTGCCGACCCTGGCCGACAGCGAAGACACCAAGCGGCCCAAGCTGCTGTGGGTCAACGCGACGCTGACGGTCGCGCTGATGGCCGCGCTGATCATGGGCCTGCTGCCGCTGCCGGTGTTGTTCATGATCGGTTTCGCGATCGCGCTGGTGATCAACTATCCGGACCTGGCCGAACAACGCCGCCGCATCGGCAACCACGCCGGCAACGTGCTGGCGGTGGTGTCGCTGATCTTCGCCGCCGGCATCTTCACCGGCATCTTGTCCAACACCGGCATGGTCGAGGCGATGTCGCGCAGCTTCCTGGCGGTGATTCCCGACGCCTGGGGCCCGTATCTGGCGGTGATCACCGCGATCGCCAGCATGCCCTTCACCTTCTTCATGTCCAACGACGCGTTCTATTTCGGCGTTCTGCCGATCCTGTCGGAGGCCGCCGGCCACTACGGCATCACCCCGGTGGAAATGGCGCGCGCATCGCTGGCCGGCCAGCCCGTACATCTGTTGAGCCCGCTGGTGCCTTCGACGTATTTGCTGGTCGGCATGGCCAACGTGGATTTCGCCGACCACCAGAAGTTCACCCTGAAGTGGGCCGTGCTTATTTCGCTGTTGCTGCTCGCCGCTTCGCTGTTGTTCGCCCTCTACCCTTTCGCCGCCTGATCGTGATGAGGAGTGAGTGGAGAGGAGTGAGGAGTGAGTAAAAGCCAAACTCCCCACCGCTCCTGCCCTTACTCACTCCTCTTCACTCACTCCTCTCTCCATCCCACTCACTCCTCGCTTCAGGGTAAAGCCATGACACTCCGTATCGCCTACGTCACCAGCGGCATGGGCAGCCTGGGCACCGCGATCTGCCAGAAGCTCGCGCACAGCGGTCACACCGTGGTCGCCGGCTGCGGGCCGAATTCGCCGCGCAAGGCCGGCTGGCTGCGCGAGCAGCGCGAGTTGGGTTACGACTTCATCGCCTCCGAAGGCAATGCCGCCGACTGGGATTCCACCGTGGCCGCGTTCGCCAAGGTCAAGGCCGAAGTCGGCGAGGTCGATGTCCTGGTCAACAACGCCGGCGGCACCCGCGACGTGCTGTTCCGGCAGATGACGCGCGAGGATTGGAACGCGGTGATGGCCGGCAACCTGCATACATTGTTCAACATCACCAAGCAGGTGATCGACGGCATGGCCTCGCGCGGCTGGGGCCGGATCATCAACATCGGTTCGGTCAGCGCGCAGAAGGGCCAGATCGGCCAGGTCAACTACGCCACGGCGAAGTCGGCCATGCACGGTTTCACCCGCTCGCTCGCGCTGGAGTTCGCCGCGCGCGCGGTGACGGTCAACACCGTGTCGCCGGGCTACGTCGCCAGCGCCTCGATCAGCGCGTTCCCGCCCGACGTGCTCGACCGCCTGGCCGCGTCGGTGCCGGTGCGGCGGCTCGGCAAACCCGAGGAGATCGCCAGCCTGTGCGCGTGGCTGGCTTCGGATGATGCGGCGTTCGTGACCGGTGCGGATTACGCGGTCAATGGTGGGTTGCAGATGAGTTGAGCCGCGACCGCCTGCCTCACGCAAGTTCTCCGCGCGGTGCCGCGACGGGTTGATTTGTGTCGCTCAACGTCAGTCCGATTCGCGACATTTTTCTGTATCGACATCCCTGTCCGTTTCGGGCGCAACCTTGCGTTATGTGAGGTAGCGCCCGACGAGGCGCGATCGCTTCGACGTTATCGCGACAGGGGAAATCAACATGTTCATGCTATGGAAAGCGCCCGTGGCGCTGGCGGTATGTCTTTGCGCGATGGCGGCCGGCGGCTGCGCCACGTTTCGCGGCGCCCCGCAGTCCCTGGCGACGCCCAAACAGCTGGAGAGCAAGAGCTCGTTCAAGACCGAGAACCTGATCGAGGACTTGGTCGGGGCGACCAGCGAAAGCCAGCGCACGCTCGCCGCCACCAAGCTGATGGCGGTGTGCGACATCCGCTACATGGAGTTCCGTCACGAGATCGTCGCCAACCGCAAGCATTCGCGCGCGGCGTCCAACGCGCTGTCGCTGATGACCGACGTGGCCGCGTCGCTGACCGATTCGGCCGGCGTCAAGAACAACTATATCGCGCTGTCCGTGCTGATCCAGGGCGGCAACAACATCTACGACAAGGACTATATGTTCGACCGGACGCTCGACGCGCTGGTCGCGCAGATGGACGCCAACCGCAAGGCCAAGCTGCTGGACATCCGCCGCGCGATGACCAAGGACATCGTCGAGTATCCCGGGCCTTCGGCGCTGGCCGACGTGATCGATTACTACCACGCCGGCACGATCAACGGCGCCATCCTCGGCGTGCAGAAAGCGGCCAACGAGCAAGAACAGCAGAGCATGGTCGAACTGCGCGAGCTCGAACCGGTGACTCAGGCCGAAATCGCCAAGCGCGAGGCCGATACCGATTGGGTCGGCGCCTTCGTGGACAAGCTCGGCAAGGCCGATCTCGACAAACTCGATGCCTTCATCAAGGCCAACGGCGATCAGGTCGCCAGCCACAGCGACGACACGGATCGCTTGGTCAAGACCAAGCAGGCGATGAACCGGGTGCGCAAGAACAACAAGGCCAAGTTTCCGGATATCGAGACGCTGAAGAAAGAGTTGAAGAAGGCCGGATTACCCATCGATACCTGACCCTTATCGCGGAGATCGCCCAGATGTACAGCACCAAGATCGGCGCTAAATTCACCTTCGAAGAGATCACCAACCGGATACAGGGCGAGGAAGCCGATGGCTTCGTGTTCGTCGGCTGTGTCATCCGCAACGGCGCCAAGCCCAATAACGAACTCAGTTTCAACGACCACCCCAGCGGCGGTCGCCCGGCGCGCTGCACCGTACTGGCCGCCACGGCCACCGCGCCGGCGGCGCACCGGGCGGAATGGGTCGGCCAGATGCTGGTGCAGAACAATGTTCGCAACGTGGTTCTGTATCGGCCCAAATGACGGCGGCGGCGCTTGGCGCGGATCGCGCCGGCGCATGCGTTCTCAGCCGATCTCGCTGAAATCGCCCTCGGCCATCTGATCCAGCCGGATCCGATTGGCGAACAGCGAGAACGCCAGCATTCCCGCCAGACCGTTGGCGCGGGTGATCCACGGCGGCATCCAGCGCGGCGGCGCGAGCACGCCGTCCTGGAACAGGGGCTCGAAGCGCTGCACGTCGCCCAGGGTCATCTTGCCGGCGAACAGCCAGCGGCACAGATGCAGTTTCTGCTGGCGCAGCGCCCAGCGGAAGAAGGTGTGCACGCCGACCAGACCGCGCAGGTACACGGTGTCCTTGGTGAAGGCGGCGCCGCCGTGGGTCGGCACGCCGCGGAACACGCGCTGGGCCGAGGCGAAGCTGTCGGCCGGCGATTGGCCGGCGTCGATGAAGTAGCGGAACACCTGGATGAAGTCGGCGCCGTCCAGCGCCATCGCGACCGCGTCGATGCGCAGGCTCAGGCGCTTCATGCGGCCGATGTCGATGCTGCCGGTGATCTGCTCGGCGAAGGTCGCCAGGCCTTCCTGGGTCGCGGTGCTGCGCGGCGAGGACAGGGCCAGGCTCGGCAGCAGCGGTTGCTCGCGGCCGTTGAGCGCGGTCAGCGAATGCACGAAGGCTTCGTGCTGCAGCAACTGGTGGCGGTCGTAGTCGCTGAACGCCGCGCCGCTGCGCAGGCGGATGCGGGTGGAACCGGCGGCGGCCTTGGCGATCAGCTCGGGGTCGAGCACGACTTCGATCACGCGGGCGTCGAAATAATCGTCCAGATCGCGCTGCAGTTGCAGGCTTAGCGCGGTCGCGGAAATCTCCACGGTTTCGGCCGGCGACATCAGTTCTCGGTCGAGTTCGTTGGCGATGGAGATGAAGTGGTTGGCCGCCTCGCGCGTGCTCGGGCCCTGCCCGGGCAGGGCGGCGTCGGGCTTGCCGAACAACTGCACCGAGTAGTCGGTGACCGCGGTGGTGCCCAGGCATTCGAGCAGTTGCGCGGCCACGCCCCAGGAATGCGCGGATTCGATCAGGTACTCGCCCAGCGGATGATCGCGGTCGGCTTCGGCGGCGATCGCGTCGAGCTCGGCGCGCACTTCGGAGAAATCGTGTCTGGGGTAGTCGATGACCGGCAGCCGCGCGGTGCCGCGGGCGTAGTCGGCGAGGAACGGCGCTTCCAGACCGGCCGGCCAGCTGGCCATCGTCAACAGCTTGAGGCCGCGCGCGGCGCGGACCATGCGCGCGTCGAGCGCGGCGTGGTGCTGGATGTCGGGGCGCAGGCCGGCGCTCAGGACGCTCATGGGGCGGCCTTGGGGTTTGGGTCAGGGGGGATTCGCTCTTCCTCGCGCCCCAGCGGCGCAACACCCCCGCCCGCCAGCGTGCGCTCAACGCCGCCCATGCTTATCGTCCGAGCGCTTGCCGGCCGGCTTGCCCGGCGCCTTGATGTCGGCCTTCTGCGCGCGCCGGTTGGCGAGCTTGCTGGCCGCGCCGGAGACTTCGCCGCTCAACTTCAGATAGCTGGCGAAACGCTGCGGATCGAGCTTGCCGTTTTCGATCGCCTCGCGCACCGCGCAACCGGGCTCGCTGGCGTGCGAGCAATCGCGGAACTTGCATCGCTCGGCCAACGCTTCGATGTCGCTGAAATTCTCCGCCACGTCCTCTTCGCCGGTCGGCTTGAGTTCGCGCATGCCCGGCGTGTCGATCAGGCATGCGCCCGACGGCAGCGGGATCAAGGCGCGATGCGTGGTGGTGTGGCGGCCGCGCGCGTCGCTTTCGCGCACCGCGCCGGTCTTCATGCGTTCCAGGCCGAGCAGGCTGTTGGTCAGCGTGGACTTGCCGGCGCCGGAGGAACCGACCAGCACCACGGTGCGGCCGGGCTGCAGCCACGGCGACATCGCCGCCACGCTGCCGTCGCGGTCGCGCGCGTTGACCGCGCGGATCGCCACGCCCTGGGCCAGTTCGATCAGCGCGCCGGTGGCTTCGGCGACGGCGTGCTCGTTGGCGGCGGACGCTTCGTCGGCCTTGGTCAGCACGATCACCGGCTCGGCGCCGCCGCGCACCAGCAGCAGATAGCGTTCGATCCGGCGTGGATTGAAGTCCGCGTCCAGACCGCAGACCACGAACACGGTGTCGATGTTGGCCGCGATCAGCTGCTGCTTGTAATGCTCGCCGGCCGCGCCGCGCTTGATCGCGCTGTAGCGCGGCAGCAGCGCCACGACCTTGGCGCGCTCCGGGTCGCCTTCGACCAGCATCCAGTCGCCGACCCCGGGCCGCTGCTCGGGCGCCAGCGCGCCTTTCTTGTAGCTGGCCGCGCGTTGCCATTCGGGCAGGGACTCGACCCGGTAGCCGCTGTCGGGGCCGTCGGACACGACATAGCCGCTGCGATGCTGCTCGGTGACCCGCGCCGGGCGGGCCTGGGGGTGATCGGCCAAGGCCTGGCGCCATACCGGGTCGGCCGGCAGAAGCTCCTCGGCCGTGATCGGCCATCCGATCGCCTGCAAGGCGGCGAGTTCGGGAGTCAAAGGCGCGGGCGCAGTTCAGGCATGGCGCGATTCTACATAGGCTGCCCATCGGTTTCGTCGCGATTGCGCGCCGCTGGCGGGATCGAGCGCCGGGATTTGGGCCGGCTCGCCCCGTCGCGGGCCGGATACCCGCCGGCGCCGGCCGCGGCGGCGAAATCCACGAAACGTGCGCCCGGCCCGGGCCGGCGCCGCCGGAACCGGGGTTTTTCGCCGCCGCCAAGCTGCTTAGTCGAGCCGATTCAGCTAGTCTGAAGCCCCATCCATCGACCCTGCCCGCTCCAATGTCCCTTCCGCCCTTGAAAACCCGCGAACGCCTGTCCGAAGTCCGTTACGAAATCCGCGGTGAACTGGCTCGGCGAGCTCGGGAGTTGGAAGCCCAGGGACGCAAGCAGATCAAGCTCAATATCGGCAACCCCGGCGCCTTCGGGTTCCGCGCGCCCGAACACCTGCAGCGCGCGATCGCCGACCACATCGCCGATACCGATCCCTACACCCACCAGCAGGGCCTGCCGGTCGCGCGCGAGGCCATCGCCGCCTTCCACAAGCAGCGCGGCACGCCCAACGCCTCGCCCGAGCGGGTGTTCGTCGGCAACGGCGTCAGCGAGCTGATCGACCTGTCGCTGCGCGCGCTGCTCAATCCCGGCGACGAAGTGCTGCTGCCCTCGCCCGACTACCCGCTGTGGTCGGCCGCGACCATCCTCAACGATGGCCGCCCGGTGTATTACCGCTGCCAGCCCGAGAACGGCTTCCTGCCCGACCCGGACGAGATCGAGCAACTGGTCTCCAGCCGCACCCGCGCGATCGTGCTGATCAACCCCAACAACCCGACCGGCGCCGCCTACCCGCGCGAGCTGATCGAACGCATCGTCGCCATCGCCGCCAAGCACAAGCTGCTGTTGATGTGCGATGAAATCTACGACTCCATTCTTTACGACGGCGCCCAGTTCACTCCGGTCGCGCCGATCGCCGGCGATCTGCCCTGCCTGAGCTTCGGCGGCCTGTCCAAGGTCCATCGCGCCTGCGGCTGGCGCGTGGGCTGGGCGGTGCTGTCGGGCGACCCGGTCGCCAGCGGCGATTTCCATCACGCCATGGACCTGCTCGGCGCGCTGCGCCTGTGCGCCAACGTGCCGGGCCAGTTCGCGATCGAGGCCGCGCTCAACGGCACCGACACCATCACGCCGTTGTGCGAGCCGGGCGGTCGCCTGTTCGAAGCGCGCCGCGCGGTGATCGAATCGGTCCAGGCCAGCGGGCATCTGCAACTGGTGGTGCCGGCCGGCGCGCTGTACGCGTTCCCGGCGGTGACCGGCGCCGCCGCGCACGGCTTCGACGATCACAAGTTCGCCCTGGAACTGCTGGAAACCGAGGACGTGCTGGTGGTGCCCGGTTCGAGCTTCAACGTGCCGTACCGCAACCACTTCCGCGTGACCCTACTGCCGGAACCGGCGCAGGTGCGCGAAGTGTTCGGCCGGATCGAGCGCGTGCTCGACCGTTACGCCGCGCGCGCGCAGAGCCAGCGCGCCGCCGTGGCCTGAGGCCGCGATGGCGCTGACCTACCTCGCGCTCGGCGACAGCTACACCATCGGCGAGGCCGTGCCCGAATCCGGCCGCTGGCCGGTGCAGTTGACGGTGCAGTTGCGCGAACACGGCATCGCCGTGGACGCGCCGCGGATCGTCGCCACCACCGGCTGGACCACCGATGAGCTGGCGCTCGCGCTGGACCTGGCCGAGCCGCTGGGCCAATGGGATTTCGTCAGCCTGCTGATCGGCGTCAACAACCAATACCGCGGCCGCAGCGCGGTGCAGTACGCGGCCGAGTTCCGCGATCTGCTGCGGCGCGCGATCGGCTACGCGCGCGGCCGCGCCGATCGGGTGCTGGTGCTGTCGATTCCCGACTGGGGCGCGACGCCGTTCGGCGCCACCGATCAGCGCGGCGCGGCCGCGATCGGCGCCGAGCTGGACGTGTTCAACCGCAGCGCCGCCGATGTGTGCGCGCGCCTGGGCGTGGCCTTCGTCGATATCACCCCGGTGTCGCGCGAGCGCGCCGGCGACGCGATCATGCTGGCCGCCGACGGCCTGCATCCGTCGGCGGCGATGTACGCGCAGTGGACCGCGCTGGCGCTGCCGGTGGCGCGCGCTCTGCTGCAAGAACCGGCGCCGCGGTGACCGCCGCCATCGACGCCACGCGCCCGCTGCCGCGCGAACGCGCGCTCGCCATCGCGCGCGCCTTCCTGCCCGCGCATCCGCTCGGCAATCGCTGGGACTACTACTACAGCCGCGCCAAGCTCGGCAGCGATCCGCTGTATCCGGGCGTGCTGCAGGCCTTGCGCGGCAGCCACGCGCCGGTGCTGGACCTGGGCTGCGGACTGGGCCTGCTGGTGCACGCGCTGCGCCTGGACGGGCAGACGATGGCGTATCGCGGCGTCGATAACGACGCGGCCAAGATCGGCCGCGCACGCAAGGTCGCGGGCAAGGTCGAACTGACCCGGGCGCGCTTCGATCTGGTCGATCTGGCGCAGGGCCCGCCGCCGCACCGCGGCAGCGTGACGATCCTGGATGTCCTGCAATACCTGGACGCGCCGACCCAGCGCGGCCTGATCGACACCGCCGCGGCGATGCTGGAGCCCGGCGCGCGCCTGGTCATCCGCACCGCGCTGGCCGACGGCAGCGGCCGCGGCCGCGTCGGCCTGATCTCCGACCGACTGGCCAAGATGATCGGCTGGATGCAGTCGGCGCCGCGCTGTTACCCCGAGGCCGACGCGCTGCGCGAGCAGTTGCAGGGGCACGGGCTGAGCACCACGGTGGCGCCGCTGTACGGCAATACGCCGTTCAACAACTGGCTGATCGTCGCCCGCGCCTGAGCGGCTGAGCGCACGCGTTTACTCGGGCACGACCGCGACGTAACCGGCGTCCTTCATCGCCCGCAGCACGCCTTCCACGATCGCCACGTTGTTGCCGTGCGGCGCGCCCTCGTGCAGCAGCACGATCGCGCCGGGGCGGAAATCGGCGACGATGCGCGCCACCACCGAATCGGGCTCGCCGCGCACGCCGTCGAAGCCGCGCGCGCTCCATGCCACCCGCGTCAGCGCCAGTTTCTTCAACGACGCCGACACGAACGGATTGGCCATGCCGACCACCGCGCGGAACCAGCGCGGCGTCACCCCGGTCACCGCGCGCAGGCCGGCCTGCGCCTGCTCGATCTCCGCCGCCATGCGCCCCGGGCCCAGCGCCCAGAACCAGGCCTGCGGATGCGACTGGCTGTGATTACCGATGCCGTGGCCGCGGCGGACGATCTCGCGCGCCAGCTGCGGCCGCGCCGCGGCGCGTTCGGCGACCAGGAAGAACGTCGCCTTGGCGCCGTATTTATCGAGCAGGTCGAGCATCGCCGGGGTGTCGTCGGACGGGCCGTCGTCGATGGTCAGCCACAGCGCCCGCGCCTGCGTCGGCAGGCGTGCGAGCACCGGCCCGAACAGACGCGAGCGCGGCCACAAGGTGCCCCAGAACATGGCGCCGTGGCTGAGCAGCATCGCCAGCAGCCCGACCGCCCAACCCAGGCGCCACCACAACGCCAGCATGAGCAACTGCGAGGCGCCGAACAGCCAAAGCCAGGCCCAGGGGCGGCGCGGCGGACGATGGGGGACGGCGATGCTGGCGATGCTCATGCGCGGGGGAACGGCTCCAGACGGTAACGCGACGGCGGCTGGCACCGCGGATGCGTCATCCTACCTTGCGGCACCCGCTGGCCGCCCCCATGTGGGCTTCATTCCCGCCAGACCAGACCGTCATGTCCCTCGATCCCGCCCTGCGCTCGCGCATCGAAACCCTGCTTCAGTCCAACCGCGTCGTGCTGTTCATGAAAGGCGGCCCGACCGCGCCGCAGTGCGGTTTCTCGGCCAAGGCCTCCGGCGCGCTGAACGCGCTGCTGCCGCAGGGCTACGCCCATGTGGACGTGCTGGCCGATCCGGAAATCCGCGAGGGCATCAAGGCCTACGGCGAGTGGCCGACCATCCCGCAGCTGTACATCGACGCGCAGTTGGTCGGCGGCAGCGACATCATCGAGCAGATGGCCGCCAGCGGCGAGTTGCACAGCGCGCTCGGCCTGCCCGCGCCCGATCGCAGCCCGCCGCGGCTGAGCATCACCCCGGCCGCGGCGCAGATGCTGCGCGACGCGGTCGCCAATGCCGGTGCCGACTACGCGGTACAGCTGGACGTCGATGCGCGCCACAACGTGCGCCTGCAGCTGGCGCCGATCGACACCGCCGCGGTCGCGGTGGAAGTCGAAGGTGTGCGCGTGCAGACCGACTGGATCAACGCCCGCCGCGCCGATGGCGTGTCGATCGACTGGGCCGACGACGAACGCGGCCGCGGATTGGTGATCACCAACCCGAACGCGCCGCCGGCGGTGCGCGCGATCGTTCCGGCCGACGCGCGCGAGCGCGTGCGCGCCGGCTCGCTGCGTCTGGTCGACGTGCGTCCGCCGGACGAACGCGCCATCGCTCAGGTCGATCTCGCCTTCGACAGCTTCGATCACGGCACCAGCGCGCTGGAAACCCTGCCCAAGGACACGCCGCTGGCGTTCCTGTGCCACCACGGCGGCCGCAGCGCGCAAGCGGCGGAGCATTTCCGTCAGCTGGGTTACCGCGAGGTCTACAACGTCGAAGGCGGCATCGACGCCTGGGCCGATCTGGACGGCGCCATCGCCAAGTACTGATCGCCGCCGCGGTTGCGATTACCGCGAAAGCCGCGACGTTTGCGTCGCGGCTTTCGCGTTTTTGGCGCTGACGTATCGGCGTGCGTCATCGCCGACGGCGCGCGCGATGAATCCCTGCGGGCACCGGGCCCGCCGCCGCATCAGCCCTTGAAGCCGCCGCCGTCGAGATAGGCCTGCTCTTCCGCGCTGCTGTCGCGTCCCATCGCCGCGTTGCGATGCGGGAAACGGCCGAAGCGCTCGATGATCTCCAGATGCTTGACCGCCCACTGCGCGGCGTCGGTGCCGTCGGCATTGGCCGGCAGCGCCCGGTGCAGTTCGACCGAGCGGCGTTGATCGGGCAGATCCTCGGAGTGTTCGAACGGCAGATAAAAGAACGAACGCAGGGCCAGCTCGATGCTGCGGTCGTGACCGAGTTCCAGCGCGCGCCGCGCGTAGTGCCGCGCCAGCGGATCGGTCGCGTACGAATGCGCGCTGCCGCGGAACACGTTGCGCGGAATCTGATCGAGCAGGATCAACAGCGCCAGCGCCGACTCGGCATCGTGCTCGACCCAGTCGTCGTGCTCGCGCCGCGCCGCGGCGTGGTGGGCGTCGAGAAAGCCGCTGCGGCATTGCTGATCGAAATGGTCGTCGCGGTCGAACCAGCGGCCGGGACCGGCCTTGCGCCAGAAATCGACGACGTCTTGTGCGGTGACGGACATGCGGAACCTGCGCTTGGGGGACAGGGAGCGAACCCTAGCAAAACGGGTGCGGGTGTGTCGCGAACGGGAGTGTCCGGCCGGGTAGTTGCCACGATGTGAGGTGCGCTGTGGTGCGAGCGACGCCGCGCGTTACCTCGTGCTTTACGCCGCGCGTTCCCTCGTGTCGCGTCGCACCACCACTCACCCGTCATCCCCGCGAACGCGGGGATCCAGCGACTTTACTTTCATGTCGCGACGAACCTCGCATCCCGGCATTCACGCGAATGACGAACAAAATCAACATCGCCCGCACACCCCCCATCACCCCGCCTCATCCTCGCCCAACTGCGTCTCCAACTCGTTAATCCAAGCCACGGTGAGACTTTCCATCGTCACCGCATAGATCAACGGCCGGATCGGCCCGGACGAATACGACTGCGAAACGAAGCGCGCATGGCGTTCGCGAAACGCCAGCCAGGCCTGGTGCGCCTGTTCGAACGCGGCCAGATCCTCGCCGTCGATCTGCTTGCGCAAGTGCGCGACCAGACCGTCCAGGCGCGTTTGCTCACGGCTGAGTTCGGCGATCGCCTGCTGGCTCATGTCGGCCTGACTGACCCGATCGTCGTCGCTGTCGCGCGCGATCGCCTCGGCCTTGCCGAAATAATTGTCGGCGATGCGCGCGGCGGTTTCGGCCTTACCGATCAGCTTGTTTTCGAAACGGCGCAGTTCCTCGACGCTGGTGTGCGCGCCGTCGAGTTCCTGCTTCAACGCGAGCAACTGCTTGCCGCGCTCGATCGCATCGACGGTGCCGCGACGCTCGGCGATTCGTTGGATGAAGTAGAACGCCCAGGTAAGCAGGGCGCCGATGACGGTGAAGATGAGCTGTTCCATGACCTGTCCTCCGGTCGTGGAGCACAGTGTCGTTCGCGCAGGTCTCAGGCCTTCGGATGTCGCGTGTCGCGCGTCGCAAAACCCTATAAATCCAGTGGGTTTCTGCTCGGCGCGGGGTAAACCGTTCAGCCTTCCGGGCGCGGCGTCAGATCGTTGCGGCGCGACGAATCGTTCAGTCAGTCCCCGCGGCTGGCCCCATCGCCGCGAGCACCGCGCGCAGGATGTCCTGCGAACGCCGCTGTCCATAACCGCGGCCGTAGGCGGAGGAGGTGATCGCGATCACCGCGTGCAGCGACGGCACCACGTAGATCTTGTTGCCGCCGTTGCCGGAAGCGAACGCGACCGGAACATCGCGGCCGGCGATGCGCTGGGTCCGCAGATACCAGAAGTAGCCGTAGTGATCCGCGTAGGGATCGACCGCGGCGATGGCGATGCGCGGAGTCAGGATGTCGTCCAGGGTCTTGCGCGTGATCAGCCGGCGTCCGGCGTGCTCGCCGCCGTCGAGCAGCAACTGGCCGATGGCGGCCATGTCGCGCGCGCTCAGCGACAGGTTGCCCTGGCCCTTGGCATTGCCGGAGGCATCGCGCTGCCAGCGCCAATGTTCGATGCCCAAAGGTTGGAACAGATTCGCGCGCGCGAACTCGTCGAGCGGTTGCGCGACCGCCGCCGCGACCGCCCACCCGGCCAGGTACGCGGTCAGCGAGTTGTACTGGTAGCGCGCCCCGGCCGCCTCGCGGCGCGGCACGCCGAGCGCGAACGCGACCGGATCGGCGGCCTCGTCGAGACGGTCCTCGTTGCCGGGCGATTGTTCCTGCGTGTCGTCGGCGTCGAGTCCCGAGCGCATCGTCAGCAGATCGCGCACCGAGGTGCCAGCGACCGGCTTGCCGCGCGCGCCGGGCAGATAACGTTCGACCGGATCGTCCAGCGAACCGATCCGGCCTTGATCGAGGGCGATTCCGGCCAGCAGCGCGGTCACGCTTTTCCCGGCCGAACGCATGTCGTGCAGGCTGCGCGCGTCGTCGCCGTTGTAGTAACGCTCGGCGATGAGTGCGCCGTCGCGCAGCACGACCACGGCCTTGAGGTCGGCCCGGGCGTCACCGTCCCAGCGGGCGAGGACGCGCTCGACGGCGGGATCGGCCGCGAACGCCGGCAAGGCGAAACTCAAGCACGCGAGCAGGCACCAGCGAATTCGTCGAGCAGCGATCATGCGGCAGCTTCCGAGTGGCCGTTCATGGGCCGGGGCATCATGCATCGCGGCGGCCCTCACCCCAACCCCTCTCCCGCTTTGCGAGAGAGGGGCTTTGTAGCGAAAGCCGCGCCCTGGCTTACTCGTCGAAGCGCAAATGCCGCACCGACTTGCCATGCCGGCGGATCAGCTTCAACGCTTCGATGCCGACTCCGATGTGGGTATCGACGAAGCTCGCGCTGACCTTGGCGTCGGAAGCCTCGGTCTTCACGCCCTCGGGGATCATCGGCTGGTCCGACACCAGCAACAGCGCGCCGCAGGGAATGCGGTTGGCGAAGCCGGCGGCGAACACGGTCGCGGTTTCCATGTCGATGGCCATGCAGCGCATCGCGCGCAGACGCTCCTTGAAGGCTTCATCGTGCTCCCAGACCCGGCGATTGGTGGTGTAGACGGTGCCGGTCCAGTAGTCGTGGCCGAGGTCGCGGATCATGGTCGAGACCGCGCGCTGCAAGGCGAACGCCGGCAGCGCCGGCACTTCCGGCAACAGGTAGTCGTTGGAGGTGCCTTCGCCGCGGATCGCCGCGATCGGCAGGACCAGGTCGCCGAGCTCGTTCTTGCGCTTGAGGCCGCCGCACTTGCCCAGGAACAACACCGCCTGCGGCATGATCGCCGAGAGCAGGTCCATCATGGTCGCCGCGTTCGGGCTGCCCATGCCGAAGTTGATCATGGTGATGCCGTCGGCGGTCGCGCTGGGCATCGGCCGGTCCATGCCGACGATCTCCGCGCCGGTCAGGCGGGCGAAGGTGTGCAGGTAGCCGCCGAAGTTGGTCAGCAGGATGTGCTGGCCGAACTGGTCCAGGGGCACGCCGGTGTAGCGCGGCAGCCAGTTTTCGACGATCTGTTCTTTGTCTTTCATGCCTTGGCCTTTTCTTGTTGTTGTAGGGCCATTGTGGCACCGCCCATGACGATAGTCAGGGTTGGCAGCGCACAAAGCGGCCGTTACGGTTCCACGGTTACCCGCCGCTCGACACTTGGCTCCGCTTTCCCCGGGGGAAATCATGCTTCGACCGTTCCTGGCCGGCTGCGGCCTGGCGTTGCTCGCCAGCGCCGCGCAGGCGGCCACGGCCGCGCCCGCCGCGCCCGCTTCGACCTCGCGCTACACCCAGGACCCCTACCCCAGCACCTACAAGGCGCTCGGCTCGGGCCCGGTGCTGCTGCAGCACGCCACGGTCCTGACCGGCACCGGCCAGCGCCTGGACAACGCCGACGTGCTGCTGCAGGGCGGCAAGATCGTCGCGGTCGGCAGCGCGCTGGACGCGCCGGCCGACGCGGCGCGCGTGGACGCCACCGGCAAGTGGCTCACGCCGGGGATCATCGACGTCCACTCGCACCTGGGCGTGTACCCCAGCCCCGGCGTCAGCGCCCACGCCGACGGCAACGAGATGACCAGCCCGGTCACGCCCAACGTCTGGGCCGAGCATTCGATCTGGCCGCAGGACCCGGGCTTCGAAACCGCGCTGGCCGGCGGCATCACCTCGCTGCAGATCCTGCCCGGCTCGGGCAATCTGATCGGCGGCCGCGGCGTCACCCTCAAGAACGTGCCGGCAACTTCTTATCAGGCGATGAAATTCCCCGGCGCGCCGTGGGGCCTGAAGATGGCCTGCGGCGAAAATCCCAAGCGCGTCTACGGCAGCCGCAACGTCTCGCCGGGCACGCGCATGGGCAATGTCGCCGGTTACCGCGCGGCCTTCATCGATGCCAGCGAATATCTGCGCAAGACCTCGCCCAAGGCCGCCGCGCCGGCGAAGAAGCGCTGGTGGCAGAGTTCCACTCCGGCCTCCAACAACGCCGACAGCGAGAAGGACACCGGCGGCAAGCGCGACCTCAAGCTCGACACCCTGGCCGGCGCGATCAAGGGCGACATCCTGGTCCACATCCACTGCTACCGCGCCGACGAGATGACCACCATGCTCGATCTGGCGAAAGAGTTCGGCTTCAAGATCGCCGCCTTCCACCACGGCGTGGAGGCGTACAAGATCGCCGACCGGCTGGCGCAGGAAAACGTCTGCGGCGCGCTGTGGGCCGACTGGTGGGGCTTCAAGATGGAAGCCTTCGACGGCATCCAGGAAAACCTCGCCATCGTCGATCGTCCGGCCAACAGCTGCGCGATCGTGCATTCCGATTCCGAGGAAGGCATCCAGCGGCTGAACCAGGAAGCGGCCAAGGTGATGGCGCACGCGCGCCTGGCCGGCATCGACATCGCGCCGGAGCGGGCGATCCGCTGGCTCACCCAGAACCCGGCCAAGGCGCTGGGCATCGTCGAGCGCACCGGCACGCTGGAGCCGGGCAAGATGGGCGACGTGGTGGTGTGGAACGGCAATCCCTTCAGCGTCTACGCCAAGGCCGAGCAGGTCTACATCGACGGCGCGCGCGTTTACGACCGCGCCGATCCGTCGCGCCAGCCCAAGTCCGATTTCATGCTCGGGCAACCGGCCGCGCAGACCGCGACGCAAACCGGAGGTGTGCAATGAGCCGCGTGTCCGCACTACGGCATGCGCCGCTGTTCGCCGCCGTGCTGGCCTGCGTCAGCTTCGCCGCGTCCGCGCAGAACGTGCTGATCCGCAACGCCACCGTCCACACCGCCAGCGCGCAGGGTTCGCTGGAACACGCCGACGTGCTGGTCTGGGGCGGCGTGGTGCGCGCGGTCGGCCGCGGCCTGAGCGCGCCGGCCGGCGCGCAGGTGATCGAGGCCGAGGGCCGGCCGGTCACGCCGACCCTGTTCGGCGGCATCAGCGAAATCGGCCTGGAGGAAGTGTCCGGCGAGAAGGCCACGGTCGATGAAACCCTCGCGCTCGGCGCCGACACCAAGGAAATGACGGTGCGGCCCGAGTTCGACGTGACCCTGGCCTACAACCCGGACTCGGTGGTGATTCCGGTCACCCGCATCGAAGGCATCGGCTGGACCCTGCTCGGCGCCGGCACCGCCAGCGGCGGCTCGATCGTCGCGGGACAAGGCGGGATCGAGCGCTTGGACGGCGGCCCCGACCCGATCGGCCCGCGCGTGCTGTTCGTGCGCCTGGGCAAGGACAGCCTGGGCCTGAGCGGCAGTTCGCGCGCGGCGCAGTGGATGATCCTGGATCAGCTGATCGACGAATTGCGCGGGCGCATCGGCCCGGACAATCACGCCGCGCTGCTGACGCCGGCCGGACGCAGCGCGCTGCAGAAGTATTTCGGCGGCGGCGGGCGGATCGTGTTCGGCGTGGATCGCGCCGCCGACATCCGCCAGCTGCTGCGCTGGTCGGCCCGGCATCGACTGCGCATCGCCATCGCCGGCGGCGGCGAGGCCTGGCGGCTGGCGCCGCAATTGGCGGCGGCGAAGGTGCCGGTGTTCGTCAATCCGCTGTCCAATCTGCCGAGCGATTTCGATCAGGTCGGCGCCAGCATGGAAAACGCGGCGCGGCTGCGCGCGGCCGGCGTCGCGGTCGGTTTCAGCGAAGGCGGCGCTTCGCACAACGCGCGCAAGGTGCGCCAGCTCGCCGGCAACGCCGTCGCCGCCGGCCTGCCCTGGGCCGACGGCCTGGCCGGGCTGACCCGGGTGCCGGCGGAAACCTTCGGCGTGGCCGGCGAAGTGGGGTCGATCGCGCCGGGCAAGCGCGCCGATCTGGTGCTGTGGAGCGGCGACCCGCTCGATGTCAGCAGCGTCGCCTTGCAGGTGTGGATGGACGGCCGCGCGATTTCGATGCGCAGCCGACAGACCGAATTGCGCGATCGCTACCTGCATCCGGACAACGGCTTGCCGCGCGCGTATCCGACGCCAGCGGGGCGTTGAGCCGGCGCCTTCCGGCCCGATAGCGCATCCCACCAGCCCCCTTTGAACCCAGCTACCGATTCCCCCCTTTGAAAAAGGGGGGCCAGGGGGGATTCGCTTTTGATTCGGCTCCATCGCAATAAGGCGAAAAGCTCAATCCCCCCTTCCCCCCTTTTTCAAAGGGGGGAACAGCAACGGCAACGGCAACGGCGACGGTTGCCCCTGCCTCGCCGCGCTTGACCTCCCCTCACCACGCCACGGCGTATGCTTGCCGCCATCGCCGCCCGAGCGCTTCCGGAGTGCCGTCATGACCCTGCCCATCGCACACGTCAACTGGCTGGCGATCATCGCCGCCACCGCCTCGGCCTTCGTGCTCGGCGGCCTGTGGTACGGGCCCTTGTTCAAGAACGCCTGGTGCCGCGAGGCCGGCATCGACCCTAACGCCAAGCCCGGCCACCCGGGCCTGACCTTCGCCATCGCCATCGTCTGCGCCTTCCTCGCCGCGACCATCTTCGCCGTGCTGATGCCGCCGCAGGCCAGCGCCGCGGACGGCTTCGGCGTGGGCTTCGTGGTCGGCCTGTTCTTCGTCTCGATGAGCTTCGGCATCAACTACGCCTTCGCCCAGCGCAGCCTGAAGCTATGGATGATCGACAGCGGCTATCACATCATCCAGTTCATTCTCTACGGCGTGATCATCGGCGCGTGGAAATAAGGAGTCAGGCGATGAGCGACCTACAACCGGCACTGCGCTGGTACTTCGATTTCATCTCGCCGTTTTCGTATCTGCAATGGCGCAAGCTGCGCGCGATCGCACGCGAACGTTCGATCGCGCTGGTGCCGGTGGCGTTCGGCGCGATCCTGGCCGCGCACGGCAACAAGGGCCCGGCGGAAATTCCCGGCAAGCGCGAATTCACCTATCGCCATGTGCTGTGGCAGGCGCGCCGCGAAGGCGTCGAGCTGCGCTTTCCGCCGGCGCATCCGTTCAATCCGCTGGCCGCGCTGCGGCTGTGCGTGGCCGCCGGCAACACGCCCGAGGCGGTGGATGCGATCTTCGATTGGATCTGGACGCAAGGACAGGTCGGCGACAGCATCGAAGCCCTGAGCCCGGTCGTCGCCGCGCTGGGCGTCGAAATCGGCGCAATCGGCAGCGATCAGACCAAATCGGCCCTGCGCGCGAACACCGAATCGGCTCTGTTGGCCGGTGTATTCGGCGTGCCTACGTTGAGTATTGGTAATGAATTGTTCTGGGGCAACGACGCACACGATTTCGCCCTTGACGCACTGCAACACCCCGATTGGCTTGAAGATCCTGAAATGCAACGGCTCAAGCAGCTGCCGGTAGGAGTGCAACGCCGGGCCTGAACGAGGCCGGCGCCGGGCAAGCGCATTCTTGCGTGACACCCGTCGCGAAACGGTATGCTGCGGAAACATTCGATCACCACGCGCCAAGACCCGGGGGGGACCCATGCGCATTGGAATCGTCGTCGACTCCGCTTGCGATCTGCCGTTGGACTATCTGCAACAGAACGATATTCATCTGTTGCCGATCACCGTGCGCATCGGCCAGGCCGTGCTCGCCGATCACCGCAACGAACAAGCCACCCTGCAGTTCCTGCATACGCATCTGGCCGATCGCGGCTTCGAGGCCGAGACCACGCCGTTCACCGTGCAGCAGGTACGCGATCTGTTCGTCAGCCAACTGGCGATCGATTACGACTACGTGTTCTGCATGACGATCACCAAGACCCGCAGTCCGGTGTTCGAGAACGCCAATCAGGCCAGCTTCGCGATCCTCAACGACTACCGCCCGGTGCGCAGCGCCGCCGGCATCAACACGCCGTTTTCGTTGCGGGTGATCGACACGCTGAATCTGTTCGCGGCGCAGGGCATCACCGCGGTCGAAGCGGTGCGCCTGCGCGGCGCCGGCGAAGGCCCGCCGAAGATCCGCGCGCGCCTGGAGCATCTGGTGCTGCACACGCACGGTTATCTGATCCCGCGCGACCTCAACTACCTGCGCGCGCGCACCCGTCATCGCGGCGATCGCAGCGTGAGTTTCCTCAGCGCGACCTTGGGCACGGCGCTGGACATCAAGCCGATCCTGCACTGCAACCGCGGCGAAACCGGGCCGGTGGCGAAGATCAAGGGCTACGAGAACGCGGTGCAGAAGCTGATGGAATTCGCCGCGCGCAAGGTGGCCGGCAACGGCCTGATGACGCCCACCGTTTGCTTGAGCTACGGCGGCGAGTTGTCGGAGCTGCGCAGCTTGCCGGGCTATGAAACCCTGCGCGTGGCTTGCCGCAACAACAACGTGGAGTTGTACGACAGCGTCATGAGCCTTACCGGCATGGTCAATGTCGGCAAGGGGGCGCTGGCGTTGGGGTTTGCGGCGGAGAAGGCGGATTTTGTTGGTTGAGTCGGGAATCGGGAATCGGGAATCGGGAATCGGGAACAGCGTACCCACCTGCCGTCATTCCCGCGAACGCGGGCTCTGCTTTACTTCGGCGGAGCCGAACATCCAGTGCCTTTCGTGCGAGAACGTTCGAAGTCTCTGGATTCCCGCCTTCGCGGGAATGACGAACTGGAAGGATGGCGCTGAAGTCTTTGGATGTTCGGCTCCGCCGAAGTAAAGCAGAGCCCGCCTTCGCGGGAATGACGACCTGGGTAGATCGCGTCAAAGCCTCTGGACGTTCGGCTCCGCCGAAGCAAAGCCCACCTCGCCGGACTGACGACTTGCGAAGATCGCGCCGCAGCCTCTTCCCCAAACACGACTTCCAGCCCAGGCCCCGGCACCACCGGCCGGGTTAGCCTGCGGACTTTGTCCGTCCAGGTAGCCGCTCCGATGACCCGTCACCGCCTGCTCGTCCTCGCGCTCGCCAGCGCGCTCGCCGCCCCGGCCTTCGCCCAGACTCCGCCGCAGCCCGCGCCGCAGGAGAAGAAAGACGGCGACAAGCCGGCCGCGCAACTCGAGCAGGACGCGCTCAAGCCCGCCGGCACCGATCCGGCCCGCGCTTCGGTCCAGACCGCCAAGGGCGCGAGCAAGCCCGGCGACAAGGACGAGAAGAAGTGGGACGTCAGCGCGCCGCACGGCCAGACCAAGACGGTGCGCTTCGACACCGACGAAGGCACCTGGATGGACCTGGACGTCGCCCCCGACGGTCGCGAGATCGCCTTCTCCCTGCTCGGCGACATCTACCTGCTGCCGATCGGCGGCGGCCAGGCGCGGCGCATCACCAGCGGCCCGGCCTGGGACGTGCAGCCGCGCTTCTCGCCCGACGGCCGCGAGATCGCCTTCACCTCCGACCGCGGCGGCGGCAACAACCTGTGGCGCATGCGCGCCGACGGCGGCGATCCCACCGCGGTGACCAAGGAAGACTTCCGCCTGCTCAACAATCCGGCCTGGACGCCCGACGGCCAGTTCCTGGTCGGGCGCAAGCATTTCACCGGCGAACGCTCGCTCGGCGCCGGCGAGCTGTGGATCTATCACGCCGCCGGCGGCGGCGGTGGCCTGCAGCTGACCAAGCAGAAGAACGATCAACAGGACCTGGGCGAACCGGCGGTGTCGCCCGACGGCCGCTATGTCTACTACTCCGAAGACGTTACCGCCGGCCCGAGCTTCCAGTACAACAAGAACCCCCACGACACCATCTACGCGATCAAGCGCCTGGAACGCGCCAGCGGCAAGACCGCGACGGTGATCGACACCGCCGGCGGCGCGGTGCGTCCGCAGCCCTCGCCCGACGGCAAGTCGCTGGCCTTCGTCAAGCGCATCCGCGACAAATCGGTGCTGCACGTGCTCGACCTGGCCAGCGGCGAAGCGCGGCCGGTGTGGGATGGGCTTTCGCACGACATGCAGGAAGCCTGGGCGATCTTCGGGCCGTACGCGAATTTCGCCTGGACGCCGGATTCCAGATCGGTGGTGATCTGGGCGCAAGGCAAGCTGTGGCGGGTGTCGATGGCCGACGGCAAGCACGAGCCGATCGCCTTCACCGCCAACGTCGAACAGACCGTGGCGCAGCCGCTGCGTTTCGAACAGACCCTCGACGCCGGCCGCTTCGATCCGAAGATGATCCGCGATGTCGCCACCAGCGCCGACGGCAAGACCCTGATCTTCCACGCGGTCGGCCAGCTGTGGCGCAAGCGCCTGCCCGACGGCAAGCCCGAACGTCTGACCGGCAACGACAACCTCTACGAATACCAGCCCAGCTTCAGCGCCGACGGCAGCAAGCTGCTGTACACGACCTGGTCCGACGAAGCGCTCAGCATGATCTACGTCACCGGCGCCAACGGCGGCGGCAGCAAGCGGCTGACGCAGGAAAAAGGCTTCTACTACAGCCCGCGGTTCTCGCCCGACGGGCGCCGCATCGTCTATTCCAAGACCGGCGGCGGCGGCCTCACCGGCAGCCTGTGGTCGATGGATCGCGGCATCTACGTGATGAACGCCGACGGCAGCCGCCCGCTGCGCGTGGCCAGCAGCGGCGAGTCGCCGCAGTTCAGCGCCGACGGCACCCGCGTGTACTACCTCAGCGGCGGCGGCATGAAGAAGAAGCTGATGTCGGTCGGCCTCAACGGCGAGGACGAACGCGAAGTCTTCAACCTCAAGTACGTCGATTCGGTCAGCATCAGTCCGGACGGCAAGTGGGTGGCGTTCACCGAGTTGTTCAACGCCTACGTCGCGCCGCTGATGACCGCCGGCAGCTCGGTCGAACTGAGCAAGGACAGCAAGGCGCTGCCGGTCGCCCAGGTCAGCGCCGACGTCGGCAGTTATCTGCACTGGGCGGCCGATTCCAAGTCGCTGCACTGGATGGTCGGCGATCGCTACTACTCGCGCCCGCTCAATCAGGCGTTCTCGTTCCTGCCCGGCGCGCCGGCGACGCTGGCCAAGCCGTCGGCCGACGAACCGGGCATCCGCGTCGGCCTGCAGGTGCCGGTCTACACGCCGCAGGACACGGTCGCCTTCACCCATGCGCGGGTGGTGACGATGCGCGATGCGCAGAAGAGCCAGGACGTGATCGAAGACGGCACCGTGGTCGTGCGCGGCGACCAGATCGTCGCGGTCGGCGCCAGCGCCTCGGTGGCCGTGCCGGCCGGCGCGCGCGTGATCGACGCCACCGGCAAGACCCTCCTGCCCGGCTACGTGGACGTGCACGCGCACGCCGCGCACTTCGGCCAGGGCGTGGTGCCGCAGCAGAACTGGGCCTACTACACCAACCTCGCCTTCGGCATCACCACCATGCACGATCCCTCGGCGACCACCGAGTTCGTGTTCTCCGAAGCCGAACTGCTCAAGGCCGGCAAGATGGTCGGCCCGCGCGTGTTCTCCACCGGCACGATCCTGTACGGCGCCGACGGCGACTTCAAGGCGGTGATCAATTCGCTCGACGACGCGCGCAGCCATCTGCGCCGGATGAAAGCCAACGGCGCGTTCTCGGTCAAGAGCTACAACCAGCCGCGGCGCGAACAGCATCAGCAGATCAACCAGGCCGCGCGCGAGTTGAACATGCTGGTGGTGGAGGAAGGCGGATCGACCTTGAACCACAACCTGCCGATGATCCTCGACGGCGTCACCGGCATCGAGCACAACCTCCCGGTCGCGCCGCTGTACAAGGACGTGGTCGAGCTGTGGAAGCAGACCGACGTGCGCAACACGCCGACGCTGGTGGTCAGCTATGGCGGCCTGTCGGGCGAGTACTGGTGGTACGCGCGCGACAACGTCTGGGAAGACAAGAAGCTCAACCGTTTCTTCCCGCGCGAAACCCTGGATGCGCGCTCGATCCGCCGCGAGACCGCGCCGGACTGGGATTACTGGCATATCCAGGTCGCCAAGTCGGTGAAGAAGCTGCGCGATGCCGGCGTCAAGATCCAGGTCGGCGGCCACGGCCAGTTGCAGGGCCTGTCGGCGAACTGGGAAATCTGGATGCTGACCCAAGGCGGCATGAGCAATTTCGAAGCGCTGCGCGCGGCGACCATCGACGGCGCGGATTATCTCGGGCTGTCCAGGCAACTGGGTTCGCTTGAGACCGGCAAGAAGGCCGATCTGGTCGTGCTCAACAGCAATCCGCTGGAGAACATCCGCGCGACCATCGACACGCGCTATGTGATGGTGGACGGGCGTCTGTTCGACGTCGATGCCGACATGGCCGAGCTGGGCAACCGCGGCGAGAAAGCGCCGAAGTTCTATTGGCAGCGTCATCGCGACGGCCAGACCTTCGGCGTCGAATTCGGCCCGACCTCGGTGTGTCACTGCCCCAAGGGCCATGGGCCGCATCAGGCGCACGACGGCGAAGAGGATTGATCGCCGGGTTCGACGAAGGCCGGCCTGAGCGAGCAAACCGCGACCTCGGCCGGCAGAATTCCGATCCGGCAACGCCGCATTCACGCCCGGCGTATGTGGGGCTTATTACCCTGAACGCCATTCTTTTGCCGAGACGTCCGATGGCCACTCGCTATTACCTCAGCATCCCCGACGGCGAGCGCGCGCGCGGCAGCGACACCGACCTGTCGTTCACCGCGGTCAGCGCCGAGGGCTTCGCCTCGCAGTTGCAGGCGGCCTTGCGCGGCGACGCGCTGTTCGAACGCTGGCGCGCGAAGCAGCCCGAACCGGACGAAGTCGATGCGAGCCTGGGCGCGACCGATCCGAACGCGACCGTGCAGGGCGAGCAGCGTGACCTGCGCATGGATCTGGTTGCGGTGACGGCGTTGTCGGGCACGGTGCTCAAGCACCGTCTGCGCTTGTTGGCGGGCAGTGGGTGGGAGTTGCGGGATGTGACTGCGGCTTGAGGGGGTTCTCCTCCTTTGAAAAAGGGGGCTAGGGGGATTCGCTTTTGACCGCGCAACTTCAAGCATCGCGCGAAAAGCAAATCCCCCGGCGCATTGAAGGTTCACTTCGAAACCGATCAACGCAAGCGCCAGCCCCCTTTTTCAAAGGGGGCGAATTTCAAAAACTTCCGGATGCTCGGAAAGATCCAACAACGTCTCCGCCATCGTCACGATCTGCTCGCGCATCACCAACTTGTCCAGCCATCCGCGCGGAATCGCATCGATCCCGTAGTAAGCCCCAGCCACCTGACCGCAAATCGCCGCGGTGGTATCGGCGTCATCGCCCAGATTAGCCGCGCGCAGAATCGCCGCCTCGAACGAATCGGTGTGCAGGAAACACCACAACGCCGCTTCCAGCGAGGCGACGCTGTAGCCCGATCCCACGATCTCGCTCTCGACCTTCCCCGCATAAGCGCGCGCATGAATCGCCGCGACTTTGTCGCTGTCCGGCGACGTCATCGCCGGCGTCAACACCGCCTCCTTGCCCGCGCCCATCAACGCGGCGCGCACTTGGCTGGCGAACAGGCGCGAGCAATCCAAGGCCTCCGCCGCGCCATGGGTAGTGCGCGTAGATTCGGCCGCGTAATGCCGAACCAGCTCCGCATCGCGCCGCCATAGCATCGGCACCGGCGCCAGCCGCATCAGCGCGCCGTTGCCGGCCGCGCGCGGGCCGGGGTCGCCGGCATAGGGATCGCCGTTGCGGCGATAACGGTCCAGGGCCGCGCTCACCGTCGCGCCGATGTCGAAACACTCGCCGTTGCTGCTCAGGTAACCGTGATCGCGCCAATTGCAATAGCGATTCATCTGATCGCGCGCGTCGAAACCGCGGCAGTGGATCAGGCTCGCCGCCAGGCACAGCGCCATCGAGGTGTCGTCGGTCCACTCGCCCACGCGCAGCGAAAACGGCCCGCCGCCGACCATGTCGGTCAACGGCTCGAAACTGCCGCGGCCGCGGAATTCCACTGTGGTGCCGACCGCGTCGCCGCAGGCCAGACCGAGCAGACAGCCCAGGTAACGTTCGCGCACTCCGGGCGCGGCGCTCATGCGGCCTCCGGTTCCAGGTCGTCGTAGCATTCAGGCACGAAGCGCGGCGTGCAGATCGCGAGGAAGATCAGATCGTCGTCGCCGAGATTGGTAACGCGTTGGGGCGCATCGGCGGGAATGAATACGACATCGCCCGGGCCGACTTCGCCCGGCGGCATGTCGCCGGCCTGCATGCGGCCGCGGCCTTGCAGGATCAGATAGCGCTCGGCGGTGCCGCGCAGGCGATGCAGCCGGGTCGTCACGCCCGGCTCGACGCGGATGCGGGCGATCGAGGTCTGCGCATCGTCGGCGCTGTTCCAGCACTCCACGACGTGGCAGCGTTCTTCGAAGTAGTACTCGGCGGTGTCGGCGTTGGATTTGATGCGGGCGGCGGTCATCGGCGGTCGCTGCGGTCGGATCGGCGCAGCTTAGCGCAGGCGCCGACCCGCGCTCAGGCGCCCACGCCGTGCGGCTGCACCACGCCGGTGGCGATGCCGATAATCACCAGCGCGATCAGCGCGATCGAAAAACCGATGCGCCGCGTGAGCGCGTTGACCGTGCGCTTGCTGGTGCCCTTATCGACCAGCATGTAGTACAAGCCGGCGCCGAGGTTGTAGAGGATCACGCCGAGGAAGGCGGCGACGAACAGCAGTTTCATGATTCGACCTTGCCCGTGAGCGGGCCTGTGGTGTCGGGAGAGACAGCGCTGGCGCGCAACCAGCGCCAGCGCAGCGCGATCGCCGTGGTCATGACCAGCAAGAACAGGCCGTAGGCGATCGAGGTGGCCAGCACCTGTTTCCAGATCGCGCCGGCCTGCGGATCGGCGTTGAGCATGCTCCAGTGCATGCCCCAGAACGCGGCCGCGGTGGCCAGGATCAGGCTGGCGCTGTCGAACAGCGTGCGCGCGCCGCCTCGCGGCCGGCGCGGATAGGCCCAGAACAGCCAGGCCAGGATCGAAAACCAGGGGATGAACAGGATCAGGGCGAGGTTGAATTCGACTTGCGGGTTCATGGCGATGAGTAGCGGCGATGGCGCAGCTTTGGCTGCGAGATCCATTGTTCGCCGGCCGGCGCAGATTGCGTAGACTCAGATTCTGGAGAAAAAACCATATCAGTCTCGGTTAGAGCCGAGATTGGAGATTGGAGATTCGGGATTTAGCTCTTGTGGGAGGGGCTTCAGCCCCGAACGCCCTTCGATCAGCCACCGCGACACCCGCCAAACCAACATGAAGCGCTACCAAGCCCTGGCCGACGACATCGCTCGCTCCATCCGCCAGGGCCTGCTGCGCCCCGGCCAGCGCCTGCCCTCGGTGCGCCAGGCCAGCGCGGCGCGCAAGCTCAGCCCGGCGACGGTGTTCCAGGCCTACTACCTGCTCGAATCGCAAGGCTTGGTACGGCCGCGCGCGCGTTCGGGCTACTACGTCAGCGAACACGTCCACGCGCTGCTGCCCGAACCCGACGCCGCCTCCGCGCCCGACGGCGAATCGCGCGCGGTGGACATCAGCGCGCTGGTGTTCGAGGTGCTGGAATCGGCGATGGCGCGCGACATCGTGCCGCTGGGTTCGGCGTTCATGAGCCCGTCGCTGTTTCCGCTGGCCAAGCTCGGCCGGGCGATGGCGCACGAAGCCGTACACCTGGACCCGCGCAGCACGGTGGACGATCTGACCCCGGGCAACGCCGAACTGCGCCGGCATATCGCCCTGCGTTACCGCATCGGCGCGGTGGAGCTGGGCATCCACGATCTGGTCGTCACCAACGGCGCGATCGAAGCGCTGAACCTGTGCATCGCCGCGACCACCCGCCCCGGCGACGCGGTGCTGGTCGAATCGCCGTGCTTCTACATCGCCCTGCAGACGCTGGAACGCCACGGCCTGCACGCGGTGGAAGTACCGACTCATCCGCGCGAAGGCGTCGAACTCGGCGCGCTCGACGCCGCGATCCGCCGCCACGCGCCCAAGGCCTGCTGGCTGATGACCAGCTTCCACAATCCGCTCGGCGCGAGCATGCCCGAGGCGAAGAAACGCGAACTGGTCGAACTGCTGGCGCGGCACGAGCTGCCGCTGATCGAGGACGATGTTTACGGCGAGCTGCACTTCGGCGCGCGCCGTCCGCTGCCGGCCAAGGCCTTCGACACGCGCGGGCTGGTGCTGCACTGTTCGTCGTTTTCCAAGACCCTGGCGCCGGGCTATCGCATCGGCTGGGCCGCGCCCGGCCGCTACGCCCAGCGCGTGGCGCGGCTCAAACTCACCAACACCCTGGCCACCTGCGTGCCGGCGCAACTGGCGATCGCGCGTTACCTGCAGCGCGGCGGCTACGAGCGCCATCTGCGCGGCCTGCGCCAGACCTTGCGGCTACAGCAGGCGGCCTACCTGGACGCGGTGGCGCGCTATTTTCCGAGTGGCACGCGGGTGACGCGGCCGGACGGCGGCTACTTCCTGTGGATCGAACTGCCGCCCGATCGCGACGCCCTGGCCGTGCAGCGCCAGGCCGCGCAGCGCGGCATCAGCATCGCGCCGGGACCGATCTTCTCCGCGCATCGCGGCCATGGCCACTGCCTGCGGCTCAACTACGGCCACGCACTCGATGCACGGGTGGACGCTGCGCTAAAAGTCTTGGGCGAGCTTTCGGCGGCGCGATCGGCGTCAGCCTGAGGCGCTGCGCCTGGCTGGCATCGGCCAGGGCTTCAGCCTGGCGCTTGCGGCTCAGATTGCCGAGCGCGCGCCGGTACGACCAATCGATCAACTCGCGCAGATACTCCGCGGGCAGGCTGCGCACATCGACCACGGTCACCCAGTGATAGCGGCCCATGAAGCGCGCGGTCTTGACCCCGGGGATGCCGGTGAGTTCGAGGAAGCGGTCCGACGAGGTCTTGAAGCTGAAACGCCAGCGCTCGGGCTCGCTGGTCTTGAAGTAGGCGAAGAACTTTCCGCCCACGCTGTAGACCAGGATGTTCGACGGCGCGCCGTGCAGGCTTTCGTCCGCGCCGGGATAGGCGCGGCAGTATTTTTTTACGGCGTTGGTGTCCATGATGAAAGCGAATCGGAAGTGCGCGCATGTTCGCATGCGGGGCGATGCCGCGCCGGCGCTCGCGCCGCGGTCGCCCCGATGCGCCGGCGCTCACATATGCGCGGTCAGCTTCGGCGTTTCGAACCAGTTGTTGTTCAAGCCGTCCATGTACTTGATCGGCACGTCCACGAACGCCTCGTGATCCACGTCCAGGCAGGCGATATTGACCGAGAAGTACTTGCCGCCGAGCACTTCCAGGTCGCCGCTGCCGTAGGCATGCACGCCGCAGTGCTTGCAGAAGTGGTAGGTGCCGCTGAAGGTGCCGAACTGATAGGTGCCGACATCCTCCGGCTTGGCGCTGAGCAGGCGGAACGCATCGGGCTTCACCAGCGCGCCCCACTTGCGCAGCTTGCTGCACATCGAGCAATTGCAGCGCCCGGTGCCGGCTTCCAGGTCGAGATCGACTTCATAACGGATGGCGCCGCAGTGGCAGCTGGCCTGATAGGTCTGGACGGTCATCGGGGCTCTCTTCGATAGCGGGGGCCGAGGGCCCCGGGACGAACACAGGATACGATCCATTGAGGACAGTTTCTGTCCTCAATAGGTTTTAGACTGGGCCCCATGCTCAAGACCTCGACCCGACTGCTGCGCCTGCTGTCGCTGCTGCAATCGCGCCGTCATTGGACCGGCGCCGACCTGTGCGAGCGGCTGGAAGTGGATGCGCGTACCGTGCGCCGCGATGTCGATCGCCTGCGCGAACTCGGCTATCCGGTGCAGGCCTCCACCGGTGTGGGCGGCGGCTATCGGCTGGCCGCGGGCGCCTCGCTGCCGCCGCTGCTGCTCGACGACGACGAGGCGGTGGCGATGGTGGTGGCGCTGCGCAGCGCCACCGCCAGCGTGGCGCGGATCGAGGACACCGCGGTCGGCCTGCTGGGCAAGCTCGATCAACTGCTGCCGGCGCGACTGCGGCGCCGGGTCAGCGCGCTGTATTCGGTGACCTTGTCGTTGAAGCAGCATGAGCAAGGCCCCGACGTCGAGACCCTGACCGAGCTGGCCGGCGCCTGTCGCGATCATCTGCTGATCGAGATGGACTACAACGATCGCGGCGGCCGCGCCACCCGGCGCACGATCGAACCCTTGCGCCTGGTCAGCAGCGGCCGCCGCTGGTATCTGCTGGCCTGGGACCGCAGCCGCGACGACTGGCGGCTGTTCCGCGCCGACCGCATCCAGGCCGCGCGCTGCGGCGGCGGCGGGTTCGTCCCGCGCGTGTTTCCGGAAGACGTGGCCGCATATGTGCAGCGGGCGATCAGCCAGCCCCTGCACGGCCCGACCGTGCGCGCGAAGCTGCGCGGCTCGGCCGAGTCGCTGACCGCGTCGCTGCCGCCGTGGTGCGGCGTGCTCGAACACATCGACGAACACGCTTGCCTGCTGCATGTGCGCGGCGAAACTGCGGAGGAAATACTCGCGCTGCTGGCGCTGACCGGAGTGGAGTTCGAATTGATCGACGCCGGCGAGCGGCGGCCGGAACTGCGCGCGGTGGCGGAGCGATTGCTGCGCGCGGTCCAGTAGGAGGGAGCTTTTGTAGGAGGGAGGTCTGTTGTGGGAGGGAGGTCTGTTGTGGGAGGGAGCTTTAGCCCCGATGCTTTTCGATCAGCAACCGCAGAGCAAACATTGCTTTAAAACTGCCTGGAAACAGAGGCTGGATTCGAATCAGCTGAGACAAAAGCATCGGGGCTAAAGCTCCCTCCCACAACAGACCTTCCACAACACAATCCTGCAGCCACAAACGCAACGAGGCCGCGTCCTCCCCGGACGCGGCCTCCTCTGCCCTCCCGGCAGTATCCTGCGTCCCGGTGGGGTCAGCCGAGATCGCTGAGGATATTGTCCGCCGCCTGCAAGGCCAGCGCGGCGATGGTCAAGGTCGGGTTGGCGGTGGCGGTGGACGGGAAGACGCCGCTGCCGACCAGGTACAGATTGGAATGGTCCCAGGATTGCTGGCGCGCGTTGACCACCGACTTCTTCGCGTCGGTGCCCATGCGATAGGTGCCGATGATGTGGCCCGCACCGTAGAAGGTGTAGGTGCTGCCCAGATATTGGAAGGTGGTCGGCGAGGCGTCCGCCCCGCTCAACACCGGCGCCGCCGGCACCTGGGTGTACTCGATGGCGCCGAGCGCGTCGAAGATCCGCGTCGAGGCTTCCTTCGCCGACGCGAAGGCGTTGCGCACATAGTTTTCGCGGATGCGGTAGGTCACCTGCGGACGCGGCAGGCCCAGGTGATCCTTGTAGACGCTGGACAACTGCACGCGATTATCCGGATCGGGCAATTGCTCGATCAGATAGCCCAGGCGCAGTTGCCGCGTGTACACGCCGTTGAGCGCGGCCACCAGCTTGGAGCCGTAAAGCTTGCTGAAAGCCGGCAGCGAAGGATCGAAACGCAGCGCCTGGCCCTGCTGATTGAACGAATCGCCATTCAACTGGGTATTGTTCTGGCCGAACACGAAATCGGCCAGGGTGGTGTTGGGATCGTTGGTCGCCCAGTTCCAGCCTTCGTTGCCGATCTCGATGCGATACGCGGCGCGCTGGCTGCGGAAGGCGCCGTCGCGCAGCGACTCGATGCCCGAGGTCGATAGCGGCCCGCGAAAGGCGTAGATCGGGTCCTTGGACAAACCCCAGGCCAGATACATCACGTGGTCCATCAGATTGCGGCCGACCTGATCGGAACTGTTCGCCACGCCGTTGCCGAAGCCAGGATTGCGATTGGACATCAACAGCAGCTTCGGCGTCTCGATCGCGTGCGCGGCCAGCACGTAGCGCTTGCCGACCGCGATGCCGCCGCCGGTAGACGGCCCGGTCTGGCTGTCGTAGGTCAGATAGTCGATGCCGCTGACCTGATCGCCCTGCAGGCGGATGTTGTTCGCCACCGTCTGATACTGGATCTGCACGTTGCCGGTCTGCAGCGCCTGCGCCAGGGTCACGGTGCCGTCGTACTTGGCCTGGATCGGGCAGATCGGAATGCAGTTGGTGTTGCCCGCGCACTGGCGGCGCTTGCCCGGACGCGAATTGCGCCCCTGCGGCGTCGGCGTGACGAACAGCGAAATGCCGTCCACGCTCACGGAGGTGACCTTCTGCTGGTACAGCACGTCGTTCAACGACGGCACGATGCCCGGCATCGGATAGTCGTAGTTCGCCCCGTAATCGCCGCCGGGTTCGACATCGAAGGTCTTGTACAGATCGACCATCGGCGGCTTGTCCGACGACACGCCGATCACCTCGGTGGCCAGCCGGTAGTACGGCAGCAGGTTCTGGTAGAACTGCGCGCCGCCGGGCCAGTCCACGCCCTGGCCGTACTTGGTGTTGAGCTGGAAATCGTTCGGCAGATGATTGAGCGAGGTGCCCAGCCAATGCCAGGTGGTGCCGCCGGCGACGCGCTCGTAGGAACTGCCGAAGGCGAACTGCATGTCCGGATCGTCGGCGCGCTTGGCCGTCTGCGCGCCGTAGACGAAGTAGCACTGCAGCGGCTTCTGCCAGGCGTTGATCTGCAGCACGGTGTAGCGCGGGGTGTTGAGCGAAGCCGGATCGGGTTGCCCGAGCGGATTGCCCTTGCCGCCCGGGCCCTGCATGGTCGGCGGATACGGCGATTCTGGCGTCTTCGCGTTGGCGGTGAAGAAGGTCTGCATGTAGGCCTCGCGGCTCTTGGGCACGGGCGGGCCGCCTTCCAGGATCAGCACCTGCTTGCCCTTGAGCGCGAGTTGATAAGCGATGATCGATCCGGAAATGCCCGAGCCCACGATCACCACGTCGAAACCGTTCGCGGGGATGGTGATGCTCATGCCGGGTTCTCCAGATAAGCCTGCAGCGGCGGCGGCGTGCTCGCCCAATAGCCGTAGGTGTAGTTGGAGCTGCCCATCGGATGCGATTGCATCACCCGCCACACCAGCCCTTGCGTGTAGCTGGTGGCCGAGACGACGGCGCTGAAGGTCTGGCCGCGGGTCGGCGACTGGTCGTACAGCACCGTCGGCCACGCGCCCATGTACCACAGGTAGATCAACTGGCGCAGCGCCAGCACTTCGGCGGGATAGGTGCCGTCGAGCAAGGCGCCGGCGATGGCTTCCTGGTTCTTGTCCTGGCCGCCCTCGGCTTCGTTCAAGCCGTAGTACTCCGCGATGATCTGATCGGCCATGCCATTGGGCAGATTCTCGCGGAACACCTGCAGGTACACGGTCTTGATGTCGATCTGATCGATCTGCGGCGCGATCGCGTCGCGGGTGAACCCGGTCAGCCCGACGCTGAGGCGGATGAAGTACTCCATGTAATCGAGCATGTCGTTCTCCTTATTGCGCGCGCTGCAGCAGGTAGGTGAAATCCGAGGTCAGGCCGTTGGTCATGGTCGCGTTGTTGTGGCAGGCCATGCAGCTCGACGAGGCTTGCGGCACCTTGCCCTGGATGTAGGTTTCCAAGGTCGCGTTGGCGAGGAAGCTCGGCGCCGGATTGCCGGTGGGATCGGTCGGATTGGTGGCGTTGGTCGGCCACTGCGTGCTGATCAGCTGGTAGTTCGCCCACACCGTGCCGGGATAGTTCTTCAGCAACGCCGCCTGGTAGCGCGCGTTGAGCGATTGGGTCGATGCGGTCAACGGAATCTCGCGCATCACCTGGGTCGGCTGGGTATGCGCCGCGTTCGGATTCCACGGCCGCGGCGGCGGCTCGTTGACGTCGCAGTTCTGCGTGCAGTTCTTGTCGTAGAAGTTGTAGTGCGGCTTGTCGATCGGCTCGCCCTGGCTGGGCACGTTGTCGACGTGCTCGAAGGTCGACCATATCCATTGCGGTTCGTCGGCGGTCTTGTGCGCGATATGCAGGCCGACCAGGCCCACGGTCTGGCGCTTGCACGCGGCGGCGACGCCCTCGTGTTCGCCCGGATTGGTGTAGACCAGCGCCTGGATGGTGTGGAAGCGGCTGACATCGTCGTTGGCGCCCATCACCTTCCACGACGATTTGATCATGATCGCGCCGACGTTCTTCGAGCCCGTGGGCTGGGCGAAGTTGGCCGGCTGGGCGAACTTGGCCTGACCGGCTTTGCTGTACAGACCGTCGCTGACGATGGTGTTGAACATGTCCTGATTGGCCATGATCGCGAAGCGCACGTACTGGCCGTTCTGGTCGATCAGCGGGCCGGTTTCGAACGGCTCGCCGCTTTCGTCGAGCACGTTCGGGGTCTTGCCGACCTGAGTCAGGTTCAAGGTGCCGGCGCCCTTGCCCTTGCACACGTCCGGCGGCGGCGGGTCCTGGCCCCACGGCGGCGGCGTGGCGCCGCCGGGCAGGAAGATGTCGCGGCTTTCCTTCCAGTTCTCCCACACCGTCGGCACGTCCGGGCCGATGCTCGCGCCCGGCTTGGGATTGCCGTCGGGCCCGGCCGGCCAGTTCACCGCGACGAAGGACTGCCACGAGAACAGATCGAAATCGTCCTGCAGGTCCTGCAGATTCGGCTTCTGCTGCGGCACGCTGATTTCGAGCGGGATCGTCGAACTCAACGGCGGCAGCGGCAGCGCATCGCCGCTTTGCGCATGGTTGCGGATGTCGGCGCGCGACAAGGTGTCGTGCGGCTCGGGCCGAAGATGGCTGTCGGTGCACGCGGCGAGCGCGAACACCAGCGCCGCCGCGGCCAGCGGTGTGCGCAACTGCGGGCCGGAGCGATATCGATGATTCATGGCCTGTCCCCTGTTCCCTGATGGACCGAAGCGAAGGTGTCGCCGGGTCGCGATGCAGGCAGCCGTCCGCGCGAGCGCGGACGCACAAAGGAACGCAGGCCGGAATACGGTGGCTGGCGATCGAATCGCTGGCTGCTTCGCGTCGGGGTCGGACGCTACCGGCCGGCGCAGGGCAAAAATGCGACGCGCATGGCAGAAGGGAAATATCTGGACTTTCTTTGCCTTGCGCGCGAAAACGCTGTCCTGCGGCCCGCGAGGATTGCGTTCTTTGTTTCGAGCGGAACGCAACACGCACGCCGAACGGGCGGCGAAAACCGTTAGCCCGGGTAGTGCGATCGTGAGCTTGGGTGAGCGCGCGCGGCGCTTGTTTGCGCTGCAGCGAGGGATTGCGCGACGCCGAAGGCGACCGGCCGCGACCGCGCAAATAAAAACACCGGGCGCGAGGCCCGGTGCTTGAGGAAAACCTTCGCCGCGAATCCGCGGCGAAGGCCGGGCCGCGTCAGTTCGCGGCGCAGGTGGCGCTGTTGTCGATGCGCAGTTGCTCGTAGCTCTTCTGTCCGGCCGGCAGCGGCGAAGCCTGCGCGGGCAGCAGCGAGCGATACCTCGCGTCGTAGGTCGCCGACAGGAAGCACGACTCGGAGCGGGCGTGGAACTTCAGGCGCCCGTTGCCGTAGCTGGCATCGAAGCCGGCATCGCCCAGGTCGTTGCCGCCGGTGCTGGAAACATAGACCAGCGCGTCGTAGGTGGAATCGGCCAGATTGACGTTGCGCTGGGTGAGCAGGGCCGCACGGTCGGCCTTCTGCTGCGCGGTCGCGTTGGCCGGCAACGGCGCCGGCACGGTGGCATTGGTCAGCTGGCGCTGATGCTGCAGACCCAGCAGCGCGAGCGCGGCCGCGTGCGGCGTCGCCGAGGACGTGCCGTTGAAGGCGTTGTCGCCGTAAGACACCGTATCGACGTTGGCGAAGTTGGCCAGATCCGGCTTGGCGTTGCCCGCGGCCTGACCGGCCGGACGCGCGCCGCCGGCGCCCAGGACCGGGCCGCGCGAGCTGTAGGCTTCCAGATTAGAGGTCGCCGCATCCAGCGCCGCCACCGTGATCACGCTGGCCGCATCGGCCGGATGGATCAGCGAACGCGCGGTCTGTGCGTACTGGAAGTTGTAGCCCGAGTTCATCAGGCGCAGGAAGTTGTTCACGCCCGCGGTCTTGCGGGTGATGCGCACGCCGAACTTGCCGCCGCCGGCGAAGCGCGCGGGGTCGAAGCCCTGAGCGTTGCAAGCGGTGGTCCTGGCCGCGGCCGGCGCCTGGTAGGAAACGAATTCCAGCGGCTGTTGACCGGCGGCGCCGGTCTGGGCGAAATCCGATTGCGCCACCGCGACCCAGCCGGCCGGCGTGACCACGCGGCCGTTGCGGGTGACCGCGTCGGCCCAGCGCACCAGTTCCAACCGGTAGTCGGCGTCGGTGGTGTTGTTCGCGCTGGTCCAGTCGTTCCAGCCCAGCCACACGTTGAACTCGAAGGTGTCGCGGTCCTTCTGGGTCCTGGCGCCGACCGGGATGCAGCCGCCGTAGCGACCGTCGATGGTCAGCGGATTGATGCTTTCCACGATCGCCGCGCCGTTGGCGTCGAGGTTACCGACCCGGAAATCCTGCAGCACGTTGGCGCCCGCGCCGGCGGTGCTGTCGTCGTCCCAATGCACCTGCGCTTCGTTGCCGGCGGCGTTGAGCACGATCACGCCGTTGTTCTTGGCCGCGTCGATGGCTTCGTACAGGCCCTTGAGATCGCTGCCGGTGCCGGTGCCGTCGCCGGGGGCGGCGAGGTTGAAGCCCAGCGACGCGGTGATGACCTGCGCGCGCGGCTCGCCCTGCGCCACGTTCTGCGCGTTGAGATTGGCCGCGTCCTGGATCGCGCTGACCCAGTCGGCGGCGCCGGTGTTGTCGTACAGGCGGAATTTGGCCGACGGCGCGATGTCGTAGGCGATTTCGGTGACCGCGTTGCCGTGCGGTTCGCCGCGATAACCGAAAACTCCGTTGGTGGAGGCGGTCAGGGTCAGCTTGTCGGCTTCGGCGTCGCTGTTCTGCGGCCACTCCGCGGCGTCCTGCAGCGCCTGGACCGCGCCGTTGAGATTGTTGAAGTGATCCACGATGGCGATGGTCAGGCCTTCGCCCTTGAGCTCCCTGCGCAAGCCGGCGGCGAGCTGATCGTAGTTGCCGAGCGAACGCAGCTGGTCGATGTTGCTGGCGGTGGCGCCGTCGCTGAAGGCGGTGGTCTGCGACATCGTCATCAGCGACACCTGCGCGACCGATTGCAGGCCGGCGACCCATTCCAGGCGCGCCAGCGGCACCGAGGCTTCGATGCTCGGCGAGCCGTTGATCTGATGCGCCTGCATGCCGGCGGCCAGCAGCGTCTCGCGCAGCGACGCGGTCGCGCGGTCGAGCAGGCTCGGGTTCTGCACTTGATCGTAGGTCAGCGACAGATCGACGTTGACCTTGACCTTCTCGCCATCGCGGAAGCGCGAGGGAATGCCGGCGCGATCGAGCGCGGCGATCTGCTCGGCCACCGAAGCGCCGCGGTACGCCGGGCCGCGCTGCGAAGACGCCGACGGCGCGGACGCGCCGCCGCCGCGGCTTTGCGATTGCGACAAGGCCTGCACCGCCTGCAGCAACTGGCCGGCGCCGAGCTTGCTTTGCGCGGCGTTGCGCGGCGTGGGCGCGTTCATCGCCACCGGCTGCATCGACGCGTACACCGAACCGGCGGCGACGCTGGCGGCATTGGCGCCGGCGAGCGCGCCGACCGACGCGGTATCCGGCGCCTGCGCCTGCTGCCGCGACCACACCAACACCGTGGCGCAAGCGGCGGCGAGGCCGAGCACGGCGAATTTTTTCGACGACATCTTCTTCATTCGTTCATTCCTGATGCTGATTTCAGACACGGTCACCCGCTGCCGCCGGGCGCAGGCGCCCGCCACGGCCAAGGCATGAGGGCCTTGATGCGGAGAAATGGAACAGCGATGGCGGCGTGCCGATCAGGGTGGGGAGAGAGGCGTTTTCGGCACGCTCAATCCTCAAACGCAAAAAGAACTACATCCCCCCCTCACTCGATATGCATTCGTACAGCACGAAATCTCATAAAGATTTCTTACGCACAGCGCGCATCAACGCAGGTGCGCGACGGGCTCCCTACCCTGCTTTAGTCGGCGGGATCGATTCGATTCGCGATGGCGCTCCGCTATCGATGCGCGCGTTGCGCAGGTGCGGGGTCGGTTTCAACCGAAACGTTTTTCGCTGGTGCGATGGGCGCGGAAATTTGCGCAGGGATGCCCGGTGGCTATCGGGTCGATGCGCTGGCCGACAAGCTGATCGCTCGCGGCAATGCGTGGTTCTTCGCCAGGTCGGCGATGACGAATTCACCGGATAGGCAACATGCGATCGCGACCGCGCACGATCGCGTGGAAGCTCGATCGAACCTGATGGGAATCGATGACCTTCATCAATCAATCCTCGATTGGAGACTGCGCATCCAACAAAGATCGCCGCATGCCTGAGCAGATCGCGATGAGGCGATCGGCCACGACAGCCGGCATTTCGAGACCGAAATCTTCGACGCCGAAGCCCGGAGCCCCCTCACCCCTGCGGCGCGCCCCGAGCCAACACCACTTCCGAACGCGGCGGCGCGCCGAACAGGCGCTTGTACTCGCGCGAGAACTGCGACGGGCTCTCGTAGCCCACGCGATGGGCCGCGGCGACGGCTTCGATGCCGCCGACCATCATCAGCCGGCGCGCTTCGTGCAGGCGCAGATGCTTCTGGAACTGCAGCGGCGACATCGTCGTCACCGCCTTGAACTGATGGTGCAGCGAGGAGGTGCTCATGTGCACTTCGTCGGCCAGATCCTCGATGCACAGCGGCTGCAGATAACGCTGGCGCAGCACCGCGACCGCCTTGGCGACGCGGCTGGAACGGCTGTCGGTGACCGCCAGCGCGCGCAGGCGATGGCCCAGGTCGCCCATCAGCACGCGATAGAAAATCTCGCGCAGCGCCATCGGCGCCAGCACCGGCAGGTCCTGCGGCGTGTCGAGCAATCGCATCAGCCGCAGCACCGCGTCCATCAGCGTCTTGTTGACCTTCGCCGCGTACAGGCCCAGGTCGACGCCGTTGCTTTCGCGGCCGGTGTCGCTGGCCGGCGATTGGCCGGCGTCGACGATCAGCCGCGCGATCTCGGCCGGATCGATATCGATGCGCAGGCACAGATACGGTTTGTCCGGCGTGGCTTCGACGATCTGGCCGATCATCGGCAGCGTGACCGACACCACCAGATAGTTGAGCGGATCGTAGTGATAGGTGCGGTCGGACAAGGTCACGACCTTGCGTCCTTGCGCGACCACGCACAGGCGCGGCTCGTACACCGAGGGCGAGCACTCGGTCGGGCCGCTCATGCGGATCAGGTGCAACGGCCGCACCACGGTGCTGTGGACACCGTCGCCGCCGCCGTCGGTTAATCGGGCAATCCGATCGACCAGTTCGGCCTGCGCGGCGCAACTGCCTCGGTGCGCGATCGATTCAGCAGAAGTATTGGCGTTCATGGCTTCCCGGGGGGAGTCGGGTTGCTGGGATTATCGGTACGAATCTGGCCTGAGACTGTGCCGCTTCGGCTGAATTGCAGAAATAGGCAATGATGCGACAGTAATGTACTAACGCGGCGGCGGTTCAGGGACTACTTTAATCGCACTCCCCCAGCGACCCGTCACTCCTTGGTAACGCAGGACGGGCCGATGGGCGGCGATCCGGCTGCCGACGTCCCGCCTCGCGCGGCCGCCGGCGGCCGCGGTCGGCGCGCCGGCCCCGGAGCGGACCGGTCGGGCAGGCGCAGCGAGCGCCGCCGCCCTGTCACCCAGCGAGGCCCAAACCCAGCGGGGAACGATCGCCCTCCCCAGGCCGATGCATTCGAGCGCTTGCGCTCGCGACTGACGATTTTGTCAGCCAAGCGACAGCGCCGCGTTTGTCCGCGCCGCCTAAAGTGCCTGTTCTGGCCGCACGGCCATGCATTCAGGCGCCCGCAGCGTTGCGGCACGCACACGAACCTTTCCACGCGGTACGGCTGCAACCCGGATCGTCCGCGCGGACACTTCGCACCACTCATCCAGCCGTCGGAACCCTCTCACGATGTGGATTGTTCAATACGCGCTGAGCCGCCGCTACACCATCGGCGTCCTGGCGATCCTGATCCTGCTGTTCGGCGTGCTGTCGGCGCGCAAGATGCCCACCGACATCCTGCCCGAAGTCGGGATTCCGTCGGTCAACCTGGTGTGGACCTACAGCGGCCTGCCGGCGGCCGACGTCGCGGCGAAGATGACCTCGTTCTCCGAAGCCGCGATCCTCAACACGGTCGATGACCTGAAAGAGGTGCGCTCGGAAACGCTCAACGGCGCCAGCATCGTGCGCATCGACTTCCAGCCCACGGTCAGCCTGGACCGCGCGCTGGTGCAGATCACCGCGGTCTCGCAGACCATCCTGCGGCGCATGCCGCCGGGTACTTCGCCGCCGCTGGTGGTGCGCAACAACGTGTCGAGCACGCCGGTGCTGCAGCTGGTGCTGTCGTCGGATTCACTGACCGAGGCGCAGCTGTACGACTACGCGCGCCTGCAACTGCGCTCGCAGATCCAGACCATTCCCGGCATCCGCATGACCCTGCCCTACGGCGGCGCGCCGCGGCAGATCATGGTCGATCTGGACCCGTCCAAGCTGCAGACCTACGGCCTGACCCCGGCCGACGTCACCAGCGCGCTCGAACGCGGCAGCCCGACCTTGCCGTCGGGTTCGATCCGCGAAGGCGGGCGCGAGATGCAGATCTCCATCGATACCAGCCCGGCGAGCGCGGCCGAGTTCCTCGACATCCCGGTCGCCCAGCGCGGCGGCACGGTGCTGTACGTGCGCGACGTCGCCTCGGTGCGCGACGGCGGCGCGCTGCAGACCAACGTGGCGCGCATGGACGGCTCCAGCGCGGTGTCGGTGGCCCTGATCAAGCTCGGCGGCGCGTCCGCGGTCGAGATCGTGCGCGCGGTGCGCGCGCGCCTGCCCGAAATCGAAGCCTCGGCGCCGCCGGGCACGCGCATCCACGCGATCTTCGATCAGTCGGTGTTCGTCGATAACGCGATCGCCTCGATCGAGCACGAAGCGGTGCTGGTCGGCCTGCTGGTGGCTTTGGTGGTGCTGGTGTTCATCGGCTCGTGGCGCTCGAGCATGATCGTGCTGTCGGCGATCCCGCTGGCGCTGCTGGCCTCGGTCGCGATGCTGCATCTGCTGGGCTACACCTTCAACGTCATGACCCTGGGCGGGTTGGCGCTGGCGATCGGCATCCTGGTCGATAACGCGGTGGTGGACGTGGAGAACACCAACCGCAACATCGCCCTGGGCAAGGACGTGCGCACCGCGATCCTGGACAGCGCGAAGGAAGTGGTGTTCCCGGAAATGGTCTCGACCATTTCGATCTGCATCGTGTTGACCCCGATCCTGCTGATGACCGGCCTGTCGGCGTGGGTGTTCACGCCGCTGGCGCTGGCGGTGATCTTCGCCATGCTGGCCTCGTTCCTGCTCTCGCGCACGCTGATCCCGGTGCTGTGCTACCTGCTGCTGCCGGCCGATATCCAAAGCCGCGCCAATCCGCGCTGGGCACCGGAAAAGCTGCTGCTGAAGATCAATCACAAGGTCGAGCACGTGCTGGACTCGCTGCGCGACAAGCACCACGCGCTGCTGGTCAGGCTGGGCCATCACGGCGCGGTGCTGACCATCGTCGCGCTGCTGGTGTTCGGCGTGGGCGCGCTCGCCGCCGCCTCGCTGGGCCGCGAGTACTTCCCGCAGGTCGATGCCGGCCAGTTGCGCATGCAGGTGCGCCTGCCGACCGGCACGCGCCTGGAGGAAACCGCGGCCCGGCTCAGCGAGATCCAGCACGAGATCCGCAACATCATCCCGCCGCAGGAACTGCAGACCGTCTACGAACAGATCGGCGTGCCCGACGCGATCAACCTGTCGCTGGTGGACAGCACGGTGGTGGGTTCGTTCGAAGCCGAAATCATGCTGCAGCTGCGCTCGCCGCACGCCAACAGCCACGACTACCTGGTCAAGATCCGCCAGCGCATCGCCGAGCGTTTTCCCGACGTGAAGCTGTTCGAGCGGCCGCCGGACGCGACCAGCCGCACCCTGGCCGGTTCGGCCGCGGCCGCGTTCGAAGTGCGCCTGATCGGCCGCGACGTGCCCGGCAACATGGCGGTGGCGCGCGAGATCGAAAGCCGCCTGCACAAGGTGCCCGGCGCGGTCGATATCTCGCTGCGGCAGGTGCTGGACTTGCCCGAGTATCAGGTCAAGATCGACCGCACCCGCGCCGCGCAGCTGGGCCTGGACGCGCAGCAGGCCGCGCGCGCGGTGCTGGCGGTGCTCGGTTCGGCCGGCACGGTGTCGCCGGTGTACTGGACCGACACCGTCAACGCCATCGCCTACACCGTGCAGGTGCAGGCGCCGCTCAACAACATGCAGAACATCGATCAGCTGATGAACTCGCCGCTGCGCATCGGCGCCAACGGCGAGGCGGTGCTGCTGCGCAATATCGCCACGGTGACGCCGCGCAACGTGCCGGCCAGCATCGCCCGCACCACGCTGGCGCCGACCATCAGCGTGATCGCCAACGTGGAAGGCACCGACCTGGGCTCGGTCTACGATCGCCTGTCGAAGATCACCGCCGAACTCAACGCCAAGCTCAAGCCCGGCAACCGCATCGAGATCGTGGGCCAGGCCGGCGAGATGCAGAGCGCTTACGGCGAGCTTGCGGCGGGCCTGGTGATGTCGGCGATCCTGGTGTTCCTGGTGCTGGTGGTGAACTTCCAGTCGTGGATTCAACCGGCCGTGGCGATGTCGGGCCTGCCGATCGCCATCGCCGGCGCCGCCGTCGGCCTGTGGGTGACCGGCACGCCGCTGAGCGTGCCGGCGCTGATGGGCGTGATGATGGTGATCGGCGTGTCGACCGCGAACTCGGTGCTGGTCACCAGCTTCGCGCGCGGCCTGATCGCCGACGGTCACGATCCGGAACTGGCCGCGTACGAATCGGCCGCGGTGCGCCTGCGCCCGGTGCTGATGACCGCCAGCGCGATGGTCCTGGGCATCATCCCGATGGCCATCGGCCTGGGCGACGGCGGCGAGCAGAACGCGCCGCTGGGCCGCGCGGTGATCGGCGGCCTGTTGTTCGGCACCCCGGCCACCTTGATCCTCGTTCCTTCCATCCTGGCCGTCGTCGGCCGTCGCCGCAAACCTGCCGCGGACGTCGAAACCGACGGCGCGGCCGAACCGAACGGCACCCCCGCAGGAGTCGCTCCATGAATCGCTCTAAGCCTCAAGCCAAGCCGATCCGCATCGCGCTGGCCCTGGCCGTTTCCGCCGCGTTGCTCGCCGCGCTGTCCGGCTGCGGCCGCAGCTCGGCCGAGTCCGCCCCGGCCAGCACCGTGCCCGATGTCCTGACCGTGCAGGCCAAGGCCGCCGACGCCGCCTACGACCTGTCGTTGCCCGCGCGCGCGCAGGCCGGCGAGTCGGCGCAGTTGTACGCGCGCGCCACCGGTTTCGTCAGCGAGCGCAAGGTCGAACTCGGCGACAAGGTCGCCGCCGGGCAGGTACTGGCGACGATCTCGGCGCCGGAAATCGATCAGGCGGTGCGCGAAGCGCGCGCGGTGCTGGCGCAGACCAGCGCCGACCAGGAACTGGCCAAGGTCAACTACGACCGCGCGCAGACGCTGATCGGCACCGGCGCGGTGTCGAAGGAATACTTCAGCGACCGCAAGGGCAACTACGACGTTGCCGTCGCCGCGCGCAACGCCGCGCAGGCGCGGCTGACCTCGGCGCTGGAGCGGCAGGCGTTCCAGTCGGTGCGCGCGCCGTTCGCCGGCGTGGTGGTGGCGCGCAACGTCGAACGCGGCGATCGCGTGGTCGGCGATTCGGCGTCCTCGACCGTGCCGATGTTCGAGGTGGCGGTGCTCGACCCGTTGCGGGTGGTGGTGGACGTGCCGCAGAACGTGTCGATGCAGATCGAGAACGGCCTGGAAGCGCAGGTCAGCTTCCCGGAATTGCCCGGCCAGACCTTCAAGGCCCAGGTCGCGCGCAGCGCGCGTAATCTCTCGCGCGACGCCGGCGTGATGCGCACCGAACTGCGCCTGCCCAACCCCGACAGCCGCATTCCCGCCGGCATGGTCGGCAGCGCGCGCCTGCACCTGCCACGTGCGGCGCCGGCGGTGGTGCTGCCGGTGTCCACGGTGATCCAGCGCGGCAGCGGAACCCAGGTGGTGACGTTGAAGACCGATTCGACCCTGGCCTATCGCGACGTCACCCTGGGCCGCAACCTGGGCAACGAGGTCGAAGTGCTCAGCGGCGTCAGCCCGGGCGACACCGTGGTGCTCGCGCCCAATGCGATGCTGGCCGATGGCAACAAGGTCAATGCGAAGGCATTGCCGCCGCCGAAGAAATTCTGAATCCCTGGGGCGAGGACGACATCGCGCGCGTCAGCGCGCGTGTCGCCCCATCGCGCTCATCGACGGATTGGAGGCGATGATAAAAGCGCGGCTATTGGAGTTCGCGCTCGCTCGGGCATAGCGCGGAAGGCTGTTCGTATCGCGCTTGCGCGAAGCGCCGTCCGGCGGCGGATGGAACGCGGCGACCCGCGCCTTGTTCTCGCTCAACACGCGCGCATTGTCGTGAGCAGCGGCGGTGCCGGCAGTTTCGCCTTCATGCTCGCGCAGCGGCGATGACCAGAAATTCTGCCGCGGACAACGTTGGGGCGGGCAGTCGGTGGCCATCAGCGTGCTCCAACCGGCGATGCCCGGCTCGGGCAGGCGCTGAAATCCGTGTCCGTAAACGAACACCGGCGGATCAAGCGCCGAGCCCGGCTGATGGTCGGCGCCAAGCAGATGCCCGACTTCGTGCGTCAGCGTGTGCGAAAACAGACAGCCGCGCTTGAACACGAACAAGGCCGTCTCCTTGCTCGATCCGACCTGATTGGCCTGGCCGCAGATCGTATCGCCTTGAGCCCCGACGATCATAGCCAGCAGATCGGCGCGCTCGCCGTCGCGCGCCGCATGCGGCAGCCATAGCGCACCGTCGGGCCCCTCGGCCAGCGCCGCCAGGGTAGTCGCGATAGCGGCGCCATCGCTGCGCTCGATGTAGCCGGCGCTGTCGGCCCATGCCGCGAGTTCCAGGCGCATTGCGATGTTGTTGGCGGCGAAGCTCTCGTTGGCTTTCTTGATGGCGTCTTCGATCTCGACAAACATCGCTTCGAGCGGACCGCCGCCAACCGCCGCGGCGGTGTAGCCGACGGCTATGCGGATCATTTCCATTTGCGCCGGATTCTGCGTAGAAGACGAAGGCTCGGGGGAAATCGCTTTGCGCGGCTTGACCGGGACAGGACGTATCCTCACATCGTCTTGGTCGCTGTGCAGACGCGACAAATCTTGTCGGATCAGGGCATGCACGCCGTCGGACAAAGGCCGCAGCGCATAGACGATGTCGTCGATATAGATCGAGCCGCGGACACCGCCATCGTCCTGTCGATACAACCTCACGTCACGAAGGGTGCCTGGGTCCCAGCCCAGCGGATCGCTGGCTTGTATCGCACGACCGGACCAAAGATTGGGTATCGAATCCAAGGACGGCGGTCTGTCGCGCTTTTTTACCGTGATCCTGCGGTCATACAAGTCGATCTGAAATTCATCGAGATCCAGCGCTTTGGGATCGATCCGCACCAGATGCACCCAATCGATCGACTGCTCTTTGTACTGCTCCCGGACTATGGCGCGGTCGCGATCGTTGAGACGATTTTCGGCGACTGCGGCCCGCACCAGGTTCATGGGGACCGCCTCAGCGGCGGATGCGATAAGGACGGACGATGCCTGAAGGATGGCCAGCGCATAAGGCCATGCGCGTCGGATGGGATGCATGCGATTGCTCCTGCCTGAAAGACGAGTTCTCCCGTCTCCAGCGTTCGATCGCGAGCGGAGGCGGACGACGCGATCAGCATCGAAAGCCCGATCGCGTCGAGCCGACTTTATTCAATCGATTTCGGTTGCGATGCGAAGTGGTTCGCAGAGTTTGTCGTCGCCGAATAAAACAAGCAGACGCATTATGTGGACGTACGACGCACACGATGCGCTGTAAATACGCATCGCGTCGGTGGTTCATTACGCGCCGTGCGCGTTTCGCGTAAAAATGATGGGTAGTACGCGAATTCAATTCACTACTAATCCACCCGTTTCAATCACGAACCCCTGCCGGGCTCGGCGGGCAAACGAGCGATTCGCGGCAGCACGACCGGAACGCCCACATCTCAACCGCGCAACGCCTTCGCATGATGCGCGATGTGCTCGCCGATAAAACTGGCGATGAAGTAGTAGCTGTGGTCGTAGCCCGCTCGCATGCGCAGCTCCAGCGGATGCCCGGCCACCTCGCACGCCACTCGCAGCAACTCGGGCTTGAGCTGCGGCACGAGGAATTCGTCGTCGCCGCCTTGATCGATCAACAGCGGCAGCTTCTCGCGCGCGGTGGCGACCAGCGCCGTCGCGTCCCACGCCTTCCACGCCTCGCGGTCCTCGCCCAGATACGCGGTGAAAGCTTTCTCGCCCCACGGCGAATGCGAGGGCGCGGCGATCGGCGAAAACGCCGATACGCTGCGATAACGTCCCGGATTCTTCAGCGCGATCATAAGCGCGCCGTGTCCGCCCATCGAATGCCCGCTGATGGCGCGCGCGCTGGTGGTCGGGAAATGCGCATCGACCAGCGCCGGCAACTCATCGACCACGTAGTCGTACATGCGGAAATTCGCCGCCCACTTGGGCCGGGTCGCATTGAGATAGAACCCCGCGCCCTGGCCCAGGTCGTAGCCGTCCGCGTCGGGAATGCCCTCGCCGCGCGGGCTGGTATCGGCCGCGACCAGGATCACCCCGTGCTGCGCCGCGAACTGCTGCGCGCCGGCCTTGGTGATGAAGTTCTGCTCGGTGCAGGTCAGGCCCGACAGCCAATACAGCACCGGGCAGTCCGCACTTTCGGCCTGCGGCGGCAGATACACGCCGAAGCGCATCGTGCAGCCGAGCGTGGTCGCGTTGTGGCTCCAGACTTGCTGACGGCCGCCGAAGCAGGCGTGGGATTCGATTTTTTCCATGATCAGGTCTCAGCGCAGCCGGCCGCCGTTGGGGTTGATGGCATTCTCGTCGATGCGATCGGGGTAAAACACTTTCTTCTCTTCCAACCGATAGAACAGCAATCCGTGGATGCCGTTGGCGTCGCGCTTGGCGAGCCGGTTGCGCCACAGACGAGCGAATACCGGATCGAGCGTCTCCGACGGATGACGCGCCAGCACTTCGTCGATAAATGCCACATCCTGACCTTCCGGGAAGATCAACGCGAGCCTTCGTCGTCGATGGCGAAAATGTCGTAGACGGTGTTGACCGCGCCATCGACGACCTGGATGTTCTTCATCCGCCAATGCTCCATCCGATCTCGATCAGTAATGAATCACGGTACGAATCGACTTGCCCTCGTGCATCAGATCGAAGGCTTCGTTGATCCGCTCCAGCGGCAGCGTATGGGTGATGAACGGATCGAGATCGATCTCGCCCTTCATCGCCTGCTCGACCATCCCCGGCAACTGCGTGCGGCCCTTGACGCCGCCGAACGCCGAGCCGCGCCAGACGCGGCCGGTCACCAGCTGGAACGGACGCGTGCTGATCTCCTGCCCCGCGCCGGCCACGCCGATGATCACCGACTCGCCCCAGCCCTTGTGGCAGCACTCCAGCGCCGAACGCATCACGTTGACGTTGCCGATGCATTCGAAACTGAAATCCACGCCGCCGTCGGTCATCTCCACCAGCACGTCCTGGATCGGGCGATCGTGATCCTTCGGATTCACGCAGTCCGTCGCGCCCATCGCCTTGGCCAGTTCGAACTTGCCCGCGTTGGTATCCACGCCGATGATGCGCCCGGCCTTGGCCTGCACCGCGCCCTGGATCACCGCCAGGCCGATGCCGCCCAGGCCGAACACCGCGACGGTATCGCCGGGCTGCACTTTCGCGGTGTTGTGCACCGCGCCGATGCCGGTGGTGACGCCGCAACCGAGCAGACAGACTTTCTCCAGCGGCGCCTCGGGATTGACCACAGCCAGCGACACTTCGGCGACCACCGTGTATTCGCTGAAGGTGCTGCAACCCATGTAGTGATGGATCGGCTGGCCCTGGTAACTGAAACGCGAGCTGCCGTCGGGCATTAGCCCCTTACCTTGCGTAGCGCGCACGGCCTGGCAGAGGTTGGTCTTGCCCGACAGGCAGAACTTGCATTTGCGGCATTCGGCCGTGTACAGCGGGATCACGTGATCGCCGGGCTTGACGCTGCTGACGCCTTCGCCGACTTCGACCACGACACCGCCGCCTTCGTGACCCAGCACGGCCGGAAACAGGCCTTCGGGATCGTCGCCGCTGAGGGTGAACGCGTCGGTGTGGCATACGCCGGTCGCGGCGATGCGCACCAGGACTTCGCCCGCGCGCGGCGGTTCGACATCGATCTCGACGATCTGCAAAGGCTGGCCGGCGGCGAAGGCGACGGCGGCGCGGCTTTTGATGACCCGGCTGCTCATGGTGAAACTCTCCTGCGGTGGCGTCCCGTGTGGCGGGAAGGAATGCGAACGCGGCGCATGCCGCGGTTAACGGTGAATCGCCGCGCCGCCCTTTGATGCGCGCGGCGATTTCATTTGAGGTACGAACGCACCAGCGCGGCGACTTCGTCGATGCTGGCGCTGCGATGTTTTTGCGAAGCCACCGCCTGCCCGAGTTCTTCGCGGATATGGCTTTCGAGCACTTGCGCCATCAGCCCGTTGATCGCGCCGCGGATCGCGGCGATCTGCTGCAGCACGGCCGCGCATTCGCTGCCTTGCTCCAGCGCGCGCTCCAGGGCTTCGGTCTGGCCCTTGATGCGGCGCACGCGGGTGAGGACGATTTTTTTCTCGGCGGGGGAATGCGGCATGTCGGCGGCCTTGGACGGTGTCGGCGGCGGGCGCTGGATACTGGGGGATAGTATCAGGATATGGATCGGGGGGCTGGCGAGTGCGGGGCAAATCCCCCGCGCTGGGGGATGCTCAGGCTTCGTGCTGCGCGGGGCGCTTGCCCCCTTTTTCAAAGGGGGCACCGGTTGGCGGTGCCCGCCTCGACGCCTCCCCCAGACCGGGTTCCCCCCTTTGAAAAAGGGGGGCCAGGGGGGATTTGCTCTTGCTCCAAAAAAAACGGCGCGCTTAAAAAAGCGCGCCGTTTCCAACCCCGCAGGTGCCAAACCCCTCACCCCGTATTCTGCACCCCAGCCGCGATCCCATTCACCGTAGCCACCAGCGCCTGCAACAACGCATCCTCCTGCCGTCCCGCCGCGCGCCAGCGCGCGAGCAGATCGACCTGCAACAGACTGATCGGATCGACATACGGGTTGCGCAAGCGAATCGACTGCCGCAAGCGATGATCGCCGGCCAGCAATTCATCGCTGCCCTTGATCGTCAGCACCGCGCGCCGCGTGCGTTCGAACTCCTCCGCGATGCCCGGATGGAAGCGCGCATGCAGATCGCCCTCGGCCAGATCGGCGGCGAGCATCGAGTAACGCTCGAAGATCGCCGGATCGGACTTGGCCAGGACCATTTCCAGATCGTCGATCAAGGTGCCGAAGAACGGCCAGTCGCGCGCCATTTCGGCCAGCGTCTCGCGGCCGTGCCGGTCCAGCGCCTGGGCCAGGCCGGTGCCGACGCCGTACCACGCGGTCAGCCCGGCGCGGTTCTGCGACCAGGCGAACACCCACGGAATCGCGCGTAACGAAGAAATATCGCCGGCGCCGGCGCGCTTGGCCGGACGCGAGCCGATCCGCAGCCGCTCGATCACGTCGATCGGCGTGGCCGCGCGGAAATACGCCGGGAACGCCGCGTCCTCGTGCACCAGCGCGCGGTAGTGAGCGCGCGCGGTGCCGGCCAGATCGCCGGCGATGCTCCGCCAACCGGCTTCGCGCGGTTCCGGCGGACGCGGCCGCAGGGTCGCGCGCAATACCGCGCCGGTGGTCTGCTCCAGATTGCGCAACGCCAGCGCGCGGATGCCGTATTTGCGATGGATGACTTCGCCCTGCTCGGTCAGGCGCAGATAGCCATCGACCGAGCCGCGCGGCGCGGCGATCACCGCGCGCTCGGTCTTGCCGCCGCCGCGGCTGATCGAACCGCCGCGGCCGTGGAAGAAGGCGATGCGCACGCCGCTGTCGTGGGCCAGCGCGGTCAGCGCGATCTGGGTCTGCTGCAGCGCCCAGCGCGAGGCGACCATGCCGCCGTCCTTGGCGCTGTCGGAATAACCGAGCATGACCACCTGGCGATCGCCGCGCGCGCGCAGATGCGCGCGGTACATCGGGTCGGCGAACAAGGCGCGCAAGGTGTCGGCGGCCGCGTCCAGGTCATCGACGGTTTCGAACAGCGGCGCCACGTCCAGCGGCACGCGGCCGCTACCGTCGAGGCAGCCGGCGGTCTTGGCCAGCGCCAGCACCGCCAACGCGTCGGCGGCGCTGCGGCTCATGCTGACGATGTACGGCCCGAACGCGCGCTCGCCGTAGCGCGGCCGCAGACGGGCGACGGCGCGGAACACATCGAGCGTCGGTTGCGCGGCGGCCGCGGCGGCGCGCGCCGGCGGCGCCTCGCCGTCGAGCAGTTCGTGCAGGCGCGCGGCGCGCGCGGCCACGTCCATCGATTCCCATTGCGGCAGATCCAGCAGCGCGGCGAGCGCGGCGTCGTGCGTGCCCGAATCCTGGCGCAGGTCGAGGCTGGCCAGATGGAAACCGAAGCACTCCGCGCGACGGCGCAGACGCCGCACCGCGAAGCCGCCGCCGTGTTCGCCCTGATTCGCGGCCAGACTGCGCTCGATCAGCACGATGTCGGCCAGGAACGCGGCGGCATCGGGATAGCCGTGCACGCTTTCGTCGCTGGTCGCCTGCAGGCGCGCGGCCATCAACCCGAGCAGGTTGCGATATGGCATGTCGGCGTGACGCGGCTTGAGCAGCGCGGCGGCCTTCGGCAGTTGGTAGCGATAGTCCTCGACCCGCGCCAGCACCGCGTCGTCCACGCGCACGCGGGTGACCGACTGGCTCAGCAGTTCGGCCATCGAAGCCAGATCGCGGCGATAGGCGTTGAGCACCAGCGCGCGTTGTCCGGCCAGGGTCGCGGCGATGGTGTCGGCGCCGACGTTGGGATTGCCGTCCATGTCGCCGCCGACCCAGGTGCCGAAGCCGAGCACGTCGGGCAGCGCGGCGGCGGCGCCGTAGGTTTCGCCCAGCGCCTCTTCGAACATTTCGTAATAGACCGGCAGCACCCGGTAGAGCACGTCGGACAGATAGAAGCCGACGTGCTCGAACTCATCCGCGACGCTGGGCTTGGCCGCGGGCGCTTCGGCGGTCTGCCAGCTCGCGGTCAGGGCGAGGCGGATGCGCTCGCGGTCGGCGCGGCGTTCGGGCGGGGTGCGGCCGCGGTCGATGTCGGCGACCAAGCAGCCGACGATGGTTCTTTCTTTTTCGAGCAGCGCGCGTCGCACCGCTTCGGTTGGATGCGCGGTGAACACCGGCTCGATCCGCAGCCGCGGCAGCAGGGCGGCGACTTCCTCCGCGCTGACGCCCAGGCGCGCGAGCGTGCCGATCGCATCGCGCAGCCCGCCGGGCTGGGGATCGGCGCCGCGGCGCTCGTAGTCGCGGCGGCGGCGGATGCGGTGCACGCGTTCGGCCAGATTGACCGCCTGGAAATACGTCGCGAACGCGCGCACCAGATCGCTGGCCTGATCCAGGTCGATATCGGCCAGCGCATCGGCCAGCGCGGCGATCGGCGCTTGCGCTTCGCGGCGGCGGATGGCGGCGCGGCGCAGGCGTTCGACATCGTCGAGAAAGCCGTCGCCGCGTTGCTCGGCGAGGATCTCGCCGACCAGCGCGCCGAGCATCTTGACGTCGTCGCGCAGCAGCGCGTCGGTGGAGGCGAAGTCGATCGCGCGCAGGGGTTCGTCGCTGGTGTCGTTCATGACGTTCATTCGGCCAAGGCTATCTCAGTGGCTTGTGCATTGCAGCATGTTGCTTGCATCGGCTTGGTTACAGCTGAAACGAGTTTGTTGAGGCCTTCAATCCGATTCGCCGGCAGCTTCTGTGGAGGGGCTTCAGCCCCGATGCTTTTCGATCCGGCGCGGCGATCTGAGCGAAAAGCATCGGGGCTGAAGCCCCTCCTACAAAAACATCGCCCCCTGGCGCTAGCGTCGCCAAACCGTGACACTGTCGCCCGTTTCCGCCTCCCCATCTCGCAAGGAACGCGTCATGCCGTATCTGGGCCTGGGATTGCACGTCCTGGTCGCGCTGTGTTTCGCCGTGCACGCGGTGCGCAGCGGACAGGATCGCTACTGGTTGATGATTCTCTTCATGTTTCCGCTGCTCGGCAGCGTGGTCTACGCCTTCGCCATCTGGCTGCCCGAGCAGCGCCACACCCAGCACGGCCGCGCCCTGGTCGGCAATGTGCGGCGGATGCTGGACCCGGGCCGCGAGCTGCGCGAGGCCCAGGACGCCTACGACACCTCGGCCACCACCGACAACCGCATGCGTCTGGCCGATGCGCTGCTGGCCGCCGGCCGCGCCGGCGAGGCGCTGCCGATGTACCGCGCCGCGCTCAGCGGCGTGCATCGCGACGATCCGCATCTGCAGGTCAAGCTCGCTCATGCGCTGCTCGAAGCCGGCGATGCCGCGCAGGCGCGGCAGACGTTGGATGAGCTGATCGCCAAGCATGCGGATTTCCGCTCGCCCGAAGGCCATCTGACCTATGCGCGCGCGGTCGCGGCGCTGGGCGACCAGGCCAAGGCGAAGGAAGAATTCGAAACCCTGGTCGGCTATAGCAGCGGGTTTCAGCCGCATGTGCGCTATGCCGAATGCCTGATCGGCTGGGGCGAACTGGGGCGCGCGCGCGAGTTGTGCGAGCAGGCGCTGGCCAAGGCGAAGCGGCTGCCGGCGTATGCGCGCAAGATGCATAAGCCGGAGTTGGATCAGCTCAAGGAGTTGGTTAAGCGCATGCAGACGGTGTGAGGGCGCGGTGGGCTGAGAGAAAAGCATCGGGGCTGAAGCCCCTCCCACAAAAGCTCGCGTGGTTATGAAATCTGTTGTGGGAGGGGCTTCAGCCCCGATGCTTTCCGCTCCGATCGCCGCATAACCACCCACAGGCTCAGCCCGAAGCCTCACCGCGCAACAACCCCGACAGCCAATCGCGCACCCATCCCAGCCGCGCGCCGCCGCCGGCTTCGGGCAACCACGCCAGATACAGGCGCTTCACCGGTCCCGGCCGCGGCGAAGCCAGCACCCGCAATTCGCCGCTGGCCAGACGCTCGGCGATCAATCGCGGATACAGCAGCGCGATGCCCTGCCCGGCCAGCGCCGCGCTGATCGCCGGCATCGGCGAAGACAGGCTCAGTTGCGGCAGCGGCCACGCGGCGAGGTCGTCGCCGAACCACGCCGGCCAATCCTGACGCCAACCCTCGCTGACCACGTGCAGCACGCGCACGCCGGGCGCCGGTTCCTGCCACCAGCGTTGCGAATCCATCCGCGCGATCAGCTCGGGCGAAGCCACCGGCACCAGCGCCTGTTCGAACAGCAACTCGCCCTGCAATCCCTGCGCGCGCGGATCGCCGTGCATCAGCAGCGCATGCACGCGCGCCTGCGCCAGATCCGGCGCGGAGGCCGGGCAGAACAGTTGCAGGTCGAAGCCGGCCTGGGCGGAGAATTCGTCGATGCGCGGCAACAGCAGGCTGACGCTGAGGCTGGTCGGCGCGCCCAGCACCAGCCGCCGGCTTTCGTCGCCGCGCAGGCGCAAGCGCGCGGTCGCCGCCTCGATCTGTTCGAAGCCGGCGATCAACGCCTCGCCGTACTCGCGTCCCAGCGGGGTCGGCCGCGCGCGGCCGCCGCTGCGATCGAGCAGGCGCAGACCGAAGGCTTCCTCCAGGTGCTGCACGTGCTGGCTCAGCGCGGCGTGGCTGAGGTGCATGCGCTCGGCGGCGCGGCGCATGCCGTCGTAACGCACGACGGCGGCGAAGGCCTGCAGGGCGCGCAGCGGCGGCAGGCGGCGGGGCGAGGAGGCATCTGTGGTCATTTTTACTTACCACTAATCCAGTAATTCCAGATTTTTATGTATTTTTGGCGGGAATATATTTACCACATGCCTGCCGCCCCGATCATTTCCCCGGTTGTCCTGTCGCCGTCCCGTCCCTTGGCCCTTCGCGCCGGCCTCATGGCCGCCGCCTCGACCTGCCTGGCCCTGCTCGGCCTGCTCAGCCGCTACACCCGCGGTCTGCCGCCGGAGCTGGTGACCTGGCTGCGTTTCATGATTCCGGGCCTGGTGCTGATCGCGCTGGCGCGGCGCGAGGACTGGCGCGCGGTGTGGTCGCTGGCCGATCGCCCGGGCTGGGTGCGGGCGGTATGCGTGATCGTCTCGCAGGGCTGCTTCGTGCTCGCGGCGATGCGCGGCGACCTGCTGCACGCGGTGCTGCTCTACAACACCGGGCCCTTGTTCATTCCGCTGATCGCGTGGCTGTGGCTGGGCGAACGCCTGCGTCCGGCGGCGATCGGCGGCCTGATCGTCGGCTTCCTCGGCGTGCTGGCGGTGCTGCGCCCGGATGCGCGCGGCCTCGACGGCAATGCGCTAGTGTCGCTGTTCGGCGGCTTCGCGATGGCAGCCTCGCAGGTGCTGTTCTATCGCAGCGCCCAGCATCAGCCGCCGTTTCGCAATCAGTTCAAGTTGTATCTGCAGGCGTCGCTGGTCGGATTGCCGTTGGCGCTGTTCGGACTGACGCATCTGCCGGCGCAACCGTTCGCGGTCGAGCCGCCGTGGGTGCTGACGTTGGCCTTGATCGGCATGGCCGCGTGCAGCCTGGGCAGTCAGTCGCTGCGCGATCTGGCTTATCGCGGCATGGACAATGCTTCGACGCTGGCGCCGTTGATGTACGTGGCGGTGCCGGTCAGCGCTGCGCTGGATTGGTTGTTGTTCGACCACGCGGCGCGCGCTTCGACCTTGATCGGCGCGGCTTTGATTATCGCCGGCGCGGTGGTGGCGCTGCGTAGCGGGGCCAGGGCTAAGTTGGTTTGAGGGGAACAGCCAGTTTTTCTGAGAGGATGCAGCAGGTTTTGCTGAGGGCACCGCGGCTTGCTCTCACGCTCACCGCGCATGCGCTCCCTCCTTTGAAAAAGGAGGGTTGGGGAGGATTTGCTTTTCCCGCCCCCCACCAATCAGTACGCAAATTCCTTGAACACCGGGTCCACGCTCCCACCCCAAGCCCCGTGGAACAGTTCGAGCTTGCGCTCGGCCGGGCTCTTGCCCATCGCCACGAACTCGGTCAACGGTTCCAGATAGATCGACTCATCGGCGCCGTTGTGGTTCAAGCGCGCGCGGCGCTTCAAGCCGTGCGCGGAAATCTCCAGCGCGCGGCGCGCCAGGTCCAGCACCTTGCCGTCGCGGAACGGCAGCTGGAATCCGTGCCTGGGCACGCCGTCGCGCAAAGCGTGGCGTTCGGCCGGATTGAAGTCCAGCACCAGGTCCCAGGCCGCATCCAGCGCATCCGCGTCGTACAACAGGCCGACCCAGAACGCCGACAGCGCGCAGATCCGGTTCCACGGGCCCGAGTCGGCGCCGCGCATTTCCAGGTACTTCTTCAAGCGCACTTCCGGGAACGCGGTGGTGGTGTGATCGGCCCAGTCCTTCAAGGTCGGGCGCTGGTTCGGATATGCCGGCAGTTTGCCGTCGAGATAATCGCGGAACGACTGGCCGGCGGCGTCGATGTATTCGCCGTCGCGGTAGACGAAGTACATCGGCACGTCGAGCAGGTAATCGACATAGCGCTCGTAACCGAAGCCGTCTTCGAACACGAAGTCGAGCAGGCCGGTGCGGTCGGCGTCGGTGTCGGTCCAGATGTGCGAGCGGTACGACATGTAGCCGTTCGGCTTGCCTTCGGTGAACGGCGAATCGGCGAACAGCGCCGTCGCGATCGGCTGCAAGGCCAGCGAGACGCGGAATTTCTTCACCATGTCCGCTTCATCGCGCACGTCCAGATTGACCTGCACGGTGCTGGTGCGGGTCATCATGTCCAGGCCGAGGTCGCCGACCTTGGGCATGTACTCGCGCATGATCTTGTAGCGGCCCTTGGGCATCCACGGCATTTCGTCGCGGCGCCACTTGGGCTGGAAGCCCATGCCGAGGAAGCCCAGCCCCATCGGCTCGGCGACGGTGCGCACTTCGCGCAGATGGGTGGCCGCTTCCACGCAGGTGTCGTGCAGGGTCGCCAGCGGCGCGCCGGACAATTCCAACTGGCCGGCGGGCTCGAGCGACACCGAGGCGTCCTCGCGGGTCAGCGCGATCACCCGGCCCTTTTCTTCCACCGGCGCCCAGCCGAACTGGGTCAGGCCCTTCAGCAAGGCCTCGATGCCGCGCTCGCCGTCGAAGGTGGGCGGACGCAGATCGTCGGTGCGGAAGCCGAACTTCTCGTGCTCGGTACCGATCTTCCAATCCGACTCCGGGCGCGCGCCCGAGGCCAGGTAATCGACAAGCACGGCGCGCGCGCCGCCCTTGATGTCGGGAATCTCTAGATCCTTGACCTGGCTGGGACCGGACACATCCACCTCGCTGATTGAATCGATCGACTGGACCGGAGCCCGGCCGCGGCCGCTTGGCGCGACGCAACGCCCGTAACCGGCGCCCCGTCACACGGGAGCCGGTCCGATGCCCTGAATCCTACCTTGCGTGAGTACACATGGTTTCTGGGTCTGGATATGCGGCGGGTCGCCTACAATCGCAAGACCCAGGCAGTGTAGAGCCCGTCTTGCGCCGAACAACGTCCGTCCTGCAACGCTATGGTTCGGCCCTGCTACTGGCGCTGGTGGCGCCCGCCGTGCCTGCGCAGGCGGCCGCCACGCAATTGGAACGCGGCAACGGCCCGGAACCGAGCACGCTGGACGCGCACCGCTGCCAGGAAGTGGCCTGCGGCAACGTCCTGCGGGATCTGTACGAGGGCCTGGTCACCGAGGACGCGCAAGGGCGGCTGGTGCCGGGCATGGCGCGTAACTGGACGGTGTCGGCCGACGGCCGCACCTGGACCTTCAGCCTGCGCGAGCGCCTGCGCTGGAGCAACGGCGAAGCGCTGGACGCGGCGCAGATCCTGGCCAGCTTCCGCCGCGCGTTCGCGCCGGCCACCGCGGCGCCGTTCGGGGAATTGTTCGACGCGCTCGACAACGCCCAGGCGGTGCAGGCCGGCCGATTGCCGCCCGAGCGCCTGGGCGTGGCCGCGCCCGACGCGCAGACCGTGGTGTTCACCCTCAACCGCGCCGCCTCGCTGCCGGCGCTGCTGACCTTGCCGATCGCGTTCCCGGTGTATCTGCCGGCGGTGAAGCAATACGGCGCGCAGCACACGCAGCCGGGCCGGCTGGTGTCCAACGGCGCCTACCGGCTGCAGGCGTGGACGCCGCAGGCGAATCTGCGGGTCGAAAAGAATCCGCGGTTCCACGATGCCGCCTCGGTGGCGATACAACGCGTGCGCTTCCATGTCACCGAGGATGCCGCCGCCGAACTGCAGCGCTTCGCCGCCGGCGATCTGCACATCACCGAAGTCGTGCCGCCGCAGCCGTTGACCGCGCTGCGCCGGCGCTTCGGCGCGCAGTTGCGGCTGTCGCCGTATGTCGGCGCGTTCTGGCTCGGCCTCAATCTGACCAAGCCGCCGTTCCGCGACGGCGCCTGCGCCGCGCCGCCGTGCGAGGACAAGGCGCTGGCGCTGCGCCGCGCGCTGGCGCTGGCGGTCGATCGCGACAAGCTCACCCGCTACGTCACCGGCCTGGGCGAAACCCCGGCCTACGGCATCGTGCCGCCGGGCATCGCCGGCTACACGCCCGCGGCGATGCCGTGGGCGACGCTGACGCAGGCCCAGCGCGAGCAGCATGCGCGCGCGCTGTATCGCCATGCCGGTTACTCCGACGACACGCCGTTGGTGATCGAGCTGCGCTACAACACCTCCACCCCGCATCGGCGGCTCGCGCTCGCGGTCGCAGCGATGTGGCGGCAGACGCTCGGCGTGCAGGTGCGGTTGCGCAACGAGGAATGGAAGGTGTTCGTGCAGAACCGCAAGCAGCGCGCGATCACCCAGGTGTTTCGCGGCGGCTGGATCGGCGATCTGCCCGACGCGCGCAATTTCCTCGCCGCCTTCGGCAGCGACGGCCCGCTGAACTGGATGGGCTACGACGACGCCGGTTATCGCCAGCGCCTGGCCCGTGCCGACGGCGCGCATTCGGAAGCCGCGCGCAACGCCTGGCTGCGCGCCGCCGAGCAGCGACTGCTCAACGACAACGCGGCGATTCCCTTGTACTTCTACACCTCCAAGCACCTGGTCGCCGAACGCGTGCGCGGCTTCCAGGCCAATGCCTTGGACCGCCACGCCAGCCGCTGGTTGAGCCTGTCGCCATGACCGCATCTTCGACCCCGCCGCCGCCGCGCAGCCGCAACCCGCAGGCGCATCGCTCCGATCGCGTCGGCTGGCTGCGCGCGGCGGTGCTCGGCGCCAACGACGGCATCGTCTCGATCGCCGGCCTGGTGGTCGGCGTCGCCGCCAGCGGCGCAGACAGCGCGGCGATCCTGACCAGCGGCATCGCCGGCACCGTCGCCGGGGCGATGTCGATGGCGGCCGGCGAATATGTCTCGGTGCAATCGCAGGCCGATACCGAGCGCGCCGACATCGCGGTGGAACAGCGCGAACTCGACGACGATCCGCAAAGCGAACTGCAGGAACTGGCGCGCATCTACCAACAACGCGGCCTCACGCCCGAGCTGGCGGGCGAAGTCGCGCGCCAGCTCAGCGCGCACGACGCGCTGGCCAGCCACGCGCGCGACGAACTGGGCATCACCGACACCTTGCGCGCGCGGCCGGTGCAGGCGGCGCTGACCTCGGCGGCGGCGTTCGTCACCGGCGCGGTGCTGCCGATCGCCGCGGTGCTGCTGGCGCCGGTCGGGCGGATCGAAACGGTGGCGATCCCGGCGACCTTGATCGGGCTGTCGATCTCCGGCGCGCTCGCCGCCTGGACCGGCGGCGCGCCGGTGCTGCGCGGCGCGTCGCGAGTGGCGTTCTGGGGCGCGCTGGCGATGGCCGCGGCGACCGCGGTCGGACGCTTGTTCGACGTGCAGGTCTGATGCGCGCGCATCCGCTCGCGCGCTTGCTCGCTTCGCGCCTGCTGGAAGCGGCGATCACCCTGTGGCTGCTGGCCACGCTGTGCTTCGCGCTGTTGCGCGCGGCGCCGGGCGGGCCGTTCGACACGGAAAAAGCCGCGCCGCCGGAAGTGCAGGCGGTGCTCGACGCGCAGTACCGCCTGGATCAATCCTTGCCGATGCAGTACCTGGGCTGGCTCGGCGACGCGCTGCGCGGCGACCTCGGGCCGTCGTTCCAGTATCCGGACTACACGGTCAATCAGCTGATTGCCAACGCCTTGCCGGTGTCCGCGCTCAACGGCGGCATCGCCCTGCTGCTGGCGCTGTTGTTCGGCGTGAGCCTCGGCGTGTGGGCGGCCTTGCGCGCCGGCGGCTGGACCGACCGGCTGTTGATGTTCGTCGCCGGCCTGGGCCTGGCGATCCCGAAATTCGTGGTCGCACCGCTGCTGGTGCTGCTGTTCGCGGTGACCCTGCACTGGCTGCCGGCCGGCGGCTGGGGCGAATGGAACAACGTGGTGCTGCCGGCGATCGCGCTGGCGCTGCCCAACATCGCCTACTGCGCGCGGCTGACCCGCGCCTCGATGCTCGACGTGCTGTCGGCCGAGTACTTGCAGGCGGCGCGCTCGCGCGGCCTGTCGGAAACGCGGCTGCTGTTCGCGCACGCGCTCAAGCCGGCGCTGCTGCCGGTGGTGGCGTGGCTGTCGCCGGCGCTGATCAACGTCGTCACCGGCTCGGCCGTGGTCGAACAGGTCTTCGGCATCCCCGGCATGGGCCGCTACTTCGTCCAGGGCGCGCTCAACCGCGACTACACCCTGGTGCTGGGCGTGGTACTGGTGATCGGCGCGCTGATCGTGGCGATCAATGTTGCGGTGGATGCGTTGCGGGGTTGGATGGATCCGCGCTTGGACGGGTGAGCGGGACTGGGGACTCGGGACTCGGGACTCGGGACTCGGGTTAAAGTCAACTGCGCCGTCCTTGCTTCCGCAAGCCCCGCTTTACGAGTCCCGAGTCCCGAGTCCCCAGTCCCGAGTGCCCCATGCGCAGAAAGTCGAAAGCGACCTCGGTCGATATCGCCCACCTGGCCGGCGTGTCCCAGGCCACGGTGTCGCGCGTGCTCAGCGGCAGTCCGCTGGTCAACGCCGAAACCCGCAAGCGCGTGGAAGCGGTGGTGCGCGAGCTCAACTACAAGGTCGATCGCCACGCCTCCAGTCTGCGCCGCCAGCGCTCGGGCACCCTGGCGATGCTGTTGTTCGAAGACCCGACGCCGGACGAGTCGCACATCAACCCGTTCTTCCTGTCGATGCTCGGCTCGATCACCCGCGCCTGCGCGCGTCATGGCCAGGACCTGCTGATCTCGTTCCAGCAGTTGTCCGACGACTGGGCCGGCGACTACGAAGACAGCATGAAAGCCGACGGCCTGATCCTGCTCGGCTACGGCGATTACCTCGCCTATCAGGGCAAGCTGCAGAAACTGGTCGAGCAAGGCACGCGCTTCGTCCGCTGGGGCGCGGTCCTGCCCGATCAGCCGGGGCTGTCGATCGGCTGCGAAAACATCGGCGGCGGGCATCAGGCCGGGTCGCATCTGGTCGCGCTGGGCCGCAGGCGCGTGGCGTTTCTGGGCGACGCCTCCAGCCACTACCCGGAGTTCCTCGACCGTTTCATCGGCTGCGAACGCGCGCTGGCCGGCGCGGGTCTGGTCCTGGACCGCGCCTTGCAGGTCGATGCGGAAAGCTCCGAAGACGCCGGTCATGACGCTGCGCGCGAATTGATCTCGCGCGGGGTGGCTTTCGATGCGGTGTTTGCCGCCAGCGACCTGATCGCGCTCGGGGCGATGCGTGCGTTGACCGAACATGGGCTGCGCGTGCCCGAGGACGTGTCGGTGATCGGCTTCGACGATATTCCGATGGCGCGGTTCGCGCATCCGCCGCTGACGACGATTTTTCAGGACACCAAGCAGGCCGGGGAGTTGCTGGTGGATACGCTGATGCGTCTGGTGCGGGGGGAAGAGGCGGAAAGTATCCGGTTGCCTACGGCGTTGGTGGTGCGTAAGTCGTGTGGGGCTGAGTAGGTGCCCACCTGCCGTCATTCCCGCGAACGCGGGAATCCAGGGCCTTTCGTGCGAGAACCTTTGAAGTCGCTGGATTCCCGCGTTCGCGGGAATGACGGCCTGGGGAGATGTCGCTGAAGTCTCTGGATTCCCGCCTTCGCGGGAATGACGACTTGAGAGAGCGAAGGCGACTGGGCCGGAAACCCGTCGCCGAGAAAATTCAACGCTTCCGCGCGTGAGCCATCGCCCGATCCAACGCCGCAACCAGATCGCTCCGCACCACCGGCGCGTCCAGCACGAACACCTCGACCCCATGCGCCGCGACCGTCGCCTTCAGCACGTCGCCAGCGCCCTCGCCGACTTCAACCTCGCCGCCAGCCAACGCCGCGCGCCAGCGCCCGGCCTGCAGGTACTCGCGCACCTCGAAGCCCGCCGCCGCATCGCCCTTGTTAAGCAGCACCAGCGCGATCTGGGACTGCCCGCCATGCTCATAGACCCGATAAAACGCCGCGCGATCGCCCTGCATCAGCACGTTCAACTGCAAGCCGCGCTGCAAGGCCTGCGTGGCTTCGCGGACCTTCGCGATGCGCTTGAGCGAAGCGCGGATCGGATGCTCGCGCGCCGCCTCGATGCGCTGCTGGCCGAAGTAGTTTCGATTGCCCGCGTGCTCGGCCTTGCCGCGCTCGAAGCCGACTTCCGAACCGTAATAGACCACCGGAATACCGCGCGCGGTGAACAGCCAGTTGTTGGCGTCGATGAAGCCTGCGTCGCTGGCGTCCAGGCGCGGCATGTCGTGGTTGTCGTAGAACGTCATCAAGTCGTACGGATTCGCATACGGCCCGTCGGTCAGATAAAGACGGTCGGACAGCAGCGCGAAGTCGCCGCGGCCGCGACCGAACACCTCGGCCATGCGCTGCTTCAACGGGAAGTCGAGTACGCTCACGCCGCCGTTGCTTGCCCAGGTGAACGGCGCGATGTTCTCGGCCTTGTAGTCGAAGGCTTCGCCGAACATGAAGAACCCGGGACGCTTGGCGCGGATGCGATCGGCGAACTGCTTCCAGAACGCCGGCGGCATATGCCGGATCGTATCGATGCGGAAGGCATCGGCGCCCTGATCGATCCACTGCGAATACGCGCCGACGAAGTAATCCAGCACCGCCGGATGGGTGTCGTCGATGTTCGACAGCTGCACCAGATCCTTTTCGTCATGGAAGAACCGGTGCAAGGGGTTGTGCGCGGGATCGAGCTTTTCCGGCGGCAGATTCTGATGATCCGCGACCAGCACGCCATCGCGATAGATCTCGCCGTACTTGGGCTGATCTTTCGGCATGGTGAACGACGGCGAGCCGTGATTGGCGACGATGTCGAGCACGGTCTTCAAGCCATGCCGCTTCAAACCCGCGGTCAGACCGGCGAAATCCAGATCGCGGCTGGGCAGATGCTCGTCGAGCCGATAGAAATCCACGCCCCAGTAACCGTGATAGCCGGTCTTGCCGCGGTCCTGGAACGCGCCGCCCCAGATCACCGCGTCGCCGCCGGTGAAGGCTTCATCCGGGTTGTCCACGATCGGCGTCAGCCAGACCGCGCCGAAACCCATATCGCGGATGTAATCGGCGTTGTCGAGCAGGCCTTTGAAATCGCCGCCGAGGTAGCCGATGTTGTCGCTCTCTCCCTTCGGCGCGCCGGGCACGGGCCGGTCGAAGCTGCGCGTGGCCGGATTCGGCCCGCCCTGATCGCGATGATCGTTGCCGGTGTCGCCGTTGACGAAGCGATCGGTGACGACGAAGTACACCGCGTCGCTGGCCATCGGTTCCAGCGTGCCGTAGTACTCGCGCGACTTTGCTGCATCGGCGACCGTGCCGCGCGTCGCCTGCACGCAACCGCACAACGCCAGCGCGAGGGCGACGACAGGCAAAGCCCTCATGCCTGCGCCTCCGCGCCGGGCTCGCGCACCCACAGCACGCACAGGCCGGCGATGAACAGACTGACGCCGCCGATCACCAGCGCCGCCGCCGGGTGCCCGCCGAAGGCATGCTTGACCAGGAACCCGAGCAGACTGGCCGCGACCAGTTGCGGGATCACGATGAAGAAATTGAAGATGCCCATGAACACGCCCATCTTCGCCGCCGGCACGCTGTCGGACAGCATCGCGTAAGGCAGCGACAGGATCGAGGCCCAGGCGAAGCCGACGCCCAGCATCGACAGCAGCAACCATTGCGGATCGCGGATCAGCGCGATCGAAATCAGGCCGGCGCCGCCGAGGGCGACGTTGAACATATGGCTGCGGCGCAGGCCCCAGTGCCGCGTCATCGGCGGGATCACGATGGCGGCGAGCGCGGCGAAGCCGTTGTAGGCCGCGAACAGCACCCCGACCCAGTTGGCGCCTTCGTTGTACGCCGCCGAGGCGGTGTCGCTGCTGTGGTAATGCAGTTGCGTGACCGCCGGCGTGGTGTAGATCCACATCGCGAACAAGGCGAACCACGAGAAGAACTGCACCAGCGCCAGGCGCAGCATGGTCGGCGGCATCGCGCCCAGATCGTCCATCACCGTGGCGAAGCCGCCGCCGTCGCGGACCACGCCGCGCAGCAGCAAGGCCAGGCCGAACGCGGCGATCAGCGCGGCCAGCACGTACAGCTGGCGATCCAGGGCCATCATCGAAATCGTGGTCGCGCACAGGCCGCCGACCACCATCCACGACGCGCCCAGCAGCAGGCAGCGCACGCGATCGCGGTTGCGCGGCGGCGTCGCCGGCGCTTCGTCGAAGGCGAGCAGTTCCTGCGGCGGATACTCGCGCGTGCGCAGCACCGTCCAGCCGACCGACAGCAGCAGCACCGCGCCGCCGAAGTAGAACGCGTAGCGCACGGTATCGGGCACTTCGCCGGGGCCGGCGGTGTTGCCCACGCCGAAATGCGCCAGCGCATACGGCAGCAGACTCGCGATCACCGAGCCCACGCCGATGAAGAAACTCTGCATCGCGTAACCGCTCGCGCGCTGCTGTTGCGGCAGTTGGTCGCCGACGAAGGCGCGGAACGGCTCCATCGAGATATTGATCGAAGCGTCGAGCATCCACAGCAGGCCGGCGGCGATCCACAGCGTGGGCGAATTCGGCATCGCCAGCAGCGCGAGCGTGGCCAGCACGGCGCCGACGAGGAAATACGGACGACGCCGACCGAGCCCGGTCCAGGTGCGGTCGGACAGATAACCGACGATGGGTTGCACGATCAAGCCGGTCAGTGGCGCGGCGATCCACAGCATCGGGATGTCGTCGATCGGCGCGCCCAGGGTCTGGAAGATGCGGCTGACGTTGGCGTTCTGCAGGGCGAAGCCGAACTGGATGCCGAGGAAGCCGAAGCACATGTTCCAGATCTGCCAGAACGACAGTTGCGGCTTGCGGTGCGGGACGGCGGAGTCGCGGCTATCGGTCATGGGTCGATACTGGCATGGAGGGCGGTTGCGCGGTGGGTGGGGCCGAAAAGCGAATCCCCCTCAATCCCTCTCAACAAAGGGGGAAGACAAGCGGCTACGACGATCTCCCATTCCCTGCGCAACGGCCCCCCCTTTGAAAAAGGGGGGCTAGGGGGGATTTGCTTTTGCCGTTGCACCGCGTCAAGAGCGAAAAAGCAAATCCCCCTCAACCCCCCTTTTCCAAAGGGGGAAGACAAGCTGAGGGATCTGCTTCTACGCTCAGAACTGCGACGAGAACCGCACCCCATACATCCGGGGCGTATTCAAATAGCGGATATTGGTCGCGTTGTTGACGAACCCCTTGCCCGAATACACCTCATCGGTCAGGTTCGACACGAAACCATCGATGCGGAACTGATTGTCGCTGCCGAAGTTCACGCCGGCCGACACGTTGACCGTCAGGAACCCGTCCACATCGTCGCGCATCGCCAGCCCGTTGGCCGGGCCGCCGCCCGCGGCCGGGTTGGAGCCGTTGTTGAACGGCATGTCCTTGAGCGGAATCTCGATCACCCGGCCGTTCGCGTCCAGGCCGAAGCCTCGGCTGTTGAACGCGGTCAGGTAGTAATCCGAACGGTAGGTCAGGTTGATCGTCCAATCGAACGAAGACAGCGCGCCATGGTTGATGTCGATGGTCTGCGACAAGCTGACGTTGGCGTTGTACTTCGACGTATTGGGCAGGCGGTTGCCGTCCAGCGGCACGATCAGGCCCAGGCCGCCAGAGCGGGTGTCGAGCACCATCGAATCGTCGAAGGTCGCGTCCAGATAGGTGAAGTTGTAGCCCAGGTTGAAGCCGTGCGGCAGCCCGACCCGGCCTTCCAGTTCCAGGCCCAGCACGCTGGCGTTGGCGGCGTTGTCGTTGAACACCTGACGGCTGGTCGCGTTCGGATTGGTCGGCGTCGGCGCCGGCACGTCGATCAGGTTCTGCAACACCTTGTTCTTGTAGTCGTAGAAGAACACCGACGCGTTCAAGCGCATCGGCGTTTCGCCCCACAGATAGTCGCCCTTGATGCCGGCCTCGTAGGAGGTCAGCTCTTCCGGCTCGAAGCTCGGCGCCAGCGCGCTGCCGTCGTTGAGCGACAACGGACGGTTGATGCCGCCCGAACGCGTACCGGTGGAGACGGTGCCGTACAGCATCACCTGCGGATTGACGTCGTACTCGAAACCCACGCGCCAATCGACGTAGCTGTCCTTGTAGACGTCCTCGCTCTTGCCGCCGGGGAAATCCGAACGCGCGATCACCTGGATCTGGTCGCGGTTCTTCTGCAGGAACTGCGCCCAGTTGTCGTTGGCGCCGAAGCTGTCGAAGCCGCCGAGGAAGTAATCGAGCGTGTTGCCGCCCGGGCCGCAGCGCAGGTCGGCCGGCGACCAGCCGGTGCAGATGCTCGGATCGCCGCCGCGGCGGTCGCCCGGAGGCGCCAGGCGGAAGCCGGGCGAACCCAGGATCAGGCCGGTGGTGTAGGGATTGGTGGAGGTGTCGATCGGCTGGCCGGTGAACTGCTGGAACAGCTCCTCGGGCACGATGAATTGATACTTGATGTTGGATTCGCGCGCGATCTTCTTGTCGCGGGTGTAGCGGATGCCGCCGATCACGCGCAGCGAATCGGTCGCGGCGAAGCTGAAATCGCCGTAGACCGCGTTCGATTCGACCTTGGAATTGTCGCCGCGATTCTCGCCGCCCAGGCCGTCCTGATAACCGCAGACCGTGCCCGGCGTCCACCAGTCGCAGTCGCCGAAGTAGCCGTTGCCGACGTCCCACGACACGTAGTCGTACTTCTCTTCGTAGTTGAACAAGCCCGCCGACCAGATCAGGCGGCCGGTGTCGCCGAAGAAACGCAGCTCATTGATGGTCGAGCTGGATTTGTCCGCCTGATAGAAGGTGTCGTACCACTTCAACCGTTCCGGATTGAAATAAGCCTCGCGCTCGGAACCCGGGTACACCGGGCCGAGCTGCCACTCGCGCGACGCGTTGCGGTTGTAGAAATCGTACTTGCGGTACGAGGTGTTGAACTCCACCGAGACCTTGTCGTTGAAGGCATAGGTGAAAGTGCCGGCGACGCCTTCGATGTCGTTGGTGGTCTTGCCCTGGGTGCGGAAATACTGCTTGAACGGATCGTGCAGATCCTTGATGTCGTAACCCGCCGACAGGCCGCGCTCGGCGAACAGGCCCGGGTCGCCGGTGCCGCGCTCGGTGACCTTGTCCAGCATCACGAAGGCGGAGAACTTGTCGTTGGGCTCCCACAGCATCGACAGGCGCGCGGCCTGATTGTCGAGCGCGCTCGGGCCTTCGGCGTCGAACAGCGACTTGGGATAGCCGTTGCTGATGTACGAGGAGCGCTCTTCGTCGAACAGCGCCGCGCGCAGGGCGAAGGTCTCGCCGATCGGCAGGTTCAGCACGCCTTCGGCGGTGGTGAAGTCGTAGTTGCCGGCGCCGATCTTGAGGCCGCCGCTGGTCACGCCCAGTTCGGGGCGCTTGGAGATGACGTTGATCGAGCCGCCGGTGGCGTTACGGCCGCGCACCGTGCCCTGCGGACCCTTGTTGACTTCGATGCGGTCCACGTCGAAGAACATCGGCCCGATCGAACGCGGACGCGGCAGGTAGATGCCGTTGTAATAGGTCGCCACCGACGGATCGGAGGAGAAATCCGAATCGGCCGCGCCGATGCCGCGCAGGAAGATTTCGTACTTGCCTTCCTGCTTGGTGATCTGCAATCCCGGCACCACCGCCTGCAGATTGCGGAAGTCGGTGTTGATGCCGAGCTTGGTCAGGTCTTCGCCGCTGAAGGACTGGATGGTGCCGGCGTATTTCTGGATCGACTGCACGCGGCGGTTGCCGGTGACCTGGACCGCGTCCAGCTCATGCGCCGCGCTTTGCGGCGCGGCTTGCGCGGCGGCGGGCGCGGCGTCCTGCGGCGCGGGCGCGTCGGCGGCGGACGGGAGTTCCGCGCTCCAGGCGGCCCACGAGGCGCACAGCCCCAGCGAGGCCAGGGCCACCGTCAACAGGTGGCGATTGAATTGATGCTGCGATGAAGCCGGCTTCGATCTCGACATGCTCCCCTCCAGAAGCGCTGTGTGTCGGCCGCGCGCACTGTCTCGCGCTGCGGTTGCCTGGGCGGCGTGCGCCTTCGGTCTGTGGCGCATGTTAGGCAACGCGCCGCGTCCGCAGCGGGTTCTGCATACGTATTCATGGGATGAAGTCGCATTCATGTCGCACTTCTTCTGGCGATTCGCGGGTGAATACGTATGCACACGCTCGGGCCGCGAGGGGCGGCGGCGGTAAGCTGGCTCGCATCGCGGCAGTGCAGCACGCAGGCCGCCATCGATCAGGGGCCCGTCTTGTCCGCCGTCCGTATTTCCAGCGATCCGCTCCGCAACGACGCTTGGTGGCGCGGCGCGGTCATCTATCAGATCTACCCGCGCAGCTTCCGCGACCTCGACGGCGACGGCGTGGGCGACCTGCCCGGCATCATCGACAAACTCGGCTACGTCGCCGACCTGGGCGTGGACGCGATCTGGATCTCGCCGTTCTTCAAATCGCCGATGGCCGACTTCGGCTACGACATCGCCGACTACCGCGCGGTCGATCCGTTGTTCGGCGACATCGACGACTTCGACCGGCTGCTGGCCAAGGCGCACGCGCTGGGCCTGCGGGTGATGATCGACCAGGTGCTCAGCCACACCTCCAGCGAGCACGAATGGTTCAAGCGCAGCCGCGAGAGCCGCGACAACGAGTATTCCGACTGGTACGTGTGGGCCGACGCGCGCGAGGACGGCACCGCGCCGAACAACTGGATGTCGCTGTTCGGCGGCGTCGCCTGGCGCTGGGAACCGCGCCGGCAGCAGTACTACCTGCACAACTTCCTGTCGGCGCAGCCGGATCTGAATTTCCACAACCCGGCGGTGCGCGCGGCGGTGCTGGACAACGTGCGCTTCTGGCTCGATCGCGGCGTCGATGGCCTGCGCCTGGACGCGATCAACTTCTGCTTCCACGACGCGCAACTGCGCGACAACCCGCCCAAGCCGGCGGCGCAGCGGGTCGGCCGCGGCTTCAGTCCGGACAATCCGTACGCGTTCCAGTATCACCACTACAACAACACGCAGCCGGAGAACCTCGCGTTCCTGGGCGAACTGCGCGCGCTGCTGGACCGTTATCCGGGCGCGGTGGCGCTGGGCGAGATCTCCTCCGAGGACTCGCTGGCGACCATGGACGACTACACCCGCGACGGCCGCCTGCACATGGGCTACAGCTTCGAATTGCTGACCGAGGACTACAGCGTCGCGCACATCCGCGGCACGGTGCAGCGCCTGGAAGCGACCATGCGCGAAGGCTGGCCGTGCTGGGCGATCTCCAATCACGACGTGCAGCGCGTGGTCACGCGCTGGGGCCGCGGCGAGCGGCCGGCGCATTTCGCCACCCTGCTCAGCGCGCTGGTGTGTTCGCTGCGCGGATCGGTGTGCGTGTACCAGGGCGAGGAACTGGGCCTGCCCGAGGCCGAGCTGCCTTTCGACGCCTTGCAGGACCCGTACGGCAAAGCGTTCTGGCCGACCTTCAAGGGCCGCGACGGCTGCCGCACGCCGCTGCCGTGGGACACCAGCGAGCGCGCCGGCTTCACCAGCGGCGAGCCGTGGCTGCCGATTCCGGCCAGTCATCGCGCGCTCGATATCGCCAGCCAGCAGGACGATCCGGCCTCCAAGCTCAACGGCTTCCGCCGTTTCCTGGGCTGGCGCAAACGCCATGCCGCGCTGCTCGACGGCGCGATCGGTTTCATCGACAGCGCCGAGCCGGTAATCGCGTTCGTGCGCGGCGAAGGCAGCGAAGCGATCTTGATGGCGTTCAATCTCGGCGACGCGCAGGCGTCGGTAGAGTTGGGCGAACGCGCGGACTGGATCGCCGATGACGGCCACGGCCTGCCCTGCGGCCACCTGCAGGGCCAGCGTTTGATCCTGCCGGCCTACGGCATGTACGCGGCGCGTGCCCGCGGCTGAGGCCTGACCGCAGGCCGCCGCGCCCCGCTCGCCACGCGCGCGGGGCCTTGGGCATACTGGCCTGAGCCGGCCCGTCGGCCGCGCTCAGGGGAACATCGGTGCAGATCGTTTATCACGCCGCCCATTCGGCGGATGCGCAGCTCGTGCGCGGCCTGCTGGCGCAGGAAGGGATTCAATCGTTCGTGTTCGGCGGCGCGCTGGAAGCCGGCGCCGGCCTGCTGCCGGTCGGCGGTTCGGTACGGGTGGAGGTCGCCGACGAACAGGCCGTGCGTGCGCGCGAAATCATCGAGGAATGGCGGGCCGCGGCGGTGCCGCTGGACGACGACGAAGGCGAGCCGGCCGACCACGATTTCGGCGACGACGACACGCCCGAGCATGTCGAAAGCGAGAACGTCTACCGCCCGTTGAATCAGCGCAAGCCGCCGCCCAACGGCTTCGCCATGGCCAGCACGGTCATCGCCCTGGTGATCGGCGCCCTGCTCGGCGCGCTGGCGACCGGCGTGGTGATGCAGCCGGGCGTGAGCGAACAGGACGTGGACTACAACGGCGACGGCGTCGCCGACGAACGCCTGGTCTATGAAGGCCAGCAGTTGATCCGCACCGAGGCCGACCGCAACAGCGACGGCAGCGCCGATCAGGTCATCCAGTACGATCCGCGCGGCTTGCCGACCGCCGCCGAAGAAGACCAGGATTTCAACGGCGTGCGCGAAACCACCACGACGTATCGCGACGGCCTGTGGGTCGAGCGCAGCGCCGACTACGACGGCGACGGCGCCCCGGAACTGCAGCAGACCGCATTGCGCGGCGTGCCGCACACCGACCAGTGGCTGGACGCGCAGGGCCGGGTGATCAAGCGCAACCTCTACACCGGCGGACGCCTGACCGGCGCAGAGATCGACAGCGACGGCGACGGGGTGCTGGATACCGTGCGCATCTTCGACGATCGCGGCGAAATCCGTTCTACGCGGCCTTTACAGGCGCAGTGATCGGCGGCGCGGTCCGTCGTTCGCATACACCGTGTTGAACACGTGCGGCGCGGCCGAAGGGCCGCGACCGCACGCGGCACGGCTCAGTTCTGCGGCGGCCGATGCAACTCGCGCACCGGCCGCTCGCGCGGTTCCGGCCGGCCCGGTTGCAACATCGGCGTCAGCGGCCGCGGCGGCGCGATCCTCGGCGCCGTCGCCAGCGTATCCAGGCGCTTCTTCGCCCCGGCGTTGCCCAGGTCGGCGGCACGCTTGAGCACCAGCCTGGCTTCGGCGATGCGGCCCTGGCCGACGTAGATTTCGCCCAGGCCGCTGAGCGCGGTGGCCTTGGCCTTGGGATCGCTCGGCGGCGCGTCCTTCACCGCCTGAGTCAGCGTCGCCTGCGCGCTGGCCAGTTGTCCGTTCGACAATTGTTTCCAGCCGCATAAGGTCGCGTCGCCGCCGCCCGCGCACGGGTCCTGGCCGGCGCTGTCGGCGGCGGCGATTTCCTCCGCCAGTTCCTTGGGCTGGCTGGCCAGCGCGGCGCTGCCGAGCGCGCTCTGCAATTGCTGGTTGTTCTGCTGCAGGCCTTTGACTTTCTCGATGATCGAATCGACCGAGATGTTGATGCTGCTGTTGTTGTCGGCGACCTTGATCGGCGCGCTCGGCGCCAGGGTCTGGCCGCTGTATTCGATCACCGGATCGGGCAGGTTCACCGCGGCGAAGCGCGGCGAGAACGTCAGGTAGACGTTGGGGGCGATGCGTTCGCCGCTGCGCCAGCTCTTGAGCGTGTCGAAGCCGATCATCGCCACCACCACCGCCGCGCCGATGCCCAGGTACCAGCGCACGTTCTTGTTCTGTTCGGCGTTCTTGGTCTTGAGCAGCGCGTAGGCGCCGTAGGCGAAGAACAGCAGCGCGGTGCCGTAGGCGCCCGCGGCGAGAATGGTCTGCGGGTCGGAAATCGGGTCCATGTCGTATCGCTTCCTGGCTGAAGCCCGCGCGCGCGGACGGTCACCCAGGAAGTAACGCGAACGGCGGTGGGAAAGCGGCCAAGGGTCCGGGGGCTGTTGTGGGAAGGGCTTTTGTGGGGGGCTTTTGTGGGAGGGGCTTCAGCCCCGATGCTCTTCGGTCAGAGCTTGGCGGATCTCAGCCGGGCTGCTTCACCGCGATCTGAGAGGAAAGCATCGGGGCTAAAGCCCCTCCCACAAGAGCTAACCATGCCCATTCGGCGAAAGCCCGGGACTCGAATTTCGAGGCCGCCGCACCCTCAAAGACCCGGCGAAGCCAAGAGGTCTTTTGTGGGAGGGGCTTCAGCCCCGATGCTCTTCGGCCAGAGATCGGCGGATCTCAACGGGCCGCTTCACCGCGATCTGACAGGAAAGCATCGGGGCTGAAGCCCCTCCCACAAGAGCTAACCATGCCCATTCGGCGAAAGCCCGGGACTCGAATTTCGAGGCCCGCACACCCTAAGACTTGGCGAAGCCGGGAGGTCTTTTGTGGGAGGGGCTTCCGCCCCGATGCTCTTCGGTCAGAGCTTGGCGGATCTCAACGGGGCGCTTCATCGCGATCTGAGAGAAAAGCATCGGGGCTGAAGCCCCTCCCACAAGAGCTGACCATGCCCATTCGGCGAAAGCCTGGGACTCGAATTTCGAGGCCCGCGCACCCCTCAAAGACCTGGCGAAGCCGGGAAGTCTTTTGTGGGAGGGGCTTCAGCCCCGATGCTCTTCGGTCAGAGCTTGGCGGATCTCAACCGGCCGCTTCACCGCGATCTGAGAGGAAAGCATCGGGGCTGAAGCCCCTCCTACAAGAGCTGACCTCCCACAAGGGCTCAAGTCGGCCCCCACAAGAGCGCGGCTTACTCGTCTTCGTCCCGCGCCAGCTCAGGGGCGCTCGGCGCCGACGCGGGCGCATCGCCCATGCCCAGCCAGCCCATCACTTTCTCGCGCGCTTCGTCCACGCCCTGCTTGGACTCACCGGAGAAGGTCTGCACGCTGACCGTGTCGCCATAGGCCGATTGCAGTTCCTTGCGCACCGCCATCAGCGTCTGCTGTTGCTGGCCGCGGCCGAGCTTGTCCGCCTTGGTCAGCAAGGCATGCGCCGGCAGGTCGCGGCTGACCGCGTAGCCGAGCATCTGCTTGTCGTAATCCTTGAGCGGATGACGGATGTCCATCACCACCACCAGCCCGCGCAAGGCCTGGCGGGTCTGGAAATACCGGTCCAGGAACGCCTGCCAGTGCGCCTGCAGGTTCTGCGGCACCTTGGCGTAGCCGTAACCGGGCAGATCGACCAGGAACCGGTCCGGATCCGGCGCAGGCTCCGGGCCGCGGTACGGCAGGCTGACGTCGAAAAACACCAGTTGCTGAGTGCGTCCGGGCGTCTTGGACACCCGCGCCAGCGCGTTCTGCTGGCACATGGCATTGAGCGCGCTGGACTTGCCGGCGTTGGAGCGGCCGGCGAAGGCGACCTCGAATCCGCCGTCGGGCGGCAGCTGTTTTACGTTGTGCGCCGACAACAGGTAACGGGCGCGGGCAAGGTGGTTGGTCATGCCCTTAGGATCGCATGCCCCGGCCGGATGCTTGCGTTCTGCGACCTGACCGGCTGAACCCGCGTTGACCCGATCCGGTCCGGCGGAAGATAATTCCGAGGTTCCGGCGCCCATGGTGGCCGGCCGCACTGTCATCCAGCCAGCCCTTGCACAGCAAGCCAGCAGTAGTTCGGAGCCCAGCTACATGAGCCAAGCCCGCGTCCTGAGCCTCGTCGGCCTCGCCGCCTTCGCGGTCGCCGCCGTTGCGTTCGCCCAGACCACGGTCACGCCGATCCCCGATAAGGAGCCGGTAAAGACCGCGCCGCTCACCGCCGGGCCCAAGGCCAGCTGGGGCGACGTCAAGGCCGGCGCGACCAAGGCCGGCACCTGCGCGGCCTGCCACGGTCTCGACGGCAACCCGACCGATCCGCAGTACCCGCGTCTGGCCGGCCAGAGCGAGCGCTACATCGCCCACCAGATCGCCCTGTTCAAGACCGGCGAGCGCAATACCGGCATGTCCGCGGCGATGAAGCCCTTCGCCGACGCGCTCAGCGAGCAGGACGCGCGCGACCTGGGCGCCTACTTCGCCACGCAGAAGTCCGGCGCCGGCGTGGCCGACGACACCGTGATCGCGGCCGGTCCCAACAAGGACAAGAAGTTCTTCGAAGTCGGCGAGCAGCTGTTCCGCAGCGGCGACAAGGCCCGCGGCATCCCGGCCTGCATGGCCTGCCACGGTCCGGGCGGCACGGGCAATCCGGGTCCGGCCTATCCGCACATCGCCGGCCAGCAGGCGGTCTATTCGCAGCGTCGCCTGGAGGAATACCGCGCCGGCACGACCACGCAGAAAGACCCTCACCTGTTCAACATCATGGCCACGGTGGCCAAGCAGCTCAGCGACGAAGAGATCGGCTCGCTGTCGAGCTATCTGCAGGGCCTGCACGAACGCGCCGACGACGTCGCCGCGGCCGATGCGCCGGCTCCGGCGGCCAAGCCGGCCGCGCCGGCGGCGGCTCCCGC